>JAXHMQ010000010.1:0-130278 GCA_034521365.1 Halofilum sp. (in: g-proteobacteria) | reverse complement strand
CGTGTGAAGGCAGCGCTCTCCCGCTGAGCTAACCGCCCGTGTGCCGCAAGACGCTGCACCCCGGCCTTCGCCGGCGCCGATCAATGGCGTGTGCGGGCGCCGAGCCCCGGCCGCTCGCCGCGGCGCGTGGCACCCTCCTCCGATGGACGCCGACGTTCCTGGCGCGCGCGCTGCGGACCGGCCGCGCCATAGGCTTTCCACCGCGAGCAGGTCAACCCGCACCTCGCCGAGCACGCTCGACCGGCTGGCGCCGGCGCCCGGATCGCGCGCGTGCTCGTGCCGCTCTGCGGCAAGACGCCTGGACCTGGGCGTTGCTGGCCGGCCAGGGGCACGCGCCCGTGGGCGTGGAGCTGAGCCCGCTGGCGGTCGCGGCCGTGTTCGCCGAGCAGGGCCTCGCAGCCGATGCGCGGTCGTCCGGGAAGAGCGGTTCGGGCGCTTCCGCGGCGGTGCGGCATCGAGCGTCTGGCGCGGCGACTTCTTCGGCCCTCGCCGACCGCCGACGTCGGGACGCTGCGATGCGCTCTCGGACCGCGCGCGCGCTGATCGCGCTGCCCGCGGCACTGCGCGCGGCCTACGTCGCCCACTGCGCGGCGCTGCTGGCGCCCGGCGCGCGTGCGCTGCTGGTGACGCATGCGACTACGACCCGGCCGAGATGGACGGCCCGCCCTTCAGCGGTGCCGCCGCGACGAGGTCGAGGCGCTGTACGCGCCGCACTTCGAGGTCGAGCGGCCTGGTGGTCCGAGCACGCGGTGCGAGCCGAGCCCGCACCTGCGCGAGCGCGGCCTGCAGCACGCGTGCGCGAGGCCGTGCTGGCGCGATGGCCCGCAAGTCCGATGTCCGCGACGAACGAGGAGCGATGCATGATCGCGCTGCTCAAGCACCTGCACGTGAGCCATGGCCGCGCCTGTCGATCCTCGGGTTCGTGCTGCGCGGCCTCTGGGCCTGGCGCGCGCCCCGGCTGCTGCAGCGCAGGCCGGTGAAGATCGTGCCGCACGTGATCGACACGCTGCTGCTGGTGGCCGCGATCGGGCTGCTGATCGCCTACGGCTGGAACCCGTTCGCCCATGCCTGGCTGAACGCCAAGATCGGCTTGCTGCTCGTCTACATCGCGCTGGGCATGGTCGCGCTCAAGCCGCGCTACGGCGCCGGCGTGCGCGTGCCCGCGTTCTTCGCGGCGGTGGCCGTGTTCGCCTGGATCGTGGTCATCGCGCGCGCCCACGCCTTCGTGCCCTTCGCCTGAGGGGCACGCCGGTGCCGCGTTTGGCTACACTGGCGAGCGCGGTCGACGCGGGGGAGAGGGCATGAGGCTGGGGCTGTACACGCATCCGGACTGCCGGCTGCACGACATGGGCCGCGGCCACCCGGAGCGCCCGGCGCGGCTGTCGGCGATCACGGATGCCCTGGTGTCGGCCGGTGTCGACGAGTGGCTGGCGCACCGCCAGGCGCCGCCGGCCGAGCGCGAGCACCTGCTGCGGGCGCATCCGGCCGGCTACGTCGACCAGATCTTCCACCACGCGCCCGAGCGCGGCGACCATGGCGATCGACGGCGACACGGCGACGAACGCCGCACACGCTCGACGCCGCGCTGGCGGCGGCCGGCGCCGGCGTCGCGGCGGTGGACGCCGTCTGCGGCGGTGAGCTCGACGCGGCCTTCTGCTGCGTGCGCCCGCCGGGCCACCACGCCGAGCAGCGCCAGTCGATGGGCTTCTGCTTCTTCGGCAACGTCGCCGTCGCGGCGCTGCACGCCCTGCACGCGCATGCCATCGAGCGCGTCGCGATCTGCGATTTCGACGTGCACCACGGCAACGGCACCGAGGACATCTTCGACGGCGACCCGCGGGTGCTGTTCTGCTCGACCTTCCAGCACCCGCTGTTCCCCGGGCCCTTCGGCGACGACGTCCCCGGCCAGCGGGTCAACTGCCCGCTGCCGGCCGGTAGCGACGGCGCGGGCTTCCGGCAGGCGGTGGACCGAGCGCTGGCTGCCCGCGCTCGCGGCCTTCGAGCCGCAGCTGGTGCTCGTGTCTCGGCCGGCTTCGACGCGCACGAGGCCGATCCCATCGGTGGCCTGCGCCTGCACGCGCGCGACTTCCACTGGGTCACCGAGCGCATCGGCGAGGTCGCCGATCGCCACGCCGGCGGCCGCATCGTGTCGATGCTCGAGGGCGGCTACGACCTCGATGCGCTGGGCCGCAGCGCGGTCGCGCACGTGCGCGCGCTCATGCGCCAGCCCGAACGGCACTGACGTGAGAGCGCCCGGCGCCCAGCGCGAAGGGCCCCGGCAAAGGGCCGGAGGGGAACGGGCGTAGGCGCGTTTCGGCCGAAGGCCGACGCGCGCACTCGGGCGGGACGACCATGCGCGCGTTCGCTGCGCGAAAACGCGCCTACGAACTGAGGGCTGAGGGGAAAGGGCCCAGGGGAAAGGGCCCAGGGGAAAGGGCCTGGAGCAGGGCCCGCGGGCAACCATCCTGGGCCCTGGGCCCTCGTTCCTGGGCCCTCGAATCCTGGCCCTCCGCCCTCCGCCCTCAGCCCTCAGCCCTCAACGCCTCCGCCACCTCCGCCACCAGCCCCGGCCCGCGGTAGACGAGCCCGGTGTAGAGCTGCACCAGGGCCGCGCCGGCGTCGCGCTTCGCCGCCGCCTCCGCGCCCAGACGACGCCGCCGACGCCGACCACCGGCACGCGGTCGTCGAGCGCGGCGACGGTGCGCCGCAGCACGTCGGTCGCGAGCGGCGCCAGCGGGGCCCCCGAGAGCCCGCCTTCCTCTGCGGCGTGGCGGCAGCCGGCCACGCTCGCGTGGTCGGCGGTCGTGTTGGTGGCGATGACCCCGTCGAGGCCGCTCGCCAGCACGGCGTGCGCGATCGCCGCGAGGCCGTCGTCGTCGATGTCGGGCGCGATCTTGACCAGCAGCGGCACGCGCCGGGACGTACCCGACTCGAGGCGGGCGCGGCGCTCGGCGAGGCCCCCGAGCAGGCGCTCGAGCGCGGGGCCCGCCTGCAGCTCGCGCAGCCCGGGCGTGTTCGGCGACGACACGTTCACGGCGACGTAGTCGGCCAGCGCGTGGATGCGCTCGAGGCAGCGCCCGTAGTCGTCGCCCGCCTGCGCCAGCGGCGTGTCCCGGTTCTTGCCGATGTTCACCCCGACCACGCCGCGGTAGCGGCGGCGCTCGAGGCGTGCCGCGGCGTGCTCGACGCCCTTGTTGTTGAAGCCCATGCGGTTGATCAGCGCCTCGTGCCCGGGCACCCGGAACAGGCGCGGGCGCGGGTTGCCGGGCTGCGGGCGCGGCGTCACCGTGCCGACCTCGAGAAAGCCGAAGCCGAGCGCGCCGAGGGCGTCGACGTGGTCGGCGTTCTTGTCGAGCCCGGCGGCCAGGCCCACCGGGTTGGGCAGGCGCAGCCCGAAGAGCTCACGCGGGTCGTCCGGAATGGCCGGCGCCAGGCGCCGGGCCGCCGGCGCGAGCACGTCCAGGGCCCGGAGGGCCACGGCGTGGGCTGCCTCCGGGGGCAGGGCGAACAGGGCGCGGCGGGCGAGGGCGTAGCTCGAGGCGCCTGCCCCTCACACGGCGCCCGCGCTGCCCGGCCGGCCTGCGCGGCGGCCGCGCGCGCTCACGCCGCGGGGGCCTGCAGGCGCTCGACCAGCTGGACCAGGTCGTGGACGTGGAGGTCGGGGCTGAACTGCTCGATGCTGGCGGGCGTCGCGCCGCTGCCCTCGCGCCCGTGGCGGCGCTCGATCCAGGCGGTGGCGAGCCCGAAGCGCTGGGCGCTGACCAGGTCATGGTAGCGGCTCTGGGCGCAATGGAGTACCTGCCCGGCCTCGGCGTCGAGCTTCTCCAGGACGTATGACCACACGCGCGGGTCGGGCTTGTTGACCCCGACCTCGTCGCAGGTCACGCGCTCGGCGAACGGGTGGCCGAGCGTGTGGCTCATGCGCTCGAACGCCCAGCGGTCGGCATTGGTCACGGCCACCAGGCGGTAGCGCTCGGCCAGCGTGCGCAGGCCGGCGACGGCGTCGGCGAACGCGGGCCAGTCGCGGATGGAGTCGCGGAAATCGAGCGCGCTCGACTCGTCCGAGTCGACCTCCCAGCGCGCGGCCAGCGCCCCCTGGATGTGCGGCAGCATGCTCGTGAACGCCATGGTCGGCTGCTGGCGCTGGAGCTCGTCCTCCGCCTCGGCGAAGGCCGCGAGGATGCTCTCGTCGTCGACCCGGCGGCCGTGCTGGCGCAGCCACGGGCGACACCACTCGAGGATGCCGGTCTCGAAGTCGATCAGGGTGCCGACGACGTCGAAGGTCAGGGTGTCGATGCGGTCGAGGTGCATGTCGCTGTCCGCGCAGGCGCCCGCGTGCCGCGGGGCGGGAGTCGTCGTATCACGACGCCGGTCGCCGGGCAATCCCGGCGGTGCGGCCCATTGTCCCACGAGCGGGCCGCCCGGGGCAGGCGCGTTTGCCCCGGCCACGCAAGAAGCACGCCGCTACCCTCGCCAAGCCGGCGACGCGGCGCTACGCTCGCGCCATCGACCGTCGCCCGGGAGCGTCCCGCCATGCAGCTCCGCCCCGACCAGCTGCCGCGCCACCTCGCGGGCGAGCTGGCGCCCGTCTATCTCGTCACCGGCGACGAGCCGTTGCAGCACGCCGAGGCGGCCGACGCCATCCGCGGCGCGGCCCGCGAGCAGGGCTACGCCGCGCGCGAGGTCTACGACGCCGGCAGCGACTTCGACTGGGGCCGGCTCGGCGCCGCGGCCGACAACCTGTCGCTGTTCGCCGAGCGGCGCCTGGTGGACCTGCGCCTGCCCGGTGGCAAGCCCGGGCGCGAGGGCGGCGCCACGCTCGCGGCCTGGGCCGAGCGCCCGCCCGAGGACACGCTGCTGCTGGTGACGACCCCGAAGATCGACCCGCAGGCGCGCCGCGCGGCCTGGTACAAGGCGCTCGAGCGCGCGGGCGTGGTGGTCGCGGTGTGGCCGCTCGACCCGGGCCGGCTGCCCGCCTGGATCAGGGCCCGGATGCGCGCCCGCGAGCTGCAGCCGAGCGACGACGCGCTCGCGCTGCTGGCCGCGCGCGTCGAGGGCAACCTGCTGGCCGCGGCGCAGGAGATCGACAAGCTGCTGCTGCTCGGCGGGCCCGGCCGGGTCGACGCCGAGCGCGTCGCCGAGGTCGTCGCCGACGCCGCGCGCTGGTCCGTGTTCGACCTCGCCGACGCGGTGCTGGACGGGGCCCCGGAGCGGGTCGCGCGCATCGCCGCCGGGCTGCGCGCGGAGGGCACGCAGCCGCCCGTCGTGGCCTGGGCGCTGCAGCGCGAGCTCGCCCAGGTGGCCGGGGTCGCCGCGCGCCGCGCCGAGGGCCAGGCCATGGGGGCCGCGCTGGCCGCGGCCGGCGTCTGGCAGCGGCGCCAGCAACGGGTGCGCGGCGCGCTGGCGCGCTTCGACGCGCGCGCCTGGCAGCGGCTGGTCGCGCGCTGCGCGCGCCTCGAGCGCCTCGCCAAGGGCGCGGCGCGGGGCAGCTTCTGGGACGAGCTGGTCGAATCGGCGCTCGCCGCCGCGGGCGCGCCGGTCCCCGGGCTGTCGCCGCGGCGCGCGGTGGAGGTCGAACGCTGAGGGCACGGGCATGAGCGCGGCAGCCGAGGAGGTGAGTGGCGACGTCGGGGCCTACGTCGCCGAGGTCTGCGCGTTGGCGCGGGGTGCGGCGCGCGCGATGGCGCGCAGCGCCACGGCGGCGCGCAACGCCGCCCTGGAGCACACCGCCGCCGCCCTCGACGCGGAGCGCGGCGCGCTGCGCCGTGCCAACGAGGCCGACCTCGAGGCGGGCGCGCCGCGGGCCTCGAGGCCGCCGCGCTCGACCGGCTCGAGCTCACCGACGCGCGCATCGACGCCATGATCGAGGGCCTGCGCCAGGTCGCCGCGCTGCCCGACCCCGTGGGCGAGATCGAGCGCCTGGCGCCGCGCCCCTCGGGCATCCGCGTCGGACGCATGCGCGTGCCGCTCGGTGTCATCGGGATCATCTTCGAGTCGCGCCCCAACGTCACCGCGGACGCCGCCGCGCTGTGCCTCAAGTCGGGCAACGCCTGCATCCTGCGCGGCGGCTCCGAGGCGCACCGCTCCAACCGCGCCATCGGCGCGTGCGTCGCTCGCGGGCTCGAGGCGGCGGGCCTGCCGCCGGCGGCGGTGCAGGTGCTCGCCACGACCGAGCGCGCGGCCGTCGGCGCCCTGCTCGCCGCGGAGGACAGCGTCGACGTGATCATCCCGCGCGGCGGCAAGTCGCTGATCGAGCGGGTCGCGCGCGAGTCGCGCATCCCGGTGCTCAAGCACCTCGACGGCGTCTGCCACGTCTACCTCGACGCGGCCGCGGATCCGGACAAGGCGCATGCGATCGCGGTCAACGCGAAGACGCAGCGCCTGGGCGTGTGCAACGCCATGGAGACGCTGCTCGTCGACGGCGCCGCGGCGGACGCGCTGCTGCCGCCGATCGCGCAAGCGCTCGCCGAGCACGGCATCGAGCTGCGCGGCTGCCCGGAGAGCCGACGGCTCGTGCCCGGCATGCGGCCCGCCGACGAGGACGACTGGCGCAGCGAGTACCTCGGACCGGTGCTGGCGGTACGCGTCGTCGACGGCCTGGACGCCGCCATCGACCACATCGAGCACTATGGCTCGCACCACACCGACGCGATCGTCACCGAGGACTGGAGCCGCGCGCAGCGCTTCCTGCGCGAGGTGGACTCGGCCTCGGTCATGGTCAATGCCTCGACGCGCTTCGCCGACGGCTTCGAGTACGGCCTCGGCGCGGAGATCGGCATCAGCACCGACAAGCTCCATGCGCGCGGGCCGGTGGGCCTCGAGGGCCTGACCACGCAGAAGTACGTCGTCCTGGGCGAGGGGCAGATCCGCCAGTGATCAGGAGGTTGCCCGAGAAACCCGGACAGCCTCCGGTCGCCTGAATGCGCGACGTCGGGATCCTCGGCGGCACCTTCGACCCGGTCCACTTCGGGCACCTGCGCCCGGCGGTCGAGGTGCGCGCGGCGCTCGGCCTCGAGCACCTGCGCCTGATCCCCGCCCGGGTCTCGCCGTTGCGCGACGAGCCGGCGGCCTCGGGGGAGCAGCGCCTGGCGATGCTGCGCGCGGCGATCGGTGACGCCCCCGACCTGGTGGTCGACGCGCGCGAGCTGGACCGCCCGGGGCCTTCGTACACCGCCGACACGCTCGCGGCCCTGGCCGCGGAGCTGCCCGACGCCCGGCTCCACCTGGTCATGGGGGCCGACACCTTCGCGAGCTTCGAGCGCTGGGACCGCTGGCGCGAGATCCTGGCGCGCGCCCACATCGTCGTGGCGCGGCGTCCCGGCAGCCCGTTGCAGGTCCCGCGCGCGCTCGGCGACGCGCTCGTCGACGACCCGGCCCGGCTGCGCGAGCAGGCCGCCGGCCACGTCTACGTCCACGGCGTCACCCAGCTCGACATCAGCGCGAGCGCGATCCGCGCCGCCGCGGCCGGCGGTGGCGACCTGCGCTACCTGATGCCCGAGGCCACCCGTCGCTACATCGAGGAACACCGCCCCTATGACCCGTGATACCCCGCCGTCGCTCGATTCCGACGCGCTCGCCGACGTGGCCGCGGACGCGCTGGACGATCTCAAGGGTGTCGACGTGCGCCGCATCGATGTACGCGAAAAGACCTCGATCACCGACGTCATCGTGATCGCGAGCGGGACCTCGGAGCGCCACGTGCGCTCGCTCGCCGACCGGGTGGTCGAGCGTGTCAAGGAGGCGGGCACGAGGCCGCTCGGCGTGGAGGGCGAGCGCGGCGGTGACTGGCTGCTGATCGACCTCGGCGACGTCGTGGTCCACGTCATGAGCCGCGAGAAGCGCGACTTCTACAACCTCGAGAAGCTCTGGTCGATCGAGGCCGGCGACCCGGTGGCCGGCTCCGGCCCTGCCGGGTAGGCGCGCACGTGCGCTTCCACCTCTGCGCCGTCGGCCGCCGCGTGCCCGCCTGGGTGGACCAGGGCTTCGCCGACTACGCGCGGCGCCTGCCGGGCGGCGCGCGCCTCGAGCTGCACCCGGTGGCGTCGGCGCGCGGTAGCGACGACCCGGCGCGTGCGCGGGCCGAGGAGGGGCGGCGCCTGCGCGCGGCCGTGCCGGCGCGCGCGCACCGCGTGGCCCTCGACGTCGGCGGGCGCGGCCTGAGCACGGCCGATCTCGTCGGCCGCGCGCGCGCGTGGAATCGCACAGGGGGCCGAGGTGGCGTTCCTCGTCGGCGGCGCCGAGGGGGCTCGAGGGCGCGCTGCTCGACGAGGTCGAGGAGCGCTGGTCGCTGTCGCCGTTGACGCTGCCGCACGCGCTGGTGCGGGTGGTGCTGGCGGAGCAGCTCTACCGCGCGCTCTCGGTCGTCTACAACCACCCCTACCATCGATGAGCACGCGTATCGTGCTCGCCTCGCGCTCGCCCCGGCGGCGCGAGCTCGCTGGCCCAGGTCGGCGTCGAGCTCGAGGTCCGTCCGGTCGATGTCGACGAGGCCTGCCGCCCCGGCGAGGCCCCGGCGGCCTACGTGGAGCGCCTGGCGCGCGCGAAGGCGGGCGCCGCCGCGGGCGACGGGCGGCGGCCGGTGCTCGGCGCCGATACCGCGGTCGTGTGTGGCGGCATGATCCTCGGCAAGCCCGACGGCGAGACCGCGGCGCTGGCGATGCTGGCGCGACTGTCGGGGGTCACGCACGAGGTGCTCACGGGCGTGGCCGTGGTCCATGGCGCGCACGCGGCGGCACGGGTCGTGCGCTCGCGCGTGACGCTGCGCCCGACCAGCGCGGACGAGCGCCGGGCCTACTGGGCCAGCGGCGAGCCCGCCGGCAAGGCGGGCGCGTACGCCATCCAGGGCCTGGGCGCGGTGTTCGTCGAAGCGCTCGAGGGCAGCTATTCGAACGTCGTCGGCCTGCCGCTGTTCGAGACCGCGGCGCTGCTGCGCGACTGCGGCGTCGACCCGCTGGCCGCACGGGCACCCGACTGGTTCCCGCCATGACCGGCGCGGTCGGCAGCGGCAGAGTGGGCAAGAAATGGTAGCCCGGATGAAGCGCAGCGGAATCCGGGGAAGGCCCGGATCGACCTCCCGGATTCCGCCCTCCGGGCTCCATCCGGGCTACCCGGGGATCGGGCGACATCGACGGAGATATCCCTCAGAATTCCCCAGGTGAGTGCCATTCGACGCTGACCCCGAATTCTTCTCGCCATGACGGGCGTGGCCCGGGCCCGGCGTCAGCGGCAGGTCGACGGCAGGTACTGGCTCGGGATCCCGGGCGAGCTGCAGCGCCACTCGATGGACCCGCCGCCCACGTCGGGCGTCAGCACGAGGGTGTTGCCGCCGACCCCGGCGTAGGCCGTGGTCGTGTTGAAGGTCACCGTGATCACGCCGTCGGCTACCTCGATCGAGCTGACGTAGTTGCCCGTCACGGAGCCGGCCGCGGGCAATCCCTCGGCGCCACTGTCGATCGGGTCGAGCGAGGCGGTCTCGCCATGGATCTGCGACACGGAGGTCTTGAAGTCGCTGGCCATGCGCAGGCCCTCGGACACCTGTGCCCGCGCGACATAGTTCTGGTAGGCCGGGATGGCCACCGCCGCCAGGACGCCGATGATCGCGATCACGATCATGAGCTCGATCAGCGTGAACCCTCGCTCATGCGTGTGCATTGCAGTCTCCCCCGGCCTGCGGGCGGGCCCCGGTGCCGCTGGGTGGCGGGAAGTGACGCCGGGCGTCGGTCCGCACCGCGGATCGGGCCCATGTGCCCGCCCCTGGCGGGATCCGATCAATTCCCGTGCCGCGGTGGCGATCGCGGGACCGGATCTTCCCTTGAGGCCGCGACCGCGCCGCGTCAATAATCGAGCGCAGCGCCCCGCCGCTGGCCGCCTTCCCGGACATCGATGAACGAGGAAATCCTGATCAACGTCACGCCGCAGGAGACGCGCGTGGCGATGGTGGAGAACGGGGTGCTGGCGGAGGTCGGCATCGAGCGCGCCCGGCGGCGCGGCCTGGTGGGCAACATCTACAAGGGGCGCGTGGTACGCGTGCTGCCGGGCATGGAGGCGGCGTTCGTCGACCTCGGGCTGGAGCGCACCGCCTTCCTGCACGTGTCCGACCTCGCCGGCAGCAGCCAGTCGGCCGCGGCCCTGCGCGCGGTCGAGGCCGCCGGCGACGCCCCGGCCACGCCGGCACCGGCGGCCAACGGCTACCCGCCGATCCGCGAGCTGCTGGGCGAGGGCCAGGAGCTGCTGGTGCAGGTCATCAAGGAGCCGCTCGGGACCAAGGGCGCGCGTCTGACGACCCACCTCACCATCCCCTCGCGCTTTCTCGTGCTGATGCCGAACGACCCGAACGTGGGCGTGTCCGCCAAGATCGAGGACGAGGCCGAGCGCAGCCGCCTGCGCAGCGCCGTCGAGGAGCGCATGGACCCGCAGCGGGGCTGGGGCTGGATCCTGCGCACGGCCGCCGAGGGGGCGTCCGAGCAGGCGCTGGCCTCGGACATGCGCCTGCTCGAGAAGATCTGGTGCGCGGCGCACGAGCGCGCCGACGAGGTCACGACCGGCACCGTGGTGCACGAGGATCTGCCGCTCGCGCTGCGCACGCTGCGCGACGTCGTCGGCGGCAGCGTCGAGCGCATCCGGGTCGACTCGTACGAGGCCTACGAGCGCATGCAGCGGTTCGCGCACGACTTCCTGCCGGAGATGGCCGCGCGCATCGAGCACTACCCGGGCGAGCGGCCGATATTCGAGATCTACGGCATCGAGGAGGAGCTCCAGCGGGCGCTGGAGCGCAAGGTCCAGCTCAAGTCCGGCGGCTACCTCATCATCGACCAGACCGAGGCCATGACCACGATCGACGTCAACACGGGCGCGTTCGTCGGTCACCGCAACCTCGAGGAGACCATCTTCAAGACCAACCTGGAGGCGGCCCAGGCGATCGCGCGCCAGCTGCGCCTGCGCAACCTCGGCGGCATCATCATCATCGACTTCATCGACATGTCGGAGCCCGAGCATCGGCACAAGGTGCTCGGTGCGCTCGAGAAGGCGCTCGCCGGCGACCACGCGCGCACGCAGGTGTGTGACGTGTCCGCCCTCGGCCTGGTCGAGATGACCCGCAAGCGCACCCGCGAGAGCCTCGAGCACACCCTCTGCCAGGCCTGCCCGACCTGCGCCGGGCGCGGCTCGATCAAGTCGCCCGAGACCGTGTGCTACGAGATCTTCCGCGAGATCCTGCGCGAGGCGCGCCAGTTCGACGCACGCCAGCTGATGGTGCTGGCCTCGCAGGAGGTGGTGGACATGCTGCTCGACGAGGAATCGACCAGCCTCGCGGAGCTCGAGGCGTTCATCGGCATCCCCACCCGGCTGCAGGCCGAGACCCTGTACGCGCCCGAGCAGTTCGACGTCGTGCTCGTCTGAGCACGGCCGGAGCAGCGACATGGGCACCAGGCGCACGCTCAAGGTGATCCGGCGCTGGGTCGGTGGCGCAGCCGCGCTCGCGCTGATCGCGGCTGCGGTGCTGCTGACCGTGCTGCGCCTCGCGCTGCCGCTGCTGTCCGATTGATCGCGACGCGCTCGAGCAGCGGCTGTCGGCCTACGTCGACGCGCCCGTGACCATCGGCCGCCTCGATGTCGAGTGGCACGGGCTGGGTCCGCGGCTGCGTCTGCTGGACCTCGAGATCGGCGCGGTCGCGCCGCGGCGCGAGGCCATGCGCTTCTCCGAGGCCTACGTCGACCTCGCGCTGGCGCCCGGGGCGCCGCGGCTGCCGTTTCGCATCCAGGGCCTGTCGCTCGCGGGCCTCGAGCTCGAGGTGGCGGTGGATGACACGGGCCGCGTGGAGCTGCTCGGCTTCACGCTGGACCCGGCCGCGCTGGCCGCCGGCGCCGGGGCGGCGCCCGCGGACGTCGGCGGTGGCGCCAATGCGCACACCTTCCTCGCGCGGGTGTTCGCCGTGCGGCGCCTGGAGCTGCTCGATGCGCGCATCGAGATCCGGGGGCCGGGTGAGGCGCGCGCGACGCTGCCCGATACCGACCTCGAGCTGGTCAGCGACGGCGAGCGCCACCGTCTGTCGCTGGCCGCGGCGCTGCCGCCCGCCCTGGGCGAGCGCCTGCGCCTCGCCGTGGACCTGCGCGGGCGACCGGGCGCGGGCGGCTGGAGCGGCCGGGTCTATGCGGCGGGCGACGGCCTCGCGCTCGCGCAGTGGGCCCGCCTGTGGCCCGGGCCCCGGTCGCCGCCCGCTCCGGTCGCGTCGACGCGAGGGCCTGGACGCACTGGAACGACGGCCGGCTCGAGCGCGCGCTGGTCGAGGCCGAGGCCGGGGACGTCACGCTGGCGCCGGCGCGTGGCGCGGAGCCGGCGGTGCGCTTCGCGCGCCTGGGCGGGCGCGTGGCCTGGTACCGCGAGGCGGGCGGCTGGCGGCTCGACGCCGGCGCGCTGCGGGTCGAGCGCGACGGGCGCGCGTGGCCGGGGGGCGGCTTCAGCGTCGCACGCGTGCGCGGGGACGCCGGCGCGGCGGCCTGGCGCGGACGCTTCGACTTCCTGCGGCTGGAGGACGCCGCCGCGCTCGCGCGGCTCGCGCCGCTGCCGCAGGCCCTGGCCGGCCGGCTCGCCGCGCACGCGCCGCGCGGCGACCTGCACGACCTCGCCGCGCGCAACGGCCCGGCCGGTTCGTCCTCTCCGGTGCGCTTCGAGGACCTGGGCTGGGACGCGCGCAAGGGCGCGTGCCCGGCGCCGACGGCCTCGACGGCCGGCTCGCCGCCGATGCCGGCGGCGGCCACGTCGATTTCGACACCGCGGCGGCGGAGCTGCGCCTGCCGCAGCTGTTCCGGGGGCCGCTGCCGCTGGCACGGCTCGCCGGCCGGGTCCGGTTCGAGCGCGGCGAGGACGGGGCGCTCGAGCTGAGCAGCCGGCGCCTGGCGCTGGCCAACGCCGACCTCGAGGCCCGCGCCCGGCTGCACGTGCGCACGCGCCCGGGGCAGGCGCCCTGGCTCGACCTGCAGGCCGAGTTCGCCGAGGGCGACATCGGTGCGATCTCGCGCTACCTGCCGGCCGCGATCATGCCCGACGACGTGGTCGCGTGGCTCGACCGCGCGTTGCAGGGGGGGCGCGTCACCGACGGCACGATGGTCCTGCGCGGGCCGGGCGATGCGTTCCCCTTCCGCGGGCGCGAGGGCGTGTTCGACGTCGACGTCCAGGTGAGCGACGCGCGGGTCGCGTTCGCCCCCGGCTGGCCGGCGCTGGACGCGATGCGGGGGCGGGTGCACTTCGCCGGCCCGGCGCTGACGATCAGCGCGGACGCGGGTCGCATCTATGACGCCCGGGTGAGCTCGCTGCGGGCGCGCTTCGACGACCTCGAGCGCCCCGTCCTGGGCCTGCGCGGGGCGCTCGAGGCGCCCATGGACGACGTCCTGCGCGCGCTCACCGAGACCCCCCTGCGCGAGCACCTCGGCGAGGCGTTCCGCGGCGCCACCGGCAGCGGCATGGTGGCGCTGGAGCTGGCGCTCGAGATCCCGCTCGGGCGCATCGAGGATACGGATGTCGATGGCCGTTTCCGCCTCGCGGGGGCCAGCCTGGCGCAGCCCCGCTTCGGCCTGCAGCTGGCGGGGCTGCGCGGGACGGGGCGTTTCACCGACGAGCGCCTGGCGATCGAGGGGCTGGGCGCGCGCCTGCGCGGCCAGCCCGTGACCATCGGCGCCAGCACGGACCGCAGGCCGCCCCGGCGCATCCGCTTCACGCTCGACGGGCGCCTCGGGGCGGCCGAGCTGGTGCCCGACCTGCCGCGGGCATTCGCGGCGCGCCTCGGCGGCCGGGCGCCGTGGCACGCGGAGATCGACGTGCCGATCGACGCGGGCGGCGCGCGCCTGCTGCGCATCCGCGCGCACAGCGACCTCCGGGGCGTCGCCGTCGACCTGCCGGCGCCGCTCGGCAAGCCGGCACCGCCGGCGCGCCCGCTGCGCTTGCAGCTGACGCTCGACCCGGGGGGCGCGCGCCACGTCGCGCGCATCCGCTACGGCGACTCGGTGCGGCTCGCGCTGGGGCTGAGCGGTGATCGCGGCACGCTCGCCGTCGACCGGGTCGGGCTGCGCTTCGGCGGCGCGGCACCCGTGCTGCCGCAGGCGCCGGGGATCCACCTGGCGGGCGACCTGGAGCGGCTCGCCCTGGGGCCGTGGATCGCGTTCCTGGCCGCGGGCGGCGAGGCCGGCGGCGGCGCCGCGCTGCCGGCCTTCGGCGCCGCCGACCTGCGCATCGGGCGCGCCACGCTCGGCGCCTATGCGGCCACCGGGCTGCACGCCCGCACGCAGCGTGTCGATGGCGGGGTCCGCGTCGCGCTCGACGCCAACGAGCTGGCCGGGCACATCGACCTGCCCGCCGGTGCGGGCGCGGGCCGTGCGCTGCGGGCGCGCCTCGACTGGATCGACCTGGCCCTGCTGAGCCCGCCGGCGGAGGCGGATGACCGAGGGCCTGCCGGCGCGCGGCCCTGGATGCGCTGTCCCCCGGGCGGCTGCCGCCGCTCGACCTGCGCGCCGGGGCGCATCGAGCTCGCCGACGGCACGGTGCACGAGGCCGCGCTCGTGACCAGTCCCTCCGGCAACGAGCTCACGATCCACCGGCTCCAGTTCGACAACCCCGGGCTGGCGCTCGAGGGCCAGGGCGCCTGGTCGAGCCGCGGCGGCGGCCGTACCCGCCTGCGCCTGGTCCTGCGCGGGGACGATTTCGGCGCCGGTCTGGCCGAGCTCGGCTACGGGGAGCTGATGGAGGCCGGCAGCGGCCGCGTCACCGCCGAGCTCGAGTGGCCCGGGCCACCGTGGTCGCCGCGGCTCGCCACGCTCGGCGGCCACGCGACCCTCGATCTCGGCGACGGCGTGATCGAGCGCGTCGACGTCGGCCCGGCGCGGATCCTCGGGCTGCTGTCGCTCAACGTCCAGGGCGTGCTGCGCAGCGGCTTCCCGTTCGACGAGATCCGCGGGCGGGTCGACCTGGCCGACGGCAACGCCTACACGCGCGGGCTGGTCATCGAGGGCCCGCCGGGCCGCATCCAGGTGGAAGGCCGCACCGGCCTGGCGGCGCGCGACTACGACCAGACCATCCGTTTCCGCCCGCAGCTGTCGCGCTCGCTGCCCGTGATCGGCGCGCTGTCGGGCGGGCCCGCCGCCGGCCTCGCCGTCGCGGTGATCCAGGGACTGCTGCGCAACCTGGGGGCCGACGTCGAGAAGGCCACCGAGCTCACCTACCGCTTGACAGGATCATGGGCCGATCCCAGAGTTCGACGGGTGAACGCCGAGCCCTCCGCGCAGCCCGATGCCCCCGCCGGCGACGCCGGCGCGCGCCGGCCGTGAGCGGGATCCACGGGGCGCGGTCCGCCCTCGCCGTGGTCCTGCTGGTGGTCCCGGCCGCGGTCGCGGCCGATACCCGCTGGTCGCTCGATGGCGGCGCCTGGGCGCGGCCGCGCTCGGGCCAGGCGGTGCTCTCCATGCAGCCGGTGGCCAGCGCCGTGCGCGCCTGGTCCGATGCCGCGACCGCCGAGATCGTGATCCGCTACCCCGGTGGCGAGGACGGTGTCCTGTGGGCCTCCGAGCTGCGCGACTGGCTGGTGTCGCTGGGGGTGCCCTCGGCGCACGTGCGCCCGGTGGCGGGCGGTGAGCCGGGCAGCCTGCGCCTCGAGGTGCGCCCGCGGGGAGGGGGCCGAGCATGAATCGCGTCGCCGCCATCCAGATGGCCTCCGGCCCGAACGTCCAGGCCAATCTCGACCAGACCGCCGACCTGCTCGCCGAGGCGGCCGGGCGGGGCGCGCGGCTGGTGGCGCTGCCGGAGAACTTCGGCCTGATCGGCAAGGACGAGCGCGTCAAGCTCGACCACGCGGAGGCGGACGGCCACGGCCCGATGCAGGACTTCCTCGCGGCCGCGGCGGCGCGCCACGGCGTCTGGATCATCGGCGGCACGGTGCCGCTGGCGACGCCGGCGGGCAATCGTATCCGCCAGTCGCTGCTCGTGCACGACGCCGCCGGCCGGCGCGTGGCGCGCTACGACAAGATGCACCTGTTCGACGTCCGCCTCGAGGGCGGCGAGAGCTACCGCGAGTCGTCGACCATCGAGCCGGGCGAGGAGCTCGTGGCCCTCGACAGCCCCCTCGGGCGCCTCGGGCTGACGATCTGCTACGATCTGCGCTTCCCCGAGCTGTACCGGCAGCTGGGCGCGGAGGGCGCCGAGATCTTCGTGGCCCCGAGCGCGTTCACCAAGGTCACGGGGCGCGCCCACTGGGAGGTCCTCGTGCGTGCGCGGGCGATCGAGAACCTCGCGTTCGTGCTCGCCCCGGCGCAGGGCGGCTACCACGTCAACGAGCGCGAGACCTGGGGGCACTCGATGATCGTCGATCCCTGGGGCACCGTGCTCGCGCAGCGCGACCACGGCACCGGTGTCGTCGTGGCCGACCTCGACCCGCAGATGCTCGCGCGCACGCGCCAGAACTTCCCCGCGATCCAGCACCGCCGACTGGCCTGAGACCGGTCCGCCCCCCCGGGGCTTCCGCAACGATACCGCCGTCCCCATGATCGGGTGATCGGGGCACCGGCCGGAGGCATGCATGAGCGACAATCTCGAGCTCGCGAGCGAGCACCTGCTGGCGCCGGCGGGACTGGATCCGGCGGCCCTCGAGCGCGTCCTCGACGGGCTGATGGGCCCGTCCGTGGATGCCGCCGACCTGTATTTCCAGGCGGCGCGTCACGAGTCGTGGATCCTCGAGGACGGCATCGTCCGCGAGGGCACGTACAGCGTCGACCGCGGCGTGGGTGTGCGCGCGATGGCCGGCGAGCGCACCGGCTTCGCCTACTCGGACGAGATCGCGCTGCCCGCGCTGGAGCAGTCGGCGCGCGCCGCGCGGGCGATCGCGCGCGCCGGCCAGGGTGGCAGCGTCGCGGCCTGGCGCGGCGGCGGCGCGCCGGCGCTCTACGCCAGCGACGACCCGCTGGCGGGCCTCGACGACGCGGCCAAGGTCGAGCTGCTGCACGCC
Source organism: Halofilum sp. (in: g-proteobacteria) (assembly GCA_034521365.1). Taxonomy (GTDB): domain Bacteria; phylum Pseudomonadota; class Gammaproteobacteria; order XJ16; family Halofilaceae; genus Halofilum. Next base: position 113,293 of record JAXHMQ010000010.1, on the reverse strand, counting down.
TGCGACCGCGAGGCGCGCGCGGCCGACCCGGCCGTGCGCCAGGTCATCGCCAGCCTCTCCGGGGTGCACGAGCACGTCCTCGTGGCCGCCGGCGACGGCACCCTGGCGGGCGACGTGCGCCCGCTGGTGCGCCTCAACGTGCAGGTGATCGCCGAGCGCGACGGCCGCCGCGAGCAGCGGCAGTGGCCGGCGGCGGCGGGCGCTTCGGCTACGGCTGTTCGTCGACGCGGGCCGCGGCCCGCGAGTACGCCCGCGAGGCCGTGCGCCAGGCCCTGGTCAACCTCGACGCGGTGCCCGCGCCGGCCGGCACCATGCCGGTGGTGCTCGGGCCCGGCTGGCCGGGCGTGCTGCTGCACGAGGCCGTCGGCCATGGCCTCGAGGGCGACTTCAACCGCAAGGGCACCTCGGCGTTCGCCGGGCGCGTCGGCGAGCGCGTGGCCGCCAAGGGCTGCACCGTGGTCGACGACGGCACGCTCCCCGAGCGCCGCGGCTCGCTCAACGATCGACGACGAGGGCGCGCCGACCCAGTGCACCGACGCTGATCGAGGACGGCGTGCTGACCGGCTACATGCAGGACAAGATGAACGCGCGCCTGATGGGCCAGGCGCCCACCGGCAACGGCCGGCGCGAGTCCTATGCCCACCTGCCGATGCCGCGCATGACCAATACCTACATGCAGCCCGGCCCCTACGACCCGGGCGAGATCGTCGCCTCGGTCGGGCGCGGGCTGTACGCGGTCAACTTCGGCGGCGGCCAGGTGGACATCACCTCGGGCAAGTTCGTGTTCTCGGCCTCGGAGGCGTACCTGATCGAGGACGGGCGCATCACGCGCCCGGTCAAGGGCGCGACCCTGATCGGCAACGGCCCGAGCGTGCTGCACGGAGGTCTCGATGGTCGGCAACGACCTGGCGCTGGACACCGGCATCGGCGTCTGCGGCAAGGAGGGCCAGGGCGTGCCGGTCGGCGTGGGCCAGCCGACGCTCAGGGTCGATGCCCTGACGGTCGGCGGCACCGAGTCCGCCTGAGGAGTCACGCGATGAGCTCGATGCCCGCAGGGCAATCCGCGCGCGTCGCCGGCGAGCTGCCCCGGCCGGCGAGCTCGAGGGGCTGGTGCGCCAGGCGCTCGAGCTCGCGGGGGCGCAGGGGGCGAGTGCCGCGGAGGCCGAGGCCGCGGTCGCGGACGGCCTCGACGTCGGCGTGCGCCTGGGCGAGGTCGAGACGCTGGAATACGAGCGTGACCGCGGTCTCGCCGTGAGCGTCTTCTTCGGCCGCCGCACCGGCTCGGCGTCCACCAGCGACTTCCGCCCGGAGGCCGTGCGCGCCGCCGTCGAGGCCGCCTGCCGCATCGCGCGCTTCACCGCCGAGGACGAGTTCGCCGGGCTGGCCGAGGCCGAGCGCATGGCGACCGAGCTGCCCGCGCTGGACCTGCACCATCCCTGGGGGCTGACGGCGGAGGACGCGATCGAGCGCGCGCTCGCCTGCGAGGCGGCGGCGCGTGCCGATGGTCGCATCACGAACTCCGAGGGCGCCGACGTGGGCTCGCGCGCCGGCGGTCTCCGCCTACGGCAACACGCACGGCTTCCTCGCCAGCGAGCGCGCGACCCGGCACAGCATGAGCTGCGCGGTCATCGGCGGCCACGGCGACGACATGCAGCGTGACCACTGGTACACGGTCGCGCGCAGCCCCGACGAGCTCGAGGGCGCGGAGGCGGTGGGCCGCCGTGCCGCCGAACGCACGATCGCGCGCCTGGGCGCGCGCCGGCTCGGCACGACGCGCTGCCCGGTGCTGTTCGCCCCCGAGATGGCGCGCTCGCTGCTCGGCCACCTGGTCGGGGCGGTGCGCGGCAGCGCGCTCTACCGCGACGCCAGCTTCCTCGTCGGCGCGCTCGGCGAGCGCCTGTTCCCCGAGCTCGTGCGCATCCACGAGCAGCCCCACCTGCCGCGCGCGCTGGGCTCGGCCGCGTTCGACCGCGAGGGCGTGGCGACCGCGCCGCGCGACCTGGTGCGCGACGGCGTGCTCCAGGGCTACGTGCTCGACAGCTACTCGGCGCGGCGCCTCGCCATGGAGACCACCGGCAACGCCGGCGGGGTGCACAACCTGACCCTGGAGCCGGGCACGGAGGATCTCCAGGCGCTGATGCGGCGCATGGGGCGCGGCCTGCTGGTCACGGAGATGATGGGCATGGGCGTGAACACGGTGACCGGCGACTACTCGCGCGGTGCCGCCGGCTTCTGGATCGAGGACGGCGAGATCAGCCATCCCGTGCAGGAGATCACGATCGCCGGCGACCTGCGCGGCATGTTCGCCGGCGTCGTCGCCGTGGGCTCCGACCTCGACACCCGCGCCGGCATCCGCGCGCCCTCGGTGCTCATCGACGAGATGACCGTCGCCGGCGAGTAGCACCGCCGCGGGCCGGGTGGGCCGTGCCCGGGTACTCTCGCCAAGGCGCCAAGCACGCCAAGGGCGCCTGGGAATCGTGGGCGGGACGGCCGTGCCGCTGCCCTGCCGCGCGGCTGTACCGGTGCCTGCGCGCGGCCTCTGCGCAGTGTGGTGAGGCCGCCGACGAACAAGGCGAGCGAATTCGCCGACGGGTGGCGCCGACTGCTCTCAAAGCTCTGCGGTACTCTCTGCGATACTGCCGCAGGACTCCGCCAGAGTCCGGACGCGACGGCCTGGAACGCGGCCACAGAGGTCGGCGCGCCTTGGCGTTTGGGGCCCTCTCGCCAAGGCGCCAACGCACGCCAAGGGCGCCTGGGAATCATGGGCGGGACGGCCGTGCCGCTGCCCTGCCGCGCGGGCTGTACCGGTGCCGTGCGCGCGGCCTCTCGCGGAGATCCGCAGAGAACGCGGAGCGAGGCCGAGCCGATTTCGCCGGGGACGGGTGGCGCCGACTGCTCTACGAAGCTCTGCGGTATCTGCGATCCGTCCGCCGGACTCTGCCGCGAGAGTCCGGAACGCCAGCCCTGGAACGCGGCCAGCAGAGGCAGGCGCGCCTTGGCGTTTGGGGCCCTGCTCGCGCAAGGCGCCAAGCACGCCAAGGGCGCCTGGGAATCGTGGGCGGGACGGCCGTGCCGCTGCCCTGCCGCGCGGGCTCTACCAGGTGCCGTGCGCGCGGCCTCTCGCGGAGTCCGCAGAGAACGCGGAGCAAGGCGAGCGATTCGCCAACGGGTGGCGCCGACTGCTCTACGAAGCTCTGCGGTATCTCTGCGATCTCCGCGGACTCCGCGAGAGTCCGGACGCACGGCCTGGAACGCGGCCACAGAGGTAGGCGCGCCTTCTCGAAGAGAACGCGCGCATTGGCGTTTGGGGCCCTCTCGCCAAGGCGCCAAGCACGCCAAGGGCGCCTGGGAATGGTCGGCGGGACGGCCGTGCCGCTGCCCTGCCGCGCGGGCTGTACCGGTGCCGTGCGCGCGGCCTCTCGCGGAGTCCGCAGAGAACGCGGAGCAAGGCGAGCGATTCGCCAACGGGTGGCGCCGACTGCTCTACGAAGCTCTCCGGTATCTCTGCGATCTCCGCGGACTCCGCGAGAGTCCGGACGCACGGCCTGGAACGCGGCCACAGAGCTCGAGCGACGGCACGGCAATGCCGCCAGAGTTTCCCTGGCGTGCTTGGCGCCTTGGCGAGAGTACCCGCGCACGGCCCGTCCCGGCCACGGCGGTTCGATCAGCGCCGCGGGCGGCGCGGTTCCTCCGGCTCGGCGCGGCGCCCGTCGAGCGCCTCGAGCTCCATGCGCGCGACCAGGTCGCCCTTGCGGCGCTGCTCGAAGCGCACCGGCAGCCAGTCGAGCCCGGGCGCGAACCACGTGACCGTGGAGCGCTTGTCGTCGCGCACGCGGCGCACGCGCACGGACTCGTAGCGCCCGAGCGGTACCTCGACGGTCTCGCGGCCGCTGACCTCGAAGCGCAGCTCGACGCGTTCGCCGTCGTCGTCGATGCCCGGGAAGGCGACCCCGTCCTTGCCCGCCGCGAGCGCCTGCATCACCGACAGGATGACCGTGAACGGATCGTGCGTGCGCGGCTCCAGCGCCACGGTGTAGGCGCCCTCGTGGTGCTCCACGCGGGCCTCGCCCCGCCCCCAGCGGAAGTCGACGCGCAGGTTGTCCTCCGCGTCCGGCTCCTCGTGGCGGTAGCGCAGCGGGCGCAGCCCGCCGTCGCGCACCGTGAACACGGATTGGTCGATTGCGGCGCCGTCGACGAACAGCGAGAACAGGCCCTCGGCCTCGGTGACGCTACGGTAGCGCCAGCCGCCGCCGTGGGGCGCCAGCGCCACCGAGGTGGTGCCCAGTCGCAGCCCGCTGCGCACGACCCGGTACTCGGCCTCGAAGGCGCGCAGCGGCGCGGGCAGGCCGTCGCCGCCGGCGCTCGCCGCCGGCGCGGCCAGCAGCGCCGCGAGCAGCAGCGCCGCCAGGCTATGCCGTCGCGGCGGGCAGCGGGACATCCTCGGCCTCCGGGGGGTCGATGAGCGGTGCCGGCAGCCGCTGGCCGTCGAGCCAGGCGTCGGCGCCGTCGAAGCGCAGTCGGCCCTCGGCGAACCAGCGCACCGCGAGCGGGAAGATGCGGTGCTCGCGCTCGAGCACGCGCGCGGCGAGGCGCTCGGCGTCGTCGTGCGCGTACACCGGCACGGTCGCCTGCAGCACGGCCGGCCCCCCGTCGAGCTCGGGCGTGACGAAGTGCACCGTGGCCCCGTGGCGCCCGACGCCGGCGGCGAGCGCACGCTCGTGCGTGTGCAGGCCCCGGAAGTCGGGCAGCAGCGACGGGTGGATGTTCATCATGCGCTCGCGGTAGTGCGCGATGAACGCGTCGCTGAGGATGCGCATGAACCCGGCCAGGATCACCAGCGCCGGGCGATGGGGGGCGATCGCCTCGTGCAGGGCCGCGTCGAAGGCGGCGCGGTCGGGGTAGGCGGTATGGTCGACGGCCGCGGTCGCGACGCCGTGGGCCGCGGCGTGCTCGAGCGCGGCCGCGCCCGGGCGGTTGCTGATCACGGCGCGGAACTCCACCGGCAGCCAGCCGGCGGCGTGGGTCTCCAGCAGCGCCCGGAGATTGGTCCCGCGCCCGGAGACCAGCACGACGACCGGCAGCGCCGCCGTCACCACTGGCCCTCGATGACGACGTCGGGCTCGGGCTCGCCGCTGCCCTCGATGGTGCCGATCGTCCAGACGGTCTCGCCGGCCCGGCTGAGCTGCACGCGGGCGGCCTCCGCCTGGGCCGCGGGCACGACCAGGCACATGCCGATGCCGCAGTTGAAGGTGCGCAGCATCTCGGACGTGGCGATGCCGCCGCTGGCCTGGATCCAGTCGAGCACGGGCGGGCGCTGCCAGTGGCGCGCGTCGAGACGGGCGCGGGTCCCCGCGGGCAGCACCCGCGGCAGGTTCTCCACCAGGCCGCCGCCGGTCACGTGCGCCAGCGCGTGCACGGGCAGCTGTTCCAGCAGCGCCAGCAGCGGCCGCACGTAGATGCGCGTCGGGGCGAGCAGGGCCTCGCCCAGCGTCACCTCGCCGCACGGCTCGCCGGGGTCGGCGCCGCTGTCGTCGAGCACCCGGCGGATCAGCGAATAGCCGTTGGCGTGCGCGCCCGACGCGCCCAGCCCGAGCACGGTGTCGCCCGGGGCCACGCGTTCCGGGCGCACCAGGCGCTCGCGCTCGGCAGCGCCGACGCAGAAGCCCGCGAGATCGTAGTCGCCGGGCGCGTACATGCCCGGCATCTCCGCGGTCTCGCCACCGATCAGGGCGCAGCCGGCCTCGCGGCAGCCGGTCGCGATGCCGCGCACGACCCGGCCGCGACCTCGACCTCGAGGCGCCCGGTGGCGTAGTAATCGAGGAAGAACAGCGGCTCGGCGCCCGTGACCACGACATCGTTGACGCACATGGCGACCAGGTCGATGCCGATGCCGTCGTGGCGCCCGAGGCGCTGTGCGAGGCGCAGCTTCGTGCCGACGCCGTCCGTGCCGGCGACCAGGATGGGGTCGCGGAAGCGTTGCGTGTCCAGCGCGAACAGCCCGCCGAAGCCGCCGAGGCCGCCGAGCACCTCCGGGCGGCGGGTCGTGGCGACGTCGTCGCGGATGCGCTCGACGAGGGCCTCGCCCGCGTCGATGTCGACGCCGGCGTCACGGTAGGTGAGCGAGGAACCGGCAGGCGGCGGATCGGCCATGGGCGGGGCGAGTCGTCTGCAGTCGGGGGTAAAGATGCTATTGTACATGCCCGTCCCGACGACCCGATACGCGGAACCTCCATGCGCCTGCCCGTACCCGTCATGCTGCTCCTGGGTGCCGTGCTCGCCGCCGTCGCCCTGCCGGGCGCGGCGGTCACGGTGGACGGCCTCCACAACGCGCGCGTGGAGGTCGCCGGCAAGGGCGAGGAAGCGCGCACGGCGGGTTTCCGCGCGGCGCTCGAGCGGGTGCTCGTGCGCATCTCGGGCAGCTCCGCCGTGGCCTCGAACCCCGACGTCGAGCCGCTGCTCGAGAACGCGGCGCGTTACGTGCAGCAGTACAGCTACGAGGCACTGCCGGAGCCCGAGGCAGGGGACGGGGGCGCCGACACCGGCGCCGAAACGGGCACGGCGACGGCGGGCGATGCGGACGCCACGACCGGCGACGCCGAGGCCGCCGGGGCCGCCGACGCCGATGCCGACAAACCGCAGACCCCTACGCACCGGCTCGTGGTCACGTTCGCGGGCGCCCCGATCGAGCGCGCCCTGGCCGAGCGCGGCATCGTGGTCTGGGGCGAGCAGCGCCCGGAGGTCCTCCTGTGGCTCGCCGTCGACGACGGCCGCGAGCGCTACCTGGTCAGCGCGGACGGCGACAGCGAGGCCTACCAGCTGCTCTCCGAGGTGGCCGCGCGGCGTGGTCTGCCGGTGGTGCTGCCCCTGCTCGACATGACCGACCGCCAGCGCATCGAGTTCGTCGACATCCGCGGCGGTTTCTTCGATGCCGTGCGCTCGGCCTCGGAGCGCTACCGGGCCGAGACCCTGCTCGTCGGCTACCTCGAGCGCCGTGACGGGCGCTGGGCCGGGGACTGGAACCTGCTCGGGCTCGGTGACCGGCGCGCCTGGCGCGTCTCCGGCGCGGACCTGGAGGCCGCGCTCACCGGCGGCGTCGGCGGCACCACCGAGCGCATGGCGGCGGCCCTGGCCGGGCAGGGCGGCGAGCGCAACAGCGTGCACCTGCGGGTGCGTGCGCTCGGCGATCTCGGGGCCTACGCCCGGGTCGCGCGCTACCTCGAGAGCCTCGTGCGCGTGCGCTCCGCCGAGGTCGTCGGCGTGCGCCCCGACGAGGCCGTCTTCCGCCTCGTCATCCGGGGCCGGGTCGAGGAGCTCGAGCGCACGATCGCGCTCGGCAACATGCTCGAGGCGGCGCCGGCCGCGCCGACGCCGTCGTTCGGCGCGGCGGCGCCCGGGTCGCCCGAGGCGGATGCCGCGACCGATGCCAGCGCCGGCGGGGCCGACCGGTCGGAGGCGGCCACGGGCGACAGCGACGGCGCGGGCACGTCCGCGCAGGCCGGCGGCCCGGCGACGCGGACGGCGGCGCGACCGGCCCGTCGCGCGAGCTGATCTACCGGCTGATCGGCTGACGGGCCGCGGGCGCCGTGGCCGAGGCAGGATCGCCGGCCGGGCAGCTGCCGCTCGGCATCTCGCTCGCCCCGGGCGCCACCTTCGCCGCCTTCTTCGCCGGCCCCAACGGCCTCGCCGTCGAGCTGCTGCGCGCCATTGCCCGGGGCAACGGCGAGGCCCAGGCCTTCGTCGCGGGCGCCGCGGGCCTGGGCAAGAGCCACCTGCTGCAGGCGGCCTGCCGGGCGGCCGCCGAGCACGACCGCCGCGCCGCCTACCTGCCGCTCGGGGGCGCTGCCGGGGCCCGCCCGGAGGCGCTCGACGGGCTCGAGCAGCTCGATCTGGCCTGCATCGACGACGTCGGCGTGATCGCCGGCGAGCCCGCCTGGGAGCGGGCGCTGTTCTCGCTGGTCAACCGCGCCCGGGGGCGCGGCTGCGGGCTGGTGTTCGCCGCGCGCGGCGTGCCCGCGGCGCTGGGGCTCGCGCTGCCCGACCTGGCCTCGCGTCTCGCCTGGGGGCCCGTGCTGCGCATCGAGGCGCTGAGCGACGCGCAGCGTCGCCACGCCATGGCCGAGCGGGCACGCACGCTCGGGCTCGACCTGCCGCCGGCGGTCGCCGACTACCTCGAGCGCCACTACCCGCGCGACCTCGCCGGCCAGCTCGAGCGCCTGGTCCGCCTCGACCGCGCCTCGCTCGCCGCCGGCCGCCGCCTGACGGTACCGTTCGTGAAGGAGGTGCTGGGGTAGGTGCGTGCGCCGCGGCCCGCGCAGGCCGTGCACAGGTACTCTCGCCAAGGCGCCAAGCCCGCCAAGGTCGCGATGGGATCCGCAAACAGCGTGACTGGCCGCGGGGTAGGGCATCGGCACCGTGCGGGTCGCCGCGCCCTGCATTGCCTCTCGCGGAGAGCGCGGAGAACGCGGAGCAAAGCGGGCGCGAGATCCGGGAAGGCCAGTGGCGTCGCGGGCGTGCGCCCGACATCCGTTTTCTCGCTGGTTTCTCTGCGCTCTCCGCGTCCTCTGCGAGAGCCAGCGCAGGGCGTGCCTGCCCGCACCGCGTCGAGCCCATCCGCAACCGCCGGCGGAGCCGTCCAATCTCGTTGCCACCTTGGCGTTCTTGGCGCCTTGGCGAGAGTCCCCGCGCACGGCGTCGAGGCCCGGCAAGGCCCTCGATACTGGCGCGACCCGGTGGCCTACGGTCCGGGCCCGGTCGCTGCGCGCAGCTCGCGGCCGCGCAGGCGGGCGTAGCCCACGGCACCGGCGAACAGGCCCAGGCTGGCCGTGACCGTGGCCCAGGCGAGCCAGGCCGGGCCGGCGCCGGCGGCGAGCGCGTCCACGCCGAGCACGAAATAGGGCAGCGCCAGGAAGCTCGTCCACGCGTGCGTGTAGGCGCGCCCGCGCAGCAGGCCGCGCAGCGGCAGCAGCAGCGGCGCGACGATCACGAGCAGCGCGGCGGCCATCGGCGCCCGGGCCGGCGGCGCGATCCAGGTGTAGCGGCCGAGCAGCAGCGCCAGCAGCAGGAGGTAGCCCGCGAGCGCGAGCGCGCGGCAGGTCTTCGTCGCCGTGCCCACCTCACCCGTCGCCGAGGCGCCGGGCGACGTCGGCGATGCGCTGGCCGAGCGCCCGGCACAGCGCCTGCTCCGGGCGGGCGAAGGCGTTGGCGCCGTCGAAGCCCGTGACGCGGCTGGCACCGTAGGGCGTGCCGCCGCCCTTCGTCTCCATGAGCTCGCCCTCGGAATAGGGCAGCCCCAGCACCAGCATGCCGTGGTGCATCAGCGGCAGCATCATCGACAGCAGGGTGGTCTCCTGGCCGCCGTGGGGGCTCGCGGTCGAGGTGAACACGCCGGCCGGCTTGCCGGCGAGGTGGCCGCCGAACCAGGCGCCCGTGGAGTGATCCCAGAAATACTTCAATGGTGCGGCCATGTTGCCGAAATGGGTCGGCGATCCGAGCGCGAGGCCGGCGCATTCGTGGAGGTCCTGCTCGCGGGCGTAGGCCGCGCCCGCGGGCGGGATCTCGTCGGCGACGGCCTCGGTCTCGGGCGAGACCGCGGGCACGGTGCGCACGCGCGCCTGCATGCCGTCGACCGCCTCGACCCCGCGCGCGACCTGGTCGGCCATGCGGGCGGTGGTGCCGCCCTGGCTGTAGTAGAGGACGAGGATCTCGGCCATGGCTCGTGTGGCTCCGGTTGGGCACGGGCGGGGGGCCGGCGCGGCACGGGGCGACGCGGCCGGGTCGGTGGCGTGACGGGCCGCCGCGAGGGCGGTGGCACGGGGCCAGCTTGACGGCCCCGGGGGCCGGTGCTAGCGTCCAGCGACCGCCCGGCCTCGCAGACGCTCATGAGCATAAAGCATCCGTCGCGCCGCGCGAAAGCGGCCGCCGGCCTCGTCCTCCTCGTCCTGCTGGCCGGCGGTGGCTGCGCCAGCGTGCCCTATCAGGAGATGAGCGACGCGCGCCAGGCGATCGATTCGGCGCAGGCAGTGGTCGCGGGCGAGCCCGGGCCGCGGGCGCAGGTGGCCGAGGCGCAGGCCCTGCTCGAGCGCGCCGAGGCGCACCTGCGCGCGGGCGAGTACGATGCGGCCCGGCGCACGGCGGAGCGCGCCCGGGCGCTGGCCATCGAGGCCCGGGAGGAAGCCGATTCCGGCAATGAGTAGTGCGTCACACTTCTGCGCGGCGTCCGGTTGACCGGTCATGTGGCCGGTGGTAGCTTGCCTTCACGTACGTACACAGGGCCCCGGGCCCTGCAACAACAACCCCCGACGAAATCCCGTCATTTCTCTGTGCCTGGAGGCAACCGGATCATGAAGATTTCCGCCCTTACCAAGCATCTCGGCACGGCCGTACTCGTGCTTGGCATCGCGGTGGGCTGCGCGGCCACGCAGGAGGAGCAGGCCGATGTCTGCGAGGGCATCAGCCCGGATGTGCAAGCCGCCATCGATGAAGCCCGCTCGACCAACCAGGATGCACGCGCGATGGGCGCCGACTGGCGTGGCGCGCGTGAGCTGATCAACCAGGCCCAGGCGGCTGGCGAGAACTGCGAGGACGAGAAGGCCATGCGCCTCGCGCAGGAAGCCCAGCTGATGGCCGAGGAGTCCATCGAGGCCTACCGCCGCATGCAGGAGGAGGAAGAGCAGGCCGCGATGGAAGAAGAGGAAGAGGAGATGGCGCCCCAGACGCGCAGCTATACCGTCAAGCGCGGCGATACACTGTGGGGCATCTCCGGCAGCTCGGTCGGCTACAATGATCCGTACCAGTGGCCGCTGATCTACCGGGCCAACCAGTCCAAGATCAAGGACGCCGACCTCATCTATCCTGGGCAGAACTTCCGGATCCAGGCGAACCCGAGCGCTCAGCAGGTCGACATGGCCGTGCAGCACGCGAAGACGCGCGGTGAGTGGTCGCTCGGCGTGACCGAGGAGTCCGACTGGCGTTACCTGCAGAATGCCGGCGAGATGTAAACGCCCGGCATCCTGCGGATGCGCCCGAAAGCCCCGCCTCGTGCGGGGCTTTTTTTTGCCTGCCACGGGGCAGCTATACTGCGGCCGTTGCCGGTGATCCGGGAGCTCCCATGAAGGAATGCATGTTCTGCCTGGTGAGTGGGCGCGTGCAGGGTGTCGCCTTCCGGGCCTCGGCACGGGCGGAGGCCCGGCGCCTGGGCGTAACGGGCTGGGCCCGCAATCGCCCCGACGGGCGTGTCGAGGTGCTCGCCTGCGGCGAGCGCGCGGCGCTCGAGCGCTTCCGGCAGTGGTTGTCCGAGGGGCCCGCGCCGGCGCGGGTCGACGACGTCACCGTGGAGCAACGGCCGTTCGACGAATCGCTGGACACCTTCGAGACGGCGTGACGCCGGATCGGGCACACGGGGCCGGGTGATCCCGGCGGCGCCGCGCACGCGGGCATCCCGGGGGAGTCAGACATGGCACAGGCACGGGCGCGCGCGCGGCCACAGGGTTGCATGACGCTGGAGCGCGTCATGGACGACCTGGTCGCCGACGGCTGGCTCGACGCCGACAACCGGCGCCTGCTCGCGGGCATCCATCGGGGCCAGGATGCCGGCGACAAGCACGCGCTCGAGATCGTCGCCGAGCGCGACTGGCCGAATGCGTCACGCCCCGAGCACAAGCTCACGCTGGAGCGCCTCACCGAATGGCTCGCGCAGCGGGTGGGGCTCCCGCACGTGCGCATCGACCCGCTCAAGATCGACGTCACGCGTATCACCGGCGTGATGTCGTACGCGTATGCAAAACGCTTCAACATCCTCGCCCTCGAGGTGACCGACGAGGCGTAACCATCGCCACCGCCGAGCCCTACGTGCGCGAGTGGGAGGACGAGCTCGCCGGCATCCTGCAGCGCGAGATCCATCGCGTGATCGCGAATCCGCGCGACATCGAACGCTACCTGCTCGAGTTCTACACGCTGGCGCGCTCGGTCCAGGGTGCGCACCGTGACCAGTCGCAACAACCGGTCACCGGCGTGCAGAACCTCGAGCAGCTCACCGAGCTCGGGCGCAAGGGCCAGCTGGAGGCCGATGACCAGCACGTCGTCAGCATTGTCGACTGGCTGCTGCAATACGCGTTCGAGCAACGTGCCAGCGACATCCACCTGGAGCCGCGGCGCGAGCACGGCACGGTCCGCTTTCGCATCGATGGCGTGCTGCACCACGTCTACGAGATCCCCGGACCGATCCTGTCGGCCGTCTCGAGCCGCATCAAGATCCTCGGGCGGATGGACGTCGCCGAGAAGCGCCGCCCCCAGGATGGTCGCATCAAGACGCGCACGCCGGACGGGCGCGAGATCGAGCTGCGCCTGTCGACGATGCCGACGGCGTTCGGCGAGAAGCTGGTGCTGCGTATCTTCAACCCGGATGTGCTCGTGCGCGACCTGGCCGCGCTCGGGCTCGGGCGCGAGGACGGCGCCAACTGGCACGAGCTCATCCACCAGACCTACGGCATCGTGCTCGTCACCGGGCCGACCGGTTCCGGCAAGACGACCACGCTGTACTCGAGCCTGAAGCAGCTGGCCACGGACGACGTCAACGTTTGCACCATCGAGGACCCGATCGAGCTGGTGGAGCCCGATTTCAACCAGATGCAGGTGCAGCACGGCATCGACCTGGACTTCGCCAGCGGCGTGCGCACGATGCTGCGCCAGGATCCGGACATCGTGATGGTCGGCGAGATCCGCGACCGCGAGACCGCCGAGATGGCGGCGCAGGCGGCGCTGACCGGTCACCTGGTGCTCTCGACGCTGCACACCAACGACGCCCCGGCGGCGATTACGCGCCTGGTGGAGCTGGGCACGCCGCCCTACCTGATCAGTGCGACGCTGCTCGGGGCCATGGCGCAGCGCCTCGTGCGCACGCTGTGCCCGCACTGCAAGGAAACGGCCGCGCCGGACACCGACCGCTGGAACGAGCTGGTGCGGCCCTTCAGCGCCAGGCCGCCCGAGCGGGTGTGCCACCCGGTGGGCTGCCTCGAGTGCCGCAACACCGGTTACCTGGGGCGTACCGGCCTCTACGAGCTGCTGCGCATGACGCCGGAGGTGCGCCGCCTGGTCGGCCCCGAGTGCGATACCGCCCAGATCCGCCGCCAGGCCTTCCGTGAGCACATGCGCCCGCTGCGCCTCGCCGGCGCGCGCAAGATCGCCAACGGCGAGACCACGATCGAGGAGGTGATCCGGGTGACGCCGCCGGCCGACGGCGCCTGAGGCGGGACGCGCCCGGCGGCGGCCGCGCCGCGTGGGCGGGCGTCGGGGCGTCAGCCGTCGCCGGGCTGCCAGACGCCGGAGACCTCGCCGGCGTCACCCGCCGCCGGATGGCCGCCGCCGCCGCCGGGCTGTGCCGCCTGCATCTGCTGCTGGGCCTCGACGTCGTCGACGACGCCCGCCGCGAACTCCTGCAGCTGGCGCAGGAACTCCTTCTTCTTCTCGGTCTCGGCGTTGATCTGGCCGAGCAGGAAGCCGCGTCACCGCCGCCAGGTACTGCGCGGCTACGCCGGAGTCGGCCGCGCGCTCGTCGTCGCGCTTCAGGCGCTCCTGGATGTCACGCACCATCTCGACCGAAAGCTGCAGCTCCTGTTCCTGTTCCTCGCTCATGGGGATTCCCGCGATTCGGCACGAACGAGAATCGTACCATCCCGAAGGCCGCTCGACCGAGGGAGCGGCCGCCGTGGCACGTCCGCAGTAGGCGCCGGACTTGTCGCGCGGTCCCTTCAGCCGGCGCGCGCCTGCTCGAGGAAGCGGTGGATCCAGGCGGCCGCGATCCCGGGCTCGATCTCGCTGGCGAGTGACGCCATGCCCTCGCGAAAGGTCTCCTCGCCCAGGATCCCGCGACGCATCTCCATCGTCGCCCGCGAATAGCCCCTGGGGAACTCGGGGTGCCCCTGGAAGGTCAGGATATGGTTGCCGATCTGGAGCATGTCGTGCGGGCAGAACTCGTGCGTCGCGAGCAGGTCCGCGCCGGCGGGTGCCTCCAGGACCTGGTCCTGGTGGCTGACCAGCAGCGAAAGGGTGCGCCGCGGCGGCTCCATCCACGGGCGCTGCTCCAGCACGCGCATCGTGTGCACGCCCACGCCCCAGCCCACCGCGGCCTTCTCGACGCGCCCCCCGAGCGCGCGCGCGATCAGCTGGTGTCCGAAGCAGATGCCGATCGTCGGCCGGCGGGACTCGTGCAGCGCGCGCGCCAGACCATGTGCGCGCCCGATCCATTCGTCGGCGTCGTAGACGCTCCACTTGCTGCCGGTGAACAGCCAGGCGTCGCACTCGCGCTCCGACGCCGGGAATCCGCCCGCCGTGAGATCGTAGACGGCGAACTCGGGCTGCACCGTTTCGGTCGTGAGCAGCGTGCGGAACATGTCGGGGTAGTCACCGAACTCCGGCTGCAGCTCGGCACGCACCGAGTCGCACTGCAGGATTCCCAGGCGCATCGTCGTGGCTCCTCCGCTCGCGTTGTCGTGGTGGCGCGTGCGTGGGGCAGGCAACCGCCCCGGCGGCGGCGCCGACGGGTCAGCATACCCGCCAATGCCCGGCGTGACAGTGGCGGCGCGCCCGCCGGGATCGGTTGCATCACGGCTGGTCGTGCGTGCGCACCGGAGATGCTCTGCCAGCAACAGCCGTGCCGATCCATGCAGCCGGGCCGGCGGTCGCCAGTCGACCCCCCGGCGGCGTTCAGGTGTCGTCTTGCTCCGGGGCGCCGCTCGCGCGCGGGTCGGGGGCGAATTCCAGCGGCTCCGGGTCGGGCGGTGCCGCGGCAGCGGGCGGGACCGTGGTGCGATTGACCGCCCAGGTGGCCGCGACCACGATCACGCCGCCGGCGAGCGTCTGCGCCGAGGGGACCTCGGCGAACAGCACCAGGCTGAACGCCACGCCGAATACCGGCATCAGGACGTAGTAGGGGATCACGCTCGCGACCGGGTAGTGGCGGTAGAGCGAGAACATGCCGACGTGGCCCAGCAGCGACACCGCCAGCGCGGAATGCGCCAGCACTGCCCACGTCGCCGCGTCCGCCGTGACCACGGCGCGCCATTGCCCCTGCTCGAGCGCCAGCGACAGCAGCGCCAGCGGCACGATGGCGGTGGCCGCCATCCAGCCGTTCATCGTGAACGGCGACAGGTGGCGCAGCGACCGGGCGCACAGGGTCGCGGTGGCATAGCACAGCGCCGAGAGTGTGATGACCCCGAGCGCGGGCAGGTCCGCGAGCAGGCCGGGGCCGAAGGCGATCACCACGATGCCGCCGAACGCGGCCGCGATCGCCGCCCAGGTCACCGGCCGCACGCGCTCCCCGAGCAGCAGGCGCCCCAGCAGCACCGCGAACGGTACCGCGAGCTGGGTGCCGATGACGATCGGTGCCACCGTGGCCGACAGCGACAGGGCGGTGTACATCGTGGCGTAGACGCCGACGCCCATGGCGGCGCAGAAGCCGGCCAGTGGCAGCACCAGGCGGCGCGGCGGGCGCGCGAGGCGCCAGAGCGGCAGCAGCGCGAGCGCCAGGATGGTGCTGCGCAGTGTCGCGAACGCGAACGGCGGAAAGTGGCCGACCGCGAGCTTGCCGATCGGGTAGGCGCTGCCGAACAGGGCCATGATCACGACGACGGCCGCGAGGTGGTGCGCGCGCATGGCCGGCCGACGCGTCAGCCGCCCAGGCCCGCGAGTCCCGCGGTGGTGGCGACCACCGCGAGCACGACGGCCGCCTGGGGCACGAGGTCGGCCGCCAGCTCGAGGCGCAGCCGGCGGCTGGCGGCGCCGCCGCCGCGCAGGCCCCAGGGATCGATGAACAGGCGCAGCGCCGTTCCGAGCCCCTCGGCCAGGCACCACGCCCCGAGCATCAGCAGCGCCGGCGCCAGCGTGCCGGGGTCGAACCCGGGCAGGGCAGTGGACGCGACCGCGAGCAGGCAGGCCAGCGCGGTGCCCAGCTCGAGCCGCGCCGGCCCGTAGCGCCCGCGCACGTGGCTGCGGAAGGCGTCGCCGTCGGTGTCGTCGAGCGGGCGCGCACCGCCTGCGCGCTCGAGCAGGACCGCCGTCTCCGCGCGCCGCAGCGGGCGTCCCTGGCCGCGCACCGAGTGCAGGTAGGCGCGCACGGCAGGCTCGCGGGTGTCGGCGAACATCGAGTCGATCTTCGACCAGGCCAGGCTCTCGGTGCCGATGCGCTGGGCGATGGTGCGTTGCTCGACGGCGCGGCGCACGCGCACGAGGCTGTGGGCGCCGATCACCGCGACCAGGATGCAGGTCAGCACGAACACGAGGATCTCGGCGGGCGCGTCGGCCCGCGCGAATGCCCGCGTGCCGTCGGCAAGGCCCTTGCCCACGCCCGCGAGCAGCAGTGCCGCGGCACCGAAATCGGCCATGGCGCCCGTCTCGTGGGCGCGCTGGTAGCGCAGCAGGCGTGCGTCGATCTCGGGCTGGGTCGGTGCCGGGTCGTCGAGGTGCAGGCCATGGAACTGGCGCCAGGCGCCGTGCGCTACCGCGAAGTGCCGATCTTCCTCGTCCGCGGGCATCGCCATGCCGCCGCGCTCCTCGTGCACCGGGAATGGACGGCCGCGGCCGCGGCCGCGCCCCGAGGATACCGCTTGCGGCGGCGGCTGTAACGTCGCGCGTGCGCGCTTCCCGGGCTACTCGAGCCAGGCCTGCTGCATGGCCTCGGCGCGCAGCTCGTTCTCGAGCACGTGCTGGTACTCGCGGATGCGTTGCACGTAGCGTACCGGCTCGCGCCCGCGGGCATAGCCGTACTTGAGATCACGGTAGTAGCGTGGCTGGGCCAGCAGCGGCAATACCTGCTTGATATCGCGCCAGTGGTGCGGGCTCAGTCCCTTGCGCCGTGCCAGTACCTGCGCATCGTGCAGGTGCGCGCGCCCGACGTTGTAGGCCGCCAGCGCCAGGAAGGTACGGTCGGGCTCCCCGACCGCGTCGACGAAGCGCCCCTTCATCCGGGCCATGTAGCGAGCGCCCCCGAAGATGCTCTGGCGCGGGTCGAGCCGGTCCTGGACGCCGACGGCGCGCGCGGTCGTGCGCGTCAGCATCATGATGCCGCGCACCCCCGTGGGGCTGGCGGCGCGCGGGTCCCAGTGCGACTCCTGGTAGCCCTGCGCGGCCAGCAGCGTGAACCCTAGGCCGTGCTCGGCCGCGGCCGCGCGGAACCAGTGGCGGTACTTCGGGAAACGCTCGTCCGTGCGCCGGATGAGCACGCGCGTATCGACGTAGTCGAACACCTTGAAGAAACCGTAGTACTTCTCGTGCAGGCCGGCGAGGTCGCCGCGGGCCCGGTAACGCCCGAGCCAGTCGGTGATCGCCGCCTCCAGCGCCGCCGCGTCGGGTGGCAGCATCCAGGCCAGCTGCTGCTCGCGCGACAGGTTCATCGGCGTCAGCAGCTCCGGGAGGTAGCGCCGGTTGATGTCGACGATGGTCGAGTCGGCGACGGTGCCGTCGAGCTCGCGGCGCCAGACCCGGTAGAGCAGGGTCTCCGTGGTCGTGCCCTCGGCCGCGCGCCATTGCGGCACCGGGTAGCCCTGGCGCTCCAGCGCGCGCAGCAGCTCGGCGTAGCTGCTGTCGGCGATCACCGCGACGTCGTCGACGCTCGCGAGCTGGCGCAGGGTCTCCGGTTGCACGTTGTCGCGGCGGCACACGACCTGCTGGGTCACGGCCTGGTAGGCGGGGCCGAATCGGAAGCGCTCGCGGCGCGCCGCGGTCGTGGTCAACCCGGCCGCGGCGAGGTCGCCCTCGCCCGCGGCGAGGGCATCGATGATCGCGCCGACCGAGGCGCGCCGGTCGTAGACCGCCTCGACCCCGATGGCCGCGGCGAAGGCCTCGACCAGCTCGTACTCCGGGCCCGCCGGGCGGCCGGTGCGGTCGATGTACCAGGTCGTGGGCGCGTTGCGCGTGAGCACGCGCAGCTCGCCCGAGCGCTCGATGGCGGCCAGCGAGCGCGCCTGCGCGGGCTCGGGGGTGCCGCCCGCCACGGCGGTGACGGCGAGCGCCAGGGCCAGCCGCAGGGGCGCCCGCGGGCGGGCGCGCGGCAGCGGCAGGTGGTGCGCGGATCCGTCTGGGTGGTGCATGGTGACACCATTCGAGTCCATGGCGGCGTCCGATGCCAGCCGGGTGCCAGCCACGCGCGCGCCGAGCAAGCGGCATATGGGATCGAATTGCCAGCGAAGTGAGCCGATCGTGCCGAAACGAGCAGGCCCGCAGACGGGATCCGGGCCGTTCCCGCGGCCCCGCGGCCCCGCGGCCCGCGCTGGTGACAGCCACGGGCGGGGCGTAGCGTCGCCGCCGGGCGGCGACGAACGGGAGGGCACGTGATCGACCGCGCGTACTGCACGACGATGGCCCGTTACGACCGCTCGATGAACGAGCGCCTCTACGCGCTCTGTGCCGGGTTGCCCGATGGCGAGCGCCGGCGCGACCTGGGGGCGTTCTTCGGCTCCGTGCACGCCACCCTGGAGCACCTCCTGTGGGCCGACCAGGTCTGGCTGAGCCGCTTTACCGGCCGGCCGCGGCCCGCCGCCGGGCTGGGCGAGCGCCTGCACGAGGATTTCGCGGACCTGCGCGCCGTGCGCGCGCAGGTCGACGCGGAGATCGAGGCCTGGGCCGGGCGCGTCGACGCCGACTGGCTGGCAAGCACGCTGACATGGACCAGCGGCGCCGATGGCGCCACCCGTGCCCGGCCGGCCTGGGTGCTCGTCGTGCACCTGTTCAACCACCAGGCGCATCACCGCGGCCAGCTCACCACCCTGCTGACGCAGCTCGGCCACGACTACGGTGTCACGGACCTGCCCTGGATGCCCGGGCTCGCGGATGATCCCGCGTGATGGGCATCCGCGGGCGCCGCCCCGGCGAACTGCCGGTCCGGTGACCGGTGGGAACACCGCCGCGGGTGGCGGGGTCGAAGGCAACCGGTGCGTGTCCCCGGCCGCGCTGGCCGGCCGTGACCATGGGGGTGAACATGCGTGTCCTGCTGGTGCTCGCGCTCGTCTGCATCGCCGGGCCCGCGGCCGCGGACCGGTCGGTGCGCGTCGACGACGCGCGCATCGGCTGGGTGCCGGGGTGGGTGCCGCACCCCGGCTTCCTCGAGCTGACCAACACGGGCGACGGCCCGCTGCAGCTGACCGGCGCGCGCAGCAACGAGTTCGCGCGCATCGAGTTCAAGGCGCCCGACGACGGCGACCTGTTCGTCAACGAGCCCATGGCCATGCCGGTGGGGCTGGCGCCGGGTGACACGCTGAGCTTCGAGCCCGGTGGCGCCTACCTGTTGCTATTCGTGCAGTCGAGCTGGCTCGAGCCGGGCGCGCGGGTGACCATCGAGCTGCTGTTCGCCGAGCGCGCGCCGCTGCCGGTCGAGTTCACGGTGCGCAAGCTCGGTAGTTGACGCCCGCCCGTGCTCGCGCGCCCGGGTCGCCCGCCAGCGGCGCGACGCGCGCCCCGGCGGCCGCGGGGTCCGTGCGCGGGGCCCCGCACACGGCCCCGATCAGCACGACCGCGGCCGAGGCCGCGCGCCGCGCCCAGGAAGGGGCCGACGTCGGTGCCCGCCCCCGGGGAAGGTCACGGCGGCCAGGCTGCCGTGCTGCACCAGCGCCCCCGCGCCTGCGCCCATGACGCCGGCCCCGGCCGCGGCCAGCGCCGTGGCGCCGGTCACGCGGTTGCTCAGGCCGGCCAGCGCGGGCACGACCGCGGTGGCGCACAGCAGGTCGGCGACCAGCAGGATGCGCAGCACGGAATAGCCCTGCAGGGCGACCGCCACCGCCGGCACCATGAATCCCACCGTGAGCCAGCGGGCCGCGCCCAGCGACAGCCGCGGGTGCTCGGAGCCGACGAGCGCGGCGAGGCCGTTCTCCAGCGTGTCGACCGACGAGGCCACCAGGGTCACCGCGAGCACGAGCACCACCGGCCCGAGCCAGGCCGGGCCGGCCCCGAAGAGCGCGAACAGCGGTGCCGGCGGCTCACCGAGCGGCAGGCCGGCGCCGGTGGCCGCGATCCCCAGCGCCCCGGTGAGCGCGATCACCAGCATGGACACGAGGCCGCCGGCGATGCCGCCGCGCACGAGCGCGCGATCCGACGCCGCGGACCACACGCGCTGCCAGTAGCCCTGGTGGAAGAGGTTGGCCGCGGTGACCGCGATCAGCAGTGTCAGGGCCGCCCCGAGCCCGCCCGCCGGGGCGAGCGCGGGCGCGGGCGCGGCGGGCAGGGCGGTGCTCCCGGCGAGCGCGGCCCCGAGCAGCAGGACCACCAGCACCACGGCCTGCCAGCGGTCGGTGCGCAGGCTGGCGCGCAGCCCGCCGCGCGCGGTGTAGAGCAGGGTGGCGCCCGCGACGAGGGTGACCGCGACCCAGGCGGGCACGGGGCTCAGCAGCGCGGTCACCGAGCCCGCCGCCGTCAGCTCGGCGGTGACGAAGGTCAGCATGTAGAGCACGGACAGCCCGACCGCGTAGGCATGGAAACCCGCGCCGTAGCGCTGGCGCAGGAACGCCGTCAGGCTGTGCCCCTGCGGCGCCAGGCGCCGCAGCCGCGGCCCGAGCAGGGCGTAGACGAGGAAGGGGGCGCCGGCGCCGAGCGCGTAGCCGGCGACGCCGAGCGTGCCGACGAAGGCGCCGACCTCGGGCGGGGCGAACAGGATCCAGGCGCCGGCGCCCGAGGCGAGGAACGACAGCGCCAGCGGGGTCGCGGCCTGCGAGCCGCGTGCGGTCAGGTAGTCGTCGAGCGAGCCGGCAGCGCGGCGCGCGCGCAGCCCGAGCCAGGTGAACAGCGCGAGCACGACGACGAGCAGAGCGGCCGCGGCCGCGGCGGATACGGCGGGCATGGCTACCTCCCTACGCAGGTATGAGCCTGGTCAGGTTCCAGGACACCGGCGCCGGGTCCGCGCATCGGACCGTGGTCGCCGGGTCCAGGGGTGTGCCCTTCGGCACACTCTCAGCCCGGAATGACGCGGGCTCCCCCGGTTGCAGGGGCGCAGGATGGCGGGCGGCCGCGCGCATTGCAGCGCGCGGCGCTGCCGGGGGCTCAGTCCGGCGGCAGGTCGATGATCGGTTCCTGGCGGCCGGCGAGGCCGCCCCCGGGCTCGGGCGCCGTCGCGGTCTCCAGGTAGGGCTGCAGCTCGCCGCGCAGGGCCTCGGCGTCGTAGGCCTCGTGCCGGGGCACACGCAGCAGCGCCAGGCCCGCGCTGGTGCACGCGCGCTCGAGGTGGCGCTCGCGCGCGTCCCGCGCCCGCTCGCCGCGCTGGACCGCGACCAGCGGGCGCGTGTCGGCCGCCGCGCACAGGAGGAAGTCGAAGCGCGTGCCCGCGATGCGCCGGTGCGCCGCGCGCGCCCGGCCGCGCCGCGTGCCCCGGCGCAGGCCGAGCGCGTCGGTGGCGCCCACGCGCGCCCAGACCTGCACCTCGGGCCCGCCCGCCTCGCGCAGCGCCGCGAGCAGGTTGCGCTCGGCCGCCGAGAGCAGCGCCGCCCGGCGCGCGTACGGCAGCGCGCGCCGGGCCCGCAGGCGCAGCACGACGAGCAGGGCGAGCAGCGCCAGGGCGGCGGCGAGGCCGGCGATGCGCAGGTTGCCGGGCTGTGTGATCCAGTCCATGCAGTCATCCCCGGCCGGGCCGTCGCGTGGACGCGACCGTGGGGGCCAGTGTCGGGCACCAGCGGTGGCTTGGCAAAGCGGGGCGGCCGTCGAGCCCGGGGGTTCGTCGTCGACCGCCTCGCGCACGCGGGCGAGCAGGCCGTCGGCGCCGCGCACCAGCAGGGCGGTGTCCGCGCCGCAGGCGACGAACTCGAAGCCCTCCCGGAGCCAGCCGATCGCCTGCTGCTCGTCGCCGATGAGGATGCCGACCGGCTTGCCGGCCGCGCGCGCCGTGGCGGCGCCCGCGCGGATCGCCTCGCAGACGTCGGCATGACCCGGCCGGCCGATCATGCCCATGTCGGCCGACAGGTCGGCCGGGCCGAAGAAGACGCCGTCGACGCCGTCGACCGCGGCGATCTCCTCGACGTGCGCGAGCGCGGTCAGGGTCTCGATCTGCACCAGCACGCAGATCTCGTCCTCGACGCGCTCGAGGTAGTCACCGGTACGGCCGAAGCGGTTCGCGCGCTGTCCGAGGGCGACGCCGCGGACGCCGTGCGGGGGGTAGCGCGTCGCGCGCACCGCGGCCTCGGCCTCGTCGGCGTTCTGGACCATCGGGAACAGCAGCGAGAAGGCGCCCAGGTCGAGCAGGCGCTTGACGATCACCGGCTCGTTCCAGGGCACGCGCACGACCGGTGTCGCCGTGCCGGCCGCGTACGCCTGGAGCTGGCCCAGGACCGCCGCCAGGTCGTTCGGCGTGTGCTCCATGTCGATCACGATCCAGTCGTAGCCGGCGTCCGCGAGGACATCGGCCACCAGGTTGCTGCAGAGCGTGCTCCACAGCCCGACCTGCCGTTGCCCTCCGGTGATGGCCTGCTTGAATCGATTGGTCGGAAACTTCATCGGCTCTCTCTCCCGCATGCCGGCCTGCGCGGTCGCGGCATGGACCGTTGCCTCACGCGACCGGCACCCGTGTGCCCTCGGTCACGGAGCGCCCGATGGCCTCGAGCAGGGCGATGTTGTTGATGACCTCCGCGCGGCGGACGGGGTAGTCACGCTCGCCGGCGACAGCGGCCGCGAAGGCCTCGAGCTCGGCCCGCTCGATGTCGAGGTCGGGGAGCTCGACGAGCTCCGGCGTCTCGTGCAGCCGGCGCACGGTCAGCCAGCGATGGTCGCGCATCTCGGCCCAGCCCTTCGAGCCGAACACCTGGAGGCGGATCGTGTCGGCCGTCGCGGTCATCGTGCCCAGATAGCCTGTCGGCCCCTGCGCGAAGCGCAGCAGCATGATCGTCGTATCGTCGAAATCGAAGTCGAGCACCTGCCGCAGGCTGCGCGCGTCGACCTCCGTGGCCGCGCCGCACAGCGAGATCATGAGGTCGGTGAGGTGCAAGCCCTTGCCCGTCATCCCGCCGAGCGGGCTCTCCCCGGCGCTGCCGCGCCAGCTGCTCGCCTCGTGGCGGTAGCCGCTCGGTCCCGAGAAGTTGCCCTCGACGTGCAGGATTCGCCCGAGGCTGCCGTCGGCGAGCAGCGCGCGGATGCGCTCGATCGCGGGCAGGAAGCGCCGGTTCTGGCCGACCGCGAGCAGGACCCCGGTCTGCGCGCAGGCATCGAAGGCCTCGGTGGCGCTGGCCGCGGTCAGCGCCAGCGGCTTCTCGACGAACACGTGCTTGCCGGCAGCCGCGGCTGCGCGGATCTGCTCGACGTGCTGCGAGTGCGGCGTGGCGAGCACGACCGCATCGATCGCCGGGTCGGCGAGCACGCCCTCGAAGTCGTCGTCGACGGGTATGCCCGTCTCGCGGGCGAAGTCCGCGGCCTTGGCGGGTGTGCGGGTGATGCCCCGGGCGATCCGGATGTGCTCGCTGCGCCCGTGCACCGCGCGCCCGAGCACCTGCCCCCAGCGACCGAGGCCGACGAGCGCGGCGTTCAGCATGACGGCGACCTCCCCGCAGCCGGGGTCGTGTCGCCGAGGACCGTGTCGTTGACCACGACCTCGGGATCCAGGCCGTCGCCGAAGCGGTCGATCACGTTGCGCGCGCAGGCCAGCGCCATGCGCCGGGAGCACTCCGCGGTGAAGGCGGCCGAGTGTGGCGTCAGCACGGTGCGCGGGTGGCGCGCGAGCGGGTCGTCCGCCGGCAGCGGCTCGTGCTCGAAGACATCGAGGCCGATGCCGGCGAGGTGCTCCGCCTCCAGCGCCTCGAGCGCGGCGACCTCGTCGACGAGGCCGCCCCGGGCGACGTTGACCAGGAAGGCGCCGGGC
Source organism: Halofilum sp. (in: g-proteobacteria) (assembly GCA_034521365.1). GTDB lineage: Bacteria > Pseudomonadota > Gammaproteobacteria > XJ16 > Halofilaceae > Halofilum. The sequence goes on along the minus strand of JAXHMQ010000010.1, from coordinate 89,478 downwards.
TTCATCGCTCCGATCTCGGCGCGCCCGAGCAGGTGCTCGGTGGATGCCGAGCGGGGCGCGTGCAGCGTAACCCAGTCCGCGGCGGCGAGCCCCTCGCGCAGGTCGGCGATGGGCGTGGCCCCGGCCGCCTCGACGTCGCCGGCGGCCGCGAACGGGTCCGAGACCAGCACGCGCATCGACAGGGCCCGGCACAGCGCGGCGACCTTGCGCCCGATGCGGCCGAAGCCGATGCACAGCAGCGTCTTGTCGGCCAGCTCGCTGGCGCCGAATGTGTCACGGATGCCGTAATCGCCGGTGCGGATCGCGTGGTCGTAGGCCGGGATGCGCTTGGCCAGCGCCAGCATCAGCGCCAGCGCGTGCTCGGCCACGGCGCCGGAGTTGACGTCCCCGGTCAGCGCGAGCGGGATGCCGCGCGCGCTCAGCGCGTCGACGTCGACCGCGTCGTAGCCGACGCCGTGACGCGCCACGAGCTGCAGCGCGGGGGCGGCGGCGACCACGTCTGCGCCGATGCGGGTGGTGCGCACGACGATGGCGTCGGCGTCGCGGACCAGGCGCTCCAGGCCCGGGGGGTCGTCCGGCTGCTCGTCGACCGCGAAGCCGGCAGCGCGCAGCGCGGCGATGCCCGCCTCGTGGATGCGGCCCAGCACCACGACCCTGGGTGTGCTCTCGGACAAGGTTCCTCCCGCTGTCGTTGGCAATGGGTGAACGGCGACAGCTTCCTAGGCGCCGCCGGCCGCCGCCGCGGGCGAGCCCGCGGCGCTCCCGCCGGGCTCGTCGCCGGTGTAGCCCAGCTGGCGGCTGATCTCGCGCGCGGCCTCCATGACGAAGGGCGCGATCTGCTCGATACGCGCGCGCGACAGGCGGGTCTCCGGGCCGCGCACGGACAGGGCGGCGGTCACGTGGCCACTGGCGTCGAAGACCGGTGTCGCGAGCGCCGCGGCGCCGACCGTGACCGTGCCGACGGCATAGGCGTAGCCGCGCGCGCGCACCGCGGCGAGCTCGTCGATGAAGCTCGCGCGGTCGGAGAAGCTGCCGCCGGTCACCGGCTTGAGGTCGGTGAGCTCGATGATCCGGTCGCGGTCATGCGCCGGCATCCAGGCCATGATCACCTTGCCCGAGGCGCCCGCGTAGATCGGCTGCGCCGAGCCGACGACCGGGACCACGCAGAGCTCGTGCGGCGCGGCGAGCGACTCGACGACCACCCGCTCCATGCCGCGGGGGCACACCAGCGTGACCGTCTCGTCGGTCGCGCGCCGCAGCGCCTCGAGCTGGGGCCGGCTGACGCTGCACAGGTCGCGGCGCCACGAGGTGAGCATCTGCCAGAGCCCGACGCCGGCCGCGTAGCGGCGCGAAACCGGGTCGCGCTGCACCAGCTGGCGCGACTCCAGGGTGGCCAGCAGGCGCAGGGCGGTGGCCTTGTCCACCTCGGTGCGCTGGCTGATCTCCGACAGGCCGAGCGGCTCGTCCGATTGGGCGACGGCGCTCAGGATGCGGATGGCGCGCTCGACGGAGCGCACGGGCTTCATGGGCATCGGCGGATATCCCCAACGCTGGTTCATTTCGTGAAATGAGCCTAGCAGGGCGATCGGGGGCAGGCCACGACCCTCCCCGTCGACGGCGCCGCCGGCCATGACGCCCGGTGAAATCATGGTTGACTTGCTGAAACCCGATTGCGGATCCTTCACCGCTCGGCCGGCCGCGCCGGCCCACCGTGACGGGATACGCCCGCGATGCCAGACACCGTCGTCGTAACCGGGGCCAGCCGCGGCATCGGCCTGGCCACCGCTCACCGCCTCGTCGCCGCGGGCCACGAGGTCATCGGCATCGCTCGCCACGAGCCCGAGGCGGGTTTCCCGGGCGTGTTCCGGTCCGCGGACCTCGGCGACCGCGAGGACACCGCGCGCGTCATGGCGGCGATCGCGGCCGATCACGCCGTGGACGGCCTGGTGAACAACGTCGGTGGCAACATCCTCGAGCCCATCGGGGAGGTGGATCTCGCGCACCTCGAGCGCGTGCTCGACCTCAATCTGCGCACCACCGTGCAGTGCACCCAGGCCCTGCTGCCGGGCATGCGCGCGCGCGGCTACGGCCGCATCGTCAACATCTCCAGCCGCGGCGCGCTCGGCCGCCGGCAGCGCACCAGCTACGCGGCCGCGAAGGCGGGCATCGTGGGCATGACGCGGACCTGGGCGCTGGAGCTGGCCCGCGACGGCATCACGGTCAACTGCGTCTCGCCGGGGCCGACGGCCACCGAGATGTTCACGCGCAACAACCTCGAGGGGGAGGCCGGCGAGCGCAATCGCGAGCGCTTCCTCGCCGACGTCCCGATGGGCCGCTTCGGCGAGCCCGAAGAGGTCGCCTGCGCGATCGCGTTCTTCCTCGGGCGCGACGCCGCGTTCATCACGGGACAGCTGCTGCATGCCTGCGGCGGCTCCTCGGTCGGGCCCGCGCCGCTCTGAGCCGCCGGCCGCAGCCGGCGGGGATCAGAGGCGCTCCACTGGGCCGAAGCGGTCCAGGGCGTCGACGAAGCGGCCATAGTCCGCGGCGTCGAACGCGAGCGCCCCGGCCTGGCCCGACGGGGCGGCGAAATCCAGCGCCGGCAGCGTGGCCTCGATCTCGGCCCGCTCCAGCCCCTCGGTGATGAACACGATGCGCGTGCCACCCGCCTCGCCCTCGGGCCAGCGCTCGAGCTCGCGCGGCTCGTGGAACAGCTGCTGCACGGCCTGCACGATCACCGGCCGGCCCTCCAGGTCGACGATGCCCTTCACGCGCAGCAGCGCCGGGCCCATGAAGCGCGCCATGGCGTTGAGCCACAGGCGCAGCCCCTCGCGCGTGACCCGGCCCGGGCGGTGGACCGTGAAGCTGCGGATGCGGTCCTCGACGTGGCTCGCGCCGTGTCCGCCGTGCACCGGGTCCGGCGCCGCCGGCGCCAGCGAGGCGGGTATCTCCGGCCCGGCGTCGTGTGCGCGTCGGCCGTCGAGCAGCCCCGGCTCCTGGACCACGCCCCGGATCGCGGTGAAGCGGGCGGCCGCCGGGTTGAGCCGCTGCAGGCGCTGATGCAGCGCGTCCAGGGCCTCGCCCGGCGCCAGGTCGGCCTTGCCGATCACCAGGCGGTCCGCGGCCGCGGCCTGCTTGAACGACTCGCGGTTCGCGTCGAGCTGGCGCCCGCCGTTGAGCGCGTCGACGACGGTGATCACCTGGTCGAGCTCGAAGCGGTGCGAGAGATCGGGATCGGTCAGGATCGTGCGCAGCAGCGGCCCCGGGTCCGCCAGCCCGGTCGTCTCGATCACGATGCGCTCGAACGCGGTCAGCTCGCCGGCGTCGCGGCGCTCGAGCAGCGCGCCGAGCGTGACCACGAGGTCGCCCAGCACGGAGCAGCACAGGCAGCCGTTGCTGAGCAGGATGGTCTCGTCGGCCGGCGTCTCCACCATCAGGTGATCGAGCCCGACCTCGCCGAACTCGTTGACGATGACGAGCGCCCCGCTCATCGCGGGATCGTGCACCAGGCGGTTCAGCAGCGTCGTCTTGCCGCTGCCGAGGAAGCCCGTGAGGATGCTGACGGGCAGCCGTTCCGCCGCCTGCGCGCGCTCGCCGTCGTGTACCTGGCTCATGGTTCGGCTGGCTCCGGCGCCGCTCAGGCGTCGATGATCTTCCAGTCGCCGTACTCGCGCGGCAGCACCTGACGGTTCTGGCCCGCACGACGATCCACGTAGCGGTAGCCTTCCTTGAACACGACCTTGATGTTCTCGCGCTCGGTGAGACAGTTGATGTCCCGCGACGGATCGCCGTCGACGAGCACGACATCGGCGAGCTTGCCCTGCGCCAGGGTGCCGAGATCGTGGTCGAGGTGCAGCGCCCGTGCCGCGTTGCGCGTGGCGGTGCGGATCGCCTCCATCGGCGTCATCCCGAGCTCGACGTAGATTGCCAGCTCGCCGGCGTTGCTGCCCATGTCGGGCTCGAATCCCATGTCCGTGCCCATGGCGATGTTCACGCCCGCCTTGTGCATGACCTGGAACGTCTCGTAGCAGTAGGGCTGGATGCGCTTCATCTTGTCGAGCGTGAAGCTGGGGGTCCCCGTCTCGCGCCGGATCGCGATCGCGTGATCGGTGCGGTGCGACAGCGTCGGCGTCACCGGTATCTGCGCGGCCACGAGGCGCTCGATGGAGTCCTGGTCGTGGAACACCATGTGCTCGATGGTGTCGGCGCCCGCCGCCAGCGATACGCGCTGGGCCTCAGGGGTGAAGCAGTGGATCGACACGTGCTTGTGCTGGGAGTGGGCCTCGTCGCAGACCGCGTCGAGCTCCTCGGGGGTGTGGTTGCGGATGTCCGGCTCCTCCTTGTCCGTGCCGCCGCCGCCGGACGCGCAGGTCTTGAGCCAGTCCGCGCCCTTGAGCAGGTTCTTGCGCGCGAGCTTGCGCAGCTCGTGCGGGCCGTCCGCGGTGGACTCGGGGTCGCGCATGGACGCGCGCGGATTGATCAGGTCGAGGTGCGTGCCGGTGCCGACCGTGAAGGCGCCGCAGGAGATGCGCGGACCCTTGAACAGCCCCGCGTCGATGGCTTCTCGCACCGCGGCCGCGGAGTCGGTCATGAGCCCGCGCGAGGAGATCAGGCCGAGGTCGCGCAGCGTGGTGAAGCCGCGCTCGAAGCACAGCTGGGCGTGGAACAGCATGTACATCTGCTGCAGCTGCGGCGTGACCTCCCACTGGGCGACGCGGTAGTTCTTGAAGGTGAGGTTGTTGAACATGCACATGTGGATGTGCAGGTCCATCATGCCGGGCATCGCCGTGAGCCCCGGCTCGTCGATCACCTCGGCCTGCGGCGGCACCGCGACCGCGTCCGTGGGGCCGATCGCGGTGATGCGGCCGTCCTCGACGAGGATCGTGCCGTTGTCCACGACCGCGTCGCTGTCGCCGTCGATGATCCTGCCTACCTTGATTGCAGTGATGTCCGCCATGGACACGATTCTCCCGTGATTGCGGGTCCGCCCGGGTGCGTTCGCCGGGGGCGACCGGGATCAATGGGCCAGATGCCGTCTCGGATCGGACCGTGGGCGGATCGGCCCGGGCCGTCAATTCGGCCGACTAGCCACCACCGTACTCCGCGAACGCGGCACGGATGGCCGCGGGCCCCGAGTCGGCCGCCAGTCCGGCCCACAGCAGCAGCCGCGCCTTGGGGCCGTCGAGGAACCCGGCGCGCACCAGCCCGCGCCGGTGCAGGTCGAGCTCCGAGCCCTCGAAGCCGTAGTATCCGCGCAGCATCTCGCCGCGGCCCGTGCGCGAGGCGAACACGACCGGCATCGCGGCCGCCGCCTGCGCCAGCGCATCGGCGACAGCCGGCGCGACGTGGCCGGTCCCCGTGGCCTCGATCACCAGCCCGTCGAGGCCGTGGCGCACGACGTCGTGCACGAGCTGGCCGTCGTCGCCCAGGTAGGTGGTCAGCAGGGCGACGCGCGGGCCGCGGCGCGCCGCCAGCGGGACCGCGTACACCGGGGCGCGCGCCGGTCGGGTCGCGATCCCGGGCCGCCCTCGGCGACCCAGCCGACCGGGCCGGGGTAGGAGCGGAATGCGGCGGGCAGGCTCACGTGCGTCTTCTGCACGAAGCGCGCGGCGTGGATCTCGTCATGCATAACCAGCAGGCTGCCGAGGCCGCGGGCGCCGTCGGCCGCGGCCGTCTGCACCGCGGCGAGCAGGTTGCCCGGGCCGTCGGCGCCCGGGCTCTGCCGCGCGCGCATCGCGCCCGTGAACACGACCGGCGCGTCGCTGCCGTGGAGCAGGTCCAGCAGGAACGAGGTCTCCTCGAGGGTGTCCGTGCCCTGCGTCACCACGACGCCGTCGACGCCGGCCTCGATGCGCTCGCGGACGTGGACGGCCAGCGCGCAGAGGTCGTCCAGCGACAGCTGCACGCCGGGCACCTGCCGGAACGACTCTGCCTCGATGGTCGCGACCTCGCCCAGCTCCGGCACCGCGTCGACCAGCGCCTGGCCGGACAGGCTCGGCACGACGCCGCCGTCGTCGGCGCGCAGCATGGCGATGGTGCCGCCGAGCGAGAGTACCGCGATGCGCTTGTCCGCGCTCATCGCGGGGCCCCGGAGGCAGCGGAACCGACGGTGTAAGTTGCTGTAATCGAAAACATAAGGTACACCTGTGCCTCCTGTTCACAACCCACTAGGGAGTCGATACGAACCGCATGGCCACACTGAACATCGAGCAGTCCTCACCCGCCCTCCGCGTCATCCCCGCAGTCGCCGCCATCCGGGCCTCGCTGCGGGCCTTCGCCGACAGCCTGGCCGCAGCCGCTGGACGCCAAGGCCGGCTACCACCGGCTCAGCAACCTGAGCGATGCCGAGCTCGCCCGCCACGGCCTGCGCCGCGAGGACGCTGCGCGGCAGGCCTTCGCCGCCACCCTGGCGCGCGTACCGCGGCGCTAGCGCCGCCGCGCCCGGGACGCGACCCCGGCGCCGCGCCGGGCCCTGCCACGATCGCGGCCGGCCGCCACCCGGCCCCGCCGCGTCGGGGCGAGCCGCGAACCTCGCTCGATACCGGCCGCGTGTCAAACCGCGGCCGCCTTTTGTTTCACCCTGTGCAATCTTTCCGTAGTCGGTTCAATCTGCGAAACCAACTGCCCTCCATTGCGCGCTATTGACGCCGGGGTTGACGCGAGTATTTTGTCTGCTAAACCTGTAGCCGTCACGTGGTGCAACGAATCGCCGCGGCAACCAGGGGGCGCTCCGTGAAACCGGTCCGGTCCGTCGAACGCGCCATCAACATCCTGCTGCTGGTCGCCCAGGGCGAGCAGTCGCTCAGCCTCGCCGACATCAGCCGGGAGACCGGCCTCGACAAGGCCACGGCGATGCGCCTGCTGCGTACCCTGGAAGCCTACGAGCTGGTCCAGCGCAACCCCGTCACGCGGCGCTACGTCCCCGGCGCGAACGCGCAGCGGCTGCACACCTCGTCGCGCAAGGACCTCCGCGCAATCGGCCGCAGCCACCTGCGCGAGCTACGCGAGGCGACCCACGAATCGGTCTCGCTGGTCTGCCCGCGCGGACTCGAGCGGGTCGTGGTCGAGGTGGTGCCGGCCTCGCATGAGCTCTGCGTCGTCCCCGTCGTCGGTGCGACCCACCCGGTGTACTCGGGCGCGTCGGGCAAGGTGATCATGGCGTTCCTGCCGCCGGACGAGCGCGAGCGCATCATCGACCTGACCGGGCTGCGCCCGGTCACTCCCAACGCCGTGACCGACCGCGCCACATTCCTGCGCGAGCTCGAGCGCGTGCGCGCGCAGGGCCATGCCGCGTCGAGCGGCGACGTGACCCTGGGCGCCACGGCGGTGGCAGCGCCCATCTTCGATGCCGAGTCGGAGCTCGTCGGCGTGGTCGCGCTGCGCGGGCCCGACGTGCGCATGTCGGCCGAGCGGCTCGAGGCGCTCGCGCCCCGCGTGCGGGGCACGGCGAACGATATCAGTGCCGCGCTCGGCGGCGCCGAGCAGGCGCGCTGCAGCGCGTGACCCAGTCCGGAGCGTGGCCGGGCGGCCACGTGCAGCGTCGATCCGTTGGCGCGGATCGCGGTGTCCGGCAAGCAAGCCAACACAAGAGACGCGAGGAGAGTGAGATGTTCAACGCAAGAATAGCCAGGTCCATCGGACTCACGGCTGCCCTGGCCATGGGCGTGTTCGCCACCGCCGGCCATGCCCAGGACGGCTTCCCCGAGCGGGGGCTGACGCTGATCGTCGCCTACGGGGCCGGTGGCGGCACCGACACCACGGCGCGCATGCTCGCCAAGGACCTCGAGAACGATATCGGCGAGTCCGTCACGGTGCGCAACATTACCGGCGGGGGCGGCTGGAACGGCTGGTCGTCGATCGCGAACGCGACGGCCGACGGCTACACCATCGGGTATATCAACATCCCGAACATGTACGCCGGTTATCTCAACCCCGATATCGGGCGGCCGGAGAGCCTGGAGAGCTTCACGCCGCTGATGAACCATGTCACCGACTACTGCATCTGGGCGGTTGCGCCCGACAGCCCGTACGAGTCGGTCGAGGACGTGGTTCAGGCGGCCAAGGAGAACCCGGGCAGCGTCAGCATCACCGCGCACGGCTACGGCAATGACGACCACCTCGCAATCCTGCGCATGCAGGCGGTGACCGGGGCGGAGTTCAAGGTCGTGCACAACGACAGCACGGCGGACTCGAAGTCGCAGGTGATGGGCGGCCACGTCGACGTCCTCGGCGGGAACGTCTCCGAGATCGCCAAGCAGGTCGAGGAGGGCGAGCTCCGGGCCCTCGGCGTGATGGCGCCCGAGCGCTCGAAGTTCCTGCCCGACACGCCCACGTTCCAGGAGCAGGGCTTCGACCAGGTCTGGTCGGTTTCGCGCGGTATTGCTGCGCCGGGCGATCTCTCGCCCGAGATGGCCGACAAGCTCACCGCGATGCTCCAGGAGACGATCGGCTCGGAGGCCCACCGCGAGAAGGCGGCGCGTCTCGGTCTCGCCATCGAGGTGGTCAAGGGCCGGGAATACCAGCGGTTCCTGAAGACCACCGAGCAGGAAATCAAGAAGCTGATGGGCTGGTAATGTCCCCGCGGACCCCGCTGCGGCATGCCGCCGCAGCGGGGTCGCTCTTTGCGCCGGAGGCTGAGCGTATGCGCTGGGTGGATCGCGGCGTTGCCGTCGCTCTGATCGTGGCCGCCGTGCCGCTGTGGATCGAGGCCGGGTCGTTCCCCGGCAGCGGCACCATATTCCCGCGCGTGATGCTGGGCGTGCTCGTGGTGCTGGCGCTCGGCCTGTTGCTGCGCAGCCTGATTCCGGCCACGCGCCGCGTCTCCGACTTCCTCGGCAGCGCCGATCCCGCGCCATCGCGCGGGCCGTCGCGGTGTTCGCCCTGGCGACAGCCGCGGTCGTGGCGATGCTTCCACGTCGGCTTCTTCGCCGCGATGATCGGATTCTGCGTGCTCACGTACTTCGTGTTGCAGGTCGACAACCGCCGGCTGTACGCGGGGGCGGTGCTGATCCTGCTGGCGTTCGTGTACGCGGTCTTCGTGGTCTTCCTCAATGTCCCGCTCACCGCGGACAAGATGCTCTAGGGGCGACGATGGAGATTCTCGAGTTCGTCTGGCAGGTCTTCACGCCGCTCAACCTCCTGGCGATCACCGCCGGCGTCGTCGGCGGCATCTGCATCGGTGGCCTGCCCGGCCTCACGGCCAATCTCGGCGTCGCGCTGCTGCTGCCGGTGACGTTCTCGATGGATCTCACGGCCGCTCTGCTGATGCTGACCAGCCTCTACACCGCGGCGATATACGGCGGCTCGTTCTCCGCCATCCTGCTGCACACCCCCGGCACGTCCGCGTCCGCGGCCACCGCGATCGACGGTTTCGTGCTGACCCAGCGCGGCGAGTTCAACCGCGCGTTCAGGGTGGCCACGTTCTCGTCGGTGATCGGGGGATTCGTGAGCGGCCTGGCGCTGCTGCTGCTGGCGCCGCCGCTGTCGCTGCTCTCGCTCAAGTTCGGCCCGGCCGAGTACTTCATGCTGGCGATCTTCGGGCTGACGATCATCGGCACGCTGGCCACTGGCAACATGGTCAAGGGCCTGATCGCCGGCACCCTCGGGCTGCTGTTGAGCACCGTGGGCATGGACATGAACTCGGGCTTCCCGCGCTTCACCTTCGGCTTTTTCGCGATCCAGTCCGGGGTCAACTTCGTGCCGGCGGTCATCGGCCTGTTCTCGATGTCGCAGGCCTTCCTCATGTGCGAGGAGTCGCGCCGCTCGATCGAGACGGTCACGGCCAACAAGAGCAACTGGCGGTTCCTGCCGACCTGGGCGGAGATCCGCAATATCCGCACGACGGTGGCGCGCTCGTCAGTGATCGGCGTGCTGGTCGGACTGCTGCCCGGGGCGGGCGGCGACATCGGCTCATGGGTCAGCTACAACGAGGCCCAGCGCTTCGCGCGCGACAAGTCCGAGTTCGGCAATGGCTCCATCGTCGGCATCTCCGCCTCGGAGTCGGCGAACAACGCCGTCACGGGGAGCTCGCTGATCCCGCTGCTCACCCTGGGCATCCCGGGCAGCACCACGGCCGCGATCCTGCTGGGCGCGCTGATGGTCCACGGGCTGTTGCCGGGGCGCACCCTGTTCGAGGAGCACGCCCACATCACCTACACGGTCATCTTCGGCTTCATGCTGGCGAACGTGCTCATGGGCGTGGTCGGCATGGGGCTCGGCAAGTACATGACGCACGTGACGCGCCTGCCGAACTACGCGCTGATCCCGATGATCGTCGTGCTCTCCGTGGTCGGCTCGTATTCGCTCGGCAACAATTTCTTCGATGTCTACACGATGCTCGTGTTCGGTATCATCGGTTACTTCATGCGCAAGGTGGGCTTCCATCCCGCACCGCTCATCCTCGGGCTCATACTCGGCCCGATCGCGGAGAAGGGTTTTCGCCAGTCCTCCACGCTCGCCGATGACTCGGTGATCCTCTTCATCCTGGGCAGCCCGATCGCGCTGACGCTGCTCGTGCTCACCGCGCTCTCGATCGTGACCGCGGTGATCGTCGAGTCGCGCCGCATGCGCGCCGGGTCCGGGTAACGCGGGCCCCGAAAACAGGAGCCGTCCCATGGCAAACGCATCCCGACCGCGCTGGCACGACCAGGGCAGCGGTCATTTCTACGACGCCATCGAGGTCACCCGGACCCTCTACGGCACGATCGAGCTGCCGCTGCACGCCGTGATCGGGGCCCGGCCCGGCCCGGTGGTCGGGGTCACGGCCACCGTGCACGGCGACGAGACGGTGCCGCCGATGATGCTGCGCACGCTGTTCCAGGGACTCGACGCGGAGGACCTGGCCGGCACGGTGTGCGCCATCCCGGTGTGCAATCCGCCGGCGATGATGGCGTACGATCGCCAGACCCCGGAGCAGCACGGCAAGACCGACTTGCACGAGGTGTTCCCGGGCAATGCCAACGGCAACATCACGCAGCGGCTGGCGCACGCCATCTGCACCGAGCTGCTCGACCACGTCGACGTGCACATCGACTACCACTGCGGCGGCTCGGGCGGGCGGCTGCAGGAGCGCGTGGACTACCACGCCGGCGCGGAGGATGCGCTCAAGGCGCGCTCGCTGGACCTCGCGCGCTGCTTCGGCACGACGATGGTGCACGAGAACAACCTGGCCGGGACGGCCGTGGGCTACGTCAACGGGCTCGGGCGGCCCGCGTTCAACGCGGAGACGGCCGGTGTCTACCTCGGCCCCAGGGCGACCCATTACTACATGGAGGCGGGCGTCGAGGGCCTGCGCAACGTCATGCGCGCGCTCGAGATGCTGCCCAACGAGCCGCGGCGCGGGAAGCGCCAGCTGCGCTACGGCGCGGACAGCCGCGTGGAGGTGAACCCGTCGCGCGGCGGCTACCTGGAGTCGGGCTTCGAGGATCACCTCGACCTCGGCCGCGAGCTCCAGCGCGGCACGACGCTGGGACGGCTGATCGACATGTGGAGCCTGGAGGTGGTCGAGGAGCTGGTCGCCCCGGTCGACGGCTACCTGTTCTTCTCGCGCTACTCGGGCGTCGTCGATTCCGGCACCAAGGCGTTCGCCCTGGCAGCGGCCTCAGGCACGGACCGGCTGGAATGAGCGAGGCACCGCCGATCGCGGTGCGCGCGGCGCCCGCGGACAATGTCGCCACGCTGCTGGCGCCGGCCGCGGCGGGCGTCGAGGTCAGCGTCCTCGACGGCAAGGCGCGAGACGCGTCCGCCGCGGCACTACGCACGCGTGCGCCCGTCGCGATGGGCCACAAGGTGGCGCTGGAGGCGATCGATGCCGGCGACCTGGTGCGCAAGTACGGCGTGCCCTTCGGCCGCGCGCGCGCGGCGATCGCGCCCGGCGAGCACGTCCACGTGCACAACGTGCAGAGCCTCCTCGGCAGCACGGGCCGCGACCCCGGCGGGGGCGAGGAGCGCCCGTGTCTCGTCCCCGTCGAGGACCTGCGCGCCCGCGTCACGGCGTGCCTGCAGGCCGCCCGCGCGACCGACGCGGCGGCGGAGGCGATGGCGGACGCGCTGGTCGAGGCCCACCTGCGGGGGTCGAGACCCACGGGCTGCGGCGCCTCGGGCCCTACCTGCGGCGCCTGCGCGCCGGCGGCGTGGCCGCGGGCGCGGAGCCGCGGATCGAGGGCGACGCCGGTGTGCTGCGCGTCGACGGTCGCAACGCGATCGGTCACTACGCCGCCGCGCGCGCCGCGGATGCGGTCGACGCGCGCCGCGGCCGAGCACGGCGTGGCGGTCGCGCTCGTGCGCCACTCCAATCACTTCGGGTTCGCGGGCTATTACGCCACGCGCATCGCGCAGGCCGGCTGTGCCGCGCTGGTGAGCTCCAACGGCCAGGTCATGGTCGGCCCCGAGGGCGCCCAGCGGCCGCTGTTCAGCAACGACCCGCTGGCGATCGCCTGTCCGCTGGCCGACGGCACCTGCCTCGAGTTCGACATGGCCTTCAGTGTCACCTCGCGCGCGAAGGTGGTGCAGGCCGGCGAGCGCGGTGACCCGGTCCCCGAGGGCGTGGCCCTGGACGCGTCCGGCAACCCGACGACCGATGCCGCTGCGGCGGCCGCGGGCATCCTCCTGCCGTTCGGCGGCACCCGGGGCTTCGCCTTTCTGGCGGCGCTCGAGATGCTCACCGGCGTGCTCGGCGGCGGCGCCTACGCCGACGGGGTCGCCTCCAAGGAGGCCGGCGACGACACGCCGGAGGACGCCAGCCACTTCCTGCTCGCGATCGACCTGGAGCGGGCCGGAGGGCGCGAGGCCTTCGTGGAGCGCATGGCGGACCTGGTGGCGCGCATACACGCGCTGCCACTGCGCGCGGGGGATACCCCGCTGCGCTACCCCGGCGAGCGTCGCTGGCAGCTGCGGGCACGGCGCCTGGCCGAAGGCATCCCGCTGTCGTCCCGGGAGGCGGCCGACCTCGAGCAGCTCTGCGGCGAGCTGGGGGTGGCGCGATGAGCGCGCCGGTGAGCCATCTCGGCACGCTGCACGGCTTTCGCCGCGCCGACGGCCGGGTGGGCATCCGCAACCACGTCGTCGTCGCCGCGGCCAGCGTCAACATGAACCCGCTGGTGCGCCAGGTCGCCGCGGCTGTGCCCGGGGTGGTGCCATTGCCCGCCGGCTACGGCCGCGGCCAGCTGGGCGACGACCTCGAGTGCACGTTGCGCGCCATGAGCGGCCTGCTCGCCCACCCCAACGTGGGCGGCGCGCTCGTGATCTCCTTCGAGCCCGCGACGGCCGCCCGCCTGGCGGAACGGGTGGAGGCGCGGGGCCGCAGCATCGAGACCCTTTCCTTCCTGGAGCTGGGCGGGCGCACGCCGGCGCTGGAACGCGCCTGCGCCGCCGCGGGCGGGTTGCTCGAGGCGTCCGCAGCCGAGGAGCGGGTTGCGTTCGGGCCGGAGGAGCTCGTCGTCGGGCTCGAATGCGGCGGCTCGGACACGACCTCGGGCCTGCTCGGCAACCCCTCGCTCGGTCGCCTCGCCGACGGGCTGCTCGAGGCCGGTGCCACGCTGGTGTTCTCCGAGCCGGTCGAGTGCATCGGCGGCGAGGCGCTGTTGGAAGAGCGCGCGGTCAGCCCCGACGCCGCCGCCGGCCTGCGCCGGGCCATCGACCACTACCGCGACATCGCCCTCGACCAGGGCATCGACCTCACCGGCACGAACCCGACCGCGGACAACATCGCCGGCGGACTCACGACGATCGAGGAGAAGTCGCTGGGGGCGATCGCGAAGACCGGCAGCGGACCGATCCAGGGTGCGCTCGACTACGCCCGGCCACCGCCGGGCCCGGGCCTCTGGCTGATGTCGGCGCCGGCGGAGGCGACGGAGAACCTCACGGCGCTGGCGGCGGGCGGTGCCCAGCTCGCGGTCTTCGTCACCGGCAGCGGCAACCCGGTGGGCCACCCATCGCGCCGACGATCAAGGTCTGCGCCAACCCGGACACGGTCGCCGTGCTGGGCGAGCACATCGACGTCGATCTCTCCGACGGCCTGCGGGCCGGTTTCGACACGGCGGCCGGCGGTGGGCGCATCGGTGCAGCCCTCGCCCGCGTGAGCGGCGGCGAGCCGACCGCGGCGGAGCGCCTGGGTTTCCTGGAGTCGGCGATCAGCCGCTTCGGGCCTTCGGTCTGACCATGCCGCCGGATCGCCGGCGGCGGGGCCCGGGGCCATGATCGAGCTCCTCGCGGGCCTGCTCCCGCCGGGGCTCACCGCCTGGGCCGCGCTCGTGATCATGCTCTGCGCCGGCATCGGCGCCTTCATCACGGCGGCCTTCGGCCTGGGCGGGGGCGTGCTCCTGCTGGGCGTCATGGCGGCCTTCATGCCGGTGACCGCCGTCATTCCCGTCCACGGGGTGGTGCAGCTGGGCGCGAACGGGTGGCGCATGGTGCTGCTGCACCGGGCGGTGCGCTGGCCCGTCCTGGCGGCGTTCGCGGCCGGCGGCGTGCTCGGCGCGGCTGCGGGCGCGCGGGTCCTCGTGCGCCTGCCGGGCGCCTGGATCGAGCTCGCGCTGGGCGTGTTCATCCTGTGGACCTGCTGGGGGCCGCGCCCCGAGCTGCGCCGCGGCTCGCTCGCGCGCGTCGGCGTCGGCGGCGCGATCACGAGCCTGCTGACGCTGTTCGTCGGCGCGACCGGCCCCTTCGTCTCGGCGTTCCTGCGTGCGCTGGGACTCGATCGCCGCGCGCACGTCGGCACGTTCTCGGCCTGCATGTCGCTGCAGCATGCGCTCAAGCTCGTCGTGTTCGGCCTCGCGGGCTTCGCCTTCGGCCCGTGGCTGCCGTGGCTCGCGGTGACATTCGCCTGCGTGATGATCGGCACCTGGCTCGGCCGGCAGGTCCTCGAGCGCCTCGACGAGCGGCGCTTTCGGCTCATCCTGGGCCTCATCCTGACCGTGCTCGCGCTGCGGCTGGTGTACTCGGCCCTGACGGCCCCGGGCATGCCGCTCGCCGGTCTGGCGTGGGCGTAGCGACGCCCCGCGGCCGGCGGCTCCCACGCCAGGCGCGCGGGCGCCTGTATACTCGCGTCCTGGCCCGGGTCCGGGAGGCGGCCCCATGACGCCGCGCACGGTGCTGACCCGCATGTTCCGCGAGCTGCCCGAGGGCGCGCACGAGGTGCGCAGGCGGCGGCCGATCCGGGGCCCCGGGCGGCGGTTGTCGAGCCCGCGCGGCTCCCCCGGCGCGTGGACTCGCTGACCCAGGCCGCCCTGGGCGCGGCCGTCGGCGGCGCCGTGCTCGGGCCCCGGCTCGGCTGGCGCGGCTTCGCCTGGGGCGCGGCCCTCGGCACGCTGCCCGACCTCGACAGCCTCGTTCCCATGGGTGGACCGGTCGCGGACTTCACCTACCACCGCGGCTACAGCCATGCCCTGGCCGTGGTGAGCGTCGCCGCGCCGCTGCTTGCGTGGCCGCTGCAGCGCCTGCACCGGCACCGCGGCGCGGGCCTGCGTCGGTGGCTGGCGGCGGTGTGGCTCGTGCTGGTCACCCACGTGCTGCTCGACGCCTGCACGATCTATGGCACCCAGCTGCTGCTGCCGTTCAGCGACTACCCGGTCGGCCTCGGCGCCATCTTCATCATCGATCCCGCCTACACGCTGCCGCTGGTCGCCGGGGTGGTGGCCGCGCTCGCGCTCGGGCGCCGCCATCCCGGGCGCGCCCGGCGCTGCAACGCCGCCGGCCTCGCGCTCGCCACCGCCTACCTCGCCTGGACCGATCGCGGCGCAGCAGTGGGTGGAGCGGCGCGCGCGGACGCCGCGATCGAGCGGGCGGGCCTGCCGGTCGAGCGCGTGCTCGCGACGCCGACGGCGTTCAACAGCCTGCTCTGGCGCATCGTCGCGGTCGGGCGGGACGCGCACTGGGAGGGATTCCACGCGCTCGGCACCGGGCGGGAGGTCCGGCTCACGCGCTATCCGCGGGCGCCGGCGCTGCTCGACGGCATCCGCGAACGCTGGGCGGTCACGCGCCTGCAGGCGTTCACGAAGGGCTTCTACACCGTCGAGGAGCGCGCCGGCGCGGTCGTCATCACGGACCTGCGCATGGGCCAGGCCGGGTACTATGCCTTCGCGTTCGTGGTGGGCGAACGGCGTGACGGTCGCACCGCCGCGGTCCCCGTCCGGCGCTTCGAGCACGGCCGGCCGCCGCTCGACGTGGTCGTGCGCGAGCTCGCCGCCTGTGCCCGCGGCGAGGCGACCCGCGTGCTCACCTGCTGACCAGGACTTGCGCGGCGCTTCAGCCCTCGGCCGTGCGCACCAGGGGCTCGAGCAGCAGCTCGACGCGCCGGTCCGGCCGGCGGTTCCCGGGTGACGTGTCGTTGGCCGCGGGGCGCGATTCGCCGTAGCCCACGGCGACGATGCGCCGCGGGTCGACGCCGGCGGCGGCCAGGCGCCGCGCGACCGCGACCGCCCGCGCGCGCGAGAGCTCGCGGTTGAGCGTCGCCTCGCCGGAGGGATCCGTGTGCGCGGCGACCGTCACCAGCGTCGCGCGGTACTCGGTGAGCACCCCCGCGATCGCGGCCAGGATCGGGTCCACCGGCGGCGCCAGCTGTCGGCTGCCGGTGGCGAACGCGGTCTCGCCCGCGAGCGTGAGGCGGATCGTGTCGCCCTCGCGCGCGAGCCGGACGGCGTGGCCGGCGAGCTGCCGCCGCAGGGCCGCCTCCTGCACGTCCATGAAGTAGCCGGTGGCGTCGTCGGCGAGGCTGTCGGCGCCGTCCGCCAGCAGGGCGGCGCGGGCGTTCGCCCGGGCCCCCGCGGTGTCGGCCGGGCGCGTGGCCCGCAGGGACGACGGGCGCTCGCCCGCCGGCGCCGGATCGGCCCCGGCGGGCGCGGTCTCCGGGCGGCTCGCGGAGGGCGCGCCCGTGTCGGTGGAGGGGGTCGGGTCCCCGCGGAAGCGGGGCTCGGCGCAGCCGGCCAGAGCGGCCGCGAGGAGGGCCGGGGCCGCCGCCAGGAGTGGGTGCCGCATGCTCGATGTCGTCGCGTGGCGCTTGCCGGCCACTCTACACGCGCCCGCATGACCGCACCACTGCGCGCGCGGGCGCTAGGCGGTGCCGGCGCGGCGCCAGAAGCGGCGGATGGAGCGTGCCTCGTGCCCGCTGTTGGCGCGCAGGTAGGCGAGGAAGCGCCGGGCCGACAGGGCGCGGCTGAACAGGTAGCCCTGGCCGTGGGCGACGCCCTGCTCGAGCAGCCATGCGACCTGGTCGTGGTTGGTCACGCCCTCCGCGACGGCGTCGAGCTCCAGCGACTTCGCCATCTCGATCACGTGCACGATCACGTGGCTGGTGACGGCCTCCTGGCCGATGGCGTCGACGAAGGTCTTGTCGATCTTGAGCGTGTCGAGCGAGAAGCTCTCGAGGTACGACAGGCTCGAGTAGCCGGTGCCGAAGTCGTCGATCGCGACCTCGTGGCCGCGGGCGCGGAAGTCGTCGATCTGGGCGCGCGCGCGCTCGCTGTCGACCAGCGCCCGCTCGGTGATCTCGAGCTTGATGCTGCGCGGCGACACCCGGGCCGCGCCGATGCGCTCGGCCAGGTGGCGACCGAAGACGGGGCTCGCGAGATCCTCGGGGGCGACGTTCACGTTGATGCGCAGCTGCGGGGTCTCGCGCAGCAGCCCGCCGAGGTCGGCCAGCACGGCGTCGACCACGGCGAGCGTGATGTAGGGCACCAGCCCGGCCTGCTCGGCGATCGGCAGGAACGTCTCGGGCCCGATGATCTCGCCGTCCTCGCGCTCCCAGCGCGCGAGCGCCTCCGCGCCGACGCAGCGGCCCGAGCCCAGGTCGATGATGGGCTGGTAGCGCACCCGGATGCGCCCGGTCTCGATGGCGTCGCGCAGCTCGCGCGCGAGGCTCTGGCGGTGACGCATGTAGCGCAGCAGGCCCCAGATCCAGCCCGCCGCGAGCAGCAGCGCGACGCCGCCGGCGCTCGCCAGCGTGGGCCAGTAGCGCCCCCAGAATCGCCCGAGCGGCTCGATCGCGACGATGTCGATCGGCAACACCGTGCCCAGGGAGAAGCGCGAGATGACGCGATCGCCGCCGTGGTCGACGGTGACGCCGGCGGGCAGGGACTCCGGCGGCGGCAGCTCCGCCCCCGCGGGCGACGACGCCAGGCGCAGCCCCTCGACCCAGAGCCCGGCCCTGAGCCCCTCCAGCGGCCCGGCCTCGAGCAGCGTGCGCGGGTCGATGGCGACGTCGTGCGACCCGTAGCGCATCAGGAACAGCGGCACGCCGGCGATCGCCGTCTGCGGCCCGGGCCACCAGGCGATGACACCGGACTCGTAGATGCGGTCGGCGCTGTCGGGGCGCAGCTCGATCCCCTGCAGGAAGCCGACCCCGCAGCGGCGCTCCGCGGCCTCGAGGTAGCCGATGGCGCGCACGTACGGCGCGTCCACGGCCGCCGCGTGCATGGCGTCGAGATGGGCCGCGGAGCAGCGCTCGACCTCGAGCTCGTTGAAGCGCTCGAGCATGCCGCGCGCATCGACGATGATGCGCTCGGTGCGCTGTCCCAGCGCCTGGGCGAGCTGCGCGAGCCGCTCCTCCTCGGCGTCGATCGACTCGCGCCACAGGAACCAGGCAGCGGCCACGAAAATGAGCAGGGTGCCGACCAGCGCGGTGGTGACCAGGCCGAGCAGGAGGGTGTCGTGCCGGCGGCGCCGGCGCGTGCGCCGGGCTGGCTCCGCTTCCGTCACGTTCAGTCGGCGCCGGCTGCCTGCGCGTACTGGGCCGCCTTGCGCCGCTCGTAGCGCCGTGCCGCGCGCGCCACGGACCCGGAGTCCCCCGTGCGCAGCCAGTGCCGGATGCGGCCCGCGTCCCCGATCGGCGAGCGCGTCCCGAAGGAATCGAGCAGCACCATGCCGACCGGCCGCCCCTCGATGCGGGTGATCATCACCAGGCAGCGCCCCGCCTCGTCGAGATAGCCGGTCTTGGTCACGCGCACGTCCCAGTGGTCGCGGTAGACGAGCACGTTGGTGTTGCCGTAGCGCAGCTTGTAGCGCGGCTTGCGGAAACGCGCCGTATGGACCGGGGAGCCGGTATAGCGGCGGATGGCCTCGTAGCCGGCGACCGCGCGCAGCATCTTCATCAGGTCGGCCGCCGTGGAGCGGTTGCCCGGCGCGAGGCCGCTCGGGTCCACGAAGCGGGTGCGTGCCATGCCCAGCGCCTCGGCCCGGGCGTTCATGGCCGCGACGAAGGCGTCGTAGCCGCCCGGGTGGTGACGCGCAAGCACGTAGGCGGCGTGGTTCTCCGATGCCATCAGCGCCACGCGCAGGAGCTCACCGCGCGGCAGCTCGGAGCCCGTGCGCATGTGCGTGTAGGCGTTGTTGGCGGCCGGGTGCTCGCGCTCGACGATGGTCAGCCACTCGTCGAGGGGCTCGCCGGAGTCCAGCACGACCATCGCCGTCATCAGCTTCGTGATCGAGGCGATCGGCACCACGCGGCGCGCGTTCTTGCGGTAGAGCATCGCGCCGCTGTCGAGGTCGGCGACCGCCGCGTGTACCGAGGCGAGCCGCAGCGCAGCGGGATCGGGTGCCGCGGTGGCCGCGCGTGGCTCGGGCGCGGCCGCGACGGGGGCCGCGGCGGCCAGCAGCAGGCAGAGGGCGGGTGCGAAACGGGCGCGCGTTCGGGGCACGGGGCGTCCATCCGGTGCGATCGGGGGTGGCGGCGCGGCCGGCGCCGGTCGACCCGGACCGGACGGGGCCCGCGCCCGCGGCGTGTAGCTTACCGTGCGCCGCCGCCCGCTGCACGCGGCGTGGCGCGGCATAACGCCGGCGGCCCGCGATCTCGCCGTTCCATTCACGCGCTCGGGCCGGCTGCCGGCCGCACGGCAGCCGGCCCGGCGCCGCGTTTCCTGCAGGAGGTCGATCGATGAGGCATCAACGCAACCCGGTCCCGCGGCAGGCGCTCGCGCTCGTGCTGGCGCTCGCCGCCCCCGCGGCGATGGCGGCCGGCGATCACGCGGGCGGCCACGGCCAGCAGGAGCAGGGCGGACACGGTCACGAGGACAGCGGCCACGGCCACCACGGCGCGCACGGCTTCGACTTCGGCGCGGCCGCGCCGAACGCCGAGCCCGACCACACGATCGAGATCGTCGCCCATGACCGGATGCGCTTCGAGCCCGCCTCGGTCACGATCGAGCCCGGGCAGGTCGTGCGCTTCGTGGTCCGCAACCGCGGCGAGCTGCAGCATTCCTTCACCCTCGGCAGCCCGCAGTACCAGCGCACCCACGAGCGCGAGATGCAGGGCATGGCACCCGAGAACATGGCCGGCCACATGGAAGGCAGCCCCAACGGCATGGTGGTCGCGCCGGGCAGCACCGATTCGCTCACCTGGCGTTTCGAGGCCGGCGGGCCGATCCAGTTCGCGTGTCACATCCCCGGGCATTACGATGCCGGCATGAAGGGCCGGGTCCGGCTGCAATGACCGCCGCACCGGCCGCCCCACCCGCACAGGAGACAACGATGAAGAAAGAGGGCTCGAGCTTGCGCGCGGCCCTGCGCCGCGGCATCCCAAGTGCCGCCCTGCTGGGGCTGGCGCTGGTGGCCGGTCCCGTCGCCGCGGGCACGATGACGGTCTACAAGACCGCGACCTGTGGCTGCTGCAAGGCCTGGGTCGAGCACGTGCGCGCGGCGGGCTTCGAGGTGACCGCGCGTGACGTCCCCTACGCCGAGCTGGTCGAGCGCAAGCGCGAGCAGGGTGTCGACCCGGCGCTGGCGTCCTGCCACACGGCGCTGGTCGACGGCTACGTGATCGAGGGCCACGTGCCCGCCGCCGACATCCGCCGCCTGCTGGGGGAGCGGCCGGACATCGCCGGCCTGGCGGTGCCGGGGATGCCGGTCGGGTCGCCCGGCATGGAGGTCGGGGGTCGCAGCGAGGCGTACAGTGTCGTCGCGTTCGACGCCGCCGGCGGCATGCGGCTCTACTCGCACTACGGCGAGTGAGCCGTCAGCGGCGCAGCAGGGCCCACCACCGCGCCACGTTGAGCAGGCTCATCAGCGAGGCGGAGACGTAGGTCAGGGCCGCGGCCATGAGGATGCGGCGCGCGTGCGGGCGATCGCCCGGCTCGAGATAGCCACCCCGGCTCAGGATCGGCAGGGCGCGTGCGAAGCTGGCGTCGAGCTCCGTCGGCAGCGTCACCAGGTGCACCAGCGTCGACGCGCCCAGCGTCAGCAGGCCGCCGACGAAGGTCAGGATCCCCACCGCGGGCACGCGCGTCAGGATGCCGAGGAACGGCGCGGCCACCAGCAGGGCCGCGCCGACGCGCTCGGCGTGGCGCGTCGTGCGCACCAGGCGCGTGCGCCAGCGCAGCGGGCGGAAGCCGGCGTTGTCCTGCAGCGCGTGGCCGAACTCGTGCGCGGCGACGGTGATCGCCGTGAGCGAGCGGCCGTCGTGATTCGCCGGTGACAGGCGCACCGTTGCCGCCTGCGGATCGTAGTGGTCGCCCTGGTCGGTGCGCTCGACGCGCAGCCGCGTCAGGCCGTGGCGTTTCGCCAGGTGGTGTACCAGGTCGGCGCCCGTGCCGGGATAGCGGTCGTCCGGCTCGCTGTAGCGGCGCATCACGTGGCGCACCCACAGGCCGGGGCCGAAGACGGCGGCGAGCACGAGCAGCAGGGGCAACAACAGGTGCATGGTTCGGGCGCAGCTCCGCGGGGCGCGCGCTCATGCGGGCACGGCTCGATTGCCGCCCGCCCGCGTGACCGATACGCTCGCCCCCATCGTAAGCGATCGGGCCGGGTGGCAGTCGCCCCTTGCGCACCCACCGGCGCCTTCCCATCCCGGCCGCCGACACGACCATGGCCCCCACACAGCAGCACGGCCTCTCCCTGCACGAAGCCTTCCGCGTGCTGCGCGCCAAGGCCAGCCGCTATGCCGTCGCCGGCACCGGTATCGCC
The DNA here is from genome assembly GCA_034521365.1 of Halofilum sp. (in: g-proteobacteria). GTDB lineage: Bacteria > Pseudomonadota > Gammaproteobacteria > XJ16 > Halofilaceae > Halofilum. The sequence goes on along the minus strand of JAXHMQ010000010.1, from coordinate 67,593 downwards.
ATCGCCGCCGTGATCCTCGGCACGCTGCTCGTGTGCCAGCACGTCTACGACGGGATCAGCGTCGACAACATCATCCGCGCCCATCGCGAGAACGTGGCGCTGTGGGCGCTCGACGCCATGCCGCTGGTATTCGCCTGGTGGGGGCAGTACACCGGGTTCAGGATGGCGCGTGCCGCCGGCTCGATGGTGGAGACACGCACCGACGACCTGCGCCAGGCGCTGGAGCACAGCCGCTACACGGCGCAGGCGAAGACCGACTTCTTCGCGCGCATGAGCCACGAGCTGCGCACCCCGATCAACGCCATCATCGGCATGAGCGAGCTGGCGCTCGACACGCAAGACCCGGAGCAGCGCCGGCGCCAGGCGCGCGTCATCCACGATTCCGCCCAGGGCCTGCTGGGGCTGATCAATGATGTGCTCGACTTCTCGAAGATCGAGGCCGGGCGCATGGAGCTCGACGAGGTCGCGTTCGATCTCCACGAGCACCTCAACGGGGCGGCCACGCTGCTCGACCAGGGCGCCCGGGCCAAGGGCATCCGCCTGGTCAGCCTGGTGCCCCAGGACGCGCCGCGGCGCGTCGTCGGCGATCCGGGCCGCCTGCGCCAGGTGGTCATCAACCTGGTGGGCAACGCCATCAAGTTCACCGAGGCCGGCGAGGTCGTGCTCGCCCTGCGCGACTGGGAGGCGCTCGCCGACGGCGGCTACCGGCTGCACATCGAGGTCGCGGACACCGGGGTCGGCATCGCCGAGGCCGAGCGCGAACGGCTGTTCGAGCCTTACCGCCAGGGCAGCCTCGGCGGCGCGGGCGGTACCGGCCTCGGGCTGTCGATCACGCTGGAGCTGGTGCGCGCGATGGGCGGCACGATCGAGGTCGAGAGCGAGGCGGGGGTCGGCAGCGCCTTCCGCTTCGACGTGCGCGTCGGCGCGGCGCCGCGGGCGGACGCGCACCCGGAACCGGCAGCGCTCGAGCTGCACGGCAAGCGCGTGCTCCTGGTGGATGCGGACGCCGGCGCGCGCGCCGTGCTCGCGGGACAGCTGCGCACGCTGGGCCTGGTCGTCACCGAGTGCGACGACGGCGTCGCCGCGCTGCGCGAGGCCCGGCGCGCGGCGCACGCGGGCGCGGCCCACGAGCTCGTGCTGGCCGACATGTTCGCGCCGCACCTGTCGGGCGAGGAGCTGGGCCGGCGCCTGAAGGACGAGCCGGGGACCGGCACGGCGGCGCTCGCGATCATGACCACCGCCGGCGCCCGCGGCGACGCCAAGCGGCTCAACGACGCCGGCTTCGCCGGCTACCTCACGCGGCCGCTCCCCCCGGAGCACATCGAGGCGCTGGTGCGGGCGATCCTGGCGACGCGCGAGCTGCCCGAGGCCGAGCGCCGGCGCCAGGGCCTGGTCACGCGCTACCACGTGCAGGACGCCGCCGCGCCGGCGAGCCCGGTGCTCGTCGTCGACGACAGCGAGGTCAATCGCGAGGTTGCCGTCGACCAGCTGCGGCGGCTCGGCTACGCGGTCGAGGCCGTGTCCGACGGCGAGGCGGCGATCGCCGCGGCGGCCGCGCGCCGGTACGCGGCGGTGCTCATGGACCTGCACCTGCCGGACCTCGATGGTGATCGCGTGATCGCCCGCATCCGGGGGCTGGGTGGCGCCGCCGCCGAGCTGCCGGTGCTGGTGCTCACCGCCGGCGCGAGCGAGGCGCAGCGGCGGCGCTGCCGCGACGCCGGTGCCGACGACATCCTGCTCAAGCCGATCGGGCGCGAGCGCCTGCAGGCGGCGCTGGCCACCCACGTCGGCACGCCGGCGCCGCTCGCCGGAGCCCCGGGGGACGCGGCTGCCGGGGACGGCGAGGCGCCCGCCCCCGATCCCGCGCTGGTGGGCGTGTTCCTGCGCGAGGGTGGCGAGCGCATGGCGCGCCTGCGCGCGGCCGTGGCCGCGACCGTCGACCGCGAGGCGCTGGCGCGCCACGCGCATGCGCTCAAGGGCGCGAGCCGGCACGTGGCGGGCGCGGATCTGGCCGCGGCGGCGGCGCGGCTCGAGGCGCTGGCGCCCGGCGGCGGGGCGGCCGAGCTGCGCGCGCAGCTCGAGCAGACCGAGGCGGCCTGGGCGCGCTGCGCGCGCGCCTCGGGCAGGGCCCGGAGGACGGCGCCGGCGCCTGAGCGGGGGCCTCAGACCGCGCCGATCCACAGCAGCGCCAGTGCCAGCAGCGCGGCCAGCGCGTGCAGCACGATCATGAAGCCGGGCGGGGCCTCGCCCTGGAGCCGGAAGAGCAGCACGAACGCCCCGCCCACGAGGGCGAGGCTGGCGCACAGCAGGGCGGTGTTGACCGCCACCGGCTGGGGCAGCGTGAACACGGCGACGCCCAGCGTGGCGATGCCGGCGAGCGCCACGGCGGCGTGCGCCAGGCCGGCGGCGAACGGCACGCGCACCCGGCGGGCGTGCAGCGCGGCGAGCGTGGCGCCGCCGGCGGCGGCCAGCGACAGCAGCACGGTGGCGGCCAGGGTGGTCACGGCAGGCGGCTCCAGGTGTCCGGCGCAGACTGCCGGAGATGGTCCGCGACCACGGCCGCGCGGGCAATGCGGTGACCCGGGCGCTTGACGCTGCTGCGACCGCTGTCGGGCTCGGGCGCCCACGGCATCCTGGCCTCCATCATCCATCATCCAGCATCCCGCGGTCGGGCCCGAGAGCTGCACGGGGTATCTCGTGAGCACCATGCAGGGCTCCACCGAGACCACCTTCTGCGTGCTGGCCGTCTACTTCGGCGCGATCAACGTGCGCCGCGTGCGTCATGCCGTGCCGAGCGCGCTGCTCGCCGACGCTGCCGGTGTCGTCGCCGCCGTGGCGATCCGCCTGCGCCTGTACGGCGGGCTCGCCTGAGCGCGCACCATGGCGCTTGCGGGCACGTGGCCGGCGCGGCACGCTCGCGGCCACGGCGCGGTGGCTGCGGGGGGAGCGATGCGCGGGGTATTCGTCACGGGGACCGATACGGGCGTCGGCAAGACGGTCATCTCCTGCGGGCTGGCGAACGCGCTGCGCGGCAACGGCCTGCCGGTCGCGGTGCGCAAGCCGATCGAGCAGCGCTGTCGGCGCCAGGGGGGCGCCCTCTATCCCGTCGACGGGCTCGCGCTGGCGCAGGCGGCCGGGAATTCCGAGGCGATCGAGGTGATCACGCCGTATCGCCTCGAGGGCGCCATCTCGCCGGCGCACACGGCGCAGACCGAGGCGGGCGCGGTCGATCTGGCCGCGCTGGTCGCGGCCGTCCGGGCCGGGCCCGATGCGGCTTTCCGCGTGGTCGAGGGCGCGGGCGGCTTCCTGTCACCGCTCGCGCGCGACGGCAGCAACGCGGATCTGGCGCAGGCGCTCGGTTTCCCGGTGATCGTGGTCACCGCCGATCGCGCCGGCTGCATCAATCACGTGCGGCTCACCGTCGAGGCGATCGAGCGCCGCGGCCTGGCCGTGGCCGCGGTCGTGGTGAACGCGCCCGATGCGGGCACGCAGGGCGGGGGCGGCTACCGTGACGACCTGGCCGCGGTGCTCGACGCCCCCGTGCTCGCGCATGGTCATGGCCACGAGCACTGGGACATCTCGACCGGGCTCGCGCGCATCGTCGCCGGCTGACGCCGGTGGGCCGGGCGCGCTCAGGCGGTGCGGGTGCGCCCGTGGAAGACGCGCGGGGCGGCGCCGCCGGCGGACGCCAGGCGGGCGCGGACGGCGCGCGCGGCGCGCAGCACCAGCCCACCGATGTACTCGCTGCGCTCGCGGCGGGCCTGCAGCATCAGCGCGTCGATGTAGGCGGGGTCGACCGGCTGGATCTCGGGGCGTTGCATCGAAAGACCTCCATTTGGTTGGTTACGACTCGATTTCACGAAAGGAATGATACAAGGTCGTTCGCTTGGGATAATCCCGCCGTACGTCATATCATCTTTGAACTGGAATCATAGATCGGGGGCAACATGGACCGCGCCGGCGAGATGACGATGTTCGCCCAGGTGGTGGAGGCCGGCAGCTTCTCCGGGGCGGCGCGCGCGCTCGACCTGACCCCCTCGGCCGTGAGCAAGCAGATCCGGCGCCTCGAGGACCGCCTCGGGGTGCGCCTGTTCTATCGCACCACGCGGCACCTGGCGCTCACCGAGGCCGGCGAGGCGTTTTACGAGTACAGCGCCCGTATCGTGCGCGAGCTCGCCGAGGCCGAGCAGGCCGTGGCCGCGTTCGGCGACCATCCGCGCGGCAAGCTGCGCGTGGCCATGACCGTGTCGTTCGGGCGCGTCGAGGTGCTGCCGCGGGTCGAGGCCTTCCTCGAGCGCTATCCCGAGGTGAAGCTCGAGATCGAGCTCACCGACCGCCAGGTCGACCTGGTGGAAGAGGGCATCGACCTGGCGATCCAGTGGCGCGAGCAGGTCGAGGACCCGTCGGTGGTCTCGCGCCGGCTGTGCATCAACCGCCGCATCATCTGCGCCGCGCCCGCCTACATCGAGCGCCGCGGCATGCCGCGCACGCCCGAGGAGCTGCTCGAGCACAACTGCCTGACGCTCTCCGAGCTCTCCGAGTTCAACGACTGGGAGTTCGAGGACGAGGAGCACGGCTCGCGCGTGCTCCACGTCGGCGGCGACTTCTCCGCGAACACCGCCGACGCGCTCTACGAGGCCGCGCTCGCGGGCGTCGGCTTGGCGCGGCTGTCGACCTGGCTGGTCATGCCCGACATCCGCGCCGGGCGGCTGGTGCCGGTGCTCCCCGCCTACCCGCACGACCGCTCGGCGTTCTACGTCGTCTACGCGCAGCGCCGCCATCTGTCGCCGGCCGTGCGCGCCTTCGTCGACTTCCTGGTGGAGCTGTTCGTGCCCGTCCCCCCGTGGGAGAAGGAGGGGATCGAGTTCACCCCGGAGGAATGGCAGGAGCGCATCGGCGGCGACCGCGGATCCGGATCCCGGTAGGCGCGGGCCTGCGCGCGCACACGACCTTCGGGGATCGCCGTGCGGACCGGCTCGCCCATTCGCGACCAGAGGTCGCTCCTGCATTGCAGATTCGACCACGGCGGTAATCGGAGCGGTAGGCCGGTTTCGGGGCGGCGCCCGCGCCGGCCCGAAACCGGCATCGGCCTGCGGCCGAGACCGGCCTACGCCGTTGTCCACCGCGGCGGTGATCGGAGCCTGTAGGCGCGAGCTTGCTCGCGAACCGCCGCGCCGTCACCCGGGATCACACCAGGGGCCGCGCTCGAGCCAGCCGTCGCAGCGGAACCGGTGCGCGCAGCGCCGGAGCTGCGCGGCGTAGGCGTCGGCACGGGCCGCGACGCGGCGTGCGTGGCGTCGCACGGCCGGATCGTCGCGCCAGCGCCCCGAGCGGTAGCCGGCGCGGCCCTGGTGGTAGGCGAGGTAGAGGTGCGCGACGTCGCCCGGCGCGATGCCGAGGCGCTCGACGCTGCGCCGGTTGTACCAGCCGATGAAGTCGAGCACGTCGGCCATGTCGCTGCGGCTGCGCCCGATGCCAGTGGGCCGCGGCCAGGCCCAGCGCGAGCACCAGCCCGATCGCCGCGCCATGGCCGTCCGCTCGTTGCCGCATCGGTTGCCGGGGCGCGCCGCGCCCCGCGGTGGCTGCCGTGGGTCCGCAGCATAGGGGTGGCGGGCGCGCGCCGCCGCGACGCAGTCCGCACTCTCGTGCATCGATCGGGCGCGCGGCCCCGCGGCGCCCCGGCGGGGCCGCGCGCCGTCAGGCGGCGATGCGTTGCAGCGCCTCCTCCAGGCGCGCCACCGTGCGATCGATCTGCTCGAGCTTGTCGAGGCCGAACAGGCCGATGCGGAAGGCGCGGTAGTCGTCGGGCTCGTCGCACATCAGCGGCACGCCCGCCGCGACCTGCAGGCCGGCGGCGGCGAAACGCGCGACGATCTCGGGGTCGTCGGTATAGCTCACGATCACGCCCGGGGCCTCGAAGCCCTCGGCCGCGACGCTGGCGAAGCCGTGCTCGGCGAGCAGCGCGCGCACGCGCCGCCCCAGCTCGAGCTGGGCGTCGCGCACGCGCTCGAGCCCCTGGTCCGTGGTCTCGGCCATGACCTCGCGCAGCCGCCGCAGGCCGTCGGTGGGCATGGTCGCGTGGTAGGCGTGGCCGCCGCCCTCGTAGGTCTCCATGATCTGCAGCCACTTGCGCAGGTCCATGGCGAAGCTGGTGCTGGTCGTCTCCTCGATGCGCTCGCGGGCGCGCTCGCCAAGCATGACCATCGCGCAGCAGGGGGTGCCGGTCCAGCCCTTCTGGGGCGCGCTGACGAGCACGTCCACGCCGAGGTCGCGCATGTCCACCCAGAGGGTGCCGGAGGCGATGCTGTCGAGCACGAACAGGCCGCCGACCTCGTGCGCCGCGGCGGCGACCCGGCGCAGGTAGTCGTCGGGCAGCAGGATCCCCGCCGAGGTCTCGACGTGCGGCGCGAACACCACCTCCGGGCGCTCCTCGCGGATGCGCGCCTCGACCTCCTCGATCGGGGCCGGGGCGAACGGCGCGCGCGGGCCCGTGCCGCTCCGGCGGGCCTTGAGCACCGTGGCGGCCGCCGGGATGTCGCCCATCTCCAGGATCTGCGTCCAGCGGTAGCTGAACCAGCCGTTGCGGACGACGAGGCAGCGGCGGCCGGTGGCGAACTGGCGCGCGACCGACTCCATGCCGAAGGTGCCGCTGCCCGGCACGATCACGGCCGAGTGCGCCTTGTAGACGTCCTTGAGGCGCGCCGAGAGGTCCCGCATGACGTCCTGGAAGGCCGCGGACATGTGGTTGAGCGAGCGGTCGGTGTAGACCACCGAGTACTCGAGCAGTCCATCCGGGTCCACGGGTTCGGGTACGGCGGCCATCGTCATCTCCGGTCGGCGGTGGGTGTCCGCCAAGGATACATGCCCAGCGCGGGCAGGCGTAGCCGGACCCCCCTGGTGGTGCGCCGGCGTCAGCTGGCCGGCAGGGGCTCGAGCTCGAGGCGGTCGTAGACCTGCAGCAGGAAGGCGTGGCGAAAGGCGATCTCCTCGAGGTGATCGAAGCGCCCGGCGGCGCCGGCGTGGCCCGCGCTCATGTTCGTGCGCAGCACCAGCAGGTGCTCGTCGGTGCGGGTCGCGCGCAGTCGCGCGACCCACTTCGCCGGCTCCCAGTAGGTCACCCGCGGGTCGGACACGCCGGCGGTCACCAGCAGGTGCGGGTAGGCCTGGGCGCGCACGTTGTCGTAGGGCGAGTAGCCGCGGATCGTGCGGTAGGCCTCGGGGTCCTCGATCGGGTTGCCCCACTCGGGCCACTCCGGCGGCGTCAGCGGGAGCCCGGGGTCGAGCATCGTGTTGAGCACGTCGACGAAGGGCACGTCGGCGACCGCCGCGTGGAACAGCTCCGGGCGGCGGTTGAGCACCGCGCCCACCAGCATGCCGCCGGCGCTGCCGCCGTGCAGCGCGATGCGCCCGGCGCCGGTGCAGCCGGCCGCGACCAGGGCCTCGGCGCAGGCGATGCAGTCGCCGAAGCTGTTGTCCTTGTGCGCCAGCTTGCCGGCGCGGTACCAGCCGTCGCCCTTCTCCTTGCCGCCGCGCACGTGCGCGATCGCGTAGACGAAGCCGCGGTTGACCAGGCTCAGCCGATGCGGCGAGAACGCGGGCAGCTCGGAGAGCCCGTAGGCGCCGTAGGCGTGCAGCAGCAGCGGCGTGTCCGGCCCCGGGGTCACGTCGCGGTGGTGCAGCAGCGAGATCGGGACCTCGGCCCCGTCCGGCGCGCTGGCGCTCAGCCGCCGGGCGACGTAGTGCGCCGGGTCGTGGCCGCTGGGGATCTCCTCGGCCTTGCGCAGCTCGCGCGTGCCCGTGGCCATGTCGTAGTCGTAGACGCGGTCCGGTGTCGTCAGCGAGCCGTAGGCCAGGCGCAGGGTGGCGGTCGCGTACTCGTAGCCCGGCACCAGGTCGAGGTCGTAGCCGGCCTCGTCGAACGCGATCGTGTGCTCGGCGCCGTCGGACCAGCGCCGCACGACGATGCGCGGCAGCGCGTCGGCGATCTCGAGTCGCACCAGGTAATCGCGGAAGTCGAGCACCGACTGGACCAGCACGCCGGGCCGGTGCGCCACCAGCTCGCGCCAGTCGCCCTGCGCGGGGTCGTCGAGCGGGGCGGTGACGACGCGGAAATCGTCGGCGCCGCCGCTGTTGGTGACGATGACCCAGCGATCGTCGTGGTCGGTGGCGCCGTATTCCACGCCGGGCGTGCGCGGCAGCAGGCAGCGCGGGGCGGTGGTGGGATCGTCGGCGGGGAGCGCGCGGATCTCCGTGGTCTCGGGGTCGCGGCTGGCGATCAGCACGAAGCGACCGCTCTCGGTCTCGTCGACGCCGACGAAGAACCCGGGATCGGTCTCCTCGTGGACCCGCGCGTCGGCCCCGGTGACCAGGTCGCGCCGGTGCACCCAGCGCGGGCGGTGCTCGTCGTCGAGCACGGTGTAGAACAGGTGACGCCCGTCCGCCGACCAGGCCAGGTCGCCCTGGGCCTGCTCGATCGCGACCCCGAGCCAGGCCCCGTCGTCGAGGTCGAGCACGCGCACGCTGCAGGTCTCGGCGCCGCTGTAGTCGAAGGCGCAGGCGAGCCGCCGGTGATCCGGCCCGTGCGCGGCCGCGACCAGCCGGAAGTAGGCGTGCCCGGCGGCCAGCGCGTCGCCGTCGAGCAGGACCTGCTCGTCGCCGGCCCCGCCATCGCGCGGACACCGGCACACGAGCGGGTGCTGGCCGCTGTCCTCGCCGTGCTCGCGGTAGCGCAGGTAGTAGGCCCACGGCCCGTGGGGCAGAGGGACGCTGCTGTCGTCCTCGCGGATGCGGCCCTTGAGCTCGGCGAACAGGCGCTCGCGCAGTGCCCGTGCGGGCGCGAGCGCGGCCGCGGCGTAGGCGTTCTCCGCCTCGAGGTAGTCGCGCACCGGCGCCGGCAGCTGCGCCGGGTCGGCCATCGCCTCGCGCCAGTTGTCCGCGCGCAGCCAGGCGTAGGGGTCGACGCGGCGCTCGCCGTGGTGTTCGGATTCGACCGGCTCGGTCGGCGCGATCGGCGGCTCGGGGTCGGTCACGGGCGCTCCGGGTTGATGAAGGGCGGCCCATGAAGACGTGGCGACCGCGCCGCGTCAAGCGCCGAACGATAGCTGTTGCAGGTTCGATGTGCTGGGATCCTGGGGGGCGGAACACCTGGTCGGCGTCGTTGTACATGAGGGCGAAGGTTAACCGGGCTACGACCGTGCCCTCCGTCATCGCGAGGCCGGCGTAGCCGGCCGTGGCGATCCAGAACGGGACCGGGTGCTGCCATGCGCTGTACTGGATTGCCACGGCGCCCTGCGGGCGCCTCGCAATGACGCTGGTGGCGAAGCTCTCGCCGCGGCCCAACGCCTCCTGCGGCGCATCGGCCGGCCCGTGTGATTGTTCGACCTGCGCGGGCAACTCTGGGATCATCGCTCGCCTTCCTGCGCGCGGCCACACACGGGGACGGTCCACCGATGACGGGTGCACGTCGTTTCGTCGAGATCGCGGCGCCGTTCCGCATGCACCGGGGCGGCTGGCTGCCGGCGGCGACGATCGCCTACGAGACCTGGGGCCGGCTCAGCGGCCGCGGCGACAACGCCCTGCTGCTGTTCACCGGGCTCTCGCCGAACGCGCACGCGGCCTCGTCGCCGGCCGATCCCTCGCCGGGCTGGTGGGAGTACATGATCGGCCCCGGCCAGCCGATCGACACCGATCGCTTCTTCGTCATCTGCGTGAACTCGCTCGGCAGCTGCTTCGGCTCGACCGGGCCCGCGTCGATCAACCCCGAGACCGGCGCCCCGTACCGGGTCGATTTCCCCCAGCTCTCGGTCGAGGACATCGCCGCCGCGGCGCGCTCGGCCTGCCTCGCGCTCGGGATCGACCACCTGCACACGGTCATGGGCTCATCGCTCGGCGGCATGGACGTGCTCGCCTACGCGCTGCTCTACCCCGGCACCTACCGCGACCTGGTCAGCATCTCGGCGGCCGTCCACGCCACCCCGTTCGCGATCGGCATCCGCTCGCTCCAGCGCGACATGATCCGCACCGACCCGGCGTGGCACGGGGGCTACTACGAGGCGGCGCGTGGCCCGGCCGAGGGCATGCGCCTCGCGCGCAAGCTGGGGCTCATGTCCTACCGCTCGGGCGAGGAGTGGCTCGAGCGCTTCGGCGCGAGCGCGTGGTCAGCGATACCGACCCGGACCACGCGCGCTTCGGGGTCGAGTTCGAGGTCGAGTCGTACCTCGAGGCGAACGCGCGCAAGTTCATCGGCACCTTCGACGCCAACTGCTACCTCTACCTCTCGCGTGCCATGGACCTGTTCGACGTCGCCGACCACGGTGCCGGCTCGCTCGAGCAGGCCATGCGGCGCATCGACGCCCGCCGTGCGCTGGTCGCCGGCGTCCGCACGGATTGGCTGTTCCCGCTGTGGCAGCAGCGCGAGCTCGGCCACCTGCTGGCGGGCACCGGCTGCGAGGTCGCGCTGCACGAGCTCGATTCCATCCAGGGCCACGATTCCTTCCTGATCGACCGCGAGCGCTTCGCGCCGATGGTGGCCGACTTCCTCGCCGGCATGCCCGACGCCTGACGTGGAGCTCGCGATCGCCCCGGTCGAGTGGGCCCTGGCCACCGTCGTGGTGATTGCGGGCACGGTGCTGCAGGGCTCGCTGGGTTTCGGCGTGGCGCTGGTCGGCGCGCCGCTGCTCTACCTGGTCGACCCGGTGCTCGTGCCCGGCCCGATGATCGTCGCCGGCATGGCCGTGCCCGTGCTGCTCGTATGGCGCGAGCGCCGCGGCGTGGTCGCGGGCGAGGTCGTGAGGGTGCTGCCCGGCATGGTGCTGGGCATCGCGCTCGCCGCGGTGGTCCTGCGGGTGATCTCCGCGGACGCGCTGGGCCTGCTGTTCGGCGGCCTCGTGCTGCTCGCCGTCGTGCTCAGCCTCCTCGGGCGGCCGCTGGCGCCCGGCTGGCGCACGCTGTTCGTGGCCGGCGGCCTGTCCGGGTTCATGGCGACGACGACGTCGATCGGCGGGCCGCCGCTCGCGCTGGCGTTCCAGCATGCCGGCGGCACGCGCCTGCGCGGCACGCTGTCGGCGTGCTTCGTCCCCGGGGCGCTGCTGTCGCTGCTCGCGCTCCACTCCTCGGGTCACCTTGGTGCGCGCGAGCTGGCGCTGGGCGTGAGCCTGCTGCCGGGCGTCGTCCTGGGTTTCTGGGTGTCGGCCTATACCGCCCGCGCGCTCGACCGGCACTGGCTGCGCGGCGCGGTGCTCGCGGTGTCGGCGCTCGCCGCCGTGGCGGCGATCGTGCGCGCGCTCTTCTAGCAGTCTGTCGGACTTAGGGCATCGTAGCGAGGCGCGTGGGAATCGAGGACAGATTTTCGATCGTCCGAGGAGAATAGTGGTAACTATTTGACGAGGAGGATCGGAAATATGGACCGATTCCCACTCGCCGCAGTAGATGAGCCTAAGTCCGACAGGCTGCTAGGGCCGCGCGCGGGTGTGGGCTACGGGCGCGCCTCGGCCGTTGCCGACGCCGGCCCGGACCCCTGCCCGTCGTCCTCGTGCCAGTACGGGCTCCACTCCGGGATCTGGGGCGAGGCGGGCACCGCGTGGAAGTGCTCCTGCTGGGCCTCGCGCGGGCGGTCGCGGCGCATCGCGCGCCAGGCGACGAAGCCGGCGAAGCCGCCGGCGACCGCGATGAAGAAGATCCAGATCCCCGCCGGGCCCAGCGCGCGCAGCGCGGCGGTCGCGATCATCGGTCCGACCGTGCTGCCGGTCGCCCAGACGACGAGCACGGTCGAGGACACCACGACGTAGTCGCCGGCCGGCGTGCGGTCGTTCGCGTGCGCGGTCGAGACCGCGTAGATCGACTCGGCCATACCGCCCCAGAGGCCGAACAGGAACACCAGCGTCACCAGGCTGGCGTCCCCGACAGCGAGGATCGCGCCCGAGACGGCGACCACCGCGAGCGCGGCGCCGGCGATCACGTGGCGCCGGTCGACGCGGTCGGACAGCCAGCCGAGCGGCCACTGGATCGCCAGGTTGCCGACCTGCAGCGCGGCCATGGCGAGCGCGATGTCGGGCGCGCTGAGCCCGATGGCGGTGCCGTACATGGGGCCCACGCCCATCATGGTCATGCCGAGCGAGCCCGAGGCGTAGGCGCCGACCAGGCCCACCGGTGAGATGCGATAGACCTCGCGCAGGCGCACGGCGATGCGCTCGGGCGCCGGCGGCGTCTCGAGCCTGGTCAGGCCGATCGGGATGACCGCGGCCGCGTACAGGCCCGCGAGCACCAGGAAGGGCGTGGCGGTGTCCGCCGCCACGCGGTTCATCACCAGGGCGCCGAGCCCGAGCGAGACCGTGTAGCCGAGGTAGAACAGCGACATGACGCGCCCGCGGCGCTCCGTCGAGGTCACCTCGTTGAGCCAGGACTGAGCCGCCAGGAACATCGCCGTGGTGCAGAAGCCGCCGGCGATGCGCAGCACGATCCAGATCGCCGGCGTCACCCAGGCGCTCATCAGCAGCGCGGATATGGTGCCGGTGGCGGCGAAGGTCGCGAACGCGCGGATGTGGCCCACCCGGCGCATGACGTGGCCGGAGAACACGCAGCCGAGCAGCAGCCCGACCGCGTAGGCGGTGACGACCAGGCCGACCGCGTCCTGGCCGATGCCGGCGAGGTCGAGGCGCACGGGCACGAAGGTGGCCATCATGCCGTTGCCCGCCGCGGTGAATGCCGTGGCAATGATGACGCTGGCGACGGCGAGATACGCGCCCATCGACTGCCTCCACGTGGTCGTCGCCGGGAGCCTGTCCGAGAAACCATGTACCTGCTGCGCGCGCACCACAGCGGCATCTTTCCGCGATCGCTCAACTCACATGGCACCCACCATGCTCGTTTCGCGATCGCGACAACCTGCTCGCTGTGCCACGCGCTCGCGACGGCACAGATTTCCCGGACGGGCTCCCGGGCCGGGGCGCGGCGAGGATACGCCGTTCGCGCAACCGCGCCCAGCGGGCATGCCGGCCGGCGCGTGTACCATGGCGCGCCGATCCATTCCCGGAGCGAGCGATGGCGGCCGGGTCCGCAGCCCCCGCCGTGGCGGCTGACCCTGGCGATCACGGCCTGCGCGACCGTGTTCACCGCGATGCAGGGGCTCACCTATCCGCTGCTGGCGCTGATCCTCGAGCGCATGGCCGAGCCCCCTGGCTCATCGGCGCCAACGCGGCGACCATGCCCGTGGGCATGATCCTCGCCGCGCCGCTCGCGCCGCGCCTGATGCGCCGCTGGGGCGGCCTGCGCCTGACCGCCGCGAGCCTGTTGGTGTCGACGCTGTGCCTGCTCGCGATCGGCGCGCTCGCGCAGGCGCTCGCGTGGATGCCGCTGCGCCTGCTGATGGGACTGGCGCTCGCCTGCATCCTCGTGGTGACCGAGACCTGGATCAACGAGATCGTCGGCGACGACATGCGCGGGCGCGTCGTCGGCTTCTACTCGGCGGTGCTCTCCGCCGGCTTCGCGCTGGGCCCGGCGCTGCTCGCGCTCGTGGGCAGCCGCGGCTGGACGCCGTTCGTGCTGGGCGCGGCGCTGCCGCTGCTGGCGCTGGTGCCGCTCGTGGCCGTGCGCGCGCGCCTGCCGGCGGCGGCGCCGGCCGACACCGCGGTGTCCGTGTGGTCGATGCTGCCGCTGGCGCCGCTGCTGCTCGTGTGCGTCGCGGCCGTCGCGCTCGCCGACGAGGGCGCGATGTCCTTCCTGCCGATCTACGCCCTGCGCCATGGCTACACCGAGCACGCGGGCACCGTCCTGCTCGTGGTCATGATCGTCGGCAGCGTGAGCCTGCAATACCCGGTCGGCTGGCTCGCCGACCGCGTGCGCCGCTCGACGGTCATGGCCGGCTGCGCCGTCGCCGCGGCCGCGAGCGCGGCCGCGTTCCCGCTGCTCGCCGACACGCCGGCGCTGTTCGCCGGCGCGGTCTTCCTCTGGGGCGGGGTCTACTACGGCATCTACGTGCTCGCCCTGATCCGCCTGGGCGAGGCGTTCCGCGGCAACGCGCTGGTCGCGGGCAACGCCGCCTTCGCGGCCATGTGGGGCATCGGCGGCATCGCCGGCTCGGCCGTCGTCGGGGGCGCCATGTCGGCGCTCGGCGCCGAGGGCTTCGTGGTCGTGTTCGTGCTGGTGTTCGCCGCGATCGCGTTCGCGGTCGCCGCCGGCGCGCGCCGCGACGCGGCCACGTAGCGCGGCAGGTCGCTGGTCGTTGCCGGGCCCCGGCGTGCGCCCGTCGCATCGGTTGGCGGCACCGCCCGGACCCGCCGGTTGACGCGGGATCCGCCGCCTTCTATAGGGCCGGGATGTCGACGACCGACCCGGCCGCCCTGCCACGCCCCGGACGGCGCGCCCGACGGGGCGCTTGCCTGGGGCTCGTCGCGCTGCTGGCCGCGGGGTGCAGCACCACGACCGTCCGCAGCAGCTTCGACGGCACCGGGCTCGGGGCCTCGGTCACCGTGCCCGAGGGCGAAGGGCCATTCCCCGCCGTCGTGCTCATGCACGGATGCGGGGGGCTATACGGCGCGGCGGGGCCTTCGTTGCGCACGCATGCGCGCTACCTGGCCGATCACGGCTATGCGTCCCTGGTGCTCGACAGCTTCGGCCCGCGCAACGCGGCGGGCGGGGAGATGTGCTCGTATGCCAACCTGGGCGAGGCGCGGCTGTATCGAACGTACGATGCGTTCGACGCATACCGCTACCTGACGAGGCAGCCGTTGGTCGATGCGGACCATGTCTTCCTGATGGGCCAGAGCAACGGCGCCAGCGTCGCCCTGGCGGCCGCGCAGGGCGCGCGGCGCAACGGGCTGGCCAGGGACCATCGGTTCCGGGCCATCGTGGCCTACTACCCCTGGTGTGGCGCGATGGCCAGCGAGCTCGCGACCCCGGTGCTCATGTTCGTCGCGGGCCGCGACGACTGGGTCGACCCCATGGCCTGCAAGCGCAGGGAGGACCAGGATCACGGCGTGCCGGTCGAGGTGGTCATGTATCCCGACGCGCACCACAGCTTCGACGTCCCCGTCCGGCGCCAACGCTTCGAGGGGCGTATCGTCGCCGGGGATCAGCAGGCGGCGGCGGACAGCCGGCGGCGCATGGTCGAGTTCTTCGACCGCTACCTGGCCGACCCGTAGGCCGCGGGGGCTCGTGCCCGCCGGCGCGGGCGCACGCCGAAACCCGACGCAGCGAGGGGCGTCCGCAAACGCTCGGGCCCGCCGAAGGGCGGCTCCAGACGGGCCACCCGCGGTGCGGCCGGCCTCGACCCGCGACACACCCACCCCGGGCTCAGCGCGCCGCCGCGTCGCTCCAGTGCGGGTAGTCGCCGCGCAGCTTGTCGAGCCGGAAGTGCGCCTCGACCCACGCGATCAGCCGCGGCGTCAGGTTGAGGTCGCGCGGCTCGGCGGGGTCGGACAGGTCGAAGCTGCGCTCGGCGCCGCCGGGGGCGCGCAGCGTGACCCGGCGGGGCAGGTCCACGACCGCGAAGTCCGCGGCGGTGCCGTCGTAGTGGCTGGAGCGGCGCGCGCCGCTGCGGGTGGCGTAGACGACGTTGTAGGCCTCGGCCATGGCGCGCGCGGCCGTCACGGTCGCGCGCCAGCCGTCCGGGTGGCGCCAGCGGATCGGGACCTGCAGGCCCCATTCGCGGTTGAGGCGCTCGAGCTCGGCCACGCGCCGCTCGACCGCGTCCGCCGTGTCCGCGCGGCTCAGGATGAAGGCGCCGTAGATGAGGTAGCCGCGCTCGCGGCTGCGCACGGTGGAGAACACCCATGCCTCGGCGCCCTGGGCGCGGAACTGCGCCAGCAGCTCGCGCAGGCGCGCGGCGAACCCGGGGTGCCCGGCGCGCTCGAGCGCGTCCAGGCGGGCCGCCTCGTCCTGGGGGTTGCGGTAGCGCGCGGTCCAGCGCGGCCCGAGCGGGTCGCCGTCCACGGCCGGCTCCAGGTCGGCCGGGCGCGCGGGGCGGAAGATGGCGAGCGGGCGCCCGCCGTAGCGGCGCGGCTGCGCGCCGAAGACGTCGTCGGGGTGGACCAGGATGCCGGCGCCGCGGGCGCGGCCGGAGGGCACCCAGACGCCGGCGCCGCGCAGGCCCCTGGCGCCGGCGGTCGCGACGTCGTCGAGGAAGTACAGGAAGTCGGGCAGGTCGACCGGGCGGCCGAGGCGCTCGCGCACCGGCACGCACCAGTGGGGCTCGTGCGCGGGCGTGGCCGCGAGCGCGGCCAGCAGCGGCCCGTCGACGTCGACCCCGGCGAGACGCACGCGCCAGCCATCCAGCGCGTCGGCCGCGGCCGCGAGCGTCGCGCGCGCGCCCGCCGCGGCGGGGGCCGGCAGGCGCTCGAAGCCGCGGTCGGTGGATGGCGCGGCCATCGGCGAGGGCGGCGCCGGCGAGCAGCACGGCGGCGAGGAACAACGGCGGTCGGCACGGCATGCGCGTACTGTACGCGATGCGCCGCCTGCGCCGCAGCGCCGCGCTTGGCCGCGCGCCGGACGCATCCGACAATGGCCGGGCCCGAGGCGCGCGGAGGCACCCATGGCCGCGTACACGCTCTACTACTGGCCGACCATCCAGGGCCGCGGCGAGCTCGTGCGGCTCGCGCTGGAGGCGGCGGCCGTGCCCTACGAGGACGTCGGGCGCCGTGGCGACGGCGCCGATTTCGGGGCCGTGGCCGAGGTGCTCGAGCGCGCCGGGGTGTCGCGGGTCCCGTTCGCCCCGCCGGTGCTCGAGGCGGAGGGCCGGCTGCTCGCCCAGACGGCCAACATCCTGCTCTACCTGGGCCCGCGCCACGGGCTCGCGCCCGACGACGAGGCCGGGCGCCTCTGGGTCAACCAGCTGCAGCTGACGCTCGCCGACTGGGTGGTGGAGATCCACGACACGCACCACCCGCTGGGCCCGTCGCTCTACTACGAGGACCAGCGCGACGAGGCGGCGCGCCGCGCGGGCGTGTTCCACGCCTACCGCCTGCCGAAGTATCTGGGGTACTTCGAGCGCGTGCTCGCCGGCGCCCCGGACGGGGGACCGTATCTCGCCGGCGCGCAGCCGACCTACGCCGACCTGTCGCTGTTCCAGGTGATCGCCGGCCTGCGCTACGCCTTCCCGCGCGCGCTGGCCGCGCTGGAGCCGGAGCATGGCCGCGTCGGGGCGCTGCACGACCGCGTCCGCGCGCTGCCGGCGGTCGCCGACCTACTCGGCGTCGGGACGCCGCATCGCGCTTCAACGAGGACGGCATCTTCCGCCACTACCCGGAGCTCGACGCGCGCTAAGCGGCCTTCCCTGGCCGACCGCGCGTTGCTTCCGTGGCGCCGCTCTCAGCGCAGCCCGATCTCGCCCAGGCCGAAGGTCACGCCGTCGATGGTGAAGCTGACGCCGACGCCGTAGCCGCTCGTGTATCCGCGGCCGTGGCGATGGCGGTGGCCGCGATGGTGGCGGTAGCGCGGGGCGTGATAGCGCGGCGGCGCGTGCCAGCGCTGTCGCGGCGCGTGCCAGCGATGCCGCGCGGCCCGGTGGCCGCGGTGGCGCCGGTGCTGGCCGCGATAGCGGCGGTCCCCGCCGCGCCCGTAGTGGTGGCCGGCGTGGCGCTCGACGTCGGGGCCGCCCTTGCGCGCCAGGTGGCCGCGCCGATCGTCCCGGTCCGCGTGCGCGACCGGGGCCAGGAGCATGCCTGCCAGGGTCGCCAGCGCGAGTGCAATGCCCAGTCGTTTCATGGTGTCTCTCCTCGTACACATCGCGCGGTCCGGCCCGGACCGCGACGCCACTGTGCACGCGGCCGCCTGAACGGGGGCTGAACGCCGCGAGCGAGGTTTCGCCGCGCCCGCAGGCCGCTTACGATGACGGCCCGTCGTCCGCGCGCGGCCGGCCGGATCGCAGCCACAGAGGGGAGAACCCATGCGCATTGCAGCGACACTGCTGATCGCCGCGGCGATGAGCTGGACCGCGGCCGCCCAGGCCGACCAGCGCACGACCCTGGACCGCGTGCTCGAGCACGACACCGTGCGCGTGTGCACCACCGGCGACTACAAGCCGTTCACCTACAAGGACCCGGACACGGGCGCGTATTCCGGCCTCGACATCCGCATGGCGCAGGACATGGCGGCGGAGCTCGGCGTCGAGGTGCGTTTCGTGCAGACGACCTGGGGCACGCTCGTCGACGACATGACCGCCGGCAAGTGCGACATCTCCATGGGCGGGATCTCGATCAACCTCGAGCGCCAGCAGCGCGCCTACTTCAGCATGCCGGCCCTGGTGACGGGCAAGTCGCCGATCACGCGCTGCGAGAACGTCGACAAGTACCAGACCGTCGACCAGATCAACGCCAGCGGCGTCACGGTCGTGGTCAATCCCGGCGGCACCAACGAGCAGTACGCGCGCGCCAACCTGGCCAACGCAGAGATCCTGGTCCACGACGACAACCGCACGATCTTCTCGCGCGTGATCAACGGCGACGCCGACGTCATGGTCACCGACGCCGTCGAGGCCAAGCTGCAGGCCAACCTGAACGACGAGCTGTGCGCGGTGCACCCGCAGGATCCGTTCACCTACGCCCCCATGGGCTACCTCCTGCCGCGCGGTGACGACGTCTGGAAGGCGTGGGTCGACCAGTGGCTGCGCCTGACCAAGGAGTCGGGCGAGTTCCAGCGGATGTACGAGGCCGCCCTGCAGTAGCGGGCGAGCCTTCGGCGCACGCAAGGACGCAGGTCGGGTAGAGCGGCGCGTCCGCCACGCGGGCGCGCCGCGAAGCCCGGCGGGTCGAGGCCCGGCGCCTCGCCACCGGCCGCCCCGGGGACACCCCCTGGGCGAGTGCCGACGTTCACGGACGCGCAGTCCGGCCGCCTCGGCTTCCACGCCGTTCAGCCCCCGTTCAGCCGCCCGGGCGCAGGATCGGCGCCGACGACGGGGTGTTCCCGTCACGGCGCATACGGGAGGCAACCATGAACCTGCGCAAGAGCATCGCCGCCGTGGCCCTGGCGGTCGCGCTGGGCACGGCCGGGGCGGCGGCCGCGGGCGGTCGCGGCAATGACGCCACCGCCTACTACGTCGACGCGCCCGTGGTCGGGGTCGAGCCCGTGTACCAGCGGGTGACGGTCACGACCCCGCGCGAGGCCTGCTGGGACGAGCAGGTCGAGCGCGTCGTGCGCGAGCGCGGCCGCGGCCGGGGTCCGAGCACGTCCACGGTCGTGGGCACCATCCTCGGCGGCGCCATCGGCAACAATATCGCCGATGGCCGCGACCGCGCCACGGCGCGCATCGCCGGCGCCGTCCTCGGCGCCGCGATCGGGCGCGACGTCGGCCGCCACGGCGCGCGCACGCGCCGGGTCGTGTCGACCGAGCGCCGCTGCGAGGTCGAGCAGGTGACCCACACCGAGGAGCGACTCGACGGCTACCGCGTGACCTACCTGCACGAGGGCCGGCGGCTGGTCACCCACCGCGACACCGACCCGGGCGAGACCATCCGCCTGCGCGTGCAGGTGGCGCCGATCTACAATGACGGCTACTGAGACACGACGAAGGGACGGGGCATGGGCCAGGGCAGGGGGAGGATCACAGCGGCGCTGCTCGCCGCCGCGCTCGCGCTCGGCCTGCCCGTGGCCCCGGCGCTGTCCGGGCACGGCCCGGCGGCGCCGCTGCTGGCGCAGTCCGGGCAGCGCGAGCAGCTGATCTCGGCGGACCAGGCGGCCGCGGCCGCGCGCCGGGCGACCGGCGGGCGCGTGCTGCGCGTCGAGCTGCACCGCGGCGGGCGCCCGTGGTACCGCGTCAAGGTGCTGGTCGACGGCGAGCGCGTGCGCAGCGTCCGGGTCGACGCGCGCAGCGGCCGGGTGCGCGACTGAGGCGCGCGCGGTGAGGGTGCTGCTGGTCGAGGACGAGGCGGCGCTGCGCGCGCAGGTGGCCGCGGCCCTGCGCGCAGAGGGCTTCGCCGTCGACGAGACCGGCGACGGCGACGAGGCGCTCTACCTGGGCAACGAGTACCCGGTCGACGTCGCCGTGCTCGACCTGGGCCTGCCCGGACGCGCCGGCCTCGACGTGCTGCGCGCCTGGCGCGCAGCCGGGCGCACCTTCCCCGTGCTCATCCTCACCGCGCGCGGGCGCTGGCAGGAGAAGGTCGAGGGCCTCGAGGCCGGGGGTGACGACTACCTGGTCAAGCCGTTCCACCTCGAGGAGGTGATCGCGCGCCTGCGCCGCGCTGGTACGCCGCGCGAGCGGCTGGGCCAGCGCCGTGCTCGAGGTCGGCGACGTCGCGGTGGACACGGGGGCGCAGCGCGTGACGGTCGCCGGCGAGGCGGTCAGCCTGACGAGCTACGAGTACCGGCTGCTCGAGTATCTCGCGCTGCACGCCGGCGAGGTCATCTCCAAGGGCCGGCTCGCCGAGCACATCTACGAGGAGGACGCCGAGCGCGACAGCAACGTGGTCGAGGTCCTGCTCGCGCGCGTGCGCCGCAAGCTCGACCCCGGGCGCGCGCGCGAGCCCATCGAGACCCTGCGCGGGCGCGGCTACCGCCTGCGCGTGCCGCCGGCCTGAGGCGGCGATGTTTCCCGACTCGCTGCGCGCCCGGCTCACGCTCGCGCTCGCGCTCGTGCTCGCCGCCTTCCTCGGGCTCGCCGGCCTGGCGCTGGACCGCGCCTTCCAGCGCAGCGTCGAGGCCGGCCGCGCGCCAGCAGCTGCTGGCCACAGTCTACCTGCTGCTCGGGGCCGCGGAGCTCGACGCCGCGGGCGAGCCGCGCATGCCCGGGCGCTGGCCGCGCCGCGCCTGGGCACGCCCGACTCGGGCCTCTACGCCGCGATCCGCGGCGGCGACGGCGCCATCCTGTGGCGCTCGGGCTCGAGCCTCGGGCGCGCGATCGACTACCCCGCCGCCGGTGCCCCGGGCGAGCCCGCCTACGCGCGCGTGCCGGGCGCCGGCGGCGCCACGCTGCACGCGCTCGCCTACCCGGTCACCCTGGGAGCGCGACGACGGCAGCACGCGCCGCCTCGAGTTCCTGGTCGCGGACGCCGCCGCCGGCGCCGCGGCCCGCGTGGCCGGCTTCCGGCGCGCGCTGTGGGGCTGGTCTCGCCGGCGTCGCGGCGCTGCTGCTGGTGGCGCAGGCGGTGGTGCTGCGCTGGGGCCTGGGGCCGCTGCGGCGCGCGGCGCGCGCGAGGTCGCCGCGATCGAGGCGGGCGAGCGCGAGCGTCTGGCCGGCAGTACCCGCGCGAGCTGCGCCCGCTGACCGATAACCTCAACGCCCTGATCGCGGGCAGCGCGGCACGGCTGCAGCGCTACCGCGACGCGCTCGCCGATCTCGCCCACAGCCTCAAGACGCCGCTCGCGGTGCTGCGCGCCGTGGACGATGCGGACGCCGAGGCGGGCACCGTGCGCGAGCAGGCCGAGCGCATGGAGCGCGCCGTCGACTGGCACCTGCAGCGGGCCGCGGCCGCGGGCGGCAGCGGCCTCGTGCGGGCGGTCGCGGTGGCCGACGTGCTCGCGCGCCTGGAGGCCTCGCTGGCGAAGGTCCACGCGGGCCGGGCGGTGGCGCTCGAGCCCGACGTGCCGCCCGGGACGACCTTCCGCGGGGATCCCGAGGACTTCATGGAGATCGCCGGCAACCTGCTCGACAACGCCTGGAAGCGGTGTGCCGGCCGGGTGCGGGTGCAGGCCGCGGCGGATGGCGGCCGGCTCACGCTGGTGGTCGAGGACGACGGCCCCGGGCTGCCCGCGGCGCGCCGGCGCGAGGCGCTGCGCGCGGCGCGCGCGCCGACGAGAGCGTGCCGGGCGAGGGCATCGGGCTCGACATCGTGCGCCGCCTGGTCGAGGACGCCTACGCCGGCACGATCGAGCTGGATGCCTCGGACCTCGGCGGCCTGCGCGTGCGCGTCACGCTGCCGGCGGGCACGCCGCGCACGGCGTGACCTGTGCCGACGGCGCCCCGCGGTCACGGCGCCATCAGCGCCGCCGCACCCAGGCGCCGCGCACGCCGAAGTCGCGTTCGAGCTCCGCCGCGAGCGCGCGCGCGTCGGCGCGCGTCGCTGCCCCCGCCAGCACGATGCGGTGCCAGCGCTGCCCGTCGACGGTGGCGCGCTCGATCGCCACGGGGAAGCCGGCCTCGCGGTAGCGCGCCCGCGCGTCGCGCGCGCGGTCGGCGTCGCGCAGCGAGTCGAGCACGGCGACCCACTCGCCGTCGGGGGTGAGCGAGCCCCGCTGCGCCAGCGGCTCGGTCTCGCGGGCGAGCTCCCGGATGGTCTCGGCGATCGAGACCCCGGGCTGCGCCGGCCCGTCCTGCGGCTGGATGTAGGCCGTGCCGGGCTGGTCGAGGCGCGTGGAGCGATCGCCGCTGGCGGCGCTGATCTCGCCTCGAGCAGCACCACGAAGTCGCGCTCCGCGGTGGCCTTGCCCCAGATGTCCGTGCCGCGGATGCCGGCGGTGACCGCGCCCACCTTGATGTCGATGCGCCGCTTGCGCTGCGCCTCGACCTTGCCCGTGGTGAAGCGGGAGGCGCCGCGCACCACCTCGACCAGGCCCTCGAAGAAGCCGCCCTCGTCGGCCGCCGGCTCCAGCCGTGACAGCGCGACGCGGGCCTCCGGGCCCAGCTTGACGTCGCTGCCTTCCTCCAGCCCGAGGCGCACGCGCGCGCGCTCGCCCGTGTGAATCACGGCGCCCGAGCCGGGACGGGCCTCGGGCGCGAGCGGCGCGCGCGTGCCGTCGCGCTCGATCCAGGCCGGGGGCTGCAGCAGCTCGACGCTGGCGGTGTGAGCGGCGAGCGGCAGCAGCAGCAGCGCCGCGGCGAGCAGGTATCGTCTCGTGGTCATGGTCGTTGCCCTTCTCCGCAATGAGCCTGGTCCCGGGCGCCAGGTTCGGTTCGCGGACGCGCGCGGTTGTCGCCGGGTCGCGACACTGTGACCCGGTTCACACGATGCGCGCGGCGCGCGCGCTCAGCGCGCGGACTCGGCCGGGGCGGTGCCCTCGGCGAGGAAATGGCGCAGGCGCTGGGTCTCGGAGAGGTCGCCGTAGAGCACCCTGGAGCGATCCCCGGCGCTCACGCGCACCAGCGCCGGCGTGGCGAAGATGCCGTGGCTGAGGTCCTGCTCCGGCTGCTGGACGGGGTTGGTCTCGCGCATGGCGAGCGGTGATGCGCGAGCTGTCATGAGCGGGGTCCCCGAGAGTCGTGGTGGCTGTGTTCCGCCCGGCGATCAAGGCGCGCCGGAGCCGCTCAGCGGCAGCGCCGTGCCCTGCTCGAGCAGCCAGCGGAAGTCCTCGGCCTCGAGCGGCATGCTGTAATGGAAGCCCTGGCCCACCCGGCAGCCCAGCTCGAGCAGCGCGTCGCGCACGGCCTCGCTCTCGATACCCTCGGCGATCGGCTCGGCGCCGAGGGCGCCGCACAGGCCGAGCACCGTGTTGACGATGCGGCGGCTGTAGTCGTCGTCGAGGATGTTGCGCACGAAGGCCTGGTCGATCTTGATCTCGTCGAACGGGTAGCGCTGCAGGTAGAGCAGCGACGAGTAACCGGTGCCGAAGTCGTCGAGCGAGAGCTGCACGCCCAGCTCGTGCAGCGCGTGCAGCTGGCGGTAGAGCTCGTCGGACTCCTGCTCGAACACGCTCTCGGTGATCTCGAGCGTCAGGCTGGACGGCGGCACGGCGTAGGCGTCGAGGGCGGCGCGCACGCTCGAGACGAAGTCGCCGACGGTGAACTGCACCAGCGATACGTTGATCGCGATGCGCACGATGTCGAGGCCGGCGCGTCGCCACTCGCGCAGGAACGAGCACGCCTCGCGCAGCACCCAGTCGCCGATGGGCGCGATCAGCTGGCTCTGCTCGGCGATCGGGATGAACGTCGCCGGAGACTGCAGCCCGCGCTCGGGGTGATGCCAGCGCAGCAGCGCCTCGGCGGCGACCAGCTGGCCGCCGTCGGCGAGGCGCACCTTGGGCTGGAAGTGCAGCTGGAACTCGTCGTTGGCGAGCGCGCGCTGCAGGTCCCGCGTCAGCTCGACGCGCTCCTGGCGCTCGCGGTCGATCTCCGGGCTGTACTCGTTCCAGGCGCTGCGCTGGCGGCCGTCGCGCCCGTGGAACAGCGCCACCGCCGCCTCGCGCATCAGCTCCTCGGGCGGGCGCTCGCGCTCGCCCAGCAGGGTCACGCCGAACTGCGCGCCGGCGTCCACCGAGAAGTGCTCGAGCTCGATCGGCTGGTCGAACGTCGCCGCGATCGCGGCCACGCGCCGATCGCGCCCGGGGCCCGCGTGCGCGGGCAGGAACACGGCGAACTCGTCGCCGCCGGGGCGGGCGACGAGCGCGCCGTCGCCGGCGCGCTCGACCAGGCGGTGTGCCACCTCGATCAGGACCTGGTCGCCGATCGCATAGCCGTGGGCGTCGTTGACGTCGCGCTGGTGGCGCAGGTTCAGCATCACCACCCGGGCGCCCGGCTGCCAGCCGGTGTGCTCGAACCGCGCGGCCAGCGCGCGGCCTAAGCCCTGACGCGACCACAGCCCGGTGAGCGGGTCCTGGTAGGCGATCCGCTCGAGCTCCTGCTCGGCCAGCTTGCGCTCGGTGATGTCGATGTGCATGACGACGGCGCTCGGTGCCCAATCGTCGTCGCGCGGCGGACCGATGCGGCTGGCCATGAGCCGGAACCAGCACGGCCGGTCGGCGAGGTGGTACGGGTACTCCTGGGTGAACGTGTCGCGCTCGCCCGCCAGCAGCTCACGCAGGCCCGCGGCCTCCGCACGCGCGTCCTCGGCGTGGTCGCCGGTCACCTGGTCGCAGAGCTCGAGGTAGTTCTGGCCGACGCCGTGTTCCGGGCGCATCAGCTGCTCGCGCTGCTCGAACTCGCGCCACTGCCCGTTGATCTCGATCAGGGTGCCGTCGCCCGCGAGCACCGCGATCTGCGCCGGCAGCGAGTCGATCAGCGCCGTGCGCGTGTCGAGCGCGAGCACGAGCTCGTCGCGCGAGGCCTCGAGGCTGGCCTCGTGCGCGCGCAGCTGCTCGATCATGTTGTGCCGCTCGGTGACGTCGCGGAAGAACACCGCGAGGCCGTCTTCCGAGGGATGGACACGGATCTCCAGCCACTTGCCGAGCGGCTCGTAGTACTCCTCGAAGGTCCGTGCCTCGCCATCCGCGACGGCGCGGCGGTACTCGTGCTCGATGCGTGTGCCCACGGGCCCGGGGAACTCGGACCAGACGTTCTGGCCGAGGAGCTCTTCCTTGCGTCGCTGGAGCACCTGCTCGGCCTCTGCGTTGACGTAGGTGAAGCGCCATTCGGTATCCACTGTCCAGAACGCGTCGGTCATGGTCTCCAGGATTCGGCGCAGGCGCTCGTCGAGCTGCTGGCGCTCGCGCTCGGCCGCCTTGCGCGCGGAGATGTCCTGGGTGGCCCCCTGGATGTGCGTGATCGTGCCGTCGGCGGCGCGCACGGGCTCGCCGACGACCCGAACCCGAGACGCGCCGGCCCTGGCGGTCGACGATCTGCAGCTCCTCGTCGAAGACCGTGCCCTGCTCGGCAACTGTTCGCACCAGCATCTCGATGCGCTCGCGGTATTCCGGGGGATAGAAGTCGATGGCCTCCGCGACGCTCGCCGGCGAGTAGCCGGGGTGCATGCCGTGGATCTCGGCGACCACGGGCGACCAGGAAACGCGCCCGGATTCCAGCTCCGCGGACCAGCCCCCGAGGCGCGTGATGCGCCCCGCCATGTCGACCAGGTGCGCCTGCTCGCGCAGCCGCGCCTCGGCGTGCTTGAGCGCGGTGACGTCCGTGATCACTGCGCCCATCAGGCGGGTCTCCTGCTGCATATCGCTGATCGGGTAGTAGCGCACGAGCAGCTGCCGGGTCCCGACCCCGGCATAGTTCCGCTCCACCTCGAAGACCTGGGGCTCGCCCGCGAAGCAGGCCTCGTGGCGCGCGCGCAGGCGCGTGTCGAAGTATTGCTCGCCCAGGACCTGCGGCGCGTGCGCGCCCTCGAGCTCGTGGCGTTCCATGCCCAGGGCGGCGGCGTAGGCCTGGTTCACCAGGCGCAGGCGGTAGTTCTCGTCGACGATCGCGAACTGGTCGCTGCTGGCCTCGATCAGGCTGCGGTACTGGCGCATGTAAAATCGAGCTGGCGCTGCGCGGTGACGTCCTGGATCGTGCCGATGACGAAGACCACCTCGCCGTTCCCGCCGCGCTCGATCTCGACGCGCTCGTGCACGTGGCGCAGCTCGCCGTCGCCCCGAACGATGCGGAACTCGAGATCGTCGCGGCGGCGACCCGCCACCAGGGTCTCCCGCTCCCCCTGCAGGAGATGCCGGTCGTCGGGGTGGACGTGCGCGAGGAAGGCCTCGCGCGAGGGCGTGATCGCGCCGGGATCGAGCCCCAGGATGCGGTAGGTCTCGTCGGTCCACTCGAGACGCATGTCGGCGACCTGCAGGCGCCAGCCGCCGACCCGCGCGATGCGCTGCGTCTCGGCCAGCATGCGCCGCTGGTGCTCGAGCGTGGCCTCGTGCTCGCGCAGGCGCGCCTCGGCCTGCTCGCGCTGCTCGACCATGCGGTTGAACGCGTGCGACAGCTCGGCGATCTCGTCGTCGCCGGTGACCGCGCGCGCGCGTCGGTGTCGCCCGCGCGCAGGCGCTCGACCGTCCCGGACAGCGCCCGGATGGGCCCGGCGACGCGCCGGTGGATCAGGGTGAAGGCGAGCACGCAGATGGCGCCGAACAGCAGCGCCGCGGCGGCGAAGCCGGCGCCGATCCAGGTGGCGCTCCGCGCGACCGCCTGCTGGCGCGTGCGCAGCAGGCTGTCGACGGCCGTATCCAGGGCCACGCCGTGGCCGGCGACCTGGCTCATGAGCGCGCGCGCTCGCGGCGCGAGCCCAGGGGGCCGCCGGCGGCGGCCGGCGCGGCGCCGGGGCGGGCGCCGCCGGGGCGCGCACGCCCGCGGCCTCGAGGTCGTCGACGATGATCTCCATCTGGCGGGCGGCGCGGCGGGCGTCGGGGTGCGCGTCGCCGAACGCGCCCAGGCGCTCGCGGAGCTGGCGCGCATCGGCCTCGAAGGCGCGCCAGAGCCGCGGGTCCGCGCCGTAGAGCAGCAGGCTGTCGCTGGCCGCCGAGAAGTCGTCGAGGCGCTCGCGCAGTCGAACAGGGTCGCGATCTCGTCCTGCGCCGTGCGCATGCGCTCGAGGCTCACCGCCATCACCCCGACCAGCACCAGCAGCCCGGCGAGGCAGCCGGCGATGCTCAGGGTCGACAGCCGAAGGAGCCTCATCGCGCCCCGCCCCCGGCCGGTTGCGGGATGCCGACCGCGCCCGGCGGACGGCGCGCAGGGGTCCCGCGGCGAACAGCGACAGCACCCCCGGCGACGCGCCGGCGTCGGGGTAGCCGGCGCCGCGGGCCCAGGCGCGCTGCTGCTGCACGGCCGCGATCGCCGACCAGTCCAGGTTGAGGCCGTAGATCGCCACGTCCCAGCCGGGCCGGATTGCCGCCGGTGCCAGCCCGGTCGCCTCGGCGTACAGCGCCAGGGCAGCGCCGGGCTCCGCCTGGATGCGCTCGATCGCCTGGCGGTACGCCTGCAGCACGGCCCGGCTGCGCGGCGCCTCGTCGGCCGCGACCCGGCGCCGCGTCACCGAGCATCCACTTGCCGGTGTAGGCGTTGCTGCCGGACAGCGTGCGCAGGCGTCCGCCGAGCCGCGCCCGCACGCGTGCGGTCCAGGGCTCCCAGAGCGCGGCCGCGTCGACGTCGCCGGCGGCGAGCGCGGCGGGCACCTCGCCCACGGCCAGATCGACCAGCGTGACCGCGCCGGGGTCGAGCCCGTGGTATTGCGCGAACATCGCCCAGGCGAACTCGGCGCTGGTGCCGCGCGCGAGCGCCACGCGGCGACCGACCAGGTCGCCCGGCCGCCGCACCGGGCCGTCGGCGGGCGCGAGCACCTGGTGCAGCCGGGTGGCGTGGACCAGCGCTCGCGAGCGCGACCGGGTCGTCCCGGGCCGGCCGGGGTCGGGTCGGCCAGCTGGTCCAGCACCAGGGTGTGAGCGCCATCAGCGCGAAGTCGGTCTCGCCGGCGCGCAGGCGCCCGAGGTTCTGCTTGCCGGAGTCACCGTGGCGGACCTCGGCGCGGATGCCGTTGCGGGTGAACAGCCCGCGGTGCTCGGCGACCAGGGTGGGCAGATCGCCGAGGTAGGTCACGCCGTCGATGCGGATGGGCGGGTCGGCGGCGGGCGCCGGTGCGGCCGCGAGCACGAGCGCGAGCCATGGGCGCCAGCCGACGGGCGGCGCGGGCGCGCGCCCGCGGGCGAGCGACGCGCGCCGCGCTGGACGACCGTGCAGGTCCAGGCGGGTCTGCCCAGTACCCAGGTCCGATCCATGCAACCTGCCACCCAGCGCCCCCTCGGCGGGACCGCGCGCGGCCCCTGGCCGGGCGTGACGCCTGGCCGGTGGCCGCGACCGATCTGGTGCCCGGCACCCGCGCGCGATGCGGACCGTGCCGCGGCTTGCGGGTGCGTCCCGCGACGGATTGCAACGTATGCCACGGTCCGGTCAGCGATGTCACGCGGATGGTCTGCGCGCCATGGGGCTCGGCGGCGGGGCGACTTGCGCCGGGTCATCTCCGCGACGGGCGGCCGGTGCTGGCCAGCATCACAATGGCATCCTTTGCTCGCGCGAGCGCAGGCGCACGCAGAGCGAAATCCGGGAGCCGGCCCCGGCCGTGCCCGGCTTCGCGTTGGCGGCGCGCTTGCCGGCGCTGCCGTGGTTTGCTTGATCTGCCAGCTTCATGGCCGCCCATGAGCGCGGCGTGCGCATGGGCTGCCCGGCCCTCCATGGGACGGATCCGCATGGCAGATACCGGCGTATGGCCCGCACGGGCAGCCCCACGTCCCGCGACGACGTTCGATTCCGACAGCGTGCACTCCAGGCCGCGCACCTGCTCGGTGACAACCCGATCTTCGTCGTCGAGTGGCAGACGCGGCGTATCCTCTCGTGCAACGCCGCCGCGCAGCGGGTGTTCCGGCGGGTCGCCATCCAGCTCGTCGGCGGCGCCACGCGCCAAGCTGCACGCCAGCGAGGAAGCACGCCTTCGGCAGGCGTTCGCGATCGACAGTGAGCGCCACTTCGGGGCGGGCGCGACCAGCTACCAGTGCCGCTTCGAGATGTGCCGGCGCAACGGCACGCTGCTTCGGCCGAGAAGCGACGTTCCAGTTGACCCGATAGCCGGGAGCAGGCCGCCGGTGGTCAGCATCGTGCGCGACGACCCTGGCCGAGTCCTGGAGCGCGCCGCCGGCGGCCGCCCGGCGTTCCGCTATGCAGACCGCGCTGGCTCGCGCATGGACGTGCCCGGTGCCATCTTCCCGGCGCATGCACGGCCGACGGCGACGGCGACGACCGCTACACCTATATCGCCGGCCGAATGCTCGAGCAGCACGGCACGGATCCGACCGAGGCCCGGCGCGACCCCGGGTACGTGTTCGCCCGCATCGAATCGGCGGACCGCGCGGAGCTGGAGCAGGCGCTCGCGGCGAGCCATTCCACGCTGGCCAGCGTGGACCTGGCCGTGCGCTACCGCCGGCGTCGACTGGCGAGCCAGCTCTGGCTCCCGGTGCTCTGCCTGGCTGCAGCGCCGGACGGCGAGCGTTCGCCGGCGACAGCGCCTCGCGCTGGTAGCGCGCGAGGAGCACGCCGAGATGCCAGGCGCACTGGTCCGCGGCGCCACGAGCTAGCCTCACCGGGCTGATCAACCGCGCGCGCTTCGTCGAGCGGCTCGAGCATGCCGTCGAGCGGGCGCGGGCCGACAATCGCCACGTCGCGGTGGCGCACGTCGGCGTGCGGGGCATGCTGCAGCTCAACGAGGCGCCCGGTTTCGCTGCCGGCGACGCGCTGCTCGCCGAGCTCGCGGCGCGCCTGTGCGTGCGTGTCGACGCGCGCCTCGTCGCGCGCTCCGCACGGCGATGTCTTCCTGACCTTGCTCGACATTGCCGAATGCGCCGCGGATCTCGGCGCGGCCGTGGCCGCGCTGCGCTCGGTCTGCGACGCGCCGTTCGAGGTCAGCGACGGGGTCGCGAGCCGCACGGGATTGACCATCGGCATCGCGCGCTTCCCCGAGGACGGCGACAGCGCCGACGGGCTCGTGCGCGCGGCGACACTCGCCGCCGGCCGGGCGCACGCGCGCCCCGAGGTCGACTACGAGTTCTACGCGCGCGGCCTCAGCGACGAGCTTCCGGCCGGCGCACTGAGGCTTCACGAGCGCCGAGTCTGCGCGACGCCATCGCCGAGGCCCACCTGCCTCGGCCGTACTCAGCCGCAGGTCGCTGCTCGTCGAGTGGCGGGATCATCAGCGCCGCGAGGCGCTGGCCTGCAGCAGATCGCCGCTGGGCGAGGGCCGGGTCGCATCGGCCGCGGGCCGTCGGATCCGCTCGCCGAGCGCACCGGCCTGATCCACCCGCTCGGCACGCTCGTGCTGACGCCGCCGTCGCCGCCTGCGTTCGAAGCGTGGAGAGCGAGGCCGCCACGGTGCCGCCGGTCGCGGTCAACTGCTCGGCACAGCAGTTCCGCGCCTCCGACTTCGTCGACACCTATCGCGGCGAGATCGTCGACCGCCGGCACGGCACCCGGCGCTGGTGGCGCTCGAGATCACCGAGAGCACGCTGGTCGAGGACTTCGCCGCGACCGAGCACATCATGGCCGCGCTCGGGCGCTTTGGCGTGCGTTTCGCGATCGACGACTTCGGCACGGGCTTCTCGTCGCTCGGCTACCTGACGCGGCTGCCGTTCCACGTGCTCGAGATCGACCGCAGCGTCGTCGCCAGCATCTGCGACGACACGCGCCAACGCTCGATCGTGCGCGCGCTGGTCGAGATGGCCGGAGCGCTCGAGCTCTACGTGATCGCCGAAGGCGTCGAGACCGAGGCGCAGGAGGCCGAGGTGCGACGCCTCGGCTGCCACGCCGCGCAGGGCTTCCGCTACAGCCCGCCGTTGCCCGCCGACCGGGTCGCCACCTGGCTCGCCTGATCGCGGCCGTGGTGGCCGGCCCGTGCCGGCGGCAGCGGCCGGGCGCTGCCCGCCGGGGTCAGCCCCGGGTGTCCGCCGCCGCCTGCGCGGGCGCTTCCAGCTCCTCACGGAACGAGCGGATCAGCGTGTACATCATGATGATCGAGAACGGCGCGCCGATCGCCAGCGTCGCCGTCTGCAGCGCCTGCAGCCCGCCCGCGTAGAGCAGGATGGCGGCCGCACCTGGCCGATGCCCGGAACACGCGGTAGGTGATCAGCAGACCCTTGCCCATCGAGATCAGCGTCGTCACCACCAGCGTGCCCGAGTCGGACGACGTCACGAAGTACGTGATGATCAGGACCAGCGCCATCATGCTCATCACCATGGTGCCGAACCAGCCGGCGACAGCCACAGGTTGCACCGCAGAGCCACTTGATGCCGCGGCCGACACCAGGGACGATCAAGGTGGTCGCGATCGCCGCCGATGCCCATGATCAGCCAGACCTTGACCGCGAGGCTCTCCTCGACCCCGAAGATGTAGTACAGGCCGGCCTTGATCTGTCCGGCGCCGAGGCCGAGCCTCGCCGATGGGCCCGGCCGGCCGCGCGCGGCGGGCGTCCGCGTGGTCCGGGGCGGTGGCGTATCGGGCGCCCGGCGGGGGCGGCCGGGGTCGCTCCGGGGGTCAGGAGGCGGACACGAACCGCAACGGGTCGCCGTCGCGGTCGAAGGCGAGCAGGCCGGAGAGGTCGCCGCCGGCGTGGATGTTCTTGATGATCGAGCTGAACGCCTGCTCGATGTCGTCGTCGCCGGGTGCGGCGTCGCCGCGCCCGGACAGCGCCGCCGCGAGCACGATGTCCCAGTCCTCGCCCTGCTCGCGCGACTCCGCGCGCAGCGCCTCGAAGCCGGCGACATCGTCGGGGCGCTTGTCCACGTACATCACCGGCAGCAGGCCACCGCCCTGGCCCGCCTCGTAGCGCGCCTGCTCCGCTGTCGTCGGCGTCCTCGGGCAGCACGGTCTTCACGAACACGAACAGCAGCTGCTGCGGCTCGGCCTGGTCGCGCGCCGCCGCGAGGAAGGAGTCGAAGCCGGTGATCTCGCTTGCATCGGTGGTTGCGCCTGTCAACGCCGCTGAAGCCAGGACGCGACGGTAGCCGCTCGCCGCCGCGGCCGAGGCAACGGCCGCGATCTCACGGGTCCGGGAAGCCGTCGGCGTAGCGGCGGATCCACTCGGCCGCGGCCTGGTCGCCGGTTAGCCGGCGGCCCTCGCGCTCCAGGACCTCGCGGCGATAGCCCTCGATGGCGCACAGCTGCTCGACCATGCGCGAGCGGAAGGCGTCGTGCGGGTCGAGGAAGCGCACGCCGACGCGGTAGCCGTCCCGGGTCGAACGACACCACACCACCCGGGCGCGCCCACGGAACCCGGGGTCGACGTCGGGGATGCGCAGCTCGATCTCGGCGCCCGCCTGCTGGCGCTCGGGGCAGGTGAACGACAGGCCGCCGTAGCTGACGTCCGCGACCTCGGACGCGCCCGCCGCGGACACGCTGGTCACGCGGATCGGCACCCGCGCCGGATGACGGATGTACGTTCGCTCGCGGCCGCCTGCCGTGGTGCGCTTGCCGGAGGACTCGACCACTGCACGCTTCCAGGGTGCCCCGGGGAGCAGCGTATGCCGTGCCACGCGCGCTGCGCAACACGGCCCCGTGCCGGCGGGCCGTGATCGGGCTCGCCTGCGACTTGGGCTCGGGACCGTGGCCGAGGGCATCGGGCGGGGGCGCCGAGGCCACGTCCCTCTGCACCGTGGGGCCAGGTAGTACTCTGTGCATCTCCGCCGCCATGCCGGCCGGGCGGCTGGCCGCGCCCATGGCTCGCCTCGCGGGAGGGTAGCCTCAGTCGTCCTTGCGCTCGGACGGGCAGGGCGCGCCGCAGGGGGCGCAGGCGGCGGCCTGGCTCTCGCGCTGGGTGAGCGTGGTCTCGAAGCCGCCCTCGCCCATGTTGCGGCGGAAGGTGGGGCTGCCGACGTGGTCGGCGATGATGAAGCCGGCGATCACCAGCAGCACGACGACCAGGCGCAGGGGGCTGTAGCGGCGTGTCTCCGGCACGGCCCGCCCTCAGTCGTTGGCCAGCGCGAAGCGCGGGCGCAGGCGGATCGCGATCAGCGAGCCCACCCAGGCGGCCGCGAACCAGATCCAGCCGTGCAGGCTCGCGGAGGCGATGCCGGAGAACATCGCGCCGATGTTGCAGCCGAAGGCGAGGCGCGCGCCGTAGCCCATCACGAGGCCGCCGATGGCCGCGGCCAGCAGCGAGCGCGGCGGGATCCGGCCCAGGCTGGCGCGGTTGAAGCGCCCGGCGAGGCCGGCCGCGAGCATGGCCCCGGCGAGCAGGCCGAAGTTGGTCACCGAGGTGACGTTCACCAGCACGCTGTCGGCGAGCGCCATGGCCGGGTAGTCCCAGGTCCAGAACTCGAACTGGGCCATGTCGACGCCGACGGCCTGCAGCGCCTTGGCACCCCAGATCGCGAAGGCGAGCGTGATGCCCCAGGGGTGGCCGGCGAGCAGCAGCACCGCCAGGTTGCCCACGGCGAGCACGACCACCGCCCAGGCGAGCGGCCACGGCCCCTTGAAGAGCGTGCCCGCGAGGCCGCCCCGTGGCCCGGCCAGCAGGCGGCGCTCGACGTCGCCGTGGCGGCGGCGCTCGATGCGCGTCACCCACCAGGCGAGCCCGGCGCACAGCGCCAGCGTCAGCGCGATCGCGCCGCCCGGGCCCAGGCCGGCGGCCAGGTTCACCGGGTCGACGCCCGGCTGCTCGAGCCACCAGGGCAGGTGGATCGTGCCGAGCACGCTGCCGGCGATGAAGAACACCAGCGTGAGCACCATGCGCACGTTGCCCGCGCCGATGGTGAACAGCGTGCCCGAGCCGCAGCCGCCGCCGAGCTGCATGCCGAAGCCGAACAGGAACGCCCCGACCACCAGCGACAGCCCGACCGGCGCCACCGCCCCGGTCAGCCCCGCGCCGGAGGTGGCGAGCACGGGCACCATCAGCACCGCCGCCAGTGCCAGCAGCGCCAGCTGCGCGCGCAGCGCGGCGCCGCGCCCGTGCACCACGAAGCGGCGCCAGCCGCCGGTGAAGCCGAAGGCGCCGTGGTAGAGGCCGACGCCGAGCGCGCCGCCGACGAAGAACAGGCCGACCAGGAAGGGCGCGGTCTCGAGCGCGATCAGCGCGGCGAGCAGGAGGCCCGCCACGATCGCGGTCGCGACCACGAAGCGGTCCGGGCGGCGCGCCTCGCCGGCGGCGACGGTCTCGGCGGTGGCAGCCATGGTGCGATCCGGTTCAGTCCACGAGCCAGTCGACGAGCCCGGCGATGCCGCTGCGCGCGACCTGCAGCGGCCGCTCGGGGTCCTGCGCCCAGGCGATCATCGAGCCGTCGTACACGGCGACGTCCTCGCGGCCCGCGACCTCGCTCAGCATGAACCAGCCGATGGCCGCGAAGTGGCCGGTGTTGCACACGGTGATCGTGCGCCCGCCGTCCTCGAGGTCCGCGGTCTCGAGCGCTGCGGCCAGGCGCTCGCCCGTGACGGCGCTGCCGCTGTCCGCGCTGATCAGCCGGTCCTGCTCCAGGTTGACCGCGCCGGGGATGCGGCCGGCCGCGCGCGCCTGCGGGTGCTTCTCCTCGCCGCGGTACTGGCGCGCCGGGCGCACGTCGACGATGCGCGCGCCGGCCTCGCGCGCGTGCGCGACCGCCCCCGTGTCGGCGATCAGCCCGGGGCGCAGCTCGGCCTCGAAGCGCGCCGGCTCGGGCTCGTTCCAGCCGCCGGCGACCGCGTGGCCGGACTGCTCCCAGGCGCGGAAGCCGCCGTCGAGGATGGCGACGTCGTCGTGGCCGAGCAGCCTGAGGATCCAGTACACGCGCGCGGCGCTGCCGAAGTCGGCGGCGCCGGTGCCGGCGGACACGGATCGCGAGGGCGTGGGAGTCGTTGCCGATCCCGAGCGACCCGATCAGGCGCTCGAGCGCGTCCACCGGCGGCAGCTCGCTCGGCACGCCCGCGGCCTCGCGGCGCCAGCCCGCCTCGGTGTAGCTGGCGTACACGGCGCCGGGGACGTGCGCGAGCTCGAAGATGTCGCGGTTGGTGCCGTCGATGGCGCTGCGCACGTCGAGCACGACGAGGTCGTCGGCGCCGCGGTGCTCGGCGAGCCAGTCGACCGACACCAGCGGATCGAGCTCGCGCGCCTGCGCGCCCAGCGGCAGCGCCAGCAGCAGCGCCAGGGCGGCGATGGGGGTGACTCGCTTCATGGTTTCTCCGCGCGTGGCGCCGGCGTCAACGTATAGGCGGTAGATGATATGAGCGGGCGTCAGCCACAAGAAGACGCGCGCCTAGACCGATTTGCCATATCGCTATCGCACGGCGACATATCGCGCGCCGCCGGGCACGCGCGGCGCCCGGCGGCGCGCACCGGCCCGGCTCAGTTGAACAGCCAGTCGAGCACGGCGCCGATGCCGCTGCGCGCCGTCTGCAGCGGGCGCCCCGGGTCCTGCGACCACGCGGTCATCGAGCCGTCGTACATGGCCACGTTCTCCTGCCCGCGGACCTCGCTCAGCACGAACCAGCCGATCGAGGCCCAGTGGCCGGTATTGCAGAACGTGATCGTGCGCTCGTCGCCGCGCACGCCCACCTGCTCCATGAGCGCGTCGAGCCGTGCCGGGTCGATCACGAAGGCGGTGCCCGCGCGCACGAGCTCGCCCTGTTGCAGGTTGAGCGCGCCCGGGATGGTTCCCGAGGCGCGCGCCTCGGGGTGCTTCTCGGCGCCGCGGAACTGCGCCGCGGGGCGGTTGTCGACGAGCTGGACGCCGGCCTCGCGGGCCCTGCTCGACCTCCTCGAGTGGTGGCCAGCAGCCCGGGGCGGAAGTCCGCCTCGAAGCGGGCGCTGGCGGGCTCGTTCCAGCCGCGCGCGAGCTCGTGGCCGGCCTCGACCCACGCACGGTGGCCGCCGTTGGAGGATGGCGACGTCGTCGTGGCCGAGCACCTTGAAGGTCCAGTAGACGCGCGTCGCGGCGCCGAAGTCGGTCGAGCCGACGCCCGCGGGGACGATGACGACGTCGTCGTCGTTGCCGATGCCGAGGCCCCCGATCAGGCGCTCGAGCTCGGCCACCGGCGGCAGCTTGCCGGGCACGCCGTTCTCCTCGCGGCGCCAGCCGTCGTCGGTATAGCTGCTGTACACGGCGCCCGGGATGTGGCCCTGCTCGAAGGTCTCGCGGTCGCTGTCGTCGATGGCGCTGCGGATGTCGAGCACGACCAGGTCGTCGGCGCGCGACTGCGAGGCCAGCCAGTCGACCGAGACCAGCGGCGCCAGCTCGCGCGCGTGGGCGGTGACCGGCAGCGCCGCCACGACGACCAGCACGCCGATCAGGGGGATGCGTTTCATCGCTTGCTCCCGCTCGGGATGATCACGCCACGATCATGAGGCCACATCCACGTCATCGGAACCCGCGGCGCCAGATCGTTTCGTCATGTCCTCATGGCCTCGTCGCAGCGCGCCGGGCCGCGGTTCCCGCGCCCGAATCCCGGTCGTATGATGCGGCGAAGGGACGGGCGCAGCGCGGCGTGCCTGCCCCGGCGCACCGGCCCGCATCCGAGGATCACCCCATGACCGACCCCCGCGTCCGCGGCCTGCACCACGTCACCGCGATCGCCGGCGACCCGCAGGTGAACGTCGACTTCTACGCCGGCGTCCTGGGCCTGGCGCTTCGGCAGACGGCGCGGACCGAGGACGATCCCGACCACCTACCACCTGCAACGACGGCGACACCGTGGGTCGCCCGGGCACCTGCATGACCTTCTTCCCCTTCGCCGGCATACCGGCGGGCCGGCCCGGCCGCGGCCAGGTCTACGCGACCGGCTTCTCGGTGCCGCCGGCCGCGCTCGAGCGCTGGCCGGCCCGCCTCGAGCGCCACGGCTTCACGGTCGCCGCCGCGGACGAGCGGCGTCGGCGCCCGCGCTGCGCCTGGCCGACCCCGACGGCCTGCTGGTCGAGCTCGTCGGTGACGCCGACCCGGGGAGCGACCCGGGCTGGCCCGAGGGACCGATCCCGGCAGAGGACGCGATCCGCGCCTTTGCCGGCGTGCGCCTCGCGAGCGCGCGCCCGGACGCGACCGCGCGCGTGCTCACCGAGCTGCTCGGCTACGCGGAGGCGGCATCGGCGGGGGACGCCACGCGCTTCGGCGTCGCCGACGCGCAGCGCGCCGGCGCCGTCGAAGCTCACTGGCCTGACCCGCCGCGGCGGTGCGGCCGCGGATCGGCACGGCGCACCACGTGGCCTTCCGCGCGCCCGACGACGAGACCCACGTCGCCCTGCAGGCGCGCCTCGCCCAGGCCGGGCTGCAGCCGACGCCGGTGATCCACCGCTTCGACTTCCGCTCGGTGCACTTCCGCGAGCCCGGGGCATCCTGTTCGAGATCGCCACCGACGGGCCCGGCTTCGCCGTCGACGAGCCGGTCGCTGCGCTCGGCACCGAGCTCAAGCTGACCGTCGCGCACGAGCCGATGCGCGCCGACATCGAGGCCGACCTGCCGCTGGTGTCGCCCCGTGCCGGGCGGCGCGGGCGATGAGTGACGACCCGCACGCGGGCGGGCGGCGCGCGCCGCGCCGGGCTCGCCTCCGCGCGCGCTGCCGTGGTGCTGGTGCACGGGCGCGGCGGCGACGCCGCGAGCATCCTGCCGCTGGCCGATGCGGTGCCCGTCCCCGGCCTCGCCTGGCTCGCGCCCGAGGCGGCGGGCGGCAGCTGGTACCCGCATCGCTTCCTCGCGCCGTTCGCCAACCGAGCCCTGGCTGTCGTCCGCGCTGGGGCGGATCACGACACTGGTCGCGGAGATCGAGGCGGCCGGCATCCCGGCCGAGCGCACCGCGCTCGTCGGGTTCTCGCAGGGGGCCTGCCTGGCGACCGAGCTCGCCGCGCGCAACGCCCGGCGCTGGGGCGCCGTCGCCGCGCTCAGCGGCGGCCTGATCGGCCCGCCGGGCACGGTGTTCGAGTACCCCGGCAGCCTCGACGGCACGCCGGTGCTGCTCGGCTGCAGCGACGTCGACGCCCACATCCCGCTCGCGCGCGTGCACGAGACGGCGGCGGCGCTGCGGGCCTTGAATGCGGAGGTCGACGAGCGCATCTACCCGGACATGGGGCACACGGTCAACGACGACGAGATCGAGCGCCTGCGGGCGATGCTCGCGCCACTCGCTGGCTGACCGCGCGCAACCGCGGTGCCCCGAATCCCCGCGCCGCAAAGGAGAGGAGCCATGAAGACGCGCAACGCAGCGGCCGCCTGGCAGGGCGACCTGAAGGGCGGCAAGGGCACGCTCACGAGCGACAGCAAGGTGCTGTCGGCCACGCCATACGCATTCCACGACCGCTTCGAGGAGGGTGGCGGCACCAACCCCGAGGAGCTCATCGGTGCCGCCCACGCCGGCTGCTACTCGATGGCGCTGTCGATGATCCTGGGCGAGGCCGGCCTGACCCCGGAGCGGGTCGACACGAGCGCGGCGGTCACCCTGGACGAGGTCGAGGGCGGCTTCCGCGATCACCAGGATCCACCTGGTGGTGAAGGCGAAGGTCCCGGTGCCAGCCAGGAGCAGTTCGACGAGTGCGCCAACGCCGCCAAGGCGGGCTGCCCCGTCTCGAAGCTGCTCAACGCCGAGGTCACCATGGACGCGACGCTGGCGTCCTGAGCCCCCGACGTCCCCGCGGCCGCCCCGGCCGCGGGGATACGGGGCCTCGCCGACCCGGGCCGCGCCCGCCTGCGGCGCGACATCCCCCGTGCCCCGCGCGATCGAGCGCCGGCCGGCCCCGGCGCCACTGTCCGCGGCCCCGCGCGGGCAGGAACATTGCTTGCCCATCGGGATCGGACCCCTGTGTGACGGCGCGCTGCCGCGCCGACGACCTCGACCCCCCGGAGCGATCCCTTGTCACAGCGCCGCGACCCGCCCGGATCCGCCGCGCGCCCGCGGCGCCGCCGCCGGCGCTCGCCGCGACCCTCGGCTCGCGGGTCGCCCGCTCGGTCGCGCTGTGGGTGCTGCTGAGCATCGTCGTCATCGAGCTGGTCATCCTGGTGCCGAGCATGCTCAACCGGCAGGCCGAGCTCGTCGCCGACCTCGACGCGCGCAACCGCTATGCGGCACGCGTGGCCCTGCAGGCCGCCGCACCCGGCAGTGCCGCCGGGGCGCCGCGGCGATCGCGCGCCTGCCGGACGTCCTCGCGGTCCGGGTCTGCGGCCCGGGCGGCGCCGCCGCCTCGGCCCCGGCGGGCGGCACCCGCGCCGGCACGCGCGCGGTGCCGGCGCCTCCCGCCGACGGGCGCGTGGTCACCGCCTGGACCTTCTCCCGCGCGGCAGCCGTACGAGGTGACCGCGGTGCTCGACGGGGCAGGATCCCGCCGCGGTCCGGGCCTTCGGCCTGCGCATCCTCGGGCTCGTGTTCCTGATCGCGGTGTTCGTCACGGCGAGCACGCTGGCGGTGGTGGGCAATCGCGTCCTGCGGCCGCTGGGGCGCATCACCGGGGCGATCCGCGCCGCGCGCCGGACCGGGCAGCGCGACTACATCGATCCCGATCAGCCGGGCGAGTTCGGCGAGCTGGTGGCCGACTACAACGCCACGATCGCCGAGCAGCGCGCCGCGGAGGAGCGCGGTGAGCTGCTCCACCACCAGGCGATGCACGACCCGCTCACGGGGCTGCCCAACCGCTCGCTGTTCGCGGATCGCCTGGACCAGGCGCTGACCCGCTCGCGCCGCTACGGCGAGCGCGCCGCCGTGCTGCTGCTCGACGTCGACCGCTTCAAGCTGTTCAACGACACCTACGGCCACGTCGCGGGCGACGCCCTGCTCGGGGCGGTCGGCGAGCGCCTGAGCGGGGCCCTGCGCACCTCGGACACGGTCGCGCGCATCGGCGGCGACGAGTTCGCGCTGATCCAGCCGCGGGTCGGCTCGGACGCCGAGTGCCTCGCGCTCGCGGATCGGGTGCGCAGGGCGATGGCCGCCCCGTTCGAGCCGCAGCAGCGTCGCGTGACCCTGGGCGCGTCGGTCGGCGTGACCGTGCTGCCCGACGACGGCGACGACCGCGACACGCTGCTGGTCAACGCCGACCTGGCGATGTACCGGGCCAAGCACGACGGCGGCGACCGCGTGCGCCGCTTCGACCCGTCGATGCGCGCCGACGTGGTGCGCCAGGTGGAGCTGGAGGGCGCACTGCACCAGGCGCTGGACACCGACCAGTTCGAGCTCCACTACCAGCCCATCGTCGATCTCCACGACGGGAGGGTCTGCGCGTTCGAGGCGCTCCTGCGCTGGCAGCACCCCGAGTGGGGCCTCATCCCCCCGGCGCACTTCCTGCCGCTGGTGGAGCAGACGGCCATGATCGGGCCGCTGGGCGACTGGGTCCTGTGGCGCGCGGCGCAGGACGTCGGCGCGCTGCAGGCGCTGGCGCCGGCCTGCGAGCGCGTCGCCGTCAACGTGTCCGCCGAGCAGCTCGCGCTGGCGGACGCGGACGTGCTGGTGGCACGCGCCACGCGGGCGGCCGGCGTCCCCGCGCAGGCGCTCACGCTGGAGATCACCGAGACCGCCGTGCTGCGGTCCTCGCCGGCGACGATCGCGGGCCTCGAGCGGGCCGCGGCGAGCGGCGCCCTGATCGCGATCGACGACTTCGGGACCGGCTACTCCTCGCTGGCCCAGGTCCAGGACCTGCCCGGGCACGTGCTCAAGATCGACCGGCGCTTCGTCGCCGCGCTCTCGGAGTCCGCGCGCTCGCGGGACCTGTTCCACGCCATCGTCGCGATGGGGCACAGCCTGGGCATGAAGGTGATCGCCGAGGGCATCGAGACGGTGGCCCAGCTCGAGACCGTGCGCGCCTGCGGCTGCGACGCCGCCCAGGGCTTCCTGTTCGCGCGGCCGCAGGCACTGGGCGCGCTCGAGGCGGAGTCCGCATGGCTGCCCCCGGCGCTGGCGGGTGCGGGGCATTAGACGAACGCAATGAAACGGCCGCAGATCAGCACGGCCGGCCAGGTGAGCAGCGACACGTCACCTGCGAGACGGCGTTTCGTGGTGCCGGACCGTGCGGCGCCACCGCGGGCGATCGCGGGCAGACAGCCGGGTCCTGGCTGCTATGCTCCCCGAGAGCACTTCGCAACGAGGGGACCGCCATGTCACGCATCCGCACGAGGGTGGCGCCGGTCGCGCTGGCGCTGGCGCTGTTCGCCGGCGGCGCCTGGGCC
Source organism: Halofilum sp. (in: g-proteobacteria) (assembly GCA_034521365.1). Classification (GTDB taxonomy): domain Bacteria; phylum Pseudomonadota; class Gammaproteobacteria; order XJ16; family Halofilaceae; genus Halofilum. The sequence continues at coordinate 26,447 of JAXHMQ010000010.1, read as the reverse complement.
CAGGACGCCGGCAAGCCGAAGGACCTGGTCGAGTACCGCCAGGCGGTCATGTCTTCCCTCGGGGGCCACACGGGCGCGATCGGGCGCCTGGTGAAGGGCCAGGTGGACGCTGATCACCTCATGCCCCATGCGAAGGCGATCGCCGCCACGGCGCCGGTCGTCGACGACATCTGGTGGGAAAACAGCGGCTTCGACGACTACGACCGGACCGACGCGCTGCCCGAGATCTGGCAGCAGCCCGAGGACTTCCAGGCGAAGATCGACGACTTCCAGGCGGCCGCCGAGGGCCTCGTCGAGGCCGTCGAGACCGGCGAGCGCGGGCGCATCGTCGAGGGCTTCAAGGCGCTGGGCAATTCCTGCGGCGGCTGCCACGACAGCTACCGCGTACGAGGAGTAGCGGTGCCGATCGCGCGCGCCGCCGCGCTGGCGGCGTGCCTGCTGCCGGCGGCCCTGGCCACGCCCGCCGCCGCGCAGGACGGTAGCGCCGGCCGCGTCGAGCGCGGCGCGTACCTGGTGCACGCCGCGGGCTGCGTCACCTGCCACACGCGCGAGGGGGACGACGCCGTCGCGCTCGCCGGCGGGCGCGAGCTCGACACGCCCTACGGCACCTTCCGCACGCCCAACCTGACGCCCGACCAGCGCACCGGCATCGGGGCCTGGTCGCAGGCGGAGTTCGTGCGCGCGCTGCGCCACGGTGTGTCGCCGGCGGGCGAGCCTGTACTGACCCGGCCTTCCCGTATCCCTCGTACGCCGGCATGAAGCGCGCGGACGCCGGCGCGATCTACGCCTACCTGCAGTCGCTCGAGCCGGTGACGCGCGCGGTCGCCCCGCACGAGCTGCGTTTCCCCTACGGCTTCCGGGTGCTGCTGTGGCCCTGGCGCTGGCTCTACTTCGAGGCCGGCGCCTACGAGCCCGATCCGCAGCGCGGCGAGCGCTGGAACCGCGGCGCCTACCTGGTGCGCCACCTGGGCCACTGCGGCGAGTGCCACACCCCGCGCAACTGGATGGGCGCGAAGATCGAGGCGCGCCACCTCGCGGGCAACCCGGACGGGCCCGAGGGCAACAGCGTGCCCAACATCACGCCCCATCCGGAGGACGGCATCGGCGAGTGGAGCCGCGTCGACCTGACGTTCTTCCTCGAGACCGGCTTCCAGCCCGACGGCGACGTCGCCGGCGGCGGCATGGGCGCGGTCGTGAGCGACTCGACCGGGCGTCTGACCGCCGCGGATCGCGAGGCGATCGCCGAGTACCTGATGGGCCTCGAGCCGCTGCCCTCGAAGGCGGGCGGCGAATAGCGCGAGGTTCAGGTCGCGGCGGCGAACGTGATCGCCGCGAGCACCAGGACGCCGGCCACGGCGAGGTAGACGCGTTGCGCCCGGCGCGCGACCGGGCTGCCGGCACCATAGCGGTAGCGGAAGCGCTCGCTGGTGATGCGCCGGGGCGGCACGCCGAGCTCGACGAGCATCGCCTCGGTGGCGTCGATCATCCCCGGCGGGGCGCAGATGCAGCAGCCCAGGCGACCCCGCTCGACCGCCGGCAGCGAGCGCTCGAGCAGCGCGCGCGAGAGCGGTCCGGGCTCGGTGCCGGCCGGGCGCTGCGCCTCGTCCACGACGCGTACGATCGCGAGGTCCAGGTCCCGTGCGAGCGTGGCGAGCTCGTCGGTGAGCACCATGTCGCGCTGCCAGCGGCAGGCATAGATGAGGCATATCGGCCGGCGATCGCCGGCGTCGCGGCGCTCGCGCAGCAGCGCCAGGATCGGCGCCAGGCCGACGCCGCCGGCCACGAGCAGCAGGGCGTCGTCGTCGGCGCGCGGGCCGAAACGGCCATAGGGCCCGTCGATCCAGGCGCGCGCGCCGGGGACGACCTCCCCGATCCGCCTCGTGAAGTCGCCATTGGCCTTGATCACGAAGCGCAGCGCGGGCCCGTCGCCGGGCGCGCAGGCGATCGAGAACGGGTGCTCGCGCAGGCCCCAGGGGTCGGGCGCCAGGCGCAGCCAGGCGAACTGCCCGGCGCGGAAGTCGAGCCCCGCGTGCCCGTCGGGCTCGATCCACAGCTCGTGGATCCCGGGTGCCAGCGGCGTGACCGCGCGCACGCGCCAGGGTCGGCGCGCGCGCAGCCATGGCTTCACGGCGTATACGTGCACCAGCGTGAGCAGGGCGAGTGCCACCGCGGCGATCCAGAAGGCGCCCACGGCCGGGGCGGCGGCGGCCGTGCCCGCGCCCAGGGTATGCACCAGGGCGAGCACGGCGATGGCGGCCGCGCCGAGACCGTGGCCGAGGCGCCAGGTCTCGTAGGTGACGGGCAGGCTGTCGCGGAAGATGGCCGTGAACACGAGCGCGATCAGCCCGAACCAGGCGAGGAAGCCGGTCACGCCCGCGAGCGCGCTGCCGCCGGCGGCGGGCGGCGCGGGGCCGGCGGCGGTCCCGGGCGGGACCAGGGCGTACAGGTACGGGTGCGCGAGCAGCAGCGCGAGCACGACGTGGCCGGCGAACTGGTGGAGCGCATGAGCTGTGTCGCATGCCGACCGGGTCGGTGAGCGCGCGGAAGCGGCCCGAGAGCACGAACTCGAGCAGCAGCGCCGCGAAGCCGATCATGGCGATCGTCGAGGCGATGTCGTGCAGGCCGGGCCGGCCGGGCGCACCCGCGGCGGCAGCTACTGCCAGCGGCAGCAATGCCGCCAGCACGTAGCCGGCGGTCAGCAGAAAGGCGCGCAGGTGCCCCTGGCCGCGCCTGATTGCCGGGCATGCGGCGGCTGCGGGCGGTTCCATCCCATGGTCGATACCCTTTGAGCAATTGGCGGCGAGCTCCGGGCCGTGGCCGGGACGCGGGCACTCGCCGGATGGCCGGCGCAAGCCGGGCGTGGGCTGCTCGTCCTGGACGGGGACCCGCCCCTGTCCCCGGCGCCTGTCCTGTCGTTGTTGCCGTCCTCGCCCGCGGTGCGCACGCCGGTGCGCCGACGTCGCTACTGCGGGTCGGTCGGCCGATGGTATTCGAGGCTGACGAGATCGTTGCCGGATACGCCGGGTCGCTCGACCCGGACGTCGACATTGTAGATCCCGGGCTCGCGCATCCGGAAGTAGTTGCCGTAGGTGCGGCTGCCGGCGAGCTCGGCCGGCAGCAGTTGCTTCGTTGCGCCGGTGAGGCCCAGTCGACTGACCGTTGCCGTCACCCGCGCCTCTTCGACGCGCTCGCCGCTGGCCCGATCGCGCATGGTGACGGTGACGAGATAGGCGTTGGGGTATTCGGGCATCTCGCCGTACGCGCGGGCCTCGTCGCTGTCCGCTCCATAGCGCTCCTGGACCACGTCGGCCGGCAGTACCCCGAGATGCGCGCTCAGCCTGTCGCTCTCCGAGCCAGTGACCCCGAACCAGCCGAGACCCAGCAACACCCCGACCACGACCAGCGCGACCGCCGCGGCCTGGAACTCGACCCGTCGGAACATCAGCGCGGTACTGGCCTAGTAATCCTCTTCCCCGCCGCGGGTCATCGACACGAGGCCGCGCGCCAGGATCGCGATCGTGACCAGCAATGCCACGATCGCGAGCACGAAGAACACGTTCACGCTGAGCTCTCCCCGACTGATCGTCCATGGACTGCATATCGATCTTTGTAGATGCTGGCCCCGGATGCGGCATTGATCTGCGCCAACTGCGGGCGTAACAACCGCCGGGGCCTGCCGCCGGGACGATCATCGCGCGGTCGTCCTGCCGGTTCCCCGCTCGCCGGTGGCGCGCGGACGCAATTGACGCAGGTCAACGTGATGTCCGTCGGGCGCGGTGATTGCCGCGGGCGCCCGTACGCGAGCTGGTACAATGCTGCCGGTTCAGGGCCCGCGCCGCGGCGCCGGGCCGGCGGGCATGCAACGGCTGCGGCGAGGTGACACCGCCGTTTCCCGCGGTCGTTTCTCGCTGGCCCGCGACCGCTTACCGGGACCCGGGCCCCGCCGCTTGCCCGAGGTGTGTGGACAGCCCATGCCACGGCGTTTGCCGACAACGATCCCGCTGCTCGTGCTCCTGTCCGCCTGTGCCACTGCACCGGAACGGGGGGCGGGAAACGAGGCCGCGTCCATGGACGGGCCGCTCGACACAGAGGGCGTGGTCGAGCACGGGATCGACAACGAGGCGGTCGCGATGCTGTGGGACCAGGCCGAGCAGGCCCGTGCGGAGGGCGACACCGATGCCGCGATCCGTGCCATCGAGCGGGCCCTCGATGTCGACCCGGATGACGCCGTGCTTTGGAGCCGCCTGGCCGAGCTGCGATTGCAGACCGGTGAGGCCAGGGTCGCGGAGAATCTGGCTACGCGCTCGAATTCGCTCGCCGCGGGGCAGCGGTTGTTGCGTTACCGCAACTGGCTCATCATCGAGGCCGCGCGCCAGCAACAAGGCGACGAGCAGGGGGCCGATGCGGCGCGGGCCGAGATCGAGCGCCTGCGCGCGGGGCGGTGACCACATGCTCCGGGTTCGTCACATGCGCCTCCGGGCATCGCAGCGAGCGACCGCCTGAGCGCCCGCCAGTGAACCTTTCCGGCCGATTCCACTCCGCGGCGGTGCACGATCGGGGCAGCCTCCGGCGTGCGGCGGCACCGCTGACCACGCTCGCGGGCCGGGTGGCGAGCTCGCCGCGCGACCCCGCTGGCGGTAGCCGCGGCGCTGGCGGCCGTGCTCGGTTGGCAGCTCGGGGCGCTGATATGGGCGGCCATGCCGGCTCCGGGCGGCAGCGCCACGCCATCGCGACCGGACACCTCGACGAGCAGGCACCGGGGCCGTGCCCGACACGGCGCCCGGCGAGGGTGTGGCGGCAGCCAGGGGGCTCTTCGGCGAGGCGCCCGACACGGAAACGGGGGCGTCGGCGACCTCGGTCCCCGAGACGGCACCCGAGACCCAGTTGAACCTGACGCTGCGCGGCGTGCTGACGCTGGGCGAGGGCAACGGCTTCGCGTTCATCGTCACAGGGCGTGGCGAGGAAAGCGTGTACACCCCGGGTGAGACACTGCCCGGCGACGCGACGCTGGAGCGAGTATACCGCGACCGGGTACTGTTGAGCCGGCGCGGCTCGCTGGAGACGCTGCGGCTCGACCGCGAGAATGCCAGCGCAATGGCCTCGTCCACCACGGGCCACCAGCAGGGCGGCACGGCGGTGGAGGACTTCGATCGCCAGCGGGCGAGCGAGACCGCCACGGCGCTGCGCGCGCGCCTGCGCGAACAGCCGGCGGAGCTGATGCGCATGGTGCGATTCGAGCCTTACCAGCAGAATGGCGAGCTGCAGGGATTCCGGCTACGCCCGCGCGGGGACGTCAACGAGCGGGTCCTGCGCGGCCTGGGATTGACGCCGAACGATGTGGTGACGTCCATCAACGGCATTCCGTTGAGCAACCGCAGCCGCCTGGGTGAGGTGCTGAATGTGCTGGGCAGGACCGATGAGGCGCGCGTGCGGTTCCTGCGCGACGGCGAAGCGCGGCGCATCAACATACCGATGGGTGACGGCGGCTGATGGTATCCGGGTCGCAGGGCATGGTCGGGTGGCGGGCGCCCGCTCCCCTGGACGGGACGGGCGCAGCGGCATGAGGGCTTCCAGGCACAGCGGGCTGGCGACGCTCGTCGTGATGTGGCTGCTGGTCGCCCCCGGCGCGGTCAGGGCGCAGTCCGACGAGGCGTTTTCGCTGAACATGGAGAACGCCCAGCTGCGCTCCCTGATCCAGACCGTGTCCGAGCGCACCGGGCGCAACTTCGTCGTCGATCCGCGCGTGAACGCCAAGGTCACGGTCATCTCCTCGCAACCGGTGAGCGACCGCGAGCTCTATGAGATCTTCGAGACCATCCTCGCGGTCCACGGGTACGCCGCGGTCGACTCCGAGGGCATTACCCGGATCGTTCCGGCGGTGACCGCGAAGCAGAGCGCGGTGCCGGTGCAGAGCCGGCGGGCGTCCGGCGACCGCATCGTCACCCGGGTGGTGACCGTCGAGAACGTATCGGCGCCCCAGCTGGTGCCGATCCTTCGACCGCTGCTGCCCCAGGAGGCGCACCTGGTCGCCTACGACCCGACCAACCGCCTGATCGTGACCGACAGCGCCGCCAACGTCGAGCGCATAGTCGAGATCATCCGCCGCGTCGATCAGCCGATCGACTCCGAGGTCGACATGATCCGGCTGGAACATGCCTCGGCCCAGGAGGTCGCGCGGGTGCTGCAGTCGTTGCAGGGCCCGCAGGAGCAGGGGGGACCCCAGGTCGCGATCGACCAGCGAACCAACGCCGTCCTGATCCGAGGTGACGAGGAGGCGCGGCTCGAGATGCGCACGCTGATCGCCAACCTGGACACGCCGCTCACCCGCGAAGGCAGCACCCGGGTGCGGTACCTGCGCTACGCCAATGCCGAGGACATGGTGGGGATACTCGAGACGATGGTCGGGGCCCGCGCGCCCGAGGGCGACGGCGGTGGCGAATCCGCGGAGTCCGAGCCGACCATCCAGGCGGACCAGGCGACCAATTCCCTGATCATCCAGGCGCCGCCGACCCGCATGCAGGAGATCGAGGCGGTGATCCGCCAGCTCGACATCCGGCGGGCGCAGGTGGTGGTCGAGGCGATCATCGTCGAGCTCAGCACCGAGCGCGCGCGCGAGCTGGGTTTCCAGTTCTTCTTCGACGGTACCAACGACGACCGTCCGGCCGGACTGACCAGCTTCGGCGGCACCGGGTCCAACATCGTCGAGCTCTCGGTCAACCCCGAGTCGGTCGGCCGCGGGCTCACCATCGGCATGGCCGACAATGCCACCGATATCGAGTTCGGGGCGTTGCTGCGGGTGCTGTCATCCGACGCCGACACGAACATCCTCTCGACCCCGAGCCTGGTGACCCTCGACAACGAGGAGGCCGAGATCGTGGTCGGCCAGAACGTGCCGTTCGTGACCGGCCAGTTCACCAGCGACCAGGCCGGCGCGGATGCGCGCAGCCCCTTCCAGACCATCGAGCGCCGTGACGTCGGCCTGACGTTGCAGGTGAAGCCGCAGATCAACGAGGGCGACACGATCAAGCTGGAGATCGAGCAGGAGGTCTCGAACATCGCGCAGTCGGTCCAGGGCGCATCCGATCTGATCACGAATACGCGCGAGCTCAGGACGACCGTGCTGGTCGACGACGGCCAGACGCTGGTGCTCGGCGGCCTGATCGACGACCAGGTACGTACGCGCACCGAGAAGGTGCCACTGCTGGGCGACATCCCGCTGCTGGGGCGGTTGTTCCGCTACGACAGCACCAGCACCGACAAGCGCAACCTGATGATCTTCCTGCATCCGCGCATCCTCCACGACCGTGCGCTGGCGAACAGCTACACGGGGGAGAAGTACAGCTACATGCGCAATGCCCAGCTCGAGCGCATGCGCGACAGCACCCGGCTCGACAGCGGCGAGATGCCCGTGCTGCCCAAGCTGGAGCTGCCGGAGATCGAGGTCTACCGCGAGGGCGGCGGGTAGGCGGGTAATCGTCGCGCTGAACATGATGACTGACCTGGAATCCGACATCGCGGGGGTGGACGAGGATCACCCGCCGGTACCGGCGGGATTCAAGCGGCCCAGCTACTCCTTCGCGCGCCGTCATGGCGCACTGGTCGAGTACGACACCGACGGCCACCCGCGCGTGATCTTCCGCGCCGGGGTCCCGGCCCCGATCTTCCTCGAGCTGCGCCGGGCGCTGGGCACGTCGTTCCGGGCGGAGGAGGTATCGGCCGAGACGTTCGAGCAGAAGCTCGCTGCGCCGACTACCAGCGCGGCTCGGGCGGCGCGCTCGACGCGGTCGATGACCTCGGGGGCGAGACGGACCTGGCGAGCGTGGCGGAGTCCCTGCCCGAGCCCGAGGACCTGATGGAGTCCGAGGACGACGCCCCGATCATCCGCCTGATCAACGCGATCCTCACCGAGGCGGTGCGCCACAACGCATCGGACGTTCACATCGAGCCGTTCGAACAGCGCCTGTCGGTGCGCATGCGCATCGACGGCGTGATGCACGAGACGCTGGAGCCGCCGCGCTCCATCGCCCCGCTGATGATCTCGCGCATCAAGGTGATGGCCCGGCTCGACATCTCGGAGAAGCGCCTGCCACAGGACGGGCGCATCTCCCTGCGCGTTGCCGGGCGGCCGGTGGACGTGCGCGTGTCGACGCTGCCGTCCGGGCACGGCGAGCGCGTGGTCATGCGCCTGCTCGACAAGGAGGCGGGCAGGCTGGATCTCGAGCAGCTGGGCATGGCGCCACGCGACCGCGAGCTCCTCAATGACCTGGTCCACCGGCCGCACGGCATCCTGCTGGTGACGGGACCGACCGGCTCGGGCAAGACGACCACGCTGTACGCCGCGCTCAGCCGGCTCAACGACGCCAGCCGCACGATCCTCACGGTCGAGGACCCGATCGAGTACTACATCGACGGCGTCGGCCAGACGCAGGTGAACCCGCGCGTCGACCTGACCTTCGCCCGCGGGCTGCGGGCCATCCTGCGCCAGGACCCCGACGTGGTCCTGGTCGGCGAGATCCGTGACCTGGAGACCGCCGAGATCGCGGTGCAGGCGAGCCTCACGGGCCACCTGGTGCTGTCGACGCTGCACACCAACACCGCGATCGGCGCGGTCACGCGGTTGCGCGACATGGGGGTCGAGCCGTTCCTGCTGTCGTCCAGCCTGGTCGGCATCGCGGCCCAGCGCCTGGTGCGGCTGCTGTGTCCGCGCTGCAGGATCGAGGATCGCCTGACCCACGCGGAGTGCGACCTGTTCGATCTCGACCGTGGCGACCGCTCGATCGTATACCGTGCAGGGGGCTGCGAGGCCTGCAACGGCACCGGCTACTCGGGCCGCAGCGGGATCTACGAGCTGATCTCGCTCGACGACCGCATGCGCACGGCGATCCACGACGGCGCCAGCGAGTTCGAGCTCGAACGCCAGGCGCGCCGTCGCAGCCCCGGGATCCGCGCCGACGGCTTGCGCCGCATGCTCGCCGGCAACACCTCGCCGGAGGAGGTGCTTCGCGTGACCCCGGGCCACGAGCGTGAAGACGACGTGATCCAGGGATGAGCGCGCCAGTCGCGGGCCCGTGGACGCCGCAGCCAGGCGTTTCCCGCCGTCCGTGCCGACGGCCTGGCGAGAGCGCCCCGTGCGCCCGCACCCGCGACGCCGCTGATGTCCGCCGGGTGCGGACGTGAGCGCGTTCGAGTACATCGCCTTCGATGCCGCCGGGCGCCGCAAACGGGGCACGATCGAGGGCGACACCGCGCGCCAGGTGCGGCAGCAGCTCCGCGACCAGGGTCTGACGCCGCTGCAGGTGGAGGCGGCCGCCGAGCGCGAGGCCCGCGACCGGCCCGCCCCGGGCAGGTCGGCCACGCTGCGGCGCGCGCGGCGCATCAACGGGGGCGACCTCGCATTGATCACGCGCCAGCTCGCCACCCTGGTGGCATCCGGGAGCCCGGTCGAGGATGCCCTGCGCGCCGCCAGCCGGCAGACGGAGAGGCCGCGCGTGGAGCGGCTGCTGATGGCGGTGCGCGCACGGGTGCTCGAGGGCTACAGCCTGGCGGCGGCCCTGGCCGCGTTTCCGCGCAGCTTCCCCGAGATCTACGTCGCCAGTATCCGGGCCGGCGAGCAGTCGGGCCATCTCGACGCGGTGCTCGCGCGCCTCGCCGACTACACCGAGGCCCAGCAGGAGACCCGCGCCTCGGTCGGCGCGACCCTGGCCTATCCGATCGTGCTCGCGGTCGTGGCGCTGGCGATCGTGGTCGGCCTGCTCACGTACATCGTGCCCGAGGTCGTGGGGGTGTTCGACGCCCTGGATGCGGAGCTGCCCTGGCTCACGCGGGCGCTGATCGCGCTCAGCGACTTCATCCGCACCTGGGGGCCGGCGCTGCTGATACTGATCGTCGTGCTGATCGTCGCCGGACGCCAGGCGCTGCGGCGTCCGGCCATCCGCTATCGTGCCGATGCCCGGATTCTGCGGCTGCCGGTCGTCGGCAAGCTGGTGCGCGGTGCCGACACGGGGCGCTTCGCGCGCACGCTGTCGATCCTGGCCGGGAGCGGGGTACCGGTGCTCGAGGCGCTGGGGATCACCGCCAGCGTGGTCAACAATCGCCCGATGCGGGAAGCGGTGGAGCGCGCGGCGGTACAGGTACGCGAAGGCATGTCCCTGCACCGGGCCCTCGAGAGCTCGGGGCGCTTCCCGCCGATGGCGCTGCACCTGATCGCGAGCGGCGAGCAGTCGGGGCAGCTGGACACGATGCTGCACCGCGCCGCCGAGCACCACGAGCGCGAGACGCGGGTGCGCGTGTCGATGCTCACCAGCATGCTCGAGCCGGCGGTGATCCTGGTCGCCGGCGGGGTCGTGATGCTGATCGTCCTGGCGGTGCTGCTGCCGATCTTCGAGCTCAACCAGCTCGTGCGCTGATCCTCACAGGCGCAGGCGGCCGCTCGCACGCACGACGAAGTCGCCGTCATCACGCTCGGCGTAGCGCTCGAGCAGATCGCGCACGTCGGCGGGCGTGTCGGGCCCGGGCTGCAGCCGCAGCCGCAGCCGATAGCGCCCCTCGGCGTCCACGTGGGCCTCGCCATCGATGCCCAGGTCACCGTCGCGGTTGCCGACGGTGGCCTGCAGGCCGTCGCCGTCGTCCGGACGAATCTCGGCGGTGACGCTCCCGAGCCCCACCGAGACCGGCCGGCGCACCCGCGCCCGGTCCCAGAGCACCCGCGCGCGTACCGCGGTGAGACGCCGGTCGGTCCAGCGCCCCTGGGCGACCCGCGCGACCAGCTCGCCGTCGAGCGCGACGAGGGGTGCGGGCACCAGCGCTGCCGGGCCGGAGGCGGGACCGCGGAAGGTGGCCTCGCGGACGGTGGCATCGCCGTCGCGGGCCACCGTCGCGCTGATCTCCGCGTGGCCGCCGAGGACGTCGAAGCCGGTCTCGAGGGCGAGCCGGCCCCGGTACAGCGCCAGCGGCGAGACGTCCCAGCGCACCGACGTGAGCGCCACGGGGCCGCCGTAGTCCACCCGGCTCGCGCTGCCCTGCCAGACGGACCCGCGGACTCCCTCGGCCGTGATCCCGGGCGGCGCCAGCAGCGCGAACGCGTGGCCCGCGGGGAAATGGGCGACCAGCCCGGCGGCCAGCCCGGCCAGGGCCGCGCCCAGGAGCAGGACGGCCCGCCTCATCGGCCGCCGCGCTCCAGCGTCAGGCGTGCGCTGACGGTGCCTGGCTCGACCGCCTCGAAGCGCGCCCGGGTCACCCGCAGGCCGCTCTCCCGGCGCAGCCGGGCGAGCACCGAGATCAGGGGGGCGAACGCCACCGCCTCGAACTCGACGCGCGCGCCGTCGGCGCCGGCCGGCTCCAGCCGTTGCGGCTGCGACAGCCCGGCATGGCGCGAGGCCTCGTCCACCGCGAGATAGGGCGCCCGGGCGTCGTCCCCGGGCGACGCGACCGGGGTGGCGCGGCGGAGCTCGGCCACCCGGGGCGCGACGCTGCGCATCCAGGCCAGGTCGGTCTCGAGCGCCTCGACGCGCGCGCGTTGCGCCCGAAAGCGCTCGGCCACGGGCTCGACCAGGCCCACGTAGACCAGCAGCAGCGCCGCGACCAGCGTGCCGAGCACCACCACGGCCCGCTCGCGCGTCGTCAGGGTCTGGAACCAGGCCTTCACTGCGCCTCCCCCTGGAGCCGTATGCGGCCGACGACCCGGTCGTCGTTGCGCTGGACGTCGCGCAGCTCGGTCGCCAGGCCGGTGGCCTGGACTCCTGCTGCATCCGGTCGATCAGGTCCAGGCGGTCCGTCCGCAGTGCCAGGTCCATGATCCCCTCGCGCCATTCGAGCTCGGTCAGCCGCACCGCGTCGCTGTCGGACAGCACGGGTGCGGCCCGCCCGAGGATGGTCAGGAAGTCACCATTGCCGTTGCCACCGCCCTCCAGCTGGTCCAGCTGGCCTTCCATCTGGGCCCGTGGATCGACGACGCGCTCCGCGTCCGGGAAGACCTGGCGGTAGATGCGCTCCATCTGGTCGCGCAGCCGCTCCTCGCGCTCGAGCCGCGCCAGGTGCCCGATGGTCGCGTGCGCCAGCGCCACGACCGCGACCCCCGCGGCCAGGGCCGCCGGGAGCAGCCATTGGCGCAGGTGGCGCAGGTGGCGACTGCTCTTCGCGTACGGCCCCTGCAGCAGGTTGATGCGGGCCTCCGGGGCCCGTGCGAACGCAGCCAGCGGCTCGCGGCACGGCCGCTGCTCGCCCGCGTCGAGGGCGCCGGCGAAGGCTGCTGGCCAGGGCGTCTCCGCGGCCTCTTCCGCGCGGTAGCGGATCAGGCGTTGCGGCGCCTCGCTGCCGCCGAGCACCGTCGCCAGCATCCCCGGCTCGCACGCGAAACCGTCGTCGGTGCCGCTGCGCACGGTCACCCGGTCAGGCTCCTCGAGCGCCACCCAGGTGTCCGCCTCCGGCAGGGGCAGGCCCAGCGGCTCCGGCAGCAGGACGTGCGGCTCGAGGCCCGCGTCGGTGCATTGCCCCAGCAGGCGGTCGATGTCCGCGCGCGCGACCACGGCGACCGGCCAGCGCTCCTCGGGGGTGCGCGTGCCGACCGCGAAATGCAGGGACTCGACGTCGTCGACCAGGCGGTCCTCGAGCGCCCACGGGATCGCCGCGGTCGCGTTGCGACGGCTGCGTACCGGCACGGCGGCGTGTTCCAGCGACACCTCGGTGCCGGGGACGAGCACCACGACGCGCTGCCCGGCGGCCGCGCGCGCGGCCTCGGCCGGGGAACCGTGCGCGGCCGCGTCGGCCCCGCCCGCGGCCGGTATCCAGCTCCACTCGCCGGGCGGCCCGGGCCGGATCAGCATCACCCCGGCCACGGTCAGCCCCCGGTCCGGGAGCGCCGGAGCACCCGCGAGGCGCCGTCGGCCTCGCGCTGCAGCCAGCTGTAGAGGGTGTAGTCGAGCGAGCCGGTGCGCACGTCGATGCGTACGCGGAAATGGCTCGAGCCGACGCCGAGCCCCGCGGACTCGACCTCCTGGCCGCTGTCCGGACGCGCCACCAGCGGGTGCTCGAGGAACGCGGCGACGCTGTCGAAGGGCTCTTCGCGCGTCTCCGCCGCCAGCGTTTCCGCGCCGCTGCGCGCCAGACCGGGCACGATCGCCTGCAGCACGGCCGGGGTGGCGGTGTTGACGTTGATCGCTGTGGGCCCGGGCAGCGCGCTCACGTGCGGCGCCAGACGCCGCCAGGCATCGGCGTCGATGCCGCGCAGCAGCCGCAGCTCGCTGGCCGTGGTCAGCGCCCGGTTGGCGGCGAGATACGGTGGATCCAGGGTCAGGTAGTAGTCGTCCTCGCCGCCGGCCGGGTATGTGGTCTCGCGGTTGTCGTCCATCCAGTCGGTGACCGCCTGCGATACCCGCGGGTCGATCCCCAGCGTCTCGAGCAGGCGCTCGAAGCGTTCGAGCGCGAGCGCATCGATGCTGTCCCCGCTCGGCACGAGGCTGTTGACGTTGAACCGCCCCTGCATGTCCTGGATCGCGCCCGTCACGTAGCCGCCCTCGACCTGCATTGGCGGCGGCAGTTGCGCCCACATCTGGTCGCGGGCATCGACGCCGTCGTAGTCCTCGGCGCGCCGGACGCGGGCGAGAACCGAGACCGCCCAGTGCTCGCCGCCGAGCGCGATCTCGTGTGCCTGTACCAGCGCCAGGCGGTTGCCCGTGCGGTGCAGGTCCAGCTGAGTCTGCCGGGTCATGTGCACCGCGGCAACGGTGGCCAGCGCGACCACGAGCAGCACCGTGATCAGCGCGACGCCGGACTGCCCGGCGCCACCGTCGGCATCGGCCGGCCGTGTCGCGGTCGCGCGCCGGCGGCCCGGGCCCTGGCGCATGGCACACGCGGCGCTCACTGCTGCCCGCGGGGGACGCCACGGTGGAGCAGGCCGGCAGCTCGAACAGCCGCACGATCCACCAGCCCTCCAGCTCGAGGGTGACCTCGACCGCTCGCGGCAGCCGTTCCAGGACTCGATCGCGTCGGTTCCCGGCCAGGCGCCGGCAGCCATTCGTCGCCTCGTCGAGAGGAACAGGTGGATCCGCTCGACGCCATCGAGCACCTCGCGCACCAGGTCGCCGGCGTCGCGACCACCGCGTCCGGCTGCATGCGCCAGCTCGGCGAGCAGGCGCTCGCCGTCGCGCGTCCAGGTGGCCCGGGCAGGCTGGCCTGCGGCAGGTCCGCGGTCGGCCAGCCGGTGCGGGTGAGGCGCAGGAACTCGGGCAGGTTGGCCATAGCCAAGCACGTGCCCGCCGCCACGCACGTCGGCGCGCACCGGCCGGGGCACCACCTGCCGCAGGTCGGCGGCCAGCGTCGCCACCGCGTATCGCCTGGGCCAGACGCTCGGAGCGCCGATCCGTGTGCGCGCGCGTCTCGAGCACCGAGAACAGGCCGGTGTAGGCCGCCAGCCCGATGATCATGAATACCGCAATGGCGACCAGCAGCTCGACCAGGGTGAGCCCGGACGCCGTGCGCGGGCGGGCGGGCCGGCGCGCTCGCCTCACGACGGGCCGCCCCCGGTGGAGCGCAGGTCGGGGTCGCCGACATAACCGACCAGGCGCGCCAGGCGCTCGCCCAGGATCGCCGAGGCGCACCGTCGAGCTCGACCCGGCGCACGTGCTCGTCCGGCGTGTTGCTGATCTCGGCCGACCAGCGCCAGGTGCGGCCGGCGGCCTCGACGCTACCCTCGCGCGTGCCGGTGTCCGGCCAGCTGCGGGCCAGGCGCAGCTCGGTGATCCGGTCGCTGGCGATCCAGGTCGCGATAGTGCGGTCGCGCGTGTAGGCGACGGTATCGACGCGATGGGTCCCGGCCAGCACGAGCGCGGTCAGCGTCGTCGCCAGCACGGCCAGCGCCACCAGCACCTCGAGCAGCGTGAAGCCCGCTGCGCGGCGGCCGTGCCGCGGCGCGCGCGCATGCGGGTGTGCCCTGCGCCTCATCACCGGACCTCGGTGAGCTCGGTCCATTGCTCTTCCCCGGGCGCAATGCGGTACTCGACGCGGCTGTCCTCGGCGAGCAGGCGCAGCGTGTAGCCGGGCAGGATCTCGCCGCCGGCGAGGAAGAAGATCTGCGGCGACGCCTGATCGCCCGAGGCGCGTTTGCCGCCGTCACCGGTCCCCAGGGCCGTGCTGCGACCCTCGACGTCGAACTCGAGGCGCAACGGCGCCTGCAGCCGGTGGCCGTGGAGCGGATGGTCTGCGCCGAGCGGTCGCCCAGCCGGTGTCGGTCCGTTGCAGGAAGGAGTAGCCGTCGCTCTCCACGTGCAGGCCGAAGGTGCGCGCGCGCAGCACCGCCTCCTCGCGCGCCAGCGTCATGCGCGCCTGCAGCCGCTGCGCCTCTGTGTGCAGCCGCTCGGCGGTGGAGGGGGCGGGGATGCTCAGCACCACGGTCGCGGCGAGCACCCCGATCAGCGCGATCACGACCAGCAGCTCGATGAGGGTGAAGCCGTGGCTGCGCCCTGCAGCGCTCATGCGTTCAATTGAGCTGCCAGTTCCCGATGACGTCGTCGTCGCGACCGCTGCCCGACCGGCCGTCGGGGCCATGGGAGTAGACGTCGATCTCGCCGTGGCGGCCGGGATTGAGGTACTGGTAGCGATTGCCCCACGGATCCTCGGGCAGGTTGCGCAGGTATCCGCCATCGCGGTAGTTGGGGGCGTCCGGACCGCTCTCCGGGCGCTCGACCAGCGCCTCCAGGCCCTGGTCCGTGGTCGGGTACTGGTAGTTGTCCAGCTTGTACATGTCGAGCGCGCTCTCGATCGCGCGGATGTCCTGCGCGGCCCGGGCGCGTCGTGCCTTTGCTGGCTCGTCCATGATCCGCGGCACGACGACCGCTGCCAGGATCGCCAGGATGGCGACCACGACCATGACCTCGATCAGCGTGAAACCCGACGCTTGGCGGCGGCGTCCAAGGTGCTGCATGGCGTTGCCCGGGCGGCGACCGCGGAGGAAAGTCGCCCGGATTGTACTACTGTTTCGCGCCGCTTCGCGCCATGGCCCTGCCTCGGCGCGGGTCAGTGCGCGGCGGCGAACGTGATCGCCGCGAGCACCAGGACGCCGGCCACGGCGAGGTAGACGCGTTGCGCCCGGCGCGCGACCGGGCTGCCGGCACCGTAGCGGTAGCGGAAGCGCTCGCTGGTGATGCGCCGGGGCGGCACGCCGAGCTCGACGAGCATCGCCTCGGTGGCGTCGATCATCCCCGGCGGGGCGCAGATGCAGCAGCCCAGGCGACCCCGCTCGACCGCCGGCAGCGAGCGCTCGAGCAGCGCGCGCGAGAGCGGTCCGGGCTCGGTGCCGGCCGGGCGCTGCGCCTCGTCCACGACGCGTACGATCGCGAGGTCCAGGTCCCGTGCCGAGCGTGGCGAGCTCGTCGGTGAGCACCATGTCGCGCTGCCAGCGGCAGGCATAGATGAGGCATATCGGCCGGCGATCGCCGGCGTCGCGGCGCTCGCGCGCAGCAGCGCCAGGATCGGCGCCAGGCCGACGCCGCCGGCCGGCAGGCAGGGCGTCGTCGTCGGCGCGCGGGCCGAAACGGCCATAGGGCCCGTCGATCCAGGCGCGCGCGCCGGGTGACGACCTCCCCGATCCGCCTCGTGAAGTCGCCATTGGCCTTGATCACGAAGCGCAGCGCGGGCCCGTCGCCGGGCGCGCAGGCGATCGAGACGGGTGCTCGCGCAGGCCCCAGGGGTCGCGGCGCCAGGCGCAGCCAGGCGAACTGCCCGGGCGCGGAAGTCGAGCCCCGCGTGCCCGTCGGGCTCGATCCACAGCTCGTGGATCCCGGGCGCCAGCGGCGCGACCGCGCGCACGCGCCAGGGTCGGCGCGCGCGCAGCCATCGGCTTCACGGCGTATACGTGCCGCCAGCGTGAGCAGGGCGAGTGCCACCGCGACGATCCAGAAGGCGGCCACGGCCGGGCGGCGGCGGCCGTGCCCGCGCCCAGGGTACGCCAGGCGAGCGCGGCGATGGCGGCCGCGCCCAGACCGTGGCCGAGGCGCCAGGTCTCGTAGGTGCACCGGCAGGCTGTCGCGGAAGATGGCCGTGAACAGCGAGCCCGATCAGCCCGAACCAGGCGAGGAACCGGTCACGCCGGCGAGCGCGCTGCGCCGGCGGCGGGCGGCGCGGCCGGCGGCGGTCTCGGGCGGGACCAGGGCGTACAGGTACGGGTGCGCGAGCAGCGGCGCGACGCGCGACGTCGCCGGCGAACTGGTGGAAGCGCATGAGCGCGTCCATGCCGACCGGGTCGGTGAGCGCGCGGAAGCGGCCCGAGAGCACGAACTCGAGCAGCAGCGCCGCGAAGCCGATCATGGCGATCGTCGAGGCGATGTCGTGCAGGCCGGGCCGGCCGGGGGCGTCGGCGGCGGCCGCGACGATCAGCGGCAGCAGCGCGCCGAGCAGGTAGGCCGTGAGCAGCAGCGCGCCGTTCAGCGAGGTTCTGCTGCGTGGTGCCGCGCCGGCGCGCGTGCGGTCCGTGTGCGTCATGGTGTCTGTGCCGGTAGTGGGTCGGAGCTCGGGGCCGCGCCGGGGCCGCCGGCGCGGGCATGCCCGGGAGAATGTAGTCGAGCCGCGGCGTCCCGTCCACGCGGCTTCACCCGTTCGGCGCCGGGACTCGCAGTGGGCTACGATCGCGGCCGGGAGGTAGGCGCATGCCGGCAACCTGGGGCCCCGTGTGGGCCGGATTCGTGGGCAGCCTGGCGGCCGGCTGCATGACCGGCGTGGGGGCGCTGCCGGCGCTGCTCGGGGCGCGTGCCCTCCGAGCGTGCGCGCGACGACGCTGCTCGGCTTCGCCGCCGGCGTGATGCTCTCGGCGTCGTACTTCTCGCTGATCCTGCCCGCGCTGGAGGTGGCGACGACGCTGTACGGCGCCGTGCGCGGTGCCGGCGGCGGTCGCCGCCGTCGGCATCCTCGCCGGCATGGCCGCCATCGGCGCGCTCGACGCCGTGCTGCCGCACGAGCACTTCCACCTCGGGCGCGAGGGACGCCGCGGCGGCCTCGCTGCGCCAGCGATCTGGCTGTTCGTGATCGCGATCACGATCCACAACGTGCCCGAGGGCCTCGCCGTCGGGGTCGGCTTCGGCACCGGCGACTACGCCAACGGCGTCGCGCTGGCGATCGGGATCGGGCTGCAGAACGCGCCCGAGGGTCTGGCCGTCGCGGTCGCGCTCACCGCCATGGGGTATTCGGCCGTGCGGGCCTTCTGGATCGCTTCGCTCACCGGTCTCGTGGAGCCCGTCGGCGGCCTGCTCGGGGCGGCCGCCGGTCGTCGGATCGACGACGGTGCTCCCTGGGGGCTCGCGTTCGCCGCCGGGGCCATGCTCTACGTCATCAGCCGAGATCGTCCCGGACCCACCGGCGTGGCTTCCGGACGGAGGCCACGGGCGGGCTCGGCATCGGCCTCGTCTTGATGCTCTTCCTCGACGTCTGGCTCGGCTGAGCGCCGAGTGGATGCCGGGGCTTCGGGACCCTCTGATCAATGATTCACGGCCGCGTTGCGGCCTCGCGGGTGCTCAGGGCAAGGCGCGGCGCGCCAGCGCCGTCAGTGCGGACTACGGCCAAGCGCCGCAACGCCGCCATGGCGCCCGCGAGGCCGTAACCCCGCGGGGCTTCGGCCGGTCTTGGCCCCTGGCGGTGTTCCGGCGTCGGCCGGGTCGTATTGAACTACCGGACCGCCACCCGCGCCTGCCAGGAGGCCAGAACCGACTCGAGCGCGGTCGCCGACTTGCATTGATTGAGCCCCTACGTGGGCCATGCGGGTATTTCGGTAACGCTCTGAGCGGACATGGCGCTTCAGCACAAGGCGCGCCGAACGAGCGTAGCGCCTCTTACGTGAGCGAGGCGCAACGCCGTGATGGAGCCGCCATGTCCGCTCCCGCAGGGCGGCGCTGTGCGCACCCGCCGCGGCGTTGCTCGTCGCTTGTGTAGTGACGCTACACGCGCTCCTCGCGCCTTGCGGCGAGCACGCACAGCACCGCAGAGCGTTACCGGAAATACCCGCATGGCCCACTAGTGTCCTTTTAACGCAAGTTCGTCGATCTTTCTCGGCGAGGGATCGTGGCGACTGGCAAGGCGCGCCGACGAGTAATAGCGCATCCTATTGCGAGGAGGCGCAACGCCGCCAGGCGCCTCGAGGGCCGGCGAAAAGACGGCGAACTTGCGTTAAGGGACACTAGCGCGGGCCCGGCGCGGCGCGCCCGGGATCGCGGCGATAGCGCCGCTCCAGGGCCTCGAAGCGCGTGGCGATCAGCGCGCGCTCGTGGCGCAGCAGCTCCGCCAGCTCGCCGCGGTTCCAGAGGAAGGTCCGCAGCAGGATGCGGTCGCGGTAGACCAGGATGTTGCGCCGATAGTCGAGCGCCACGAGCCCGCTCGGCGGCAGCGCGGCGATGTAGACCAGTGTCGCCGCCGGCGACAGCCCCAGCGCGTGCCAGAGCCATGCCCCGAGCAGCACGTAGGTGGCGGTGAATGCCGCGGCACCGAGCAGGAAGCCGGCGAACGCGCGTACCGCCTCGTCGCGGAACGGGCGCGATGCCCAGTGGGTGAGCAGGTAGGGCAGCAGGTTGTGCGCCAGGCCGAACGCCGCCACCGGTGCCGCCGCGAGCGCGTACAGCGTCATGCGCAGGCGCAGCAGCCGCTCGCGCACGGGCGGGTCGGGCGCCTCCTGCAGGGCGCGGCGCAGCCGCGTCTGCCCCAGGTGGTCCTTGTGGCGCTCGACCTGCCTGCGCAGCGCGGCGACCGCGTCGGGCTCGTGCTCGCGTGCGTGCGCGAGCACCTCGTTGATCCGCTGCTGGCTGTAGAGGCGCCGGTCCAGGGCCTGCGCGCTCGGCCGGCGAGCCGCGCCGATACCGCGAGCCGCCACAGCCAGCGCTTGGCCAGCGGCGCCCGCGCGCCGGGTGCCACGCAGGCGTCGTCCACCGCCGCCGCTGGCGCCGGCTCGCGCACCGCCCCGAGCACGGCCGCGAGGTCCGCGGCCATCTCGCCCGTCTGCCGGTCCTCGATGTGCAGGGTCTGGCGCTGCAGGGCGCGTTGCAGGTCCGCGGTCAGCTGCCGGATCGCGGCGTCCGGGGCACGGCGGTGCAGGTCGGCGTAGTCGGCCACCGCGATGGGCGTGCCGAAGCGCAGCAACACCGCCGACATCAGCAGCTCGCGGCTCTCGAAGGTGATCCCGACGGGCACGATCTGCAGGCCCAGCGCATAGCCGTTGCGGGCCTCCACGCCCAGCGCCATGCGGGCCGCGCCGCTGCGCAGCCGGCCCACGCGCCCGGCGGGCGAGCTCCGGCCCTCGGGGAAGATGCCGACGCAGCCGCCGGCCTCGAACAGCTCGTACACCTTCTCGAAGGTCTCGGCGTTGCGGCGCGTGTGCTCGGCGCCCTCGTCGCGCCGGTAGACCGGGATGGCGCCGACCTGGCGAAAGAGCGTGGCCAGCAGCGGCCAGCGGAAGAGCCCGCTGCGCGCCAGGTACCGCACCGGTCGCGGTACCTCCGGTGCTCGGCAGGATCGCGTCCAGGGTGCAGAGGCGGGGACGGTCCGAGGCCGGGCAGCGCCGGGGCCGCGGCGCGGGCACGTGTCCGCCGCCCGCGGCGTGCACGTCCGCGAAGTAGAGGTGGCTGACCGCCCGGAAGAACCGGACGAGGATCGCGTAGAGCTTCATGGCCTGCCTGTCGCTGCTGCCTCCCGGGCCGCGCCGCGGCCGGGGCGCGCGCGCCAGTGCAGTGGCACCATGCGGGTATTTCGGGCTCCCCTGCAGCAAATCGGACTCACCCCATGGCCCAGCAAAATTGGGGACGCACCCCATTCCCCAAATTGGGACGGACCCCATTTCCCGCACGCGAGCGGCCGTGGCAGCCGGGCCGCTGGGGGTCAAGCGCCACAGAAAAATTGGAGAAAAACTGGGGACGGACCCCATTTTCACGCAGGAAACGGGGACAGACCCCATTTCCCGCACGCGAGTGGCCCTGGCAGCCGGGCCGCTGGGGGTCAGGCGCGCACCGGGTCCCGGCGGGCGCGCTCGATCAGGCGCTCGATGGGCGCGACGTGGCTGCCGCGCCAGTAGACCTGGTCGCAGTCGCGACAGCGCCGGAAGCGCTCGTAGTGGCGTCGCGTGAGCGGCTCGAGCCGGTCGATGATCTCGGCCTTGTCGACGTCCTCGAGCAGCCCGTTGCAGCGGGGGCAGCGCGTGAACGGCGCGACGCGATCGCGCAGATCGAAGCGCGCGATGACCTCGCCCAGCTGCTCGGGCGGGCGGTCGCGGCGCACGCAGTAGCCGCGGGTGACGATGCGGCGCTTGAGCACGTCGCGGTCGCGCGTGAGCAGGCACGCGCCCTGGTGCGCAGCGACCTGCCGCGATCTCGTCGTCGTCGTAGTCGTTGCGATACAGCGTGTCGAAGCCGCACAGGCGCAGGTAGCGCGCGAGCGTGCCCAGGTGCGCGTCGAGCGCGAAGCGCAGGTCGCGCAGCGGCTCGCCGAGCAGGCGCAGCTCGCCGGAGACGTCGAGCGACTCGAACATCGGGTAGACGGCGATGCGCTCGCCATCGCGCACGATGTGGTCGAAGCCGACCGGCTCGCCGTCGACCAGGATCAGCTCGATCTCCGCGTGCGGCACGCCCAGCGCCTCGATCATGTCCTTGACCGAGGTGCGGCGCTCGAACGCGTGCTCGAACTCCACCTTGCGCCGCGCGGGCGGCAGGAAGTCGTTGAGCTCCTCGTAGAAACGGAAGCGGACGCGGCTCATTGCCCGCCGCGCTCACTGCGTCATCTGGTAGCCGGGCGTCGATTGCATCAGTGCGCGTTCCTCGTCGTCCATCTCCGTCTCGATGCCCTCGAACAGCGGCGTCGACAGGTAGCGCTCGCCGGTGTCGGGCAGCATGGCCAGCAACACCGATCCTGCCGGCGCCTGCTCGGCGACCTTCACCGCCGCGGCGAACGTGGCGCCGCCGGAGATGCCGGTGAAGATACCCTCCTGGCGCGCCAGCCGGCGTCGACCACTTGATGCCGTCGGGGCCCGCCGACCGGCACCAGCCTCGTCTACGAACGAGCCGGCGTCGATGGCCTCCTGCAGCACCCAGGGGATGAAGTCGGGCGTCCAGCCCTGGATCGGGTGCGGCTCGAAGGCCGGGTGGCTGGCGGCCGGCCTCGTGCCGCGCGGTGCGCTCCTGCGCCTGGCCGCTGCCGAGCAGCTGCGCGTTGGCCGGCTCGCTCAGGATCGAGCTTCGCGTTCCGGGCGCTCGCGTGCGCAGCACGCGCGCCACGCCGGCGACGGTGCCGCCGGTGCCGTAGCCGGTGACGAACCAGTCGAGGCGCGGACCCGGCGAAGTCGTCGATGATCTCGCGCGCCGTGGTCGACTCGTGGATGTCGGCGTTGGCCTCGGTCTCGAACTGGCGCGCCAGGAACCAGCCGTGCGCCTCGGCCAGCTCCACCGCCTTCTGGTACATGCCGAAGCCCTTCTGGGCTCCGCGGCGTCAGCACCACCTTCGCGCCGAGCATGCGCATCAGCTTGCGCCGCTCGATCGAGAAGCTCTCGGCCATGGTCACGACCAGCGGATAGCCCTTCGCGGCGCAGACCATGGCGAGCCCGATGCCGGTGTTGCCGCTGGTCGCCTCGACCACGGTCTGGCCCGGCTTCAGGCTGCCGCTGCGCTCGGCCGCCTCGATGATGCTGAGCGCCAGGCGGTCCTTGACCGAGGCGGCGGGGTTGAAGGACTCCGTCTTCGCGTAGAGCGTGACGTGCCCGGGCGCGAGGCGGTTGATGCGGATGCAGGGCGTGTTGCCGACCGTGTCGACGATGCTGTCGTAGAGGCAACCCCGCCCGTCGGTGGTTCTCGTGCCGGCCTTCATGTGCATTCCTCCGTCGATGGATCGGTCATCGCGCGACCGGCGCGTGCGCGCACGCGTTGCCGGCCGTCATAATGTGCGCCCCCACACCCCGCGGAGACGGACCATGCGTGCAGCGTACTACGAGCGAACGGGCGGCGCCCGGGAGGTCCTGGAGGTCGGCGAGCTGCCGACGCCGGAGCCCGCGGCCGGCGAGGTCCGCGTGCGCCTGGCCTGGAGCGGGGTGAACCCCTCCGACGTGAAGACGCGCTCGGGCGCGCGCAGCAGCGAGCTGCCGTTCGCGCGCATCGTCCCGCACAGCGACGGTGCCGGCACGATCGACGCCGTCGGCCCGGGCGTGGACCGCGAGCGCGTCGGCGAGCGCGTGTGGGTATGGAACGCGGCCTGGGGCCGCCCCGACGGCACCGCCGCCGAGCACGTGGTGCTGCCGCAGTCGCAGGCGGTGCGCCTGCCCGAGGGCGTCTCGCTGCAGACCGGGGCGTGCCTGGGGATCCCCGCGCTCACGGCCTGGCACGCACTGCCACGGCGGTGTCCAGGGCGCGAAGGTGCTGGTGGCCGGGGGCAGCGGCGCGGTGCCGCACGGCGCCATCCAGGTCGCGCGCGCGGGCGGCGCGCGGCGCGTGATCGCCACGGTGGGCTCGCCGCAGAAGGCCGAGGTCGCCGAGGCGGCGGGTGCGGACCTCACCATCGACTACCGTGCCGAGGACGTCGCCGCGCGCATCGCCGAGCTCACCGGCGAGGACGGCGTCGACCGCATCGTCGAGTCGGCGCTGGCGAGCAACATCGGCCTGGACCTGCAGGCGGTCCGCCGCGGTGGCCTGATCGTCGCCTACGGCAGCGACGGCCCCGAGGTCTCGATCCCGTTCTTCCCCGCCATCCTGGGCAACGTCGGGCTGCAGTTCTTCATCGTCTACCATCTGGCCGAGCCCGACCGCCAGGCGGCGATCGCCGGCGTGACCGGGCTGCTCGAGCAGCACCTGCTGCAGCCGCGCGTGGGCGCGACCTTCCCGCTGGAACGGATCGCCGAGGCGCACGAGCGGGTCGAGCAGGGCGACACCGGCGGCAACGTGCTGCTGGCGTTCGAGTAGCCGCGGGCACCACCGGCCCGGCAGCGCCGGTGCGCCGGCCATCGTTGCCCATGACCCTGCGTGATCGCAGCGACGCCGCGCGGCGCCTGGCGAATGGGCTGCGCGCGTACGCGGGTGCGCGCCCACTAGTCATTGCCGCGATGACGCTGGACCCAGTGCGGGACCGGCGCGCGGCATCAGTACCTCCCAGAAGCGCGGGTGGTCGACGACGAGCTCGCTCACGGCCGCGAAAGGGACGGCAACCGCGAGCACGATGAAGACGACCCGGGCGTTGATCGCCGCGTCCGTGGCAAGCGCGACGGCGAGCAGGTCTTCGACCAGCCCCATGACGATGCCGATGAACAGGAACTCCAGGAAACGGATGAGGCGCTGGCGTCGGCTCAGGCCCATGGGTGCTCCTCGGTGGCGCGTGCACGGCCGAGCGTAACGCACTCGGGCGAACGCGCGTGACGCGCGCGGCCACCGGGTCGTGCCGGGCCCTGGCGCGGAGGACCGTCGCCACAGCGGCTATGCTCACTCCAGAGGCTGCAGCAACCACGGCCCGGAGGCAAGGACTACCATCAGGACCAACTCGGTGCCATCGTCATCGACTGCCAGGGCGACATCGACGCCGCGGGCACGTTCTGGAGCGGCGTCTTCGGGTACACCGTCACGTCCGCAGCCGACGATCCGAAGTATCGACGACTGGAATCGCCGCCCGGCGAGGTCGATATGCTGCTCCAGGACGTTGCCCACGCCAGTCGCGTCCACCTCGACATCGAGACGAACGACATCGAGGCCGAGGCGGCACGCCTCGAGGGGCTAGGCGCCCGGCGCGTCGAGCGCATCCGCGACTGGCTGGTGATGGAGGCTCCCACCGGCCACAGGTTCTGCCTCGTTGCGCCGCAGCGCCCGACTTCAACGGCGCGCACTGGCCGTGACGCGCAGCGCGGTGCCGGGCGGTCGTCGCCGGCCAC
This sequence comes from Halofilum sp. (in: g-proteobacteria), assembly GCA_034521365.1. Classification (GTDB taxonomy): domain Bacteria; phylum Pseudomonadota; class Gammaproteobacteria; order XJ16; family Halofilaceae; genus Halofilum. Next base: position 1,587 of record JAXHMQ010000010.1, on the reverse strand, counting down.
GCAACGGTGACGGACCATCGGCCCGGGCGGCGTCCTCATTCCCGGCTCTTCGCGTGCGCGTGCATCCCGGTCGGGCCAAGCGGCGAATTACAATCTGTCGCTGACGGGTTCAGCGCCTTACCGCCAATGGAGACAAACGTGAAAGCTCGTTACATGCTGGCCGCGCTGCTCGCGGCCGCCCTGGTTACGGTACCCGCGTTCGCGGGCAGATGCGAGCCGGCAGCAACTCGATGTCGGAAATGAAAGAGGGCGTCGTCGATACGGCTGCCGCGTCGCCCGACCACCACGAGACCCTGGTAGCGGCCGTGAAGGCCGCGGGTCTCGTCGAGACGCTGAAGAGCGAGGGACCGTTCACGGTCTTCGCCCCGACCGACGCGGCCTTCGGCAAGCTGCCCGCAGGCACCGTCGATACGCTGCTGCAGCCGAAGAACAAGGACCAGCTCACCGCGGTGCTCACCTACCACGTGCTCGCCGGCAGCATCGAGGCCCGGGACATCCTCAACGGCATCAAGGGCAACGGCGGCACGGTGCAGTACCGCACGGTGCAGAAGCAGCCCCTGACGTTTCGCATGATGGGTGACGATGTGGTGGTCGAGGATGCCAAGGGGGGCGTCGCGCGCATCGCGGCGGTCGATCTGGAGCAGTCCAACGGCGTGATCCACGTCATCGACGGCGTGCTGCTGCCGAACTGATCACGTAGCGAGGCGGTGTCCGCGGGTGCCGGGCCAGCGGTCCGGCACCCGCTCTCGGTTGTGTCAGGCGCCGAGCCACAGATCGGCGGCGATCGCCGCCGCCGAAAGGAAGAAGATCACCAGGTAGTTCCAGCGTTCGGGCGAGATGCGGATCGAGTGCAGGATCGCGGCGGCCTGCGCGCGCTCGTCTCCTGCCAGCGGTTCCCCGCGATACAGCTTCCCGTCGAGGTCGCCCGCGAGCACGGCGCGCACGCGCCGGCGCGACACCCAGTAGCGGTACGAGAAGAACGCCGCGTTGAGCAGCACGGCGGCGTACCACAGTGGCCGCACCCAGTCGGGTGCAATGTGCTCGGCGACGATGATCGCGCGGAAGGCCAGGCTGGACGCGAGGCCCACGCCGAGCAGCGCGACGATCACGGGCATCGGGATGATGCGGAAGCTCGTACGGTGAGTGCTCGCCAAGCCTGCTTCCTGTTTCAGTGGTCGATGGCGTGCCGCGCCTGCCCGGCGCGGCAAGGGTACAATGGCCGGCGCGCAACGGGGAGGCACATCCGCCGCCCGGAGGCAGTGTGGCCTTGACGATCGAGCTCGAGCCCATCGGGGTGGTCCGGACGCCGTTTGGCGAACCCTCGGGCATGCCGCGCAACACGGCCCAGGCCGCCGACACGCGCGGCACCATCGAGGTCGATCCGGCCTGTGCCGCCGGCCTGCGGGATCTCGAGGGCTTCTCCCACGTGATCCTGCTGTTCCACTTCCACCGCAGCGAGGGCTGCGAGCTGGAGGTCGTGCCGCCGGGCGAGAGCCGGGCGCACGGCGTGTTCGCCACGCGCTCGCCGCGCCGGCCCAACGGCATCGGGCTGTCGGTGGTGCGCCTGGACCGGGTCGAGCGGATCGT
>JAXHMQ010000009.1:0-126622 GCA_034521365.1 Halofilum sp. (in: g-proteobacteria) | reverse complement strand
CGACCGGCTCGCAGGGCGGGGCACTGGGCCTCGACCTCGCCGGACCCCGCATTCCCGCTGCGCTCCACGTGCGCGCTGCGCGGTCGGTACGCACCGACGCGCCCCAGTGCGCGGCCAGATGCAGGCGCAAGCCGGGATCCGGGCCGGCGCCAATGTGGGGTCTGTCGAGGTCGCCCTGGCGGCTTCCGAGCCGGTGGCGCAAGGATACTCCCCCGGCGTTCGTGGGGGTCGCGCACGCGCTCGTGCGCCGGCGGATCGGCAGACCGCACGAGAGGCAGCTTCGACGACCGCGCCCGCGGATGCCCTGCCGCGTGCACGGCGGTTGCGGGCGACAAGCTCAGAGCAAGGGCGCGCACCCACGGCCGCTGTCGCCCGGTGCGGGATGCCGCAACTCCGGGGCCGCGGCGGCCGGGTCGGCGCGCGTGGGCATGCGCGCGACGCCGTCGACGGGGTCTCATCGGCGCGATAAGACGCACCGGAACACATCAAAAAGCCCCCAGCCTTCGCGCACACGGAGCTGGTGGCGGCGGGCCAGCCCGCGGAGGTCAGCTTCACGGCACCGACCGAATCCGGGGACAACCCTGCATCGGCAGTTTCCCTGGCCATTGCGCGGCCTCGGAATCGGAGGGGATGCCCCACCGGGTGAGCGGGAAGTGATCGCTGAAAGCGCTGACGGGTCGGGACGAGAGGAAAGGCAAGTCATCAGCGCGGTAGCGCCGTCAGTTCATGGCGGCCAGAGGGGACCACGTCGATTGGGCGCGCCCGACGCGCATTTGCCCTACATCCGCCCGCACCGCCAGGGTGCGCCCAGCGGCGGCCGCAGCAACTTCGACCCCGGAAACATTGAATTCGTTGCCAACGGAGCAGGAGACGACCATGAGCATAATGATTTCCGCCACGCCCTTGAAGGAGCGTACCGTGGGTGAAATCGCGGCCACGGTACCGGGCGCGACTACCGTATTTCGCCGCCATCGCCTCGACTTCTGTTGTGGCGGCGACGTGCCGCTGGCCGAGGCGGCACGGGGCCGCGGCATAGACGTCGAGACGGTCGCCGACGAGCTCGCGCGCCTACACGCGACAGACAAGCCAGAATACCCACGCGAGACAGATGCCTTGATCGATCACATCCTCGGCCATTTCCACGAAGACGCCCCCGACGCGACCTGCCCGACGCCATCCATCGCCGGCCCGGCGCTGAAGGTCGAGGCGGTTCATTCCGAGCATCCGGCCGTACCGCGTGGGCTCGCCGAGGCGCTGGAGGCCATCAATCGACATCTGGATGAGCACATGCGCAAGGAAGAGGAGGAGCTGTTTCCCGCGATGCGCGGTGCAGTCGGCCAATCAGCGCAACGCCTGCTGGCGGATCTCGTGCATGAGCACGACGAGCACGGACGACTGCTGTATCGGATCGAGGCGATCACGGACAATTTCTCCCCGCCGCAGGGCGCGTGTCGTACGTGGCAGGCCCTGTACACGGGGGCGGCGCAGTTCGTGGACGACGTGATGGAGCACGTGCACCTGGAGAACAACGTCCTGTTCCCGCGCTTCCAATGAAATGCCGGGCCTGCGGGCGGGACCCACTGAAGCATCTCCGGCCTTCGCGCCGCGGGTCGATTTCCTGGGTCGTAGCTGTGCTGCCCGGCAGCCGGGAGCGCGATTCCAGGCCCGGATCCCAGGCCGGGCATGCGCCTCGGCGGCAGGCGTAGTGGATCGAAGCCGGGGCGGTTGGCGGGGAACGCGCTGACTCGCCGCCTGCGTGGCCGCGCCGGGCGTGTCGGCGGAAGTCCAGGCCTCACGGAGAATAGGACATGGCGCAGAACGCACTGAACGAGCGACTTGCTTTGGGCCCCGTGCTCGTCGCCGAGGGCTACCTGTTCGAGCTGGAGCGACGCGGCTACCTGCAGGCCGGGCCCTTCGTGCCGGAGGTCGTCCTCGAGCATCCCGAGGTCGTCAGCCGGCTGCACCGGGACTTCGTGCACGCGGGCAGCGACGTCGTCGAGGCGTTCACCTACTACGCCCACCGCGAGAAGCTCCGCGTGGTCGGACGCGAGGGATCCTCGAGGAGCTCAACCGCCAGGCGCTGCGCCTGGCCCGCGAGGTGGCCGATCGCCACGGCGTCCTGATGGCGGGCAACATCTGCAACACCAACGTCTACGAGGCGAACGACGCCGAGACGCACAGAAGCGTGCGGGCGATGTTCGATGAGCAGGTGAGGTGGGCGGTCGAAGAGGCCGACGACCTGATCGCGGAGACCCTGGACTGGGCCGGCGAGGCCGAGACCGCACTCGAGGCGATGAAGGCGACCGGGCTTCCCAGCGTGGTCACGCTATCGGCCCATCGTAACCCGGAGACGTTCGATGGCGTGCATGTGGTTGATGCGTGTCGGCGCCTCGAAGCGCGCGGCGCCGACGTCGTCGGGCTGAACTGTCATCGTGGACCCGTGACGCTGATGCCGCTGATCCGGGCCGTGCGGGAGGCGGTCTCGACCCACCTCGCGGCTTTGCCGGTTCCGTATCGCACGAGCGAGGCGGAACCGACGTTCCAGTCGCTCACGGATCATGAGTGTGCCTGCATTCCCGGCGATCGCCCGTTCCCGACGGCGCTCGACCCCTTTACCTGGCAACCGCTACGAGTGTGCGTCATTCGCGCAGGACTGCGTCGGACTCGGCGTCAACGACGTCGGCCTGTGCTGCGGTGCGCCCGACATGATCCGGGCCATGGCCGAGGCCCTCGGGCGCACGCCGGCGGCCAGCCGTTATTCGCCGGACATGTCACGCCACGCATTCCTCGGCGGTGACGAGGCGATCCCGACGCGTACAGGGCACGCGCACACGCGCTTATAGGCCGGAGAGGGCCTTGCCCCTCCGGTCACTGGACTATGCAGCGTGCGCCGTGCCTGCATGGCGGCGCCCGCTGGCCTCGGCCGCGGCGCACGCGCACCGGCAGGAGCCGCATGCCGTTGACCACGACCACCAGCACGGAGACCTGGTGCACGAACATGCCGCCGGCCATGTGGACCGCGTCGGCGAACACGCCGGCGAGCAGCGCCGCGACGGTCAGCAGCGCGATCACCACGTTCTGGCGGATGTTGCCCACCGTTGCGCGCGCCAGGCCGATGGCCTCCGCGATCTTGCCGAGGTCGTCGGCCATCAGCGCGATGTCGGCGCTCTCGATCGCGACGTCGGTGCCGACGGCGCCCATGGCGATGCCGATGTCGGCCGCGGCCAGCGCCGGCGCGTCGTTGATGCCGTCGCCCACCATGGCCGTCGGGCCGTGGCGCCGACTGATGTCCTCGATGGCCTCGAGCTTCTGCTCGGGCAGCAGGCCGGCGTGGACCTCGTCGATGCCCAGCTCGCGCGCGATGCGCCGGGCGCTGGCAGCGTGGTCGCCGGTCAGCATCACCAGGCGCTTCACGCCCGCCGCGCGCAGAGCCTGGATCGCGGCGACGGCCTCGGGGCGGATGCGGTCGGCGAACCCGAGCAGGCCGATCACGGCGCCATCGACGGCGACCGCGGCCGCGGTCTCGCCGCGCTCGCGCAGATCGTCCAGGGCCGAGGCCGCGGCCTTCGGCCACGCCGTAACCCGGTCGTGGAGCGCAGTCGGCGCGGCCGATCTCGATCTGCCGCCCGCGCCAGCGGGCGACGATGCCGCCGCCGGCGGCCGTCTCGAAGCCCTCGGCGCGCGGGCCGACGTGGTCCCCGGCAGGGCGCGCTCGATCGCGCGGCCGAGGGGGTGCTCCGAGCCGCTCTCGGCCAGCGCCGCCCACTGCAGCAGGCGCGTGCGCGCCGTCGCGTCCTCGGCCACGCCGGGAACCGCCGGGATGCCGGGCAGGGACGTGACGGTCATGACCTCGGGGCGGCCCTCGGTGAGCGTACCCGTCTTGTCGAAGGCGACGGCGCGGATGCGGCCCGCCGTCTCCAGGTACTCGCCGCCCTTGATCAGAATCCCGCCGCGCGCCGGCCCGGCCGATGCCGGCGATCACCGAGATCGGCGTCGAGATGACGAGCGCGCCCGGGCACGCGATCACGAGCAGCGTCAGCGCCAGGGCGATGTCTGCGGTGATGGCCGTAGGCGGCCAGCGCCAGGGCGATGATCGCCGGGGTGTACCAGCGCGCGAAGCGCTCGATCAGTCGCTGGGTCGGTGCCCGCGACTCCTGGGCTGCCTCCACCCGCTGGATGATGCGCGCCAGCGTCGTGTCGGTCCCGACGCTGTCGGCGCGGAGCTCGAGGTAGCCGTCCTGGCTGACCGTGCCGGCGAACACCGTATCGCCGGCCTGCTCTCGCTGGTACGGGCTCGCCCGTGATCGCGCTCTCGTCGATCGCGGCCCGGCCACCGAGGATCGTGCCGTCGACGCCGATCCGCCCGCCCGGCGAACGATTACCGTTTCCCCGGCGGCCACTTCGTGCGGCGCGACGGTGACGTCGCCGTCGGCGCGGCGCACGACGATCTCGGTGGGGGCCAGTGCCAGCAGGTCCTTGAGCGCGGACCGGGTCCGCGCAAGCGTGCGCGCCTCGAGATAGCCGCCCAGCACGAACAGGAACGTCACCGCGGCCGACTCCCAGTACTCACCGATGAACACGGCGCCGACGGCGGCGATCGTGACCAGTAGCTCGATGCTGATTGAGCCGGCGCGTAGCGCCGACAGGGCGCGCAGGGCGATCGCGGTGCCGGCCACGGCCGCGGCGCTCAGCCACAGCCCGTCGGTGACGATGACCGGACCGCCGAGGAAGTGGCTGGCGATGCCGCCGAGACTCGCCACGCCGGCGACCAGCGTGATCGCGGCGCGCCGGTGCACGGGCGCGATCCACTGTCCGCCGCGCTTCCGCAATGCGTCGAGGAATTTCATGGTGGTCTCCTCCTGTGTTGCAGGCGGCCGGGTGGACGCGAAGCCCATCCGGGCGCGGGTTCTCAGAACGCGCTGACGTATGCCTCGTAGCCGACGTCGTGGATCGCGGTGCGCAGTCGCTCGACGGCGAGCGCGTCGTCGTGCTCGACCTCGATGCGCCCTGTGTTGAAATGCACGGTGGCGGTGTTCACGCCCTCGAGTCGGTCGAGCGCCTTCTCGATCTTCGGGACGCAGGATGGGCAGTTCAGCTCGTCACTGCGGAGTACGGTCTTCATGGCTCATTTCCCGGTTTTGCGAATGGAGCAGGGCCAGAGTGGGCGACGACGGCGATCCGTTACATGAGCCGGAACAAGTTGCTCCACAGGATTTCGACGCGCTGAACCGCAGGGTGGGGCGGGGGGAGTCTGGTCAAGCGGGGAGGTCGATCGAAGCCGGGGATCGGGGGGTGGCGAAGGTGAGCGCGCGGCGCCGATGCCGGTCGCTCAGTGGGGGTGGCCGTCCCCCTCGGCCAGCCGCGCCAGGGTTGCGCGGTCGCGTATGCGTATCCATCTGCGCCCGGTCTCGACGTGGCCGCTGCGCCGGAGGCCGGAGATCACCCGGCTCACGGTCTCGGGGGTGGTGCTGACCATCGCGGCCAGGTCCTGCTGCGACAGGGCGGACTGGATCAGGATGCCGCTGTCGTCGGGCTGGCCCAGCCGGTCCGCCAGCCGCAGCAGTACCAGGGTGACGCGGGCGTCGACCGACATGGTGCTGATCGCCTCGATGCTGTCGTGGGCGGCCGCCAGCTCGCGGGCGAGCCCGTCGACGACGTTGAGCGCCACGTCGGGATACGACTGCAGCAGGTTGCGAAAGTCGTCCCGCGCGATGACCAGCACGCAGCAGGCGGTCTGCGCCGCGGCGGATTCGGGATACCGGGGTTGGCCGAGCACGGCCAGCCCGCCGAACAGGTCGCCCTGGGCCCGGATGTCGAGGATGATCGCGTCCCGGAATGACCGTGGCGCAGCAGCTTGACCTTGCCGTGGGCGACGACGAGAGTCCTTCCGACGGCTCGCCCTCGTGAGTAGATGGTGGCGCCGGCCGGGTAGCCCAGTGCGCGAAATCGGCGGTTGACTGCGTCGATGGCCTCGGCCGGCAAGCCGCGGAAGTACGGCACGTTGCGCAGGATACGGCCGCGCAGCTCGGGTGAGCAGTGCGCCGGCTCGACGGGGGCGTCGTCCAGGGGTGTCGAGCGCTTGCGGGTCACCTCATGCTTCTCATCGCCGGGAGGTCCGGGAGGGCGAAATCGCTCGTGCCTTCGGGCCAGTAGCATACCGTCATCGTGTCCAGTCTGGAGAGGGGCAACGACGATGCACTGACCTTCGTCAAGTGCTTGCCCGCACCACGAATATGCACCTTCCTCGTCTGAGCGAAAATCCATCTCGCAGCCACGAAGCTGCTGATCCGCGTACGGGTTGAGCACGACCGTGACATCCAGGAAGTCGAGCTCGACGTCCTGCGGTCCGGATTGCGAGTCGATGCACATCGAGAAGGCGATCCCGGTGTCCCCGTCCTCGGCGTCGACCCGGACCCGCGAACCGGCGTCGTCGCTCTGCTCGACGAGCTCGCGCAGGCACTCGACCGCCGCAGGGGTCAGCACCAGCTGCGGCGCTGTCGAGGCCTGGTGGTCGGGGTCTCATCGAAAGCACCGGCCCGCGGGGCTGGTCCGGGCGCGGCGCCGTGCATGGCCGGTCCCGGCGCCCGTGCGAGCGCGACCCGCCGCTTCAGGAGTCGAGCTTGGCATCGACGGTCACGCTCGCATTGAACAGCTTGGAGACCGGGCAGGCTACCTTCGTGGTCTCGATCGCCGATTCGAAGGTCTCGCGGTCGAGGCCGGGGACGGCCGCGGTCACGGACAAGTGAACCGACGTGATGGTGAAGCCGTCGTCGGTGGGCTCGATGCTCGGCTGTCGCGGATGTGTCGACGATGCGGTCCGCCGTGACGTCGGACTCGCCGAGCACGAGCGCCAGTGCCATCGAGAAACAGCCCGAATGGGCCGCACCCAGTAGCTCCTCGGGGTTGGTGCCGGCGCCGTCCTCGAACCGCGCGCCGAAGGAATACGCGGCCTCCGAGAGCGCACCGCTTTCGGTCGATACCGTGCCGTGGCCGTCCTTCAGGCCACCCTGCCAGACTGCTTCTGCTTGGCGCTTCATGTTGCCTCCGATGGGTCTCATTGCCGATCCGGCGTGACCGGCGGGTCATCGCCGGGTTGCCGTGTCCGCGACCTCGCCCGGGCCTTCGGTGTCCACGGCGAGCCGGGCGTTGGCCGCCGCAGTTACACCGCCTCGCCCGCGGTTGTGGCGGGCGCGCCCTGTAAGATGTAAGAATAATACATCTTTAGTGTGCAGCCAAGCCGCAGGCTGGACAGATGCCGGAGGTACGGACCATGGCCGGCGAAATGGATGAAGGCGGAAATCCCGGCCGGCGTGCTCACCCGGCGAGGCCGAACCGCTACCCGCCGTCCGCGGCCGCGTGGTGGCCCGTGTTGCCCCGCTGTTGGCGGCCGGGGCAATCGCCATCGTCGCCGGCGGGCTGCTCGCGGCCGCCGTCGCGCATGCGCCCGGGCGCACGGCGGTGTGGCTTTCGGCGTTCCTGGTGCTCGTCGTCGGCGTCGTCCAGGTCGCGCTCGCGGCGGGCCAGGTCCTGCTCGCCGGGCCAGGGGCGGGCCGCGGAACCGCCCGGTGCGAGCTGGCCCTCTACAACCTCGGCGGCGCCGGCGTGATCGCCGGCACACTGGCGGGCAGCTTCGTGCTCGTCGCGCTCGGCACCGGGGTGTTCCTGGCCGCGCTGGCGACCTTCCTGCTCGCGGTTCGATACGCCCCCACGGGCCCGGGCGTGCGCGCGCATCGGGCACCGATCGCGGTCGTCGGCGATCAGCGCGCTGCTCGGCCTCCTCCTGGCGGCGTCGGGCGCCGTTCCCTGGAGGCGGGTCGCGGGGGCAGGCGGAGCGGCGACTGGTCCCGCCGTTCGCCGCCGCGCGCCGCCTGCTCGGGAGCCGACCGCGTTGGGATCGCGTACCACTAACATGCGGTATTCTGAAAAAATCCACCCCGCCTGCACGGCGAGCGGCAAATGGGACGAAGCGACTCGTGGAACTGACCTACCTGACCGACTACAGCCTCCGGGTGCTCATGTATGCCGGTACGCATGATGACCGGCTCGTGACTCTGCGCGAGATCGCCGGCGCCTACGACATCTGCGCTCAATCACCTGCGCAAGGTCGTCTACCAGCTGGCCGGACTGGGCTACCTGCACACGGTGCGCGGGCGCGGCGGTATGCGGCTCGGCTGCGCGCCCGAGGACATCCCGCTGGGGGAGATCGTCGCCGCCCTCGAGCCCTCGATGGAGCTCGTCGGCACCCTGCGAGCGCGAGCCGTGCCCACCGCGCGGCGCATCCTGCTGCGCTCGAGGATGCCCTGGAATGATGCCCGCGACGCCTTCGGTGGAGCGATCTCAAGACGAGTACACCCTGGCCGACCTGCTCGCCGACCGGCGCACCAGCGCGCGGGTGGTGCGGCTGGTTCCGCGCCCCGGCGCCCTCCGGCGCCGCGCGGAGCAATGATGGACGACGCAGCTCCGAGTGACTGGAAGGCCTGGCGACGGGCACGGCGCAGCGCCCTGATCGAGGCGCGCCGGTCATTGGATGAAACGGACCGTCGCGAGCGCAACGAGGCCATCGACGCCGCGCTGCGGCAGGGATTCGGCCCACTGGCCGGTCATGACGTCGCGTTCTGCTGGCCGTTTGCGGCGGAGCCGGAGCCGCGCTTCGCCGTTCGGCGCTGGCGCGAGGCGGGCAGCCGCGTCGCCTTGCCGGTGGTCGTCGCACCGCGCAGGCCGCTCGAGTTCCGGCAGTGGTGGCCCGGCGCGCCCATGGGCGAGGGCGTCTACGGCATCCCGTATCCGGTGGACACGCCCGTGCTCCACCCGGCAGCCGCGCTCGTGCCGGTCAACGGCTTCGACGCGGAGGGCTTTCGCCTTGGCTACGGCAGGGGGCTCCTTCGATCGCACCCGGGCGGCACTGGACCCCCGCCCGTTGACCGTAGGCCTCGGCTACGAGACCGCCCGCATGCCGACGATCCACCCCCGGTGGCACGACATTCCGCTCGACTTCATCGTCACCGAGACGGGCATCCTCGCGCGCGCTGCCGGCGGCCTGCGACAGGTGGCCCCGGACGAGGCCGCCGCCCTGCTGCGGGACCGGCTGAAGCCGGCGGCGTCCTGATTCGCGCGAGTCGATCGTGGCTCTTGTGCTCTCGCCATAAAAGATGTATTTTGTACACATCTCCAAGCAGGCTCGCGGTACGCGAGGCCGAGTGGTTCCAGGCAGGCCATACCTACAGGCCCGACGCGGAGGAGGGAGGTAATGCGGAACGCCGCGGCTGAAGATGGTCTTCCGGAGCGCATGTTTCTCTGCACGGTCTGCGGTTGGGTATACGAAGAGGACCGCGGACTGCCGGACGACGGCATCGAGCCCGGGCACGCGCTGGGAGGACTTCCCGGCCGATTTCATCGTGTGCCCGGAATGCGGGGCCGGTCCCGAGGCGTTCGATGAGTTGCGCCGGTAGCGTCGATCGGCCGGCGTGGATGCTCGCGAGCGCCGTTACGTAGGAGCTCTAACCAGCCGGGTCGCCGCGCCGTTGTCGCCCGGGGTGTGGCCGGAGCCGCAGGCGAAGCCGTCTCATTTCGGCGCGCCGACACGTTGGCCGAGCCCGCGTTCTGGTGGCTGGGTGCCATGATCGTCCTGTGGCTCGTGTTCGCGCTGATGCTGTTCGTGCTTGGCCCGCTGGGCATCCTGGGCCGTTTCATCAGCCAGGTGCGCCGGAGGATGACGTGTCCGATCGGCTGGCCCGCATGTACCGCCTGCATTTGCTGTTGCTCACGCTTACGCCGGGGTGGTCGTGGTCGGCGCCGTGGCAGGCAACCGCGGCTGATCCGGCCGGCAGGGGCCCGTGCGCATGCTGCCGGCTCAGCGCGCAGGCGGTGCGTCCTGGAAAATGTTTTATCCGCCACATGTTCCATTGCGGTCTGACAGCAACATCGCAGCCGCCGAAGGCCGCGTCGAGGCTCGCTGCGACGTCGGCGCCCGCGGTAGCGCCATGCGTGGAGCACCCGTTCGCCGCTGCCGGTCCGCTGGGAGAGCTCAATGACCCGGACTGTTCGTCCAGTGCTGCCCTCCGGACGCCCGTTCGTCGTGAGCAAGTCCTCGAGGTGGAGCCCGTCGCCGACTCGGACGCGGCGATGACCCGGCTGATCTTCGCCTACATCGGCTGCGCGACGTTCTGGTTGCTCATGGGCACGCTCGTGGGCGAATACCTCGGCATCAAGTTCGCGGCGCCCGACATCGATCACGTCTCGTGAACTGTCCTACGGGCGCCTGCGGCCCGTGCACACGAATACGGTGTTCTGGGGCTGGGGGTCGCTGGCGATGATCGGACTGGCGCTCTACGTGGTGCCCAAGACGAGCCGGCGCCGCCTGTACAGCCTGCCGCTTGCCTGGGTCGCCCTGGTGCTGATGAATGCCGCTGTGCTCGTGGGGGACCTGCTGCTGATGGCCGGCGTGAACAATGCCGGCCAGGAGTACCGCGAGTACATCTGGCCGGTCATGGGGGTATTCGCCGCCGGCGTCGTGCTCGTCACCTATAACCTGCTGCGCACGATCGTCGACCGTGCCATTGAGGAGATCTACATTTCCAACTGGTACATCATGGCCGCCTTCCTGTGGACGATCGCTCTGGTGGTCATCTCCTATATCCCGACCTACCAGAGCACGGGCGTCAGCGAAACGGTTATCCAGGGCTTTCACATGCACATGGGCGTTGGCATGTGGTTCACGCCCATGGTGCTGGGCTTTACTTACTACTTTCTGCCCAAGCTGCTGAACAAGCCCATTTATTCCTATTCACTGGGGGTGCTCGCCTTCTGGACGCAGATGGTGTTCTACAGCATGATCGGGGCGCATCACTTCGTGTATGCCCCGATTCCCTGGGCACTCCAGACCATCGCGATCATCTTCAGCGTGGGCATGGTGGTCACGCTGGCGGCGGGCACCGGCAACTTTCTTATGACAATGAAGGGCAGCTTCCGCACCGTTGGGCGTAGTTACAGCTTGCCATTCATTCTGGTTGGTGTCGTCTCGTACTTCCTGTTCTCGTTGCAGGGTACTTTTGAGGCGTTTCGTTCACTGAGCAAGGTCTGGCATTTCACCAATTTCACGATCGCCCACTCCCACCTCACGATGTATACCTTCGTAAGCTTCCTGATCTGGGGCGGCATTTATGCGCTGCTGCCCAGGCTGACGGGGCGTGAGCCATCGAACCTGCTGACGGGACTTCATTTCTGGTTCGCCCTGGTAGGGCTTGCGCTTTACGGCATTGCGCTGATGATTGGCGGCACCCTGCAGGGGCTGAGCTGGATTTCCGGCGCTCCGTTCATGGAATCCGTCAGGCTGCTGGAGCCCTTCTACCTGTGGCGGGCAGTCGGCGGCACCCTGATGTTCCTGTCGCACCTGTTCTTCGCCTACAACGTCTGGCGCATGCGCCCAGCCCCGCTGGGCAGCGGTCACAGGCGAGCGAGACTGCAAAGGGGACCGCATCATGAGCTTCCATCGCAACCATTGGCTTCTCTTCGGTACGATCTTTTTCGGTTTCATCGCGCTTGCCATCGTGATTGCCATCGCACCGGCCTACTGGGTCCAGGTACAGACACGGGCGAATCAGGACGTGGAGCCTTTGAGTAAGCAGGAGCAACGAGGCCTGGGCGTCTATGTCAGCGAAGGGTGTGTCGCCTGTCATACCCAGCAGGTACGCCCGCTTGAGATGGACAGCACTTGGGGGCGGCCATCGGCGCGGCGTGACTACGCCAACCTCGGCGGCGCTATGGAATGGTGGCGACCCTATGCCCCGGCTGTGCTCGGCAGCTCCCGGATCGGCCCGGACCTTTCCAATATCGGCAACCGCCAGCCGAGTGAGGTCTGGCATTATCTGCATCTGTACAACCCGCGCGCGGTGGTGGAGGATTCCATCATGCCGGCCTATCCGTGGCTGTTCGACGTGACGGAGAACCCCGATGAGGACGCCACGGTCGTTTCTGTGCCGGAACCCTATGGCCCAGACGAGGGCAAGGTGGTGCCGTCGCCCCGGGGCGAGGCGCTGGTGAGTTATCTGTTGTCGCTCCAACAGCCGCACGTGCAAGGGTCGAGCGGCCGGAGACGCAGGCGGCAAGAACCGGGCGGTGATAGCGTGGCGAGCAAGACAGGCAGGAACAGCAGACGGATAGTGCAGCGAATGGTTCGCCGATGGGGAACCCCTGTACAGCCAGCACTGCGCCAGCTGCCACCAGGACAGCGGCCAGGGCGTGCCGGGAACGTTTCCCGGAGTCTGGCGGATAATCGCGGTCGTGACCGCGCAGGATCCCAGAACAGCACATCGAGACGGTTCTCGAGGGTGCCCAGGGCCGGACGATTGATGGCCAGACCTATCCGTCACCCATGCCTGCCTTTGCGGATCAGCTGGAGCGATGCCGAGATCGCCGCCATCGTCAATCACGAACGCACGAGCTGGGGCAACGACGCGCCGACGGTAACCGGCCGAGGATGTGGCCCGCGATCGCGGAATGGAGGAGTGAGTGATGCTGTCACGGCTGATTCGCCGTCACTGATGCTGGCGCCGCTGATCCCCGCAGGCCGGCCGCTCGCTGCCTCGTGGCGCAGCGAGGCGCCCGATCCGCGTTGCTCGTGGTGATCGTCAAGGGGTTTGGCGGTGGTCGGTGGTCGCGGCTGTGTTCTGTGCTACACGTTATGATGCTTTATGCCACCCGGGCGAGCGTGACACGCAGGCACATCAAGCATCGCGATCCTGCATGACGACTGGTAGGAGAGGTGGCATGAGCGATGCACTGGAGACGAGGACAAGACCCGGATCGAGGTCTTCCTCGATGACGATCCGGAGCCGATCGTGACCCATCGACCCCCTGCGCGGTTCCAGCTGGACACGACCGAGCTTGCGGATGGCGCCCACACGCTGCACATCCGCGCCTACGATTCGGGCGGGTATCAAGGGGTACGCAGTGTCCCCTTCACCGTGCGCAACGGGCCGAGTATTGCGGTGAACGGCCTCGACGACGACGATGTACTGGAGGGCAAACTGCCCATCCTGGTTAACTCCTACGGGGGCACACAGGAAGCGTCACTGGGAACCCGCAGCGGGTGGAGACGCCCGCGCCGGCGCCCACCTGGATCTGGGTGCTGTTCCTGGTGATCGTGGCCCTCGCCGCGTTCTACGGTGTGCGTCGATGGAGCCCGCCGCCGGAGCTGGCCGATACGCCGACCTATGCCAGTCGCGATGCGCCGGGTGCGGAGGTGTCGCCTGCGGGCCGCGGCGGTGGCGAGCGGTAGTCGCTGTCGCGCGGTCGCGCGCTCCGGGCCAGCGATGTGCTCGGGCGGGCCCGCCGTCAACTGCCATGGCGGCTGCCTCTGGTGGGCGTCGCGCGGCTGCGCACGGTACAGCGTCGAGCAACGGCGGCGCGAAGGCCACGCTCCACAGGCAGGCGGCGAGGAGGAGGCCGCCGGCGTCGGTGGCCCGCCACAGGATGCGCCGGCAGGGCGGCAAGCGCGACGGCCGCGGCGGCCGGGCGCACTGCGGGCAGGTCGCCGGGCTCGTGCCCGAGGCGCGGCCGCAGGTGCGCGCCATCACCGTGATGGTGAGGCGTGCCCAGGGCACCGACGGTCACGGCGTGGACGGCCGTGGGTGGCCAGTTGGCCGGCACCGTGGGCAGGCCGGCCCCGAGCAGCAGCGCCAGGCCTGCGACCAGCCACGCCTGGCCGGCGCCGATCCGCGCGCGATCGTCGCGTGTGCGGCAGCGCCGCAGGCGCCACCGGGCCAGGCGTACGAGCGTGACGCCCAGACGCGGCGATCAGCAGCAGCCCGGCCAACGGGCCGCCGCCGCTGTCCACGCGAGCGCGACGGCGCTGGCGCCGACCAGCAGGAGCTGCGCCCCTCGAGGCGCGGCTCGACGCGAGGCTCGGGGTGATCGCCCTGGTGCCGGATGTGGCCCGCGGCCGCCGGGGCGACGATACGACCCGCCCATGAACAGCATCAGCAGGGCGAGCACCGCGAGCACCGCCAGGCGCAGCACCGTGGGCAGGTGGCGTCCGAGCTCGAGGCCAGCGGCGAGGTGGTAGGCGAGCACTGAGCCGCCGATGACGAGCAGGATCAGCCCCGATGCGCCTCGTTGCGCCCCGTTGCTTGGCCGCCTTCATGAACGGGGGGACGGCGACGCCTGCCAGCGCGACGGCGAAACCGGCGTTGGCAAGCGCGCTGATGAACGTCATCGGCGCCAGCAGGAAGGCGACACGCCCTGCCAGCCATAGGCCGAACAGCAGCCCGATGGTCGTTGGCCGCGCCCGGTTGGCCAGGAATCCCGTGACGACCGCGAGCGCGAAACCGAACAGGAGCTCGTGGGCGTGGTGGGTCGCTGCCGCGAGACCGGGCAGGAGTGGCGGACCGATCGTCATGCCGTGGACCGACAGCGGCCCGACCAGGGCGGCGTGCAGCGCGGCGGCTGGAAAGAACACGATCTGCGCGGGGTGACGGCGCGGGGGCCGGCTGCCCGACCTGTCGGCATGGGACAACGGTGCTTCCCCTGTTGGCCGCTGTTAAAACAATGTATGGTAAATATATCAATAAGGCCGGCCCCGGATCCGGCTGTCGTGCGCTGCACGATATCGCGGGCGCGCGCAGCGCTGTTCGCGTGCGCGACGGGCGGGCGCGTGGGGTGCCCGCAATGCGAGCCCCGGACTCGCGGTGGACCGGGCCCGTGGCCCGGGCGCCGGCGAGCTCCGATGAGGGCCCGGCGATCGGGAGGTGAACTGCATCATGGGTACGAAGGTCGATCTCGAGCGTCTCGCGGCCACGCTGGACGAGTACACGTACGCCTACCTGATGACCACCGGCGACAGTGGACGGCCGCACGCCGTGGCGGTGCGCACCGAGCTTGTCGACGGGCGCCTGCACGTCGATGGCTGTGGCTGGCGCAGTCGCGCCAATGCGCAGGCGCAGCGCCTCGTGGCCCTCGTGTATCCGCGCGACCCGTCGCGGACGGCTATTCGCTGATCGTCGATGGCGAGGCCGTGGTCGGCGATGGCGACCTGGTCCATCGCGCCGACGGTGGCGGTGCTGCACCGGCCGCCGCGCGCCGACACGCCCCCGCCCGCATCCGACTGCGCCTCGGACTGCCAGCGCCTCGAGCACGAGTGAGGCGGCCGAAGGCGGCCCGCACCGGGCGTGGGACGCAGGGTCGTACGCGCTTGATGCCGGTCAATGCGCGGCCGCCCCGGCAGCGGCATCCTCGGCGTCGCTGGCAATCGCCACGGGATAGCGGGCTGGACCGCCCGGCCGGGACGGGTGCGCGCCGCAGTTCGGTCGGTCCCGTTCCGGGATCTGCCTTGCCGATGAACCTGGCTGCCGGAGCAACCATGAACGACGAGATCACCAGCGCCGGATCGATCGAGCGCACCGGCGATGCGTTCGCGATTCGGCTCGAGCGCATCATCGAGCACGAGCCGGGCGCCGTCTGGCGCATGCTGACCGCTTCCGACGCCCTGCCGCAGTGGCTGGCCCCGGGCAGTGTCGAGGCGCAGACGGGCGGGGCGATCCGGGTCGATTTCCCGGAGAGCGGCGCGAGCATCGATGCCACTGTCCGTGCGTGCGAGCCGCCGCGGCTGCTGGAGTATTCCTGGAGCAGCGGCGACGAGCCGCAGCGGCCGCTGCGGTGGGAGCTCGAGCCGATCGCGGCCGGCACGCATCTCGTGCTGGGGCTGCGGCTGCCGGCCGACGAGGATGCGGTGAAATCGGCGGCCGGCTGGGACGCGCACCTGGAGATGCTGCTGGCCGCGCTCGAGGGCGTCCCGATCCGTTTCCCCGTGGATCACTTCCTCGCGCTGCGCAGGCGCTACGCCGAGCAGCTTGCTGCGCGGTCACCGCCCCAGAGGCAGGCAACGGGGTAACGATGGCATGAGTCGTGCGCAAGAGCCGGCCGGACCGGGCGCGCGCCCCGGGTCCGACACGGATGCCTCGACGGCAACGGTGCGAGGGAGTCAGCGCCCGTACGTCCGGGCCGCCGACGAGCCGTGCCCGGTGACCTGGACGACCGACTCCGGGCTGGCTGGTATCGCGTCACGCCGACGTCGTCCGCGTGCTCGCGGATCACGAGACGTTCAGCAACCAGGTGTCGCGCCACCTGTCCGTGCCCAACGGCATGGATCCACCCGAGCACACGCGCTTCCGGCGCGTGGTGGAGCGATACTTCTCGGGCGAGCGGATCGCGGCGTTCGAGCCCCAGTGCCGGACGCTCGCCGCACGGCTCGCCCGCGCCTTGCGCGGCGACGCCCCGGTGGAGCTTCGTGAGCGCCTCGCGCGCGCCCGTTCGCGCGGGCGAGGTGCAGTGCGCGTTCCTGGGCTGGCCGGCCACGCTCGCACCGGTGCTCGACGACTGGGCCGCCGAGAATCGGCAGGCGATCCGGGATGGTGACCGCGCACGGCTCGGCGAGCTCGCGCAGGCGTTCGACACGCAGGTCCGGGCGCAGATCGAAGCCCGGCGCGGCTGCGCGCCGGACGCGGATCTCACCGCCAGCCTGATGCACGAAAGCGTCGATGGGCGGCCGCTGCGCGACGACGAGATCGTCAGCATCCTGCGCAACTGGACCGTGGGCGAGGTCGGCACGATCGCCGCAGCGGTCGGGATCCTTGCCTACCACCTGGCAGCGGATTGCGGCTTGCAGCAGCACCTTCGCAGCGCTCCCGGCCGGCTGCCCGCGGCGATCGACGAGATCCTGCGCGTCGATGGACCGCTGCCGGCGAACCGGCGCGTCACGACCTGCCCGGTGGAGATCGGTGGCCGCTCGCTCGACCAGGGCGAGCGCCTGTCCCTGTCGTGGATCGCCGCCAACCGTGACCCGGCGGTCTTCGAGCAACCGCACGAGATTCGCCTGGATCGCGATCCGGCCGACAACCTGCTCTATGGTGCCGGCATCCACGTCTGCCCCGGCGCGCCGCTCGCCCGGCTGGAGCTGCGCGTGGTGCTCGAGGAGTTGCTGGACGCGACGCGGGCGATCGAGCCGGCGTCCTCGGGACGAGCGATTCGGGCCGAGTGGCCCGCCGCCGGTTTCGATCATCTGCCGTTGCAGGTGTCCGGCAGGTAGGGCCTCGCCGGCCCCTGCATCGCGTGTCAGGGGAGAGTGTCCGGGCTTGGCGCGGACGCTCGCCGGATGGCCGGACCCGCCGCCATTCGTCGTGCTCACCGCCCGCCCACCACGCGAACTGTTCGGCGTAGTGATGTTCGAGGTGGCGGACGAACACCTCGGGCCAGCTCGGAAACACGACCTCCAGCGTGTCTCCGGGTTCCAGGGTGGATAGCGTCAGCTCGAGGAGCGGCACCCACTCCGGCCGCTCGAAGTGGCGCAGGTCCATCGCGAAGCGATGGCCCCGGCCGGCAGCAGCGCGCGCCCGCGGTTGGCTCACGAGTTGTCTGCCAGCTCGCGATTCCCGGAGAGCCTCGGGAACAGCACATTGTGCTCGAGGTGCATGTGGTAGATGACGGCGGCAGGGTCGAGACCCGCGTGCGTCGCCGCAAGGCCAAGCGACTCGTCCCCGCCGCAACAGTAGTCCAGACCGAACCAGTCGAAGACCTCGATGGCGCGGCTCGACGCAGCCACGATATCGTCGAGGGTCCGGGTGGGCGGAGTCGCGTTGTCACGGGCGCTACTCACTTCCATCTCCGGTGGGGTCTTCTTCCTGGTTCCGCATCGGTACCCCCTTTGGGCCGTTCGCCGGCTCACTCCTCGAGATACTGGAGCTTGCCGGGCACGTCCTCCCATTCCTTGGCGTCCTCGGGCGCCTCCTTCTGCGCGGTGATCACCGGCCACTGCTGCGACAGGCGCTCGTTGATCTCGAGGAAGTGCTGCTGGTCGGCCGGCACCTCGTCCTCGGCGAAGATCGCATCGACCGGGCACTCCGGCTCGCACAGGGTGCAGTCGATACATTCCTCCGGGTCGATCGCCAGGAAATTGGGGCCCTCGTGGAAGCAGTCGACCGGGCACACCTCGACGCAGTCGGTGTACTTGCACTTGATGCAGTTCTCGGTCACCACGTAGGTCATCGTGAGCTCCCGGCCCTTGGGCCCGACGGCGAGCGGTACAGTGCAGAAAAAATGTATCGAAGAGACTTGTTTTATGCAAGCCCGCGTGGCATCATGCCCTCGGCGCTCGGACCTCTCACCGTCCATATGCGGTACGCGGGCCGCCGGGCAGCCATGCCAGCCGAACGCGGGCACGCGCGAACGCGGCACGCGACGCTGGTCGCATATCGACGTAGCAGCACTCGGGAAGGAGCCGTGACCCGCAGGCCGTCGCCTGACATCGGCGAGCAGATGGCCGCCGGCAGCGCCGAGAGAGCCGGAGCGCGTCGCCCGTCTGGCGGCCTGGGCAGCCGCTCGGACCCGGCGACGATGCGGGTGGTGGAGGTACGGCGGACCTCCGATCGGATCCTGCATCTGGGGCTTCGGCGGGAAGACGGGGGCACGCTGGCCTTCCGGCCCGGGCAGTTCTGCCGCGTGGCGATCCCGACGCCGTCCGGCGAAATGGCCTGGCGCAGCTACAGCATCGCGACCCCGGTGACGGAGGACGATACCAGCGACGTCTGCGAGATTGCCGCGGCTGCGGTCCCCGCTGGGATCGGCACGAGCCATCTGTTCAGTCGTCGGATAGGCGACCGGATACAGGTCTGCGGTCCCTTCGGCCGCCTGATCCTGCCTACGAGCGACCCGGCGCGGTACGTGCTTATCGGGACGGGCACCGGCATGGCCCCGTACCGGTCGATGCTGCCCGAGCTCGAAAGGCGCGCATCCGCGACCGGGCTCTCCGTGACCCTCGTGATGGGCGTACGTGAGCCGGCGGACGCGCTCTACGCCGATGACTTTCGGGCGTTCGTTGCGCGTGATCCCGAGCGCCGACGTCTACTGGTGAGCTACAGCCGGCAGCTTCCGGTGGTTGAAGGCCGACTCCAAGCGCGCGGTTATGTGCAGGAGCGGCTATCGGAGCTCGAGCTGTCGCCGGATCACGACCGTGTACTGCTGTGCGGCAATCCGGACATGATCGACGAATGCGTGGCAGAGTTGGTACACGGCGGTTTCGGCAAGGCCGACCTCATCCGCGAGAAGTACCTTTCCGGGCCGGCGCCACGGTGAGCGACGACACGAAAAGGCGCGACCGCGCGCCGCCGGGTGGCGCTCCCGGATCCGGCAGGGCAGGGTCATCATCAGGCAGTGCACCGCTGCTCGCGTCCCGGGACGTCACGGCCGTTGACCCCGTCTCGAGATGGGCCCGGGGCTCGGCAAGGAGTGGAGAATCCAATGCTCGATATCCTCGCTGAATACTGGCAGGGGCGCGGGCCGCTGTGGAAGATCTTCTGGCTCTGGGGCGTGGTCGGAAGCTGGACCCTGGCTGGCCTCGTTCTGCTCGCGGTGCTCGGGTTCGGCGTCTCGTGGACGCTGTACCTGGTTACCGCCGTCATCATGATCGCTTATACGGTCTGAGTCCTGGTGTCGGTGTGGCGCTGCGCAGAGAATGCGGAAGAGCGGGCCTGGGACCTGCTCGCGCGCGCCCTCGTGGTTGCGTGGGCGTTGAACGTGGGCCTGGTCGGCTCATTTCTTGGCCTCGATCTGCTCGGCAGCACGCTGGTCTGACTCGCCCGTGAAGGATTCGTCGGCCCGTTGGGATCTCGTCGAGGCCCGCAGGAGCGCTCCGCCGGCCACCTGCAAACCGCGGTGCGATGAACACGGCGAGCGGATTGTCGCTCTCGCAGCACATACTCGGTGCTTTTCGAACAAGTGCCCCGTCGCGTCCGGAAGTTGCCGCCAGACCGCACCGCCGCCGTTCGTCCTCCCGCATCCAGCGGCGGATCGGATCCGGTGTGGTGAGCCTTGCTGCTGCCGCGCACCGTTCCACCGGGATGCGAGTCACTATGAAGTGAAACGCAGACGCATGCTGTCTACGACGCGATGAACGAGGCCCAGGAAAACGCCGCACCCAGGCGAGCAGGGCGACGTCGACGAAGTATTCCGGGATTGGCCGCAGGAATGGCAGGTCCATCGCGTCCGCCATTTGCAGCGTTGCCGCGGTGTACATGGCCAGTGGGAACACCAGGCCCCAGTACAGTGGAGCGTACCCGAGCGGGTGATTCTCGTAGCCGTGGCGCCAGACGGCGAGGACCACGAGCAATGGAATCCACCAGGTCGCCGTAGCCCAGTAGAACACCGTGAAGCCCTTCAGGAACGGTGCCAGCGACAACAGGTATGGCGCCTCGGGGGAGGCATTGCGGATCAACAGCGATCCGGCCAGCGTGGAGATCGCGATCGCCCCCCGGGGTCTCGAGCTGGCGCGGAGGCGATGCGCGTGGCCGCTCCCGGGTGAATGTCTCCCGGAAGAGGTGGAGACCTGGCAGCTGGATCCGAGTCAGGGGGCTGGGAGGTGGTGGGGCCGTTGCCCGGATCCCCGTGCGTTGAAAACCATGCGCTGCAGCGATCGACCTGTCCAGAAGCTTCCTGTCAATGATTGTGCCGCGGGTGGCGCATCATGGGCGTGTGGCGGGACTCGGTCGCCGGGGTCGCGGGCGCCATCCGGGCAGTCTGAGTGCAAGCGTCCAGCGCTGCGCAGGGACCGCGCCGCGGTTCGGGCGGGATCGGCGGTCCGCCCGCCGGCGTGGCGGCGCGCGCACGCGTTTGGCCGGTTGCAGCGCGCCCTCACCCCTGGCCATCGATGAATCGCCGCATCGCCTCGAGGGTCTCGGTGCTCACGTGGTGCTCGATGCCTTCTGCGTCACGACGGGCGATGTCGTCGCTCACGCCGAGTGCCTGCAGGAATGCCAGCACGCGCGCGTGCCGTTGGCGTGACCGCTCGGCCAGCGCACGGCCCGCGGCGGTGAGGTGGATGGCGCGGTAGGGCTCGCGCAGGATCAGGCCCTGGTCGCGCAGCCGCCGCAGCATCTTGGCGACAGGTCGGTTGGGCCACGCCGAAGCGGTGCGCCAGCTCGACCGCCCGCGCCTCGCCATCGGTATCCACCAGATCCGCGACCAGCTCGACGTAGTCCTCGATGAGCTCGGTCTCGTGGGCATGTCGCACGGACGCGTGCTGACGCGCCTGCTGTTCGACGGCCGGGGTCGCCGGCCGGCCGTTGCCGCTTGGTCCACGCTTGGAGGCCATGGCGAACACTACACCCCAGCGCCGTGGCGTTGACAAGCCGGGTCGGGGCGCCTGCTTTCAGCAAAGGCTAACTTTTAGACTGGGTCCACGATGCCCCCGAAGCGGTTCCTGCCCGGACGCCGTCGCCTGCTGGCCGGGAGCGGCCTCGGTTCGCTTCTGGTCGCGTTCGTGGGCCAGCGGGCATGGGCCGAGTCCCACGGCATCCGCCTGCCGCGATCGCGCATGGCCGGCATGACGACGGTCGGGAGCGTGGACACCGCGTGCCAACGGGTTCGACCCGCACGACATGCTCACCGACTGGGACGGCGGCCGGGTGAGCTGGCTCGAGAACGGGCAGCGGCTGCGCGAATACGAGATCGTCGCCATCGACCGCGATATCGAGGTCGCGCCCGGCATCCACTTCGCGGCCTGGACCTACAACGGCCGCGTGCCGGGACCGAGCCTGCGGGCCACCGAGGGCGACCGGATCCGCGTCCGGTTCAGAAACGCGGGCAGCCACACGCACACCATCCACTTCCACGGCATTCACTCGGCGCGCATGGACGGCGTGCCGGGGGCCGGCGAGGTCGCGCCGGGCGGATCGTTCACCTACGAGTTCGACGCGTTTCCGTTCGGGTGCCATCTGTACCACTGCCATTCCGTGCCGCTGAAGCGGCACATCCACAAGGGCCTGTACGGCGCCTTCATCGTCGATCCCGATCCCGAGCGCCACCCCGAGCACCGCGACGTGGCCCGGTCGCGGCTGCTCGGTACGCCGGAGAACGCGCGCTGGCAGGAGTTCGTGATGGTGATGAACGGGTTCGACACCAACTTCGACGGCGAGAACGAGATCTACGCGGCGAACACCGTCGCCCACGCCTACATGAAGCGACCGATCCGCATCGAGCGTGAGCGGCCGATCCGGGTGTACCTGGTCAACGCCACCGAGTTCGACCCGATCAACTCGTTCCACCTGCACGCGAACTTCTTCGACTACTACGACCACGGCACCACGCTCGAGCCGACGCTGAGGACGGTCGACACGGTCATGCAGTGCCAGGCGCAGCGGGGCATCCTCGAGTTCAGCTTCGCCGACCACGAGCCGGGCCTCTACATGTTCCACGCCCACCAGAGCGAGTTCGCGGAGCTCGGCTGGATGAGCTTCTTCGAGGTGGTCGCATGACGTCCGCACGCCTGTGGTCCAGACTGCGGCTACCGCTGCTGCTCTCGCCCTGGTCGTGGCCATTGCCTGTTCGTCCGGTTCGACCCGCTGGCGATCGCTTGTCGGGCGACGCGCCGCCGTCCCGCCAGCAGCTGACCGTGGAGCGCACCATCATCGACGCGAGCGGCTTCCACCTGACGGTGCGCGGAGGCGGCTCCGGGCCGATGCGTATCGCCCAGGTGCAGGTCGACGGTGCCTACTGGCGCTTCGAGCAGGTGCCGGCCGGACCGGTTGCGCGCGGAGAGACTGTGCGAATCGACATCCCGTTCCCGTGGGTGCGCGGCGAGCCGCACGAGATCCGCCTGTTCACGGCGGACGGCACGACCTTCGAGCACGAGATCGAGCGTGGCCGACGCCGCGCCTCACGGCTGGGCGGCTGGGCGGCTATGCGCTGGTGTGGCCTGTTCGTCGGGGTGCTGCCCGTGGCGCTCGGGCATGGCCTGCTTCCCGGTGCTGCGCCGGGCGGGCACGCGCGGTCTCGGCTTCGCGCTGGCGCTGACGCTGGGCCTGCTGGCCTTCCTGCTCGTCGACACGCTCCATGGCGGCGCTCGAGTCGGCCGGGCGGGCGGCGCCGTTGTTCGAGGGCCGCGTGCTCGTATGGCTGATCGCCGTCGCGAGCTTCGCTGTCATTGCGCTCATCGGCCGCCGCCACGGCGTGCCGCGCGGCTACGCGCTCGCCGGTTACCTGGCGCTGGGCATCGGCATCCACAACCTGGGCGAGGGGCTCGCGATCGGCGGCGCCGTCGCCGCGGGCGAGCTGGCGCTCGGGACATTCCTGGTGCTGGGATTCACGCTGCACAACGTCACCGAGGGGATCGGCATCGCCGCGCCCGATCACGCGCGAGCGCGTGCGTCCCGCGTCGTCTGGCTTGGCCTGATCGCGCTGGCCGGCCTGCCGGCCGTGCTCGGGCATCTGGATCGGCGTGCGCGCGGTGGCGCCGCACTGGACGGCCGTGTGCCTGGCCGTCGGCGCCGGCGCGATCGCCCAGGTGCTGCTCGAGGTCGGCGATCTCCTGCGCCGGACCGCCGCGGGCCCGGCCGACCGCTGGGCGGCGCTGGGCGGGTTCCTTGCCGGGATCGCGATCATGTACGCGACTGCGCTGCTGGTGCAGGCATGAGTCCGTGGTATCGCGTACGGGCTGGAAGTACCCGGGCGGGCCGTCGGGCCGTCGCGTGTCGCTGACACTGGCTCCCGTATGGGCCGGGGCTGCCGGCAGCCTGGCGGCCGGCGGCATGACGGGTGTGGGTGCGCTGCCCGCTCTGTTTGGCCGACTGCCCTCCGAACGCACTCGTGATGCGCTGCTCGGGTTTGCGGCCGGAGTGATGCTGGCCGCGTCGTTCTTTTCGCTGATCGTGCCCTCCCTCGAAGCCTCAGAACGGATGTATGGCTCCGGCGCGGTTCCGGCGGCAATCGTCGGCCGCCGCGATCCTGCTGGGCATGGCGGCGGTCGGCGCGCTGAACGCGGTGCTGCCGCACGAGCACTTCCAGGCGGGGCGAGAAGGGCCGGTGAGCCCGGCGTTGCGTCGCATATGGCTGTTCATCATCGCCATCACGATCCACAACTTCCCGGAGGGGCTGGCGGTCGGTGTCGGGTTCGGCAGCGGTGACTACGCCAACGGCCTGTCGCTGGCGATCGGGATCGGCCTGCAGAACGCGCCCGAGGGGCTGGCGGTCGCGGTGGCGCTGATGGGCGAGGGCTACCGCACCGTCCACGCCTGGTGGGTCGCGTGCCTGACCGGCCTCGTCGAACCGATTGGCGGTCTGCTGGGCGCCGCCGCCGTGAGCGTCACGGAACCCGCCCTGCCGTGGGGACTGGCCTTCGCGGCGGGGGCCATGCTCTATGTGATCAGCCACGAGATCATCCCCGAGACACACCGGCGTGGCTTCCAGAACGAGGCGACGACCGGTCTGGGCCTCGGCCTGGTTGCGATGCTGTTCCTGGACGTGTGGCTCGGTTGACGGGCTGTTGACCCTTGAATCTACAGCCACTATAGGTTCCACACTGCCGCCAGTCACAGACGCGGAAGGCGACGGCAGCGTGCCGGTGCCCCCGGTACAGACGCACATGGGCGACGCGCATCACCACGAACATCCGCACGGCCGCGGGCACGATCACGAGCACGGGATCTGCTGCGACGGTGCGGACACCCGCGCAGAGCAGGCGTCCGAGGCGCAGCGGGAGGCGGCCCGGTACAGCTTCGACGTGCAGGGGCTCGACTGCGCCGAGGAGGTAGCGCTGCTCAAGCGCGAGGTCGGAGCCGCTCGTGGGCGGCGAGGACAACCTCGCCTTCGACGTCATCAACGGGCGCATGATGGTGCTGCGCGGGCGCCGGCGATGTCGGCTCAGGACGACGGTCCGGCGCGCGGTCGCACGCACGGGCATGAAGGCCACTCCGGCCGGGGATGCCGCGGCAGGCGAACGAGCGCGCCCGACAGCACCGCGTGCAGAAGGTGCTGACGCTGGCGAGCGGCGTGTTCCTCCTGCTGGGGCTGATCGTGCACACGCTGAGCGCCGGGGGCGTATCCCGTGCCCTGGCGCTGTTCGGCGGTCACGGTGGCGAGGCCGTCCCCTGGCAGGAGGCGGCTGACCTACGCGCTCGCGATCGCATGCGCGGCGCGCTACGTGATCGTCAAGGCGTACTACGCGGCGAGGCGTACTGCGCCCGGACATCAACCTGCTGATGGTAATCGCCGTGGCGGGCGCGATCGGCATCGGCGAGTGGTTCGAGGCCGCCACGGTCAGCTTTCCTGTTCGCGCTGTCGCTGCTGCTCGAGAGCTGGAGCGTCGGCCGCGCCCGCCGCGCGATCGCGGACGCTGCTCGACCTGAGCCCGCCGACGGCGCGTATGCCGCCACACCGACGGCGCGCGAGGACGGAGCTCGAGGCCGCCTACGTGCCGGTCGGCGCGCGCCTGTCGTGGTGCGGCCCGGCGAGCGCATCCCGCTCGACGGGCGTGGTGCGCGCCGGGGTGAGTGCGGTCGACCAGGCCCCGATCACCGGCGAGAGCCGTGCTGGTGGCGAAGGCCGAGGGCGACGAGGTCTACGCCGGCACGATCAACGACGACGGTGCGCTCGAGCTCGAGAGCACGAACGCGCGGCGGACGATACGACGCTCGTCGCGCATCATCCGCATGGTCGAGGACGCGCAGAGCCGCCGCGCCCGCAGCGAGCAGTGGGTCGAGAAGTTCGCGCGCGTGTACACGCCGGCGGTGATCGTCCTCGCGCTCGCGGTCTTCCTGGTGCCGCCCCTGGCGCTCGGCGCGGCCTGGGGCGAGTGGTTCTACCGCGCCCTCGTGCTGCTCGTGATCGCCTGCCCGTGCGCGCTGGTGATCTCGACGCCGGTCACGCATCGTCGCGGCCCTGGCGAGCGCCGCGCGGCAAGGCGTGCTGATCAAGGGCGGGTCCTACCTCGAGCAGCCGGCCGCGCCTTGCTGCAATCGCATTCGACAAGACCGGCACCCTCACCCGCGGGGAGCCGCGCGTGGTGGAGGTGATCGGGCGGGACCACTGGGACGCCGGCGAGGTGCTGCGGATCGCCGCCGCGCTCGAGGCTCGCAGTGATCACCCGCTGGCGCGAGCGATCCTGGCGCACGCCCGCGAGCAGGGCGCCGTGCGTCGGGCCGGCGGAGGCCGTCCAGGCGGCCAAGGGCAAGGGCGCTCAGCGGCACGCTTGCGGGGACCACATACTGGATCGGGTCGCACCGCCAGCTGCTCGAGCGCAGCGCCGGCGCCTCCGGCCTCGAGGATCGTGTCGCACGCCCTCGAACGGCGCGGGCAACACGGTGGTGACGCTCGGCAACGACCAGCAGGCATGCGGCCTGATCGTGCTGGCAGATGCGCCGCGGCCCGAGGCGCGGGCCGTTGTCCAGGCATTGCGCCGCCAGGGCGTCGGGCACCTCGTCATGCTCACCGGCGACAACACGGCCACGGCGAATGCGATCGCGGCCGGGACCGGTGTCGATGACGTGCGCGCGGAGCTCCTGCCCGAGGACAAGGTCGCGGCCATGGATGAGCTCGTCGAGCGCTTCGGCACGGTCGCGATGGTCGGGGACGGCGTCAACGACGCCCCCGCGATGGCGCGCTCGAGCTTCGGCGTGGCGATGGGCGCCGATGGGCAGCGATGCCGCGATCGAGACGGCGGACATCGCGCTCATGGGCGACGATCTCACCCGTCTGCCCTGGCTGGTCGGGCATTCCCGTCGCGCGCTCGACATCATCCGCCAGAACATCGCCTTTTCCATTGCCGTCAAGGTCGTGTTCGTCGGGCTCACGTTCGCCGGGCTGGCGACGCTCTGGGGCGCGATCCTGGCCGATGTCGGCGCCACGCTGCTGGTGGTGTTCAACGCGCTGCGCCTGCTGCGGGCCGGACGAGGCGGTGCCGCAACGGGTGGTGCATCGGCGGACGCCGAGGCGTGCGCGAAATCGCAGGGGTCGAGGCTTGAAGCCGCGCCACGCGTGGTTGCTCGGGGTGGCCACGATACTGCTACCGGCGATCGTGGCGGCCGCCGAGGTGGATCTGCGCGACGCCTGGATCCGCTGGCTGCCGGCCGGGGCGCCCATGGCCGGGTACTTCACGCTCGAGAATGCCAGCGCGCGCCCGATCGCGCTGATCGGTGCCACCAGCGCGTCCTACGCCTCCGCTTCCCTGCACGAGACCGTGCGCAGGGACGACGGTACGACCACCATGCGACGGGCCGATTTGCCGCTCGAGGTGGCCGCGGGAGAGCGGCTCGTGTTCGCGCCCGGTGGCTTTCACGTCATGCTGCGCGAGCCACAGCGCGCGATCACCCCCGGGGACCAGGTCAAGATCGAACTGCGCACGGAGTCGGGCGAACGGCTCACGGCCACATTCGAGGTCCGCACGGCAACCGGGGAGTAGTGCGACGCCATGCCGGCTGCGATCCTGACGCAATCGTGCGCGGTGCTGGCCGCGCTGGTGCTCACCGTGGCCACCGTGCTCAGCGGTTGCAGCGAGCCGCGCCAGTGGCGGACATCGAACATTACGGGCAAGTTCCCGGACCTGCAGTTCGAGCTCACGAGCGAGCAGGGCGAGACCGTCACCAGCAGCGGATTTCCCGGACACGATCAACCTGCTCTTCTTCGGCTACACGTCGTGTCCCGATGTCTGTCCGATGACCCTGTCGCGCCTGAGCCGCGTGCTGGACCGGCTCGAGCCCGATGAGCGGCGCCAGATCCGCGTGCTCTTCGTCAGTGTCGATCCACGGCGCGACCCGCCGGCCCGGCTCCGGGAGTACACGAACGCGTTCGGGCCGCGCTTCGTCGGCCTGACGGCGGATGTGTCGCGACTCGAGAAGCTCACCTCCCGTTACTACACGACGTTCTCCTACGGCGAGCCGGACGCGGCGGGCAACTACGACGTCCGGCACAACGCGGCTCGGTCTTCGTCTTCGACCGCCAGGGCGACGCGCGGCTCAAGCTCACGGCCAGCTCGGCTGGGGGCGTCCCGAGCGATTCGGTCGATGCGATCGTCGCCGATCTGCGCGCGCTGATGTCGCGGTAGCGATCAGTCGCGCCCGCACACCACGCGCGCGCCACGCGACTTGCCGTTGCAAAGGCCGACGCTACCGGGACGCATGAAAGATACCCCATGGCCGGTGCCTGCCCGCGGCCGTCGGTCGGCTTGACCCAGGAGGGGCGGGGGCGCCCTCGGGGGCTGGTTGCCGAAGGGCGTCCCGGTACTCCTCTCGGCCCTCGCCGCCGGCGGGACGCTGCCGCTGGCGTTCGCGCCCTGGTCGTGGTGGTGGCTTGCCCCGCTGCCGCTGGCGGCACTGTTCCTGCTCGTGATGAACGCGTCGCCGCGACGGGCCTTCGGGGTCGGCTACGCGTTCGGCCTCGGCCTCTTCGGCGTCGGTGTGTCCTGGGTCCATATCAGCGTCGCGCGTTTCGGCGACGGCGGGGCGCCGCTGGCGGTGACGGCGACCGCTGCGTTCGTCGGGCTGCTGGCGCTGTTCCCGGCCACGGCCGTCGGCCTTGCGCGTCTGGTGTCGCCGCGACGCCGGCTCATCGACCTGACCCTCGTTCTGCCCACGTGCTGGGTGCTCCTGGAATGGTGCCGCACCTGGGTGCTGACGGGCTTCCCGTGGCTGATTCTCGGCTACAGCCAGACCGGGTCGGCGCTCGGTCGCGCCGCGGCGCCCGTGATCGGTGTCCTGGGCACAAGCCTGATCGTGGCCAGTGTCGCCGGGGCATTGACCCTTGTCGCCGTGGCTCGTGATACGCGCCGGCGCCTGGCCGTGGTCGCCGTGGCCGCGACTGCGGTGGCTCTCGTTGCGATCGTGGCGGAACGCGACTGAACGCGCGCGGCCGGCGCGCCGCTCGATGTTGCCCTCATCCAGGGTAATGTCGCCCAGGCGGAAAAGTGGCGCCGGGCAATCTCGACGGGATACTGTCACGCTACCGCCGGTTGACGGAGCCATCCTGGGGCGCGGACCTGGTGATCTGGCCCGAGACTGCCGTCCCCACATCGTATGGTGAAGTGCAAGACACGTTTGGCCGTTCACTCGCCGCGCGCGCGGCGAAGGCGGGGACCAGCGTGATCACCGGTGTGCCGACCCGCGCGCAGGGGCGAGCCTACAACAGTGCGGTGACGGTGGGACGCCAGGCCGTGTATCACAAGCGTCACCTGGTGCCGTTCGGCGAGTTCGTGCCCCTGCGCTCGCTCCTCGGCGGCATGCTCGACGTTTTCGGTGCCCCGATGTCCGATTTCAGTGCCGGTCGACGCGTGACGCTGCTGCCCGCAGCCGGCTATCGCGCCGGCATCGCGATCTGCTACGAGATCGCGTTCGGTCGCGAGGTGGCGGCGGTGCTGCCCGGGGCAAATCTGGTCATCAACCTCAGCAACGATGCCTGGTTCGGCGACTCCATCGGGCCACGGCAGCACCTGCAGATCGCACGCATGCGCGCGATCGAGCTGGAACGCTACGTCCTGCGGGCGACGAACACGGGTGTCACGGCAGTCATCGACCCGAGTGGCCGCGTGGTCGCGCGTGCGCCGCAGTTTGAGCAGGCCCGCCTCGTGGCCCGCGTGTCCCCGCGCGACGGCCTGACGCCGTACGCACGATGGACCAACTGGCCGGTGCTGGGCCTGATCGGCGTCGTGCTCGTCATCCTGGTCGCAATCCGGCTCGCGAGGCGCCGACGGTCCGGCCACGGCGCGGACCGGCGATGCTGATATGCGAGCGCCGTGAATCGGCCGCTCGACTCAATCGGACCCCTGGCGCAGAGCGGCCACGCGTTCTTCGATGATCTCGATCATGCCGTCGAATCCACCCGTCATGGAGGGGAGGTGGCCGCATACTTCCCGTCAATGACGACGGACGGCGTTCCGGAGATGCCCATAGGCCTTCTGCAGCTCCTTTGCGCGCCTGATCTTGACGTCCACCGCGAACGAATCCAGGTTCTTGAGAAACCTGTCCGCGTGTAGCCCCAGCTCCGAGACGAACTGGCCGAGGGCCTCCCGGCTGTCCAGGCGGCGACCCTGCTCGTGGATCGCCTCGAACATCGCGTCGTGGAACGTATGGAGCACACCCATGAACTTCGCCGCGTAGAAGGCGCGTGCATGGAGCTCCCATACCGGGCGGAATACCGCGGGGATGTACTTGAATACGACACCATTCGGTGCCGACTGCTTCCAGTCGTTGATCTTCGGCTCGAAGTTGTAACAGTGCGGACACCGTACCAGAAGAACTCGACGACCTCGATGACCTCGGGGTCGCCGGCGGTGACTGGGGCGTTGACCGATCGGTGGCCCTGTTGTGCCTGCGCCAGCGGCGCGACCAGCAGGAGCGCGAGAAGTGCTGCCGTGCACGTGCGTGCGATGAGTGGGCTCATGGGATCTCCGGCCCGGATTGCATTCACTCGAGGGATTTCGACATCGGTGTTTCGTCCGCCGGCGATCCGGCATACAGGACTTCCCCGGCAACGCGCTGCGCGGCCAGCCGGGCGGACTCGAAGCGGTCGAAGCGCCGGCGCCGGGCGTCGAAGGCTTGCAGCGCATGGCCCTCGAGCTCGCGCTTCGGGGGCAGATTCAGTCTGCGCGGATCGACCGCTTGGCCATCGCGCTGGACTTCGTAATGCAGGTTCGGCCCGGTTGCAAGACCGGTGGCCCCGACGTATCCAATCGTCTGTCCCTGCGTGACGCGTTGGCCCGGGCTCACGCCGTCGGCGTACGACGACAGGTGAGCATAGGACGTTGACAGGCGCGTGTCGTGGCGGATTCGCACGTAGCGGCCGTAGCTGCCGTAGCGTTCCGCGCGCACGATGCGCCCATCGCCCGCGGCGATCACGGGCGTACCGCGCGGTGCGGCGAAGTCGAGCCCCTCATGCATGCGGGTGTAACCCAGGACCGGGTGATCGCGCCGGCCGAACGCGGACGACACGCGCCCCCGGCGCACGGGTGTGCGGGCCAGCGTCGTCTCGACGCTCGCGCCGCTGGTGTCGAAGAACCCGGCAAACCGATCGCGATACTCGAAGCGGTAGAGCGAGATATCGCGTGTTTGCTGGTCGAGGGTGACCTTGAGCAGGGCCCCGGGGTGATCCGCCGTGGTGCCCCTGTGGCGGAACCGCTCGTACGTCATCGTGACGCGATCACCGTCGCGCAGCGCGCGCTGGAAATCGACCCGATTGCCCAGCGCTCGGTACGCCTGGAGCAGGATCGGGATCGGAATCCCGGATTTGCGCGCACTCGAGTACAGGCTTCCCTCGACGCCGAATGACACGACACGGCGTACGCGTCGGTGGGGAATCGGCTGCAGCGATCTGCTTCGAAGGATCCATCGGCGGCGGATACCGCAACCGCCCGGTCGGTTCCGATCCCGATCGTCAATTGCGCGAGATCCAGCCCCTTCGCTCGGTCGAGCGGCGCTTGCGTATGCGCAAGGGGGTGCCCGCTGCGAGCCCGCGGGGGTCCGTTTCGGCGCGGAGCGCCTGTGCGGCGCGTAGGGCCGAGGACTCATCGACGCCGGCACGTTGCAGGGCTCCGATCAGCGTCTCGCCGCGGCGTAGTGTCGCGTGCCGCATGCGCATCGTGCCCGCTGCATCGCCGTGACCACAGCGTGTGCGGTCCGAGCCGGGCACGCGCTCGGATCCTGCACAGGCATTGGCCCGTCGCGAGTCCTCTGGAGGATCAGTATTCGAGCGCTCCGGCGCGCCGTCGGTCTGGCCGCCGGGGCGGTATCCGCGCCCACCGGCGTCGAAGTGTTCCGCTGCGTGCACGTGGTGCACGGTGCCCGCTCCTGCAGCGAATGTCCCGACCAGCAGAACGACGCGCCAGCGAGCCCGGCCGTCACGCATGGCTGGCGTTCCCGGGCCGGTTCGACCCGGAGGCGCGCGCATGAGCTGCTGGATGGCATGGCCCGCGGCGGTGCGCCGCGCGCTTGACGAGAGCCGGGAGCAGGTCGAGCAGCGAACGCGCGGGCGGTGACGAACCGGGGTATCCGCTGGCAGCAAGCCGAATCGGGGCACATGCAAGGGGTGCGTTGCGCGGTACATGCCACGGGACTTTCTCCTGGATCGGCGGTGCGGCCGCCCTTGTGTTGCATCAACTGTATCAGTAGCCTAAAAGCTACACCCGCTGTAGGATCAACCGCGGTGCCCGTCCCCACGTTCCTCACGATTGGTGCACTCGCTCGCAGCGCACAGGTGCACGTACAGACCCTGCGCTACTACGGAGACCGAGGGACTCCTCATGCCCAGCAGCCGGAGCGCCGGGGGGCAGCGACGCTACACCGAGAGTGACCGGAGGCGGCTGCATTTCATACGCCACGCGCGCGAGTTCGGCTTCTCGATCGACGAGATCCGCGAGCTGCTTGAGCTCTCCGCCGAGCACGAGCGATCGTGCGCGGATGTCGACGCGATCGCCCGTCGACACAGGGAGGTCGTACGACGCCGTATACGGCTGTTTCGCGAGCTCGAGGGCGAGCTCGATCGCATGGTGAATGAGTGCGCCGGGGGCCGTGTATCCGAATGTCGCGTGCTCGAGGTGCTCGGCGATCACGACTTGTGCCGTGTGGATCACGGCCACGAGAACGCAACGATCGGGCCGGGCGGGAGTGATGGCAAGGCCGGGTAGCCCAATGCGAATCCTGTCCGCCTTGTCGATGCTCGTGCTGCTGGGATCGATCGCCCACGCAGCGCCCTCATCCGGCCCGGGTATCGAGCCGGCCGCCGCCTACGCCGCAGGCGCGGATCGCACCCCGCAGGCGGGCGGACCCGCGGAGCGCGAGGACGACTTCCCCGCTTGCCCCGCTCGACGCTGTCAGCTCGGTCACCACGCGCACGCGGTCGCCATCGGCACACCCGCCATAGGCATGCCCGGGGGCCGCGCCTGGCCAATCGTGGGCGAATTCCGTGGCTTGCCGCAGGCCTTCCCGCCACGCCTGCGACCGCCCACCGGCGCCTGAAGGCGCTTCAATTGAATCCCGTCCCGGGCCCGGGCGCGTTGCCGCGCGTTCTCGGGCCTCCCGGAGTCGGCGTCATTCTGCCCCCGGCAGCCGCACGGGCCGCCGGTCACTGCGTGACCGCGTGCGTCCCAGATGATCGATTCGATTGGCAGCAGCATGACCGCGACACGCGGAGCGCGCAGGACACCGGGGCCGCATGCGAGACACAGAGAACACCCATGGCACCTCCCGAGGGCTGGAGCCGGGCAAGGCGTCGCTTGCCCGGTACTCAGGAACATCATCCGCCGCGAGGCCGGATCGGTGCATCGATCATCGGGGCCTGTGTGGCCATTCTGCCGATGAGGGTATTCGCGCATGCCGAAGCCGGGAGCACGGTGGACTGGTGGAGTTGGAACGCGGCCCCGTCCGTGGCGCTGCCGCTGATCGTCGTCGGACTGTGGTATGGTCGGGGTGCCGGCGTGCGCCGGGGACGCCGCAGCGCGCATGAGCCGCTGCTGGTCGCCGCAGGCCTTGTCACGGTGGCCGTCGCGCTGCTGTCACCGGTGGATCCGCTCGGCGAGCGCAGCTATACCATGCACCAGGTGCAGCACCTGCTGCTCCGCTCGGTTGCCCCCCTGCTGTTATTCGTCGCCTCGCCCGCGGCCACCTTCGTGGCCGGGGCGCCACGCGCATTGCGGCGGCTCGGGGGCGGGCTCGGCGGGCCCGGGCCGCTCCGGGTAGTCCTGCACGGCATCCTGCATCCGGTCACGGTCACCGCGCTGTTCATCGCGGCGGCCTGGACATGGCAATGGCCGCCGTATTTCACCGCGGCCCTGCGTGACGAGGTCGTGCACGACTGGATGCATTTCACCATGCTCGGCAGCGGCCTGCTGTTCTGGTGGCGCGTATTCGACGACCGGCCATCGGCGCCGGGCTACGGTCAGCGGGTCGTGATGCTGTGGGCAGCCACCGTAGCGAACATCGTGCTCGGCGCGATCCTGACGCTGAAAGGCGGGGTGATCTATCCGGTGTACGCCGAGCTCGGGCGCTACTGGCTGAGCGGCGTGACCGACGAGGTCCTGGGCGGGCTCGTCGTATGGATTCCGGGCAGCCAGATGGCGCTGATCGGGTTGCTGCTGGTGATCCACCGCTGGGGACGCAGGGAGAGCCGACGGGCGAGCACGCATCCGGAGGGTACGCGGGGGCGCACCGGGGCCCGGGGTGCGACCGGCGAGACGGCGGCCACGCCGGCCGTGGGGGCCGCGATCCGGCGCCAGGCGCTGGGCCTGGGCCTGCTCAGCGTCACGGTCGTGCTCATCTTCGGCGGCTGGATCGCATGGGCCCTCATAGCGCGGCCGTAGCAGCCTGTCGGGCTTGGCGCGTCGTAGCGAGACGCGGGAGTCGAGGACAGATGTCCGATCGTCCGAGGAGGATAGTGGCAACTATTTGACGAGGGAGATCGAAGATGTGGACCGATTCCCACTCGCCGAAGTGGATGAGCCCAAGTTTGACGGGCTGCTGGCAATACGCCGGTGCGACCGCTCAGGCAATGACGACCGAGACGGGGAACACGATGGCGGACGATACCGGGACGACAGAGCCCGAGAGCCGAGGACACCCGAGACCGAGCGCGTCGATGACGGCACGGACGCGGCGGCAACGTCGTGGCGTGTGGATCACCGTCGCGCTGCTCGCCCTGCTTGCCATCGGGTTCTACGCGGCCGAGGTGCTGGTGGTGGTGCTGGAGCTCGGCCAACACCGGCAATAGCGATGCGCGCATTACGAGGCAGCGCCGCGCCCCGACGTGCACGGGCAGCTTGCGTGCCGCCTCGCTGTTCGAAGGCAACACTCGGAAGCACGAATGACCATGCTGGTAACGATGATGGAGGCCCTGGCCCTGGTCGCAGGTTATCGGACGCTCGGAGTCGTGCGGCGCGAACGCCGCCAGGCGGGGCGTAGAGCGTGCCCCGCGGCGTGCGGTGCCGCCCCTGCCGCGCTGGCGTTGGCGGCAGTGAGCGCTGGCGCGGCGGCAGCGCCGGCTGGGCTCGGCGTGCACGATCAGCCGCGGCAGGTGCCCACGGTCGAGTTCACGAACGGCTCCGGGGAACGGCTCACGCTGGCCGGGTTGCGTGGCCAGGTGGTGGTGCTGAATGTCTGGGCCACCTGGTGTCCGCCCTGCCGCTCCGAGATGCCGACACTCGACCGCCTGCAGGCCGAGCTGGGTGGCTCGGGGCTCGAGGTCGTCGCGCTGTCCGTTGATCGCGATGGTGTCGAGCGCGTGCGCGAGTTCTACGCGGAGGAGGGCATCGAGGAGCTGGGCATTTACGCCGCCTCGAGCATGGACGTGCTGTCGCGCCTCGAGATCGTCGGCCTGCCGACGACGCTCGTGCTCGACGCGCGGGGCCGGGAGATCGCGCGGGTGACGGGGGAGGCCGATTGGGCCACGCCGCAGATGCTGGCGCACCTCCGTGAGCTGACCGCGACGCGCTCCGAGGCGACGACCGGCAATGGCGGGTGAGGCCTCGACCGTCAGCCCGGCGTGGGGATCGCCACCACGACGGGCCGCCGGCGACGACGATGGCGCCGGGCCCTCGCCAGGGCCCGAAGGGCGCCGGCGCTGCCGTGGTCTCAGGCCTCCGGCACGGACAGCCGTGACAGGGCGTCGTCCCAGCGGGCCAGGGCGTCGCGCAGGCCCTCGCGCGCGCGCGACAGGTGGGCGTCGATGACCTGCTCGGCCGTGTCGGCATCGCCGGCGGCGAGGGCGTCGCACAGGCGGCGATGCCCGTCGAGGTCGTGCTGAGCGTGGCCCTCGACCTCGTAGCTGTAGCAGAGCTCGGAGATGCGCTCGTGGTCGGCGATCACGCGCCGGTAGGAGGCGTAGAGGTAGGCGTTGCGCGCGGCCCGCCCGACGAGGTCGTGGAAGCGCTCGTTGGAATACAGCATCTGCAGCTTGTCGCGCTCCCGGGTGGCCTGCTCGAAGGCCTCCATGGCCCCGTGGATCGCTTCCAGATCCTGCTCGGTCCGCCGGTGGGCGGCGAGCCGCACCATCGCGCGGTGGATCATCCGGCCGGCCTCGAACCACGACTGCAGCGTGCCCATGTCGAGCGGGGCCACCATGGCGCCGCGGTTGCGCCGCTGCACCACCAGGCCCTCGCCCTGCAGCCGGATCAGGATCTCGCGCACCGGGGTCCGCGACATGGCGTAGAACGAGCTCAGCTCGGCCTCGTCGAGGTCGGTCCCGGGCTCCAGCTCCATGGTCACGATACGCCGGCGGAGCTCGTCGTACAGGGCTTCCTTGGTCAGGTTCCTTGGCAAGCGGCCTCCGTCCCGGCTGGCCAGCCGGTCGCGTGCACGTCGTCGTTGACAGGTAACGTTAAGTGTATACGTTGCGTATACATTCCGCAGGCAGGCGCCGTCCCATGCGCTTCGAGGGCATCTACACGCCCGTCGTCACGCCGTTCGCCGACGACGGCTCGGTCGACCGCGAGGGCTTCGCCCGGGCCGTCGATCAGCTCATCGACCAGGGCGTCCACGGCATCGTGATCGGCGGCACGACCGGCGAGTACTACGCCCGGACCAGTACCGAGCGCATCGAGCAGATGGCCGCCGCGCGCGAGGCCATCGGCGGCCGTGTCCCGCTCGTGGTCGGCGTGAGCGCGCTGCGCACCGAGGACGCCGCCGGCTATGCGCGCCGCGCCCGCCAGGCGGGCGCGGCCGGCTCGGGCCGGCGCCGCGAGGCCACCGCGCAGCCCGCCACCACGGCCATCGCGGCGCCGGCGAGACGCCAGTCGATGCTCGCCATGCCGGCCGCGATCAGCAGCAGCGCCGACAACACCGGCACGGCGTATGCCAGCGTCCCCACGGTCGCGCTGCGCCCGCGCCGCAGGGCGGTGTCCCAGGCGACGAAGGCCAGGCCGTACGGGCCGAAGCCGATGAAGGCGATCGAGGCCAGCTCGCCGGTCGCCACCGACCACAGCGTCTGCTCGACCAGCAGGTGCCCGGCGACGGCCCACACGGTCGCGAGACCGAACAGGCGCGGCATGATCCCCGACAGCGGCACCGGCTGCTGGCGCGCCAGCAGCGAGAACGCCGCCCAGCACGTGCCGCTCGCGAAGGCG
Source organism: Halofilum sp. (in: g-proteobacteria) (assembly GCA_034521365.1). Lineage (GTDB taxonomy): Bacteria > Pseudomonadota > Gammaproteobacteria > XJ16 > Halofilaceae > Halofilum. Next base: position 89,766 of record JAXHMQ010000009.1, on the reverse strand, counting down.
CAGAAGTAGCCCGCCCAGGCGGGATCGCCCGCCGCCGCGGACGGCTTCACGAGCACGAGCGCCGCCCCGCCGAACGCCAGCGCGGTCCCGGCCAGCGAGCTCGCGTGCACCCGGCGCACCTGGATCAGCTCCGCGGCGATCACGAACAGCGCCGGCCAGGTGTACGCCACCAGCGCCACCTCGGCCGCCGGGGCGAGCCGCAGCGCCACGAAGTAGAACCCGACCGCGCCGAGCACCAGCAGCGGCCCGGCCAGCCACGTGCGCGCCGGCACCGCGACCGGGTCGCCGGCACGGCGGCCGACGGCACGGCCGAGCGGCCAGGTCGCCAGGGTCGCGACGCCGGCCACCATGGCGGCCAGCTGCAGCGGCGGCACCGCGTGCGCGAGCTCGGCGAGCACGGGTGTGAGGCTCCACAATGCCACGGCCACCGCGGCCGGGACGACGCCGCCCACGGGCGCATGGACGGGATGGTTGCGGCGGATCGGGGCTTGCATCTCTGAATCGTCCTCGCGGGTTGACCTCGTTGACCGGGGGCGATTCTTCCAGCAGCATTTTCATCAATCCAACGAATTCTTGTTGAGTAAATCTTCAATATTCGTGATATGTCGCTGCCGCGCCGCAACCTCGAGCTGAGCCTGCTGCGGACCTTCGTGGCGCTGGCGGACGTCGGCACCGTGACCGGGGTGGCCGAGCGCCTCGCCTACACGCAGTCCGCGGTCTCCATGCAGCTGCGCCGCCTGGAGAGTGTCGTCGGGGTGGAGCTGGTGCGCCGCGAGGGCCGCAACCTCGTGCTGACCCAGGGGGGACAGCGGCTGCTGCGCTACGCGCGCCGCATGCTGGCGCTCAACGACGAGGCCTGGGCGGACGTGCGCGGCGGGCCGTCGACCGGGGTGATCCGCGTGGGCATCCCGGATGACTACGCGCCCCTGCTGTCACCCACGCTGGCGTACTTCCACGAGGTCTATCCCGCCGTGGAGCTGGAGGTTCACTGTGACCTGAGCGTGGAGCTGGTGCGCCGGGTGCGTGCCGGCGAGCTCGACATCGCGATCGCCACGCGCCAGCGCAACAGCCCCGGCGGCGAGGTGCTGCGCCGCGAGCCGCTGGTGTGGGCCGCGAGCCGGGCCCGGGAGCCGCCGCTGGAGGACCCGATCGCGCTCGCCCTGTCGGCGGCGGCCGAGGACGTGTTCCGCGAGCTGGCGCTCGGGCGCCTGGAGGCGGCCGGGCGCAGCTGGCGTACCGCCTGTACCGGCCAGAGCATGACCGGGATCCGTCCGGCGCTCGACGCGGGCCTGGCGGTCGCGGTGGTGGCGCGCAGCATGGTCACGCCGGACCTGCGCGTGCTCGACGAGTCCAGCGACCTGCCCGCGCTGCCGTCGGTGGAGATCTCGCTGCACCGCCCGCCCGGGCGGCCGTCCGAGCCGGCGCGCTGGCTCGCCGGCCTGGTCCAGGACCAGTGGCGCGAGGCCTGACGAGCGTCCGCGCGCGGGCCGATCGGCCGTCACGGGGGCGCAGGTCGCGTGCTATCGTCCACTGCGCGCGGGAGTCCCGTGGGCGCGGTCCTGGCGGGGTGCCGTTGCCGGCCCGGCCCCGGTCCCGGATTCCGGCTCCGCCTTCATCCGGGCTACGCGAAGGGAGCGCCGTTGCATGGCACCAGGCCTCGCGGGCCCGTAGCCCGGATGGAGCGCCAGCGGGAATCCGGGGCCGCGTCGGCGGTTGGCACGGCCCCCGGATCCCGGCTCCGCCTGCGCGGGCTACCGGGGCCTGGCGAGAATCCCGATGCACGGTGCAAGCGCGGGAAACGGAGGGCGGAGTGACTGAACAGGAGACGCTCGAGGCGCTGGCGCAACGGCTCGGCGCCGTGCTGGTGGCCGGCGACCGGGTGCTGGCCACGGCGGAGTCGTGCACCGGTGGCGGTGTCGCGCAGGCCGTGACCGCGATCGCGGGCAGCTCCGCGTGGTTCGAGCGCGGCTTCGTGACCTATTCCAACGCCGCCAAGCACCAGATGCTGGGCGTGCCCGAGGACACCCTGGAGCCGGTTCGGCGCCGTCAGCGCCGCGACCGCCGAGGCCATGGCCACCGGCGCGCTGACCCACAGCGAGGCCGACCTGGCCGTGGCGGTGACCGGCGTGGCGGGGCCGGGCGGCGGCAGCGCGGACAAGCCCGTCGGCCTGGTCTGGTTCGCCTGGGCGCGGCGCGGCGACCCGCCGGAGGCCCGCGTCGAGCAGCTCGGCGGCGACCGCGGGGCGCTGCGCGCGGCCTCGGTGCGCATCGCGCTCGAGGGCGTGATCGAGCTCGCGGAGTCCGCGCGCCGCCCATGAGCGCGGGGGCGCGTCTCGGCGTCGCGCTGGCCGTGGCCTTGCTGGTCGTCGCGGGCGTCCTGTGGTGGCTGGATCGGGCCACGGTGCCCGCGCAGGGGGAGATGGCCGGCGCGGACGCGGCGGCGACCGATCAGCGTGCGCGCCCGCGGGACGGGCAACGGGCCGAGCGCATCGAGGAGCTGCGGCGCGCGATCGAGGCCCAGCGCGAGGCGCTCGACGCGGCCCGCGAGGGCCAGCAGGCGACCCGCCGGCGAGCTCGAGGCGCTGCGCCAGGAGCTCGAGGCGGTGCGCGCGGAGATCGAGGCCCTGCGCCGGGAGGCGGAAGCGGGCGCCGGCGACGGCGGCGGGGGCGGTCGACGCGGGCGCGTCAGCCCTCGCCGCTGGCGGCCTGCGCGTCCGCGTCTTCCTCCGAGCGCGGTGTCACCAGCACCAGCATGCCCACGACCGGGTGGTCGAGGTAGTGCAGCACGCCGCTGCGCATGCGCCGCTGCTGCACGAAGGGATAGCTCAGGATATCGCGGCCCTCGGGTCCCCGCGCGAGCAGCGCGGGCGGCACCGACGCGTCGCGCGGTGTGCCGTCGCCACCGGCATCCGCCGGCGTTCGGCTCGCCGCCGCCTCGCTCCAGTCCACCGCGGTCGTGTAGTAGAGGTCGGTGTGCACGTGCAGGTAACGGCTCACCACCAGCCGGATGGTGCCGTCGAGCGGGTACACGCGGGCCTCGTGCATGCGCGGGCCGCTCGCGTCCGGGGGCGGCGCCGCGGCGGTTGCCGCGTCGCCGCCCACGATGTCGGCGGCCATGTCGGCGACCGTGGCCGACTCCTCGTCGCCCTCGGCATCGCTCGCCTCCGCGTCGGCCTCCGCGTCCGCGGCTTCGGCCTCGTCGGTGGCGGCCGGGTCCGCGGGCGGGCCCAGGTCGACCTCGGTGTAGGCGTCCTCCGGCGCGCGCACCTCGAGGGGCTCGCCGGCGTGGAAGCGCAGCGGCACGGACTCCGGCGCCTCGAGCGCCGGCTGGCGCCACAGCAGGTGGCGGATCACGCGGTAGCGCGGCGAGTCCTCGAGGCGATCGATCGAGTCGCCCAGCCTGGCCTGCTCGAGCGGCAGGGTCTGGAAGCCGCGCGGCAGCTCGACCATGCCCTGCTCGCGGATGCCGCCGCGCTCGAAGGCGGCCGCGCCCTCGAAGGTGGGCACCACCACGCGCGGCTCCCAGTGCTCGTTCTCGGCCGCGCGCACGTCGAGGTTCTCGAACAGGATGATCTCGACGTCGTAGAAGGTCCGGTCCTGGCCGGTGGCCGGGGTCAGCGTGGCCGCCAGCAGGAGGGCGAGGCAGGGTCGGATCAAGCGCATCGTCGATTCCCGATCGGTTGCCCGGGGTGTCGGCGTGGTCCGCGCACGGCGCTCACGGGCCCGCCGCCGGCGCCTGGCCGCGCAGCCGGCCGAGCAGCGACTCGACGAGCTCGATGCGCTCGGCCGCCGTCTCCAGGGTGGCGCCGAAGCGTCAGCCCATTCGACCCGTCGAAGCGATAGGTCTCGGGCGCGGACTGGACCAGCGTGATGAGCGCGCCCATGTCGACATTCGGCTGCTCGCGGAACACGACGCGGCCGCCGTCGGCGCCCGCGTCGAGGCGCGCGATCCCGAGCGCGTCGCAGTCGAGGCGGATCGCCGCCACGCGAAACAGGTTGCGCCCGGCGTCGGGCAGGCGCCCGAAGCGGTCGATGATCTCGACGCGCAGCTCCTCGAGCGCCGCGCGTGTCGCCGCGCCCGCGATGCGCTTGTAGAGGATCAGGCGCTCGTGCACGTCGGGCACGTAGTCGGCGGGCAGCAGCGCCGGCAGGTGCAGGTCGACGTCGGCGACGTCGTGCAGCGGCCGGTCCGGGTCGGGCGTCTCGCCCGCCCTGAGCGCCTCGGTGGCGCGGTCGAGCAGCTCGCTGTAGAGCGTGAAGCCCACCTCCTGGATCTGGCCGCTCTGCTCCTCGCCGAGGAGCTCGCCGGCGCCGCGGATCTCGAGGTCGTGCGAGGCCAGGGTGAAGCCGACACCGAGATCCTCCAGCGCCTCGATCGCCTGCAGGCGCTTCTCGGCATCGGCGGTCATCTGCGATCGCGGCGGCGCCAGCAGGTAGGCGTAGGCGCGGTGGTGCGAGCGTCCCACGCGGCCGCGCAGCTGGTGCAGCTGCGCCATGCCCATGCGATCGGCGCGGTTGATCACGATCGTGTTGGCCGTGGGCACGTCGATGCCCGATTCGATGATCGTGGTGCACACCAGCACGTTGAAGCGCTGGTGGTAGAAGTCGAGCATGACCGACTCGAGCTCCTGCTCGCGCATCTGGCCGTGCGCGACGCGCACCTCGGCGCCGGGCACGATCTCGGCCACCAGCCGGGCGATGCGCTCGATCGAGCGGACCTCGTTGTGGATGAAGTAGACCTGGCCGCCGCGCGCGAGCTCGCGCTCGCAGGCCTCGCGGATCAGCGTGTCGTCCCAGTTGCTCACCAGCGTCTTGATGGCGTGGCGGTGCGCCGGCGGGGTGGCGATGATCGACAGGTCGCGCAGCCCCGCGAGGCTCATGTTGAGCGTGCGCGGGATGGGCGTCGCCGTCAGCGTGAGCAGATCGACCTCGGCGCGCAGGCGCTTGAGGCGTTCCTTGTCGCGCACCCCGAAGCGGTGCTCCTCGTCGACGATCACCAGCCCGAGGTTCCTGAACTTCACGTCCTTCTGCAGCAGGCGGTGGGTGCCGATGAGGATGTCGACCCTGCCCGCCGCGGCGTCGGCCAGCGCCTGGCGCTGCTCGGCCTGCGAGCGCAGGCGCGAGAGCGCCTCGATGCGCACGGGCCAGTCCGCGAAGCGGTCGCGGAAGTTCTGCTCGTGCTGCTGCGCGAGCAGCGTCGTCGGCACCAGGATCGAGACCTGGCTGCCGTCGTCGACCGCGGCGAAGGCGGCGCGCATGGCGACCTCGGTCTTGCCGAAGCCGACGTCGCCGCAGACCACGCGGTCCATCGGCCGCGGCGCGCGCATGTCGTCGAGCACCGCGTCGATGGCCTGCTGCTGGTCGGGCGTCTCCTCGAACGGGAAGGCGGCGGCGAAGGCCGCGTAGTCGTCGGTGTCGACGCGGAAGGCGTGGCCCTCGCGCGCGTTGCGCGGCGGGCCTGCACGTCGAGCAGCTCGGCGGCGACGTCGTGGGCCTTCTGCGCCGCCTTGCGCCGGATGCGCTGCCACTGCTCGCCGCCGAGGCGGTGCAGCGGCGCGTGCTCGGGGTCCGCGCCCGTGTAGCGGCTGATCAGGTGCAGCGCGGAGACCGGCACGTAGAGCTTGTCGTTGCCGGCGTACTCGAGCGTGAGGAACTCCTGCTCGACCGGGCCGACCGCGAGCGTCGTCAGGCCCTGGTAGCGCCCCACGCCGTGGTCGATGTGGACCACGGGGGCACCGACGTCGAGCTCCGCCAGGTTGGCGACGACCGCGTCGGCGTCGCGGGTGGCGCGCTGGCGCCGGCGCTGCTGGCGCGCGCGCTCGCCGAGCAGCTGCTGCTCGGTGATGACGGCGACGGCGCTGGCCGGCACCAGCAGGCCGCTGTCGAGCGGCGCCACCGTGACCGCGAGCCGGGCCCCGGCGGCGAGGAAGCCCTCCCAGCCCTCGACCTGGGCCGGGCGCAGGCCGTGGTGCCACAGCGTCTCGAACAGCGACTCGCGCCGCCCGGGCGACTCCGGCGGCGAACAGCACGCGGCCGTCGAATCCCTCGAGGAAGCGGTCGAGCTCGGCCAGCGGGTTCTCGGCGCGTGGCTGCATCGGCAGCGGTGGTGGCAGCTGCGCCGGCAGGTTGCAGGCGCCGTCGCCATCGCCATCGCCGAGCTCGCGCGCCTCGATCCGGACCGGGTCGCGCGCCGCCAGCGTCGCCTCGAGCTCGTCGGCGCGCAGGTAGAGGTGGTCCGGCCCCAGGATCGGGCGCTCGAGGTCGTGGCGGCGTTCCTCGTAGCGGTGCTCGACCTGCTCGCGGAAGGCGCGCGCGGCATCGCCGCAGTCGCCGACGAGGCAATGGCGGGCGCGCTCGGGCAGGTAGTCGAACAGCGTCGCCAGCCCGTCGAAGAACAGCGGCAGGTAGTACTCGAGGCCGGCGGGGGCGACCCCGTTGCTGACGTCGCGGTAGACGGGGCTGTTGCGCGACTCGCTCGCGAAGGCCTCGCGGAAGCCCCGGCGGAAACGCTCGATGCCGGCGTCGGTCAGCGGGAACTCGCGTGCGGGCAGCATGTGCACCTGCTCGACGCGGGCGTCGCTGATCTGGGTCTCGGGGTCGAAGGTGCGGATGGTGTCGATCTCGTCGTCGAAGAAATCGACCCGCAGCGGCGTCTCGCGGCCCATCGGGAAGAGGTCGACCAGCGCCCCGCGCACCGCGAACTCGCCGTGCTCGCGGACCTGGCTGACGTGGCGGTAGCCGCCGCGCACCAGGCGCTCGCGCAGCGCCTCCATGGTCAGGCGCTGGCCGACCTCGAGGTCGAGCACGTGACCGGCGAGGTAGCTCGGGGGCACCACGCGCTGCAGCAGCGTCGACACGGGCGCCACCAGCACGCCGCGGCGCGCCCGCGGCAGCCAGTCGAGCGTGCGCAGGCGCTGGGAGACGATGTCCTGGTGGGGCGAGAACAGGTCGTAGGGCAGTGTCTCCCAGTCCGGGAAGTGGAACACCGGCAGCGTGTCACCGGCGTAGAAGCCGATCTCGCGCTCGAGCGTCGCGGCCTCGTGCACGCTCGCGGCGGCGACCACGACGAGGCTGTCGTGGCGCTGCGCGGTCTCGGCGATCGCGAGCGCCGCGGCGCCGCCGTAGGCGCGGCCCCAGTGGCGGCTGCGGCGCTCGGGTTTCGGCAGCACGGCACCCGGCTGGGGGGCGGTCGCGGGCTGGGCGACGGGGTCGGCGGTGGTCACTGGGCGGAATCGGTCAGGGATCGGGGACGAAGCGGGGGATTGTCCCATATCGGCGCCGGCGCACGTAGAGGGCGGATCCGTGGTGCCGCCCGGGCACGCACGCTGGTCCCTGCCTCAGCAATCGGTTCGGAATCGTCCAGACAAGAACCGTGTATCAATAGCTTGCGAGATTGATTTGATCGAAAATATCAGGATAGCGCGAGGTCCTCGAACACGCCCTCGGGCAACGCCACGGCCAGGTCGTGCAGTCCGCGGCCGCGGCCGGCGAAGGTGCGCGCCGGTACCGGCAGCACGATCCGGTCGGGGAACAGCGGCTGCAGCGCCTCGACCGCGCCGCCGTCGGCGGGGTCGGCGAACGCCGGCACGAGCACGGCCCCGTTGATGACCAGGAAGCTCGCGTAGGACGCGGGGCAGCGCGTGCCCTCGGCGTCGTTCACCGGGGCGGGCGCGGGCAGCGGTACCAGCCGGTAGGGCTCGCCGTCGGCGCTGCGCAGCGCGGCCAGCTGCTCCGCGAGCGCCTGCAGCGCGGGCGCGTCCGCGTCGTCGGGGTCGTGCGGCGCTGCGTGCGCGATCGTGCCGGGGTCGCAGAAGCGCGCGAGCGTGTCGACGTGGCCGTGCGTGGCGTCGCCGCCGAGCGGCGGCACGTTCAGCCAGAGCACGCGCGTGGCGCCGAGCGCGCGCCCGAGGGCGGCCTCGGTGTCCGCGGGGTCCGTCTCCGGCTCGCCGGGCGCAGGCGCGAGGGCGGCGCGGTTGACCAGCAGTGTGCCCGCGCCGTCCGTGTCGAGCGCGCCGCCCGCGAGCGCCAGCGGCGCGCGCTCGTAGCCCAGCGTGGCGAAGCCCGCGCTGTCGACGAGCGCGCGGCCGAAGGCGGCCTCGCCGGCGCAGTCGACCAGCACCGGCAGGCCGTCGTCGAGCACGGCCAGCGGCGCGATGTCCCGGATCCAGGTGTCGTCGCTGGCGACGATGACGGTGGTGACGGCCGCGCGCGGACTGCCGGCCGCCGCGATCTTCGCGAGCGCGTGCTCGCGCACGCGGCGGTCGCGGCACGCGACCACCAGCGCCTCGTGGCGGGTGATCGCGGTGCACAGCGCGGCGAAGGCGTCCTCGCACGCGTCGAGCCGTGGCCCCCAGCCGGTGTCGGCGTGCGGCCAGGCGAGCATGACCGCGCCCTGCGGTGCCCACTCGGCGGGAAGTTGGCGCAAGAAATTCTCGTTGAACAGTAAGTTACAAAAGCTTCCTGATGTGGAACAGGAAGCCGGGGCGCGCGGCCGCGGGGAGGCGCCGGCGTCAGCGCTCGCGGCGCTTGACCGAGTGCAGCACGCGCTCGTGCTCGAAGTAGACGGTGAACTCGTCGTAGACCCAGCGCGTGATCGGCGGCTCGCCGACGGGCCCGACCACCTGCCGGGGGTCGCCGAGCCGGGCGCGCACGGCCTGCATCGTGCGGCCGCGCTCGGGCATGCCCGGCACCGCCTGCACGACCTGCGCCGGGTCGATGTCACCGGGCTGCGGCTGGTCGCTCGCGGCCTGGGCCGGGGCCGAGACCGCGATGGCGAGCAGGAACGTCAGGCGCAGGCGTTGCATCGCGTAACCACGGGCCGTGCCGCTGCGCGGCGTCGTGCCGCGATGCCCGGATGGTAGCACCGCCACCGGGTGCGCCCAAGGCTGGCGGCGCGCGGCGCACGATGCAGGCAGACACCCGCACACGCGCTGTGGTGTAATCGCGCGCCATGTTCCATCCGCTCCCCCTCTGGCTGGGCCTGCGCTACACCGGCGCAAAGCGGCGCAATCACTTCATCTCGTTCATCTCGGTGATCTCGATGGCCGGGATCTTCGTCGGCGTGACCGCGTTGATCACCGTGCTGTCGGTGATGAACGGCTTCGAGAAGGAGCTGCGCGAGCGCATCCTCGGGGTGGCGTCGCACGCGAGCGTGACCCGGCTCGGCGGGCCGCTCGAGGGCTGGCAGCAGGTGGCGCAGACCGCGCTGGGGCACCCCGAGGTGGTCGGCGCCGCGCCCTATGTCGAGGGCCAGGTGATGCTGGTCAAGGGTCAGCAGGTCACGGGCGCGCAGGTACGCGGCGTGCTGCCCGAGCGCGAGCCCGAGGTCTCCGAGGTCGACCGCAACATGGAGGCCGGCCGGCTCGACGAGCTGGCGGCCGGCGAGTTCGGCATCGTGCTCGGCAGCGAGCTCGCCCGCTATCTCGGCGTGGGCAAGGGCGACCGCGTCACCGTGGTCACGCCCGAGGCCAACGTCACGCCGGCAGGCGTGCTGCCGCGCCTCAAGCGTTTCACCGTGGCGGGCGTGTTCGAGATCGGCATGTACGACTACGACCGTTCCACCGCCTTCATCCACATCGAGGACGCGCGCACGCTGATGCGCATGGACCAGGGGGTCTCGGGCGTACGCCTGCGCCTGAGCGACATGTTCCTGGCGCCGCGGGTGGCCGACGCGGTGGAGGCGGAGCTCGGGCGCGGCTACTGGGTGCGCGACTGGACGCGCCGGCACGCGAGCTTCTTCCAGGCCGTGCGCACCGAGAAGACGGTCATGTTCGTCATCCTGACGCTGATCGTCGCCGTGGCGGCGTTCAACATCGTCTCGACGCTGGTCATGATGGTGACCGACAAGCAGGCCGACATCGCGATCCTGCGCACGCTCGGGCTCACGCCAGGGGGCGTGATGGGCGTGTTCCTGGTCCAGGGCAGCCTCATCGGGGTGATCGGCACCGCGCTCGGTGTCGGTGGCGGCGTCGCGCTGGCGCTCAACATCGGCGACCTGATGCCGGCGCTCGAGCAGCTGTTCGGGGTCAACCTGCTGCCCGCCGACGTGTACTACATCAGCGACCTGCCGTCCGACCTCCAGCTCGACGACGTGCTGCGGATCACCGGCCTGTCGCTGGTGCTCAGCGTGGTCGCGACGCTCTACCCGGCACGGCGGGCGGCCCGCACCCAGCCCGCGGAGGCGCTGCGCTATGAGTGAGGCCGCGACCGGCGTGCTCGCCTGCAGCGCCCTGGCGAAGCGCTTCCGCCAGGGCGACCTCCAGGTCGAGGTGCTGCTCGGCATCGATCTCGAGGTGGCCGCGGGCGAGCAGGTCGCCATCGTCGGCGCGTCGGGCTCGGGCAAGAGCACGCTGCTGCACCTGCTCGGCGGCCTCGAGGAGCCCAGCGGCGGCGGCGTGCGGGTCGCGGGCGAGGACATGGGCGGTCTCGGCGCGGCGGCCCGGGGGCGCCTGCGCAACCGCGCGCTCGGCTTCGTCTACCAGTTCCATCACCTGCTGCCCGAGCTCACCTGCGCCGAGAACGTGGCCCTGCCGCTGGCGATCGGCGGCACCCCGGTGGCGCGGGCGCGCGCGGCCGCCGGCGAGCTGCTCGAGCGCGTCGGCCTCGAGCACCGCCTGCGCCACAAGCCCGGCGAGATGTCGGGCGGCGAGCGCCAGCGGGCGGCGGTGGCGCGAGCGCTGGTGACGCGCCCGGCCTGCGTGCTCGCCGACGAGCCCACGGGCAACCTCGACGAGCGCACGGCGGGGCGCGTGTGGGAGCTGATCGCGGAGCTCAACCGCGAGCAGGGCACGAGCTTCGTGGTGGCCACGCACGACCGCGGCCTGGCCGCGCGCATGGACCGCGTGCTGACGCTCAGCGACGGGCGGCTCGCCGCCGACGCGGGCTGATCCGTCCACGCGCGGGGCGCCGGGCGATCGCGGCGGTCGCGCGCGCCTCGCCCTGGCGCGCGCGCGACAGCCACAGCCCATGGCTAGCCGGATCTTCCCTGGCTCGCGGCCTTGCGGGCCTTGCGCGCGCGCCGGCGCTCGAGCAGCGTGCGGATCACGTGATAGCGCCAGGACAGGCGGGCCACCAGCAGCCCGGCGCCGGCGCTCGCGAACGCGAGTATGATGCAGCCGAGGAACAGCGGCTGCCAGATCTGGGCGAGCTCGGTCGTGAACCAGTCGAAGGTGAACTCGAAGCGCTGGCGCACGTGCTCGCGCCCGAGGATGGACGCGCCGAGCCACCAGCCGAACCAGTACATCGGGCCCATCGTGAGCGGGTTGCTGACCCACACGAGCACGACCGACAGCGGGAGGTTGACCCGGAACAGCAGCGCGAGCAGCCCGCGCCGACACCATCTGCACGGGCAACGGGATCCAGGCCACGAACAGGCCGACGGCGACCGCGCCGGACACGGAGCGCCGGTTGAGGTGCCACAGGTTCGGGTCGTGGAGCAGCTCGCCGAGGGCGAGGCGCAGCTGGTGATTGCGCCGCAGCGCGGCGGGGCCGGGCAGGTGGCGACGCAGGAAGTTTCGCGGCATCGCGGGGGCCCGGGGGTGCTGGCGGCGCCGATGGATGAGGGATTATCCATGATGTGCAGGGATGCGAAAACCGCATGGTGCGGATCGCGCTGGCGCTGACGCTCGGCGCCGGGCGTCGCCGCGCTGCCGGAGCTGCCCGCGCGCGCCTGGCTGCTGGCGCCGCTGGCGGTGATCGCCGCCGGCTGGCGCTGGCCGCGCGCGGCGCCCGTCGTCGCGCTGGCCGGCGGCCTCGCGCTGGCGCTCAACGCCGCCCACGAGCGCGTCGCGGCGCGCCTCGATCCCGCGCTCGCGGGCGCCGACCTGCGCCTCGAGGGTCGCGTCGTCGGCCTGCCGCGGCACGGCGAGCGCCGTGACCGCTTCCGCTTCCGGGTCGAGCGCGCGACCCGGGCCGGGCAGCCCGTGCGCGTGCCGCCCCGGGTGCGCCTGGGCTGGTACGGGCCGGAACGCCCGCGCGTCGCGGCCGGCGAGCGCTGGCAGCTGACCGCCCGCCTGGAGCCGCCGCGCGGCTTCGCGAACCCCGGCGGCTTCGACTACGCCGGCTGGCTCCTGCGCGAGGGCATCGGCGCCACCGGCTACGTGCGCACGGCCCCGGCGGCGGTGCGCGCGGGCCGTGCCGTGGCACCGCTCGACCGGGCCCGCGCGGCCCTGCGCGCGCGCATCCGCGCGCTCAGCGAGGGACGCGCCCACGGCGGCATCCTGCTCGCGCTCACCGTCGGCGAGCGCGACGACATCGCGCCGGCCGCGTGGGATACGCTGCTGGCGACCGGCACCAATCACCTGGTCGCCATCTCCGGCCTTCACGTCGGCCTGCTGGCGCTGGCGGGCTTCGGCCTCGGGGGCCGCGCGTGGCGCCTCGCCGGGCCGCTGCGCCCGCGGCTGCCGCGGCCCCGCTGCCAGGCCTGTGCGCCCTGGGCCTGGCCACGGTCTACGCCGCGCTCGCCGGCTTCGCGCTGCCCACCCAGCGCGCGCTGGTCATGCTCGTGGCCGGTCTCGGCGCGCTGCTGCTGCGCCGGCGCGCGCGCCCGGTCGAGGCGCTGGCGGTCGCCGCCACGGCGGTCGTGCTGCTCGATCCCCTGGCGCCGCTGGCGCCGGGCTTCCGGCTCTCGTTCGGTGCCGTCGGCGCCATCCTGTGGGTGGCGGCCGGGCGCATCGGCCGCCCGCGCCGGCTGGCCGGCTGGGCGCGGCTGCAGCTCGCCATCGCGCTGGCGCTGGCACCGCTGCTGGTCGTGCTCTTCGGCCGCAGGCCTCGCTGGTGGCCCCGCTCGCCAACCTGCTGGCGGTGCCGTGGGTCAGCCTCGGCGTGGTGCCGCCGGCGCTGGCCGGCGCTGGCGCTGGCGCCGTGGTGGCCCGAGGCCGCGCAGCCGGCGCTCGCCGCGGCGGACGCCGTGCTGCGCCCGGCGTGGGCCGTGCTCGAGTGGCTGGCGGCGCTGCCGTTCGCGCAGTGGCGGCGGGCCGCGCCGCCGGCGTGGGCCGTGGCGCTGGGGCTGGCCGGCGTCGCCGTGCTGCTGGCCCCGGCGCGGGGTGCCGGGACGCGCGGCGGGTGCCCTGGCGCTGGCGCCGCTGCTCGCCTGCGGCGCCGGCACGCCCACCGGCCGGCGCGGTCTGGCTCGACGTCCTCGACGTCGGCCAGGGGCTGGCCGCGGTCGTGCGCACCGCCGAGCACACGCTGGTGTACGACACCGGCGACCGCTTCTCGGCGCGGTTCAATGCCGGCTCGGCCGTGGTGGTGCCGTTCCTGCGCCACGCCGGCACGCGCGCGCTCGACGCCCTCGTGGTCTCGCACGGCGACAGCGATCACGCCGGCGGCACGGCGGCCGTGCGGCGCGCCTTCCCGCCGGCGCGCCTCTGGGCCGGCGAGCCGCGCGCCCTGGGGCGCGACGCGCGCCTTTGCCGTGCCGGTACCGCGTGGCGCTGGGACGGTGTCGACTTCCGCTTCCTGCACCCGGACCCGGATGCCGGCCTGCTCGGCAACGACGCCTCCTGCGTGCTGCGCATCGATGCGCCCGGCGGGCGCATCCTGCTGCCCGGCGATATCGAGCGCGCCGGCGAGCGGCGCCTGCTCGCGCGTGGCGCCGCGCTGGCCGCCGACGTGGTGGTGGCGCCGCACCACGGCAGCGCGACCTCGTCGACGCCGGCGTTCGTGGCGCGGGTCGCACCCCGGTGGGTGATCTACGCGGTCGGCCACGGCAACCGCTGGGGCTTCCCCGATCCGGCGATCATGGCCCGCTGGCGCCCCGCGGGCTTCGCGCGCACCGACTGCGCCGGCGCGCTGCACCTGCGCATCGAGCCCGGGAGCGGCGTGCGCCCGCCGCGCCCCTGGCGCGAGCAGCGGCGGCGATTCTGGCACGCCGGATGCGGCGCGGACGGGAAATCCGGTAACATGCGCGCCGTCTCGCGGCGTCCCGCCGCGGCCGGCAGCGGGGGTTGAGCGTGTTCGAACTGGTCCAGGCGGGCGGCTGGCTGATGGCGCCGATCCTGGCCTGCTCCGTCGTGGCGCTGGCGATCATCGTCGAGCGCGCGTGGTCGCTGCGCCAGAAGCGCGTCGTCCCCGGCCACCTGGTGGCGCAGGTCTGGCGCCAGGCGCAGCAGGGCGAGGTCACCGAGGAGCAGGTCCGGGCCCTGCGCGCGCATTCCCCGCTCGGGCGCATCCTCGCGGTCGGGCTGCTCAACCGCGACCGCGAGCGCCATATCATGAAGGAGTCGATCGAGGAGGTGGGGCGCGCGGTCTCGCACGAGCTCGACCGCTTCCTCACGGCGCTGGGGACGATCGCCGCGATCACCCCGCTGCTCGGCCTGCTCGGCACCGTGATCGGCATGATCAGCGTGTTCACCACGATCACCAGCCTCGGCGTCGGCAATCCGGCCGAGCTCGCCGGTGGCATCTCGCAGGCGCTGATCACGACCGCCGCGGGCCTGTCCGTGGCCATCCCGAGCCTGATCTTCTACCGCCACTTCCGCGGCAAGGTCGAGGCGCTCACTGGTCGAGATGGAGCAGGAGGCGATCAAGCTCGTCGAGATCCTGCACGGCGAGCGCGCCGGACCGGCGCGCGGGAGCCGGGCGGCGTGAATTTCCGGACGGCGCGGCGCGAGGAGCTCGAGCTCAACATCACGCCGCTGATCGACATCGTCTTCCTGCTGCTGATCTTCTTCATGGTCTCGACCACGTTCCAGAAGGAGTCGCAGCTGCGCGTGCAGCTGCCCGAGGCCACGCAGCAGCCCCGGGCCGATCCTTCCGAGCCGCTGGAGATCGTGATCAGCGCCCAGGGGCAGTACGCGATCGGCGGGCGCGAGCTCTCCGACAACAGCCTCGCCACGGTGATCGAGGCGCTGCGCCAGGCCGCCGGCGACCGGCGCGAGCGCCCGCTGGTCGTGCGCGCCGACGCGCGCACGCCGCACCAGGCCGTGGTGCGCGCCATGGATGCCGCGGCCCGGCTCGGCCTGCGCAACCTGTCGATCGCGACGGCGCGGGAGCCCGGCGGCGGGTGAGCACCCCCGAGCCCAGCAAGGCGCAGCTCGACCTGCCGGACGCGATCTGGACGTACCGGCGCCTGCTGGGCTACGTGCGCGCCCACCGACTGGCATTCTCGGTGGCACTGCTCGGGCTGATCGGCTACGGCATCACCGACTCGCTGTTCGCGGCGCTGATGAAGCCGATGCTCGACTCCGGCTTCGTCGACAAGCAGGCGGGCACGATCCAGCTGGTCGCGGTCGGCCTGGTCGCGATCTTCTTCGTGCGCGGCATCGCCGGCTTCGCCTCGAACTACCTGATGGCCTGGGTCGGCTGGGCGGTCATCACGCGCATGCGCCAGCAGATGTTCGCCAAGCTGCTCGAGCTGCCGACGCGCGACTACGACACCACGGCCTCGGGCGAGCTGATCGCCAAGCTCACCTACAACGTCGAGCAGGTCGCGAACGCGGCCACGAACGCGGTCACCATCGTCGTGCGCGACAGCTTCACGGTGCTCTTCCTGGTCGCCTGGATGTTCTACCTGAACCCGGGCATGGCCCTGGGCGCGTTCGTGATCGCGCCGGCCGTGTGGTTCATCGTGCGCTACATCACCCAGCGCTTCCGCCGCATCAGCCGGCGCATCCAGAACAACATGGGGGATGTCACCCACGTCATCGAGGAGGCGGTCGAGGCCCACCGGGTGATCAAGGTCTTCGGCGGCCGCGACTACGAGGCGGATCATTTCGCGGAGTCGAACGAGCGCATGCGCCGCTCGCGCCTGAAGATGGAGAGCACCAAGGCCGCCAGCGTGCCGATCGTGCAGTTCCTGATCGCGATCGTGCTGGCGGTCGTCGTCTACATGGCGAGCGTGCCGTCGGTGGTGCAGGCCAACAGCGTGGGCTCGTTCGTGTCGTTCTTCACGGCGCTGATGATGCTGTTCGCGCCGCTCAAGCGCCTCACCCAGGTGAATGCGCCCATCCAGCAGGGCATCGCGGCGGGCGAGAGCGTGTTCGCGCTGCTCGACCGCGCGGGCGAGCCCGATCACGGCACGCGCGTGCTCGAGCGCGTCGCAGGGCGACGGTGCATTTCGAGCAGCGTGTCGTTCGCGCTACGCGCCCGGAGAAGGGCGAGGTCCTGCACGGCGTCGACCTGGAGGTCGGCGTGGGCGAGACCGTGGCCCTGGTCGGACGCTCGGGCAGCGGCAAGACGACGCTGGCCAACCTGCTGGCGCGCTTCTACGAGCCGCAGGCGGGACGCATCCTGCTCGACGGCGTCGACATCCAGGAGCTCACGCTCGACAGCCTGCGCGCCCAGATCGCCTACGTCGGCCAGCACGTCACCCTGTTCAATGACACCATCGCCAACAACATCGCCTACGGCCGCCTCGGCGGCGCGACGCGCGAGCAGGTGGCCGAGGCCGCGGCCGCGGCGCACGCGGCCGACTTCATCGAGGCGCTGCCCGAGGGCTACGACACCGAGGTCGGCGAGAACGGGATCATGCTCTCCGGCGGTCAGCGCCAGCGCCTGGCGATCGCGCGCGCGTTGCTCAAGGACGCGCCCGTGCTGATCCTCGACGAGGCCACCTCGGCGCTCGACACGGAATCGGAGCGCGCGGTCCAGGACGGGCTCGAGCGCCTGCTCGAGAACCGCACGACGCTGGTGATCGCGCACCGGCTGTCGACCATCGAGGGCGCCGATCGCATCGTCGTCATGGAGGCCGGCCGTGTCGTCGAGCAGGGCCGCCACGAGGAGCTGATGGCACGCGACGGCAGCTACGCGGCGCTGCACCGCATGCAGTTCCGCGCGGCCGAAGCGGCCGCGACCTGAGGCGCGTGGTGCGCCCGGGCCAGCTCAGCCGTTGGGTCGTGCGCCAATGGCGCCGGCCCCGGTGGACCGGGACGCTGCTGCTGGGCCCGCCGGCGCTGGCTGTTCCGCTGGGCTCGCGGCGCTGCGCCGGGGCGCCTACCGCCTGGGCCTGGCCGCGCGCAGCGCCACCCCGGGGTGCCGGTCGTGGTCGTCGGCAACATCACCGTCGGCGGCAGCGGCAAGACGCCGCTGGTGGCGCACCTGGTCGACTGCCTCGCGGCCCATGGCTACCGCCCGGGCGTCGTCAGCCGTGGCTACGGCGGTCGCGGCGGACCGCCGCGGCGCGTCGAGCGCCGGCGACGAGCCGGCGGCGGTCGGCGACGAGCCCGTGCTGCTGGCGCTGCGCTGCGGCTGCCCGGTCGCCGTCGGGCGCCGACCGCGCCGCGGCCGCCGCAGCTGCTGCGCCGACGCGACTGCGACGTGATCATCGCCGACGACGGCCTGCAGCACTACGCGCTCGCAGCGCGATGCCGAGATCGCGGTCGTCGACGGCGACGCCGGGCTGGGCAACGCCCGGCTGCTGCCGGCCGGGCCGCTGCGCGAGCCGGCGCGCCGGCTGCGCACGGTCGACTGGGTGGCGGTGCGCGACGGCGAGATGGCCCGGCGCCCGGCGACTGACCGGGTCACTGCCGAGGCGCACCGCGCCGCGCTCGCCCAGGATCACGCCGACGAGAACGGGACACTGGCGGAGTGGCGCGGGCGCAGGGTCCATGCGGTGGCCGGCATCGGCGTGCCGGAGCGCTTCTTCGGCCAGCTCGAGGACGCCGGGCTCGCGATCCGAGCGCCACGCGTTTGCCGATCACCACCGCTTCACGGCGCAGGATCTCGCGTTCGGCGACGACGCGCCCGGTACTGATGACCGAGAAAGATGCGGTAAAGTGTCGCCCCTTCGCCGACGCCCGCATGTGGTACGTGCCCGCGGAGGTCACCGACCTCGACGGCCTGGCGGCGGCCCTGGTCGAACGCCTCCGGGCCATGCGCACGGGAGGGGACTGAGATATGGATCGCCGGCTGCTCGACATCCTGGTGTGCCCGCTGTGCAAGGGCCCGCTGGTCTACCGCCGGCGCGAGCAGGAATTCGTCTGCACCGCCGATCGCCTGGCCTTCCCGATCCGCGACGGCGTGCCGGTGATGCTCGAGGACGAGGCGCGCGCGGTGCCGCTCGAGGAGGCGGAGACCCTGCGCCGCGACCGATGAGCGAGCGCTTCCGCGATCGCGATCCCGGCGCGCTACGGCGCCGACGCGCTTCCCCGGCAAGCCGCTGGCGACGCTGCGCGGGCGGCCGATGCTCGAGCACGTCTGGCGCCGTGCGCGCGACGCCGGCGCCGCGCAGGTGGTGATCGCCACGGACGACGAGCGCATCGCGGCGCCGCCGAGGGCTTCGGGGCGGAGGTCTGCCTGCACCCGTGCCGATCACGCCTCGGGCACCGACCGCCTGGCCGAGGTCGCGGACCATCTCGGCTGGGACGGCGACGACATCGTGGTCAACCTCCAGGGCGACGAGCCGCTGACGCCGCCGGCCATCCTGGCGCAGGTCGGCGGCCGACCTGGCCGCCTGGCCCGGGCGCCGATGGCGACGCTGGCGACGCCGATGGACCCGGGCGACGCGGACGACCCCAACATCGTCAAGGTGGTCACCGACGCGCGCGGCTTCGCGCTGTATTTCTCGCGCGCCGCCATCCCGTGCTGGCGCGACGGCGTGCCGGCGCAGCCCGACCCGCCCGTGCGGCGCCACCTCGGCCTCTATGCCTACCGCGCGCGGCTTCCTGCGCAGCTACGCGCAGCTCGAGCCGGCGCCGCTCGAGCGCGCCGAGCAGCTCGAGCAGCTGCGCGCGCTGTGGCACGGCCACGCGATCCACGTCGCCGACGCCGAGGCGCTGCCCGGTGCCGGCGTCGATGTGCCGGGCGACGTCGCGCGCGTCGAGGCCGCGCTGGCCGAGCTCGAGCGCAAGGGGGCCGGGGCATGAAGCGCGACTGGGAGCTGATCGCGCGCGAGGTCGCCTACCAGGGCTTCTTCCGCCTGGCGCGCTACACCCTGCGCCACACGCTGTTCCACGGCGGCTGGAGCGCGCCCGTGACGCGCGAGATCTTCGAGCGCGGCCACGCCGCCGCCGTGCTGCCCTATGACGCCGGCGCCGACCGGGTGGCGCTGATCGAGCAGTTCCGCCCGGGCGCGCTCGAGGCGTGCCGGCGGCCCGTGGCTGATCGAACTCGTCGCCGGCATCATCGAGCCCGGCGAGTCGCCCGAGGACGTGGTCCGGCGCGAGGCCGTCGAGGAGGCCGGCTGCACGATCGGTGCGCTCGAGCGGGTCTGCGAGTACCTGGTCAGCCCCGGCGGCACCACCGAGACGCACGATCGCTCGATCGTCGGCCGGCCGACCTGATCGGTGGTCGGCAGGCGTGCATGGCCTGGCCGAAGAGAACGAGGACATCCTGGTCCACGTCGTCGACACCGACGAAGCCATCGCGATGGCCGACGACGGCCGCGTCGCCAACGCCATGGGCCAGATCGGGCTCAACTGGCTGGCGCGGCACCGCGGGCGGCTGCGGAAGGCGTGGGGGTGAAGGAAGGGCCAGGGCGGAGGTGAGCGCCCAGCGCCCAGTGCCCAGTGCCCAGGACGTAGCGGCGAACGGCGAAGGAACAGCGGATCGGGAGCAAGGGGCCAGGAGGACGTAGGCGCGTTTTCGCCGAAGGCGAACGCGCGCATCGACACCGGGACGACCTGGGCACGCGTCACGGTGGCACGGCCAGCTGGGCGCTGGGCGCTTTCCACTCCGCCCTCGGCCCTTTCTCCTCGGCCCTCGGCCTGGCCTGGGCCCAAAGCCCAGCTGCGTAGCCCGGATGGAGGCGAAGCCGGAATCCGGGTTGCGTCCCGCGCTTGCGCCGGCGCCCGATCCCCGGATTCCGGCTTCGCCTTCATCCGGGCTACGTCCTTTCAGATGCCGAGGCGCCGGAACTCCGGGTCCGGCACGCTGTGCTCCCAGACGTCGTCGAACCACTGGCGGAACTCGAGCGCGCGCGGGCCGGCGGCGAAGTCGACGCTGCCCTCGTAGCGGTCGCCGGCGGCGCGCCACAGCAGGCCGTGGTCATCGGCGAGCAGGCCGGTGCCGACCTCGTTCTGCCAGTCGGGGCCGACGCGGCGCACGCCGATGTGGCTGCTCAGCTGCTGCGCCAGCCCGATCAGGCGGTGATCGCCCTTGATCGCGGGCGTCGGGTCCTGCACCAGGCATGCGCACGGCGGTGTGGCGGCTGCGGCGGGCCAGCGTGCTGACGGCGTCGGCGAAAGGCCTCGGTCAGTACAGCCGCCGGTCGAGGTCGCGGCTGAAGATGCGCAGCACGTAGCGCGCCTGGCGCGCGAGCGCGAGTGCCGCGTCGGCCGTCTCGCCGGCCGTGTCGACACGCATCGGCCCGTGCGACTCGCCGAGCACGAGCGCGGCATTGGCGCTGAACGGTCCCTGCTCGCTCATCAGCGGGTCTCCTTCTCGAGCTCGCGCCGCATGACGCGGTGCATGATACCGGCATCCTCGAACTCCGGGCCCTCGGCGCGGAAGCCGCTGCGCTCGTAGAAGCCGATCGCGCTCGTCTGCGCGTGCAGGACGACGCCGGCGAGGCCGCGCGCGCGGGCACGATCGAGCAGGGCGTCGAGCAGCGCGCGGCCGACACCGCGGCCGCGCCACTCGGCGGCCACCGCCATGCGCCCGATGTGGCCGCCGGGCAGCAGCCGGCCGGTGCCGATGACACGGCCATCGGGCGTCTCCGCGACCACGTGGGCGCAGCCCGGGTCGCGACCATCGTATTCCTCTGCGGGCGGTACGCCCTGCTCGTCGATGAACACGCATGCGCGCAGCGCCGACAGGCGCTCGCCCTCGCGGCCCATCTCGGCCGCGCGCACCGTGAAGGCGTCGCGCTCAGCCATGATCGCGCGCGAGCACCGTGGCCAGCCCGAGGTAGGTCTCGGGGTGAGCGCGCGCAGGCTCGCGCGCGCCTCCTCGGGGATGTCGACCTCCTCGATCAGGGCGCGGAACGTGTCGCGGTCGACGGGCCGACCGCGCGTCAGCGCCTTGAGGGTGTCGTACGGGTCGTCGATGCCGTAGCGGCGCATGACCGTCTGGATCGGCTCCGCGAGCACCGCCCAGTTGGCCGCGAGGTCGTCGCCCAGGCGCGTATCGTCGGCCTCCAGCTTGTCGAGCCCCTGCGCCAGCGCCCGGCAGGCGATCGCCCCGTGGGCGAGACCGACGCCGACGTTGCGCAGCACCGTCGAGTCGGTGAGGTCGCGCTGCCAGCGCGACAGCGGCAGCTTGCGCGCCAGGTGGTCGAGCACGGCGTTGGCGAGGCCGAGGTTGCCCTCGGCGTTCTCGAAGTCGATCGGGTTGACCTTGTGCGGCATGGTCGAGGAGCCGACCTCGCCGGCGACCGTCTTCTGGCGGAAATAGCCGATCGAGATGTAGCCCCAGGCGTCACGCGCCAGGTCGAGCAGCACCGTGTTGGCGCGGGCGATGGCGTCGAACAGCTCCGCGATGCAGTCGTGCGGCTCGATCTGGGTGGTGAGCGGGTTGAAGCCCAGGCCGAGACCGGTGACGAAGCGCTCGGCGAGCGCGGGCCAGTCGCAGCCGGGCACGGCGGCGCAGTGCGCGTTGTAGTTGCCGGTGGCGCCGTTCATCTTGCCGAGCAGCTCGACCGCGGCCACCTGCGCGCGCTGGCGTCGCAGGCGCGCGGCGACATTGGCGAACTCCTTGCCCAGCGTCGTCGGCGTCGCGGGCTGGCCGTGCGTGCGCGCGAGCATCGCGCGCTCGGCGTGCGCGCGGGCGAGCGCGTCGAGGCGCTCGATCAGCGCGTCGCACCAGGGCAGCACCACCTCGTCGCGCGCCGCCTTGAGCATCAGCGCCCAGGCCAGGTTGTTGATGTCCTCCGAGGTGCAGGCGAAGTGGAGGAACTCGCGTCGTTGCGCCAGCTCGTCGTGCTCCGCGAAGCGCTCGCGCAGGTAGTACTCGACGGCCTTGACGTCGTGGTTGGTGCCGGCCTCGATCTCCTTGATGCGCCGTGCCGCGGCCTCGTCGAATTCGTCGGCCAGCGAGCGCAGGAAGCGCCGAGCGCCGTCGGAGGGCGCGGGCAGCTCCGGCATCACCCCGGCGTCGGCGAGGGCCTCGAACCAGCGCACCTCGACGGCCACGCGGCCGCGGATCAGGCCGTACTCGCTGACGATCGGGCGCAGCTCGGCCACCTTGTCGCCGTAACGGCCATCGACCGGGCTGATCGCGGTCAGTGCGCTCAGGTCCATGGGCGGGTTCTCCGGGGCGGCGGCAAGCCTTCAATTATACGGTCCCGCGTCGCCCCGGGGCCACTTCGCGGCCGCGGCGGTTGTATCGGCACGGGGGGCGCGCCATTATGGAGCGTCACGCACGCACCAGAGCGAGGGAGCTGCGCGTCCGATGAACGACCGATTCCGGACCGAGCGCGACAGCATGGGCGAGCTGCAGGTGCCCGCCGATGCCCTCTACGGGGCCCAGACCCAGCGCGCGGTGGACAATTTCCCGATCAGCGGCATCCCGATGCCGTTCCCCGTGATCCGCGCCATTGCGCTGATCAAGCGCTCCTGCGCCCAGGTGAACAACGACTTCGGCCTGCTCGATCCCGACATCGCCGATGCCATCCGCCAGGCGGCGGATCGCATCTGTAGCGGCGGCCTCGATGAGCATTTCCCGATCGACGTCTTCCAGACCGGGTCGGGCACGAGCAGCAACATGAACGTCAACGAGGTGATCGCGCGCCTCGGCTCCGACGCCACCGGCCAGGACGTGCACCCGAACGATCACGTCAACATGGGGCAGAGCTCCAACGACGTGTTCCCGACGGCGATCCACGTCGCGGCCTGCCTCGAGATCCACGAGCGCCTGTTGCCCGCGCTCGACCACCTGGCCGAGACCATCGAGCGCCGTGCGCGCGAGCTCGACGATCGCGTGAAGACGGGCCGTACCCACCTGATGGACGCGATGCCGGTGACCCTGGGCCAGGAGCTGTCGGGCTGGGCGGCGCAGGTGCGCCACGGCATCGAGCGCGTGCGCGCGACGCTGCCGCGCCTGGAGGCGCTGACCCAGGGCGGCACCGCCGTCGGCACCGGCATCAATGCGCACGACGGCTTCGGCCCGCGCGTGGCCTCGGAGCTGCGCTCGGTCACCGGCGTGCCCTTCACCAGCATGGACAACTATTTCGAGGGCCAGAGCTCGCAGGACGCGGCCGTCGAGATGAGCGGCCAGCTCAAGGTCGTGGCGACCAGCCTGATGAAGATCGCCAACGACCTGCGCTGGATGAACAGCGGGCCACTGGCGGGACTGGGGGAGATCTCGCTGGTGGCGCTGCAGCCCGGCTCGTCGCATCATGCCGGGCAAGGTCAACCCGGTGATCCCGGAATCGGTCGCGATGGTCTGCGCCCAGGTCACCGGCAACGACACCACGATCACGGTCGCGGGCCAGTCGGGCAACTTCCAGCTCAACGTCATGCTGCCCGTCGTCGCCTACAACCTGATGCAGAGCGTCGAGCTGCTGACCAATGCCGGCGCGACGCTCGCCGACAAGGCGATCGCCGGGTTCACCGTCAACGACGACAACCTGCGCGCCGCGCTCGAGCGCAATCCCATCCTGGTCACCGCGCTCAACGCGGTGATCGGCTACGAGCAGGGGGCGGCGATCGCCAAGAAGGCGTACGCGGACGGCCGGCCGCTGATCGAGGTGGCGCGCGAGATGACCGACCTGTCCGAGGACGAGCTCCGCAAGCTGCTCGACCCGGCGCGTCTCACCGGCGGGGGCCTGGTGCGATGAGTCGGCGTCCCTCCCCACCGGGCTAGGCCCGATGCCCCGGATCACCGCGATCCTGGACTACTGGTTCGGCGAGCTCGATGCGGCGGGCCTGCCGGAGCCCGCCGTGGAGCAGCGGTGGTTCACGCGCGACGACACCGTCGATGCGGAGATCCGCGCGCGCTTCGAGGCCGACCTGCGCAGTGCCGCGGCCGGGCGCCTGCGGCGCTGGGAGGCGGAGGCCCGCGGCGCGCTCGCGCTGGTGCTCCTGTTCGACCAGTTCCCGCGCAACATGTACCGCGATACGCCGCGCGCGTTCCTGTTCGACGAGCATGCGCGCGCGGTCGCCCGGCGCGCGCTCGAGGCCGGGCACGCCGAGGCGCTGCGGCCGATCCAGCGCGTGTTCCTCTACATGCCGTTCGAGCACGCCGAGGACCCCGCGCTGCAGGAGGAATCCGTGCAGCGCTTCGGCGCGCTCGTCGAGGCCGTGCCCGAGGCGCAGCGCGAGCATTTCCGCGCGTATCTCGCTCATGCCGAGCAGCACCGCGACGTGATCGCGCGCTTCGGCCGCTTCCCGCATCGCAATGCCCTGCTCGGGCGCGAGAGCACGGCCGAGGAGCAGGCCTACCTGGATGATCGGGCCCCCGCCTGGGGGCAGCGCAGCTAGGAGGCTGTCCGAGTAACCATGAGCCTACTGCGCGCGCACCACAGCGGCCGCTTTCAGCGATCGTTCGACTCGCATGCGAACCACCATGCTCGCCTCACGATCGCTGAAATCGCCTCGCTGTGCCACGCGCTCGCTACGGCACAGATTATCTCGGACAGCCTCCTGAGCGCGCCAGTGGCGCGCGCGTGGCGAACACGGTGACCTCCTCGCGGTCGTGGTAGAGCTGGCGCGCCGCGAGGCGGCCCTCGGCGGCAGCGCGGCGGCGATCGTGTCGAGCTGCGCGCGCACCGCCTGCCAGCGACGTTTCATCGGCAGCTTCAGGTTGCACACGGCGTGGCGGCAGTCGCCGCGCTCGAGCCACCGCGCGACCAGCGCCGCGATGCGCTGCGGGCGCTCGACCATGTCGCACAGCAGCCAGTCGACCGGCCCGCGCGGGCGATGGCGGAAGCCGTCCGCCTGGCGGTGCGTGATCCGCGGGTGGTCGGCGAGGCGCGGATCGAGGCGCGCGTTGTCGACGGCCTCGACGGTGAGGCCGCGCTCGGCCATCAGCCAGGTCCAGCCGCCCGGGGCGGCGCCGAGGTCGACGGCGCTGCGCCCGGGGCGCAGCCAGGCGGCGCGCTCGGCGTCGCCGAGGAACAGCGCCAGCGCCTCCTCGAGCTTGAGCACGGAGCGGCTCGGCGCGTGCGCCGGCGCGCGCAGGCGCGGGATGCCGCCCGGCCAGCGGGCGCTGTTGCCGGCGTCGGAGAGCGCGACGCGGGCGTCGTCGCCGGCGGTCAGGATCACGTGCAGCACCGGGGCCCCCTCGCGCTCGACGACGCCGTGGCGTGCCAGCGCGGCTACGAGCGGCGCGCGCAGGCGGCGCGCGAGCCTGGGCGAGCGGCCGCCCGCCGTCGCTGTCCGGGTGCTCGACCCGCAGCGCCGCGTAGGCCTCGAGGTGGGCCGCCGCCGCGGCCGCGATCGGGCCGGCCCGGTCGTCGGGCCCGAGACCCTCGAGCCGTGCGAGCAGCGCCGTCCACTGGCGCACGAACACCAGCGTGGTGAAGGCGACGCCACCGGCGAGGCGCTCGAGGTCGCCGGCGACCGACGGGTTGTACTCGACCCAGCCGTCACCGGTGCGGCACCATCCGCCGATCCCGAGCGCGCCGCCGACGGCCACGAGCTCCGCCGCGCAGTCGTCCTCCATGCCGGGCCGGCAGAAGGCGAACGCGGTGCTGGCGTCGGGGTGCGGGAACATGGCGGCGCAGCCTAGCACTTGCACGCGCGGGCGCCACTGGGAAGGGGATGACGGCAGCACCGATCAGCGCGCTCTACGCGGCCGCGGCCACGCTGCTCGTGGTCGCGCTGGCGCTCAACGTGGCGCGCCTGCGGCGCGCGCGGCGCATCGGCCTGGGCAGCGGTGGCGATGCGGAGCTGGCGCTCGCGACGCGCGCACACGGCAATGCCGTCGAGGTCGTGCCGCTGGCACTGGTGCTGCTGCTGCTGCTCGAGCTCAACGGCTGCCCGCCGGTGCTGCTGCACGGGCTCGGCAGCGCGCTGCTGCTGGCACGGCTGGCCCACGCCCAGGGCCTGCTGGTGCACGGCGGTGGCCACTCGCGCGGGCGTTTCTGGGGCACGCTGGCGACCTGGGCGCTGCTGCTGGCCGCCGCCGCCGGCCTGCCCGTGCTGGCGACCGGCGCCTGACGGGGGAATCCGGGATGGACACGCAGCGCTACACGGGCGGCTGCCTCTGCGGCCGGGTCCGCTACACCTACACGGGCACGCTGCGCCCCGTGGTCGCCTGCCATTGCGAGCAATGCCGGCGCACCAGCGGGCACTTCGTGGCCGCGACCCAGGGCAGGCGCGGGCAGCTCCGCCTGGAGGACCCGGGCCACGCGCTGCGCTGGTACGAGTCCTCGCCGGGCGTGCGGCGCGGGTTCTGCGGCGTGTGCGGTGCGAGTATCCTGTGGGAGCGGCAAGGGAGCGGCCGGATCAGTATCATGGCCGGGACGCTCGATGCACCGACGGGGCTGCGTCTCGTCCAGCACATCTATACCGCGTACGCAGGCGACTACTACACCATCGACCCCGCGGCGGCGCAGGCGCCCGAGGGGGCAGAGCTCCCGGGGATCCCGGGCCATGCGCACGACGACTGAGCACGCCCACGCGCCCGGCACTCGCCAGGGCGGGGCACGAGAAGGAGGTTCCTGATGAGGACGGTGACACGCACGATCGTGACTGCAGCAGCCCTGTCGGGGCTGGTACTGATGGCCGGCTGCACGTACGTGAAGCTCAAGCCCAAGGCCGAGAACGTCACGGTGCTGGACCAGGGCCGGGCCGAGAAGTGCGAGAAGATCGGCCAGACGAAGGTGAGCGTGGCCACGCAGGTGGGCTTCATCGCGCGCGGCCAGTCCGCGATCGCCCAGGATCTCAAGGTCCTCGCGCGCAACTCCGGGGCCGGCATGGGCGGCGACACCGTGGCGGCGCTGAGCGAGATCCAGGACGGCGAGCAGACGTTCGGCGTCTACGACTGCCTGGACGATTGATGCCGCCGGGCACCGGGGAGAAGGGCCGGTGACCACGGTGCACGCGCTCTCGATCGCCGGCTCCGACCCGTCGGGCGGGGCCGGCATCCAGGCCGACCTGAAGACGTTCTGCGCCCTGGGCGCCTACGGCATGACGGCGCTCACGGCGCTGACGGTGCAGAACACTTGCGGCGTGCGCGACGTCCACCCCGTGCCGCCCGAGTTCGTCGCCGGGCAGATCGACGCCGTGTTCGAGGACGTGCGCGTCGACGCGGTCAAGATCGGCATGCTCGGGCGCGCGGAGACGATCGAGGCGGTCGCCGGGCGGCTGGCGCAGTGGCGCCCGGCCACGGTCGTGCTGGACCCGGTCATGGTCTCGAAGAGCGGCCACCGCCTGCTCGACGAGGCGGCCGTGGCGAGCCTGCGCGACCGCCTGGTGCCCACGGCCACGGTGATCACGCCGAACCTGCCGGAGGCCGGCGTGCTGCTCGACGCGGCGCCGCCCGCGTCGCTGCAGGCGATGTACGGGTTCGCCGAGCGCCTGCACGGCCTCGGCGCGGCCGCCGTCCTGCTCAAGGGCGGTCACCTGGACGATGCCGAGGCCTGTGACGTGCTCTACGACGGCGAGTCGTTCCAGGTCCTGCGGGCACCGCGTGTCGTCACCCGCAACACCCACGGCACCGGCTGCACGCTGTCGTCGGCGATCGCCGCGCTCGCGCCGCGCGCGGCCTCGCTGGCGCAGGCGGCGGGTGGCGCCAAGCGCTACCTCACGGCGGCGCTCCAGGGCGCCGACCGCCTCGGGGTGGGCCATGGCCAGGGCCCGGTGAACCACGGCGAGGCGCTGCCGCGGCCCGACCCCGTCACGGCGGTCCTGCTCGACGACCACGGCGCCTGAGGCGAAGCGCGGGTCGGTTCGCGGCCTCCGGCGGTGAGGACGGCGCCTCGGCAACCGCCGTGCGCGTCCGGCCGAAGCCGGCCCCACGGAACGCGCGGGGGTTTCAGGATGCTGTGGGTCCGCCGTAGGCGCGTTTCGGCCGAAGGCCGACGCGCGCATTGCGAGCGCGCGCATGGGAACCGGCACCCGCGCGGCCACGCCGGCTTCGATCGGCGCCCTGCCCGTCCGGCCGAAGCCGGACCCACGGAACGCGCGGGGGTTTCAGGATGCTGTGGGTCCGCCGTAGGCGCGTTTCGGCCGAAGGCCGACGCGCGCATTGCGAGCGCGCGCATGGGCTGCACCCGCTCGGCCACGCCGGCTTCGATCGGCGCCCTGCCCGCCCGGCCGAAGCCGGACCCACGGAGCGCGCGGGGGTTTCAGGATGCTGTGGGTCCGCCGTAGGCGCGTTTTCGCCGCAGGCGAACGCGCGCATGGCGGACGCGGGCATCGGGGATGCCGGCACGGCCTCGACCGCCACCGTGCGCGTCCGGCTGAAGCCGGGACCTGCGGGACGGCCGCGGCGCCGGAAAGGGACGGCGGCCTCAGCCGGCCCCCAGCGGCCGCTCGCGCACGATCCGGAACAGCCCGCTCGCGGCGGTCGTCGCTGGCGGTGCAGAGCGCCAGCGCGATCCAGGCGCAGGGTCGCCGGTGGTGGCTCGAGCTCCACCCAGCGCCGCGCGCGCCGCCGGATCGCCTCGCCGCCGCGCCGCGGCGGCCGGCCCAGCGTCAGGTGCGGGCGCACGCCGCGGGTCTCGGGGTCGCAGCCGGCCGCTACACGCAGCGGATCGCGCCAGCGCCGGATGAAATCGGCCACGGCCTCGCCGCCGGCGCCGAGCTCGAGCCCGTAGGCCGATGGCCGCCGCGGCCGCCCGAGCGCCGCCGCCGGCCCGAAGCGCCACCCGCGCAACGGCTTGCGCCTCGATCTGCGCGCTGACGTCCCAGGCCGCCTCCGCCGCCGCCGTGCCCACCGGTCCGAGGAAGGCCACGGTTACGTGCAGGTCGCGCGGGTCGAAGCGCCGCAGCCCGGCCGGGAGGTCGTCGAGCAGCCCGGCGGGGAGCTCGTCGGGGCGCACCGGCAGCGCCAAGAACCAGTTCGCCATGCGGTTCCCTGTCCCGGTCCCGCCCGGTACTGTACGCGCTGGCCGGGGACGACGACACGCCGGCGCGAGGGAGGCAGACACTGGTAACCCGCGCACGCTGCCCCGGCGCGGGCGCGCGCGCTGGGCTCGGCCACGGCTGGCGCTGCTTCGTCGCCAGCCCCGGCATGTGGATCGTGCTCGTGGTCGTCTGGCTGCTGGTGATCATGGCGCTGCAGCTGGTGCCGCTGGTCGGCGCGCTCGCGGCCTACCTGCTCGCCCCGGCGCTCGGCGGCGGCCTGCTGCTGTGCGCCCGCGATGCCCTCGACGGGCGCGCGCTCGACCTCGGGCGCCTGTTCGACCCGCTGACGGACACGCAGACCCGGGGGCCCATGCTCGTCCTCGGCGTGCTGTTCCTGGTGGCGAACCTGGCGGCGCTGGTGGCGGCCGGCGCGGTGCGCGCCGGGCAGCGTCGGCATCACGCTGCTCGGCCAGCATGGCGCGCTGCTGGGCCCCGGCGGCGTCAACCCGGAGGCGATGGATACACAGGCGATGCTGCAGCTGGGCGCCGGCGCGGCCCTGGCCGGGCTGCTCGCGCTCGCCCTGGGCCTGCTGGCGCTGGGCGCCGTTCGTCGACTACGCCGTGCCGCTGGTGCTGTTCGGCGGCCTCGACCCGGTCACGGCCATCGGGCCGGGCGTGCGCGGGGCGCCGCGCACCTGGCTGGCGCTGCTGGCGCCGCAGCGCCGCGGCTGCCGCTGTCGCTGCTGGCGACGCTGCCGCTGCTGCTCGGCTGGCTGGTGCTGCTGCCGATGACCTTCGGTGCCTGGTACGGCTCGTACCGCGACGCGTTCGTCGCGCCGGGCACGGCGCCGGCAGAGCAGGCGCCGGGTTGCGGCGACGACCCCGCCCCGTAGGGGCGGTTCGCAGGCCCTGGCGCCCGCGCCGCGCGCGGGGAGGTGGAACGACTTGCGCTGGTTGCCCTGGCAATGGGTGGTGCGCCGTGCCGCGCGCGCCTACGGGATCATCGACCCGCTCGCGATCGCCGCGCGCATGCGGCGCTTCTCGCAGCCCTCGGAGGTGGCCGAGCCGCTCGAGCTGCTGCGCGCCGGGATCGTGTTCCACGCGCGCGGCCTGGTGAACACGAAGGCGATCCAGCACAACCTGGACTGGGTCTGGCCGTACTGGGTCGTGCGCCAGTTCGATCCGGCGGATCCCTCGTTCATCCCGCGCGCGTTCTCGTTCTCCCACGTCAATCTCACGCACCGGAACTGGACCGCGGTCGGGCTGCCGGACTGCCCGCACTACCCGATCGTCGATCCGCGCGGCCTGCTGACGCCGCTCTACGACGGCTGGTCGATCGACTGCTGGCTGGTCTCGGACAGTGCCGCGCCCTTGCTGCCCGCGCGCATGGGCGACGTCGAGCAGCAGCTCGAGCTCGAGCCGCGCCTCGCGGTGCGCACCCTCGCGGGCGACACCGCCCGCGGCCTGCAGACCACGGCGAGCGTGCGCCGGGGCCGGGCGGGCGCGCGCGTCGAGCTCGAGGTCGAGGCCCACGGCGAGGCCGGCGACTGGCTCGCGGTGGCGATCCGCCCGTACAACCCCGAGGGCGTCCAGTTCATCGACCGGCTCGCGCCGCTGGCGGCCGGCGGCGTGCGCGTCAACGACGCGACCGACGTGCACATGGACCCGGCCCTCGGAGCGGTTGCGCTTCGACACCTACAGCCGCGGCGACGTGTTCCACGGCCTGCCGGCGGCCGCGGCGCGCGCCGAGCCCGTGAGCTGCCCGGTGGGCATGGCCACCGGCGCCGCGCTCTACCCGCTGGGCGACGACGGCCGCTGCCGGGTCCGGCTGGCGGTCGCGCTCGAGCAGGAGGGCGGTGGTGGCGCCACGCGCGTCGACTGGCGTGATGCGCACGCCGGGGCCGCGGCGCTCGCCGTGCCGGACGCGCGCATGCGCTTCCTGTTCGACGCCGCGCGCACCACGCTCGTGCTCCACAGCGGTCGACGACATCGTGCCGGGGCCGTACACCTATCGCCGCTTCTGGTTCCGCGACGCCTGCCTGATCGTGCACGCGCTGCTGGCCGCCGGCTACGTCGAGCGGGCGCGCTCGGCGCTGGCGCGCTTCCCGGCGCGCCAGAAGGCGGGCGGCTACTTCCAGTCGCAGGAGGGCGAGTGGGACTCCAACGGCCAGGTCCTCTGGGCCTACGGCGCGCTTCGCCGCCGTGACCGGCGAGGCCGCTGCCGCAGGACTGGCTCGACGCCATGCGAGCGCGGCGCCCGCTGGATCCGCGCGCAAGCGCCTGCCGCCGCGACGCGCGGACGGGCATCGCGGGGCTGCTGCCGGCCGGGTTCAGCGCCGAGCACCTGGGCCCGAACGACTACTACTACTGGGACGACCTCTGGGCCGTTGCCGGCCTGCGCGCGGCGGCCCGGTGCTCGCCGGCGGGCGGCGCGCGGACGCCGCGCGAGCGGGCCGTGGCGCGAGGCGGCCTCGCTGCGCGGCGACGCATCGACGCGCAGCCTCGCGACCATCCGCGCGAGCGCTGCGGTGGCGGCGATGCCGGCCGCGCCCGGACCGGCGCATGGATGCCGGCGCCATCGGCTCGCTGGTCGCGGACTACCCGCTGCAGCTGACGGCTCCCGGCGACCACGCCGATCATGGCGACCGTCGAGTACCTGATCAGCCACTCCTTCCACGAGGGCGGCTTCTTCCAGGACATGATCCACTCGGGCATCAACGCCTATCTCACGCTGCATATCGCGCAGACGCTGCTGCGCGCCGGCGACCGCACCGCGCCTTGCCGACTGATCCGTGCGCGTGGCGCGACCTGGCGAGCGCCGACCGGGCAGTGGCCCGAGGCCATCCATCCGCGCACCGGCGGCGGCTGCATGGGCGACGGCCAGCACGTCTGGGCGGCGGCCGAGTGGATCATGGCGATGCGCGCGCTGTTCCTGCGCGAGGAGGGCGATCACGCTCGGTCGATCGGCTCGGGGCTGCTGCCGGAGCGGCTCGACGAGCGAGCGAGCGCGCTGCGCTTCGGCCCGGCCGACCTCGTGGGGCCCGGTCGCGCGTTGAGGCTCGAGCCGGGCGAGGGCGGCATCACGGTCGCGGTGCGACGGCGTGTGGCGCGAGGACGCGCCGCCGCGACTGCGTCGCCGTGCGCGGCGATCGCGCCATCGACCTGCCACCGGATGGCCGACGACTCACGCTGCGCGCTCGAGCCCGACGCCGGCATGAAGATCTGCATGCTGACCAATACGTACTGGCCCGCACGTCGGCGGCGTCGCGCGGGCCGTCGAGACGCTGGCGAACGAATGCCGTGCGGCCGGCCACGAGGTGCAGGTCATCGCGCCCGGATTCCCCGGCGACGAGCACGAGCCGGGTGGCGACGTCCTGCGCGTGCCGGCGATCCAGAATTTCAACGGCAGCGATTTCTCCGTGCGCGTGCCGATCCCGCATGTCATCTCCGCCCGCATCGATGAATTCGCCCCGGACGTGATCCACGCGCATCATCCGTTCCTGCTGGGCAATGCCGCGCTGCGCATCGCCTACGAGCGCAACCTGCCGCTGGTGTTCACCCACCACACGCTGTACGAGAACTACACGCACTACGTGCCGTTCGACTCGCCGACGCATGCAGCGCTTCGTGATCCGCCTGGCGACCGAGTTCGCCAACTGCTGCGACGCCGTGATCGCGCCGTCGAAGAGCGTCGCCGCTCTGCTGCGCGAGCGCGGCGTCGAAGTGCCCGATCGAGGTCGATCCCGACCGGGGTCGACACCGCGGCCTTCGCGCACGCCGACGGCGCCGGCTTCCGCCACGAGCGCGGGCTGCCCGCCGACGCCCGCGTGATCGGCCACGTCGGGCGCCTGGCGCGGGAGAAGAACCTGCACTTCCTGGGCGAGGCCGTCACGCGCGCGCCTGCAGCGCCGATGCGGCGCGGCTGTGGTTCCTGCTGGTCGGCGACGGGCCCGAGGCCGAGGCGCTGCGCCGAGCGCTTCGCCGCAGCGGGCGTGGCGCGAGCGCGTGCTGGCCACCGGCAAGCTGACGGGGGCCACGCTGCGTGACGCCTACGCCGCGATGGATCTGTTCGCCTTCGCCTCGCAGACGGAGACGCAGGGCATGGTGCTCGCCGAGGCCATGGCCGCGGGCGTGCCGGTGGTGGCGCTGGACGGGCCGGGGGTGCGCGACGTGGTCGCCGATGGCCACAATGGCCGCGTGCTGCCCGCGGATGCCTCGGTGGACGCCATGGCCGCGGCGCTGGGCGAGGGCACCGACGCCGGGGACTGGGCGGCGGCGGCGCGCAGCACGGCGGCGGGGTTCGACCGGCGCCGCTGCGCCGCGCGCGTGCTCGAGCTCTACGCCTCGCTGCGCGGCAGGCGGCGCCACGCGGCAACCGACTGGAACTGGTGGCACCGCCTGCTGGGCCGCATCGAGGGCGAGTGGGAGCTGATCACGAGCAAGGCCGACAGCGCCGGCGGCAGCGTACGCCCCGAGCGCTGAGCGCGGCCCCGCGGTGGGAGCTGGGCGCTGTGGTTCCACGATCTCGACATGATGGAAAGTGTTTGTTGTATGTTATTGATTGAAATAGGTTGAGCGCAGCAACGCGACGCCCAGCCGGACGCGCCGCGCCGGGCGGCCCGAAGGACCGTGGGCGCCGGGTGGGACGCGCGACCGGGTGTGCCGCGAGAAGCACGTGCACGCCGCCGGCCGGCGGCCCATCGAGGGCCGCGAGCGTTTCCCGGTCGACTTCCTGCCCACGGGGATCTACCGGCCCGCGCGCTGCCTGCGCACGACGGTCGAGGCCCTGCGGGGCACGGGGCGCGACCCGGACCAGGTGATCTTCGAGGTCGTCGAGACCGGGGCGGTGGAGGAGCGCGAGCACCTGCGCACGATCCTCGGCTACTATCGCGACAACGGCTTCGGCGTCGCGCTCGATGATCTCGCGGCCGGGTACTCGGGGCTCGCGCTGCGCGCGGGCCTCGACCCCGACCGGGTCAGGATCGACCGCGAGATCGTGGGGCGCGCGCCGGAGTCGGAGGGGCACGCGGACGTGTGCCGTGCGGTGATCGACTGCGCGCACGAGCGCGGCCGCGAGGTGCTGGCCGAGGGCATCGAGACCGAGGCGCAGCGCGCGAGCTGATGGCCGCGCTCGGCGTGGACCCGTACCAGGGCTTCCTGTTCGGCGGGCCGCCGCCCCGAGGCGAGCGCCGCCACGGGCGGCCCGGCGACACAGCGCAAGCGGGAGGGCGGACTGGAAGTGCCGGACCCCGGGTCACCGGCGGCGCTGCTGCGCCACTGGCGCGCCGGGCGTGTCGAGGCGGACGCGCTCGCGGCCCTCGAGCAGTGGTGGCACGCCGAGGGCGCGGCGCTCTCCGATACCGTGGACCGGGCCGGGACGCCGCCGCTGCGGATGCACGACCGCTTCGGCAACCGCGTCGACGCGATCGACTACCCGGCGGGCTACCGCGCGCTGCTCGGGCGCGGCTACCGCGAGGGGGTGGTCGCGCGCGCCGTCGAGGAGCGCTCGCTGCTGCCGGGCTACGCGCTCGGCTACGTCACCGCCTTCTTCGATCCCGGCCTGTACTGCCCCTACACCGTCTCGCTGGGCACGGTCGTGCCGCTGCTCAAGTACGCGCCGGCCGACCTGCGCGATCGGCTCCTGCCCCGGCTCGCCTGCCGCGACGGCCGCGCCTGGCAGGGCGCGACCTGGATGACCGAGGCCGGCGGCGGCTCCGACCTCGGTGCCGGCGTGCGCACCACCGCGCGCGAGACCGGGGCCGGCTGGCGCCTCGACGGCGAGAAGTACTTCGCCAGCAACGCCGGCGCCGAGCTCGCCGTGGTCGCCGCGCGCCCCGCGGGGGCGCCGGACGGGATCCGGGGGCTGGCGCTGTTCCTCGTGCCGCGCGCACGCAGCGACGGCGGGCTCAACTACCGCATCCGCCGGCTCAAGGACAAGATCGCGACGCGCTCGGTGCCCACCGGCGAGATCGAGCTCGATGACGCCGAGGCGTGGCTGCTGGGCCCGCCGGGCGAGGGCATCTACCAGATCATGGAGGTGCTCAACGTCTCGCGCGTCGCCAACAGCGTCGCCGCGGCCGCGCTCGTGCAGCGCGCCCTGGCCGAGGCGCTGGACTTCGCGCGCGGGCGCCGCGCCTTCGGCCGGCCGGTCGCCGAGCAGCCGCTGTTCCGGGCCCAGGCCGAGGACCGCGCCCGGGCGGCTGCGCGCGGCGTTCGCGCTCGCCTGGGCCGCGGCCGACGAGCTCGAGGCCGTGTGGCTGGAGACGCCGCCGTACTCGCAGCGCTACCCGCGTTTCGCCTGCTCGCGCACCTCGCCAAGTACTGGACCGCCGCCGAGGCGATCGACGCCGCGCGCTGGGCGATGGAGGCGCTCGGCGGCAATGGCGCGATCGTCGACTTCGGGGTCGAGCGCCTGCAGCGCGAGGCCATGATCCTGTCGATCTGGGAGGGCACGCCGCACCGCCAGATGCTCGACGGGCTCGCGGTGATGCGCCGCGAGCGCGCGCACGAGGCGCTGTTCGCGTGGCTCGGCGAGCCGCAGGGCACGGCCGCGCAGCGCGCGGCGATCGAGGCGCTGCTGGCGCGCGACGAGGAGGCGCAGGCGGCGGGCATCGAGCCGGTGTTCGCGGGGCTCGCGGCCTGGACCGCGGACTGCCTGGCGCGGGCGTTGCCCGCGGGGGCTCAGTAGCGCTGCTCGAAGCTGGCATAGACGCCGGCGGGGTTGCCGCCGCGGGCGCGCAGGACGATCACGTCGCCGTCGTCCCAGGCCAGGTCGAGGGCGACGAAGCCGCCGCCGCTGCCGTCGGCATCGAAGCCGGTCGTGGCCGCCGTGCCGTCGAGGCGGCGCTCGTCGCCGTCGACCGCGATCGCCGAGGCCCCGAGGCGCAACGAGGCGTGCGCGCCGAGCGCCACGCGCAGCGCCGGGCGCAGCTCGAAGGCCTGCCAGTCCAGCTCCGTGCGCTCGGCGCCGCTCCCGGTCTCCTCGACCATGGTGTAGCGCCAGCTCGCGCCCAGGTCCAGGCCGACACGGCCGCCGCGCGGCCAGGCGCCCGCGAACACGAGCTCGCCGAAGTAGCCCGACGGCGACAGCCCGCCGGTGGCCGCCCGCCCGGACTGGGTCAGGCCGGCCCAGCCGAGACGGATGCCCATGCGCGCGGCCGGCGACAGCGACTCGTGGAACGACAGGCCCAGGCGGCGCAGGCGCAGGTCGCCGCCGCCGGAGCCGTCGTCGTAGTCGACCGCGAGGTCCGCGCGCGCGAGATGCAGGTCGAAGGCGGTTCCCGGGTCGACGATCGGCGTGGCGCTGAAGCGCCCGTGCAGGCGCGCGTCGGCGGCGGCCGTGGCGGGTGCCGCCGCCAGCAGCACGGCACCGAGCCAGGTGCCCACCCGTTGGGCAAGGGCCGTGGCCATGCTGCCAGATATGGGGTGCATCGCTGCAGAATAGGGCGCGAACGGGTATACTTCAACGCCGTTACCGGCCACTTACCGGCCGCCTCCCGGAGCGCGCCGCGCCTGCGATGCTGTGCCCCTTCTGCCACCACGCCGACACCCGCGTGATCGACTCGCGCCTCGCGAACGACGGCGAGCAGGTGCGCCGCCGGCGCGAGTGCGCCGCCTGCAGCGAGCGTTTCACCACCTACGAGAGCGCCGTCGACCTGGCGCTGCCGCGCGTCGTCAAGCGCGACCGCTCGCGCGAGCAGTTCTCCGCGGACAAGCTGCGCGAGGCAGCTTCATGCGCGCGCTCGAGAAGCGGCCGGTCGAGACCGAGGCGATCGACCGCGCGCTCGAGCGCATCAAGCGGCGCCTGCGTGCCGCCGGCGAGCGCGAGATCGACTCGCGCCAGATCGGCGAGTGGGTCATGGCGGAGCTGCGCGGGCTCGACCAGGTCGCCTACATCCGCTTCGCGTCGGTCTACCGCGAGTTCGAGGACGTCGCCGCCTTCCGCGAGGAGATCGAGCGCCTCGAGAGCGAGCCCGATCCCGGCGAGCACGGGCGCCAGCAGCTGCCGCTGCCCGGCGTCGACGCCGGCAGCGTTGAGCGCCGCATGACACGACCGCGTCGACGCCGCGCCACATGGCGCGCGCCCTGCGCCTCGCCGCGCGCGGGCTGCTACACGCTGCGATCCGAATCCCGCGCGTCGGCTGCGTGCATCGCCGCACGGCGAGACGGTGCTGGGCGAGGGCCACCACGCGCTCGCCGGCGAGGCGCACGCCGAGGCGATCGCGCTCGGCGAGGCGGGCGCGCGCGCGCGTGGCGCCACCGCCTATGTCACGCTCGAGCCGTGCTGCCACCAGGGGCGCACGCCGCCATGCACCGATGCCCTGCATCGAGCGCCGGCATCGCGCGCGTGGTCTACGCGCTGCGCGACCCGGACCCGCGCGTCGCGGGGCGCGGGCTCGCGGCGCTGGAGCGAGGCCGGGGTCGCGGTCGAGCGCGCTGGAGCGACTTCGGCGCCGAGTCGCGCGCTGCTCAACATCGGTTACGTCAAGCGCATGACCACGGGGCGGCCGTGGATCCGGGTGAAGCTGGCCTCGAGCCTGGACGGCGGCACGGCGCTCGCCTCGGGCGAGAGCCGCTGGATCACCGGCGAGGCGGCGCGCACGCGACGTCCATCGCTGGCGCGCGCGCAGCTCCTGCGTGCTCACCGGCCGCGGCACGGTGGTCGCCGACGACCCGGCCCTGGACGTGCGCCTCGAGCCGGGCGAGCTCGGGCTCGAGCGCGCGCCGCGGCAGCCGGGCGTGGCCATCGTCGACACGCACCTGCGCACGCCGCCGGGGGCGCGCCTGTTCCGCCACCACGAACAGGTACGGATCTTCGCCGCGCAGGCCGACGGCGCGGCCGCGGATGCGCTGCGCGCGGCCGGCGCCGAGATCGTCGCGCTGCCGGCCGACGAGCACGGCATCGAGCCCGCGGCGCTGTTCGCGGCACTGGGCGAGCGCCAGGTCAACGAGGTCCACGTCGAGGCGGGCCCGACGCTGTGCGGGCGCCTGCTGGCGAGCGGCTACATCGACGAGCTGCTGCTCTACATGGCGCCGCAGCTGCTCGGGGACACGGCCCGTGGCCTGTTCGCCATGGGGCCGCTGCAGTCGATGGACGAGCGCGTGCGCCTGCATATCCGCGACCTGCGCCACGTCGGCCAGGATCTCTGCATCCGCGCGCTGCCGATCGTCGACCGGGAGCGATAGCGTGTGGGTACGAGACCGAGCGCCGGTTGCCGGCGTCGACCCGGCGCGCGGCGCCGGGTCGAAACCGGCCTACGTCCTTCGAGAGAGCAGGCGCGAACGCAGGCCGGCCTCGGCCGCAGGCCGACGCCGGCGTGAGCCGCTTCGAGAGCGCAGGCGCGAACGTAGGCCGGTCTCGGCCGTAGGCCGATGCCGGCGTGAGCCGTCCGGGCGGCACGGCCGCCAGGCTGCGAATACCACGAGAGAGGAGATCGAATGTCCACCGTCGTCGTCGTGCGCAAGCAGGGGATCGCCTGCATCGCCGCGGACTCGCTGACCACCTTCGGCGAACAGAAGAAGTCGCCGGCCTATGATTGTCACAGCGACAAGATCCAGTCGGTGGGCGACGGCGCGATCTCGATCGTGGGCAGCGCCGCGCACGCGCTGGTGATCGACAGCGTCGTGCGCCACCGGCGCGTGCGGTTCGATCTGCGCGATCGGCTGTCCATCTTCGAGTCCTTCCGCACGCTGCATGCCGAGCTCAAGGACCACTACTTCCTGAACCCGAAGGAGAGCGAGGAGGAGCAGGCGCCATACGAGTCCTCGCGCATCGACGCGCTGGTGGCGCACGAGGGCGGCATATTCGGCGTCTACGCGCTGCGCGAGGTCTACGAGTACCGCCGCTTCTGGGCCATCGGCTCGGGCGCCGAGTACGCCCTCGGGGCGATGCACGCGCGCTACGAGCTGGCCGGCGGCACCGACTGCCGAGGCGATCGCGCGCGCCGGGCCGAGTTCGAGCGCCGGCGCGCGACGATTCGACACCGGCGAGCTGCGCCATGCCGACTGAGCCGCGGCATGCACGTTCACGCTCATCCGCGCAATGGGATCGGAATGCCTGATGTTCACCGGGCTGGTCGAGGCGTGTCGGTCGCATCGCGCGCATCGACGCGCGCGGCGGCGAGCGGCGCCTGCGCATCGAGCCGCCGTTGGCGCTGCTCGACGACCTCGGCGAGGGCGACAGCATCGCCATCGCCGGCGCCTGCCTGACCGTGGTCGAGCCGGACAGCACCGGCTTCTGGGCCGATGTCTCGGTCGAGACGCTGGACCACACGACGCTGGGCGATCGCGTCACCGGCGATGCGCGTCAACCTGGAGCGGGCGCTGCTGCCGACCACGCGCCTCGGCGGCCACCTGGTCGCCGGCCACGTGGACGGCATCGGCGAGATCACGGCGCGCACGCCGGACGGGCGCTCGGTGCGCCTGGGCGTACGCGTGCCGCTGGAACTGGCGCGCTACGTCGCGCCCAAGGGCTCGATATGCGTCGATGGCGTCAGCCTGACCGTCAACGAGGTCGCCGGAGATGAGTTCGGCGTGAACATCATCCCGCACACGCATGGAGCGACGCACGCTCGCTGAACGTCGAGCGCCGGGCACGCGCGTGAACGTCGAGGTGGACGTGATCGCGCGCTACCTGGAGCGGCCTGCTGGGCGGGGATCCGGCAGCGGCGGCGTATCGCGCGAGCTGCTCGCGCACGGGTTCCTTCGGGGGTGAGGATCGCTTCGCCGCTGGCACGGCGCGGGACCGCCGTGTAATCTGCCGCGCGCGGCGCCGCCGCCCCCGAGGCCAGAGAGGTCGCAATGGAACTCGACTCGATCGAAGACATCATCGCCGACATCGGCCGCGGCCGCATGGCGATCATCATGGATGACGAAGATCGCGAGAACGAAGGCGATCTCGTGATGGCGGCAGAGAACGTCCGGCCCGAGGACATCAACTTCATGTCGATGCACGGGCGCGGGCTGATCTGCCTGACGCTCACGCGCGAGCGCTGCCGCCAGCTGCGCCTGCCGCTGATGGTGAGCGACAATCAGACGCCCCACCGGACCAACTTCACCGTCTCGATCGAGGCGGCCGAGGGCGTGACCACGGGCATCTCCGCGGCCGACCGCGCGCGCACCGTGCAGGCGGCGGTGGCGCCGGAGGCGCGGCCCGAGGACCTGGTCCAGCCGGGCCACATCTTCCCGCTGATGGCGCAGACCGGCGGCGTGATCACGCGCGCCGGCCACACCGAGGCCGGCTGCGATCTGGCGCGCCTGGCCGGCTGCGAGCCCGCCGCCGTGATCGTCGAGATCCTCAACGAGGACGGCTCCATGGCCCGGCGCGAGGACCTCGAGGAGTTCGCGCGTGCGCACGGCATCAAGATCGGCACGATCGAGGACCTGATCCGCTACCGCATGCAGAACGAGAAGACGATCGAGTGCGTGGCGGAGACGGACTTCCCGACGGCGTTCGGCCAGCTTCCGCCTCTACGCCTACCAGGACATGATCGAGAACGGCCTGCACCTGGCGCTGGTCGCCGGCGAGATCGCGCCCGACCGGCCGACCAATGTGCGCGTGCATGTCGAGGACGTGCTGTGTGACACGCTGGGCGCCAACCATGGCTGCGGCTGGCCGCTGGACGATGCCATGCGCCGCATCAGCGAGATGGGCGAGGGCGTGGTCGTGATCCTGCGCAAGCCGGAGGACCCGCGCGAGCTGGTGCAGCGCATC
This sequence comes from Halofilum sp. (in: g-proteobacteria), assembly GCA_034521365.1. Classification (GTDB taxonomy): domain Bacteria; phylum Pseudomonadota; class Gammaproteobacteria; order XJ16; family Halofilaceae; genus Halofilum. The sequence continues at coordinate 49,224 of JAXHMQ010000009.1, read as the reverse complement.
CACCAGTACCAGGTGTCGGGCGGCGAGCCCGAGGAGCGCCAGGACGACGCGCCGGAGGACCTGCGCACCTACGGCATCGGCGCGCAGATCCTCGCCGACCTGGGCGTGCGCCAGATGCGCCTGATGAGCGCGCCCAAGATCTTCCACGGCATGGGCGGCTTCGACCTCGAGGTGGTGGACTACATCACGCACTAGCGCCGCCGCCACGCGCGTAGGCGCGTTTTCGCCGCCAGGCGAACGCGCGCATTGAAGGCGGGTTCGTCAGGCGTGCGTTTGCTTCGCAAAGGCGTGCCTACCCGGTTATGTGGCCATCGCGTCCACGGGCAACGCGAGACGCATTCGCGTACAATCCGCGGCGGATTTCGGGGAACGGCCTGGCCATGAGCGAGCTGCGCACGATCGAGGGCAACCTGCGCGCCGACGACGCGCGCATCGCGATCGCGGTGACGCGTTTCAACGGGTTCGTCACCGAGGCGCTGCTCACCGGCGCGCTCGATACGCTGCGCCGCAGCGGCGTCGACGACGACCAGCTCACGGTGGTCCGCGTGCCCGGCTGCTACGAGCTGCCGCTGGTGGTCGATCGCCTCGCCGCCAGCGGCGACTTCGACGCGATCGTGGCCCTCGGCTGCGTCATCCGCGGCGCCACCGCGCACTTCGATTACGTCGCCGGCGAGTGCAGCAGCGGCATCGCCGCCGCCATGCAGCGCCACGGCGTGCCGGTCGGCTTCGGCGTGCTGACCACCGACACGATCGAGCAGGCGCTCGAGCGCGCCGGCACCAAGGCCGGCAACAAGGGCGCCGATGCGGCCGGCAGCGCGCTCGAGATGGTCAGCCTGCTGCGGACAGCGTGTGAGGCCGACGATGGCCGCGATCCCGCACGCGACTCCGCAAGCGCGGGGCGGCATCATGCGCGCAGGCTGCTGATCCAGGCGCTGTATCAGTGGCAGATCTCCGGGGATGACCCCGGCGACATCCTGCTGCAGTTCGTCGATGGCCGCGATACCTCCAGGGCCGATACCGATTACTTCCGCGAGCTGATGCGCGCCATCCCGGCCGAGATCGAGGCCATCGACGCCGACATCGCACCCCTGCTCGAGCGCCAGGTCGCAATGGTCGACCCGGTCGAGCGCGCCATCCTGCGCCTGGCCTGCTACGAGCTGCGCGAGCGCCGGGAGGTGCCGGCGCGCGTCGTCATCGACGAGGCGGTCGAGCTGGCCAAGGCGTTCGGCGCGGAGCAGGGCCACCGCTTCGTCAACGGCGTCGTCGATCGCCTGGCGCACCGCATCCGCGCGCGCGAGTTCGGGGGCTGAGCCGCGCCCGCGGCCGCGGATCGACTGTCGCTGAGCGCCACCGATGGCCACCGAGTTCGACCTGATCGAGCGCTACTTCGCCGCGCCTCGACCGCCGGTCGAGGGCCACGTGCGCCGCGGCATCGGCGACGATTGCGCGATCGCGTGCGCGTGCCGCCCGGTCACGAGCTCGCGGTCTCGATCGATACGCTCAACGCCGGCGTCCACTTCCCCGCCGACAGCGACCCGGCCGACGTCGGCTGGAAGGCGCTCGCCTGCGGCCTGAGCGACCTCGCCGCCGCCGGGGCCGAGCCGGCCTGGTGCACCCTGGCGCTGACGCTCGTGCCGGCCGCGGACGAGGCCTGGCTCGCGGGCTTCGCGCGAGGGCTTCGGTGCGCATGGCGCGCGCGCTACGGGGTCATCGCTCTGCTCGGCGGCGACACGACCCGGCGCGGCCGCTGTCCGCGACCGTGCAGGTCGCCGGCCTGCGTGCCGCATGGGCCAGGCGCTGGCGCCGCGGCGGCGCGCGCGTCGGTGACCTGCTGTTCGTGTCTCGGGCGCGCCGGGCGAGGCGGCCGCCGGCCTGGCGCGGCTTGCAGGGCGGGGCCGAGCCGGAGCCGATCCGCTGGCGCGGGCGCCTCGATCGGCCGACCCCGCGCGTCGCGCTCGGCCAGGCGCTGCGCGGCCGCGCCTCGGCCTGCATCGACGTCTCCGACGGCCTCGTCGCCGACGCCGGCCACATCGCCGCGGCCAGCGGCGTCGGCCTGGTCCTGGATCGAGCTCGACGCGCTGCCGGTGTCCGCTGCGCGCTGGCGGCCGGCGGGCACGCCGAGCAGGCCGCAGCGACTGGCTGCTCCACGGCGGGGATGACTACGAGCTGTGCTTCACGCGTGCCGGCGGCGCTCGCGGCGCAGGACGACTGGCGCGCCGGGCTCGACGTCGCCGTGACGGCGATCGGGCGCGTCGACGACGGCGCGGGCGTGCGCCTGCGCACCGCCGACGGCGACCAGCGGACGCTGGATGCGCGTGGCTACCGCCACTTCGACGGCGGCTGAGGGCATGTCCCGCCGCGGCGCTTGCCCGGCCTCGGCCGCCGTGGAAGGATGCCGCGTCGCCGCTGCGTTGTCCGGGGAGGCGAGGTGAGCAACGGCCGCAACCCGCGGGCGCGCGACCTGCGCGACCCGGTCGTGCTGCTCGCGCTGGGCTTCGGCGCGGGCCTGGTGCCGCGCGCGCCCGGCACGGCCGGGACGCTCGTCGGCATCCCGCTGTTCCTGCTGCTCGCGCTCGCGCCGCCCGACATGGCCCATGCGGCGACTGCTCACGCTGGCCCTGGTCGCCGCCGGCATCCCCATCTGCGCCCGTGCCGCGCGGCGCCTCGGGCAGCACGATCACCCGGCGATCGTCTGGGACGAGCTCGCCTGCCTGCCGATCGCGCTCGCCGTCGTGCCGCTCGAGGCGGCCTGGATCGCCGCCGGCTTCGTCGTGTTCCGGCTGTTCGACATCGCCAAGCCCTGGCCGATCTCCACGGTCGATCGCCACCTCGGCGGGGGCACCGGCGTGATGGCCGACGACCTCCTGGCCGCGCTGGCGAGCGCCGCGGTGCTCTACGGGGCGGTGCGCCTGGTCGGGGCCTGAGGGGGCGCCGCGAAGCCCTTTACCACCGGGGATCGGTCTGCCCGATGTAGGAACGAGCTGGCTCGCGAATCGGCGCCCGGCGACCCTCAGGGTCCGATCACCCGTGCTCGCGGCCAGAGGCCGCTCCTGCAGCGCCGCGGTGAAATCCGCACGTAGGAGCAGCCTCCGGCCGCGAATGGCCGTCCGACTGCACGGCGCCGGGGCCCTTGCAAGCGTAACCCCTTGGGGTTCGGCCGATTTTGGCCCCTGGCGGTGTTGCGGCGCCGACAGGCTGCTAGGGCAGGGCCAGCCCGGCGGCGCGCAGCATCGCGGCCAGGCGGATCAGCGGCAGCCCGACCAGGGCGTTGGGGTCGGGCGCCTCGATCGTCTCGAACAGCGTGACCGCGTAGCCCTCCGAGCGGATGCTGCCGGCGCAATCGTAGGGCTGCTCGGCGCGCAGGTAGCGCTCGATCTCGTCGTCGGACAGGGTGCGGAAGGCGACGCGACAGACGACGCGCTCCACGCGCACGGCCGGCGACTCGCTGCGCGTGTCGGCGAGCGCGAGCCCCGTGTGGAACTCGACGCTGCGCCCGTTGCAGGCGGCCAGCTGGGCGCGGGCGCGCGCATGGTCGCCGGGCTTCGTGAGGATGGTGTCGTCGAGCGTGGCCACCTGGTCGGAGCCGATCACGAGCGCCGGCCCGTCCTGGTCGAGCGCCACGCTGCGCGCCTTGGCCGCGGCCAGGCGCTGCGACCAGGGCGGCGGGGTCTCGCCGTCCGCGGCGGTCTCGTCGACCTCCGGGGCGATCGCCTCGAACGGCAGCCGCAGCTTCTCCAGGAGCTGCCGCCGGTAGGGCGACGTGGACGCGAGGATCAGGCGCGGGGAGGTCATGCTCGGACAGCCGCCTCGGGTGGCGCGGCAGGCTAGCGGATGCCCGCGTCGGGGGCAAGTCGCGCTTTGACACGCGAGCGGTTTGCCCGTAGTATTCAGCAGCTTATGTCCGACCGCCTGCCGGTGCATCTCGACCCGGTCGCCCTTGCCGATCGCGGGCGCGCGCTGGCCGGCCACGTGCCGATCGAGTCGTTCGAGCGCCTGGCCGATGCGTTGCACAGCCGCGAGGGCACGCTGGAGGCCGAGCTGGCCTTCGGCCACGACGACGCCGGACGGCGCGTGCTCCACGGGCGGTTGCGCGGGGCCCTGGAGCTGGTCTGCCAGCGTTGCCTCGCGCCGTACCCGCTCGCGGTCGACGTCGATGTGGCGCTGGTGCTGGTGGAGAACGAGGCCGAAGCGGATACCCTGCCGGACGAGCTCGATGCCCTGGTGGTCGGGACCCGGCGCTCCATGCACACGGTGGACATGCTCGAGGACGACCTGATCCTGGAGCTGCCGATCGTGCCCCGGTGCAACGACGCGGCCGCGTGCCGGCCGGCGGTGGAGCTGCTCGACAGCGAGGCCATCGAGGCCGGTGAGGAGGCCCCGCGACAGCGTCCCTTCGCCGGGCTCGACGAAGAACACTGAACCAGGTGGCGCGGCGCGGCCGCGGCACGATCCCAACCGAATCAGCAGCGGAGAGCGAGCGCAATGGCGGTACAGCAGCGGCGCAAGACCCCCTCGCGGCGCGGCATGCGCCGGTCCCACGACGCCCTCCGGGGCCCGACCCTCGCCACCGACGCCACCACGGGCGAGCAGCACCGGCGGCACCACGTCTCCCCCGAGGGCTTCTATCGCGGCCGCAGGGTCGTCGAGACGCGCGACGAGGCGGACGAGGACTAGGATCGCGCCCCCGGCCACACCGGGCCGGGGCCGCTCCACCGTGTCGAACGCGATGCCCGACCCGACATCGATCACGGTGGCGCTCGACGCCATGGGCGGCGACTACGGCCCGTCGGTGGTCGTGCCCGCCGCCCTGCGGCGCTCGAGCGCCACGCCGCGCTGCAGCTCACGCTGGTGGGCGACTCGGCCGCGATCGAGGCCGAGCTGCCGGCGCACGACGCCCGCCGCGCTCGCATCACCGTGCACCACGCCTCGCAGACGGTCGGCATGGACGAGGCCCCGGCCCAGGCGCTGCGCCTGAAGAAGGACTCGTCGATGCGCGTGGCGATCAACGCTGCGTGCGTGACGGCCGAGGTGCTCGGCCTGCGTGAGCGCCGGCAACACCGGCGCGCTCATGGCGACCGCGCGCTACGTGCTCAAGACCCTGCCCGGCATCGACCGGCCCGCGATCATCACCGCGATCCCCGCGCTGCAGGGCCACACCCACATGCTCGATCTCGGCGCCAACGTCGACTGCGAGGCCGAGCACCTGGCGCAGTTCGCGGCCATGGGCTCGATCCTCGCGTCGGCGGTCGACAACGTCGACAACCCGCGCGTGGGCCTGCTCAACGTCGGCGCCGAGCAGATCAAGGGCAACGACCAGGTCAAGGAGGCCGCGCGCCTGCTGGGGCAGAGCGGTCTCAACTACATCGGCTACGTCGAGGGCGACGACATCAGCGGCGACCGGGCGGACGTCATTGTCTGTGACGGCTTCGTCGGCAACGTGGCCCTCAAGACGAGCGAGGGTGTCGCCAAGATCATCAGCCATTACCTGCGCGAGGAGTTCCGGCGCACGCTGTTCAACCGGCTCGTCGGGCTGCTCGCGCTGCGGATCCTCGGCAAGCTGAAGAAACGCATCGACCCGAGGCGCTACAATGGCGCCAGCCTGCTCGGACTGCAGGGGATCGTCATCAAGAGCCACGGCAACGCCGACGACTTCTCGTTCGCGAACGCGATCGACATCGCGGTGATCGAGGTCGCCAAGGACGTCCCGCGGCGCATCGACGAGCATCTGGAAAAGCACCTGCCCCAGGGAATGCCTGCGTGACCTTTGCCCGCATCACCGGTACCGGCAGCTATCTGCCGGAGCGGATCCTCACCAACGCCGAGCTCGAGGCGATGGTCGAGACCAACGACGAGTGGATCCGCGAACGCACCGGCATCCGTGAGCGCCACATCGCCGCCGACGGCGAGTCCACCTGCGATCTGGCCGAGCAGGCAGCGCGCAACGCGCTCGAATCGGCCGGACGCAGCGCCGCCGACGTCGATCTCGTCATCGTCGCGACGACGACCCCGGACCGGGTATTCCCGTCGACGGCCTGCCTGCTGCAGAGCCGCCTCGACATCCACGGCTGCCCGGCCTTCGACGTCCAGGCGGTGTGCACCGGCTTCGTCTACGCCCTCGACGTGGCCAACCGCTTCATCCAGACCGGCGGCGCGCGCTGCGCCCTGGTGGTCGGCGCCGAGACCATCTCGCGCATCATCGACTGGACCGACCGCACGACCTGCGTGCTGTTCGGCGACGGCGCCGGCGCGGTCGTGCTCGAGGCCTCGGACGAGCCCGGCATCCGCTCGACGCACCTGCACGCCGATGGCAGCTACGCACACCTGCTGCACGTGTCGAAGGGCGTCTCGACGAATTACGACGACTGGTCGTTCATGGCCGGGCGTTTCGTCGAGATGAAGGGCAACGAGGTGTTCCGCATGGCGACCAACACCCTCGGCCGCATCGTCGACGAGACCCTGGCGGCCAACGGCCTCGACAAGGAAGACGTCGACTGGCTGGTCCCGCACCAGGCGAACATCCGCATCATCGCGGCCACGGCGCGCAAGCTGAAGATGCCGCTGGAAAATGTCATCATTACCGTGGATCGTCACGGCAACACCTCGGCCGCGTCGATCCCGCTGGCACTGGACGCCGGCGTACGGGACGGGCGGATCCGCCGCGGGGAGACGCTGCTGCTCGAGGGGTTCGGCGGCGGCTTCACGTGGGGCTCGGCCCTCCTGACCTTCTAGCCGGACCGCGGGCAACCGGGTGCGGCGGCACTGACCGCGACGGCCGAGCATGAGCGCGACCGTTGTCATCGCCGACGATCACGAGCTCGTGCGCACCGGGGTGCGCCGGCTGCTCGAGGACCTGCGGCTGCCAGGTCGTGGCGGAGGCCGCGACCGGCGAGGACGCGGTCGCCGCCGCGCGCGAGCATCGTCCCGGACATCGCGCTCATCGACGTCCACATGCCGGCGCATCGGCGGTTTCGAGGTCACCCAGAAGATCCGCCGTGTCCATCCCGAGTGCCGCGTGATCATCCTCACCGCGCATACCGAGGGCCCGCTGCCGCGCACCCTGCTCGAGACCGGCGTGGCCGGGTTCCTCACCAAGGGCTGCGCCTTCAGCGAGATGGACGAGGCGATCACCAAGGTGCGCGCCGGCGAGCGCTACATCAGCCACGAGGTCGCGCAGCAGCTGGCGCTGGCCTCGCTCGACGGTGACGCGGCGGAGAATCCGTTCGACCGCCTGACCTCGCGCGAGCTGCAGGTCGCGCTGATGCTGCTCGCCGGGGAGGTGAACCGCGACATCTCGCGCGCGCTGCAGCTGAGCCCGAAGACGGTGACGACCTACCGCCAGCGCATCCTCAAGAAGGTGGGCGTGCGCAACCTGACCGATCTCCTGCGCCTGGCGATCCAGTACGATCTCACCTCGCCGGATCACGCACCCGCCGTCGAGTGAGTCGCCACGCACCGCAATCGTCCCGCTGGCCCGCCGGGGTCTTCGCGCCGGGCTGCCGCCGCTGCCCGCGGCTGGCGGCGCATCTCGACGCCGTGCGCGCGCAGCACCCCGGCTACCACTGTGCGCCCGTGCCGCCGTTCGGCGACCCGGCGGCGCGCCTGCTGATCGTCGGGCTCGCGCCCGGGCAGCACGGCGCGAACGCGACCGGGCGCCCGTTCACCGGCGACATGCCGGGGTCATGCTCTACGACACGCTCTACCGCTTCGGCCTGAGCAGCGCGCCGGAGTCCCGGGCCGCGGACGACGGCCTGCAGCTGCGCGACTGCCGCATCACCAACGCGGTCAAGTGCCTGCCGCCGGCGAACAAGCCGACCGCGGACGAGGTCGCGGCCTGCGGCGGCTACCTGGCGGCCGAGCTCGCGCAGCTGCCGCCGCGGGTGGTGCTCGCGCTCGGGCGCGGTCGGCCACGACGCGACCCTGCGCGCGCTCGGCCTGCGCCCGCGCGATCATGCCGTTCGCCCACGGCGCGGTGCACCGGCCCGCCGGGCACGCCGGTGATCGTCGACTCCTACCACTGCAGCCGCTACAACACCCAGACGAGGCGCCTGACCGAGGAGATGTTCCGCGACGCATTCCGCCAGGCGCGGCGCTCGCGCTGCAGCTCGAGGCCGGATCGGTGAGCAACGGGACGCATGCAGCGGACGAACGGCGATCCGCACCGGCGTTCGACGCGCGCGCGTTCCTGCGCCACTGTCACGACGCGCCCCGGCGTCTACCGCATGCTCGACGCCAAGGGCACCGTCATCTACGTCGGCAAGGCGGGCAACCTGAAGAACCGCCTGTCGAGCTACTTCCGCGGTGAGCCGGGATCGGCCAAGACGCGCGTGATGGTCGCGCAGATCGCCGATGTCGAGGTCACGGTGACGCACACCGAGGCCGAGGCGCTGCTGCTCGAGAACACCCTGATCAAGGAGCACCGCCCGCGCTACAACGTCCTGCTGCGCGACGACAAGAGCTACCCCTACATCCATCTCTCGACCCAGGACGACTTCCCGCGGCTGGCGTTCCATCGCGGCAGCACGCGCGGGGCAGGGCAGTTACTTCGGCCCGTATCCGTCGCCGGTGGCGACGCGCAACACCCTCTACCTGATGCAGAAGGTGTTCCGCGTACGCCAGTGCACGGACTCCTACTTCAGCAACCGCTCGCGGCCCTGCCTGCAGTACCAGATCGACCGCTGCACCGCGCCCTGCGTCGGCTATATCAGCACGGAGGACTACGCCCGTGACGTCGACTATGCGCGCCTGTTCCTCGAGGGCCGCGAGCACGCAGGTCATCGAGCAGCTGGTCGAGCGCATGGAGGAGGCCTCGCAGCGCCAGGACTTCGAGGCGGCGGCACGCTACCGCGATCGCATCCAGGACATCCGCCAGATCCGCGAGCGCCAGGCGGTCTCCGGCGAGCGCGGCGACCTCGACGTCGTCGCCTGCCGCATGCGCGGGCGGGCAGAGCTGCGTGCAGGTCTTCTTCGTGCGCGGCGGGCGCAACCTCGGCAACCGCGCGTTCCACCCGAACACGCCCTCCGGGGCGGACGAGCGCGACGTGCTCTACGCCTTCGTCACCCAGTTCTACCTCGAGCACGAGGTCCCGGCCGAGATCCTGCTGTCGCACGAGCCGCCCGATGCCGACGTACTCATGCCGAGGCGCTGCGCGAGCGCGCCGGGCACCGCGTCGGCGCTCTCGTGGCGGCTGCGCGGCGAGCGCCGCCGCTGGATGGAGATGGCGCGCTCGAACGCGGCCGACGCGCTCGCCGGGCGCCTGGCCTCGAAAAGCGGCATGGCGGCGCGTCTCGAGCTCGCTGGCGGCGATCCTGGGGCTGGAGCGCGAGCCGGAGCGCATGGAGTGCTTCGACATCAGCCACACGCGCGGCGAGGCGACCGTCGCCTCCTGCGTGGTGTTCGACGCCGAGGGCCCGGTCAAGAACGAGTACCGCCGCTTCAACATCAGCGATATCGAGCCGGGCGATGACTACGCCGCCATGCGCCAGGCCGCGCAGCGGCGCTATCGGCGCCTGCAGCGCGAGGAGCGCCCGCTGCCCGACGTCGTCTTCATCGACGGCGGCAAGGGCCAGCTCGCGCCAGGGCCGTGCGGTCATGGACGAGCTGGAGGCTCGCGGCGAGGAGGTGCTGCTGGTCGGCATCGCCAAGGGGCCCGAGCGCAAGCCCGGCATGGAGACGCTGTACATCGGCGATCCGCTGAACGAGGTGCACCTGGCCGCGGACACGCCGGCGCTGCACCTGATCCAGCAGATCCGCGACGAGGCCCACCGCTTCGCCATCAGCGGCCACCGCGCCGCGCGTGGCAAGGCGCGCAACCGCTCCGTGCTCGAGGACATCCCCGGCCTCGGGCCCGAAGCGCCGGGCAGCCAGCTGCTCAAGCACTTCGGCGGCCTGCAGGGCGTGCGCCGGGCCGGAGTGGAGGACCTCGCCGCCGTGCCGGGCATCAGCCGCAAGCTGGCCCGCTCGGTCTACGATGCAACCCACGGCGCCTCGGGAGGGGCCGAATGAAACTGACACTGCCGACGGTGCTGACCCTGGGGCGCATCGCGCTCGTGCCGGTGCTGGTCGTGCTGTTCTACCTGCCCTACGAGTGGTCCGGGCCCACGGCGGCGGCGGTGTTCGCGCTCGGCGGCGCCACCGACTGGCTGGACGGCTACCTGGCCCGCCGCCTGAACCAGCATTCGGCGTTCGGGGCCTTCCTCGACCCGGTGGCCGACAAGGTCATGGTCGCCATCGTCCTGGTCATGCTGGTCCAGGCCGACCCGACCCTGTGGATGGCGCTGCCGGCGATGGTCATCATCGGCCGCGAGATCGTCGATCTCCGCCCTGCGCGAGTGGATGGCCGAGAGCGGCCAGCGCGCGCTGGTGGCGGTCAACGTCCTGGGCAAGGTCAAGACCATCGCCCAGATCGCGGCGCTGCTGCTGATGCTCTACCAGGAGCCCGATCCTGCGGCTGCCGACCTTCACCGATGGGCGTCGGTCCTGCTCTACATGGCGGCCGTGCTGACCCTCTACAGCATGGTCGTGTACCTGCGCGCGGGCATCGCCGCGGCCGCCCGGGCGCCCGGGGAGGGCGACTGAGCGGTCCCGCAGGCGGCCGCGGGGCGGGCCTTGACAGGGCCAACCCACTGAATAGAATGCCCAATTGCACAGCGGGAATAGCTCAGTGGTAGAGCATCAACCTTGCCAAGGTTGGGGTCGCGAGTTCGAATCTCGTTTCCCGCTCCAGATCGCTACGAGAACCTCGGTCGAATCGATCGAACCGGGGTTTTTTCATTTTCGGGCCTTGCCACATGCAGCGGCCCGACGCCGGCCTCACAAGGCCCGGTGAGCCGCTCAGCCGGGCTCGGTGGCAGAGTGGTTATGCGGCGGCCTGCAAAGCCGTTTACGTCGGTTCGATTCCGGCCCGAGCCTCCATCCCGTCCCGTCCCTGCTACCCTCGCGGCGTCAGGCGCACGACCGCTGCCCGGATGGCGGAATGGTAGACGCAGGGGACTTAAAATCCCCCGAGGGCAGCCCCCTCGTGCCGGTTCGAGTCCGGCTCCGGGCACCACTCGCTGTAGACCAGGCCCGACGGCGGGGCGCTGAACCGCGAGATTCGACACCGCATCGCGGCACGCGGAACCCGTTGCGCACCGGGACGGACCAACCATGGGCGCACCCGGTTTCTCCGGACGCCGCCCATGCGCGCTTACGGATGTCGCAATGTACCGATTTGCCGTGTCGGCCCGCAGCTGCGCCACCGCATTGCTGCTCGTGGCGGGGGCAACGCCCGGCTCGCCATTCGATGCGCCGGCGCAGGCCGCGGGCGTGGACCCGGACGCCCATATCGTGGGCGCTGACTATGCGCATCCGGTGACCCGCTACGGGCACTTTGCACCCGGGCGGCCGCACGAATACGCACGATTGACGGCGTCGACGAGTGACGGACGGAAGCTGGCGCTGGATCTCCCCGCGGACCAGGTGTTCGAGGACGTGGCCCCACGCCTGGTCGAGCTGGCACGCGGTGAAGGTCGGCGGGTACTGGCGATCCTCAGCGACCGTGACGACGGGTCGCGGCTGGCGCTCATCGCGCTGCGGCGGGGGCGGCTCGAGCTGGTGGCGGAATCGCGCCCGAGCGGTCGGCCGATGCGCTGGCTGAACCCGGTCGGTGTCGCCGATCTCGACGGCGACGGGCGCACGGAGATCGCGGCGGTGACCACGCCACACATCGGCGGGACGTTGCGGCTGTATCGACGCCGGGGCGCCGAGCTCGTCGAGCTCACATCGTTGGACGGGTTCAATCACGTCGACGCCGCCGGAGCTGGGGCTGTCCACGATCGCGACGATCGAGGGTCGCAAGCGCCTGGTCGTGCCCGACGCGCGCGCGTCGGCGGCTGCGCATCCTCGGATTCGAGGGGCACGGGCTGGCGGAACGGGTGCGTGCGCGCTGCCGGCGCCGGTGACGGGCGCGATCCGCGCGACGGGGCCGGGCCGGGTATCGGTGGGTCTCGCCTCCGGCAGGCGCGTGCTCCACCTGGCAAACTGCCGGTGAGGGCGCCGGGGACGGCGGCGTCGCGCGAACCCGGGGCGAGCTCCCGCCCACGAGATGACGCGGGGCCACCTCGGGCTCGAACGTTCCAGCACCGTGACCGCGGCCGCCGCGCGCGTGGCGCCCGACTCGGTTCAGTACACCGACGCCGAGACCGGCCAGGAGACCGATGGGTCGCGAACACGGCGATGATAGGCCGCTCCGCGGATGCGCGCCCGCGGGTCGGGCGCGAAGAGATCCTCGACGTGCTCGTCCTCGCGGGCGTCTTCGCGCTGCCCGGGTCCGCGCCGGGCGGCTCGGCCTGGGCGGCATGCGGGAAGTTCTCGCTCGCACTGGACGCTGGTCCGATCGTGCGCACGCGCTACGCCCAGTCGCGTGCCTGCGACCCGGAAACGGGGGCTTGCACGCCGTGGACCAACCTCTCGCGCGAATCGCTACGTGGTGAGGGCCGGCAACCGGATGATCGGCGAGATCGACGACGACGCGAGCTGGGCGATCAGGTTCCGCAGGTGCGCGATCGTCGATAAGACCAACTGGGAGTGCGGGGGTGAGGGATTCCGCGACGGGCTCTACTTCCGCCACACCCGCGCCGTCCCGGAAGCGGGCGGGGACGGCGCGCGCAGGATCGAATACCGGGGCGTCTGGAAGATCCGGTGGTGGCTGTCGGAGCTGTTGTAGCGTGGTTTGAGGTCTCAGGCAGCACAGTAACCGAATTCCCAGGGAGGTTCGGGTCCCTGCCCGAATGGGATCGTTCAGCTCGAAGCGCACCGGCCGGCAGTAGTCATGACCGGACGCGTTGGAGGTATCCTCTCGATGCGCTCGGCGTGGTCGGGGTGATTGCGGCTGGCGGCAGCGCCGGGCTCCAGCCCGGCCCGGCGCTGCTGCCAAGCTGGAGCTCGGCGTTCCCGGCCGGCAGCGCCGGCGTAACCCCGATTCCACCCTCCGGGCTTCATTCCGGCTACGCGCTTCCCCGAGCACGTGTCGATTCGCCGCTGTCCCCTGGATCGTGGCGCCACGCGCGTCAGCCGAAGATGTCCGCGGCGACGCCCGAGGTACCAGCCCTCGGATTCCTCGCACGGTGGCCTTGCGCAGGGCCGCGTCTTCCCCCGTCTGAGAGATGAAGCTCTCCACCACCTCGATCTCGTTGTCGCCGGCCTCGAAGTTCGGCGCCCACCTTCCACGCCGTCGTTGGTCCCCGATCAGGTCGAGCAGGTATTGGCGTAGCGCGGCTCGAATACGCGCGCGCAGCCGGTCAGCTTCTTGCGTATCGGCGTCCGCGGCGGACCTGCCGGCCTGGGCTGTTCGCGGCGTGAGCCGGGATTTCGGCATGGCCGAGGCGATCGATGCGTCACCCAGCACGTGGATGCGGGCATCGGCCCGCGACGCCATCGACTCCGGGGTCGATCGGCACCGCAGTCCCCGTCCGCCACCCCCGCCGCGTGGACGATGGCGCCCGCGCGCTGGGCGGGGACCACCGACGCCGCGTCGCCCTCGGCAACGCCTCGAACTCGGTGTGGACCTCGAGCGTGTCCGGGCTCGACCCTCTACGATGCCCCCGTGCGACGCTCGCTCGGGATCGAGTCGATCATGCCGGACAGCGCCTTTCCCAGCCTTCCTGGAAGAGTGCCTGCTTCGAGAACCTGGTCTTGGGATCGACCACGATGATCTTGGCGCTCGGGGTCCTCCTTGAAGACATGCGCGATCATGGAGACGCGCTCCGGCAGGGCCCCGGCGGGCAGCGGAGCGATTCGGCGGCGGCACCACGAGGAACGCGCCGCCCTTCGCGCATGTTCTCCACCTGCGACTTCAACAGCTGTACCTGGGTGCCCGATTTCCATGCGTGCGGCATTGCGTCCTGCGCTTCTACGGAATATCCCTCGACGCCGTTGTACTTGAGGTCGATCCCCGGAGACAGGACGAGCTTGTCGTAGGGGAGGGAAGCCCCTGAGCCGAGCACTGGCACTCTCCGGCAGCCGGATCGATGTTCGTTGCCCAGCTCGTGGACCACATCGACACCGTATTGCGCGGTCAGGACGTCGTAGCCGTGGCCGATCGAGGCATAGTTCGCATCCCCCGAGGTAGAGATCCGAGAAGAAGCAACGGTGTAGTAACGCCTGCTCGCCTCGATCAGCGTCACGTCGATCGCGCCCTTGCTGTCCTTGGCGATGTAGCGCGCCGCGGTCGCGCCACCGGCGCCGGCCATGCCGACGACCACCACCTTCGGCCTTGCGGCCCGCGCGATGCGCGGTGCGGCCAGCACGCCCGCGGTCGCGCACATCAGGATATTGAATTCCCGCCGGGTCATCTTCTTCATCAGGCTTCCCTCCAGTCCTTCATTGATCGGCGTCCGTATCAGGACGCTCGAGCGCCTGGCGAAATAGAGCGCCAGCGATGCGATCGGCTCGTCATCGAGACGCGCGGCCACGGTCTGCATGGTCGGGTTCTCCAGTTCCCTGGCCTTGTAGGCCCTCAGGAACATCGGCGAGTGCCGATCGGCCGGCCAGCCGTTGAGAGGGCGGATGCCGGGGCGTTGCGACCCGGTTCCGTGGCAGGTCACGCATTCGGAGGCGAGATACGCACCGTATTCCGCGTCGCCCAGGGCTTCGAGCGATCGTTGCTCGTCATCGGCTGCCGCGGCCGCCGGGGCGAGAGCGAGGATCGCCAGCGTGGCGCCGGCCACCGCCCCCTTCATGATGGAGGTCGCAACACGAAGGTGGGTCCCGCTCGTCCCGGCAATGGGTACGATTACTTGATTAGACAGATATTTCCCAGATGTAAAGTCAAGATTCTCCGCTCGTCGCGCGGCCGGGGTCGCAAGGCTTGCGGGCGGTGCCGGTTTACAATGGCGCGGCGAATTTCGGGCACAGGGGCTTCGGGGACAGAAACCGATCCCGGATTTCCTGCAATTATGGTTACTGTCCCCGAAATTGTCCCCGAAATTCCACGTGTCATCGCGGCGGTGGCCCGGGCACACGCGGCGCCGGATCGAATACCGGGGCGTATGGAAGACGCGCTGATGGCTCTCGGAGCTGCCCGGCAGCTTGTAGCCGGGCTGACGGGAATTTCGGGTACGGTCCCCGAAATTCGAATGGGACTCGAAGCAATTCGGTCACCGTCCCCGACCTGCGACTCGAATGGGACTCCACCCCAGCGCGACCGGCCGGCAGTCGTCATGACCGAAAGCGTTGGAAGTATCCTCTCGATGCGCTCGGCGTGGCCGGGGTGATTGCGGCTGGCTGGGAGCGCCGGGCTCCAGCCCGGCCCGGCGGGCGCTGCTGCCGAGCTGGAGCTCGGCGTTCCCGGCTGGCAGCGCCGTAGCCCCGATTCCACCCTCCGGGCTTCATTCGGGCTACCACTTCCTGAGTACGAATTCCCGTGTGTGCCCGCCTCCGGGAAATCCCCCGTCTCCGGGGAAATCCCCCTGCGGCGCCGTTTCTGTTGCAGGCGGGGTTGGCATACAATTGCGCGCAATGTTTTACTGACGTACCCCGTATCCCCCGAAGCGGAGGAGGTTCGATATGAGTCGGTCGAGGCGATGGCAGGTCTTCCCCGCATGTGCGCTGGCGCTGGCCGCCCCGCTCACGGCGATGGCGCATGGCACGGAGGAGGCAGGGCCGAACGGCGGCGAGATCCGCATGCCCGGGGCCTTCCACGTGGAAGTCGTGGCACGCGAGGATGCGCTGCGTCTCTACCTGCTCGACATGCAGTTCGAGAATCCCCGAACGAAGGGATCGTCGGTGGACGCCACCCTGAAGCAGGACGGCGATTCCTTCGATCTGGCGTGCAGCGTGGCCGATGGCGCGAAGGCCTTCACCTGCCCCTTGCCCGATGCGACGACGCTGAACGAGGGTACGCTCGTCGTCGACGCGTCGCGGGCCGAAATGCCGGCCGAGCCGGCGAAGTACGAGCTGCCGCTCGCGTTCGGCCAGTGACCTCGCAGCGCGATGACCCGGCTCGGGGCGCGCGGGTCACGCCGTGTCGCGGCGCTGTGGCCGCGGCAGCTCGCGCGGATTTCGTGTCGTCCCGACTCGGCGGTCGTCGCGGCGCCGACGCGCGGGCGGCGCTGGGCCCGCCGCGACGCGACGCTGACCCGAGCCCGCGGCGGCACCGGGCGCCCGGCTCCGCCGGGCCGGATTCCGGGCTCTCCATGAGCGATTCGCGCTCGCGGGCTCCCCCGGGGCAGACCGGGCGGCCGGTCGCGGGGCTTGGCGGTCGATGACGCAGGCGATGAACCGTGACGACGTGCGCAGGGCGATCCTCGGCTATCTGGATCGACACTTCCCCGACCGGGTGATCGACGAGCGCAGCCACGACGACGACGGGAGCGCGTCCGACATCGAGCTCTATCCGTTCTGGATCGCCCGGGCGCCGGAGGCGTTGCGCGTGTTCGTCTCGCACGAGGCGCTCGAGCGGCTCGCGCGCGCGTGCGAAGGGGCGGACGAGGTGTCCGCATGGCTCCGACCGGCACGCGCTGGCCGCGACGGTCGCGCAGGGGCGGGACGTCATGGTCACGTCCGGCGGGGTGGCCGCCGATCTCGAGCCCGAATGACGCGCGGCGGCCGGCTCGTCCGGTCCGCCCGGGAGGCCGGCGGGTCGCTGCGCGCCGGGCGCACGCCGCTGCCGCGCGGCCGCGCTCCATGTCGCGCCGACGGGCGCCGGACGCGGCCGACCCGCTGATCACTGCCCGCCCGTTCCCCGGTCCGCGACGCTTGCTGCGGAGCCCGCCCGCGGCGCCGTGCGCCCGGGAAGGATCCGCTGCACGCCCTGGCGGATCGTGCCCGGCTGCAGCTCGCCGATCGTCACCTGGCGCACGGTCCCCCGGGCGTCGATGACCAGCGTCGTGGGCAGCCCCGGCGATGCGGTCCGCTCGAGCAGGCGCGCCGAAGGCGCCCGGCCGTCGCGCGGGCCCGGGGGATCGATCCAGAGGTCGTAGTCGATCGGTACCGAGGCGAGGAACGCCTCGACGCGCTCGCGGGTCTCGCCGCGGTTGACGCCGATGATCCGCAGCCCGGCCGCCGCGTGGCGCCGGTAGTGCTCGTTGAGCAGCGGGATCTCGCGCCGGCAGGGCGGGCACCAGCTGGCCCAGACGTTGACGATGACCGGATGCCCGCGCAGCTCGGACAGGGCCGCCGTGCGCCCGCCGAGTCGCGCCATGCGCAGCGGCGGCGCGGGGTCTCCCGCCCGCACCGCGGCCGACGGGGACAGGAGCGAGGCCGGCGCGACCTCGATCGCCGCGAGCACGGCGAAGGGGCCCGCGAGACCGAGCAGCACGGGAGGGAGATACCGGGCGGCGCGGCGCGCACGCAGCACGAGGAAGGCCGCGACGGCGACCGCGGCGCCGCCGAGCAGGCCCGTGGCGGGGTCGTAGCCGGGCTGCCAGAAGTACAGGATCGTGACCGGCGCGTCGCGGTAGGCGGGCCAGTGCGCCGCCACGAACCCCAGACGGGCCGCGAGCGCGGACCCGGCCAGGATCACGATCGCGAGTCGCTCCGCCCCGGGCGGGGCCACCCCGGAGCGTCGCGCCAGCAGGCGCACGAGGACCAGCGCCGCCAGCACGGCCACCCCGAGCAGCAGGCGGTGGGTGTCGAGCAGGATGCCGCCGACGGCGATCGCGGGTGGCATGGCGAGGTCCGGGCACTGTGGGGCAGCGCAGCATACCCGGCGGCGGGTCGCGCGTGCCAGCCGGGCACGCCACGCCGGGCGTCGCGGCGCGACGCGCGCCCGGTCGGCGCCGTGGCGCGCTGTGGCCGGCTTGACCTGCATCAAGGTGCCCCGCGACCGGTCCCCTACGCTCGGCGGCGCGACGGGGCAGGCCGTCCCGTGGATCTTGACTCCGTAGTCGTCTACAGGGTGTAACCTTTATCCAGAGTCGGGCGACGAGGGTGCACGCCATGCGGACGGACGACACGACGATGACCATCGGGCGCCTCGCACGGGCGGCACGCCTGGGCGTCGAGACCATCCGCTTCTACGAGCGCGAGGGGCTGCTGGCGGCGCCGGACCGCACCGCCAGCGGCTATCGGCTGTACCCGCCCGACACGGTGGAGCGCCTGGGGTTCATCCGCCGCGCGAAGGGGCTCGGGTTCTCGCTGGCGGAGGTCCGCGAGCTCCTGGGCCTGGCCGAGCCGCGCGGGAGCCGGGCGCGCGTCAAGGAGCTCACCGAGCACAAGCTCGCCGAGATCGAGCGCCGCATCGACGAGCTCCACCGGATGCGCGAGGCGCTCGCCGAGCTCAACCGCCAGTGCTCCGGTCACGGCCCGGTCGAGGGTTGTCCCATCATCGAGGCATTGAACGAGGAATCCGGTCATGAGTGACACGCAGCGGCACGACGACACCACCGTCGAGGAATCGGCCGGCGGCCATTGCTGTCACGGCGCGGCGCAGGCGAAGGCCGGGACCGCGTCGCCCGCGGCGGCCGACGACGCTGCGCGCACGGGCGAAGGGGAGCACGGTCACGCGTGCTGCCATCACCACGGCCAGGGCGAGACCGCCGCCACCGCGGCGACGGCCGCCGCCGGCAGCTACATCTGCGCCTGCTGTCCCGGGGTCGAGTCGGACGAGCCGGGCAACTGCCCGCACTGCGGCATGGCGCTGCAGCGCGTCGGCGGCCGGCGCGCAGACGACCCAGTACACCTGCCCGATGCACCCGGAGATCGTGCGCGACGAGCCGGGCGACTGCCCCATCTGCGGCATGGCGCTCGAGCCGATGACGGTCACGTCCGAGGAGGGCCCGAGCGCCGAGCTCGTGTCCATGACCCGGCGCTTCTGGGTCTCGCTGGCGCTGTCGCTGCCGCTGCTGGTGGTCACGATGGGCGAGCTGGTCGGTATCGACGTGGGTGCCGTCATCGGGCACACGCTGTCGGGCTGGCTGCAGCTCGCGCTGGCGACGCCGGTGCTGCTCTGGGGCGGCGCGCCCTTCTTCCAGCGCGGCTGGCAGTCGGTGGTCAACCGGCGCCTGAACATGTTCACCCTGATCGCGCTCGGCACGGGTGCGGCCTACGCCTTCAGCCTGCTCGCGCTGGTGTTCCCGGGTGTGCTGCCCGATGCGTTCAAGGCCGATGGGCGGGTGCCGCTGTACTTCGAGGCCGCCGCGGTGATCGTCACGCTGGTGCTGCTCGGCCAGGTGCTCGAGATCCGCGCGCGCGAGCGCACCTCGAGCGCGCTCAAGGCGCTGCTCGATCTCGCGCCGCCGCAGGCGGTGCGCGTGCGCGCCGACGGCAGCGAGGAGACGGTCGCGCTCGCCGACGTCCGGGTGGGCGACCGGCTGCGGGTCAAGCCGGGCGGCAAGGTGCCCGTCGACGGCGAGATCCTGGAGGGCTCGAGCGCGGTCGACGAGTCGATGATCACGGGCGAATCCATGCCGGTCACGAAGCGCGCCGGCGACCGCGTCACCGGCGGCACCGTGAACCAGACCGGCGGCTTCGTCATGCAGGCCGACCATGTCGGCAGCGACACGCTGCTGTCGCGGATCGTGAACCTGGTCGCCCAGGCCCAGCGCTCGCGCGCGCCGGTCCAGGGTCTGGCCGACAGGGTCGCGGCGATCTTCGTGCCCGTCGTCGTCACGATCGCGGTCGCGGCCTTCGCGGTCTGGGCCGCGGTCGGCCCCGAGCCGGCCTTCAACTACGCCTTCGTGGTCGCGATCTCGGTGCTGATCATCGCCTGCCCCTGCGCCGTCGGCCTGGCCACGCCGATGTCGATCATGGTCGGCGTCGGCCGCGGCGCGCAGGCCGGCGTGCTGATCCGCGACGCCGAGGCGCTGCAGACGCTCGAGGGCGTCGACACGCTCGTGTGCGACAAGACCGGGACGCTCACCGAGGGCAAGCCGCGGCTGGTCAGCGTCGAGGCGTTCGGTGATTTCTCGGAGGAAGAGGCCCTGGGCGCCGCGGCGGCGGCCGAGCGCGGCAGCGAGCACCCGCTCGGCGCCGCGATCGTCGCCGGTGCCGAGGAGCGCGGCGTGCAGTGCGCGAGCGCCGAGGGCTTCGAGTCGGTCACGGGGCAGGGGATCAAGGCGCGCGTCGACGGCCGCAGCGTGCTGGTCGGCAACCGGCGGCTGCTGCGCGACGCCGGCGTCGCCACGGAAGCGCTGGAAGAGCGTGCCGAGGCGCTGCGCTCCGAGGGCCAGACGGTCGTGCTGGTGGCCATCGACGGCGCGGGCGCGGGCCTGCTCGGGGTCGCCGACCCGGTCAAGGAGACCACGCGCGAGGCGCTGGAGCGCCTGCACGACGCCGGCGTGCGGGTGGTCATGTGCACCGGCGACAACGAGACCACCGCGCAGGCGGTCGCGCGCCAGCTCGGCATCGACGAGGTCCGCGCGGGCGTCTCGCCCGAGGACAAGCACGACCTGGTCAAGGCGCTGCAGCGCGAGGGCCGCAAGGTGGCCATGGCGGGCGACGGCGTGAACGATGCGCCCGCGCTCGCGGCCGCCGACGTCGGCATCGCCATGGGCACCGGCACCGACGTCGCGCTCGAGAGCGCGCCGGTGACGCTGGTCAAGGGCGACCTGCGCGGCATCGCCAAGGCGCGCCTGCTGTCCGGGCGCACCATGCGCAACATCCGCCAGAACCTGTTCTTCGCCTTCGTCTACAACGCCGCGGGCGTGCCGATCGCGGCCGGCGTGCTCTACCCGGTGTTCGGCGTGCTGCTGTCGCCGATCATCGCCGCCGCCGCGATGAGCGCCAGCTCGGTGTGCGTGATCACCAACGCGCTGCGGCTGCGGCGGCTGGCGCTGTAGCGCGGCGAGCCTCCACGGGGGCGCGGCAATGCGGACCCCGACGAAAGAAGCTGCACGCGTATCCCTGGTACCTGCGGCCATTCTTCCGGTGCCAGCGGCGGAACCATGGCCGGGTGCTCGTGCCCGGTCTGCTGGGGGCGCGTGCCTGCGGGCACGGGCGGGTACGAGCCGGGCGGTGCGTGATCCGGCCGCGGGCGCGGGCGTCTATGGGAATTGACGCAGCTCAACGCGGATGGTCGGTGCGGCGCGCGCGGGCACGCTGCACGGTCACCGGGACGGTTCCCGGTGGTCCCGTGGATCGAAACCGGTATTGCGGAGGCTGGATTGAGCAAGAAACGTCGTCATGGCAAGCAGGGGTCCGGCGCGCGAGCGCGCGGGCGGGGCGGGCGCGACGGGGCTGCGGCCCGGCGGCCGTTGAGCCGCGCGAAGATCCGTCGGCGCATTCACTTCGCCGTCGGCACGGTGGTCGTGCTCGCGACGGCCGCCGCGATGTGGTGGGCCTTCAGCGCCCGGCATGCGGGCTT
The DNA here is from genome assembly GCA_034521365.1 of Halofilum sp. (in: g-proteobacteria). Classification (GTDB taxonomy): domain Bacteria; phylum Pseudomonadota; class Gammaproteobacteria; order XJ16; family Halofilaceae; genus Halofilum. The sequence continues at coordinate 27,943 of JAXHMQ010000009.1, read as the reverse complement.
CGAGGCGCTGGCCGAAGAGGGTCGCGCCGAGCTCCAAACGGCCGTCGTGACGGAGCCGTCGGCGGGCCGCGATCATCACTCCGGGACGCACTCGTACGATCACCGGTTCCCGACCTCGGGGCCGCACAGCCCGGACTGGGTCGAGCCGGGGGTCTACACGCGGCGACCGTCCGACGCGCGGCTGGTGCACGCGCTCGAGCACGGCAACATCGTGATCTACTACGATGACCCGGGAGAGGACGCGATGGGACGCCTGCGCGAGTGGGCGGCGCTGCATGACGGCCAGTGGTCGGGCATCGTCGTCGTCCCGGCCTCGGGGCTGGGGTCGTCGATCGTGCTGACCGCCTGGACCAAACGGCTGCAGCTCGACGAGCTCCGCACCGAGCTCGCCGCGGCCTTCATCGACGCCTACCGCGGACGCGGGCCGGAGAATCCCGTGCGCTGAGCGTCCGGCATGGGGCGCGAGCACGCGCTCGCGACGGGCCGCCTCACGCCGCCTGGTCGTGCCCGTGCTCGACGAGCGCCGGCAGGGCCCTCTCGCCGATCCTGAAGGCCACGCCCTGCATCGTCTCCAGAACGAGCAGGCTCGGATCCTGGTTACTGGCGACCCGCACGGGGCCGATGCCCCGCAGCAGGAGCGGGGTCCCGACCGGCGGGCGGCCGCTGCGTTGGGTATTCATGTGACGTTGCCTCCTCCCCGGCGGGGCAGGGCGTGTGTTCACACGGGCTCAGGATACGGGCCCGGGCCACGGTGCGGTCCGTGACGCAGGTCGCAAAACGGGAAGGTCGTGGGGTGTGCGGCAATGCGCTTGCGGCCCTGCCGCGCGGCCCGGTCCGAAGCGCGGTGCTGGCGGTCGCCACCGGTGTCTGGCGCTACCAGGGGGCGCAAGGACGAGGCCGGGGCGGCGCCCCGGCCCACGATTGCGGACGCCGGGGGCGCCCGCGTCAGGACGAGTCGCCCTCGCCCCCGCTCGACCCGTTCATGTCGACGAACTTCCAGTCCGCCTGGGTCAGCTTGCCGTCGTTATCGATGTCCTCGCGCTTGGCCTCGGACTTCGGCACACCAACGTCCGTGGCCTCGCTGACCGACACCTGGCCATCGCCGTTCGCGTCGGCCTCCTTGTAGTCGGGCCGCTCATCGGAGGCTGGAACGTCCGGCACGGCATCGGGCATAACCGAATTCCTCGGGAGTATCGGCCGGACCGTCCCGGCGGCACCTCGAAATCGGCTGCCGCGGCTGCTGGGCGACAGCGCGGATCGCCAGCGTGGGCGCTGCGCGTACCGCACCCTTCATGATGGAGGTCGCAACACGAGGTGTGTCCCGCTCGTCCCGGCAATGGGTACGATTACTTGATTGGATAGATTTTCGGATATGTAAAGTCAAGGCCCCGCTCGCCGGCGGCCGGGTCGGAAGGCTTGCGGGCGGTGCCGGCTTACAATGCGCGGCATTGCCTGATTGCACGTAACGCATCGGCGGCGCAAGGACAGACGCGGACGACGGGAGCTCGCCCGCCGGGCGATCGTGGTCTACCTGGACGCGCCCATCCCGGGCAGGTGGTCGACGAGTACGGCGAGCGCGCCGACACGTGGCCGGCCGACAGCGACCTGTATCCCGTCTGGCTGGCGATGTCGCCCGAGCCGTTGCGCGTCTATGTGTCGCGGGCGGCGCTGGCGCACCTGGCGGGGCTGGTCGACGAGCCCGGGGCGATCGATGCGTGGCTCGACGCGCACGGCCTCGCCGGCGCGGTCGAGCGCCGCCGCGAGGTGCTCGTGACCGCGGGCGGTGTGCGCACGGACCTGGACGCGGAGTAGACCGGCGCCGGCTCGAGGCGTGCCGATGGCGCGGCCCGGGCCGCGCCCGGGTGGATCACGCCGCCCGGTCGTGACCGGCTGCGACGAGCCGGCCAAGGGCCTTCTCGCCGATCCGGAGGGTCGTCCCCTGCGCGGATTCGAGGATGACCAGGCCAGGGTCCTGGTCGCTGGCGAGCCGGACCGGGCCGATGTCCGCGCAGCAGGAGCGGGGTGTCGACCGGCGGCCGGCCGCTGCGCTGTGTCTCCATGTCGATGCACCTCCGTGCCGCTGGCGTCCAGCGAATGCCAGACAACGCAGTGGCAGCATACGGCCCCTGCCCTCGACCGGGTCCGTGACGGAGTTCGCAAATCGGGCACGCAGTGGCCGCGTGCGGGCAACGGTGGGGTCGCCCGCGGCTCCCCGGGGCAATGCCGCTCAGAAGTCGAACAACTCGCCCAGCATGCCCCCCTTCTTGCGCTTCTTGCCGTGCTTGTGTCCGCGTTCGTCGAACGAGGGGCGAGCGGACCCGCGCGACTCGTCATCGCTGCCGGACTCCGCGGCGGAGCGCTCGATGATCTTGTCGAGCTCGCCGCGGTCGAGCCAGACGCCACGGCAGTCGGGGCAGTAGTCGATCTCGATACCCTGGCGCTCGGCGATCGCGAGCTTCGTTGTCTCGCACACGGGACACCGCATGGGCGTTTCCTCCTGGCCGAAGATCGGTTGGACGGCAACCACGGTCGAGGGCTGCCGCCTCGTGGCGAACGTAGTGCTCGCGGGCCGCACAGCCAAGCCGATCCGGATTACGATATCGTAATGCCATGGCGACAGTGATCGTCGCCGCGGCGCGTATCCATGGGCAGGCCGCGACATGTCGCGGCTCGCGTGATCCGTGCGCGGGTTGCGCGAGCGACGTGATGGGGTCCTGCGGCGGTTGCGGGCGTGCGGCCTGGTCTCCTAGCATTCTGCCCCGCGCGGGGCGCGTGGTGACGCGCCACATGCCAACGCTGCAGGACGAGCCATGATCGAAGTCGAGGCGCTTTCGCGGAGCTACGGTGACGTCGAGGCCGTGCGCCAGGTCTCTTTCGCGCTCGGGCGCGGCGAGGTCGTGGGCCTGCTCGGGCACAACGGTGCCGGCAAGAGCACGATCATGAAGATGCTCACCGGCTCGCTCGAGCCGACTTCCGGGCGGGTGACCGTCGACGGCCTCGACATGCGCGAGCAACCGACGACACGCTGCAGGGCCGGATCGGCTACCTGCCGGAGAACTGTCCGATCGATCCCGACATGACCGTGATGGACTACCTGGACTTACCAGGCGGTGCTGCACGGCGTGCGGCGAGACCGAGCGCCCGCGCGCCGTTCGTCGCGCCGTCGAACGCACCGATCTCGACGCGAGCGCGCGCTCGACACGATCGGCACGCTATCGCGCGGCTATCGCCAGCGCGTCGGCGTGGCCCAGGCGATCCTGCACGGCCCCGATGTCATCATCCTCGACGAGCCGACCAACGGGCTCGATCCCGACGCAGATCCACGAGATGCGCGCGCTGATCCGCTCGCTCGCCGAGGACGCCTGCGTGCTCGTGTCGACGCACATCCTGCAGGAAGTGCAGGCCGTGTGCGATCGCGTGCTGATGCTGCGCGAAGGGCGCATGGCGCTGGACGCGCGGCTGGATCAACTCGGCGGCGCGACGCGGCTGCTGCTGACCCTCGACACGCCGCCCGAGCGCGCGCAGTCGCTGTTCGCCGACGTCAGGGCCGGCGTGAGCGCGCGTCGAGGCGCTCGGGCAGGGCAGCGGCCGACGGCAGCGCTACGCCGTGCTCGCCGACGGCGACGCCGCCGAGCTCGCGCCCGCCGTCGCGCGCCGCGCCTGCGAGTCGGGCTATGCGCTCTACACCCTCGAGCCCGAGACACGGGATCTCGAGTCGGTATACGCCGAAGTCAACGCCACCGCCTGAGGAGGCCCGCGATGCGGACAGCTGCTGCGCGTCTTCGCGCCGCGAGGTCGGATCGCATTTTGCGTCGCCCGTCGGCGCTCCTGTTCATCGGGGCGTTCCTCGCGGTGACCCTGTTCGTGTTCTTCTGGGCGGAGGCATTCTTCGCCCGCGGCATCGCGGACGTGCGCCCGCTGTTCGAGTGGATGCCGATCCTGCTGATCGCGCTCGTCGCGGCGCTCACCATGCGCTCCTGGAGCGAGGAGCGGCGCGCGGGGACGCTGGAGGTGCTGCTCAGCGCGCCCGTGTCCGCCGGTCGCCCTGGCGGCGGGAAGTTCCTCGCCGCGCTGAGCCTCGTGGCGCTGTCGCTGGCGCTGACATTGCCGCTGCCGCTGACGGTGGAGTACCTCGGCCGCTGGACTGGGGCCCGGTGATCGGCGGCTACGTCGCCACCATCTTCCTCGCGGCCGCCTACGTCGCGATGGGGCTGTTCGTCTCGGCGCGAACCGACAACCAGATCGTCAGCCTGATCGTCACCGTGCTGATCGGCGGCGCGTTCTACGTGATCGGTACCGACTGGTTCACCGCGCTGGCACCGCAGCCGCTCGCGGAGTTCCTGCGCCTGATCGGCACGGGCTCGCGCTTCGACGAGATCACGCGGGGCGTGCTCGATCTGCGCGACGTCTACTACTACGTCAGCCTCGTGGCAGTGTTCCTGGCGCTCAACGTCTACGTCCTCGAGCAGCTGCGCTGGGGCGATGCGCGCGCCGGCGCCCGCCGCCACGTCGCATGGCGGATGGCCGTTGGACTCGTCGCGGTAAACTTTCTGACGGCCAACCTCTGGCTGCAGCCGATCGCCACCGCGCGGGCCGACATCACCGCCGACAACCGCGTACTCGCTGTCGAGTGCGACCCGCGGTTACCTGGCCGGGCCTGCAGCGAACCGCTGGCGATCCGCGGCTACTTCTCAGCCGCAAGACCCATCCGCTGCTCGAACCGCTCGTACCGCAGATGCGCGACATGCTTCGTGAATACGACATCGTCGGCGGCGATCGCGTGCGCGTCGAGTTCCCGGATCCGCAGTCGAATCCCGACGTGGCCAAACAGGCTCGGGAACAGTACAACATCAAGCCGGTTTCGATGCAGACGGCGAGCCGCTACGAATCGTCCGTGGTCAGTGCCTACTTCCACGTGCTGATCAAGTACGGCGACCAGACGAAGGTGCTCGATTTCCGCGATCTCATCGAGATCAAGCGTTCCGGTGACGACCGGACGTGTCGGTCGCGCTGCGCAATCCCGAGTACCAGCTCACGCGGAGCATCAAGACGGTCGCGCGCAAGTACCGCAGCGGCGGCGACCTGCTCGCGACGCTGGACGAGCCGGTGAAGTTCCACGGCTACATCTCCAGCGCGGAGCGCCTGCCCGACCAGCTCGACAAGCTGCGCGAGTCGCTGCATACGATCCTCGAGGACATGCAGTCCGACGGCGGCGACAAGCTCACGGTCGAGTTCCAGGAGCCGCTGGCCGGCGACGGATCGCTCGCGCAGCGGCTGCAGAACGAGTACGGGTTCCGCCCGATGACGAGCTCGATCACGAGCGACCGGCGCTTCTACTTCTACATGGTGCTCGAGCAGGGCGGCCAGACGGTGCCGGTGCAGTTGCCCGACAACCTCGACGCGAAGGCCCTGCGCAAGGCCGTCCAGTCGGGCTTCGAGCGCCTCGGCGGTGGTTTCCAGAACACCGTGCGCACGTGTACCGGCCACAACGCGGTCGCATGGCGCGGCTGCGCCAGGGCGGTGGCAGCTACCGCACGCTCGATGCGCCAGTTGCGCGAGAACGCCAGCGTGACGCGCACGCAGCTCGAGGGCGGGCACGTCCCGACCAGGCCGACCTGCTGCTGGTCGCTCGGCCCCAAGTCAGCTCTCCGAGAAGCAGCGTTTCGCCGTCGACCAGTTCCTCATGCGCGGCGGCAGCGTCGTCGTGGCCGCCTCGCCCATGGACGTGCAGGTCAGCCGCCGCTCCGGGGTCCAGGTCAGCCAGAAGAAGACGGGGCTGGAGCCCTGGCTGAAGCAGTACGGCGTGGACATCCAGTCGAGCCTGGTGCTGGATCCGCAGAGCGGCACGCTGACGTTGCCGACACAGAGCGCCGGCGGCGGCGTGCGCATGCAGACGATGGACTATCCGTACTTCATCGACGTGCGCGGCCAGGGGCTGGCGAACGTGCCCATGCTCGGCGACCTGCGCCAGGTCACGCTGGCGTGGACGTCGCCCGTGGCGGTCGACGCGAAGAAGGCCGGCGAGCTTCGAGGTGACGCGGCTGATCCGCAGCTCGAAGCAGGCGTGGACGTCGAGCGCCAAGTCCGTGATGCCGGACTACCGCGATACCCGCAGCTCGGCTTCCAGCGGCCGCAGGAGCGCGGACGGCAGACGCTGGCGGTCATGCTCGAGGGCAGCTTCACCTCGGCGTTCAGCGACCGCGAGTCGCCGCTGGCCGGCACGGGGCAGCAGGGCCAGCCCGGCGCCTCCGCGCAGCAGGGCCAGCAGGCGCAGGGCCAGGGCCAGCAGGCGCAGCAGGGAAGCCAGTCCGGCGGCAAGCCGAGCCGACGATCACCTCGGTGATCGAGCGCTCGCCGCCGGGCTCGCGCCTGGTCGGTGCTCGGCTCGTCGAGCGCGCTCGCCGATGCCGCGCTGCGCATCATGCGCCGCAGCACGGGCACGGACTACGTCGCGCCGCTGCAGCTGGTGCAGAACGTCGGCCGACTGGTCGCTCGGCGACCCGACGCTGTTGGCGACTGCGCGGCGGCAGCCAGTACTCGCGCCTGCTGCGGCCGTGGCAGACGGCACGCAGGCCGCGCTCGAGGCCGTCAACTACGCGCTCGCGCTCGGCGGCCTCGGGGTCATCTTCCTGCGTGCAGCGGGGCGCGGCGGCGCGGCGCCGCGACTGGTTCCAGCGCGTGCTCGACGGGGAGGACGGCTGACATGCGACGCGTGACGATCATCCTGGGCGGTCTGCTCGCGGCCCAGCTGGTGCTGGCCGCCGCGCTGCACCTCGGTGACGCCAACCGGGCCGCCGCGGCCGAGGGCTCGCAGCAACCGCTGGCGAGCTTCGAGCGCAGCGCGATCGATGCCGTGCGCATCGAGGGCGGCGACGGCAACACGCTGCGCGTCGCGCGCGGCGACGACGGCTGGCAGCTGCCGGGCTCCGACGGCTTCCCTGCGCGCAAGCAGTCCGTCGAGCGCCTGCTGCGCGATCTCTCCGGCTTCGAGCAGCGGTTGCCGGTGGCGCGCTCGGCGTCGGCGCACGAGCGCTTCAAGGTCGGCGCGCAGAGCTACGTGCGGCGCGTGACCCTGCTGGCCGGGGGCGAGCCGCAGGCGACGGTGTTGTTCGGCTCGTCGGCCGGCACCGGGCGCGTCTACGCCCGCGCCGAGGGCCAGGACATGGTCTACGAGGTGCGCTTCCCGCTGTGGCATGCGGCGGTCGACGCGTCGAAGTGGCACGACACCTCGCTCGTGGGCGTCGAGCCCTCGAGCGTGGTGCAGGCCCGGCTGCCGGGCTTCCTGGTGCGCCGCGACGACTCGGGGCAGGGCTGGAAGGTGGTCGCCGATGGTAACGGCGGGGCGACGAGCGCGGACCCCGGCGCGGCAGCCAAGCTGGTACGCCAGCTGGCACAGCCCGGGTTCCAGCGCGTCGCCAGGGCGAGCCCGCCCGACGCCGCGCCCGCGCTGGCCTACACGCTGACCACCCGCGAGGGCAGGGAGGTCCGCTATCGCTACTATGGCGCCAGCGGGGACGGTCAGCCGCGGTTGTTCCGCGCAGACCAGCCGTGGGCCTACACGGTGAAGGCGAAACAGCTCGCGCGCGCTCGAGAAGGCGGGGCCGAAGACACTGCTTGCCGGCGAGGGCGGCAATCCGGAGGAGGGCGCGAAGGTGAATGGCGAAAAGGCGTCGACCGCGGCTGCCTCGTCCTGAGCCGACCCGGTGCCGCACGGGCTCGAAACACCAGGGGGCGCAGTGACGCGTGGCGGTCGTTTGCCGCTGCGGCGCATGCTGCCGGGCTGGCTCCTGCTGGCAGCGTCGCTCGCGCTGCTGTTGGCGGTGGCCGTCTCCGATCGGCCGATTTTGCCCGCGCCGACCGTGACGACAACGGCCGCGTGACGATGCCCGAGGCCACGACCGTCGGCGTGCGCGCGCGGAGGTCCGACGCGAGGATGATCGCGGCACGGGGCTCACGCGCCGCGAATGGCGCGCGGTGGACATGGCTGCGATGTCGGATACCGACGCCGAGCCTTACAGGATCTCCACGCCCTCGCACTTGTACGGCCCGAGGAAGGTGTCCTCGGTGAGCACGTTGCCCTCCAGGTCGAAGCAGAAGAGCCAGGTCTCGGTGGCACCGTCGATCTCGACGCTCTTGAGGCCCACGCACTCCCCGGGATGGCCCGGGATGACCTTGAACGAGGACACGCCGCGCTCGGGCACGCGCTCGCCCACGACTCAGCGTGCGGATGTCGTCGAAGGCCTCGTCGGCGACGATCAGCGTATTGCCGCCCTTGGTGCGCTCGTCGAGGCTCTCGTCGAAGGCCTCGGTCGAGATCTTGCGCGGGAAGAAGTACCAGCGGGCGTGGTCCGGGTGCCACTCGGCCGCCTCGTGGACCACGTAGCCCCCGGTTCCCTCCACGCCGAGCGCCGCGCGCATGCGCCGGTAGCACTCGTGCCAGTCGCGGCTCTCGAGGCGGTAGCCCGGGTCGATCCAGCTTGGTCCATTCCTCGGCGGGGCTCTTGCCGTGGCTGCCGACGACCAGGTGCTCGCCCTTGAGCGTGGCCCATTCGCTCTTGAAGCCCTTGAACCGCTCGTCGCCGCTGCCGGTCATCAGGATCTGCCGCGGGATGAGCTGGTGCCCGGCGCGGACCTCGCAGACCAGGCCGGTGCGGTCGTCGAAGGCGACGAGGCGCTCGCCGAACAGGACCAGCTCGGAGAACTCGGCGCCCCGACCGCCCTCGGCAACCAGGCTCACGAGCCGCTCGACGCCGCCCTCGTCCGCAGGGATCGGCGCGATCGTGTAGGTCGCGCGCCCGCTGTTCGGGTCGAGCCGGCGGCACGGCGATCGTAGCGGATGGTCGATTGCCAGGCGATCTGTCCATCCTCGAGCTCGACCCGCGAGGCGTGGTCCTCGTCGGTGATGATCGCGAGCGTGTACTCGGCGGTGTCGGAACCATGCCGTTGCAGCCGCTGGAGGTCTCGCTTCGGTTCGGCCATGAGTTACCCCGATGGTGGCATTGTCGCGCAGGGTAACAGGCTGCAACACCCGATGACGGGGGATGGGCCGGCGCGTCGGACCAGAGTGATCGGCGAGTTCCCGGGCCCGCCCGGAAAGGGCGTTTGCCGGTCCGCACAGAAAGACCCCGGCCGCGACGGCCGGGGCCCTCCGCACGTGACGGCCGGAGCGATCAGTACCCGAGGTCGGGCAGATCCTCCAGCGTGGCCGCCGTGTAGGGCAACTCGAGCTCGTTGTCGTCATAGTCGACAAAGCTCGGGTCGCCCGGCAGCGCGTAGAACGTCTCGTCGGAGATCTCCGACTCGATCACGTAGGCGCTCATGTCGTTGGTGCCCTCGCTGATCAGCACGTTCTCGACCTCGCCCTGCGCCACGTCATCGACCGAGTCGACATCCATGCCGATCATGCGCGAGACCTTCCACTCGCTCGCCCCGATCGCCGGCGGCAGATCGAGCCACGAGCGCTTGTCGGCCTCATCGGCGGTGAACGACAGGCTGGCCTCGCCGAGGCCGGGCTTGAAGGTGACCTCCGACCACGGGACCTCGAGGTATTGCTGGTCGAGATCGTTGTTCGGACTGCGCGTTATGACGATCTCCTGAACGAGGCCCTTGTCACCGATGACCAGCTCGTGCACCGAGCCGATGCGGTTGCCCTCGTCGCCGACCGCCTCGCCGCCAAGGACGGCGGTCGGCGCGCCAGCCTCGTCGGCCAGCCCTTCGTCGTCGAAATCGTCGAGCGTGGTCGCGCTTGCCGAACCGCTGACGCCGATCAGCAGGGCTGCCACCGTGTAACGCAGATGGTGTTTCATAGCGATTCCTCCGTTGCGTTGGTCCTGCCAGCGGGTGATCCATCTCTGGCGATCGGCCCGCCGCACGACAATGGTATGGTGGCGGCTGCGCTGCCAACCGGGATGAACAGGAGGAATGGCCTGTGTGGTAATCGACACCACGGGATTCGTGGACCGTTTGCAGTCGCGCGCCGCGGAGGTGACGGGCGATGGTGCCCGTCGAGCCGTGTGCTGGGTTCGGTATTCGCCCCGGCTACCGGGGAGGGCGTCTCAGCAGGGCATCCGCCCCGTGGGCGGCGGGGATCAGGCCGATGCAGATCCTGGCCAATTGCGCACGCGTAATCCGGGTTCAGGTGATCGTAATCCCGGTGCGATCGTCTCGGCCAGCGGCGCGTCAGCGCTGCGCCGGTCGACGCCGGCGGCAGGCTCGGCACCAGGTCGACGGCGCCGAACGTCTCCAGGCCGATCCAGAGCACAAACGCCAGCGTACAGCGCAGCAGCAACCACGACTCGGCTTGCGCGAGAGCACCATGTGCGTGCGCATCATCAGGAACAGCGACCACGGTCGCGGCGGTCAGGACCGCCAGCATGGGCGCGGCGATGGAGAAGTTGATGACGGCGCTGCCGGCGATGAGCACGCCGGCGGGGATGCACACGAGCAGGTCGAAGGTGTTGCTGCCGAGGACGTTGGCGATGCTGGTGACGCCGCGACCCGCGCGCGCAGCACGCACCGAGACGAAGGCATCGGGGATGGACGTGCCTGCGGCCACGACCGTGATGCCCCACAGGAAGCTCGGCGTGCCGAAGATGTCGCCGAAGTTGATCGCCGGCGCGCACCAGGCCCTCGACGCCGACGACGATGACGACCGAGCGAGAGCGCGCAGGCGATGCCCCACTCGCGCGACCAGGCGGATATCGGCTCGGTGTCCGACCTCGGCTGCGTGGTCGAGCGTGTCCTGGTACTGCACGAAGATGTACAGGCCGTAGAGCGCCAGCGGCATCAGCGGCGAGCCACCGCGTCGATCTCGCCTGGATGGCGCTCGCCTGGGTCGGGCACCGGGTTGTAGATGGCGGCGAAGGAGAAGGTCAGCGTTAGCACCGCCACCGCGATCATGTAGAACTGCGCCTCCTTGTAGACCAGGTCGCGGTTCGAGCGCAGCTGCTCCCGGCTGCTCAGCCCGGACAGGGCCGGGATCACCAGGATGTTGAACAGGGCCGAGCCGACGATGGCGGCCACGCCGAGCTCGAACTCGCCGTGCACCAGCGTCGAGATCACCGTGGTGGAGAGCTCCGGGAAGCTCGAGCCCACGGCCACGACGACCGCGCCCTGCACGATGTCGGGCAGCTCGTAGTACGCCGACAGCCGGGCGCTGGACGATTCGAGCAGGCCGCTGCCCTTCCAGATGATGGCGGTCGCGATCACGGCCACGACGGACCAGAGCAGGATCTCCATCGCGCGTTGTCCTCCGGCGGCTTCGACTCGGCCGCGTGCGAGGCGCCCGGCGTGTCGCGGACGCGGAACGTCGGGACTGCGCCGCGGCGACGCCGCGGCGATCGGTGTCACCGGTCGAGGGAGAGCGGCGGCGTCGGGCCGTCGTGCTCCAGGTCCCACCAGGCGCGCCAGCGGCCCTCGGCGCGCTCGATCACCAGGTAGTTGCGCTGCGCCGTGTAGACGCTGCGCGCTGGCTGGGCAGGGACGCAGCCGGATCGGATGCGCCGGCACGGCGATTCGCCGAGCCGGGCCAGCGCGCCGAGCGCGCGGGCGTACAGCCCGCGGTGGCGGCGGGTGGGTGATGCCCGAGGCCACCAGCTGGTGCACCGGGGCGCCCTGCGCGGCCATGGTCGCGCGCGTGGCGAGATGGATCTCGCCCGAGAGCAGCGTCACCGGCGAGTCGCCGCGTTCGTGCCGGGCGAGTATCTCGCCCAGGAACGCGCGCCACTCGTCGCGGTGGGCGCGGCTCTGCCACTGGTCGCGCAGGTCGTCCTCGTATTTCTCCATGCGCCGGGTCAGGTGCATCGCCCGCTCGACCCCGGACAGGCGCGGTCCCAGTGCCGGCACGCTCGACAGCACCAGCGTGCGCGCGGCGGGCTGCTCGGCCAGCGCGGCCCGGAAGGCGGCATCGCCCGCCGGCCCCATCACCCGGTCCGGGCGACGCTCCGAGCGTAGATCGGGGGCGATCAGGGTGAGCCCGGGCAGTGCGAGGTCCCAGGTCAGCGTCTTGCCGCTGGGGTCGCGGCACAGCGGCGGTGCCGCAGCGTCGGGCCGGGCACCGAGCTGGAACAGCAGGAAGAACTCGCGCGCAACCGCGAACACCAGGCGCCCGAGCGGCGCGTCGAGGCGCCCGGGCGGCAGTGAGCCCCAACCGTCGCAGATGTCGTGGTCGTCCCACATGCACAGCGAGGGCACGCGTGCCATGAGCCACGCGGTCTCGGGCTGGGCATAGAGCTCGAGTAGCGCTCGAGCAGGTAATCGCGCAGGCGCGCTCCAATCTCGCGCAGGTCCGCGGGCGGAAGCGCGCCGTCGTGCTCGCCGTCGTTCCAGGCCCGTAGCCGTGGATCCACGTCGAGCATTTCGTCGGCGTAAAGCTGGTCGCCGCCGTGGAGCAGCAGGTGGAACGCACGCGCCCCGTGCTCGGCGCCGCCGCGTGCCAGCAGCAGGTTGCGCTCGCGCGCCGGGCGCTCGCGGTCGCCGGTGCTCCTGGCCGTTGCACGAGACGTAGGCGATGCGCAGGTCCCCGTCGAGCGCCGACGTGACCGGTCGCCAGTGCCCGTCGAGCAGGTAGCCCGTGCCGTTGGTGGCGGGCAACGAGAACGCGTAGGGCCGAGCACGGTGCCGCGTCGCCGAACAAGCGCTCGGGCGCGATCGTGTTCCCGTCCGCGATCAGCTCGGGGCGGATCTTCGTCCGGCCCTGCCACGAGCGCGGCCAGGTGCAGGCGCCCGCCGCCGTAGCCGCGCATGAACAGGAGCGGGCCGGCGCCGCGCGTGGCGGGCGGCCTGCAGGCGTCGACCGAGGCGTCGCTGTGCGTGTCCATGTCCGTGCGTGCTCGCGGGATTTCGGGCGGGACCCGGCGTCAGCGCCGCGCACGATGTGACGGATCGTGAGCAGCGTGGCGAGGATAGCGGCGGAGACGAGCGCCAGCCAGCCGAAGTGCTCGAGGCTGGGCTCGCGGGTGGCCGTCGCGAACCGGTCGAAGAAGATCGCGATGGCGCCGATCCCTGGGCCACGCCCAGCACCGTGCCCGCGACGAAGTCGCGCGCGCGGATGTGCGAGGCCCCGGCGACGAGGCTGACGACCGTGAAATGGGTCACCGGCACCATGCGCACCGCGGCGATGGCGGTGATGCCGGCGTCGCCGAGCCTGCGCGAGACCGCGTGCAGGCGCGAGCCGGCCAGGCGCTCCACCTGGCGGTGGCCGAGCCGGCGCCCGATGGCAAAGCTCAGCGTACCGGACAGGGTGGCGCCGCCGAGCGCGTACAGGAAGCCCTCGGTTGCGCCGAATGTGGCCACCGCGACCACGACCATGAAGGTCACCGGCAGCACCAGGAGCCCGCCGACCAGGAAGCCCGCGAGCACGACCCACGGCGCCGCGGGGTGCCCGTTGAACGCCGCGAGCAGGGCGAGCAGCGCCTGCGGGTCCAGGAGCGCGCGCGCCGGCGGGGTCGTCCAGGCGACCGAGGCAACGGTCATGGCGGCCAGCGCCAGCGCCCACACCAGGAGGCGCCGGCGGGCCGCGGCCGCGGGTTGGTGCGGGTTCTCCGGCTGCATGCTCGACTCGAACCGGGCTGCGAGTCTCCGAACGACAACGGGCCGGGGGAGCTGCCCGCGGCCCGGCGACACGGTCGCTCGTGCCGGCCGTGTCAGGACGAGTCGGACCCGCCCTGGGTCGAGGGGTTCGATGTCGACGAACTTCCAGTCCGCCTTGGTCAGCTTGCCGTCGGTCTCGTCGATGTCCTCGCGCTTGGCCTCGGACTTCGGCACGCCGAGGTCCGTGGCCTCGCTGACGGCGACCTGGCCGTCCCCGTTCGCGTCGGCCTCCTTGCTGGGCGGCCTGCTCGTTGGAGGCCGCGAGGGCCGCCAGCGGGGCGGCGAGCAGGAGCGTGGTCAGCGTACGGATCAGACGCGCGCGCATCGTTCGCCTCCTCGCGGATCGTTTCTGCGGAAACGATCGCGCTGCGGCGATCATCGCCTCGTCGCAGGGACGCGAGCGCCGCCGGCGCGCCCTCGAGTCCTCTGGCAGGTCCAGATGCTAGCAGTCCGGAGATGAACGGTCGGGTTACGGCTCGGTAACCCGGCCGAGGTGCGCGAACGACCGGGGTTGGGCGAGACGATGCGGTGAAGCACGCGTAATCCCGCGGACAAGTCGCTGCAAGCCCGCCACCCCTATCGTGCCGAGCATCGCGGGCCGAGGGCCCGGGAGCGAAGACCGGATTCGAGGAGGTTTGCATGACACGCATTGTCGGACGTGGGCTGGCAGCCGCGCTGGCGTTGTCGCTCGCCGGGGGCGCGGCTCTCGGCGGCGCGGCACGGGCCGCCGGCTCGGGAGCGGTGCCCGACTTCACCCGTATCGTGAAGAACAACCGCGACGCGGTGGTCAACGTGTCGACCACGCAGCAGGTCAGCGCCGAGCAGCGCGGCATCCCGCGCGAGCTCCTGGAGCAGCTGCCGCCCGGCCATCCGCTCAAGCGCTTCTTCAAGCGCTTCGGCGGCGAGGGCGGCGGCAAGCCCGAGCGCGGGCGGACGTCGCTGGGCTCGGGCTTCATCATCTCCGCCGACGGTTACGTGCTCACCAACGCGCACGTGGTGGCCAAGGCCGACGAGATCACGGTCAAGCTGCATGACAATCGCCAGTTCGACGCCAAGGTCGTGGGCATGGACAAGCCGACCGACGTCGGCCTGCTCAAGATCGACGCCAGCGGCCTGCCGACGGTCGACATCGGCGACTCCGACGAGCTCCGCGTCGGGCAGTGGCTGCTCGCGATCGGCTCGCCGTTCGGGCTCGACTACACGGCGACCCAGGGCATCGTCAGCGCGCTCGAGCGCAGCCTGCCCAACGATACGTACACGCCGTTCATCCAGACCGACGTCGCGGTCAACCCGGGCAACTCGGGCGGGCCGCTGTTCAACGGCGACGGCGAGGTGATCGGCATCAACTCGCAGATCTTCAGCCGCACCGGTGGCTACATGGGCCTGTCGTTCGCGGTGCCGATCAACACCGCGATGGACATCGTCTCCCAGCTCAAGGAAGACGGCACGGTCGAGCGCGGTTATCTCGGCGTCAGCATCCAGCCGGTCGACCGCGGCCTGGCCGAGTCGTTCGGGCTCGACAAGCCGGTGGGCGCGCTGGTCGCCGACGTCATGGCGGACTCGCCGGCCAAGGCGGCCGGGCTGCAGTCCGGTGACGTGATCCTGCGCTTCGACGGCAGGAAGGTCAGCGATGCGTCCGCGCTGCCGCCGATGGTCGGGCGCGTCGAGCCCGGCAAGTCGGCGAAGGTGCAGATCCTGCGCGGACGGCGAGCGCCAGACACTCGAGGTGAAGGTCGGCAAGCGCTCGGACTTCCAGGAGCCCTCCGGGCAGGGCAGCTCCGGCTCGGCGGCGCCGGCACGGGGCGAGCTCAACGCGAGCGTGCGCGAGCTCACCGGCGACGAGCGCGAGAAGCTCGGCCTGGAGAACCGCGGCCTGCTGGTCGAGGACGTCGGCTCCGGTCCGCTGGCGCAGGCCGGCATCCGTGCCGGGGACGTGCTGCTGCGGATCGGTGACACGGCGCTCGAGAGCGTCGACCAGCTGCGCCAGGCGGTGGCCGAGCTGCCACGCGGCAAGCCCGTGCCGCTCCAGGTCCGCCGCGGCGAGGGCACGCTGTTCGTCAGCATCACGATCCCGACCAAGGGGTCCTGAGCGCGCCGACGACGACAACCATCCCTTCCACCTCCTCCCCTCGTGTGGTGGCTTGCGGCCCCGGTCTCCGGGGCCGTTTTTTGCGGTGCTTTTCATGCGCGAGCCCGTGCGTCTCGATTCCGACTGGGCCGGCATCTGCCTCGTCGGCGCCGTCTACTTCGTCTTCCGGGCCCGGGCTGACCGGGACGACGTCCCGCGCGCATTCCGTTTTGCGACCCAGTTCGGGTTTTTGCCCTTGTCCCCGGGCACACCGCTGTGGCCTGCTTTGCACGCCTCGTACGCGAGCAGACAAGGGGAGGAGAGGGAGCATGAGCAAGGGCGCTTTGATGGCGGGCGTGGTGCTGGGCGCTGGTGTCGACCACCGCCGCGTTGGCCCAGGACGGTGGCGTGGCGCGTGCACAGTCCCACCACTCGGGATCGCAGAACCGCGAGCCGCTCGACCGGGCTCGAGCGCCTCGGACGCCGACCGCGAGCGGCTGGTGTTCTTCACCGAGCTCAACGGCCTCGAGGGGCACACGGTCACCCACCGCTGGGTCCACGAAAACAACCAGGTCCAGGCGAAGGTGAGCTTCGACGTCGGCGGGCCGCGCTGGCGTGTCTGGTCGAGCAAGGACCTCGTGCCCGGGTGGACCGGGACCTGGACCGTCGAGGTCTGGGACGACCAGGGCAACTTCTACGGCACCTGGTCGGCCGAGTATGGCGGGACGATGGAGTAGCGATCCTTCCCCGTGCCCACTTCTCCCTGAACGGGGGGAAGGGGCGACGCGGGTACACCCCGGGCACATGGCTTGCACCGTGTCCCGGCCCCGGGTCGCAGCGCAGGCCCGATGCCGGCATCGCCCGGCGCGGCGATGGCGACGGCATCCTGACGGCACATCACGCGCCGGGCGAGACCGGCCTGCGGTGCAAGCGGGGTGTCGTCGCCGCACCGACCCCACTTCGTGGCAAGCGTACGCCGAGACCGGTCATTGCTCCGCGGCGGTCTCGAAGCCGATGTGCGCGCTGCCCTCGCGGCGCATGCGGCTGTACTCGAGCAGGCCCTGAGCGACCCGCGATGCCGGCGAGTCCGGCTCCTCGTCCGCGCGCACGACCGCCCACCAGTCCAGATCCAGCCCGTCGCGCCCGATCGGGCGCGCGACCAGCGTGCCGTCGTCGATCTCGGGCTGCACCGCCCACTGGCTGAGGATGCTGACGCCGAAGCCGGCACGCACCACGTCGATGATCGCCTCCGGCACCCCGACCACGGACACGCGGCCCGGGCGCACGCGCTCCGAGCGGAACAGGCGCTGCCACTCGAACCCGGGCACCGGCTGCGCGGAGTAGGTGATGTAGCGCTCGTTGGCGAAGTCGCTCGCCTCCAGCCACGGTTTTTCCGCCAGCGCGTGGTTGGGCGCCATGATGGCCACGAGCGGATCGCTCGCGAGGCGCAGCCAGCGCAGGCGCTGCCGGTCCTGCTCGAGGCCGTGCACCGTGACCACGTCGGCCGCGCCCTCGAGCAGGCAGGTCAGCGGCTCGCGCGCGGCGCGCGCGATGACGTCGAGCTCGAGATCCGGGTCGGACAGCGTGCGCACGAAGTCGGAGTACCAGTGGAAGCGGCTGTACGTGCCCTGGCCCAGGCGCACGACCGTGCGCTGCTGCTCGACCAGGGTGCGCACGTCGGTCTCGGCGCGCTCGAGGTCGTCGAGCACGGCCACCGCGGTGGCGTAGAGCCGCTCGCCGGCGGGTGTCATCCGCAGGTGCCGTCCGCTGCGCGCGAACAGGTCGGCCCCCAGGCGCCGCTCGGCCTCGCGCAGGCGGTGGGTCAGGGCGGACTGGGTCACGCCGAGGCGGTCGGCGGCGTGCGTGACGCTGCCGTGGTCGGCGATCGCGCGCAGCATCGCCAGGTGGCGCACGTCGAGGCGGGCGGCCGTCATGGGCATGCACGAAATTCATGGATCCGTGGCGGAATTTATCATTGGACGCATAGCGGTGGCCAAGGCGAGCATCCGCCGTCCATTGCATCTCGCACGGCGCCACGCCCACGCCCTCGCCGCTGCTGGCCACCGGCGCCGTCGCGCTGTGCTCGATCTGCTTCGGCCTGGTGCCGCTGTTCGGGCGGCTGCTGCTCGACCAGGGGCTGTCGCCCGAGGCGATCGCGCTCTACCGCTTCTGCCTCGGCCTGCCGCTCGCGCTCGCGTTCTGGCCGCGGCGGCGCACGGCCTGGCGGCCGGTCGCCGGGCTCGCCGCCGGCCGGCGTCGCCAGCGGCATTGGCTGGACGACCTACATGACGGCGATCGACCACGTGTCGGTGGCCTCTGCCGGCGTGGTCTACATGAGCTACCCGCTGTTCGTCGTCGTCCTGGGCTGGCTGCTGCTGGGCCAGCGGCTGACCGGGCGGGCGCTGCTGGGGGCGGCGCTCGTGGTCGCGGGTGCCGTCACCGTCAATCCGCCCGCGGCGGTGCCGGCGGGCGACCTGCTGGTGCTCGCCGCGAGCGTGGCGGCGCCGATGGGCTTCGCGCTGATGGTGGTGCTGATCGTGACCACCGGTCACGGCCTGAATGCGCGCGAGCGCTGGAGCGCCGTCTGTGTCGGCCACGTCGCGGGCCTGCTCCCGGCCGCGCTGCTGGCCGACCCGGGGGCGATCATCCCCGCGACGCGCGCCGGCTGGATGTGGCTGGCCGGCCTGGGCGCGGTCACGGCGACGATCCCGCAGCTGATCTACACGCGCTTCGCGCCGCGCATCTCGCCGGCCCGCGCGGCGACCACCGGGGCCATCGAGCTGCCCACGATGCTGGCGGTCGGCTGGCTGGCGTTCGGCGAGCACATCGGCCTGGCCGAGGTCGCCGGCGCGATCATGGTGGCCACCGCGATCGCGGTCACGCCATCCGTCGCCCCGCAGCGCCACGGCGGCCTTCTCGCGCGCGCGGGCGGCGGACCCCCTTGATCATGCCCGCGCCCGCACCCAACAAATCAGGGGAGCCCTTGGAATCGCCGCTCAGGGGGCCGCGGGCGCATGCGCGCGCCGCCATTGCCGCGCGGCCCCGCCGGCGGCGCGTGGAGGAGCCCATGGCGCATCGGTTCTTCGCGAGCATACGCCCCGACGACGACGGTCGCGTTATCGCGAGCGCCCATCACACCCATTACACCCCCAGCCGGGCGGATGACGAGCAGGTCCTCGATCGGGTGGCGTGCACGAGCGTCGCGGAGGCCGAGGCCCTGATCGCCGACAAGGCCCGCCGGCGCGGCTTCCGCTGGGACCAGATCGAGTGGGACGCGCCGGACGCGCCCGAATAGCGCCGCGGTTCCGGGAGGCCGGTGTGCCGGGCGGGGCGACCGGCTCAGCGACGGCTGCGGTCGAACCTCGGGCCGAGGCCCTGCCACACGTCGATGTAGTCGCGCTGGCGGAAATCGGCCGCGACCGCCTGCTCGGTCGGCTTGAACACGTAGCGCGACTCGAACATGAACGCCAGGGTGTTGCCGATGTAGGTCGGCTCGAGCTCGGCCGTCGAGGCCTTCTCGAAGGTCTCCGCGTCCGGCCCGTGCGGGCTCATGCAGTTGTGCAGGCTCGCGCCGCCGGGCTCGAAGCCCTCGGCCTTGGCGTCGTAGGCGCCGTGGACCAGCCCCATGAACTCGCTCATCACGTTGCGGTGGAAGTAGGGCGGCCGGAACGTGTCCTCGGCGACCATCCAGCGCGGCGGGAAGATCACGAAGTCGATGTTCGCGGTGCCCGGCGTGTCCGAGGGCGCCGTCAGCACGGTGAAGATCGACGGGTCCGGGTGGTCGAAGCTCACCGTGTTGATCGTGTTGAACCGGGCGAGGTCGTACTTGCAGGGCGCGTAGTTGCCGTGCCAGGCGACCACGTCCAGCGGTGAGTGGTCGAGCTGGCAGGCCGCACAGATTGCCGCCGAACTTGGCCACCAGCTCGAACTCGCCGCGGCGCTCCTCGTAGGCGGCCACCGGTGCCAGGAAATCGCGCGGGTTGGCGAGGCCGTTGGCGCCGATCGGGCCGAGCTCCGGCAGGCTGAAGAAGGCGCCGTGGTTCTCGCAGATGTAGCCCCGGGCCTCGCCATCGGGCAGCCGCACCTGGTACTTGAGGCCGCGCGGGATCAGCGCGATCTCGCCGGGCGTGACCTCCAGCTCCCCCATTTCCGGTCGCGGATCTCCAGCGCCACCTGCTGCGGCACGATCAGCCACTCGCCGTCGGCGCTAGTAGAAGAAGCGCTCCTCCATGGAACGGTTGCAGGCGTATAGATAGACCGTGGCAGCCGCGTCTGCGCGCCATGCGTCGCCGCAGGCGGCCATGGTGAACAGGCCCTCCAGGAAGTCCGTCGGCGCCTCCGGAAGGGCAAGCGGGTCCCAGCGAAGCTGGTTGGGGTCGGCCGGTGCCGCGCTCCGGTGCCTCGACGTTGCCGAGGCGGATCGCGGCTCGTAGGCCCGACTGCACCACCGACGGCTGGATGCGGTAGAGCCAGCTGCGCAGCGTCTCGTGGGGCGGGGCGCCGTGAACGCGGTGCCGCTGAGCTGCTCGGCGTAGAGGTCGTCCGGTAGCCGCTGCGGGAGTTCCGACCCGACGGGAAGTGCCCCCGATTCGGCTTCCGCTCTCGAAGAACGTTGTCGCAAGCCGCTGAGATACGCCCGGCTGTCCTCGCTCATCTCGCACCTTCCTCCTCCGGGCCCGGCGCGCGCCGGGTGGGTGTCTGTAAGGACGTATCTTAACGCCGATTAGTTGCGATCGAAATAATCGACGGGCTGATGCATGGACTGACTGTTGGATGAACGTTTACGCTCGAATCGGTTTTTCACGAAACTGACCCGATGCGGCAGGCCGGATGGCGGACCGCGTGGCTGCGACACGGACGAGGAACACTCCATGAAGCTCGCTTCGCTGCAACGAGGGGCGCGACGGCGAAGCTACGTGGTGGTCTCCAAGCGACCTCGCCCCGGGCCGTGCGCGTGCCCGCAGGCACCGCGCCGACGCATGCAGGCGGCACTCGACGACTGGCACGCGAGCGAGCCGCGCCTGCGCGCGGTCTACGAGCCAGCATCAACCGGCGGGAGACGGCCCCGGGCGCGTTCGGCCTCGACGTCTTCGGACGCTGGCGTCGCCGCTGCCGCGGGCCGTACCAGTGGGCCGACGGCAGCGCCTACGTCAACCACGTCGAGCTGGTGCGCAAGGCGCGCGGGGCGGAGCTGCCCGAGAGTTTCTGGAGCGATCCGCTCATGTACCAGGGCGGCTCCGACTCGTTCGTGGGCCCGCGCGACCCGATCCTCGTCGCCGACGAGCAATGGGGTATCGACTTCGAGGCGGAGCTGGCGGTCGTCACCGACGATGTCGCCCATGGGCGCTGACGCGCGCGAGCATGCCGGCGAGCACATCCAGCCTGCTCATGCTGGTCAACGACGTGTCGCTGCGCGAACCTGCGTGCCGGGCGAGCTGGCCAAGGGCTTCGGCTTCTTCCAGGTCGAAGCCCGGCGTCAGCGCTCTCGCCGGTCGCGGTCACGCCTGACGAGCTCGGCGATGCCTGGGATGGCGTCAAGGCGCACCTGCCCATGCGGGTGCACCTGAACGGCGAGCCGTTCGGGCGCCCGGATACGGGCACCGACATGACCTTCGATTTCGGCGACCTGATCGCCCACGCCGCGCGTACGCGCGAGCTCGAGTGCCGGCAGCGATCATCGGCTCGGGGACGATCTCGAACCGTGACCGCACGCTGGGATCGTGCTGCCTCGCCGAACGGCGGATGCTCGAGAAGCTCGAGCATGGCGAGGCCCGTACGCCTTTCATGGGCTTCGGCGACACGGTGCGCATCGAGATGACCGCGGCGCACGGCCGCGAGCATCTTCGGCGCAATCGAGCAGCGCGTGACACGCTACGCGGGACCGCGCAGCCCTGCGGCTGCCATCGCGCCCGCGCCTCGATGCGTTCGAGCGGGCGCGGCCCGGGCGCCAGCCCGACGCCCGCGAGCGCGCCGGCTCAGCCGAAGCCGAGCCCGCGTGGCAGTCCCATCGCGATCACGGGGAAGATCATCAGCAGGGCGATGCGCACGACGTCGGCGAGGATGAACGGCGTGATCCCGGCGATGATGCGCCCGAGGGGCAGGTCATGCGTCGATGCCTGGATCACGAACAGGTTCATGCCGATCGGCGGCGTGATCAGGCCGAGCTCGATGATCGTGACCAGCACGATGCCGAACCAGACGGGGTCGTAGCCGAGGTGTTCACGACCGGGAAGACTGAAGCGGTACCGTGAGCAGCATCATCGACAGGCTGTCCATGAAGCATCCGAGCACGAGTAGAACAGCAAGAGCACGATCATCACGGCCCAGGCGGGCCAGGCGACGCCGTCGACCAGTGACACCAGGTACTGCGGCAGATTGCTGGACTCGATGAAGAAGTTGAACAGCGCGGCGCCGATCAGGATGAAGAAGATCATGCCGCTGGTGATCGCCGTCTCGCGGATCCCCGAGAGCAGCACGCCGCGCGTCACGCGCCCGCGCAGCGCTGCGAACACGAAGGCCCCGGCCGCGCCCACGGCCGCCGCCTCGGTGGGCGAGAAGAGCCCCGCGTAGATCCCGCCGATGACGGCGACGAACAGCACGGCGACGTCCCAGGTGCGCGCCAGCGCGACCAGGCGCTCGCGTGCGCTGTGGCGGTCACCGCGCGGCCCGAGATCCGGGCGCAGGCGGACCTGGACGTTGACCGCCAGCATGTAGAGCGCGGTGCCGAGCAGGCCCGGAACCAGGGCGGCCGCGAACAGCGCGCCGATCGATTCGCGCGTGAGCAGGGCGTAGATCACGAGGATGATGCTCGGGGGGATGAGCACGCCGAGCGTGCCGCCCGCGGCGATCGAGGCCGCCGAGAGCGAGTCCGCGTAGCCCCTGCGGCGCATCTCCGGCAGCGCGACGCGTGACATGGTCGCGGCCGTGGCCAGGCTGGAGCCGCAGATCGCCCCGAATCCCGCGCACGCGCCGATCGTGGCCATGGCGAGGCCGCCGCGCGCATGCCCGATGAGCGCCTGCACGCCGTCGTAGAGGTTGCGCGACAGGCCGGCGTGCGCCGCGAACACGCCCATGAAGATGAACATCGGCAGGACCGAGAGGCCGTAGGGGTGGACCGCGCCGAACGGCTGCGTGCCCAGCATGAAGCGGACCGCGGGCCAGCCGGCGAGCGGGATCGAGCCGAGCACGCCCACGAGCCCCATGGCGACGGCCACCGGCAGGCGCAGGGCGACGAGCACGAGCGTGACGACGAAGCCGAGCACGCCCACGAGCTCGGGCGGGATGCCGAGCATCAGCGCGCGCTGGCCGGCGACAGCGCCACGGCGGCGTGGCGCAGCGCGACGACCAGCGTCGCCGCCGCGGAGGCAGGCCAGCGGACAGCCCAGTACCAGATCATCGGGATGCCGATGGTCTGGGAGGAGTCACCATACGCCAGCGCGGTCAGGGCCTGCTCATAGCCGTAGCGGCCGATCAGCACGACCAGCGCGGCGCCGGCCAGCGCCGCGACCGCGTCGATCGCCGAGCGGGCCCGGGCCGGCATCCACTCCGTGGCGAACGTGATCTTGACGTGGCCCTCGCGCACGAAGGCGAACGGGATGGCCCAGAACGCCATCGCCATCACGCACAGCTGCGTGATGTCCACCATGCCCGCTGAGCGACACGCCCGACCACGGCGCGGGCCGATGATGTCGGCCACGGATCAGCGACGACGTGGCCAGGTGGCCGAGCACCACGCGCACCGCGCAGCCCGGCGACTCGTCGGCCCAGCGGACCGAGCCACGCGAGGCGCCGGCACCGCGATCCCGGACACGCGCGCCCGTTACCCTCGCTCAGATCCCCGCCGAGCTCGCCGATCGAGCTCCCGCGCGCGCTCGTAGAGCTCGCCGGGCGTCGCTCGACGCCCTTGTCCTCCAAGCTCGGCGAGCCGGGCCTGGATCATCGGGCCAGGCGCTCGCGCCAGCGCCGGCGCTCCGCATCGCTCACCGCGATGATCTCGTGGCCGCGCTCGACGGCGTCCTTGCGACCGGCGCGATCCCACTTGTCCCACCACTCGCCGAATCTCGATACCAGCGCCATCCCGCTCATGTCGTCGATCGCCTGGCGCACCTCGGCGGGCAGGTTGTCGTAGCGGCGCTGGTTCATGACGAAGTAGAACGACACCGTGTAGGCGCGCGCGTCGGTGTGGTACTGCAGCACCTCGTTGAGGCGGAACGCGCCCACCGCGTCCCAGGTGAACACCGTTCCGTCCAGGGTGCCCTTGGAGAGGTTCTCGTAGACCTGGCTCGGGGGCATCCCTACCGGCGTCGCGTCCAGGTATTCCAGCATTTGCGAGATGGCCGGGCTCGGCGTACGCAGCCGCAGGCCCTGCAGGTCCTCGAGGCTGCGTACCGGGGTGTCGGTGGTGTGGATCAGCCCGGCATTGTGCGCATGGAGCGCCAGTACCTTGAGCCCCTCGTATTCCTCGCCGAGGCGCCCCTCCTGATAGAGCTGCCAGAGCACGCGGGATGCGGTGTCCGCGTCCTGCACCATGAACGGCATCTCGATCACCGAGGTGGCCGGGAAGCGCCCGCGCGGGCAGGCCGCTCAGTCCGTGGGCCATGTCCACCACGCCGGCACGGACCTGATCGAGCTGGCGCGTGATATCGCCGAAGGACGTGTTGCCGGGATGGATGGTGACCTCCACGGCGCCGTCCGTGCGTTCCTCGAGCTCCCGGGCCCAGGGCTCGATGAAGTCCTGATGGATGCCGTGGGAAGGCGGCAGGTAGTGGCTGATCTTGAGCTCGATGGCGTCCTGCGCCGGCAGGGCCGGGCCGAAGGCGAGGCCTGCGAGCAGGACGGTGAGCATTGCGGCAGCGTGGCGTGGATGGCGCGGCATGGCGTTGTCTCCCCAGCCCTCGCGCGACGACGAGATCGCGGGGCTCTCTCGTGATCCGGACGTAGCCGTCACCCGAATGGTACCGGGACTGTTTTCGCGCGCAAACAATGGTCCCGGCGCCGCCGCGACGCGCATCAGCTCCCGCCGTGCGCGCGCAGCTCCTGCACGCGTGTCTCCAGGCGGTCGATCAGCTCGTGCAGCGTGCGGCGCTCGGCCGAGGAAAGCCCGCAGAGCAGGGCCTGCTCCCATTCGAGCGCGAGCGGCGCGATGCGCGCGTACAGCCGCGCGCCCGCGCGGCTCGCGCGGATCACGGCGAAGCGCTGGTCACGGGCATCGGGCTCGCGCTCGATGAGGCCCTTGTCGGCCATGCGCCGTAGCGCGCGGCTGACACGCGGCTTCTCCATGCGCGTGCGCGTGCTCAGCTCACCGGCCGAGGTGCCGCCGGGACCGAGGTGCGCGAGGATGCGCCACTCGGGAATGGCAGATCCCGAATCGGGCCTCGTAGGTCGCGGCGAGCGTGCGGCTGACCGAGTCGGCCAGCGTCGCGAGGCGATAGGGGACGAACCGCTCGAGCCGCAGTGGCGCGGTCTCGCCCTCGGCCGGGTCTCCCGGTGGCGTCGTCATGGCCTCGACTCCTGGCGTGGCTGCGGACCCACCGGGCGAGCGCGCGGCGGGCACGGGACCTTACTAGTGTCCTTCAACGCAAGTTCGCCGTCTTCTCGCCGGCCCTCGAGGCGCCTGGCGGCGTTGCGCCTCCTCGCAATAGGATGCGCTATTACTCGTCGGCGCGCCTTGCCAGTCGCCTCGATGCCTCGCCGGGAAAGATCGACGAACTGGCGCTCAAGGAGCACTGGTACAGCGGCGCACGGCGGCGCACGACGCGGGCGCGGCGCTGGCCCCGGCCGGCGAACCCCCCCGGGCGGAAGCGGCTCGCCGCCCGCGATTCGGAGGCGGCGGGGGCAAGTCGACGCCGCTTGCGTTTTCTGCTTTACTGCATACTGTATACAGTGTGCCTGACAGGAGCCGCGCTTGGACGCGATCGGCAACCAGAAGTCGCTGCCGGAGCTGGTCTACGGGCGCCTGGTCGAGGCGATCAGCGACGGTACGTTGCCGCCGGGCCGGCGCCTGACGCAGGAGGGCATCGCGGGCCAGCTCGACGTCTCGCGGCTGCCCGTGCACCAGGCGCTGAAACGGCTGCAGGCAGAGGGCTTCGTGCGCCCCGCCGGGCGGCGCGGGCTCGAGGTCGCGCCGCTGGAGCCGACGTTCGTGCGCGAGCTCTACGAGTTCCGCGCGGGCATCGACCAGGTCGCCGCCGGGCTGGCCGCGCGCGTGGCCGACGCCACCACGCGCGCCCGTGGCGAGGCCGTCGTGGCGCGCGGGCACGAGGCGGCCGCCGCGCACGACCTGCGCGCGCTGATCGAGGCGGACATGGCCTTCCACCAGCTCGTATACGAGCTCGCCGGCAACACCATGATCCTCGACACGATGGCCTCGCACTGGCACCACACGCGCCGGGTCATGCAGCACATCCTCGGCGATCACCGCAACCAGGCGCAGGTGTGGCGCGACCACCAGGCGATCCTCGAGGCGATCTGCACCGGCGAGCCCGAGGCCGCCGAGCGCGAGGCGCGGGCGCACGTCGAGCGCGCTGCCGCCTGGTTCGAGCACGAGGTCGGCCAGGCAGCCGCGGCGGACTGAGCGAATACCCGATGGAGGCGCAGCAGGCATGACCGAACAGGCGAACGAGAACATCCGGGTGCTGCTCGCGAAGGTGGGCCTGGACGGCCACGACCGCGGCGTCAAGGTGGTGGCGCGCGCGCTGCGCGACGCGGGCATGGACATCGTCTACTCCGGGCTTCACCGCACGCCGGAGGAGGTCGTCGCGGCGGCCGTGCAGGAGGACGTGGACATCCTCGGCGTGAGCATCCTGTCGGGGGCGCACATGACCGTGTTCCCGCGCATCATGAAGGCGCTCGAGGAACACGATGCCGGCGACATCATCGTGGCGGCCGGCGGGGTCATCCCGGACAGCGATGCCGAGGAGCTCACGCGCATGGGCGTGCAGAAGATCATGCTGCAGGACACGCCGCCCGACGAGATCGTGGGCGCGTTCCGCGAGCTCGTCGCCGAGCGCGGCCCACGCTGACTGGCGGCGCGGCTGCCATGGGTTTTCGGCTGCGGTGGCCGGTAGGGGCGTGCGGAGGACTCTCGCAGAGCCCGCGGAGAACGCAGAGGATGCATAGAGAGAAGACCCCAAAGGTTCGACCATTGGATGCACGCGGACGCCGCGATGCATCGTGCGAGGCTGGCGTTTCCAATGCTCGGTCCTCCACTCACTCCGCGTGGTCTCTGCGTTCTCCGCGTGCTCTGCGAGAACCCGCGCACGGCGCCGAATGTATCTCCCGCGGTGGCATCCGACGGAGAGCGTGATTGATGGAAGAGTGGCAGTTCCCGCCCGACTACGATGACGGCTATTTCCCCGACGCCTCGAGCCGCTACTGGTTTCCCGAGCGCGAGACCATGGATGCCGGTCGCGGCGACGGAGTCGCCGGGCGCCTGGCGCGAAGGTCGATGCGCTCTACGCCTGGGAGCACGCGCCGTTCTACCGGCGCAAGTGGGAGGAGGCCGGCGTCCATCCCGACCAGGTGCGCTCGCTCGAGGACTTCGAGGAGCGCGTGCCGGTGATCACCAAGCAGGACCTGCGCGAGGCGCAGGCGCGTGCCGAGCCGTTCGGCGACTACCTCTGCATCGATCCCTCGGAGATCCACCACATCCATGGCACGTCGGGCACGACCGGTCGGCCTACCGTGTTCGGCATCGGCCGGCGTGACTGGAAGACGATCGGCAACAACATGGCGCGGGTGATGTGGGGCATGGGCCTGCGCCCGGGCGACACCGTGTTCATCGCCTCCGTGTTCAGCCTCTACATGGGCTCCTGGGGCACGCTCGCGGGCGCCGAGCGCCTGGGCTGCAAGGCGTTTCCCTACGGCGCCGGCGCGCCCGGGATGACCCAGCGCGCCATCACCTGGCTGCGCATGATGCAGCCGGCCGGGTTCTATGCCACGCCATCGTACGCGCTGCGCCTCGCGGAGGTCGCCGAGGAGGAAGGCGTCGACCCGCGCGAGTTCGGCTTCCGGGTGATGTTCTTCTCCGGCGAGCCCGGGGCGTCGATCCCCGGGATCCGCGACCGCATCGCCGCGATCTTCGACGCGCAGGTGATCGACTCGGGCACCATGGCCGAGGTCACGCCGTGGATGAACGGCGCCGGCAGCGCCGAGACCGGCGGCATGCTGCTGTGGCAGGACCTGGTCTACACCGAGGTCTGTGACCCGAACAGCGACCGCCGGGTGCCGTGGGGCGAGCAGGGCACGCCGGTCTACACCAGCAATACGTACCTACCAGGAACACCA
>JAXHMQ010000008.1:0-95405 GCA_034521365.1 Halofilum sp. (in: g-proteobacteria) | reverse complement strand
GGTTGTTGGCCAGGAGTGCCTCGGGCGCGGGACCTGGTCGTCGCTGCCCGAGGCGCCCGACCAGCTCCTGCGCGTCGCCGCCAGCGTCGGGCGCGAGGTCGAGCTCTCCGAGCTGATGCGACGGCAATCGCTGGTCAAGGCGGCCGCGGCGGGCCTGCAGGGACCGACCTTCGTCAACATCCACCCCGCCGAGGTCCGCTCCATGGAGCGCCTGCTCAACCAGCTGTGGGAGCTGCGCAAGATCCCGAGCTGGAGCTCGTCTCAAGCTGCACGGCCGTGGCCCTCGCGGCGGTGGAGTCGCTGCACCGGCAACTGCGCCTGTTCGGGATCACGCTCGCCTACAACGATTTCGGCGCGGGGCAGGCGCGGCTCGAGCTGACCGCGATCCCGCCACGCTACCTCAAGTTCGACATCGCGCTGGTGCGCGACCTCGATCGCGCCCCGGAGCAGCGCCGCCGCATGGTCGGCCTGCTGGTGCACTTCGCCCGCGAGACGGGCGTCACCACCCTGGCCGAGGGCATCACCCGGGCCGGCGAGGCCGAGGCCTGCGCGGAGCTGGGCTTCGACTGGGGCGAGGGTATTACTTCGCGAGCACCGAACCACTCCGTAGGCCCGGCGCCGGCGTCGACCTGCGGTCGAAACCCGGCCTACCGTTGCCATCTCGCCCGCATCGGGGCTCCCCTCGAGCATGGCCGGCCCATTCCGGGCCGGTGCCACCTCACCGCATGGGACTCCGCCTCGGCATCGTCAGCCATTCCGGGCCGGCGCCCCGCGCCGGCCAAGCGCCGGCGTCGACCCGCGGCCGAAACCGGCCTACCGTTGCCATCTCGCCAGCATAGGGGCTCCCCTCGAGCATCGCAGGCACGTTCCGGGCGGCCATGCCCCACCTCGCCCGCATGGGGCTCGCCTTCGGCGTCGTAGGCCGGTTTCGGGCCGGCGCCCCGCGCCGGCCCGACGCCGGCGTCGACCCGCGGTCGAGGCCCGCCTACGGCGGGCGCGCGCGGGCGAGCAGCAGCGCGCCGCCGCCAAACAGCGCCAGCAGCGACAATCCCGCGCGCGGGTCGCCCGCCAGCCACCCAGATCCAGCCGACCAGCACCGGCCGATCACGGCCGCGAAGCTGCCCATCGTGTTGTAGAAGCCGAAGAACTCGGCGGCCCGCGAGCAGCACCAGGCGCGCGAACAGCAAGCGCGAGCGCCTGGACGCCCTGGAACAGCCCGATGACCACCGCGAGCGCGTCAATTTCCAGGTCGCCTGCATGGTCGAGGCCCAGACGGTGGCGCCCAGCGAGCGCCGCCAGCGCCAGGAAGATGCCGCCGCGCGCGGCCCAGCGAGCGCGCGACAATAGCCGAACGCCAGCGTCGCCGGGAAGCCGACGAACTGCACCAGCAGCAGCGCGGCGATCAGGTCGTTGGAGCCGAAACCGATCGACATCCCGTAGTCCACCGCCATGCGCACGACGGTGTCGACGCGCAGTCGATGTAGAGGAAGTAGCCCGCCGAGGAACAGCGCCAGACGTCGCGGTGGCGGCCCACGTCGCGCAGCGTCGCGGCCAGCTCGCGCGCGCCCTCGCGGAAGGCGCGCGCGGCCCCGGGGGCGCGCCCGGGCGGCTCGGCGCGCGCCGCGCAGCGGCGGGATCGTGAACAGGCGCCGCCGGCGGCGGTGAGCAGGAACGAGAAGCGCACCGCCGCCCCCGCGTCCGCGAAGCCGAACGCCTGCGGCAGCAGCACGAGCGCCACGCAGGCGGCGAACAGCAGGCCCCCGCCCAGGTAGCCCAGGGCGAAGCCGAGACGCCGAGACGCGGTCGCCCTGCCCCAGGCGGGCGCGACCTCGACGAGCAGCGCGTCGTGGAGCGCGTTCGCGCCCATGAAGCCGACCGTCGCGAGCGCGAACAGCGCCGCGGCCGAGCCCCCGTGGCCCGCACCCACGAACCACAGGGTCGCGAGCATCGGCCAGGATGCCGAGCAGCGCGAGCGAAGCGCACCAGGTAGCGCCGGCGCGCGCCGGCGCGGTCGGCGACCGCGCCGAGCAGCGGCGCGAGCAGGACGATGACGAGGCTCGAGGCCGAGTTGGCGGCGCCGAGCCAGAAGGTGCTCTCGGTGCGCTCCAGGCCGGCGGCCCAGTACTGCTTGAAGAACAGCGGGAAGAACCCCGCCAGGACCACCGTCGCGTAGGCGGAGTTGGCCCAGTCGTAGAAGGCCCACGCCAGCACCCGGCGCCCGGCGGGGCTCAGGCGGCGCATGCGCTGGGGCACAGCGGGCGGTCCACGCTCATTCGATGCTGGCTCCTGTCGGCCGCGCCCGGCGCTACCGTGCGCTGCTACGCTACTACAGGCACCGCCGACCCGGGGAGGACCCCATGCGCGTGGACCGATCGGCGCTCGACGACGCGGCGGCCCGGGGCATCCTGGACCCGCAGCAGGCCGAGGCCCTGTGGCCCTTCCTGGCGCAGCGCGTGAACCCGGCCGAGGCCGCCGCGCCCCGATTCCGGGCCGCGCACCTGCTCTACTACCTCGGCGGCCTGATCGCGCTCGGCGCCGCCACGCTGTTCCTCAACCTCGGCTGGGAACGGCTGGGGCCCGACACGGGCGCGGCGATCGCGGGTGGCTATGCCGTGGCCTGCTGGTACGCCGCCAGCGTGCTGGTCGGACGCTACCGGCTGCCGCTCCCGGCCGGGCTGCTCGGGGCACTGGTGACAGCGTGCACGCCCGTGTTCCTCTACAGCGTGCAGCAGGCGCTCGGCTGGTGGCCCGCCGACGAGTGGGTCTACCGCGACTTCCACCGCTGGGTCGACTGGCACTGGTGGCTCATGGAGCTCGGCACGCTGGCCGTGGGCGCGATCGTGTTCCACCGCTTCCGCCTGCCGTTCCTGACGCTGCCGATCGCGGTCACGCTGTGGTACATGGGCATGGACCTCGCCGCGCTGGTCACCGGCGGCGAGGCGGACTGGGAGCTGCGCCAGCGGTTCACGCTTCTGTTCGGGCTCGCCACCGTGCTAGTCGCGCTATGGGTCGACCTGCGCCAGCGCGGGCCGCTCGACCATGCCTTCTGGCTCTACCTGTTCGGCCTGCTCGGCTTCTGGGGCGCGCTGTCCTCGCTCGACAGCCACAGCGAGCTCGCTGCCCTCGGCTACTGCGCGATCAACCTCGCCCTGGTCGCCGCCGGCGCGGTGCTCGCGCGCCGCACCTTCGTCGTCTTCGGTGGCCTCTGGCGTCGCCGTCTACCTCGGCCACCTGGCCAAGGACGTGTTCGCCGAGTCGCTGCTGTTCCCGCTCGCGCTCACCCTGATCGGGCTCGCCGCGCATCGTCGCCGCCGGCGTCGCCTGGCAGCGCCACGAGGACGCGCTCGCGGAGCGCCTGCGGCCGCTGCTGCCGCACGCGCTCGCCAGCGCCATCGAGCGGCGGCGCTAGCGACGTCCAGCCGCCGATGCTATACACCGCGACGTGCGCTTGAGATCCATCATCGCCCTGCTCGTCGCGATACTCGCGGGCGCCGCGCCGGCAGGCGCATCGACCGCCTTCGGCGACGACGTGGTCACGCGCGGCACGCTCGCCTACGACCACTACACCGCCGGCGGCAGCGTCGATGTCGACGCGCAGGTGCTTGGCGACCTCGTGGTCGCGGGCGGGACGACCGCCGTGGCCGGCCGCGTCGCCGGCGATCTCCTGGCGGCAGGCGGCTGGCTCGAGATCACCGGCGAGGTCGGTGACGACGTCCGCGCCGCCGGCGGCTGGCTCGAGCTCGACGGGCGCGTCGGTGACCACGCGTCCGTCGCCGGCATCGACGTCGTGCTGCGACCGGATGCGGACGTCGGCGGCCGGGCCTGGCTCGCGGGCAACCGCGTGCGCATCGATGGGCGGGTGCGTGGACCGCTGTCGATCGCCGCCCGCGAGGTCGTGCTCGCCGGGCGCATCGACGGCCCGGCGCGGATCGTCACCGAGCGCCTGGAGATCGCCGCCAGCGCGCGCATCGAGGGCGACCTGGTCTACCGCTCGCCCGAGCCCGCCGAGGTGGCGCCGGGCGCGAGCGTCGGCGGCGAGCTCGTGTTCCACCGCGCGCCTTCGCGACACCCCGGGCAGCCGGCACGCGCGCCCCGGCAACGGCGGCGTGGGCGTCGCGGGCGTGCTCGCATGGACGCTGGCGCTGCTGCTGCCCGCGGCGCTGCTGCGCCTCGCCCTGCCCGCGCTGATGCAGGGCGGGCAGCGCACGCTGCGCGTCGAGCCCCTGCTCAGCCTCGGCATTGGCGGCCTGCTCCTGCTGATCGTGCCGATCGCCGCCGTGCTGCTGTGCCTCCTCGTGATCACGATCCCGCTTTCGCTGGCGGTCCTGCTGGCGCTGGTGCCACTCGCGCTCGCCGGCTACCTGGTGACTGCCGGCCTGCTGGGCGACGCGGCCCTCGAGCGCGCGGCGCCCGCGCGCCGGCAATCGGGCGGCTGGCGCCTGGTGGCGCTCGCCGGCCGCGCTGCTGGTCCTCGTCGCCGCGGGCTCCGTGCCGTACCTCGGCACCGTGGCCACGCTCGCCGCGACCCTGCTCGGCACCGGCGCGCTGACCGTTGCCGCCACGCGGGAGCTGCGCCCCGCGGCCTGAGCCGCCCCCGGTCCGCCCCGCGCCACGCCGCAGTTGATCAGGATCAAGTCCGGCGTGGGTGCCCGCTGGTACATTGCG
Source organism: Halofilum sp. (in: g-proteobacteria) (assembly GCA_034521365.1). Taxonomy (GTDB): domain Bacteria; phylum Pseudomonadota; class Gammaproteobacteria; order XJ16; family Halofilaceae; genus Halofilum. The sequence continues at coordinate 90,740 of JAXHMQ010000008.1, read as the reverse complement.
CGACCGTCCGGCCCCGGCGTTCCGCCGGCGCCGGGCCCATCCGCCGCAGTCGCCGGGGCCCATGCGCATGGAACAACGCGAAACCTACAATGACCAGGTCGTGCGGCTCTTCCTGCTGGCGGCCGCGGTCTGGGCCATCGTCGGCACCGCCCTCGGTGTCTACATCGCCGCGCAGATGGCGTGGCCGAGCCTGAACTTCGGCATCTCGTGGCTGACGTTCAGCCGCATTCGCCCGAACCACACCTTCTCCATCATCTTCGGCTTCGGCGGGGCAGCCCTCATGGGCACCTGCTACTACGTGGTCCAGCGCACCGGCCACGTGCGCCTCGCGCTCGGGCGCCTGGCGAACTTCACCTTCTGGGGCTGGCAGCTCGCGCTCCTGCTCGCGCTGGCGACGATCCCGTTCGGCATCACGCAGAGCAAGGAATACGCCGAGCCGGAATGGTGGATCGACATCCTGATCGCGGTGGTGTGGATCTCCTTCGGCATCGTGTTCTTCGCGACCCTGGCGAAGCGACGCATCCGCCACGTCTACGTCGCCAACTGGTACTACGCCGCGTTCATCGTCGCGGTCGGGCTGCTGCACGTGGTCAACAACATCGCGATCCCGGTGTCGCTGACCAAGTCGTACCCGGTCTACTCGGGCGCCGTCGATGCCATGGTCCAGTGGTGGTACGGCCACAACGCGGTCGCGTTCTTCCTGACGGCGGGCTTCCTCGGGATGATGTACTACTTCGTTCCGCGTCAGGCCGAGCGCCCGCTGTGGAGCTACCGCTTCTCGATCGTCAATTTCTGGGCACTGATCTCGGTCTACATGTGGGCCGGCTCGCACCACCTGATCTACACCTCGCTTCCGGACTGGGTACAGACCGTCGGCATGGTGTTCTCGATCATCCTGCTGATCCCGAGCTGGGGCTCGGCGGCCAACGGCCTGCTCACCTTCAACGGCGCGTGGGACAAGCTGCGCCACGACCCGGCCGTGAAGTTCATGGTCGTTGCCCTGGTGTTCTACGCCGCGGCCACGCTCGAGGGATCCTCGCTCGCCGTGCGCAGCGCGAACGCGCTCAGCCACTACACCGACTGGACCATCGCCCACGTGCATTCCGGGGCGATCGGCTGGGTGGCGATGATCACCATCGGCTCGATCTACGCGATGGCGCCGCGTGCGCTCGGGCGGCCGATGCACTCGGCCGCGGCGATGAACCTGCACTTCTGGATGCACACGATCGGCCTGCTGATCTACGTCGTCGCGATGTGGATCGGCAGGCATCACCGCCGGCGCGATGTGGTTCGCAACCACCGAGAGCGGCACCCTGCTCTACAGCTTCATGGAGGTGTTCCGCACGATCGACGGGTTCTACGTCGCCCGCTTCATCGGCGGCCTGCTGGTGATGGGCGGGATGATCGTCATGGCCTGGAACCTCTGGCACACCGCCGCCGCAGCGCGCGCCCGGCTGATCTCGCCGATCGAGGTGCCGGTGCCGGAGCCCGAACCGCAGACGCAGCTGGCCGGTACCTGAGACCGCGCGCGGCCCACGGATCACGAGCGAGAACACCACCATGCCGTTTCGCTATCGCTACTTCGCGGCCATCGAGAAGCACCTCGGGACTCTTCGGCGTCCTGCTCGCGGTGTTCCTGACGCTGGGCGGGCTCGCCGAGATCGTGCCGCTGTTCTACCAGGCAACGACGGTAGAGGCCGCCCCGGGCGTCAAGCCGTTCTCGCCACTGCGCCTGGCCGGGCGCGACATCTACGTGCGCGAGGGCTGCTACGGCTGCCACTCACAGCAGATCCGCCGGCTGCGCGCCGAGGTCCAGCGCTACGGCCACTACTCGCTCGCCGGCGAGTCGGTCTACGGGCGCCCGTTCCAGTGGGGCAGCAAGCGCACGGGACCCGACCTCGCACGCGTGGGCGGCAAGTACTCCGATGCCTGGCAGCGCCAGCACCTGGTCGATCCGCAGTCGCTGGTGCCGGACTCGAACATGCCGCCCTACCCCTGGCTCGAGGGCGAGCCGATCGACGCCGCGCAGGTGGTCGATCGCATGGAGGTCCTGCAGATGCTGGGCGACCCGTACACCGACGAGCAGATCGCGAGCGCGCCCGGGCAGCTGGAGGGCAAGACCGAGCTGGACGCCCTGGTCGCCTACCTGCAGGGCCTGGGCAGGCAGGTCGACCGCGAGGCGCTGGCGGACGGCACCGGCGCCCGGGCGGGCACGGCGCGATGAACGATATCTGGGGTCACCTCATCGGCGTCTTCATCGTCGTGCTGATCGTGGTCTTCGTCGGGATCTGGGTCTGGGCCTGGCTGCCACGCCACCGGCGGACCTTCGACCGCATGGCACGGCTGCCGCTCGAGGGGGACACCGAGCCGGGCGAACACGAGCACGCGCGCGACCACGGCGCCGACACAGAAGGGAAAGAGCCGCGATGAGTGCGTTCTGGACAGGCTGGATCATCGTCCTGGTGGCCGTGAACTGGCTACTGGTCACCTTCCTGCTGTTCTACGCCGCGCGGGTGAAGATCCCCACGGCCGATGACGGCACGACCGGCCACGTCTGGGCGCACGGCGCGATCCGCGAGGGCGTGCGTCGCCTGCCGCGGTGGTGGATCGTGCTGTCGGTGGTGCTCATGGTCGCTGCGACCATCTACCTGTTCCTGTACCCGGCGTTCGGCAGTCTCGGCGGGACGCTCGGCTGGACCTCGGAGGGGCAGGTGCAGCGCTCCATCGAGCGCAACGAGCAGCGCCGCGGCGAGCTGTTCGCCCACGTGCGCAACACGCCGATGGCGCAGCTCGCCGATGATCCGCGCGTGGTCACGACGGCCGACGTGCTGTACCAGGACAACTGCGCCGCGTGTCACGGTCCGGCCGCCCAGGGCGCCGACGCGATCGGCGCCCCGAACCTGGCCGACGGCGCCTGGCTCTACGGCGGCGACGCGGACACGATCCACGCGAGCCTCGTCCAGGGCCGCTCAGGCGTGATGCCCGCGTTCGGCCAGGGCCTCGGCGAGCGCGGCGTGCGCGAGGTCGCGGCCTATGTCTACGAGCTCAATGGCCGCGACTGGCCACGCCCGGACCTCGTGCGTGCCGGCGAGGCGAGGTACCAGGCGCAGTGCGTCGCCTGTCACGGCCCCGAGGCCAGAGGCAATCCGCAGCTGGGCGCGCCGGATCTGACCGACGATGCGTGGCTCTACGGCGGGCGCATGGAACAGATCGAGACCTCGATCCGCGCGGGCCGCAACGGCGTCATGCCGGCCTGGTCCGGGCGCCTCCACGCCGAGGAGATCCGGATGCTCACCGCCTGGGTGCTGGCGCGCGGCGGCGCGACCACGACGGCCGAGGCAACCACGCACGAATGAATCGCGGGCCGCGCCAGCGCGAGGGGACGGACACCCGCTGGTACCACGTACCGGTGATCTGGGTGGGCATCGTCGCCCTCGCCGGCTCGGTGCTCGGTTGCGTGGTGACGGTGATGACCGCCCTGCAGCAGGATGGCACCGCCATGCACAGCGTGGCACCCGGCGGCACCTTCGGCCTGCCGCCGCTCGAGGCGCGCGCCAACGACGATCGGCCGCGATGACCATGGCCACCACGGCCGACCGCCCGCGCACGGGCCTGCAACGGCACGAGGCGCGGGCCGCGCCCGCCGCTGACGCCGCCTGCTTCCACTGCGGCGAGGCGCTGCCCGCGCCCGGCGCACGCCTTCATGCCCGGATCGACGGCGCGCAGCGCTCGCTGTGCTGTGCCGGTTGCGCCGCGGTCGCCGAGCTGATCGCCGGCCACGGCCTCGAGGACTTCTACCGCTTCCGCGACGGCCCCGGTCCCACGCCGGAGCCGGCCCCCGACGACGAGTGGCGCGTCTACGACCGCCCCGCCGCCCAGGCCGCGTTCGTGCACGCGCTCGACGGGCAACGGCGGGAGGCCGTGTTCCTCGTCGACGGCCTCTACTGCGCCGCCTGCGCCTGGCTGATCGAGCACGTGCTCGCGCCGGTGGCGGGCGTCGAGACGGTCGAGGTGAACCCGGCGACCGGACGCGCCCTGCTGCGCTGGGACGCGCGGCAGGTCGCGCTCTCGACCCTGCTGCGCCGGATCGACGCGGCCGGCTACCGCCCCCGCCCGATCGGCAGCGACAGCGGCCACGACGCCGCGCGCCGCGAGCGCCACCGCGCGCTGCGACGCCTGGCGGTCGGCGGCCTGGGCATGATGCAGGTCATGATGTACGCCGTCGCGCTCTACGCGGGCGCGATCCACGCCGACATGGCCCCCGCGGTCGCCCGCCTGCTCGAGGGGGTGAGCCTGCTGGTCGCTACCCCGGTGGTGCTCTACGCCGGGGCGCCGTTCTTCCACGGTGCCTGGCGCGACCTGCGCGCGGGCCGGCCGGGCATGGACGTGCCCATCGCCCTGGCCGTCGGCGGCGCCTTCGCGGCCAGCGCCTGGAACACGCTCGCCGGTCGACACGGGCGAGGTCTACTACGACTCCGTGACCATGTTCGTGTTCTTCCTCTCGGTCGCGCGTTTCCTGGAGCTGCTCGCGCGCCAGAAGGCGGCGCGCCGCACGGACGCGCTGGCGCGGATGCTGCCGGCCAGCGCCGTCCGGCTCGGCGCGCACGGCGAGCAACGGGTCGCGGCGCGCGAGCTGGTCGTCGGCGACCGGGTACGGGTGGCGGCCGGCGAGCCGGTACCGGCCGATGGCCGCGTGGTCGCCGGCACCAGCCGGCTGGACGAGTCGCTGCTGACGGGCGAGGCGGCGCCCATCGAGCGCGCGCCGGGCAGCGAGGTGACCGGCGGCAGCCTGAATCTCGACGCCCCGCTCGACGTCGAGATCCGCCGCGTCGGGGCGGACACCGCGGTCGCCGCGATCGCGCGCCTGCTCGAGCGCGCCCAGTCCGAGCGCCCCCGCATCGCGCGCATCGCCGACCGCGTGGCCCGCTGGTTCGTCGTCGGCGTGCTGATCGCGGCTGCGGCGACGGCGCTGTTCTGGAGCCGGGCCGCCCCCGGCGAGGCGTTCGCCATCACGCTCGCCGTGCTCGTGGCGACCTGCCCCTGCGCCCTCGCGCTCGCCACCCCGTCCGCGCTCGTCGCCGCCGGCCAGCGGCTGCTCGCCGGCGGCGTGCTGGTGACCCGCGCGCGGGCCATCGAGCGCCTGGCGCGCGCCGATCGCGTGGTGTTCGACAAGACGGGCACGCTCGCCGCCGGGCAACCGCTGGTGCACGCGACCCGGACCGAACGCGGGCTCGCCGCAGCCCGAGGCACTGGCGATCGCCGCGGCTCGAGGCCCACTCCGAGCATCCGCTCGCGCACGCCTTCGCGCCCTGGCGCGACGGACGCACGGCGACCGACGTGCGCGTCGAGCGCGGCCACGGCCTCCACGGCCGGGTCGACGGCCGGCGTTATCGCCTCGGACGCCCGGACTCGGCCGCCCACGAGGGCGACCGCGAGCCGCCCGCGGGCGGCACGCGGATCGTCCTCGGCGACGACGACGGCGCGATCGCGGAGTTCGAGCTGTTCGATGCGCGCGCGCGCGGCGCTGCCGGCCCTGCTCGCGCGCCTGCACCGGCTCGGTCTCGGCGTCGAGGTGCTGAGCGGCGACGCGGAGGCACCGGTGCGCCACCTCTGCGCCTCGCTCGGGATCGGGACCTGGCACGCGCGGCAGACGCCGGCGGACAAGCTCGAGCGCCTGCGCGTGCTGCAGGCCCGCGGCCACCGCGTGCTCATGGTGGGCGACGGCATCAATGACGCCCCGGTGCTCGCGGGCGCGGACGTTGCCGCGGCCATGGGCACGGGCTCGGCGCTGGCGCAGACCAGCGCCGACATGGTCCTGACCGGCCGGCGCCCGGAGGATCTCGCCGATGCCATCGTGCACGCGCGGCGCACGCTGCGCGTGATCCGCCAGAACATCGCCTGGGCGGTCGGCTACAACGCCATCGCCCTGCCGCTGGCGGCGGCCGGGCTGGTCGCGCCCTGGATGGCCGCCCTCGGCATGTCCGCGAGCTCGCTGCTGGTGGTCGGCAACGCGCTGCGCCTGGGGCGCCGGCCGTCCCGGCCGGCGCGGACGGCCACGGCGCGGCCACCGGCCGCGGGCGAGGCCGCGTGATGGAGAGCCTGTTCGTGCTCATCCCGCTGACGCTGGTGCTGCTGGTCGTGGCCGTCGGCGCCTTCTTCTGGGCGGTCGCCAGCGGCCAGTTCGACGATCTCGACACGCCGCGCTACCGGATCCTGATGGACGACCGCCCGCGCCGGGCCGACGACCGCGCGCATGACCCGCCGGGCGCCGACGCGGCGCAGCAGCAGGGATCCGACCGGCACCCGTCGCGGCGATGACCGGCCGCGCGCGATCCCGCCGGGTCCGGGCACCCGGTCGCCGCCGTTGATCGGCGAGCCCGCCACCCTTGCCGCCGCCTTCGCCGCCGGCCTCGCCGGCAGCGCGCACTGTCTCGGCATGTGCGGCGGGATCGTCGCGTCGCTCGGCATGGGGACCGCCGGGGAACGGGCGGGCCCGCTGCGCGGCCTCGGCTACGCGCTGGTCTACAACGGCGGGCGCATCGCCAGCTACACCGTTGCCGGCACCCTCGCCGGCGCCATCGGCCTGGTCGCCGGCGGTGCCCTGCAAGCGCCGGTCGCGGTGATCGCCCTGCGCGGCCTCACCGGCCTGCTCCCTGATCGCCGTCGGGCTCCAGATCGCGCTCGGGCTGCGCCTGCTGCAACCGCTCGAGCGGGCCGGGCCTTGGCGCCTCTGGCGCCGCATCGCCCCGGCCGCGCGCGCGCTGCTGGCCCGGCGCGGCCCGCTCGCCGCCCTCGGCCTCGGCGCGCTCTGGCCTGGCCGCCCTGCGGGCTCGTCTACGCCATGCTGATCGCGGCTATCGCCACCGGCGACCCGCTGGACGCCGCCGGCCTGATGGCCGCGTTCGGGCTCGGCACGGCGCCGGCGATGGTCGCGCACGGCGCCGCCGCGAGCCGCTTGCAGCGCCTGCGGGCCCACCCGCGCTTCCGGCGGATCGCGGGCGCGGTTGTGATCGTGCTCGGTGCCTGGACCTGCGCCTTGCGCGGGGGATGGCGCTGTCGCCCGGGGACACTGAATGCCGGCGGCCCCGAACCGGCCGTCCATCGCCCGGACGACAACCCGTCCCGCCGACCCCCCAAGGCTGGTACCCGGACGCCACCGCCGCCACAATGGCCGCCAGCCCGGCCGCGGCCAGTGCCTGTGCGCCGCCGGCCCCGGGCCGCCCGCAACGACAAGGGAGGCCGCGCCATGAAGGCATCGGACCTGTTCGTGCAGTGCCTCGAGCGCGAGGGCGTCGAGTACGTCTTCGGGGTGACCGGCGAGGAGAACGCCGATTTCGTCCATTCCCTCAAGCCCTCGAAGCAGATCCGCTTCGTGCTGACGCGCCACGAGCAGGGCGCCGCGTTCATGGCGGAGGCCTACGGCAAGCTCACCGGCAATCCCGCCGTCTGCCTCGGGACACTCGGCCCCGGTGCCACCAACCTGATCACCGGCGTCGCCGACGCGGACATGGATCACGCGCCGCTGCTCGTGCTCACCGGCCAGGGCGCGACCACCCGCCAGCACAAGGAGAGCCACCAGGTCATGGACGTGGTGGGCATGTACGAGCCGGTCACGAAGTGGGCCCAGGCGGTGCACCACGCCGACTCCATCCCCGAGATCATCCGCAAGGCGGTGCGCACGGCCCGCGGCGAGAAGCCCGGCGCGGTCCACATCGAGCTCGCCGAGAACATCGCCAAGATGAACACCGACGCCACGCCGATGGCGCGCGCGGCGCTTCCGGCGCCCGGGCGCCGACGACAAGGTCAGCGACCAGGCCTACGAGCTCATGCGCAACGCCCGCGCGCCGCTGATCATCGCCGGCAACGGGGCGGTGCGAAAGCGTGCCTCGAACCAGCTGCGCCGGCTCGCGGAGCAGACCGGCATCCCGGTCACGACCACGTTCATGGGCAAGGGCGCGGTCGACTACGCCGCCGACTACTCCCTCTACACCATCGGCCTGGGCCAGTGGGACCACGTCGCCGACGCCGTGCGCGACGCGGATCTCGTGATCACGGTCGGCTACGACCTGGTCGAGTACCCGCCGCGACTGTGGAACCCGGATGCCGCCGAGAACATCGTGCACATCGATTTCGACCCGGCGGAGATCGACCGCGAGTACCACCCCGAGGTCGAGCTCGTCGGCGACGTGGCCCATGCGCTGTGGCAGCTCAACCGCCGCTTCGAGCGCGACGGCGTACCCGAGTACGACTTCCGCGTGCAGCACGAGGCGCGCGAGCGCATGCGCGCGGACATCGAGGAGCACGCCGACGACGACACCGAGGGCTCGATCCGCCCGCAGAAGGCCGTGTGGGACGTGCGCCAGGTGCTCGGCCCGCACGACATCGTGCTCTCGGGGGTGGGCGCCCACAAGATGTGGGTCGGACGCCACTATCACTGCCACGAGCCCAATACCTGCCTGATCCCGAACGGCTTCTGCTCGATGGGCATGCCGCTGCCCGGCGCGATCGGCGCGGCCCTGGTCGCCGACGGGCGCCGCATCGTGGGCATCGCCGGCGACGGCGACTTCATGATGAACGTCCAGGAGATGGAGACGGCCCGGCGCCTCGACTCCGACATCGTCATGCTCGTATGGGAGGACGGCGGCTACGGCCTGATCTCGTGGAAGCAGGACGACAACTTCGGCGAGCACACGGAGCTCGAGTTCGGCAATCCCGACTGGCTCAAGCTCGCGGATTCCTTCGGCTGGCAGGGCCAGTACGTGAGCAACGCCCGCGACCTGCGCGGCGCGCTGCAGAACGCCCTCGACCACAAGGGACCGTCGCTCGTGGTGATCCCGATCGACTACAGCGAGAACGCCAAGCTCTCGAAGCGCCTGGGGGTGTTCACGGGCGAGTGAGCGCGACGCAGGGCGAACCGCGAATGAACGCGAATAATCGCGAATGGCGCAGCGGTGCCCTGTGGGCGTCGGAGCTGCGCTGTGACGTCGTGCGTTCCGTGGGTCCGGCTTCAGCCGGCCGCGCACGGGGATTTCCAGTGCCCCTGTCCGACTGAAGTCGGACCCACAGGTGGTCGGATGCGCCTTGCGAGAACCACCCGCGTACCCGTCGTGTTCATTCGTCGCTCACGAGACCGCGATGCTCCGCACACGATCCAGCGGAGCTCCACCTGACGCCATGCTCGCAAGGCGCCATTCGCGATTATTCGCGTTCATTCGCGGTTCCCTTGTCAGCCCGCCAGGCCGCCCTGCTCGCGGGTGGCGCGGAACTCGATGGCGGGCCAGCGCTCCTCGGTCATCTGCAGGTTGACCCGCGTCGGCGCCAGGTAGACCAGCTCGCCGGCGTGGTCCTCGGCCAGGTTCGATGCCGCCTTGTCGCGGAAGTCGCGCAGCGTGCGCTCGGGTCGTCGCAGTCGACCCAGCGCGCGGTGTGCCACGTTGACCGGCTCGAACATGCAGTCCACCTTGTACTCGTCGCGCAGGCGCTGGGCGACCACGTCGAACTGCAGCGTGCCGACGGCGCCGAGGATCAGGTCGTTGCCGGCGAGCGGGCGGAACAGCTGGGTGGCGCCCTCCTCGCAGAGCTGGTCGAGCCCCTTCTGCAGCGCCTTCATGCGCATCGGATCCCTGAGCTGGGCACGGCGGAACAGCTCGGGGGCGAAGTTGGGAATACCGGTGAAGGCGAACGCCTCGCCCTCGGTGAAGGTGTCGCCGATGCGGATGGTGCCGTGGTTGTGCACACCGATGATGTCGCCGGGATAGGCGCTCCTCGATCTGGTCCCGGTCCGAGGCCATGAAGGTGATGGCGTTGGCGATCTTCACGTCCTTGCCGATGCGCACGTGGTGCATCTTCATGCCCTTGCGATAGGCGCCCGAGCACACGCGCAGGAAGGCGATGCGGTCGCGGTGCTGCGGATCCATGTTCGCCTGGATCTTGAACACGAAGCCGGAGAACTTCGTCTCGTAGGGATCGATCATGCGCGTGGTGGCCGCGCGCGACAACGGCGCGGGCGCGTACTCGACGAACTCGTCGAGCAGCTCCTGGATGCCGAAGTTGTTGATCGCCGAGCCGAAGAACACCGGCGTGAGCTCGCCGCGCAGGTAGGCGTCGGCGTCGAACTCGTTGCTGGCGCCGCGCACCAGCTCCACCTCCTCGCGCAGCTCTTGAGCCTGGTCGCCCAGCACCTCGTCGAGGCGCGGGTTGTCGAGCCCCTCGATCGTCTCGCCCTCGACGATGCGCCCGTCGTGCCGGGCCGAGAACAGGTGCACCTGCTCGTTCCAGAGGTGGTACACGCCCTTGAAGCGCTTGCCCATGCCGATCGGCCAGGTTACCGGCGCGCAGCGGATCGCGAGCATTCTCGACCTCGTCGAGCAGCTCCATCGGATCGCGGCCCTCGCGGTCGAGCTTGTTGATGAACGTCATGATCGGCGTCGTGCGCAGGCGGCAGACGTCCATCAGCTTCTCGGTGCGCTCCTCGACGCCCTTGGCGACGTCGATGACCATCAGCGCCGAATCCACGGCGGTCAGCGTGCGGTAGGTGTCCTCGGAGAAGTCCTCGTGGCCCGGCGTATCGAGCAGGTTCACGATGCGCTCGCGGTACGGGAACTGCATCACCGCCGAGGTCACGGAGATGCCGCGCTGCTGCTCCATCTGCATCCAGTCGGCGGTGGCGTGGCGCGCCGCCTTGCGGCCCTTGACCGTGCCGGCCAGCTGGATCGCCCCGCCGTAGAGCAGGAGCTTCTCGGTGACGGTGGTCTTGCCGGCGTCCGGGTGCGAGATGATCGCGAGCGTCCGCCGCCGGGCGGTCTCTTTGGCATGATCGGCCATCGGGGGCGTGGATCCGTTACGTGCGAGCGATGGAGGCGCGGGACCGGGCCATGGCCGGCCGCGGCGCCTGCGGTGCAGGCGCGCGAGTATAACGCGATCGGGCGAGGCTATGCCTCGTCGAGGCGCAGCGCCATGACCAGGGCGTCCTCGCGTCCGAACGGGGCCGGGTAGTAGTCCTTGCGCCGGCCGACGACGCGGAATCCCGCGCCCTCGTAGAGCTCCACCGCGCCCTCGTTGGTTGGCCGCACCTCGAGGAAGGCGGTCGCCGAGTCGGCGCCGCGGGCGACGTCGAGCAGCTCCCCGAGCAGCGCGCGGGCGATCCCGGCGCGGCGCGCGTCCGGGTGCACGCAGAGGTTGAGGATATGGGCCTCGCCGGCGCGCGCCAGCATGATGCCGTGGCCCACGATGCCGGCCCCGGTGACGGCCACGAGGCAGCAGTAGCCCACCCGCAGGCAGTCCTCGAAGATGCGGCGCGACCAGGGGTAGGGGTACGAGGCCTGCTCCACGGCGAGCACCGCGACCAGGTCCGATTCGACCATCGGGCGGATCGCCGGACCGGGCTGGAGGACGGCGACCATCTCGGGCTACTCGCTCACCCCGCGCAGCCGCTCGCGGACCGCCTTGAGGTCCGCCCAGGCCTTGCGCTTGTCGACCGGGCTGCGCAGAAGGTACGCCGGGTGGTAGGTCACGAGCAAGGGCGTCCCCTGCGGGCCGAAGCGGTGCCAGCGCCCGCGCAGGCGCCCGATCGAATCGCCGGTCTCGAGCAGGCTCTGGGCCGAGATGCGGCCCACCGAGAGGATCGCGCGCGGCGCGATCAGCTCGATCTGGCGCCGCAGGTAGCCGGCGCAGGCGCGCACCTCCTCGGGCCGCCGGGTCGCGGCTCCTCGGCGGCCGGCACTCGAGCGCGTTGGTGATGAACACCGTCGTCGCGGTCGAGGCCGATCGCCGCCAGCATGCGGTCGAGGAGCTGGCCGGCGCGCCCGACGAAGGGCTCGCCGCGGCGGTCCTCCTCCTGCCCGGGGCCTCGCCGATGACCAGCAGGTCCGCGCCGGCGTGGCCCACCCCGGGACCGCCTGGGTGCGCGCCCGGCGCAGCTCGCAGGCGGTGCAGCCGAGGATGGCGGCGCGCAGCGTTCCATCCATGGCGCCGACCTCGGGCCCGGGCGCGCCGGCGCGCCCGGGATCGGCGCCGGCCGCGGGGTCCGCCGACCATCCCGGCGCCTCGCCCTGCCCGGCCAGCTCGTCGGCGAGCTCCGCCGGGAACGGCGGCGGCTCGTCGCCGCCCCGGGCCCGGCCGGCGCCGGCCGTTGCGCCGGGCTCTCGCATTCCGGCACCGCGGCCTGCCCGCTGCCCGCGTCCGCCGCGCGGCGGCCCGGCGGGCCCGCCGGGGCGTCCCGTGGCACCCACACGGGGATGCCCATGGCCTCGAGGTAGGCGCGCCGGCGCGCCTCGTCGAGCGGGTCGGGGCCGGGGTCGGCGTCGCTCACACGTCCGCCCCGCGATCTGCGGGTGCTCGCGGAACTCGCGCTGGTGGAGCTTGTTCAGGGCGTTGACGTAGGACTTCGCCGAGGCGATGACGATGTCGGTGTCCGCAGCCTTGCCGTTGACGATGAGGTCGCCCTGCATCAGGCGCACCGTGACCTCGCCCTGGGCGTCGGTCCCGCCGGTGATGCTGTTGACCGAGTACAGGCACAGCTCCGCGCCGCTGTCGACGATCTCCTCGATCGCGCTGAAGGCCGCGTCCACGGGGCCGTCACCCTTCGTCCGGGCGGTCTTCTGCTGGCCGTCGACGACCAGCACGACCTCCGCCTCGGGGACGATCGTCGGTCTCGCAGCACACCCGCAGGCGCTCGAGCTGGTAGAACTCGTTGATCTCCTCGGTATTGGCCTCCGTGACCAGCGCCTGGAGGTCCTCGTCGAAGATCTCGTGCTTCTTGTCGGCCAGGTCCTTGAAGCGGCGCGAAGGCCTCGTTGAGCTGCGCCGTCGGTATCGAAGCCGATCCCCAGCTGCCTCGCAGCTGGCTGCGGAAGGCGTTGCGGCCGCGAGTGCTTGCCCAGCACCATGCGGTTGTTGCGCCAGCCGACGTCCTCGGCGCACATGATCTCGTAGGTCTCGCGCGCCTTGAGCACGCCGTCCTGGTGGATGCCGGACTCGTGGGCGAAGGCGTTGGCGCCGACGATCGCCTTGTTCGGCTGAACCGCAAATCCGGTAATATTGGCTACCAGCTTCGATGTCGGCACGATCTCGCGGGCATTGATGCCCGTGTCACAGGGGAAGCACGTCGCTGGCGCGTGCGCACGCGCCATGACGATCTCCTCGAGCGAGGCGTTGCCGGCGCGCTCGCCCAGGCCGTTGATGGTGCACTCCACCTGGCGGGCGCCGCCGAGCACGCCGGCCAGCGAGTTGGCCACCGCCAAGCCCAGGTCGTTGTGGCAGTGCACGGACCAGACCGCCTTGTCCGAGTTCGGCACCCGCTCGCGCAGGCTGCGGATCAGCTCCCCGTACTGCGCCGGCATGTTGTAGCCGACGGTGTCGGGGATGTTGATCGTGCGCGCACCGGCGTCGATCGCCTGCTCGATGATGCGACACAGGAAGTCGGCCTCGGAGCGCCCGGCGTCCTCGCAGGAGAACTCCACGTCGTCGGTCCATTCGCGCGCGCGTTTCACCGACGCCACGGCGCACTCGAGCACCGCGTCGGGCTCCATCCTGAGCTTCGTCCTGCATGTGGATCGGCGAGGTGGCGATGAAGGTGTGAATCGCGGCTCGCTCGGAGCCGGCCTGCACGGCCTCGCCGGCGCGATCGATGTCCGCTCTCCCGTGCCCGGGCCAGCCCCGCGACCGTGCTGAACTGGCAGGTGCGGGCGACCGCGCGCACCGCCTCGAAGTCGCCCTTGCTCGCGGCCGGGAAGCCCGCCTCGATCACATCCACCTTCATGCCGCTCGAGGGCCTTGGCGATGCGAAGCTTCTCGTCCCTGGTCATGGAGGCGCCGGGGCTCTGCTCGCCGTCGCGCAGTGTCGTGTCGAATACGTACAGCTTGTCGTGGCTCATGACGGGCTCCGTCGCTTGCCGGCGCCGTGCGGGCGGCGCTCGTGTTCCCGGATACGGTTGCCCCGGTCCCGCTTGCTCGGGGCCGGTGCTGGTGTCTGGATTGGGTGCGTTTCGCCTCGCCAGGTCATCTCTCCTGCCCTAGGGCAGGAGGAGGAGCGCGAGCAGGAGCAGCAGGAGGGAAGCCGGCAGCAGGCCGAGCGCGCCCGTGTGACCACCGGGGGTGGCGGTCGTGGCGACGGCGCGCTGTGCGTGGATCGGCCGCATGGGGCTGTCCGGCAACGGTTCTGGGGACTCCTAGACCGGTGAGCGGCACGCTGCGGAGCGAGGCAGGGCCAAGGGCTGAGGGCTGAGGGCTGAGGGCTGAGGGCTGAGGGCTGAGGGCTGAGGGCTGAGGGCTGAGGGCTGAGGGCTGAGGGCTGAAGGCTGAGGGCTAAGGGCTGAGGGCTGAGGGCTGAGGGCTACAGGCTGAGGGCTGGGCGCTCGCCAGCTGCCACCCTTGGCAGCACCCGCCACATCATCGCGGGCCGGTTCTGCCGCCTCGCCGCCTTCCCGCACTCCCGTCATCGCGAGGCCGGCGCAGCCGGCCGTGGCGATCCAGGCCGGCGTCGGGTACTGGTACGGCCGTCCTGGGATACCGCACGCCCTGCGGCGCCTCTGCGTGGCGTCGACTCATCCGTCCGGCCGCAGCGCAGCAGGCGTCCGCCGCGGCCATCAGCGCGGTGCGCCGCGCCACGCGGCGCGCGGGCCTCGAACGCGTCCCGCACCGGCCGCGACGCCACGCTGCCCAGGGTCGCGGAGCCCATGCCGGAGGCCCGATGCGGGGACCCTGCGCCCGTCACCTGGTCCCGTGCAGCCGCGAGGCGTCGCCGGCACGGGCCATGGCGCACGGCAGCGGCCGCTCATCGCGATACGCCGCATGGCGCCGGCGGCTCCTGGACGGCCGACTCAGTGCCCGCCGGCCGGCTGGGCGCCGCGGCCGGCTGCGCCGGCCTGGCCGATGACGGGATCGTGCGGCTGGCGGCCAGGTGGCTGACCGTGCCCGCGATGCCTTCGCGGCTGCCTGCCAGCTGGCAGCTGGCGTCCCGCCCTCAGTCCTCCAGCCCTCCGCCCTCCGCCCTCCGCCCTCGACCCTCGGCCCTGGGCCCTGTCTTTCAGATCCCGCAGGCCGCGCCGTGCTTCTCGAGGTAGCGCTGGTGGTACTCCTCGGCGCGGTAGAAGGCCGACGCGGGGGTGATCTCGGTCACGATCGGCCCGCGGTGGCGCCCCGAGCGTTCCTGCTCGTCCCTGGAGCGCTCGGCCGCCTCGCGCTGGGCCTCGTCGTGGCAGAAGATCGCCGAGCGGTACTGGCTGCCGACGTCCGGGCCCTGGCGGTTGCGCTGGGTCGGGTCGTGGCACTGCCAGAAGACACCGAGCAGGTCGGCGTAGCTCACCCGCTCGGGGTCGTACTCGACCCGCACCGCCTCGGCGTGGCCGGTGTCGCCGCCGCAGACCTGCTTGTAGCCGGGGTTCTCGACGTGGCCGCCGGTGTAGCCGGACTCGGCCTCGATGACGCCCGGCACCTGGCGGAAGGCGTGCTCGACGTGCCAGAAACAGCCTGCTGCGAACGTCGCGGTTGCCATGGACCTGTCCTCCCTCGATCGGGACGCCCGCCATTGTGCCACGCGCGGCGCCGGCGGGCGCAGCCCCGCTCAGGGCTCGCCCGTGCCCTCGCCGCCGCGCGCGAGCCATGCGTCGAAGCGCTCGCTGAGCGTCTCGCGGGTGCTCGAGTACCACGCGACGTCCTTCTCGATCGCCCGGTCCATGTGCGAGGGATGCGTCGGCATGTGGATCGCCATGCCCACGCCCGTCGTGACGTGCTCGCCCACGCGCCGGATCGCGGACGTGCGGGTCGGGCCGTAGGCGATGTAGCGCGTCTGGCGCTCCAGCGACTCGGTGCGCGTCGCAAAGCGCACGAAGTCCCGCGCCACCTCGGGCCGCGGGGCATTGGCCAGGATGCCCCAGACCTCGAGCTGGTAGAGCTGCGCGTCCCAGATGATCTCGAACGGGCGGCCGTTGACCACCTGGGCGTTGAAGAAGCGCCCGTTGTAGCCGGACGCGAACGTCACCCGCTCCTCGTCGAGCAGCTCGATCGCGGCCTCCGGGTCGCGCCACCAGGCGATGTCGTCGCGGATGCGATCGAGGCGCTCGAACGCGAGGCGCATGCCGCGCTCGGTCGACAGCAGCGTGTAGACGTCGGCGGGCGGCACCCCGTAGGACACCAGCGCCCACTCGAGCAGCGCGTCCGGGCGCTTGCGCAGCGCGCGCACCCCGGGGAACTGCTCGGGGCGGAACAGGTCGCCGATGCGGTGCGGGCGCACGCCGGGGAATGCGCGCTTGTCGTAGGCGACCACCATCGAGAACACGTTGTGCGCGACACCGCAGCGCGTAAGGCTGCCCTCGAGGAAGTCGCGCCGGGCCGGCGTGCCGTCGGGCGCCGGCGCCAGGACCCGGTGGTCGAAGCGCTGCAGGTAGCCGAGCCGGCAGGCACGCTGGTGGTCCGCCATGGTCATGTCGGCGAGATCCCACGAGCCCGTGTCGGCCTGCACCCGGCGCCGCAGCGCCTCGACGCCGCCCGAATAGGCGGCCGTGTAGATCGGTACGCCCGTCTTCTCGGTGAACGGCACGAAGTAGGCGTTGCGCTGGCTGGCCTCGTACGAGCCGCCCCAAGTGGCGATGCGCAGCGCGCCGTCGTCGGGTTCCCCGGCCGCCGCCGCTGCACCGGCGAGCGCGAGCAGCAACATGGCGCGCTGCATCCGTATCATGGCGCCGCGTGCTCCTCGCGCCGGATCTCCCCGAGCGTCTCGCGGTAGGCGCGCACGATCGTCGACTGCGCGATCACGCCCACGAGCCTGTCACTGTCGGCGGACTCGAGCACGGGCAGGATGCCGCTCTCGTCCGACTCGGCCCGGCGCAGCGCGGCCAGCACGGACATGTCGGCGCGCAGCACCGCGATGTCCCAGCTCGCGAGCGTGTCGACGGATTCCACCTCACCGGCATCGAGCGCGGCGAGCACCTCGTTGAGCGTGATCGTCCCCAGGTAACGCCCGTCGGCGTCGATGAGCTGCGCCTCGCTGACCCCCGTGCGCACCAGCCGCTCGCGCAATGCGCCCGGCGACTCGCCGCTGCGCGCCACGGCGTAGTCGCGCGACACGTAGGGTCCGATCGGCGCTCGATCGAGCACGAGCTGGTCACGTCCGAGGGTGAGATCGCAGCCGCGGCTGCGCAGGGTCTCGTCGTACATCGAGCGTCCGTAGAGGCGGTAGCAGACGAGATTCGCGAATACCACGCTGACCATCACCGCGGTGGTGAGCTCGTAGTTCCGCGTCAGCTCGAAGACGATCAGGATGGTCGTGATCGGCCCCCCGATGACCGGGCTCGTCACCGCGGCGATGCCGCAGATGGTGTAGACGCCGGTCGAGTCGGCCGCGCCCGGCAGCAGCACGATCGCGGCCTGCGCCATGAGCGCGCCGAACAGCGCACCGATCACCAGCGCCGGGCTGAAGCTGCCGCCCACGAAGCCGAAGCCGAGGCACAGCGCGGTCGCGAGGATCTTCGCCGCGAGCAGCACGCCGAGCTCGCTCGCGGTGAAGGCGTCGGGGATGATCGCGAAGCGCAGCGTCTCCTGACCGATGCCGATGATCTCCGGCGTCCACAGCGCCAGGATGCCCATCAGCGCCCCGCCGACGGCCGGCTGCAGCGGCACCGGCAGTCGCGAGCGCGCCGCGAGCGCGCCCATCGCCACGATCGCGCGCATGAACACGATCGCCACGAGCGCGCCGGCGAGGCCGATGGCCACGAAGCCGGCGAATTCGACCGGGATCACCCGTGGTGCCTCGTCGATGCGGAACAGCGGCCGGGTCTCGAACGCGAAGTTGGCGAGCACGAAGCCGATCGTGGAGGCCACCGTGATCGGTGCGAATGCGCGCAGCGAGTAGTGACGCAGGATCACCTCGTGCGCGAACAGGATCCCGGCGATGGGCGCGTTGAACGCGGTCGAGATCGCGGACGCGACGCCGCAGCCGATACCGATCGTGCCGAGCGTGCGCCCGCCGTAGGGCGCGTGGCGCCCGATCACCGAGCCGATGGTCGCGCCCAGGTGCACCAGCGGGCCGTACTGGCCGACCGAGGCGCCGCTGCCGAGCGAGACCAGGGCGCCGAGCGCGCTGGGCACGCCGTCGCGCGCGCGCACCTCGCCGTGGCCCGTCTGCGCCACCTCGATCACGTCGGGCGGGCCGTGCGCCCGGCCGTCGGTCAGCGCCACGCGCTTGAGCAGACCCACCAGCAGGCCCCCGGCGGCCGGCACCGCGACCGTCAGCACGGGCGGCCAGGCCCAGTCGCCCGCCATCATGCGCGCGCGCGACAGAGACCCAGAGGAGGTCGTTCAGGCGCTCGACGAGGACGACGAAGCCGGTCGCGGCGAGCGAGGCGAGGCCCCCGAGCAGCAGGCCCAGGACGCTGACGAACACGGCCCGCCGGGCGAGCCCCAGCGTGCCCGCCAGCCAGCCCCGGCGGCGTGGCGGATCGTCATCCGCACCCTGCCCTGGTGCCGCTTCGCCGTGGTCCATCGCGCTCCATCCGTGCGCCACCGCGGCGCATTGTGCCACGCCGGCGCGCGTCGCCGCGCGCCGGCGGCGTCATCCGACCGGCTGCTCGCTGCCCTGGCGGCCCTCGCCCTCGATGAACACGCGCCGCACCTCGGGCCAGGAGGTGCGCAGGTCGTGGTCGATGGCGGCCACGGCCGCCGCGACCCGCTCCGCGCGGGCCCCGGGGTCGAAGGTCACGCTGGCGTTGACCAGGATGTACTCGGGGCCCATGTGCAGCGTCAGCACCTCGTTCACCGCGCGTACGCAGTCGTGCGCCGCGATGCGCTCGCGCAGGTCGCGGATCACGGCGGGGCTGGCGGCCTCGCCGATGAGCAGGCCCTTGGTCTCGACCGCCAGCCAGACGGCCGTGGCCGCGAGGATGCAGCCGATCACCATAGAGGCGGCGCCGTCGAGCCACCAGGCGCCCGTGGCCTGGGCCGTGGCGATGCCGGCGAGCGCGACCACGAGGCCGAGCAGCGCCGCCGAGTCCTCGAACAGGACCACGAAGAGGGTCGGGTCCTTCGAGCGCACTACCGCCTCGACGTAGCCGAGGCTGCCCTTGGCGGCGCGGAACCCCCGCCAGGCGAACCACCAGGCGGCGCCCTCGAACACGATCGCCAGCCCGAGCACGACGTAGTTGATCGCGGGATTGGTGACCGGGTGCGGGTCGAGCACGGCGTGGATGCCCTCGTAGAGCGAGATCCCCGCGCCGACCGCGAAGATCAGGATGGCGACGACGAACGACCAGAAGTAGATCTCCTTGCCGTGGCCGAAGGGGAAACGGGCGTCGGGCGGCCGTTTGGCGCGCCGCAGGCCGAACAGCAGCAGCACCTGGTTGCCGGTATCAACGACCGAATGGATGCCCTCGGCGAGCATCGCCGAGCTGCCCGTGATCGCCGCGGCGATGAACTTGGTCACCGCGATCAGCGCGTTGCCGACCAGCGCGGCATGGATCACGACCTTCGAGTCACTGGCCATGCGTCATGCTCCCGGATATTTCGCACTCACACCGGCGGACGAGCGCCCGCTGTGGCTTGGGGAATCGTGGATTGCACTCTCGCAGAGACCACGGAGAACGCCGAGAATCTCGGTTCCAAAGGGATCTCGCGAAGCTTGTTTTGGATATCTACGCGTCATTCCTCGCGTCCACCACGCTGCCGTTGTCTCCTCGTGCCCGACTCCGACGCCGGAGTATCATTTCGTGGTGCTTGTCACGGCACTGGATGACGTAGCACCTCAATCTTCTTTGCCATTCTCTGCGCTCTCCGCGGTCTCTGCGAGAGTCATGACGCACTGCATTGCATCCTGGTATCCCTGGCGCCGGAGCGCCAGTGATACGATGTCCAGTTCCTAGTCCATCAGATCGGCCTTGTCGCGGGCGGCGCGCGCGACCTCGCGCGGGGTGATCACGCCGACGACGCTGTCCGCCGTATCGCCGGTGGCGACGACGAGGCGCTCGCAGGCGTGCGCCTTGAGCGTGCGCATGAGCTCGGGCCAGCGCCGGCCCGGGTCGACGACACGGAAGGCCTCGTCGGTGCCGCCGCCGGGCAGCGCGAAGCCGATGACCCGGCCGCCCTGCGTGACCAGCACGTAGCGCGCGCCGACCTCCGCCGCCGGGTGATCACCCGCGCTACCCTCGAGCAGCACGAAATCGCGGCTCATGACGTGCTCGGCATCGAGCGGCTCGGACACGGCCGCCTGCAGCCCGTGCGGCACCGCGCGCCCGCGGCGGGCGAGGTAGAGCGTATAGATGCTCTCCGCGCGTCAGCCGCAGGCGCACCAGCGTAGGCGAGCGACGACGCTCAGCACGATCGGCAGGAGCGCCGCGTAGCCGTGGGTGAGCTCGAGCACCATCACGATCGCGGTCACCACCGCGGCCGTGGTCGCGCCGACGAGCGCCGCCATGCCCGCGAGCGCGAGCACGACCGGCTCGATGCCGAGCGCGGGCCAGAGCGCGTCGAGCGCCTGCGCGTAGCCCGCACCCAGCGCGGCGCCGAGGAACAGCCCGGGCGCGAACACCCCGCCCGAGGCCCCGGTGCCGAGCGCCAGCGCCGTCGCCGCGAGCTTGGCCGCGAACAGCAGCAGCAGGAACGCCGGGTCGGTGAGCAGGCCGGTCACGATCGCCTCGATCGTCGGGTAACCGACGCCGGCGACGTGGTAGGCGCCGGCGCGCTCGATGAAGGCATGGAGCATCACGCCGACGATCAGCATCGCCGCGGCGTGGCGCAGGTAGTCGTTGGCCGTCAGCGCCTTCGAGGCATCCTCGACCGCGCAGATGCCGCGCTCGAGCGCCGCGGCGGCGACGCCGGCGGCGAGCCCGAACGGCACGCAGGCGAGCAGCTCCGCGCCGCTGCCGCCCACGCTCGCGGACCCGCCGAGCGCCGCGAGCGGGAACAGCGGCCCGAAGCCGCCGCACGAGGCCCGCGCACCAGGTGGCCGCCATCGCGGTCGCGCTCGCCGACCAGCGCGACGTTACGGGCGCTGACCGAGATCAGCAGCAGCTCGATCGCGAACGCCAGCCCGCCCAGCGGCGCGTTGAACGTGGCCGCGATGCCGGCGGCCGCGCCGCCGGCGACCAGCACGACACGCTGGTGCGCCGGGATGCGCGCCAGCAGGCCGACGCCGGCGCCGAGCACGGAGCCGATCTGGACGATCGGCCCCTCGCGCCCGACCGAGGCGCCGCTGCCGATCGACAGCGCCGAGGCCACCGCCTTCAGCCCCGCAACCTGCGGGCGCATGCGCCCGCCATGGTAGTGGAGCGCGTAGAGCACCTCCGGCACGCCGCTGCCGCGCACCTCGGCGGACAGGCGGCGCGTGATCCAGGCGACACCGAGCGCACCGATCACCGGCACCACCACGATCCCGACGCCCCAGGGACTGGGCGCCAGCGGCACGTGCTGCATCGATGTCGAGCGATCGAAGCGCCCGTGGAACAGCAGGTTCTGCACCAGCGCGATCGCCACGCGGAACACCAGCGAACCGGCCGCGCCGAGCGCGCCGACGGCGAGCGCGAGCGCGAACAGCGCCGGCGCACCGAGCTCGCGCTCGCGCTCGCCGCGAGTCGCGCGTGCCGGATTCGCGCTGCGCGCCCGACACTCACGCAGCCGGCATGGTCAGTCGATGAGCTCGGCATTGTCCCTTGCCGCCCGCGCGATCTCGCGCGGCGTGATGACGCCGACGACCTCGTCGATCGAGCGACCGCGCGCGACCAGCAGCAGCTCGTGGCCATGGGCCTTCATGCCGCGCATCAGCACCGGCCAGCGCGTGCCCGGCGCGACCAGCTGGAAATCACGGTCGACCAGGTCCTCGGGCGCGTAGTCGCGCGCGAGGTACGGCGGATCCTCGCGCGCCAGGCCGACGATCTCGCCGGCGTCGGTGACGATGGTGTAGCGCGCGCCGACCCCCGGGCGGTGTTGCCACTCCCACTGACGCAGGCGCTCGAGCTCCACCACCTGGAAATCACGGTTCATTACCCGGCGCGCGTCGAGGCTGTCCGACATCGCCGCCTGCAGGCTCTGCGGCATGCCGCGGCCACGGCGCGCGAGCTTGAGCGTGTAGATGCTCTCCGGCGTCAGGCGCACGCGCACGACGTAGGCCAGGCCGACGGTCAGGATGACTGGCAGGATCACGGCGTGGTCACGCGTCTGCTCGAACACGAGCACGACCGCGGTGACCACCGCCGAGGTCGTCGCCCCGATCATGCCGGCCATGCCGGCCACCGCGAACAGCACCGGGTCGATGCCCAGCCCCGGCATGAACGCGTCCAGCGTATCCGCCCAGGCCGCGCCCAGCGCTCGCCCCGAGGAACAGCGTCGGCGAGAAGACGCCGCCGGAGGCGCCCGAGCCCGAGCGTCAGGCAGGTGGCCAGCAGCTTGGCCGCGAACAGCAGCAGCAGGAACAGCGGGTTGGTCAGCACATCGCGCAGGATGTCGGTGATCGTGGCGTAGCCGACGCCGGCGATGTAGTACTCGCCCGCGTGGACGAACAACCCCTGGATCATGATCCCGACGACGAGCATGCCCGCCATGTGGCGCAGGTAGGCGTTGCCGAAGGCGCCGTCGAAGCGGTCCTCGAACCAGTAGAGCGCGCGCACGAAACCGGCGGCCGCGACCCCGACGAGCAACCCGAACGGCACGCACAGCAGCAGCTGCCAGGCTGCCGGTCAGCAGGCCGGCGAACAGATCGAGACCGGGGATCACGGGAAGCACTGGGCCGGTGCCCGCGTAGAGCCAGCCCACCCAGGTCCCGGTGACGGTCGCCCCGGCGACCAGCGCGACGTTGCGCGCGCTCACCGAGACCAGCAGCAGCTCCATGGCGAACGCGATGCCCGCCGAGTGGCGCATTGAACGTGGCGGCGATGCCGGCCGCCGCGCCCGCGCCCACCAGCACGACGCGCTGGCGTGGCGGCATCGCGCGCACCTGGCCGAGCATGGCGCCGGCGGCCGCGCCCAGCTGGATGATCGGGCCCTCGCGCCCGACCGAGCCCCCGGTGCCGATCGACACCGCCGACGCCAGCGCGTGCGCCACCACGGTGCCCACGCGGACGCGACCGCCGTGGTAATGGATCGCGTGCATGACCTCGGGCACGCCGTGGCCGCGCGCACCGCCCGCGAACGTGTTCGTGATCCAGGTGACGACGATGGCGCCGGCGACCGGCACGAGCACGACACCCCAGCCCCACGCGCTCGGCGGCAGGTGGACGTCGGGGCGCAGCGCGAGCCCCGCCTCGGCGTAGAAGAAGAGGTGCTGGCAGAGGGCGATCGCGCCCGCAAGGCGATCGAGCCGAGGCCGCCGAGCGCGCCGGCGACGAGTGCCAGCGCGACCATCGCCGCCGAGCGCACGGCCTCCGGGTCACCCGGAGTGGCGGGGCCGGGAGCCGGCGCTGCGGCGGGTTGGCTCATCGTCCCCCTCTCGCTGCGGCACGGGCCGGCCCCGTCGGCGCGGCCGGCGAACGCCGTGGCTCACGGGGCCGGGGAAACGGATCGGCCCCGATACGCGCTGCGCATCGGGGCCGACGGCGTGCGGGTCGGGCCGGCCCGGCCGGTGGCTCAGGCGGCCTTCTCCATGTCGCTCGAGTAGCGCCCGAGCATCGCCTCGCTGTTGAGGTGCGCACGGTGGTGCAGCGCCTTCTGCGCCGCGTCGGCGTTGACCGAGTCGCCGCGCCAGGCCTGCATCACCGGCTCCTGCAGGGCGCGCGCATACGAGAAGCCGAGCTGCCACGGGTGCGGCCCCATGCGGGCCATCGCGTCGAGGTGCTGCGTGGCGCGCACCGGCGTCTGGCCACCGGAGAGGAACACGATGCCGGGCACCGCGGCCGGGACGCGCTCGCGCGCCAGGGCGACGGTCTCCTCGGCCACCTGCCCGACGCCGGCCTGCTCGGCGCAGGCCTTGCCCGACAGCACCATGCTCGCCTTGAGCAGGGACCCCTCGAGCAACACGTCCTGGCGATACATCTGGGTGTAGAGCTGCTGCCAGGTCTCCGCCGTGGCGACGCGGCACTGCTCGATCGTGTGGTCGCCGTCGATCAGCACCTCGGGCTCCACGATCGGCACGATGCCCGCCTCCTGGCAGAGCCCGGCGTAGCGCGCGAGCGCGTGCGCGTTGGCCTCGATGCAGGCGCTGGTGGGCATGCCGGGGCCGATCGCGATCACGGCGCGCCACTTGGCGAAGCGCGCGCCCAGCTCGTGGTACTCGGCGAGACGCTCGCGCAGCCCGTCCAGGCCCTCCGTGACCTTCTCGCCCTCGAGGCCCGCGAGCGGCTTGGCGCCCCTGTCGACCTTGATGCCCGGGATGATGCCCTTGTCCGAGAGCAGCTTCGGCAGCGGCGTGCCGTCCTCGGCGCTCTGGCGGATCGTCTCGTCGAAGAGGATGACGCCGCTCAGGAAGCGCTCGATACCGGGCGTCGTGAACAGCAGCCGGCGGTAGACCAGCCGCGTCTCCTCGGTCGACTCGAGCTCGATCTCCTTGAAGCGCTTGGCGATCGTCGGATTGCTCTCGTCGGCGGCGAGCAGACCCCGGCCCGGCTCCACCAGCGCGTTGGCAACCGAGATCAGGTCGTTGGTGTTCATGGCGGTCGGCATCCTGTGGTGACGGTCGCGCGGCGCCCGCAGGGGTGCGGTCATGTCCTCGAGACGGGCGCGGATTATAGCAGCGGGCCCAGTTGAGCGGCCACGGCGCCGGCCTGCACGCAACGGCGCGGCGGCGCTGGAACGGCGCCCCTCTCCCTGTCCCTCTCCCGGTGGGAGAGGGAACCTTGCAGCACGGCCCGGCGGCCCGGCACGGCCGAGCCCCTCTCCCTCGGGGAGAGGGGTTTGGGGTGAGGGACGTGGGGGCGAGGCGACCGGACCTATCCCACCCAGGCCTCGGCGGCTTCCAGGCGTGTGCGCAGCTCGTCGTCGGAGAATCGCGCGAGCATCTCCTGGCCCTCGGCCGAGGTCGTCGCCTCGAGCGCGAGCCAGTAGACGCCGGTGTCGCCGGCGCGGGCGAACATCAGCGTGACGCTGCCGTAGGAGCCGGCGGACAGCGCCACGGTCCACTCCTGCCCGGCGGCGTCGGTGAAGCGGCGCATCAGGCGGTGTCGCCGCCGCTGAACGGCGCGGCCGCCGTCAGCTCGGACAGGTCGGCGACCACCAGGTCCGGCGTCTCCTCCCACGGATCGAACACCGCGGCCGGGTCGCGCCGCACCCACGCGGCGTGGAGGCCGGCGGCACGCGCGCCGATCACGTCCCAGGCATTGCCCGACACGAGCCAGGTGGCGTCGAGCCCGGCGCCCCCGGCGCTGACCAGGTGCGCGTCGAGCAGCGGGCGCAGGCTTGAAGATACCGACCGCCTCCACGCTCAGCACGTCGTCGAGGTGGGCCTCGAGGCCGGCGTGCGCGAGCAGCGCCGCGAGTCCGCCCGGGGTGCCGTTGGAGAACGCGACGCAGCGATGGCCGGCCGCGCGCAGCGCGTCCAGGGTCGGAGCCGCCTCGTCGAACGCGGGCAGCCGCGTCCAGCCGGCGACCAGCTGCTCGCGCCCCGCCTCGGGCACCTCGACGCCGCAGGCCGTGAGCGCGCGGTCGAGCGCGGCGCGGGTGACGCGGTCGAACGGCAGGTAGCGGCCCATCGCGGCACGCCGGAAGGCGTGCTCGAGCTGCGTGCGACGCCACTCCGCCAGCAGCTCGCCGGTACGGCCGCCGGCGTACGGGCGCAGCGCGTCGGCGATGCCCCCGGGATCGATCAGGGTGCCGAAGACGTCGAAGCCGAT
Source organism: Halofilum sp. (in: g-proteobacteria) (assembly GCA_034521365.1). Taxonomy (GTDB): domain Bacteria; phylum Pseudomonadota; class Gammaproteobacteria; order XJ16; family Halofilaceae; genus Halofilum. The sequence goes on along the minus strand of JAXHMQ010000008.1, from coordinate 64,998 downwards.
GACCTTCACGCGCTACTCCGGCGCGTCGTCGTGGCGCGCGCGACGCTCGCCGGCGTCGCTGCCACCCTCGCCGCCGGTGGGCGCCGTCCCGTGCACGGCGTCATCGCCCGGGCCACCCGTGCCGGCGGCCACCGCCGTGCGCCGGCCCCAGCGGCGGATCCGGCGGTAGAGCCACCACACCGGCCCCGGAGAGCCCGTACACGGCGAAGCCGGCGAAGATCACCTTCGGCGGATCGATCGAGGCGAACACGAACACCATCACGACCGCGAGGATCGCCACGAACGGCACGCGCCTGCCCGTGCCCAGGTCCTTGAAGCTGTAGTACGGCACGTTCGAGACCATCAGCAACCCGGTCGCGACGGTGACCGCGAACGCGGCCAGCATCAGCTCGCGCCCGTCGATGCCGAGGTCGCGCGTGAACCACACCATGCCGACCATGATCGCCGCCGCGGACGGGCTCGCCAGGCCCTGGAAGAAGCGCTTGTCGGTGGTGCCGATCTTCGTGTTGAAGCGTGCCAGGCGCAGCGCAGCGCAGGCGGCATAGAGGAAGGCGGCGAGCCAGCCGAGCTTGCTCCACTGGGTGACGAACTCGCCCACGTTGGACAGCGACCACTCGTAGACGATCAGCGCGGGCGCCACGCCGAACGACACCATGTCCGACAGGCTGTCGTACTCGGCACCGAAGTCGCTCTGGGTCCGCGTCATGCGCGCCACACGGCCGTCGAGGCCGTCGAGCACCATGGCCACGAGGATGGCGATGGCCGCGGTGGTGAAATCGTGCTTGAGCGCCTCGATGATCGCGTAGAAGCCCGCGAACAGCGCCGCCGTGGTGAACAGGCTCGGCAGCAGGTAGATGCCGCGCCGCGGCTTGGTCGCTTCTTGCTCGGGCACGCTTCGTCTCCTAGGCCGGATGGACGAGCTGGCATACCAGGCCCGCCCCCGCGTGGACGACCGTGCCCGATTCTACCGCAGGCGTCGCGCGCGCCGGCAGGTAGAGCACCACGTGGCGGCCCCAGCCCGCCAGCCCGCGGTGCTGGCCCTGGCCGACCCGCTCGCCCGGCTGCACGTGCCAGTCCAGCGGGCCCGGCAGGGCGTGCGGGCGCGTGATCACGAAGACGACGTCGTCGCCCTCGTCGGTGCGCAGGTGGACGCCGAGGCGGTTGCCTTCATCGTAGCCGGGCATCTCGGGCCCGCCCCACAGGCGCTGGACGCGCCCCTCGCGTCGGGCTGCAGCGCGACCGCGCCGCGCGAGCGCGCCCTGCTCGACGCGAATCACCAGGGCGTCGCGGTCGAGGAACGGATCGGGGCCGTGCTCCACGCTGGCGACCCGGCCGTCGACCGGGCTCACGATCCCGAGCGGCTGGGACGGCACGTCGCGCACCGGGTCGCGCCCGAGCACGAACACGGCCGCGGCCGCGAGCAGGGCCAGCACGACCACCACCCAGTACCCCGCGACCGACGCACCCAGCGCGAACAGCACGGCGATCGCGAACGGCAGGCGAAACAGCGTCAGCAGGCGCAACATCGGCTCCCGGGCCGGCGGGCGCGGCGCGCCCGCCGGCCCCGGTCATGGGACCCGGCGGGGTACTCAGTTCTTCGTCTTGTCGACGATCTTGGATGCCGCGATCCAGGGCATCATCGAGCGCAGCTTGTCGCCGACCTGCGTGATCTGGTGCTCGTCGTCGAGGCGCCGGTTGGCCTTGAGCACCGGCGCGTTGGCCTGGTTCTCGAGGATGAACTCGCGCGCGAACTCGCCGCTCTGGATCTCGTCGAGGATGCGTCGCATCTCGGCCTTGGTGCTCATCGGTCGATCACGCGCGGGCCACGCGTGTAACCGCCGTACTCGGCCGTGTTGCTGATGGAGTAGCGCATGTTCGCCATGCCGCCCTCGTACATCAGGTCGACGATCAGCTTGAGCTCGTGCAGGCACTCGAAGTAGGCCATCTCCGGCGCGTAGCCGGCCTCGACCAGGGTCTCGAAGCCGGCCTGGACCAGCGCGGCGAGCGCCGCCGCACGAGCACCACCTGCTCGCCGAACAGGTCGGTCTCGGTCTCCTCGCGGAAGCTCGTCTCGATGATGCCCGCGCGGCCGGCGCCGTTCGCCACCGCGTAGGCCAGCGCAACCTCGCGCGCCTGGCCGGAGCCATCACGCTCGATCGCGATCAGGCTGGGCACGCCACCGCCCTGCGTGTAGGTCGAGCGCACCAGGTGGCCGGGGCCCTTCGGCGCGATCATCATCACGTCGAGATCGGCGCGCGGCTCGATCTGGCCGTAGTGGATGTTGAAGCCGTGCGCGAACGCCGAGCGCCGCGCCCTGCTTGATGTTCGGCAGCACCTGGCTCTCGTAGATCGCCTTCTGGTGCTCGTCGGGTGCGAGCATCATGACGATGTCCGCGCCCGCGGTGGCGTCCTCGATCGAGGCGACGTTCAGGCCCGCCTGCTTCGCCTTCTCCTCGGAGCTCGAGCCCGGGCGCAGGCCGACGGTCACCTCGACCCCCGAGTCCTTGAGGTTGTTGGCATGCGCATGCCCCTGCGAGCCGTAGCCGATGATGGCGACCTTGCGCCTGGTGATCAGCGACAGGTCCGCGTCTTTGTCGTAGTAGACGTTCATTGCCCTGTTCTCCGTCGATTCGATTTCAGTTGCCCAGCGTGCGTGGCCCGTGCTTCGGTAATTGCGTCACGACCTGCACTGGCTCTCGCGGAGACCGCAGAGAACGCCGAGAGAACCATTATTGTCCTTGCCTCCGCGTTCTCAGCGCGCTCTGCGAGAACATCCGTGCACGGCGCCAATCCGCGAACGGCCCCAGGAGCGCTCCCGGCATACTCCACAAGAGACAGCGAGCCGCCCCGAAGGCGGCTCGCTGCCGTCGGCCTCGGCCAGCACGGTGGTCTCAGTAGCGCAGCACCTTCTCGCCGCGCGCCATGCCGGTCGCGCCCGAGCGCGCCACCTCCAGGATGGTGTGCTCGCCGAGCGCCTCCATGAAGGAGTCGATCTTCGGGCCATCGCCGGTCATCTGGACGATGTAGCTGCGGTCGGTGACGTCGACGATCTGGCCCCGGTAGATGTCGACCAGGCTGCGGATCTCCTCGCGCGAGCTGCCCTCCGCGCGCACCTTGATCAGCAGCAGCTCGCGCTCGACGTGGGTCGACTCGGTCAGGTCGGACAGGCGCACCACGTCGACGAGCTTGTTGAGCTGCTTGGTGATCTGCTCGATCACCTCCTCGGTGCCGCTGGTCACGATGGTCATGCGCGACAGCGAGCGGTCGTCGGTCGGCGCGACCGTTAGCGATTCGATGTTGTAGCCACGCGCGGAAAAAAGCCCGGCAACCCGCGAGAGGGCGCCGGACTCGTTCTCCAGCAGGAGCGAGATGATGTGCCGCATGCGTTGTTCTTGTCCTTACGCCAGCTCGCGCTCGGAGGCCAGGTGCATCTCGTGATGGCCCTTGCCCTGCGCGATCATCGGGTAGACGTTCTCGGTCTGGTCGGTGATGAAGTCGAGGAACGTCAGCTCCCCGGGGCGATCCAGTGCTTCCCTGATGGCGCCCTCGACATCCTGGGTGCGCTCGACGCGCATGCCCCTGTGCCCGTAGCTCTCGGCGAGCGCGACGAAGTCGGGCAGCGCGTCGACGTAGGAGTGCGAGTAGCGCTTGGAGTAGAAGAACTCCTGCCACTGGCGCACCATGCCCATGTAGCGGTTGTTCAGGTTGACCACGATGACGGGCAGGTCGTACTGCTTCATCGTCGACAGCTCCTGGATGCACATCTGGATGCTCGCCTCGCCGGTCACGCAGACCACGGTCGCGTCGCGGTGGGCCAGCTTCACGCCCATCGCCGCCGGCAGCCCGAAGCCCATCGTGCCGAGGCCGCCCGAGTTGATCCAGCGCCGCGGGTGATCGAACTTGTAGAACTGCGCCGCGAACATCTGGTGCTGCCCGACGTCCGAGGTGACATAGGTCTCGCGGTCCTTCGTCAGCTCGTAGAGCTTCTCGATGACGTACTGCGGCTTGATGACCTCGCTGTCGCGGTCGTAGGCAAGGCAGTCGGTCGCCTTCCAGCGCTCGATCTGGCCCCACCAGGTCTCCACCGCGGCGGCATCGGGCCGGCGCTCGCTGGCGCCCAGGACGTTGACCATGTCGCTGCAGCACGTGGCGCACGTCACCGACGATGGGCACGTCGACGCGCACGTTCTTCGAGATCGAGGACGGATCGACGTCGACGTGGATGATGCGCGCGTGCGGGCAGAAGTGCTCGAGCTCGCCGGTCACGCGGTCGTCGAAACGCGCGCCGATGGCGAGCAGCACGTCGCACTCGTGCATCGCCATGTTGGCCTCGTAGGTGCCGTGCATGCCGAGCATGCCCACGAACTGCGGGTCGGTCGCGGGATACGCGCCCAGGCCCATGAGCGTGTTGGTGATCGGAAAGCCGAGCTCGCGCGTGAGCGCGGTCAGCTCCTCGTGCGCGTTCGCCAGCACGACGCCGCCGCCGGTGTAGATCATCGGGCGCTCGGCGCCGAGAGCAGCAGGTCGACCGCCTTGCGGATCTGCCCCGGGTGGCCCTTCACCGTCGGATTGTAGGAGCGCATGCGCATCTCTTCGGGGTACTCGAACGGGATCTTCACGTTCGGCGCGGTCACGTCCTTGGGGACGTCGACCACCACCGGACCCGGCCGCCCGGTGGTCGCGACGTAGAACGCCTTGCGCATGATCTCGGCCAGGTCCTCGAGGCCGGAGACCAGGAAATTGTGCTTGGCGCAGGGGCGCGTGATGCCGACCGCATCGCACTCCTGGAACGCGTCCGAGCCGATCGCCTTGGTGTGGCACCTGGCCGGAGATGATCACCAGCGGGATCGAGTCCATGTGGGCGGTCGCGATGCCGGTGACGCAATTGGTCACGCCCGGCCCGGAGGTCACCAGGCACACGCCCGGCTTGCCCGTCGAGCGGGCGTAGCCGTCGGCCGCGTGCACCGCGCCCTGCTCGTGGCGTACGAGGATGTGCTCTACCGCGTCCTGCTGGTACAGCGCGTCGTAGATGTGCAGCGCCGCACCACCCGGGTAACCGAAGATGTACTCGACGCCCTCGCGTCGGAGGGCCTCCATCACGATCTCGCCGCCGGAAAGCTCCACGGTTCCTCCTCGTACGCTGCGGGCCGCCGTTCGCCGGGGCCGTCGCGGGCCGCTGCGCGGCCGCTGGGTGAACCGCCAAGTGTAATACGACGTTCGCCGGATTTCAGTACCGTTGGCGGCTTCCGGCGGCCATCTGCCGCGACATCGGGGCCGGGCGGCCCGACGTCAGCCGCTGCTTGCGCAGGCGCCACGCGCCAGCGTGTCGCCCTCGCGCTCGCTGCGCGAGCAGCGCGTGGCCGCCGCGGCGCGCGAGCCGCGCCAGGTCGTCGGGTGCCACCGGGTCGGTCGCGAGCACCTCGAGCACCTCGCCGGCGGCCCATCGCCGCCAGCGCCCGCTCGCGCGCGCAGCATGGGCTGCGGGCAGGCGAGCCCGCGGGCGTCGAGCTGGTGCGTCGCGGCGTCCATGGGCGGCCGGCGGCAACGGGGGCGCCGATGGTCGGGTGCCGCCCCGTGCCGGTCAAGGCGGTTACACCACCGTAATGGGCAGGCCGCGCGCGGCACGCGATAATGTCGTCCGGAGTAGCGGGCGTGGCGCCGCGAGCGACCGCCCACCCCGGGCGGCCGGCGCCCCGGAGGTCCTGTTTGCGAGCCCTTTTGCGCCATCTGGCTGCGGCCGCCCTGGCCGGCGCGGCCGCGACGGCCACCGCGGGGGTCGAGCTGCCGTCGATGGGCAGCCCGGTCGACCAGGTGCTGTCGCCGCGCGAGGAGGCGGCGATCGGCGCCGAGATGATGGCGCGGGCGCGCCAGCAGCTCGAGCTCAACCGCGACCCGGAGATCGCCGCCTATTTCGATGCGCTCGGGGGACGCCTGGCCGCCGGGGTGGACAACGCGCCGCCGGGGGGCTTCCAGTTCTTCATCGTCCACGACGCCCGCATCAACGCGTTCGCGGCCCCGGGCGGCTACATCGGCCTCAACAGCGGCCTGTTCCTGGCGGCCGAGAACGAGGGCCAGCTCGCCGGCGTGGTGGCGCACGAGATCGCGCACGTCACGCAGCGCCATATCGCCAAGGCGTACGCGGCGAACCAGCGCAGCCAGTACACCACGCTCGCCACGGTGCTCGCGGCGCTGATCCTCGGCAGCCAGAACCCCGAGGCCGCCGAGGCCGCGATCACCACGGGCGTCGCGGCGCAGGCCCAGCGCCAGATCAACTACACGCGCGCGAACGAGTACGAGGCCGATCGCATCGGCATCGGCATCCTCGCCGAGGCGGGTTATGACCCCGCGGGCATGGCCGGCATGTTCGAGCTGCTCATGGCGAGCGCCGGGAGCTCGGCCGACGCGGTGCCGGAATTCCTCCGCACGCACCCGCTGTCGAGCAACCGCGTAGCGGAGGCCGAGAGCCGGGCGGCGGGCATGGCGACGAGCGGCATGCGCAATGACTCGCTCGAGTTCCACCTCATGCAGCGGCGTCTGCGGGTGATCGACGCCGACGAGCCGCGCGTGCTGCACTCGCGCTGGGCAGCCGAGAGCCCGCAGGCGGGCACGCACGCGGGCGCGGCGCACGCCTACGGGCTCGCGCTGCTCGAGCGGCGCACGGGCGCAGCCGCCGAGGCCGCGGCGCGCCTCGAGCGGCTGCGCAGCGATGCCCGACAACCTCCACTACGGGCTGGCGCTGGCGCGCGCCTACCGTGACCAGGGACGGCTCGAGGACGCGCTCGCCGTCTGGGAGCACTTCGAGGCGATCCACCCCGCCTCGTTCGCCGTCGTGGCGACCGGCGCGGACCTGTTCACCGCCGATGGCCGGCCCGCCGCGGCGCTCGACCTGCTCACCGGCTACCTCCGGCGAGCCCCGCAGGCCCCGCCGGAGGCCTGGCGCCGGCAGGCCGAGGCGGCCGAGGCCGCCGGCCAGCACGTGCGCAGCCACGAGGCCCTGGGCGAGTACTACACCCGAACCGGGCGCTTCGACCGCGCGATGGAGCAGTTCCAGCTCGCGCTCGACGGCGCCGCGCCGGGCTCATCCGACGCGCTGCGCCTCGAGGCCCGCCTGGAGCAGGTGCGCGCCCGCCAGCGCCAGCGCCTGGCCGACAACCCGGTCTCGGGCCGCTGACGTGTTCCCGTGGCGTCCGGGCGCCGCTATCATCCACGGGGCGTCTGCACGACCGGGCGGCGGGCGTCGCCGCACGTCCGCGACAACGATGACCGGCCACGACCAGCGACGGCGGGCCCCTGCGCCCGGCCGGACCCCGGGGAGATCCACGATGAGCCCACACCTCGTGCGCGCCAGCGCCAGCGCCGCCCTGATCATGATCGCCCAGCCGGCCCTCGCCGCCGAGGCATACGTGTTCGACCCGGCGCACTCGAACATCCATTTCGAGTGGTCGCATTTCGGCTTCTCCACGAGCAGCGCCGAGTTCGAGGAATTCTCGGGTACACTGATGCTCGAGGAGAACGAGATCCCCGCGAGCGAGGTCAGCGTCACCATCGACATGTCCTCCGTGGACAGCGGTTTCGAGACGTTCAACGACGATCTCACCGACAGGGTCGAGTGGTTCAACGTCGAGCAATACCCGCAAGCGGTATTCGAGAGTACCGGCATCGTGCAGGTCGGCGATGGCCGCTACGAGGTGACGGGCGAGCTGACCCTCAAGGACGTCACGCGCGAGGTGGTGCTCGACACCACCATCAACAGGATCGCCGAGCACCCGGTATCGAAGGCCCGCACGATCGGTTTCGACGCCACCACCACCGTCAGCCGCACTGCCTTCGACATGGGCAGGTACGCACCCGCGATCGGCGACGAGGTGACCATCCGGATCTCGGCCGAGATGCAGCGCAGGTCGGATCTCTAGGTGCCGACGACTTCCCGCTGTGCGCGTCGCCCGATGCCCGGTTTCCCCGAGGTAACCTGTTTCGGCTCACCCCGGCCATCGCTATCATCGGGCACAGCCCGTCCGGGAGGCGTCGTGGCCGCGCGCCATCGCGGCGCCGCGCCGCCCGCCTCCCCGCCCGCGACGGCAGGGTACGCGACGGGCCACCACTCGAACCGACCAGGGGCACCCGCCGTGTGCCCCGGCCAATCCCGAGGAGGGAACATGATGCGACGCGTATCGATGATCGCGATCGCGGGCCTGCTGTTTCTCGTCGGCCAGCCGGCGCTGGCGGCAGAGGCCTACGTATTCGACAACAACCATACGGAAGTCGAGTTCCAGTGGACCCACTTCGGGTTCTCGACGACCAGCGCCGAGTTCCATGACGTCTCGGGCACGCTGATGTTCGACGAGAACGACGTCACCGGCAGCAGCATCGAGGTGACCCTGCCGATCCAGAGCCTGAAGACGGGACGGGACTACTTCACCGCCCACCTGCTGAGCGCCGACTTCTTTGACTGGGTCAACCACAAGCAGGCGACGTTCAAGAGCACGTCCGTCGAGAAGGGCTCCGGGAGCAACGCCTACGCAGGTGACCGGCGACCTCACCATCAAGGGCGTGACGCGCGAGGTCACCTTCGACGTCACGATCAACAAGGTCGGCCAGCATCCGGCCACCAAGGCGAAGACGGTCGGCTTCGAGGCCGTCACCACGGTGAGCCGCAGCGCGTTCGACATGGGCATGTACACACCGGCCGTAGGCGACGAGGTGACGATCCGCATCGCCTCGGAGATGCAGGCGCGAGTCGGACGTCTGACGTCACGGGCCAACGGAGCCGGTACCGGGGTCCGCCAGGACCCCGGCGCCGGGGCAGTCAATGCGCTTCAAGAACACGTCCACCAACTGGGGCTCGATCGCCAAGCTGTTCCACTGGCTGATCGCGCTGCTGATCATCACCAACCTCGGGCTCGGCTACTGGGCCGACAGCCTGTCGCTGTCACCGACCAAGGTCGAGGCCTTCTACTGGCACAAGTCGATCGGCCTGACGGTGCTCTGGCTGGCGGTGCTGCGGCTGCTGTGGCGCTTCACCAACCCGACGCCGATGCTCCCTTCCGACATGGCCGCGTGGGAGCGCGCGCTCGCGCATCTCAGCCACCTGCTGCTCTACGTCCTGATGATCGCCATGCCGGTCTCCGGCTGGGTCATCAACTCCACGGCCAACTTCCCGCTCGATCTGTACGGCTACATCCCGGTCCCCGACCTCGTGCCGAAGGGTCCGAACGAATCCGCGATCGGCGACGCCGCGAAGGCCGCGCACTACTGGATGTTCATATCAATCTGCGTGCTGCTGGCGCTGCACGTCGCCGGTGCCCTCAAGCACCACCTGATCAACGGCGACCACGTGCTGCGGCGCATGCTGCCGTTGTCGCGTGCCGCCGACCCGATCCGCGGAGAGTGATCCCGATGCAACGATCGCACACTGCGCTCATCCTCGCGCCCATGCTGGCGCTGGTGACGCCGACCGCCCTCGCCGGCAACTGGAAGGTACTGCACGAGCAGAGCACGCTGGGCTTCACGGCGACGCAGACCGGCAGCGAGTTCGACGGCACCTTCCAGTTCAGCGCCGACATGACCTTCTACCGCCAGCGCCCGGACGACAGCGCCTTCGACGTGACGGTCGACATCACCAGCGTGGAGACGGGCTCCGACGATCGCGACAGCACGCTCGCCGACCAGGCGTGGTTCTGGTTCGAGAAGTACCCGAAGGCGCACTTTCGCACGAAGCGCATCGTGCACGAGGGCGGCGACCGCTACGAGGCCGTCGCCGACCTCACGATCAAGTCGATCACGCACGAGGTGGTGCTGCCGTTCACCTGGACCCAGGACGGCGACATCGCCGAGATGCAGGGCCAGGTCACCGCGATCATGAACGGCGGCCTGACGATGGACCGCACGCGCTGGGACGTCGGCACGGGCGACTGGTCCTCGGGCGACACGGTCGGGCGCAAGGTGGACGTCCACGTCGACCTGAAGCTGCGCCACACGGGCGACGATTGACGCGACCCTCACCCCCACGGCCCTCACCCCCATCGCCCTCACCCTGACCCCTCTCCCAGAGGGAGAGGGGCTGGGCCGTGCCGCGGCCGAATGCCGTGCCGATGCCATTCCCTCTCCCCTTGGGAGAGGGCGAGGGAGAGGGACGTGCAAAGCTGGCAACGACCGTGCGGCGAGTGGCGGGCGGCCATGACCCCGGCGCTGTGTTGACCACAACCGCGACTGCGCGAGATAGTCCATCGCTTCCCCGATCCCCGGACGCCCCCGCATGCAGCCGTATTCGGCCTGGCAAATCCTGCGCCACGCGCTGCGCCGCCACCGGCACTGGCCGCAGGCGTGGCGCAAGGCCGAGCCGAAGCGCGGCTACGACGTGATCATCGTCGGCGGCGGCGGCCACGGGCTCGCCTCCGCGTACTACCTCGCCAGGAACCACGGCATCACCAACGTGGCCGTGCTCGAGCGCGGCTGGATCGGCAGCGGCAACGTCGGGCGCAATACCACCATCGTGCGCTCGAACTACATGATCGACGGCAACACGCCGTTCTACGAGCACTCCATGAAGCTCTGGGAAGGCCTGTCCCACGAGCTCAACTTCAACGTCATGCTCTCCCAGCGCGGCCACCTGATCCTGGCGCATTCCGCCGACCAGCTGCACGCGCACGTGCGCCGCGCCAACACCATGCGCGCGCACGGCATCGACGCCGAGATCCTCGAGCGCGACGCGCTGATGCGCGAGGTGCCCTACCTCGAGTACTCGGAGTCGGCGCGCTTCCCGATCCACGGCGCCATCCTGCAGCGCCGCGCCGGCACGGCGCGCCACGACGCGGTCGCCTGGGGCTACGCCCGCGGCGCCGACGGCCTCGGCGTCGATATCGTCGAGGACTGCGAGGTGCACGACTTCGTGCGCGAGGGCGGGCGCGTCGTCGGCGTCGAGACCTCGCGCGGCACCATCCGCGCCGAGCGCGTCGGCATCGCGGTGGCCGGCCACACCAGCGAGCTCGCGCGCAGGGCCGGGCTCGAGCTGCCCATCGAGAGCCACCTGCTGCAGGCGTTCGTGACCGAGGGCATCAAGCCGCTGGTCGACCACGTGGTGTCGTTCGCGGCCGAGCAGTTCTACATCAGCCAGTCGGACAAGGGCGGCCTCGTGTTCGGCGGCAACCTCGACGGCTACAACTCCTACGCCGCGCGCGGCAACCTGCCGATCGTCGACAGCGTCGCCGAGATCGCGCTCGCCGCCATGCCGCAACTGGCGCGCCTGCGCCTGCTGCGCCACTGGGGCGGCGTCGTCGACATGACCATGGACGGCAGCCCGATCATCGACCGCACGCCCGTCGACGGCCTCTACCTCAACGGCGGCTGGTGCTACACGGGCTTCAAGGCGACCCCGGCCTCGGGCTGGACGTTCGCGCACACGCTCGCGCACGACGTGCCGCACCCGCTCAACGCGCCCTACACGCTCGGGCGCTTCCGCGACGGGGTGCAGATCGACGAGGCCGGCAGCGGACCGATCCCGGGGGCGCACTGATGCTGCGCATCCCCTGTCCGTTCTGCGGCGAGCGCGACCACCACGAGTTCGCCTACGGCGGCGACGCGCGCGTCGCGCGCCCGCGGCTCGACGACCACGACCTCGACGCCTGGTACCGCTACGTGTTCGTCCGCGACAACCCCAGGGGCCCGCACCGCGAGTACTGGCAGCACGTCGGCGGCTGCCGCGCCTGGCTCGTGGTCGAGCGCGACACGGCCACGCACGCGATCGCGGGCGCGCGCCTGGCACGCGACGCCGCCGCGGGGGCCGACGATGGCCCGTAGCGACGCACGCCTGCCCGCCGGCTGGGGCCGCGTCGAGCGCGACGCGCCGCTGCGGCTGGTGTTCGACGGCCGCACCCTGCCCGCCTTCTCCGGCGACACGGTGGCCTCGGCGCTGCTCGCCAACGGCATCCACCTGGCCGGGCGCAGCTTCAAGCTGCACCGCCCGCGCGGCATCCTCGCCGCCGGCGTCGAGGAGCCGAGCGCGCTGGTGACGCTGCGCTCGCGCGGGCGCACCGAGCCCAACGTCCAGGCCCCCATGGCCGAGGTCTTCGACGGCCTGGTGGCGCACAGCCAGAATCGCTGGCCCGCGCTGGCGCCTGGACGTGATGGCGCTCGCCGGCGCCGGCGCCCGCCTGCTGCCGGCGGGCTTCGACTACAAGACCTTCATGGGACCGACGCGGCGCGGCTGGAGGCTGTGGGAACCGGCGATCCGCCGTGCCGCGGGGCTCGGCGCCGCCAGTGGCCTGCCCGACCCGGACCCGCTACCGAGCGCGCCAACGCCTTCTGCGAGGTGCTGGTCATCGGCGCCGGCCCGGCCGGCCTGGCCGCGGCCGCGGCCGCGGCCCACGGCGGCGGCCGCGTGCTGGTCGTCGAGCAGCACGCGCACGCCGGCGGCCAGCTGCTCTCCGAGCCCGCCGGCTCGGCCGCCGACGCCCTGGACGCGGGCGCGGCTCGACGCGCTCGCCGCGCTGGACAATGTCACCGTGATGACGCGCACGACCGCCTTCGGCGTCTACGACGGCAACGTCGTCGGCGCGCTGGAGCGGGCCTGGGACCACGTCGCCTCCCCCCCCGAGGGCGCGCCGCGCCAGCGTTCCTGGCGCATCCACGCCGGGCGCGTCATCCACGCCACCGGTGCCACCGAGCGACCGCTGCTGTTCGCCGGCAACGACCGCCCCGGCGTGATGCTGGCCGAGGCCGCGCGCCGCTACGTGAACCACTTCGGGGTGCTGCCGGGCGGCGCGCGGTGGTCGCCACGAACAACGACAGCGCCTACGCCACGGCGCACGACCTCCACGCCGCCGGCGCCCACGTGACCGTGGTCGACAGCCGCGGCGACGCCGCCGGCGCGGCGGCCGACACCGCGCGTGCCGGCGGCATCGACGTGCGCACCGGCTGCCACCCGGTGCGCGCGCGCGGCCGCCGTCGCGTGCGCGCGGTCGAGCTCGGCGGCGCGCACGCCGGCCGCCTGCGCTGGCGACCTCGTCTGCGTCTCCGGCGGCTGGTCGCCGAACGTCCACCTCGCCTCGCACCTCGGTCACCGGCCGGAGTACCGGGCGAGAGCTGGGCGCGTTCGTGCCCGCCACGCTGCCCGCGGGCCACGACGGCGCCGGCGCCGTCATGGGGGCGCTCGAGGCGCCGGGGCCGCCGCCGGGGGCTGGCAGGCGGGCACGGCCGCGGCCGGCGTCGGCGAGGCCACCGCGCCGCCGCGCGCGCCGGCGAGCGCCGCCATCCCCGGCCACCTCGAGGAGGACGCGGCGCCGGCCTCGCCGCCCCGCGGGCGTGGCAAGGTGTTCGTCGACCTGCAGCACGATGTCACCGCCGACGACGTCGAGCTGGCCTGGCGCGAGGGCTATCGCTCGCCCGAGCACCTCAAGCGCTACACCACGCTGGGCATGGGCACCGACCAGGGCCGCACGAGCAACGTCCACGGCCTGCAGCTGATGGCCGCGCTCACCGGCCGGGACGTCGAGAGCACGGGCACGACGACGTTCCGGCCGCCGTTCACGCCGGTCGCCCTCGGCGCCCTCGCCGGGCGGCGAACCGGCGCGCATTTCCGCCCCGAGCGGCGCTCGCCGATGCATGCGCGCCACGTCGCCGCGGGCGCCGCGTTCACGCCCGCCGGACCGTGGCTGCGGCCGTGGTACTACCGCGACCACGGCGCGGACGTCGGCGAGGCCTGCGTGCGCGAGATGGAGGCGGTGCGCGGCAATGTCGGCATGACCGACGTCTCGACGCTCGGCAAGATCGACGTCCAGGGCCCGGACGCGGCCGAGCTCCTCAACCGCGTCTACGTCAACGCCTGGCTCAGGCTGCCCGTCGGCAGGGCGCGCTACGGCGTCATGCTGCGCGACGACGGCCTCGTGCTCGACGACGGCACCACCTCGCGCATCGCCGAGCACCACTACTTCATGACCACGACCACGGGCCAGGCCGGCCGCGTCATGGCCTGGCTCGAGTACCTGCTCGACACGGCGTGGCCCGACCTGCGCGTGCGCGTGACCTCGGTCACCGACCAGTGGGCCGCGGTCGCCGTCGCGGGGCCTTGCAGCCAGGCGGTGCTGCGCACCGCCCTGGCCGGCGTCGACCTGGCCGACGCCACGCTGGCGCCGATGGGGGTCGCCGAGGCGGTCACCGACGACGGCCTGCCGGTGCGCCTGCTGCGCGTGAGCTTCTCGGGCGAGCGCGCCTACGAGGTCTACACCCCGGCGGGCCACGGCGCGTCGCTGCGGACGCCATCGCCGCCGCGGGCGCGCCGCACGGCATCGCCGCCTATGGCCTCGAGGCCCTGGGCGCCCTGCGCATCGAGAAGGGCCACCCGGTGGCGAGCGAGATCGACGGGCGCACGACGCTCGACGACCTCGGCCTCGGTGGCCTGGCGCGCACGACCAAGCCCTTCGTCGGCGACGTGCTGCGCCGGCGTCGCGCGCTGGTGGCCGGCGACCGGCGCCGGCTGGTCGGGCTGCGGGCCGAACCGCCGTGCACGCCACTGCGCGCCGGGGCCCTGCTCTACGAGCGCGACCAGGCGGTCGCGGGCCACGGCATCGGCCACGTCACCTCGGTCACCTGGAGCCCGGAGCTGCAGTGCCACATCGCGCTCGCGTTGCTCGAGCGCGGGCGCGAGCGCGCGGGCGACGTCGTCAGCGCCGCCTCGCCGGTGCACGGCGAGCGCACCGCCGCGCGCGTGGTCGCCCCCGTGTTCCTCGACCCCGACGGGGAGCGCCTCCATGCCTGAGGCCCGCTCGCCGCTCGCGCCGCGCTACGCCGTCGGGTGCCACGGCGGCGACGCCGCGCCGGGCCTGATCCTGCGCGAGATCGTCGGCCGCGACCTGGTGCAGGCCGCCTGCTGGCGCGGCCGCGGCGAGGCGCTGCACGCGGCGGTGGCGCAGGTGCTGGGGATCGCGCCACCGGAGGCGCCCTGCCGCTGGCACGCGCATGGCGAGGTCGAGGTGCTGAGCGTGGCGCCCGACCGCCTGTGGTGCATGGCCCCGCTCGGCGACGCGCGCCTGGCCGCGCTCGCCGATGCGCTCACGCCCGCGACCGGCTGCGTCACCCAGCTCGGCCACAGCCACGTGCGCCTGCGCCTGGCCGGGCCGGCGGCACGCCGGCTGCTGGCCCAGGAGATCGCGCTCGATCTCGACCCGGGCGCCTTCCCCGCGGGCCGGATCGCGCGCACGCCGATGCACCACGTGCCGGTGCTGCTGCAGTGCCTCGAGGCGTCGGGCGACGGCGTGTTCGACCTCTACCTGCCGCACAGCTACGCCGCCAGCGCCTGGGAGTACCTGCTCGACCTGGCGCGCGCATACGGCTACACGATCGAGCCCGCCGGCGCGCCCTGAGCGGCGGACACGACGGCCGCGGGCGCGTACTGCACCCGGGCGCCGCCACGTTCCGTGGGTCCGGCCTCGGCCGGACGCGCAGCCGTTGCCGAGACGTCGTCTTCGCGGTCGGAGGCGGCTCTGCAGGCTCAACGGTGCCCCGGCGGCAGCGATCAACCACGTACCGTGGGTCCGGCGTAGGCGCGTCTTCGGCCAGCGTCGAAGACGGTGGCCGAATGCGCGCAGCGGGCGTCGTGCACCGGCGTGGCGAGGTCGGCGGCGGGGCATGCGCTGCGCGGTCCACGCGCGTTCGCCTTCGGCGAAAACGCGCCTACGGCCTGCGCCGAAACAGGCAGTAGAGGTACATCTGCTCGACGCCGCCGGGCGTCAGGTGCAGCTCGCGGAAGTGGTCGCGCAGCTCGAGCTGGGCACCGAGCGTGTCGTCGAGGCGCTCCGCGTCATAGCGCTGCACCGGCAGGCCGCTGCAGCGCGGTGGCGCATCCGGGGCGAACGTGCCCATCACGACATGCCCGCCCGGGCGCAGGGCGTGCAGCAGGTTGTCGAGGTAGCGCCGCCGATCCTCCTGGCCGGTCAGGAAGTGGAACACGGCGCGGTCGTGCCAGAGCGCGTAGTGCGCCGGCGGCAGCTCGACTTCCGTGATGTCGGCGGCGATCCAGGTGACCGCCTCGGCGCGGCCGCGCAGGCGCGCGCGCGCCGTCCACAGCGCCTCCTCGGAGATGTCGAGCACGGTGATGTCCTCGTGCCCGAGGCCCAGCAGGTCGTCGACCAGCGTGGATGCGCCGCCGCCGACGTCGATGACCGGCGCGTCCGCCGGCAGGCGCAGGCTGCGGATCCAGCGCAGCGATGCCTGCAGCCGCGGCTCGTACCAGCCGACCTGCTGGGGGGCCCTGCTCGCGTAGACGTCTTCCCAGTGATCCTTGCGACTCATTGCATCCAGTGTCCGTCCGGGCGGCTGCCCACCGCCCTTCGTTCGCTCGCTCGGTCCACGGCGGGCCGCATGCGCGGGCCCGCTTCGGCCGACAGGCCGGCGCCGGGCGCCGGCCCGAAACCGCCCTGCGTGATCCGGGGCGGGCGCCGCAGAGCGCGGCCTCACTCCGCGACCAGCAGGCTGCAACAGGTGAGGCCACCCTCTGCCTTGGCCAGCTCGTCGGCGTCGACCGTGGTGACCTCGAAACCGCGCGCCTCGACGCGCGTGCGCGTCGCGGGGAATGCCGCCGGCAGCAGCACGCGGCCGTCGATGCACAGCGCGTTCGCCGCGAACGGCTCGCCGGGAGCGACCTCGATGCGCTCGTAGTCGGCGAACACGTCCGCGTCGACCCAGTCGGGGTTGAGCAGCACGGTCGCGTCACCGATGGCGCTCACGCCGGACTTCAGGTGCAGGCAGCCGCAGACCGCCACGGCCTCGACCGTGTAGCCGTACGGCGCCACGAGCGCGCGGAACTGGCGGATCCCCTCGGCGTCGCTGCGGGGCGTCTCGCCGATGAAGACGCGCCGGCCGAGGCACAGCACATCACCGCCGTCGAGCGTGCCGGGCGCCTCGATGAACCCCGGCTCGCGCCAGGGGCGCAGCGCGGCGGCCACCGACTCCGTTTCCGGTCGCCGTGACACGGCCCCCGGCCGCGTGATCACCGCGAGCTCGTCGAGCACCACCGCGGCGTCCTCCACGAACACCGAGTCCGGCAACGCCGGGGTCGGCTCCAGCTCGCGCACCGTGCAGCCCATCTGCGCCAGCGCCGCGCGGTAGGCGTCGTGCTGCCGGCGCGCACGCGCGAGGTCGATCGGGCTGCGCTCGAGGTGGGTCAGCTCGCCGCGCTCGATGCTGTCCGGAACGGCACGTGTCAATGCGATCACGGGCAGTGGCTCCCCTGCTGTGCGTGGTGGCTGCGTCAGGCGGCCGCGGGCCAGGTTGCGGGCGCGGACCACGGCCGCATTGTGCCACGGGCGGTTGCCGCCGGCCGCCTCGCCGGGCACGCCCGGGCGCCGTCAGCCGAGCACCTCGGCCAGGCCGATCTCGTGCTCGAGCGCCTCGGAGGGCTCCGCGATCAGGTAGCCCTGGGCGAAGTCGACGCCGATACGGTAGAGGGCGGTGAGCTCGGTGCCGTGCTCGACCTGGCTCGCGATGACCCGGATGCCGTGGTCGCGGGCCGCCGCGACGATCTCCTCGACCGCGCGGTACTTGCCCTCGTCGCGGTCGACCCCGGCGATCAGCGAGCCGTGGAGCTTGATGTAGTCCACGCTGACGTGGTCGAGGTAGTTGAGCCTGCTGTCGCTGGCCTCGAAGTGGTCGATGGCGAACTGCAGGCCGACCTCCTTGACCAGGCGGTTGAGCAGCTTCACCGATTCGAGTCGCGAGAGCATCGTGTCCTTGTCGATCTTGATCACGAAGGTCCCGGCCGGCGGCCGCGCGCGCCCGATCGTCTTGAGCAACCCCTCCACCGCCCGGATCTCGACGAGCGAGTGTGCCGAGACGTTGAGGAACAGGCGCAGCGGCCGATCACCCCGGGTGCGCTCGGTGACGAAGCGCTGCACGACGTGCTCGACCACCCAGCGATCGATGGCGGGCAGAAGCCCGTAACGCAGCGCCACGGGGAGGAACTCGTCGGGCATGACGTAACCCGCCTCACCGCGCATGCGCACGAACGCCTCGTAGCCCGGCTCGGCCTCCTCGCGCAGCGAGACGATCGGCTGGAACACGAGCGTGAAGCCGTCGCCGCGCAGGGCCTGGTCGATGCGCTCCGCCAGCGCCGGGTCGGCCCCCGAGTCCTCGTTGCCCGGCCCCTGCAGCTCGGCCCGGTCGACCAGGCGCGTCTGGCGCAGCCGCCCGCGCAGCGTGCGCAGCTCGCGCCGCAGCTCGGCGTAGCGCAGGCCGCGACGAACGACGAACTCGAAGTGCGCCGCGTCGGTGGTATCGATCACGTCGTCGGCCTGCAACGACTGCGCACGCGCGAAATCGGGCGCGCGCACGTGCTCGGTCACGAGCACAAGCTGTGGGGGAGCGGGCAGGCCGGCCAGGAGATCACGCAGCGTCCCTGCGGCGACGGCGCCGCGCTCCGGGAGGTAGGCCACGATCTGCACACCGTCGCCCTCGCAGCGCGCGCGCAGGGCATCGATGCCCGCGCAGAGCACGGTGTCGACACGCAGCCCGGCGGCATGCGCCAGCGCCGCCAGGATGCTGCGATCGGTCTCCTGGTCCGAGACGACGGCGAGCGTCAGGTGCGCATCACCCATGTCGTTCGCCTCCCGTGCAGGATCGATCCGCGACCGTGGCCGCCGGCACGCGCCGGCGCGGCGCAACGGTCCGCCGTCGTGGGCTCCCCCGGCGTGGTGGATGCCTGTGAGCGTAACGGCAAACGCCACTGGACTCACGCGCCCGGCGCCCGCCGGCACGCGTCCCGCGCCCCGCCTCGCGCCACGGCGCGCCACGGGGGTTAGCCCGCCTATCTCACCGATCCACGGCTGCGGACGCGAATCTGCCCGCCAATCCTGCGTTGCGCTCGGTTCGGGTGCTCAACGTACTGTTCAAGTACGCCTGCGCGCCCGAACCTTCGCGCGCCTTGTCTTGCCGGGCATCTTCGCGCCCTCGCTGCGCGCATCGATGAGATAGGCGGGCTAGCTGGGCCAGCGCGCGGCGCAGGCGCTCGCGCGCGCGCCCGCCCAGCTCGTCGACCACGGCGTCGCCGCCAGCGGCGCGCAGCAGCACCAGCTCGGACGCCGGCAGCGCGGGCGGCGCCGCCGGTGCGGGCAACGGCTCGAGGTCGTCGCTCGCCGTGGCGCGCCCGATGGCGCCGGCGGCGAGGCCCGCGCGGATCCCGGCGCGCACCCCGGCCACGCTCGCGCTGGTGAACACCACGCGGTAGTCGATGGCGGCCGCCTCCAGCGCCTCGAGCGCGCGCCGCCGCCAGCTGCAGGCCTGGTCGAACACGGCCACCGGCAGCGGGCGCCGGGCGGCGTCGAAGCCGCGCGCGCAGAGCCAGTCCGTCGGGTCCGTGGCCACCGCCTCGCCCCGGCGCTCGACCTCGTCGGCGAGCGCGAATGCCAGGTCGAGCCGCCCGGCCGCGAGGCGGCGCTCGAGCACGGCCGACTCGGCGCACTGGAGCTCCACCGCGACCCCGCCGTGGCCGCGCGCCAGGCCGGCGAGCAGCTCCGGGATCACGCCGTCGGCGTACTCCTCCGGCACGCCGATGCGCACGCTGCGGGGCTCGTCGAGGACCGCCGCGCCCAGCGCGCCGTCGGCCGCCTCGAGCGCGCGCCGGGCCCAGGGACGCAGCCGCTCGCCCGCCGCGGTCAGCGCGACGTGCCGGGGACCGCGATCGAACAGGCGCGCCCCGACCGCGTCCTCCAGCTGGCGCAGCTGCAGGCTGACCGCCGACTGCGAGCGTGCCACGCGCTCGCCGGCTACCGTCAGGCTGCCGCTCTCGGCGATCGCGACGAAGGTCTCCAGCCAGTCGAGCCGCATCCGCATGCGGTGCATTATTGGCAATACTCATGGATATGTGCAACAAAACCCGTTGAACTCATCGACAAGCCCGCGGCACCCTGCCGCCATGGCTGCACCGCTCGCCAGCACCTGCCGTATTCCACGGCCCGGGCCGGAGGCCACGACCTGGGCCGTGACCGGCCTCCTGCTGCTGCTCGGCTCGCTCTGGCCGGCGCCCGGCCTCGCGCTCGTGACCGAGGTCGGCGCCGGCCTGCTCGCGCTGCTCCCGGTGATCGCGCTGGCGGCCGCGCTCGCCGGGGCGCTGGCGCTCGGCGACGTCTCCGACCGGGTCCTGGCCTGGGTCGGCACCGGCACGACGCGCAGCGTGCTGGGCGCGAGCCTCGTCGGCGCGATCACCCCGGTCTGCGGGCTCGGCGTGCTGCCGCTGATCGCCGCGCTGCTGCGCCGCGGCCTGCCGCTGGCCCCGGTGATGGCCTTCTGGATCGCCTCGCCGGTCACGGACCCGGCGATGCTGGTGATCACCGCCGGCATCCTCGGCCTGCCACTGGCGATCGCCAAGACCGTCGCCGCGTTCGCCATCGGCGTGCTCGCCGGCGCGGTCACCGCGACGCTGCCGGGCTTCGGCGGGCCCGGGCACCACCACATGCGCGCCGACGCGCTCGCGGCGCACGGCTGCGACGAGGCGCAGGCCGGGTTCCTGCGCGAGGCCTGGTCCAACGCCCGCCTCGTGGCGCGCTGGCTGGCGCTGGCGCTGGTGCTCGAGGTCCTGCTGCAGCGCCACGTCCCCGACACCTGGATCCAGGCGGCCGTCGGCGGCGACAGCCCGGCCTCCGTGCCGCTCGCGGCCATCGTCGGCGCGCCGCTCTACCTCGACGGCTATGCCGCCCTGCCCCTGGTGCGCGGCCTCGTCGAGATGGGCATGGGCAGCGGCGCCGCGCTCGCGCTGCTCATCGCCGGCGCCGCGGTCAGCCTCTACGCCCTGGTCGCCGTGATCGCGCTGGTGCGCGCCCGCGTGCTGGCGCTCTACGTGGTGCTCGCCGTGCTCGGCGCCTGCCTCGCCGGCTACGCCGCGGACGGGCTCGGGGTGGCGACCCCCCGCGGCTGACACCACGCCCGCCCGGCGCGGGCACACGGGCCCGGCCCCGCGTGCCCGGGTCTCGGAAAACCCGGGACGGACCCCGTTTTTGGGAAAACCCGGGACGGCAAACCGGGACAACCCGCTTCTCGCAAACCCGGCACCGCAAAATCCGGGACGGACCCGCTTTTTCTGGTTCCTTCGGGCACCGTGCGATCCGCGCCCGTGCCGCTTCCCAAGGCTGATTCGTGTTCCCGAAATCGGCGAAATCGGGCGTCTGTCCCGGGTTGTTCTCTCCCAAGGCTGATTCGTGTTCCCGAAATCGGGGGCCGTCCCGGGTTGTTGAAATCGGGGTCTGTCCCGGGTTGTTGCACCGAAATTGGGGTCTGTCCCGGGTTGTTGCAGCTGGGGGCCTGCGCGGCGGGGGCTCGGCGCGACGCGGCCCGCGACGGGCCGTTACCATTGCGCGCCTTACGGGCAGAGGTCGTGACGGGAGGACGGATGCAGTCGCAGGCGCGCGTGGTGGTGATCGGGGGTGGCGTCGTGGGCGCCAGCGTGCTCTACCACCTGACCAAGTTCGGCTGGAGCGACGTGATGCTGATCGAGCGCTCGGAGCTCACCAGCGGCTCGACCTGGCACGCGGCCGGCGGCTTCCACACGATCAACGCCGACACCAACATGGCGGCGCTGCAGGGCTACACCATCCGCCTCTACCGCGAGCTCGAGGAGCTCACCGGCCAGTCCTGCGGGCTGCACCACGTCGGCGGCATCACGCTCGCGGAGTCGCGCGGGCGGCTCGACCAGCTGCAGGCGGAGCACGCCAAGCACGGCTACATGGGCCTCGACACCGAGATCGTCGGCCCGGAGCGCATCCGCGAGCTGTCACCGATCACCAGCACCGAGGGCGTGCTCGCCGGGCTCTACGATCCGCTCGACGGCCACCTCGACCCGTACGGCACGACCCATGCCTACGCCCGGGGCGCGCGCGCCAACGGCGCGACGATCCAGCTCGACACGAGGGTCGAGCGCCTCGAGCAGGCCGGCAACGGCGAGTGGCACGTGGTCACCGACCGCGGCACCGTCGCCGCCGAGCACGTGGTCAACGCCGCGGGCCTGTGGGCGCGCGAGGTCGGGCGCATGGCCGGCGTCGAGCTGCCGCTGCACCCGATGGAGCACCAGTACCTGGTCACCGACGACATCCCCGAGGTCGTGGACCACCACGGCGAGCTGCCGCACGTGATGGATCCCCAGGGCGAGAGCTACCTGCGCCAGGAGGGCCGCGGCCTCGTGATCGGCTTCTACGAGCAGGATGCCCGCCCGTGGGCCACCGGCGGCACACCCTGGGCATTCGGCCACGAGCTGCTGCCCAACGACCTCGAGCGCATCGGCGACTCGCTCGAGCTCGCCTTCCGCCGCTACCCCGTGCTCGAGCGTGCCGGCATCAAGCAGGTGATCAACGGGCCGTTCACCTTCGCGCCGGACGGCAACCCGCTCGTCGGACCGGTACCGGGCCTGCGAAACTACTGGTCGGCCTGCGCGGTCATGGCCGGCTTCAGCCAGGGCGGCGGCGTCGGCCTCGCGCTCGCGGAGTGGATGATCGAGGGCGAGACCTCGCACGACGTCTTCGCGATGGACGTCGCGCGCTTCGGCGACACCTGCACGCCGCCGTACACGCGCGCCAAGGCGCGCGAGAACTACCAGCGGCGCTTCTCGGTGTCCTACCCGAACGAGGAGCTGCCCGCGGGCCGGCCGCTGCACACGACCCCGGCCTACGCCCTGTGGCAGGCGCGCCGGGCCGTGTTCGGCCAGGGCTACGCCATGGAGCACGTCAACTACTTCGCCCCCGAGGGCGAGCCGCTCCGCGAGACGCCGACGTTCCGGCGCTCGAACGCGTTCGAGGCGATCGGCGCCGAGTGCCGCGCCGTGCGCACCGCGGTCGGGATCAACGAGGTGCACAACTTCGGCAAGTACGAGGTCACCGGCCCGCGCGCGGCCGAGTGGCTCGACGGCATCATGGCCAACCGCCTGCCGCGGCCCGGGCGCATGACGCTCTCGCCCATGCTCACGCCCTCGGGCCGCATCGCCGGCGATTTCACGATCGCGCGCCTCGCCGACGACCGCTTCCAGCTGATCGCCTCGTACAACGCCCAGGCCTTCCACATGCGCTGGTTCGAGCGCTTCCTGCCGTTCGACGGCGTCGACGTGCGCAACGTCTCGCTCGAGCGCTTCGGGTTCCAGGTCGCCGGCCCGAACGCCCGCCGGCTGCTCGAGCGCGTCGCCGACGCCGACGTCTCGCGCGAGGCCTTCCGGTTCCTGTCGGTGCGCGAGATGCACGTCGGACCCTGCCCGGCGATCGTCGGGCGCGTGACCTTCACCGGCGACCTCGGCTACGAGATCTTCGTGCCGCCGGACTTCCAGGTGGCGCTGTTCGAGACCCTCGAGGCGGCCGGCACCGACCTGGGGCTGCGCCCGTTCGGCATGCGCGCGATGCTGAGCCTGCGCCTGGAGAAGTCGTTCGGCGCCTGGCTGCGCGAGTACAAGCCCGAGTACACCCCGGCCGAGACCGGGCTCGACGCCTTCGTCGCGCTCGAAAAGGGCGCTTTCGTCGGCCGCGACGCGGCCCGCAAGGCCGCGGACGACCCGCCCTCACGCCGGCTGGCGACGCTGGTCGTCGACGCGAACGATGCCGACGTCCACGGCGACGAGCCCATCCGGCGCGGCGACGGGATCGTCGGCTACGTCACCAGCGGCGGCTACGCGCACTACGTCGAGCGCTCGGTCGCGCTCGGTTTCGTGCCACGCGAGCTGATCAACGACGGCGAGCGCTTCGAGATCGACATCCTCGGCGAGCGGAGGCCGGCAACCGTCGTGACCGAGCCGCTGTTCGACCCCCGCGGGGAGCGGATGCGGGGGTGAGGGAACCGCGAATGGACGCGAATGTTCGCGAATGGTTCCGTGGAGTATCGCGGGTGCGTGGAGCTGCGCTGGGACGATTGGAACCACAGATGAACACAGATTGGGACGGCGGAGCACTTAGGATCGTAGCCCGGAGCGAGGCGTCAGCCGGAATCGAGGGACAATTGAAGAATCCCGGATTCCGCCTTCGGCTTCATCCGGGCTACGCCGACCAGGCACGTTGGCCAGTCAGCGCGGCTCCAGCGAGGCCGCCACTATCTCTGAAACACTCTGTGTTCATCTGTAATTCGACTCGTGTCGGCGAAGCCCTGCCGAGCGCGACGATTGCACGGCACCATTCGCGAACATTCGCGTCCATTCGCGGTTCACGTTCCCCAACACAGCGTCAGAAGTCGGTCGGCGCACCGCCCTCTTCCTTGCGCCTCGCCACGAAGGCCTCGAGCTCCTCGCGGATGGCCTCGTCGAGCGGCGGCGCCTCGAACTCCGCGAGCACCGCCTTCCAGATGTCGCGCGCGCGCTCGTGGGCCTTCGCCGCGCCGGCCTCCTCCCAGGCCTCGTAGTTGCGCCAGTCGGAGAGAAAGGGTGCGTAGAACGCGGTCTGGTAGCGCTGGCGGGTATGCTCGGCGCCGAGGAAGTGACCGTGCGGCCCCACCTCGCGGATGGCGTCGACGGCGAGATCGTCGTCGTCCGTGCCCACCGGGTGGGAGTGGTACCAGGTCCATTGCTGGAGCAGCTCGCAGTCGAGCACGAACTTCTCGAGGCTCGCCGTGAGCCCGCCCTCGAGCCAGCCGGCGGCGTGGAAGACGATGCTCGCCTGGCCGGAGGTCACGCCGAACAGCGAGCTCGAGCTCTCCCAGGCCGCCTGGGCGTCGGGGAAGTTCGCGGCGTTGGCGTTCGAGCCGCGCCACGGCAGACCGTAGTGGCGCGCCATCTGCCCCGACATCTGCATCGCGCGCACGTACTCCGGCGTGCCGAACGCCGGCGCCCCCGACTGCATGTCGACGTTCGAGGTGAAGGCGCCGTAGACGACCGGCGTGCCGGGGCGGATGTACTGCAGCAGCGCGATCGCCGCGAGCGCCTCGGCGGTCTGCTGCGCGATCGCGCCGGCGAGCGTGACCGGCGCCATCGCGCCGGCGAGCGTGAACGGCGCGACGATCACGGCCTGGCCGCGACGCGCCATGCGCATCGCGCCGTCGAGCATGGCCCAGTCGTGCTTGAGCGGCGAGGACGAGTTGATGTTGGTGTACATGCGCGGCTCGGCCTCGAACGCGGCGTCGTCGAGGCCGGCGGCGATGCGCACCATCTCCATGGCGTCGTCGACGCGCTCGCGGCCGAGGGAATAGGCGTGCACGGCCTTGTCGGTCAGCGTCAGCAGGTCGTAGACGGCGTCGAGGTGGCGCACCGAGGCGTGGAGATCCACCGGCTCGACCGGGTAGCCGCAGTGGACGTGCACGGCGTTGAAGCTCTGCGTGAGCTTGAGCAGTGACCGGAAATCGGCGCGCGTGCCGCTGCGGCGGCCGTTGTCGAGGTCGGAGACGTTGGGCGCGCTCGCCACCGCGCCGAAGACGGCCGTGCCCGGCGCCAGCGTGACGGCGCGCGCGGGGTTGCGCGGCGTGATCGTGAACGAGCCCGGCGCCTTGCCCACCTGCTCCATGACGAAGTCGCGGCCCATGCGCACGGTCTCGCCGTCGACGCCGCAGCCGGCCTCGGCGAGCAGCGCGCGCGCGTCCTCGTGCAGGAAATCGATGCCGATCTCCTCGAGGATGCGCATCGCCGCGTCGTGCACGCGCGCGACGCCCTGCTCGTCGAGCGGCCCGATCGGCGGGTCGGCGTAGCGCAGCTGCTGCCAGTCGAGCTGGCGGATGCCCGGGGCCGCGCCCTCGCCGGCCGCGCGCGCCCGGCGACGGGCGGCCCGTCCGCCTCGGCTGCGAGCCATGATCGATTCTCCCGGGTCGGTTCGACGGCGCGGTACGCGCCCGGTGGCGAGGCTACCCTACGCCACGCCGGTCCACCGCGCTACCGGGTGCGCCGCGCCGCGTCATCGCGGCAACGCCGTCGTCGCGCAAGGGCGCGGGCATCCACGCGCGCGTGCGCCTCCGGCGCAAACGCGCCTACGTCCATTCGCAACGGCGCATGCCGCAGGCGCGTCGTCGCCCGGCGCCGCCAGGCGCCGGGCGACTGCGCGCGCTGACCGTCCCCGTGCCGCGGCACACGCCCCGCTCCGGAGTCATTGCGAGGCGCCCGCAGGGCGCCGTGGCAATCCAGATCGACGCATCCACAGGCCCGCGCCGTCCTGGATCGCCACGGCCGCTGCCGCGGCCTCGCGATGACGTTCGTGGGAGGCGTGTGGCGGGGGCAACCGACACGCGGTGCGCGCCGGGCGCCGGCACCGCCGTCAACGCAGCTCCGGGTAGCCCATCTCGATCGCCTCGCGCTTCATCGCCGTGATCTCGTCATAGGCGGCGAGGGGCAGCGTCACGGCACCCTCGAGCAGCAGCGCGTCGCGCTCGTCGGCGAGCGCCGGGTCGGCGAGCGCCGCCTGGATCGCCGCGCGCATGCGCGCGCGCTCGTCGGCGCCGACACCGGGCCCGGCGATGTAGGGCAGGCCCGGCGCCGTGCGCGAGAGCGCGAGCACGCGCGTGCCGGCCAGCCGGCCGGGGGCGTGACGCGCGAGCAGGCCGTGGGTGACCGCGTCGACGGCGCAGAGGTCGGCCTCGCCGGCGGCGACGCGCTCGATGCTGGCGACGTGGCTGCCCGTCTCGAGCACGCGGGCGAAGAACGCCCCGCCGCGCGACAGCGGCGCGACCATGCGCCGCAGCACGTTGCAGCCCGAGTGCGAGTCGCGGCCATCGATGGCGCAGGCCGTGCCGGCGAGGTCGGCCAGCGCCGTCGCCTGCGCGTCCGCGCGCACCACCAGCGCGCTCGCGTAACGCGCGCCGCTGCACCCCGGCGCGGCGTACACCGGCGTGCACAGCGGCGTGACCCGGCCCGCCAGCGCGTGCGTCAGCGGGTAGCCGCAGGCCTGGGCGAACAGCAGCGCGGGGTCGGTCCACTGCGGGGCGGGATCGCGGCTGAGCCGGGCGGGCGCATCGACCCCGGCGGCGCGCAGGTGGTGCGCGAGGCCGGCCCACCAGGCGTCGGTGGCCCCGCGCACGGCGGGGAGATCGTACATCGGCAGGCTGGCGAGCATGCGCCGCTCAGCCCACCTCGTCGCGCAGCCCGGCGAGGTAGGCCGGCATGTCCGCGGGTTGCACCGTGGCCACCTTCACCAGCGCGTCGAAGTGGGCCGTCAGCACACGGATGTGCTCGGTGGTGTTGAACACGAAGTAGAGGTTGCCGACGTAGAGCACCGCGCGCTGCGGCCCGAGCAGCGTCACGGGCGCCGAGAAGTGGCGCAGCCCGTCGTAGAGGTACCAGCGGAAGGTCGGGTAGAGCTCCTCGGCGAGGCGCGCCATGCGCTCGATCTGCGCCCGGCGCTCGCGCGCGCGCAGGCCGGACCAGACGCCCTCGCCGCGCGCGAACGACACCAGCGACTGGCGCGCGCAGCAGACCTCCATCTCGGTGTCGGGGTGGCGGCTGTAGCTCAGCCGGTAGGCGGCCTGCTCGAGGCTCGCCTCGGGCGACAGGTCGGCCAGCTCGGGGCACTCGTAGCGGATCACCGCCTCGGTCTTGAGCAGGTCCGGCAGCGTGGTCGGGATGTAACGGATCTTGTAGCCGCTGGCCTCGCGGTGCCAGCGCGCGAGGCGCTCGTCGACCGGCGAGGCAGCGCCGGACTCGATCTCCATGTCCGCGCGCAGCAGCTCGGTGCCGGCATGCTCGTCCTGGGTCAGGCCGAGCAGCCAGTCACAGCTGACCGCGCCCGCCTGCGCGATCGCGAGCACGGTCTCGGCGCGCGGCAGGCGCTCGTTGTCGGCCGAGAGCAGCTGCGACAGCGTCGAGCGGTCCATGCCGACGCGCGCGGCGAAGGCCGAGCGCGACTCCCCGCTGCGCCCGATGAGCCCGAGCAGGCGCGCGCGGAACGCCGCCACGGCCTGGTGCCGGTCCAGCGGGCTCACGCGGGCCCCCGCCGCCCTGCCGATGGCGCGCAACTTGATCGCGCGATGTCGCTCATCTACATTACCGTTGCTTTCGATAAATTCTGTTTACTTTAGTCAACATCGATGCCGCTCGACAGTACCCCGCCCGCCAGCACCACGACCACCACGACCGCGCCGCCGCCGGCCGGCGCGCGGCGCGCACGCCTCGAGTGGCCCACGCTGGCGGTCGCCGGCCTGGTCTACGGCGGCTTCGCCGCCCTGACCTGGTTCTACCACGCCCTGCCCTGGTGGCTGGTGTTGCCGCTGGCCGCCTACGTCGTCGCCTGGCACGGCTCGCTGCAGCACGAGGCCATGCACGGCCATCCGACGCGCGACGCGCGCCTCAACGAGGCGCTGGTGTTCCCGAACCTGTGGCTGTGGCTGCCCTACCGCGTCTACCGCGACTCGCACCTGGCGCACCACCGCGACGAGCGCCTGACCGACCCGCTCGACGATCCCGAGTCGTACTACCTGACCCCGCAGCAGTGGCGCGAGAGCGGCCCGGTGCGCCGCACGCTCATGCGCCTGCGCAACACGCTGCTCGGGCGCCTGGCGCTCGGCCCGGCGATCGCCGTCGCCGGCCTGTGGCGCCGCGAGCTCGTGCGCCTGGGGCGCGGCGAGCCGCGCGCGCTGCGGGCATGGGGGCTGAACGCGCTGGCGTGTGCCCTGGTGCTGGCGTGGGTGGTGGGTGTGTGCGCGATCCCGGTGCTCGAGTACCTCGCGCTGTTCGTCTATCCGGGGATCGCGCTGACGCTGCTGCGCTCGTTCGCCGAGCACCGCGCCGAGGAGGACCCGCAGAACCGCTCGGTGATCATCGACGCCGCGTGGCCGCTGGCGCTGCTGTTCCTCAACAACAACCTGCACTGGCTGCATCACAGCGAGCCCGGCGTCGCCTGGTACCGGCTGCCGGCGCGCTACCGCCAGCGCCGCGACGCCATCCTGGCCGCCAACGGCGGCTACCGCTTCCGCGGCTACGCCGAGCTCGTCGCCCGCTACCTGCTGCGGGCCAAGGAGCCGGTGGTGCATCCGGCCTATGTCCCGGCCGGGGCGCGCGTGCCCGGCTGGGGCCCGCGCCGCCCGCCGGCTGACGGGGCGGCGCGGCGGCCGGGCTCAGTCGACCACGCCCTGGGCCCTGACCCATTCCGCGGCCACGTCGGCCGGGTCACGCTTGTCCACGCCGACCTGGCGGTTGAGCCGCTGCAGGCCGTCGTTGGTCAGCTTCGCCGACACCTCGTTGAGCGCGCTGCGGATGGTGCCGTTGAGCACCTCGCGGCGCACGACCGGCACCAGGTTCTGCGCCGGGTTGAGCTCCTTGTCGTCCTCGAGCACGACCCAGCCGCGCTCGTCGATCACGCCCTGCGTGGTGAACATGCGCGCGACGTCGATCGAGCCGTTCGCGAGCGCCCCCGTGGTCACCGGGCCGCCGGCGTCGAGCGAGCGGAATTCCTTGAACTCCACCCCGTAGACGTCCTTCATGCCGGGCAGCCCGACGCGCCGGGTCTTCATCTCGGGCGGGCCACCCACGATCAGCTCGCCGGCCACCGGCGCGAGGTCGGAGAAGGTCTCCAGGTCGTACTTCTTCGCCGTCTCCGGGCGCACGACGAGGGTGTCCTTGTCCTGGGCCTTCGACGGCTCGAGCATGACGATCTCCTTCGGCAGCGCCTTGCGCAGCGCCTGCTCGACCGCCTTCTCCTTCGTCGCCGGCAGCTCCTCGCCCGGGTGCACGTGCGCCAGCAGGGCGCCGGTGTACTCCGGCAGGATGTCGATCTCGCCGTTGACCAGCGCCGGGTAGACGATCTCGCGCGAGCCCAGGTTGAGGCGCGTCTCGACCTCGACCCCGCGGTCCTCGAGCACCTCGGCGTAGATGTTCGCCAGGATGAGCTGCTCGGCGAAGTTCGTGGAGCCCACGACCACGGGCTGCGCGGCGGCGATGCCGCTCGCCGCGCACAGGCCGAGTACCGGGGCCAGGGTCTTCAGGAGGAATCTGCGCATGGTGTTGCCGTCCCTTCCGGCTGCGGCCGGTTCGTTCTGGTGTCTACTGGCCGCCGCGCACGGGGGACGTGGCGACGGCCGACGGCGGAGCACCGCGGGCTGGCGCTCGCGCCTACCCGCGGAGACCCTCGGAAACGATGAGCCTCTGCACGCGGGCGAGAATAGCCTCGATGGCGAGGGCGAGCAAAGCGACCACGATGGCGCCGCCGATCACCTGCGTCATCTGGCGCTGCGCCAGGCCATCGATCAGGTAGCGCCCGAGCCCGCCCAGGCCGACGTAGGCAGCCAGCGTCGCGGTCGACATGACCTGCACGGCCGAGGTGCGCACGCCGGCCATCACCACCGGCAGCGCGATCGGCAGCTCCACCTGCCACAGCACCTGCCAGCCGGTCATGCCGACGCCGCGCGCGGCCTGGCGGATGTCGGGGTCGACCGCACGCATGCCGACGTAGCTGTTGGTCACCATGGGCGGGATGGCCAGCGCCACCAGCGCCACGATGATCGGCAGATCGCCGTAGCCGGCGATCAGGAACACCAGGATGACCACGCCGAACTCGGGCACCGCGCGGCCGATGTTGGAGACGTTGATCGCGAGCAGCCCGCCCCGGCCCCAGTGCCCGAGCCCGATGCCCAGCGGCAGCGCGATCACCAGCGCGATCGCCATCGACACCAGCGTGTAGTGGATCTGCTCGAGCGAGCGCGCCGGGATGCCGTCGCCGCCCTGCCAGTTCTGCGGGTCCGCGAACCACTGGTAGAGCGCGACCAGGACGTTGCCGTCGGTGCCCGCCCCGGCGATCGACCAGGCCACCACCGCCACGAGCACGCCGGGGGTGGCCAGCGCCGGCGCCGCGAACCGGGCCTGGGCCAGGCCGACGCTCATGCCCGCTCCCCGTCGCCGGCCGCGGCCCTCATGCCACGCTCCCGGCGAACACGTCCGCGCGCAGCCGTGCGGCGACGCCGGCGGCACCCGGTCCCGGCGCGTGGATGTCGTCGACCAGCACCGGCGCCGCCGCGCGCACCTGCGCCAGGCGCGGCTCGAGCGCGGGCGGCACCGCGCGCCCGGTGACGTGGAACGCCTGGCTCGCGATCATTGCCAGCGGCGCCAGCGCGGACTCGAGCAGCCGCCCCGCGTCGTCCTGCGCGCGCCAGGCGAAGAAGTGCGGCGCGGCGACGTCGTTCTGGCCGAAGCCGCCGCTCTCGCTGCCCGGCAGGAAGGTGCGCTGGGCCGCGCGCCGGGCGGCCTCGGCGAAGCCCACCTGGGCCATCGGCAGGCAGCCCAGGTAGCGCGGGTCGAGCGGCCCGTCGCGCAGCTGGTCCGGCAGGTGCGATACCGGCCGCGCAGGAGCTTGGCAGCGTGGCGCTCGGCCAGCGTGCACAGGTCAGCGCAGGCGGCCGCGAGCTCGTCCATCGCCGGCCAGGCGAGCGCGTTGTGGAAGCCGCCATTGGAGAGCACGCGCCCGTGGGGATGGGCGTCGTCGGGCGGCAGATAGACCGGGTTGTCGGTCACCGCGCGCAGCGAGGTGGTGGCCGCCTCTTCCACCTGGCGCAGCGCGCGGCGCAGGCGCCCGAGCATGCGCGGCAGGATGCGGAAGCTGACCGGCGCCTGGTAGGCCCGGCGCCCGGGGCTCCGCGCCCTCGAGCAGGGCCCGCAGCGACGCCAGCGCGGCGGCCTCGTCGGGGTCGCCCCACAGCGCCTCGAGCGCCGGGTCGAGGTGCTCGAGCGGCGCCTGCAGGGCCTCGAAGGCGAGCGCGAACACCTCCTCGACCGCCGCCAGGCGCCGGCGCGCGGCGATCGCCGCGTCGCCCGCCAGCGCCGCGGCGCAGGGGCTGCCGTTGATCAGCGCCAGCGCGTCCTTCTCGCCCAGCTCGTGGCGCGCCGCCAGCGGCGCGAACAGCGCCGACAGCGCCAGGATCTCGCCGGCGCCGCCGTTGCCCTCCGCCGGCACCGCGGGCAGCTCGCCGGCGTCGAGCAGGGCCGCGACGGCCGCGGCCAGCCCGGGGCTGATCGCGGCGTGGCCCTCGAGGTAGTTCGCCAGGCGCGCGAGCACGATCGCGCGCGTCACGCGCGCCGGCAACGGCTCGCCGAAGCTCGCCGCCGACTGCCACGGGCGGGCGCGCCGCGTGGCGGCGGCGCTGCGTCCGGGCGCGAAGCGCACGCCGGCCGCCTGGCCGTAGCCCGAGGTCACCCCGGTAGATGACCACGTCGGGGTCGTCGAGCAGGCGCAGGAAGCCGGCGCGGCTCGCCGCCATGCGCTCGCGCGCCGCGGGCGCGAGCGCCACGGCCTCGCCGCGCCAGGCCACGCGCGCTCGACGGCGGCCAGGTCGATGTCGTCGCGGCGCTCGAGCTCCACGGTCACGGCGTCGTCCGCCCCCCTCGTTCGCCGGCGGCGCGCGGTCCGGGCTCAGTCACGGCCACGGCGCCACGGGGTGAGGATGCGCTCCACGCCGACCAGGGCCAGGTCCGCGATCACCGCGAGCAGCACGGAGAGCACGAAGCCCACCAGCAGCGGCGTCGGGAAGTGCAGCGTGAAGCCGGTGATGAACAGCTGGCCGAGCCCGCCCTGGCCGATCAGCGCGGTCACCGTGACCAGCCCGATGGTGGTCACCGTGGCCACGCGGATGCCGGCGATGATCACCGGCAGCGCGACCGGCAGCTCGCACGGTGAACAGCTGGCGCGCGCGCGTGTAGCCCATCGCCCGCGCCGCCTCGCGCACGTCGCGCGGCACGCCGTTGAAGCCCGCGACGATGTTGCGGAACAGGATCAGCAGCGTGTAGATCGTCAGCCCGATCAGCGAGGTCCAGATCGACAGCCCGGTGAACGGGATCAGCAGGATGAACAGCGCCAGCGAGGGGATCGTGAACGCCACGCCGGTGGTGCCCAGCGCCGGGCCGTAGAGGCGCGGCCAGCGGATCGCCGCGAGCGCCAGCGGGAAGGCGATGCACAGCCCGAACAGCAGCGCCAGGCCGGTCAGCTGCACGTGCTGCACCAGCTTGTCGAGGATGACGTCGGTGTTGCCGACGATCCATGACCAGCGGAACAGGTTCATGCCAGCGTCCGGTTGAGGCTGGCCTGGGTCACGAGGCCCTCGAAGCGGCCCTCCGCGTCGACCCGTGGCGCCACGCCGAGGTCGCAGGCGACGATCGCGTTGAGCGCCGAGCGCAGCGAGTCGTCGGCGGTCACGGTGTACCTGAAGCGCCCGGCCGGCTCGCCGCCGACGGTGGCGCCATCGAGGCGGGCGGTGGCCGTCCACCCCTGCAGGCGTCGCTCGCCGTCGAGCACCAGCACCCAGTCGCGCCCGAAGCGCTCGGCCACCGCGCGCGCCGTCTCCGCGGAGTCGCCCGGCGGTGACCACGGGCGCCTCCTCCGGCGCGACCGCGTCG
This sequence comes from Halofilum sp. (in: g-proteobacteria), assembly GCA_034521365.1. Taxonomy (GTDB): domain Bacteria; phylum Pseudomonadota; class Gammaproteobacteria; order XJ16; family Halofilaceae; genus Halofilum. The sequence continues at coordinate 31,763 of JAXHMQ010000008.1, read as the reverse complement.
ACGCGCACCAGCGCCAGGCGGCGCAGCTCGCGCTCGTGGCCGAGGAAGTCGCGCACGAAGTCGTCGGCGGGCGCGGCCAGCATCTCGGTCGGCGAGGCGTACTGCGCGACCTGCCCGGGCTCGCGCAGCACCGCGATGCGGTCGCCGATGCCGATCGCCTCGTCGATGTCGTGGGTGACGAACACGATGGTCTTGTGCAGGCGACGCTGCAGGCGCACCAGCTCGTCCTGCAGGCGCGCGCGCACGATCGGGTCGACCGCGGCGAAGGGCTCGTCCATGAGCAGGATCGGCGGGTCCGCGGCGAGCGCGCGCGCCACGCCGACGCGCTGCTGCTGGCCGCCGGAGAGCGCGTGCGGGTAGCGGTCGAGCAGCTCGGGCATGAGCCCCACGAGCTCGACGAGCTCCTCGACGCGGCGGTCGATGCGCGCGCGGTCCCAGCCGAGCAGGCGCGGCACGGTGGCGATGTTGTCGCGGATCCTGCGGTGCGGGAACAGCCCCGAGGTCTGCATGACGTAGCCGATGCCCCGGCGCAGCTCGATGCGGTCCATCGCCATGATGTCGCGGTCATCGACCAGGATGCGGCCCTCGGTCAGGTCCTTGAGCCGGTTGATCATGCCGCAGCGAGGTGGTCTTGCCGGCAGCCCGACGGCCCGACCAGCACGGTGAGCTCGCCGTCGAGGATCTCGAGGTCGAGGTGATCGACCGCCAGGGCGGCGGCGCCGAACCGCTTGGTCACGGACTCGAATCGGATCATCGCCTGCCCCGCCGTCGCGCGTGCGCGGCGCCGCCCGCGCGGCGGCGGGCCGCGTCGTGGGTCCGGTGCGCCGGCCGGGCCGGCGCCCGCGGGCGCCCAGGAGGCTGTCCGAGGAACCTGCGCCGTAGCGAGCGCGTGGCACAGCGAGCGAATCTTGGCGATCGTCGAGGGAGCGTGGTGTTCCACGCGACCCGAACGATCGCCAGGAGGCGCCGTTGTGGTGCGCGCGCAGTAGGTGCCGGGTTTCCCGGACAGCCTCCTAGCCCCCGATGGGCGCGGATGATTGCACGATCGCCGCCGGCGCGCGAACGCCCGGCGCCGGCCGCGCCCGGCGAAACAAGTCATCCATCCGGCGACTTCGATCAATCCGCCGCCGGGCCGCTGGGAGGATGTGCGCGGGGTACTGGCGGCCCCGCCCGCCGCAGCGTGTCCACGGAGTGCACCCATGAACACCGACGTCATCATCAGCTGCCCCGTCACCGGGGCCGGCGACACGGTCAACCGCCACCCGGCGATCCCGGTGACCCCGAAGGAGATCGCGGACGCCGCGATCGAGGCCGCGCAGGCCGGCGCGGCGATCGCCCACATCCACGTGCGCGACCCGCAGAGCGGCCAGCACAGCCACGACGTGGAGCTGTTCCGCGAGGTCGCCGAGCGCGTGCGCTCGTCCGACACCGACGTGGTGCATCAACCTCGACCGCCGGCGGCGGCGGCGACGTCGTCGCCGGGCGAGCGACGACCCCGGGCGTCGTCGAGGCCGGGCACGGACCTCGTCGCGCGCCCGAGCAGCGCCACGCGCCGCGTCGGCGAGCTGCACCCCGAGATCTGCACGCTCGACTGCGGCAGCTACAACTTCGCCGACGGCAACGGCGATCGTACATCCAGACACCGGCCCAACTGGGCGCGGCGCCAGGCGAGGCTGATCCAGGACGCCGGCGTGAAAGCGGAGATCGAGTGCTTCGACCTCGGCCACGTGCGCCTCGGGCGCCAGCTCGTCGAGGAGGGCCTGGTCGACGGTGACCCGCTGTTCCAGCTCTGCCTCGGCATCCCCTGGGCGCCGCGGCCGGACACCGTAGACGCATGGCCTACGCAATGCGCGACCGGCTGCCGCCAACGCCCACTGGGCCGGCATTCGGCATCGGCCGCATGGCAGATGCCGATGGTGGCGCAGGCGATGCTGCTCGGCGGCCATGTGCGCGTCGGCCTCGAGGACAACCTCTACCTGAGCAAGGGCGTGCACGGCAGCAACGGCCAGCTGGTCGAGAAGGCGCGCGGCATCATCGAGGGCCTCGGCGGCCGGGCGATGACGCCGGCGCAGGCGCGCGACCATCTCGGCCTGCGCAAGCCGGGCAGCTGAGGCCGATGGAACACGCCACCTCCCCCATCGGGCGCGTCGCCATCGTCGGCGCCGGCGTGATCGGCAACGGCTGGGCGGCGCGCTGCCCTGGCGCGGCCGGCCTCGACGTCACCGTCTACCGACCCCGATCGGCCGCCGGCGAGCAGCGCCTCCAGGCCGCGCTCGACACCGCCTGGCCCAGCCTCGAGCGGGTCGGGCTGGCGCCCGGCGCCGACCGCGCACGCGCGCGCTTCACCACCGACCTCGAGGCCGCGGTCGCCGACGCCGGCCTGGTGCAGGAGAACGCGCCCGAGCGCGAGGACGTCAAGCGCGACGTGCTCGCGCGCATCGACGCCGCGACCGCGCCCGATACGCTGATCGGCTCGAGCACGTCGGGCCTGCTGCCGAGCACGCTGCAGGCCGACTGCGCGCACCCCGAGCGCGTGTTCGTCGCGCACCCGTTCAACCCCGTCTACCTGCTGCCGCTGGTCGAGCTGGTCGGCGGCCGGCACACGAGCGCAGAGGCCATCGAGCGCGCGCGGGCGTTCTACGCCGGCATCGGCATGCGCCCGCTGCACGTGCGCCGCGAGATCGAGGGCCACGTCGCGGACCGGCTGATGGAGGCGCTGTGGCGCGAGGCGCTGCATCTCGTCAACGACGGCGTGGCGACGACCGAGGAGATCGACGCCGCGATCGTCTACGGCGCCGGCCTGCGCTGGTCGCTGATGGGCACGTTCCTGACCTTCCACCTCGCCGGCGGCGAGTCGGGCATGCGCCACATGCTCGAGCAGTTCGGCCCGGCGCTGAAGCTGCCCTGGACCAAGCTCGAGGCGCCCGAGCTCAGCGAGGAGCTGATCGACCCGCGTGGTGGCCGGCACCGACCACCCGGCCGCCGGGCGCAGCGTGCGCGACCTCGCGGCGCGCCGCGACGAGTTCCTGCTGCGCCTGCTCGAGGTCGTGCGCGAGTACTGGCCCGAGGCCGAGGGCCTCGAGGGGCGCATCTGAGCATGGCCGCGCCGCTCGAGTTGCTCACCGTCGAGGTGCCCGCGACTGGGCTCGACTACAACGGCCACATGAACGACGCCGCCTACGCCATCCCGTTCAGCGACAGCATCGAGCGGCTCATGGGGCACCTCGGCCTCGACGCGGCCGCGCGCGAGCGCGAGGCCTACACCATCTACACGCTCGAGAGCCACATCCGCTACCTGCGCGAGGCGCACGCCGGCGAGCGGCTGGCCGTCGACGCCCAGCTGCTCGACGCCGATGCCAAGCGCCTGCACGTGTTCCTGCGCCTCGTCGACGACGCCGGCGAGGTCCGCGCGACCGCGGAGCAGATGCTCATCGGCATCGACAGCGCCGCCGGCCGCGCGGCGCCGTTCCCGGAGGCCGTGGCCGCGGCCGTCGAGCGCCTCGCCGCCGAGCACGCCGAGCTGCCCGCGCCCGACGGCGCCGGCCGCCCCATCGGCATCCGGCGCCGCTGAGCGCGCATTCCCGGCCCGAGGTCGCTCCTGCCGCCAGCATCGCCGCCGCGGTGTCGCGAAGACGACCTTTGGCCTCCGATCACCGCCGTGCCCGTCCGGCTGAAGCCGGACCCACGGAGCCCTCGATGGTTCCAGGCCGCTTCACCGTCGCGGTGTCACACGGCCCGCAGGGGCGAGCTTGCTCGCGAACATGGCCCTCGCCCCCCCGATCACCGCCGTGCCCGTCCGGCTCATGCGCGAGGCCGGCGCAGCCGGCCGTCGCGATCCAGTCCGGCATCGGGGATCCGGCACGCCCTCCTGGATTGCCACGGCGCCCTGGCGGGCGCCTCGCAATGACCTCGGGGTAAAAAGCACCTGGCGGGGGATAGCCTCGCCTCCGATCACCGCCGTGGGTCCTGCTTCAGCCGGACGGTCGGCGCGGATTGACCGCCTCGGCGTCGTTGTTTCAATATATCAACGATGATTGAAACGGAAGCCGCCGAGCAGCTCGCGGCGCTGGGCCACCCGGCGCGATTGAAGGTGCTGCGCACGCTGATGGCGGCGGGCGCCGAGGGCGCCCCGGCGCGCGCGCTCGCCGATGCCGCCGGGCTCGCGCCCAACGCCACCACCTTTCACCTGAACCGGCTGCGGCTGGCGGGGCTCGCCCACCGCCGGCGCGCCGGCCGCGAGGCCCGCTACAGCGCCGACTTCGCGGCCGTGCGCGTGCTGCTCGACTTCCTGGGCGAGACCTGCTGCGCCGCGACCGACGGAGGCGCTGCGGGCCGGTCTGCGCCGGAACCGCGCGCGACCGTCCCGCCGTGACCCACACCGACGAGGAGAATGCGTCATGAACACCGAGCCACGCGTGCTGGTCCGGGGGCTCGGCCTCGGCCTGGTCAACGGCATCCTGCTGTCGGCGATCATGGTGCCGGCCTTTCTGGCCGGCCTGCCGCCCATGCCACAGCCGCCCAGCCTGGCGTTCGCGGAGACGTTGGCCGGGCGTTCACTGCCGCTGCCGGTCGGGCTGCTGTTCCACCTGGCCTACGTCACCTTCTGGTCCATCGTCTGGGCCGCCTGGGATCATCCGCGGCTGCGCTTCCGCACGGCGCTGGTGCTGGCGCTGGTGCTCTGGGTCGTGGCGCTGGTCGTGTTCTTCCCGATCAACGGCTGGGGCTTCCTCGGCCTCGGCGTGAGCCCGAAGCTGATCCCGGCGGCGCTGGTCCCGCACCTGCTGTTCGCGGTGTTCCTCTGGTTGCTCGGCAACAAGGTGTTCTTTCGCTAGCGCGATCGGCCGTGCCGGCATGAGGCCGGCGGCCCTGCGGGCCGCGTGCCGGCATGCGCTGGCGCGCAGGCCGGCCTACGCATGAACGACGAGGTGTGCTCCCACCGATGTCCGAGACGATCGACCGCGACACGCTGCACGACTGGCTACGCGGCGGCGCCGACTTCGCGCTGGTCGACGTGCTGCCGCGGGAACCGTACGAGCGCCACCACCTGCCGGGCGCGATCCACATCGCCTCCGACCACATCGTACACCGAGGCGCCGCGGCGACCGCCCGCGCGCGATCGCACCGTGGTCGTCTGACTGCGGCAGCACCGCGTGCAAGCGCTCGGAGAAGGCGGCCGCCCGGCTCGAGCGCCTCGGCTACCGCGACGTGCGCGAGTACGTCGAGGGCCGCCGCGACTGGGCCGGCCGCCGGCCTGCCGCTCGCATCGGGCCCCGACCCGGACGCCGCGCGCGTGAACCCGGCCGCCACGCTCGCGATCTACCTCGCCGCCGCGCTCGGCGAGATCGGCGGCTGCTTCGCCTTCTGGGCCTGGCTGCGCCTCGGCCGGAGCGCCTGGTGGGCGGCGCTCGGCGTCGCCGCGCTGGTCGCCTTCGCCTGGTTCCTCACGCGGGTCGAGCTCGCGTTCGCCGGCCGCGCCTACGCCGCTTACGGCGGCGTCTACATCGCCAGCGCGCTCGCATGGCTCTGGGCCGTCGAGGGCCATCGCCCCGACCGCTGGGACGTCGTCGGCGCCGCGCTCTGCCTCGCCGGCGCGGCGCTCATCGCGTTCGGCGCCGCACCGTGTGGCCTGAGGGCGACGGCGCGCGGCCGCCGCTCAGCCCGACGGCGCCTGCGTGAGGCCAACGCGCCGCGGTGCCCGCGGCATTGCGGACCGGGATCGGCCCCGGAACAGGGCCTCGAGCATGGAGCAATCCGGTGTCGCGCCGCCCGTGCAGCGACCGACCAGCTCCGCGAGCGTCGCCTCCATGCGCCGGAGATCCTGCAGCCGCGCGCGGACCTCTTCGAGGTGTCCCTGGGCAACGCGGCGCATGTCATCACAGGTGTAGTCGCCCCCATCGACCAGGCCGAGCAACGTCCGCACCTCGTCGAGGCTGAACCCCAGCTCGCGTGTGCGCCGCACGAAGCGCAGGCGCTGCAGGTGCGCCCGATCATAGACCCGGTAGTTGTTGGCCGAGCGCGCCGGCGGCGGCAGGACACCGGCGCGTTCGTAATACCGGATGGTGACCACCTGGCAATCCGTCGCTTGCGCGAGCTCGCCGATCCGCATGCCGTGCGCCCTCTTGACCCTATAGTCGATATAGACCTGATCCTCTCACGGAACCAGCGCCGCCACCAGGTGGTGGCCGCATCGGGGGGCAACGTCATGAATCGGGACCAGAAACTCTTGTGCACCGGTGCCGGCGGCAGCGTGATCGCCGCGATCTGCTGCTTCACGCCCGTGCTGGTGATCGGCTTCGCCGCGATCGGGCTGTCCTGGGCCGTGGGCTACCTGGATTACGTGCTGCTGCCCGCGCTCGCGGTGTTCCTTGCCCTGACCGTCTTCGCGGCGTGGCGCATCGCGCGCCATCGCACGACGGATGAGGAACGGACCTGCTGAGAACCCACCTGCTGCACGGATCGGAGTACTTGCATGCGCCAGCTCGAGCTCACCATTGAAGGCATGACCTGCGACGGCTGCGCTCGCCATGTCGAGGCCGCTCTCAATGCGCTTTCCGGCGTCGACGCGACTGTATCCTTCGACAAGGCCGCCGCTACCGTCCGAACGGATCAGACCATCGATCATCAGGCGCTCGAGCGCGCCGTGGCCGATGCGGGGTATCGTGTCGCCCGAACCGGGGACAGCTCGCAGACACGCGCCGGCGACGGCTCCGGCCTGCACATCGCCATCGTCGGCAGCGGCGGCGGGGCCTTCGCGGCGGCCATCCGTGCCGCCGAGGCCGGCGCGCGCGTCACGATGATCGAGCGCGGCACGCTCGGCGGCACCTGCGTCAACGTCGGCTGCGTACCGTCGAAGATCGCGCTGCGCGCCGCGGAGATCGCACACCGGCGGGCCGACCATCCCTTCGCCGGCATACCCGTTTCCACCGCGAGCGTCGATCACCCCGCCCTCGTCGAGCAGATCCGCGGCCGCGTCGACGAGCTGCGCCAGGCCAAGTACCAGGACGTCCTCGATCAGTATGACCGCATCGAGCTGATGCGCGGCCATGGCCGGTTCGCCGGCACCAGAACCCTCGTCGTCGAGCACGCGGACGGCGCCACGACGTCCCTAGTGCCGGACCGCATCCTGCTCGCGACCGGCGCCTCGCCGGCCGTGCCGCCGATCCCGGGGCTGGCGGACACGCCCTGGTGGAGCTCGACCGACGCCCTGTTCGCGGACAGGCCCCCGCGGCACCTGGCCGTGATCGGCGGCTCCTTCGTCGCCTGCGAGCTCGCCCAGGCCTTCCGGCGCCTGGGCAGCGATGTGACGATCCTCGCGCGCAGCCGATTGCTCGGTCACGAGGCACCCGAGGTCGGAGATGCCCTGGAATCGGTCTTCGTGAGCGAAGGCATCCGGGTCCTGCGCGAGACGCAGGCGCACCACGTTGCTCGCACGACGGCGATCACTTCGGGCTCGATGCTCGCGGGCGAGCGGATCGAGGCGGATCGACTGCTGGTCGCCGCCGGGCCGAACGCCCCAACACCGCCGACCTGGGCCTCGAGCATGCGGGCATCGAGACCACCGAGCGTGGCGCCGTACGGGTCGACTGCGGCCTGCGCGCATCGGCGCAGGGCGTCTACGCCGTGGGCGACTGGCGCGGACCTGCCGCAGCTCGTCTACGTCGCCGCCGGCGGCCGGCGCACGCGCGCGGCGATCAACATGACCGGTGGCAGACGGCCCTGGACCTGTCGGTGCTGCCGTCGGTGATCTTCACCGACCCGCAGGTCGCCGCGGTCGGCCTCGACGAGGAATCAGGCGCGAGCGGCCGGCATCGAGCACCGTCAGCCGCCGCATCGAGCTCGAGCAGGTGCCGCGCGCGCTGGCGAATTTCGACACCCGCGGCTTCGTGCGCCTGGTCGCCGAGGCCGGCGGCCGGCCGTCTGCTCGGCGCGCGCGTCGTCGCCCACAACGGCGGCGAGGTCATCCAGGCCGCGGCGCTCGCGATCCGCGCGCGCATGACGGTCGACGACCTCGCCGGCGAGCTGTTCCCCTACCTGACGCTGGCCGAGAGCCTGAAGCTCTGCGCCCAGACGTTCACGCGCGACGTCTCGGCGACTGTCGTCTGCGCGCCGGCCTGACGCGATCGTCCTGGCCAGCCAGCCACGGTCGCGGCTCGGCGGGCGCCCGTACTGTCCCGCGGTAGGTCCGCGACAGGCTCGCGGTCGAGCCGAAGCCGCAGGCGAGCGCGACATCGAGCACCGGCAGCTCGGTCTGCTGCAGCAGGTCGTGCGCGTGCTCCAGGCGCAGCCCGAGGTAGTAGCGCCGCGGGGTCGTGCCGAGGTGGTCGTGGAACAGGCGCTCGAGCTGGCGCTGCGACACGCCGCAGCGGCGCGCGACCTCGATCACGCTGGCCGGCTGCTCGATGTGACGGCCCATGTAGTCGACCGCCGCGAGCAGTGTGGGGTTGTGCACGCCCAGGCGCGCGGCCGGGCGCATGCGCTGGTGGTCGGTCGGGTTGCGGATGCGCTGGTGGATGAGCTGCTCGGAGACCGCGGTCGCGAGCTCCGGGCCGTGGCGCTGGCCGATCAGGCGCAGCATCAGGTCCATGGTCGAGGTGCCGCCGGCCGAGGTCAGGCGCCGCCGGTCGATCTCGTAGAGCTCCGCGGTGCACTCGATGTGCGGGTAGCGCTCGCGGAACGCCGGGATGCTCTCCCAGTGCAGGGTCACGCGATGGCCCTCGAGCAGGCCGGCCTGCGCCAGCAGGAAGCAACCGGTATCGATGCCGCCGAGAACCGTGCGCCGCCCCTCCAGGCGCCGCAGCCACCTGAGCACGGCCGGCGTGGTGTAGGCCTCGTGGTTGAACGACGAGCACACCAGCACGGTCGGGGAGGCAACGTCATCGCCGATGGCGGCATCGGCGAGCAGGGTCATGCCGTTGCTGGCGACCACCGGCTCGCCGTCGGCCGAGTAGATGCGCCAGGTGTAGAGGGTGCGCCCCGCGCAGCGGTTGGCGATGCGCAGCGGCTCGACGGCCGCGAAGAACGCCACCATGGCGAACTCGGGCAGCAGCAGGAAGCCGATCTCCTCGGGGGTGGCGCTGGCGGGCGCGGAGTCCATGGCGCGCAGTGTAAGGCAGGAGCAGGCCCGCCTGTTCCAAGGGGTTCTGCCGCGGCGCGGGCGTTGCCGCCAGGGACCCGATGACCGCCGTGCGCGTCCGGCTGAAGCCGGACCCACGGAGCGCGCGCGGGTTCCGGGATGTTCGTGGGTTCGCCAGGCGGACGGCGGCGGATCGGTGCGCCGCGGGGCCTCGGCATCGGCCTGCGCGTCCGGCAAGAGCCGCGCAAGTCCGGCACCTACTGCGGACGTGCCACGGCGCCGCTTTCGGCGATCCTCTCGTGGCGTATGCCCATGCTCCTCGAACGATCGCCGAATCGCCTGCCGTTCCACTTCCTCGCTGCGCGCGGACTGTCCGCGTCTTCAGCCGGACATCGGGCGCTGGATTCCCGGCCCGGTCCGGGGCAACGGCCGCGGCGTCAGGCCAGGCCCTCGTGCAGGCGCCGCCGCGTCGGCCGGCGCCGCCAGGCGCACGAGCGCGTCGGCCGCCACGGCGCCCTCGCCCTCCGGGCGCACCAGCAGCGGGTTCACGTCGAGCTCGACCAGGGTGTCGGCGTGCGCGGCAGCGAACCCGGCGATGGCGGCGCAGGCGTCGACGGCCGCCTCGAGGTCGCCCGGCCGGCCGCCGCGGTAGCCGGCGATCAGCTGCCCGGCCGCCGAGGCCAGCAGGGCGCGCCGGATCTCGGCACGCGGGGCCGGCAGCAGCAGCGTGCGCGTGTCGCGCGTGAGCTCGGCGAGCACGCCGCCGCTGCCGATCACCGAGCACGGGGCCGGCCAGCGGGTCGCGCACCACGCCCACGATCAGCTCGGCGACGGCATCGGGCACCATGCGCTCCACGAGCCAGCGCTCCACCGCCTGCCCGGCGGCGCCGGCGGCGGCCTCGATGCGCGCCCGCGCGGCGTCGACGGCGGCGCCGTCGTGCAGGCCGAGCGCGGACCGCGCCGAGCTCGGTCTCGGTGCCCAGGGCCGGGCCCGAGCGCCTCGAGCACCACCGGGAAGTCGATCGCGGCCGCGGCGCCGGCGGCCTCGGCGCCGGCCACGGCGCGTCCGTCGGGCACCGCCGCGCCCATGCGCGGCCAGCCCGCGCCTCGCCGGTGCCGGCCTCGTCGAGCGGATCGCCGGCGGCCCGCGGCGGCGATCCCGGCGCGGCCCAGGCCAGGCGTCCTGGCGCGACCAGCTCGGCCCGCGCGCTCCAGACCACGCCACGGCGGCGTCGGCGAAGCGCGGCGAGCGCCTCGCCCAGCCCCTGCAGCGGCGTCACGCCGGCGGCGATGCGGTCGCGGCGCGCCCGACTCGGGCAGCGCCTCGGGCAGCGTCGCCAGCACCGCGGCGCGCCCCGGCACGCGCGTGGGCGGCCAGCAGCCCGTCCATCGCCGCGCGCCAGTTGTCGGGGCGCGCGTGCCCGGGCGGCGGGAAGTCCAGCACCAGCAGCGCGAGGCGTCGTAGCCGTCGCCGCCGGCGCGCGGGCTCGAAGCGCCGTGGCGCTGGCCCCGGCGTCGCCCCAGCGATGGCGTCGGAGTCGACAGCGGCATCGCCCACGCTGGCGCGCGGGATGCCGAACGTCGCGGCGACCCGCTCGGCGGTCTCCGCGCTCGGCTCGGGGCACTCGATGCCGGCCGCGGCCAGGCGATCGCCCATGAGCGCGGCCTCGCCACCCGAGCACGACAGCGAGACCATGCGCCGCCCCCCCAGCGGGCCGCTGACGGCCAGCAGCTTGAGCGTCTCGAGCAGCTCGGCGAGCGTGCCGGCGCGGCGGACCCCGAGGCGCTCGAAGAGCGCGTCGTAGACCGCGTCCGAGCCGGCGAGGGCCGCGGTGTGGCTGAGCGTGGCGCGCGCGCCGGCGGCCGACACCCCCACCTTGAGCGCGACCACGGGGATGCCGGCCTCCAGCGCGCGCCGGGCCGCGCGCGCGAAGCCGGCGACGTCGCGCAGGCCCTCGATGAACAGCCCGATGGCGTGCACGCGCGGATCGTCGACCAGCGCATCGATGAAGTCGCCGATCTCGAGCTGCGCCTGGTTGCCCGTGCTGATGACGTAGCCGAGCGGCGCCGAGCGCTGCTGGAAGGTCGCGTTCAGGGCGACGTTGCCGCTCTGGCTGATCAGCGCGAAGCCCTCGTCCACGGGCTCGCCGCCGTGGTCGTCGGGCCACAGCGCCGCGCGGTCGAGGTAGTTGAGGATGCCGTGGCAGTTGGGCCCGACCAGGGCGCAGTCGCCCGCGGCCTCGAGCAGCTCGCGCTCGAGCGCGTCGACGCCGTCCTCGGCGAGAGCCAGGGCGGCGACGCTCGATGCCGCCGCCGCGGCTGCCGCGCGTCGAGCTCGGCGAACACGCCCGGCAGGGCGCCGGCCGGCACCGCGACCACGGCCGCGTCCGGCGCCTGCGGCAGCTCGGCGATCGAGGCGCGAGCAGGGATGGCCGAGCATGTCGGCGCGGCGCGGATTCACCGGCCAGATGGCGCCGGCGTAGCCGATCGCGTCGAGCTGGCGCACCGCCTGGGCGGCCGCGGCGCCGCCGATGACCGCGACGTGGCGCGGTCGCAGCACCCGCTGCAGGTTGCGCCGGCGGGCCGTGCGGCGCCCGTCGTCCTCGCGTCGCGCGGCCATGCGCGCTCAGCCCCCGTGCGGTCGCAGCAGGTCGCGCGCGATGATGTGGCGCTGGATCTCGCTGGTGCCGTCCCAGATGCGCTCGATGCGCGCGTCGCGCCAGAAGCGCTCGAGCGGCAGCTCGTCCATCAGGCCCATGCCGCCGATGCACCTGGATCGCAGCTCGTCGGCGACGCAGGCGAGCACCTCCGGTGGCCTGCAGCTTGCGCCGTCGCCGTGTCATTGAGTCGGTCACGCGTGCCCTGGTCGTGGCGTCCAGGCCGGCGTCGCAGGCGCCAGCGAGCTCGGCCGCCTTCGATGTCCATCGGCCATGTCGGCCGCGCTTGAAAGCGCCGCCCTGGAAGCTGCCCGATCGGCCTGGCCCAACTGCTCGCGCTGCGCGGCCCAGCTCGACCGCCGTGCTGCGAGCGCGCGCTCGGGCGCGGCCGACGACAGGTCGCAGCCGACCGGCAAGGCGGCTGGCGCCGAGCCGGCTGCTGCCCGCCGAGCTTCGAAGACCCTGCTCGACCTCGCCCAGGTGCACCCTCGCGCCATGGCGGCACGCGGCGGTCGTCGAGTTCCAGGACCGCAGTTGCCGTAACCGCGGTGCGAGACCAGTTGCATAGCCGTCAGCCACCGTCATGCCGGGCGTGTCGTGGTCGACCAGGAACACGGTGATCTTCTTGCGCCTGCCACGCCCGCTGGTCTCCTCCTCGCCGGTCGCGCACGGAACAGGATCGTGAAGTCGGCGACGTCGGCGTGGCTGATGAAGTGCTTGGTGCCGTTGATGACCCAGTCGTCGCCGTCGCGCACCGCGCTCGTCGACATGCCGCGCAGGTCGGAGCCGGCGCCCGGCTCGGTCATCGCCAGGCAGTCGACGCGCTCGCCGCGGATGCTCGGGTAGAGATAGCGCTCGGCCTGCTCCTCGTTGCAGGCGCGCAGGATGTTGCTCGGGCGATGCACCAGCATCTGCAGCGCGAACGAGGTGCGCCGAGCTCGCGCTCCATCGCATCATGGTGACCGTGTCGAGGCCGCCGCCGCCGAGCGCCTCGGGCATGTTGGCGGCGTAGAAGCCGTTCTCGAGCGCCTTCGCGCGGATCGCCTCGGCGACCTCGTCGGGCACCTCGCCGCGGCGCTCGACCTCGACCTCGTGGGGATAGCACTCTTCCTCGACGAAGCGGCGCACGCTGTCGACGACCATGCTCTGCTCGGTTGTCGGCTCGAACTCCATCGGATCAGCGCCCCTTGAAGTCCGGGTCGCGCTTCTCGGCAAAGGCGGCTACGCCCTCCTTCGCGTCCTCGCTCTGCAACACCTTCGGGAAGTTCTCGAGCTCGGCCTCGCGCAGGTAGGCGAAGCTCTCGCGCACCGACTTCGACTCGGTCTCGCGCAGGATCTCCTTGATCGCCTGCACCGCCAGCGGCGCCCCCGAGGCGATCTGGTCGGCCCACTCGCGCGCGGTCGGCATCAGCTGGTCGGACGACACCACCTTGTTGATCATGCCGTAGTGCAGCGCCTCGGCGACCTCCATGCGCCGCCCGAGCAGCAGCATCTCCATGGCGATGTTGTAGGGCAGGCGCTTGGGCACGCGCTGCAGGCCGCCGGAGTCGGGCACGATGCCGAGCGGCACCTCGGGCAGCGCGAACCAGGCGTGGTCGGCGCAGACGATCAGATCGCAGGCGATGGCGAGCTCCAGGCCGCCGCCGATCGCCAGGCCGTTGACCGCGGCGATCACGGGCTTGTTGAGGTCCCAGAGCTCGGTGATGCCGGCGAAGCTGCCGGGCCCGTAGTCGCTGTGCCACCACAGGCCGACCTCCTCGTCGTCGCCGGCCGCGGCCGCCTTCAGGTCCCAGCCCGCCGAGAAGGCCTTGTCGCCGGCCGCGGTGACGATGCCGGCGCGCAGCTCGGGGTCGTCGCGCAGCTCGCAGAAGGCCTCGCCCATGGCGACCGACGTCGCGCGGTCGATCGCGTTGACCTTGGGCCGGTCCAGTGTCACCTCGAGCACGTGGCCCCGGCGCTCGACTCGTACCGCTTCGCTCATGGCTCCTCCCGATTCGCCCTGGGCGCCCGGCGGCGGGCCGTGCTCGGCCCAGTCCCGGGGCCGCACCATGCTCCGCCAACGCCGCTCGCGCGGGTTGACCCAACGCGACGCAAGCTTGATGCGATTCGCCCTTGCCGGGGCGTGGCGCGGGCCGGCCCACGGACGCGGTCCAGCGCTCAGGTACGAACCAGGTCGCGCGCGAACGACGTCGCCCCGGGCGCGTCCTGCTTCGCGCGGTACATGGCGAGATCGGCGCGCTGGATCAGGGTGTCCACGTGGTCGCCGTCGAGCGGGAAGATGCTGACGCCGAGGCTGGCGGCGAGGCGCAGGGTCCGGCCCTCGAGCTCGACCTCGCGGCGCAGCAGCCCGTGCAGGCGGTCGGTGAGCGGGTCGAGCTCGTCGTCGGGGCCGTGCTCGATGAACAGCACGAACTCGTCGCCACCGAAGCGCGCGACCGCGTCCTCGGCGCGGAAGTGCTCCTGCAGGCGCGCGCCGATCACGCGCAGCAGGATGTCGCCGACGGCATGCCCGTGGCCATCGTTGACGTCCTTGAAGCCGTCGAGGTCGAAGAACAGCACCGCCACGCGGCGATTGCGCCGGCCGGCCGCCTGCAGCGCCTGCTGCAGCCGCTGGCGGAAGGTGCCGCGGTTGAGCAGGCCGGTGAGCTCGTCGCGCTCGGCCCGCCGCGCCGCCGCCATCTCGGCGAGGCGGCGCTGGGTGATGTCGACATGCGCGACGATCGCGTAGGCGTGGCCGTCGACGACCAGGCGCGCGGCGTGCAACAGGAACCAGCGATCCACGTCCGGCGAATGGCATGGATACTCGAGGTCCAGCACGTCCTGCTCGCCGGCCAGCAGGCGCTCGAGACCGGTGGTCACCGCGCTGGCCTCGTCATCGGGCGAGCCGCGGCAGACGTCGAGGTAGTTCCAGCCCACGTAGGCCGTCTCGGCGTCGCCGCCGTTGTCCCCCGCGAACGCGCGCCAGCGGGCATTGACGCGCAGGATCCGCCCGCCCGCGTCGATCACCGCGACGCAATCGGGCAGGCCGTCGAATGCGGCCTCGTAGAGCTCGGGTGTCATGGCTGCCATGGCATCAGGGTGTTCATGGGGTACCACCGCTGCCGGGTCCTGTGTCCATCGGCCCGCGCGCGGCGCTGCAGCACCCGCGCGCGGCCGCGACCGTGCGGCGCGGGCGGCCGACGCCATCCGGCGGCGCAGCCCGGCGTGGCGCGCGCAACACCGCCGGTCGCGCGATCACGCCCGCGCGCGCGCCGGCCGCTTCGGATCCGCGCCCGTGGCGGTATATGATTCGCGCGGGATTGCGCGCACCTGACATCGGACGAGGGATGGCCCGCGATGGCAAGGAGAGCACGGGACCGACATACGGCCACCGGCGCGGGCGCACGGCGCCATTCGTCGGCTGGACCACCGTCGCGGTGGTCGCCCTGCTCGCGCTGGCGGTGATCGGTCTGCACCATGCCAGCCTCACGCTGATGTCCGGCGGCCGCGCCTACGTCCACGGCGAGGGGCAGTGGTCGAAGGGCCAGCAGCAGGCCGTATACCGCCTCGACCGCTACGCCGAGACCGGCGAGCGGCACCACCTCCAGCTCGCGCGCCAGGCCCTCGACGTCCCGCTCGGCGACCGCCGGGCACGGCTCGCGCTGCAGGGCCCGGGCTACGACTACGCGGCCGCGCGCGAAGGCCTCCTGCGCGGGCGCAATCACCCGGCCGACATCCCGACCATGATCTGGATGCTCGAGCACTTCGAGAACGCACCCTACCTGGCCACGGCGATCGGCATCTGGGAGAGCACGGACGACTACATCCTCGAGCTCGCCCGGATCGCCGACCAGCTGGAGCGGCTCCACGCGCAGCCGCCCGTCGATCGGGAGCGGATCGCGGGCCTGCGCGAACGGATCGCCGCGATCGACCGCGGGCTCCGCGAGTACGCGACACGCTTCTCCGCCACGATCGGCGCCGGCCTGCGCATGCTGCGCACCGTTCTGGGCGCGATCGGCGCGGTCGCGTTCGGCGGTGCCGCCCTCGCCGGCCTGTGGCTCTTTCACTGGGCCACGCGCCGGATCGCGGCGTCCGAGCAGAAATTCTGGGCGGGCTTCGCCCACGCCCCGGTCGGCGTGGCCATGATCTCCGGGGAGGGCCGCTTCACCGAGGTCAACGAGGCGATCTGCCGGATCCTCGGCTACCGGCGCGCCGAGCTGGTGGGCGCGCCGCTCGATGCGCTCAGCCCCCCCGGCGAGCACGAGCCGACCGAGCGCCTGCTCGAGCGGGCGCAGGCCGCCGGCGAGGACGGGCTGACGCTCGAGCAGCGTTGCCGTCGCGCCGACGGCGAGGAGATCCAGGGCAAGCTGACGCTGACCGCGTCGTCGGACCAGAAGGACTCCTCGCGGCGTTTCATCGGCGTGCTCCAGGACGTGTCCGAGGAGCACCGTCTCGCCACGGAGCTCTCCTACCAGGCCAATCACGACGCGCTGACGGGCCAGCTCAACCGGCGCCGCATCGAGACGGAGCTGCGCGAGCTCCTGGAGCGCGCGCAGGCGGACGGCTCGCGCCACGTCCTGGGCTTCGTCGATCTCGACCAGTTCAAGATCGTCAACGACACCTGCGGCCACTCCGCCGGCGACGTGCTGCTGCGCCAGGTCGCCCACGTCATGCACGACGCCCTGCGCACCAGCGACGTCCTGGCACGCCTCGGCGGCGACGAGTTCGCCTTCATCCTGCGCGACTGCGACATCGCCGCCGGCCAGCAGGTAGCCGAGAAGCTGCGCGCCGACGTCGCCGGCTTCACCTTCACCTGGGAGCAGCGCAATTTCCCCATGTCGTGCAGCATGGGCCTGGTGGCGCTCGACGCCACGGTGGGCAATGCGGGCGAGGCCCTGCAGATGGCCGACACGGCGTGCTACGTCGCCAAGGAGCGCGGCCGCGGCCGCGTGCAGGTGTACTCCGACACCGACGCCACCACGACGCAGACGCGCGGCCAGATGGAGTGGATCAGCCGCCTGCGCGATGCCATCGAGCACGACCGGCTGGAGCTCTGGGCCCAGCGTATCGAGCGGCTCGACGGCACGCCCGAGCTGCGCTACGAGATCCTCGTGCGCCTGCGCGACACCGATGGCGAGCTCTACAGCCCCGGCGCCTTCCTGCCGGCGGCCGAGCGCTACGACATGGCCGCGGCGGTCGATCGCTGGGTGCTCGAGCACACGTGCGCGGCGCTGCGCGCGCACCCGGCGCACGCCGAGGCCCTGGGCGCCTGCCACGTGAACCTCTCGGGCCAGTCGCTGGGCAACGCCGAGCTCATGGCGACGCTCGAGGAGATGACCGCGCGCGCGCCGGTCCCGTGCACGAAGCTCTGCCTGGAGATCACCGAGACGGCGGCGATCGCCAGCCTGCCGGAGGCGCGCGGCGCGCTGGAGCGCCTGCGCGCCCAGGGCTGCCGGGTGGCGCTCGACGACTTCGGCCGCGGCGTCTCCTCCTACGGCTACCTGAAGTCGCTGCCGGTCGACATCCTGAAGATCGACGGGACATTCGTGCGCGACATCGCCGACGACGAGCTCGACCGCACGATGGTGCGCTCGATCGCCCAGATCGGGCACGTCATGGGCATGGCCATCATCGCGGAGTACGTCGAGAACGAAGACATCCACGAGCAGGTCCGGGCCATCGGCGTGGACTACGCCCAGGGCTTCGGCGTCGGCATGCCGCGCCCGCTCGACGAGTTCCTGGCGCAGCCGGGAACGGCCAGGAGGCTGTCCGAGTAATCTGTGCCGTAGCGAGCGCGTGGCACGGCGAGGCGATTGTGGCGATCGTGGTTCGGGAGCATGGTGGTTCCCACTGCGACCCCGAGGGGGATGCGCCGCAGGCGCCCCGCTGGGACGCGCGCGCCAGGCGGGCTCATGGTTACTCGGGCAGCCTCCCGGGCACGACCCCGCCACGCGGGGTTGACCGCGACGCCCCGAGGACGGAGTCTGCCGCTACCGCCCGCCCGGAACCGACCATGAGCGACCGAACGTTCACCGATTTCCACTGGGATGACCCCTTCCTGCTCGAGAGCCAGCTCGGCGACGACGAGCGCATGGCGCGCGACAGCGCGCGCGACTACTGCCGGAGCGCCTGATGCCGCGCGTCGTCGAGGCGAACCGTCACGAGCGTTTCGACCGCGAGATCATGACCGAGATGGGCGCGCTCGGCCTGTTCGGGTGCACGCTCCCCGAGGACTACGGCTGCGCCGGCGTGAGCTACGTGACCTACGGGCTGCTCGCACGCGAGGTCGAGCGCGTCGACAGCGGCTACCGCTCGGCGATGTCGCGTGCAGTCGTCGCTGGTGATGCACCCGATCCACGCCTACGGCACCGAGGAGCAGCGCAAGCAGTACCTGCCGAAGCTGGCCAGCGGCGAATGGATCGGCTGCTTCGGCCTGACCGAGCCCGACGCCGGCTCCGACCCCGGCGGCATGAAGACCCGCGCGCGAAGACGACCGACGGCGGCTACGTGCTCATCGGGCGCCAAGACCTGGATCACCAACGCGCCCATCGCCGACGTCTTCGTCGTCTGGGCGAAGTCCGACGCCCATGACGGCAAGATCCGCGGCTTCGTGCTCGAGCGCGGCATGGACGGGCTCGACACGCCGGTGATCGAGGGCAAGTTCTCGCTGCGCACCGCGATCACCGGGCAGATCGTGATGGACGACGTCTTCGTGCCGGAAGACGAACCTGCTGCCCAACGTCGAGGGGCTGAAGGGGCCGTTCGGCTGCCTCAACCGCGCGCGCTACGGCATCGCCTGGGGCGCGATGGGCGCGGCCGAGTTCTGCTGGCATGCCGCGCGGCAGTACACGCTCGACCGCAAGCAGTTCGGCAGGCCGCTGGCCCAGACCCAGCTGATCCAGAAGAAGCTCGCCGACATGCAGACCGAGATCGCGCTCGGCCTGCAGGGCGCGCTGCGGGTCGGCCGGCTGATGGACGAGGGCCGCGCGCGCCCGAGATGATCTCGCTGATCAAGCGCAACAACTGCGGCAAGGCGCTCGATATCGCGCGCACGGCGCGCGACATGCACGGCGGCAACGGCATCGTCGACGAGTACCACGTCATCCGCCACGCGATGAACCTCGAGACGGTCAACACCTACGAGGGCACGCACGACGTGCACGCGCTGATCCTCGGCCGCGCCCAGACCGGGCTGCAGGCGTTCACGGGATGACGCCGCGATGACGCAGGGCGCGCTCTCGCACCTGCGCGTGCTGGATCTCTCGCGCATCCTCGCCGGGCCGACCGCGGGCCAGGTGCTCGCCGACCTCGGCGCCGACGTGATCAAGATCGAGCGCCCGGGGCGCGGCGACGACACCCGCCAGTGGGGGCCGCCCTGGCTGCACGATACCGACGGCAACGCCACCGGCGAGTCCGCCTACTACCTGTCGGCGAACCGCGGCAAGAAGTCGGTGGCGATCGACATCGCCACGCCCGAGGGCCAGCGGCTGGTGCGCGGCCTGGCGGCGCGCTCGGATGTGGTCCTCGAGAACTTCAAGGTCGGGGGCCTGGCGCGGTACGGGCTGGACTACGCGACGCTGGCCGCGGAGAACCCGGGCCTGGTCCACTGCGCGATCACCGGTTTCGGCCAGGACGGTCCGTACGCGCAGCGCCCCGGCTACGACTTCCTGATCCAGGGCATGGGCGGGCTCATGAGCGTGACCGGCGCGCCCGACGACGCCGACGGCGGCGGGCCGCAGAAGGTGGGCGTCGCGCTGGCCGACGTCATGAGCGGGCTCTACGCGGTGATCGCGGTGCTCGCCGCGCTCGCCCACCGCGAGCGCACCGGCGAGGGCCAGTACATCGACCTCGCCCTGCTCGACGTCCAGGTGGCCTCGCTCGCCAACCAGGCGATGAACTTCCTCGTATCCGGCCAGGCGCCCGGGGCGGCTCGGCAACGCGCACCGAACATGGTGCCCTGCGCAGGCGTTCGCGGCCGCCGACGGGCACTTCATCCTGGCGGTCGGCAACGACAGCCAGTTCGCGCGCCTGTGCGCGGTGATCGACGCGCCCGAGGTCGCCGAGGACGAGCGCTTCGCGACCAACGGCGCCCGCGTCGAGCACCGCGACGAGCTCGTCCCGATCCTGCAGACGGTGTTCGCGCAGCACCCGGCGAGGTACTGGCTGGAGACGCTGGAAGCCGCCGACATCCCCTGCGGCCCGATCAACACGATCGACCGCGTCTTCGACGACCCGCAGGTACGCCACCGCGGCATGCGCATCGACGCCGCGCGCCCGCTCGCGGGCCACGTGGCGCTGGTCGGCAGCCCGCTGAAGATGTCGGCCACGCCCACCCACGACGCCGTGGCCCCGCCCACCCTCGGCCAGCACACCGACGCCGTCCTGCGCGAGGTGCTCGGCCTCGAGGAGCCCGAGCTCGAGTCCCTTCGCGACGCCGCCATCCTCGGGTAGACGCATTCCCGCGCAGGCGCCTTTCCCGGTAGGCGCATTCCCGCGCAGGCGCCTTTCCCGGTAGGCGCGTTTCCGCGTAGGCGCGTTTCCGCCGAAGGCGGACGCGCGCATTGCGGACGCGCGCAATGCGAACCCGCGCCTCGCCCGACGACGTCACGTCAGCCCCTGCAGGCGCGACCTCCGGTCGCCAGACGGGCCGGGCTGGCGTCGTGCACTGCAGCGCCCGTCGTCGCGGGGCCGATGCACCGGCCATGGCGATCCAGGACGCAGCGGGGGAGAGCGTGACGCGCGTCGGCCCGGCCCCTGCGGCGCCGGGCGAAGACGCGCCTACGTTGCCACGGCGCCCACCGGACGCCACGCAACCACATCGGTGGCAGCATCACGCGCCCGCCGGGACCCATGGCCGCGCGGCGGTGACGGGACACAACCCTCGCGGCCGAAGGCCGCTCCTGCCCGCAATGGCTGCCGCGGCAGCCGAACGAAGCCGGTAGGAGCGACCTCTGGTCGCGAATACGGCGTCGATCGAGCTTCGCGCCGCGCGGTCTCCAGCCGGCCGCGGCGCGCGCGCCGCCGCTGCGTACCTGCAGCAGCGACGGCCCCTGATGCCAACACGGACAAGGTCGCATATTCTCGCCTGCGTTAGCTATTAGTTTTTTTCACCCGTTACCGAATTCGATTCAGTTGATTTTTTTATTGAATGACTGTACAAATGCGCACACAGAAGGGGCTTGCAACCGAAACGACGAAATCGGCGCGGGTCCCGACGACGATGAGTAAATCTCAACATCTGTTCTCGACATTCAGGAGACTTGTGCCATGACAGCAACAACGGGCAACCAGCCCACCATCCCGTTCCGCCGCGGTCCCACCCCGTCCAACGGCCTCGCCGTGCTCGACGGCGCGATGCGCAACGTCCACGCCCTGACCGCCGTGTGGTGGCACGTGCCGCTCGCCCGTGCCGGCTACCTGCTCAGCACGGCCGTGGCCGAGCTGCGCACGCGCCTGCAGGCCTGGTGGAGCTGGCGCAGCACGCAGGCCACCCTGCTGGGGCTGGACGACCGCACGCTCGCCGACATCGGCCTCGACCGGCAGCGGGTGCAGCGGATCACCGCCGCCGACCTCCGCCGCTACGGCCAGGGCCACGACGTGCTGCGCACGCTGCAGCGGATGCCCTTCTAGGACGCACCCACCCCGGTCCCGGACCGGCCCGGTCCGAGTGCCCGCGCGGCATCGCGCCGCCGGCGGATGGCGATCGCCGCCGCGCTCGCGCGCCAGGCGCGCTGCTCCAGGCTTCACCAACCCCGCGTGGCATCCATCGGGTGTCGGACCGCCTTCGCCCGCGAAGGCGGTGCCGGGCGGATGTCGCGGTGGTCCCATCGCGCCCGTATTCGCGACCAGAGGTCGCTCCTGCAGGCCTGGCTTGCCCGCCGCGGTATGCACTGGGTGCAGGAGCGGCCTCCGGCCGCGAGCGTCGTCTGCACGAGCGCTTGCGAAGACGTGGAGCCGCGCCGATGATGCGCGCCGGATCTGGCATGGCCTGCGTGCCGGGCTACGCGAGCTCCACCCGGCCTGCAGCCGCGGCCGCGGCCTCCGATGCACCCTCGTCCCGCCGCCGCTCGGTCAGCATCAGCAGGCACGGCGTCAGCACCAGCGTGAGCACGGTGCCGACGGCCAGGCCGCCGGCGATGCCGCTCGACATCTGGGTCCACCACTGCGCCGACGGCGCCCCCACGGCGAGGTCACGCCCGACGAGGTCGATCGTCAGCGTCAGCACCATCGGCATGAGCCCGAGGATCGTGGTCACGGTCGTCAGGATCACCGGGCGCAGCGGCGCTGCTTGCCGGTGCGCAGGCACCGCCTCGCAGCTCGATCGTCGCCGTCGGCGCAGTTCGGTTGAAGGTGTCGATCAGCACGATGTTGTTGTTCACCACGATGCCGGCCAGCGCGATCACCGCCGACCCCCGCCATAGCCGATCCCGAAAGGGCGCCCGGTGATCAGCAGGCCGAGCAGGATGCCGGCGGTCGAGAACACGATCGCCGACATGCACGATCGCCGCCTGGTAGAAGCGAGTTGAACTGGGTGACCAGGATGATCAGCCATCGAGGAACACGGCCGCGATGAACGCCTTGCCCAGGAACGCGCGCGCCGCGCGCATCTCCTCGTCCTCGCCCTTGAAGGTCACGCCCACACCCGCAGGCAGGTCCGCCCCGGGCAGTGCCGCGCGCAGGCGCTGCACCTGCTCGTCGGGCAGCATGCCGGGGGCCACGTCCGCCTTGACCGTCATCACCCGGCGCCCGTCCGCACGGCGGATCGTGCCGGTCTTCGGCGCGGGCTCGAAGCGCACGAAGTTGGTCACCGGGATCTGCCCCGCGCGCGTGGGCACGCGCAGCGCATCGAGCTGGTCGAGGCTGCGCTCGTCGTAGGGGAAGCGGATGCGGATGTCGACCTCCTCGTCGGCATCGTCCGGGCGGTAGCCGCCGAGGTCGACACCGCTGGTCAGCATCCGCACGGCCTGCCCGAGCAACAGCACGTCGGCGCCGTAGCGCGCCGCGGCCTCGCGATCGACCACCAGGCGCCACTCGATGCCGGGCAGCGGGCGCGTGTCCTCGACGTCGACGAAGCCGCCGATGCGCGTCCATGACGTCGCGGCACGCTGCTCGACCGCCGGCGCCAGGTCCGGCCGTCGGTGCGCGGCGACAGCTGCGAGCTCGATCGGCTTGCCGCGCCGGCGGCCCATGCTCCTGCTCGCGACCTGCGACGTCGATGCCGGCAATGCTCGCGGCGCGCCGCGCACTCGGCGCGATGTCGTCGGCCGGCGGCCGCGTCGCCGTCCAGTCGAAACTCGAGCTGCAGCACGCCCGATCGTGTCGGCCGGCAGTCGTGCTCCGATCCGCGTGTCGCAGCGCGGCGTGCGACGCGTCGCGAACTGGGCGATGCCGTCGATGGCGCTCACTCGACGCTGCGACGCAGCGCGGTCGCGCTCGCGGATCGAGAGATCGCCGCGGGCGCGCACCTGCACCTGGGTGTAGTCGGGCTCGATGTCGGGAAAGAACTCGACGCCGCGGCCGAGATGGTAGTAGGCGACATATACGCCGACCAGCACGACCGCGGCGCCAAGCAGCACGAGCCCCGGCCTGTGCAGCAGGTGCACGAGCATGCCGGTAGCCATCCGGACAAGTCGCGCTGCAAGCCGGCCGTCGTCGAGCGTCGGTATCACGGCTCGCGTCGCCGTCGCCGGGCCCGGCCTCGCGAGCGCGGTCGATGAGCGCGCGCCGAGCGCCGGCGATGAACACCAGCGCCATCGCCAGCGAGGCCAGCAGCGTGACGATGACCGTGATCGGCAGGTACTTCATGAACTCGCCGACCATGCCCGGCCAGAACAGCAGCGGCAGGAACACGGCGAGCGTCGTGGCGGTCGAGGCGATGATCGGCCAGCGCCATGCGCTTGGCCGCCGATGCGCATAGGCCTCGCGCGGCGCGCGCCCTCGGCCATTTTGCGGTCGGCGAGCTCGGTGGTGACGATGGCCGCCGTCGACCAGCATGCCGACCACCAGGATCAGGCTGAACAGCACGACGATGTTCATCGTCAGCCCAGGCGTAGAGCACGCAGGATGCCCGCGAGGAACGGCCCGGGATGGCGAGCGCCGACCAGGCAGCGCCGGCGCGCGGCCCGAGCGCCGCGACGATCACCACGATCATGACCAGGACGACCGCGGTCGAGCACGTTGTTCTGCAGGTCGCCGAGCATGCGTACGGATGTGCTCGGATTCGTCCTGCAGATAGCGCGACCGTCGACGCTCTTGCGGCCAGCGCGGCGCGCTCGCGCTCGACGATCGCGCGCACGGCCGCGCGTCCTCGATGATGTTGGCGCCGACGCGCTTCTTGATCTCGAGCGCGACCGAGGGCTCGCCGTCGATGCGCGCGAAGCCGGTCGGGGTCTTGAACGGTGCGCCGCACCGTGGCGCGACGTCGCTCGAAGGCGACCACGCGCATCGTCCGTCGACCTTCACCGGCAGGCGCATGACGTCGTCGACGCTCTCGATCACGCCCGGCACCTTGACGCGATCATGGCCGCGGCCCGGTCTCGAGCGCGCCGGCCGCGACGCAGGCCGGTTGTTGCGCTGCACGAGGCTGAGCAGACCTCCTCGGAGACGCGCTGGTAGGTCTACCTGAGCGCCGGCCGGATCGGCGATCACCTCCGAGCACCTCGTCGCGGTCGCCGCCGATGTCGACCTCGAGCACCCCCGAGAGCGCCTCGAGCGTCCGTCGCGCGGTGCGCAGCGACGCCAGCGCGCAGGCTCGGCGCTCGGCGCGATGCCAGATAGCACAGCGGACCAGCACCGGAAACAGCGCGACGTTGACCTCGCTCACGCGCGGCTCCTCGGTCTCCATCGGCAGCTCGGCGCGTGCCAGGTCGACCTTCTCGCGCACGTCGTCGAGCGCCGCGTCGGCTGTGGAGGTCCCGGCCTGGGACAGGAGCGTGACGCTCGCCTGCCCCTCGCGCGCCTTCGCGCGCATCTCCTTGAGCCCCTCGATGCCGCGCAGCTCGCTTTCCATCGGCCGCACGAGCAGGCGCTCGGCGTCCTCGGCGAGAATGCCTGTCGTGCGCGATCGACAGGTGGAGGATGGGGATCGCGACGTCCGGCGCGGCCTCCTTCGCGATGTCCAGGTAGGCCGCCGAGCCGGCGATCAGGAGAAACACGAACAGCAGCAGCACCGTGCGGCTGCGCTGGAAGGCGGCGTCGATCAGGCGTCGCATGGGGTGGCGCCGCTCACGCGCCGGCCGCGCCGCCGGTGCCGGCCTCGACGGCCTTCACGTCGTCGCCCGGGGTGACGAAACCGCCGCCGACGGTGATCACGCGCGCCTCGTCGGGCAGGCCGGTGACCCACACGCCCTGTGGATCCGAGCGCACGATCTCCACCGCCACGAACGCGACCCGGCCGTCGTCGCCGACGGTCTTGACGCCGAGGCGGCCGTCGCCGTCGAGCGTGAGCAGCGCCGGCGACAGGCGGTGGGCGCGCACCTCGCCGACCGGGATCTCGATCTCGGCGCTGGTGTTCGCGGGCACGCCGTCGGGGTTCGGGACCTCGACCTCGACGCGGAACGTGCGGCTCGCCTCCTCGGCGCGCGGCGCCACCCTGACCACCGTCACGGGTCGCGCCGAACCAGCGCAGCGCGCGCACCGTGCCGTGCGCGGCGTCGAAGTCGGCGCTGCGAGAGGTTGCGCCAGCCAGTCCAGGCGGGTCGCTGCTCGACGACGCGCACGACCGCCTGCTCGCGCCCGGCGTAGTCGCCCACGTCGACCAGGCGCTCGTCGACCACGCCATCGAACGGGGCCGTGATCTCCGTGTGCCAGATCTCCAGGCGGATGCGCTCGACGGCGGCCCGCGCCGAGGCCGCAGCGCGCGCCTGGTCGAGGCGCAGGCGGGCCTGGAAGCCGCTGTCGCGCAGGCGCTCGGCCGCCTCGTGCTCGGCCTCGCGCTGGCGCAGCAGCGCCTCGGCCTCGGCCAGGCGCGCCTCGCGGTCCTCGAGCGCCAGGCGCACGAGCACCTGGCCCTTGAGCACCTGCTGGCCGGGCTCGGCCACCAGCACCTCGACCTGGCCCGCGATCTGGCGCGCAGCGTCGCGGCGCGCTCCGGGCGGACCTGGCCCTGGGCCACGATGCGCCGCGTGATCGGCTGCGCCGTCATGCGCGTCGCCTGGCACGAACAGGCATGGCGCGCATCGTCGCCCGGCGCGGCGCCGGTGGCGGCGCGGTCTCGCGCGCGGCGCAGGCCGGTGGCCATCCGCAGGGCCACGGCGAGCGCGAGCGCGCCCGCGACGGCACCGTAGTGGTCGGGATCGGCGACGTGGGCCGTCCCTGCGCCCGGCCGCGGCGCTCGCCGCGCCACACGCCCACCGGGCGCGCGCGGCTGACGGGCCGCGGGCCATGCGGTTGTTGCGCACGATCGACCGCCGCGGTTCGCCCTGCCGCGCGCCCGGTAGCCGGCGACCCGCAGGCGGAATCAGGAACGGTCCGATTCCGCTTCGCCTGCACCGGCCTGCGCCGACGGCCGGGGGCGGTGGAGGTGGATCGGCGCCACGCACCAACGGAGACGCGATCGAACTTCGTGCGGCTACCGACAGCGAGCGCATGCCGCGCTCGGCCAGGGCACCTGGCACATGGGCGAGCGCGCCAGCGAGCGCGCGCGCGAGGTGCGCGCCGTGCGCGCGGGCATCGACCTGGGGCTGACGCTGGTGGGCACCAGGCCGGAGATGTACGGCGACGGCGAGGCCGAGCGCATGGTGCGCGGCGAGGCCATCGCCGGGCGCCGCGACGAGCTGTTCTGGTGGCCAGCTCTCCGGCGAAGCGCCACACGCGCCGGCGTCGCCGCGGCCTGCGAGCGCAGCCTGCGCCGCCTCGGCACCGACCGCATCGACCTCTACCTGTTGCACTGGCGCGGCCATGCCGACCTCGCCGACGCCGTCGCCGGCTTCCGCGATCTCGAGCAGGCCGGCAAGATCGTGCGCTGGGGCGTGAGCAACCTCGACCGCGGCGACATGGACGACCTCTGGGCCGTCACCGGCGGCGAGGAGGTCGCCACCAACCAGCTGCTCTACCACCTCGGCGAGCGCGGCATCGAGGCCGAGCTGCTGCCCTGGCTGCGCGCGCACGGGATCCCGGTCATGGCCTACGCGCCGCTGGGCCAGGGCCGGCTGCTGCGCCAGCGCGCGCTCATCGATTTCGCCCGGCGCCTCGAGCTGACCCCGGCGCAGGTGGGGCTGGCCTGGCTGCTGGCGCGCGACGACACCATCGCCATCCCCAAGTCCAGCGACCCCGAGCGCCTGGCGGAGAACCGCGCCGCGGCCGACGTGCGGCTCAGCGCCGAGCAGCTGATCGAGCTCGACGAGCTGTTCCCTGCGCCCGGCGGCGACCCGCCGCTGGCGATCCTCTAGCCGGGTCCGCTTAGCCGCGGGCCCGGCCGGGGCACTAGGATCGGGGTGTAGACTGGAACCGTGCCGCGCACGCCCGCGGCATCAGGGACGCCCGGTCCGCCCTCGGCGACCGGGACGTGCGAGGCCGAGGGGGAGGTATCGATGACTCATCAAACCGTCAGCGCCGGCAGCGGCTGGAACTGGATCGCGCAGGGCTGGGGCACGTTCATCAAGAGCGCCCTGCTGTGGATCGTGGTCGCCCTGATCTTCGCCGTCGTCTACTTCGTGCTCAGCCTGGTGCCGATCATCGGCGCGCTCGCGGCCGCGCTGCTGGCGCCGGCGCTGTTCGGCGGCATGGTCTACGGCGCCCGCGAGCTCGAGCAGGGCCGCGCGCTCGAGGTGGGGCATCTCTTCCAGGCCTTCCGTGTAGGCTGCGCGCCGGCCCCATGGTGCTGCTTCGGGCTCGTGCCGCTGGGCGCGGCCATCGTGATGGGCCTGATCATGGCCCTGGTCATCGGCGGCGCCATCGGCGCGGCCACCGCCCACCGGCTCCCAGGGCGCCGGAATGGGCATGGGCATGGGCATCATGGCCGGCGGCGGCGTGGTCGCCTTCGGCGGGCTCGATCCTGATCGGGCTGATCGTGGGCGCCCTGCTTGCTGTTCTCGGTCCCGCGGGTCATGTTCGGCGCCGCGGCGCCCGGCCAGGCGCTCAAGGAGAGCTTCCAGGCCACGCTCGCCAACATCGGCGCCTACATCGTGTTCGCGATCGTCTACATCATCCTGTCGATCATCGCGGCGATTCCGCTCGGCCTGGGCTTCCTGATCCTGATCCCCGTGATCGCCGGCGCGGTCTACCACGCCAACCGCGAGGTCTTCGGCGACGAGTCCACGGGCCCGGCGGCCGCGGCGGAGCCCGCCGGCCCGAGGCCGGATCGGACGAGCCGCAGTAACCCGCTGCCCCACCGGGACGGGCCGCGCGCCCGTCCCCGCCCGGCGGGCTGGGAAACCCGCGCCGCCGCCGGTCCGGTTCCGGCCCTCCCGGGCCGTTAGCTCAGCTTGTAGAGCACGGACTTTGATGCATCTGTCGCAGTTCGAATCCTGCACGGCCCACCACAAAACAACGAGTTCTCCACGCGGCATCCGTCCCAACCCGCTGTGTAGACGCTGTGTGACGTCTGGGCTTCCCGGTGCGGCTCGGTTCGGCCAACGTGCGTCGCGTGTTCTTTGTGCGTGTCGGGGCACTCTGGACGGCCCTCGACCTCATGCCGGGCGACAGGCGCATGGATGGGTTGTGATGACCGGTACGACGCGAACAATCAGATCGCATAGTTACTGTCCTCAGGAGAACAGCAACCTTCAGGTCGCACGCGAATTCCTGAAGCAGCACGATCTCCCGCGCTCCGCCGGCAGCTGGCACGCTCGACGCGGAACAGATTCGCCCTATATCCAGGAGGCAAAGCTCTAGCGTCGCCGATTTAATGACGCTCCTACGCGACGCCGAGGAGTTCGGCTGCCAGCATGTCTTCCTACAAGGCGTCCAGACGCTGCGCTGCCGCTGTCGACGAGGAGCATATCGGCGCGCTCGCTGGTGATAGCGACTTCGGTCCGCTGGAGCTGATCTCCTTCTAGACGAGCCAGAACCAGCTGAGCCGTCGCCGATCTCCGAATCGAACGGGACCGGCCCAGCGAGGCCGCTCTAATTTCAAGCTGATCGGCCAACGCACGAGATCGGAGACCGACACTCACTAGCGAGGCCGACGGTTTCCAAAATCATACGTCAATATCCGAGTGCTCGGGACCACCGTCAAGCGTGCTCGTGCACCAGCTCCCAGACTTCTTGAAGTCCGCGTCGACTCATCGCAACTCTAGTCACTATGTAGGAGGACGCCACCAAATTGCTGACTCTGGTCGAGCCACTCCTCCATTAGAGAGCTTTACAGAAATATCTCTCCACCGCGAAGGGTGGCGCTTTGGTTTGACGCGACTCACTGCGCGACCGAATCGTTTCACGATTCGCAACTTCGTAACGAACTCGGGACCGTTGTCACCGCCGCTACCGGCGCCAAGGACTCCAACTTGTATGAGGATCGCGGCGCTTGATAGTGTCGAAACGCTTTACAAGGATGGAGGCTACTTCTTTCCGGATCAAACATATGGTTTCGGAGAACCCAATGAACTGTCACGCGACATGCATGTGCGATTGGCCGGCGAAATCAATGAATTCGCAATACCTGCCCAATGTTCGCGCATGGACTACGAACATGTCCTCTCGAGCTTCTTGCAATTAACGAAAGGTTCCCGCGTGAGCCGGGACTAATAGCCCGGCTCCGCGAGCTTCTACTTAATGGGGAGCCTGGCAAGAGCGAGTTCCCCCTGCAAAGGCTCTACGATCAGGCGTCGCCTTCGTCTGACATCGCGTTCTCGCGTCTTGCAGATACTCGTCGACCAAGGCGTCCTCCAGGAAATCATACGTGTTGAATCCAGCCACAGCGCAGGCGGAATCGACGGGCTCGGTTCCATCTCTGATCCCGATGCTCTGCTGGTGGCGCCGTATTCCTCGCGGATATCGAAGCTGACCCAAGCCTTTCGCCTTGGTCCGAACTTAAATCCAGGCCTGACGCCTCGACTGCCGACATTCATGAATTTGCCGCGCAGCTTGAGGATGAGCTGCAACACGTACCCGACGAAGACCGCGGCGGCTACCTCCTCGGCAGACTACGCTCTCTTCCCAACGGCGCCGATGAAGCCACTCCTTGCGACTATACAAGCTCCTCAATGGCGCTCCAGTTCCACAACCTCATGCGACAAAGTCGTGCTCTAAGTTCTGATCCACGGCATTCGCACTAGCGCCACGTGGCAGGAGCATCTTCGGACTAGGTTTCAAACCAACCATGGAATCGACACCTATCCAGTCGGCTCCACTTCTCGCATGCCTACCGATCTCGATGCCGGCGTGTTCCATAGCCCGCCGGCTGAGATCTACTTCGTAAACTCGCACGATGCGCCGATCAGCACCCATCCGCTCAGCTGTGCGTGATCGCCCACGGTTTTGGCGCATATGCCGTTGCGGCGGGTTGCGCGACGATCCGACTCTGCGGATCGACCGCCTACTACTTGTGGAGGCATCATGACGCCAGTGCCCGATGGGATCAGTTGAGGAACCTACCAGCCGGTCGTAAATGACTGCAGCACCGGATACTGGCCCACGCTCACCAACACCACCACCACGGCTATGGTGCTACTGGCCGCCGTGGTTTCAAGACTCCTGAGGTATTGACCCGATCGCTTTCATGATTTCCGGCATTCCGAATCTTTCGCGACGATTTTGTCGAGGTACTGGTTCCTTTCGTCAGTCACGGCGAGGTCGTTCCATCTGCCCATGAGGCCGCACGATAAGGCGCAGACCCGCGTCCTTGCAGGGCGTGCAGAACGTGCTCAATGCGAGCATCATCCTGGTCGCCACTAACCGGGAGTCCTCGCCGAACTCTGCAACGCGATTGGTGCCCGCCATCCGTTTTCCTGGGACGGTGTTGCCACCCATCGGGTGTTGGCCGGCTCCCAGGCATTTCCACAATTCCTCATATGGCGCCTGATGCGGACCTCGTTGTGATATGTAGCTACTAATCGAGGCCTCGTGGGTCTTCTTCGTCGCCGGTTCCTTGCGGCCGGGCCCAACAGAAATCAATAGGTCGCGGCGTTATGGTAGTGTGGAGGCAGTGTAGAGGTCGATGTTGACGCTCGTTCCTGCATGGTGATGGTGAGCGCTTCATAGCCAACTGCAGTGAGGAAACGCCGACAATCGAGTACACCACGAAGGCACCCTGGCTGGACGATGAAATACGCACCTGGCAGCTTCACGAAGAACGTTCGCTGGCGCGCTAAAGGCTCTTCCAAGCTGCACGCGGCCATTGGGATCGCCTTCCCCGACCCTACGCCCATCCTGTGGACGATCGGCTTTCTGACAGGGTGCGGGAGCAACTGCAAGCAGCAAAGGCGGCCTGCGTCCGCTGGCGGCTCATCCCTCCGCGCTCTTCCGCAGCGCCAACGACCGATTGTCGGCAGATGAGCTTATCTCAGGCCCTCTATGCTTCACGCTCGCGGCGCTCGACCGTTTGTGCTGCTCTTGCATTTCACTTTAAACCCGTTCCGGCCCCTCTGCAGCTGTGGAGCGCGGCCATGTGGGCAAAGCGGGGTTTTGTCCGCGAAGAGCTGTGGCACTCTGGCGGCTGGCTCGCGGAACGGCTCAAAGACGATCTCCAGTCTTCGCTCGACGCGCGCCTGACGGCAGTGCAGCAGTCGCGCGAAATGTCGCACCGATCCGGTTTCCTTTTTGGACTTGCCGGATACCTTCCACCTCATCAAAGTCATGATCATTTGGTGTGTGACTGGTTGACTGACCGCCTGTTGGTCGGATCGATGTTTGTGGATGGACGCGAACCTCTGGACGCCGGGCGCCTGCTCCATACGCCACACAGAGCTTTACAAGCTTGCACCGAGCATATGGAAGGGGTTCTTTCGGTCAGTTCACTCCTCAGCGTGGCCGACCTGCTGTCAACACGATTGGCTCAGGCGTTTCGCCGGCATCCTCCACCGCGGCTACCACAACCACGTAGGCGCTCCCCGGGTAGGTTCGGCCGATACTGCGCCGGACCTTGACTGGCTGAACCGAGCGACTGACGAAGCGAT
>JAXHMQ010000007.1:0-814882 GCA_034521365.1 Halofilum sp. (in: g-proteobacteria) | reverse complement strand
TCCACCAGACGCTGCAGGGTCTCGAGCCACGGGCGAACCTCGTCGGCCGTCGGCACCCGCCCGTACTGCTCGCGGCATCGTGGCGGTACGTCGATCGCGAAGCCGCCGCCGTTCAGCTGCTCGGGCATCCCCGCGGTGGTTCGCGGCGGGCGCCGGGATGCCCCGAGCTGGGCCTCCACGATCACGCGCCCGGCCGCCTCGCGCCAGAACGACGTGCACGATCAACGCCATCGTGCGGGCGTAGACGCGGCGCAGGTCGTCCTGGTCAGGCAGCCACCACACGTTCGCCATCCGCGCAGATAAACCCCGTGCAGCCCATTGTGAGCGCGTGTAACGGGATTCGACCGCGAGGAACGTCAGCTCGGGGGCTTTCTGGCCGCAAGATCGACAAGGCGTAGAGCAAAGCACCCCTTTCTCCGGTGCAGGGTTGATGTACGTCACGAACCCCTCGAGCCGATTCGCCCGCGTGCTCGGTGTCCATGCGCCCATCCGGCGCCACGAAATTCGCCTGGCGGATCGTCAGCAGCACATGTGCGTCGACATGCGCGCTCTCGCGCAGGTACTGGCCCATGTAGTCGGACGGAACGAGGACTGCGTCGAACACGTCCGACACGGCGCCTGTATCAGCAAACTCGTTGTTGAAGTAGTACGCCATGCGCGGCACGCAGCGGGCCCGCGAAGCCTGTCGCGCAGCGCCCTGGCGATAACCGCCGGTGCCGAATCCGATGACGAGATCCGGATTCTCGTCTTGGACATGCTCCTGCACCAGCCGCACGAACGGATCTTCTTCATCCTCTCGGCAGGGCGTTGGGGATCGTCGTGGATGTCCGGTACAGCAGGTGCTGCACCCCGTCGCGCTGCATCCGGATCATGGCTTCGATGCTCGCTCGTTCCACGTCCGGACCGGCGCACGCTCCAGGGACTCCTGCTGGCCATGGAACAGGCTGCACGTGAGGCTCCAGCAGCGGTGCCCGGCGCCGGCGAGGACTTCCAGCAGGCTGCGGAGCTCGATTGCGGCCCCGCTTCGGTGATCCAGGATCGAGCGATGCGCGATGACGGCGATCGAGGTCATGCGGTGCGCAATAGCGGAAGCGGCTCCACTGCAGTGCGGGTTGCCGGTCCACCGGGCTACCTCGGGGGCCGAGCGAATAACGGGCTACGTCAGTTGCCCTGCTCGGAGATCTGCATGCCTCGGATGGGCTTGATGTCGCCGAATAGTCACTGAACGCTTCGAACTCGATCAGGAGCCCTCGGCGTATCGCCGGCCTGAAGAGTCCGCGCAGCCAACCCGTCGTCCTCGGCGCCGGTCCGCCAGGCCGACCTCGAAGCCGAGTACGCCTGCTCTGGGATCGATCGGCAGAGTTCAAGATTTGGAGATTCAGGTTTTCTTCACCGCTCAGATCGAGTTGGACGCCGAATGCACCCACGGCGCCGACCCATTGTCGAAGTCCTCGACATCGACCGAGAGGATGTTGATGTTCCAGATGTTCCCGTTGATATCTCCCATGACGGGCGCGCACCGGTGTGTCGAAACCGAGGGTGCCGGAGCCACTGAAGGCCGCCGACAGCTCGACCGCGCTCGTGGGATTCTCGCTGTATGCCCAAAGAAAATCCCCGGCACCGGCGACATCCGTCCAGCTGCCGAAACTGGCGTCCAGCGCGGGCACCGTACCGTCGTCGTCACCCAGGGTCGCGCCGCTGCCCACCTCGACCGAGGTGAAGTCCGCGTTGAAGCAGCACGAGATTGCCGTTCTTGTTGAGCTGCGCGGTGCAGTTGACCGGGAATTGCAGACACCACCCTCGCTGATCCCCCGCCGATGAGGCTCGCGGCCACGGCAGCAGTGATGCCCGCCGTTGCATCGGCGCCGGTGTCGTCGTTCGGATCTTGCAGGTTCGGCGGCTCGGAGGCGCCCTCGCCGGACACGAGCGTGCCCTCGGGCGGACCGGAGAGGAGCGTCCCCTCCGCGCCCGGGCCGCCGACACCGCCGTCGTCACCGCCCTGGTCGGGCGCGGCGTCGCGAAGGACCCCGCCCGGCGGCTGCAGGATCGACTGCGGCGCATCGTCGCGGGCGCCCACGCGGACGAACCGGCCGTTGCCGAAGATGCTGTCGCCGCCGTCGTTGCCGACGTGCAGGGCTCCGTTGGACACCTAGCCGAGGCCCTGCTCGGCCCCGGGGCAGTCACCTGCCTCGCAGTACTGGAGATCGTACTGGGTGCCGCGCAGCCCGATCGTTGCCACCGGCGTCTCGACGCTGTAGTCGTCATTGCGGCCCGTGTCGATCGCGCCCGTGATGGTGCGCATCGCACCCTGGAACAGGCGCATCAGCACGCTCCCGCCGCCCTCGTCCTCGGGCTCCTCGGGCTCCGCCTCGCGGTACTCGTAGCGCTCGACCTGGAAGCGCGTGTTCGGTCGGGAACAGCACCAGCGCGCCGTCCACGAACCGGATCTGGATGCGTCCGCGGATCGTCTTGACGCACTCGGCATAGACCCGGCGAGCCGCGGGTCAGGCTGCGCGCTCGACCTCGGTGCGGAGGCGACGACGCTGCCGCTCGCGGCGAGCACCCGGCCCGCCTGTTCTGCCGCGAGTGCCTGGGTGGCCGCCAGCGAGAGGGCCGTGCCCACGGCCACGGCCAGCGGGGTGCGTCGGCTCGGCAAGACTTGCTTCATGGCACTCGTCCCGAAGAACGTGTAGCGGGCGCGGACGCCCGACCATGCACGTCGTAGTCGTAGAGGGGTCGACGTTGGAGCGCTTGTTGAAGTATCGCACGTGCCGCCGACGCGCCAGTGGGCGTCGGGATGCCAGTCGAGGGCGACGTCGAGGTGCAGCAAGTCCTTGTTGCGGGCCTCGGAGACGAACACGTTGGTCCGCACCGCTGTTGCGGTACAGCAGCGACGCCTGCAGGGACCAGCCGGCGGGGTTGGCGCTGAGCCACAGCTGCAGGCCGCGGATGTCGCGGCTGGCCAGGCCGCGGGCCCGGGCGCTGTCGTCGTCGGGATCCTCCTCGCCCAGCAGCAGCGAGACGCGCGTGATGGTGTTCCATGCTCCATGGTGCGCACCGCCGCCGACGACGCGGAGGTCGAGTCAACCTCCTGCGTGTCGTAGCTCAGCTGCGTCAGCGGGGCGTTCGCCAGGATGGCCGCGCTCGCTCGCCTCGGTGGACCCACGATCCGGTAGGCCGATCCCGTCCTGGTAGGCCTCGCCGTCGACGTAGAAGCTGTAGGCCTCGAGGAAGCCGGAGAGCTGGTGCGCGCCGCGGGTGATGCAGGCCGGCCCGCCCACGACCGAGGCGGGTGTCGAACTCGGATTCGTCGGCCAGGCTGCGGACCTCGCCGCCGACGCCCGCGATCGCGTTGAGCCCGGGACGCAATGGCCGGCTGACCTGCACGTCACCTGCCACGCGCAGGAACGCGGACTCGAGCCCCTGCTGGCTCTCGTCGAGCAGCAGCGTGCCGAAAGCGAGGTCCACGGAGTCGACGTCCGGGGCGCGATTGACGTTGTCGTCGTACCCGAGCTCGGTCTCGAGCCAGCCCGTCACCGTGGTGCGGTAGCGGTCGGCGCGGCGATCCATCGCGGCGAGGTAGCGCTCGACCGCGCTCACGACGGTCGGCGGCGGCTGGTGCGCGAGCACGATCTCGAACTGCCGGCGGGCCCGCAGGTCGTCCTGCTGCAGGAACAGCGCGCGCGCGAGCTCGAGGCGGGCCGTGCGAAGCCGGGGATTTGCGATCAGCGCGCGCTCGAGGGCGAACACGGCCTCGGCGATGCGGCCGGTCTCGATCGCGGCCAGGCCGTAATAGAAGTCGAAGCCGGGCTCGCCGCCGTGCTCGGCCAGGTTCTCATTGGCGAGCTGCCAGGCCGCCTCGAAACGGCCCTGATCGAGCAGCTCCGCCAGGCGGTCCGGATCGTGCGCCGCCAGCAGGCTGGATGGCCACCACATGGCGAGGCAGGCCGCCAGCAGCGCCGCCAGCGGCGGGATCGGTGCCCGCGGGACCGCCCCCGCAGCCCCGAGCCGCGACCTCCGCGCGGCGGCACCGGGCGGCCGCGGCGAAAGCGTCGTACCTCCAGAGCGTCCCATGCCCTGCCCCTTCGTCTTGTCGCTGATCCGGTCGCGCTGCGATCGCCGCCCAGCGATGCCGCCGAAGGCGCCCGCGCCCCGGCCCGGGGGAGGGACGGGCCGGGAGCCGGCCCGCACGACGATCGAGCCGTTAGCAGAAAAGTCTAGACCATCCTGCGGGGATTGCCAGTAGTCGCGGCGATCGCGGAGGCATGCTCCGGGGGGCGAGCCGGCCCGGAATGGTGCCGGAGGGGCAGTCGGAGCCGGGCATGCACTGTGTGTGCCGCCGCGCATGCGGCGCGGGGCCGGCACCTCGCTGGCCATCGACCGCTCAGCAGAGAGGGCACCGCACGGTGACGTCAGCGCCCCAGAATACGTGGTGCAGAAAGTCCGTACCGATCTACTGGAACGCATGGCTGAATTCGCCAGCCCATGGGCGGCGGCGAGCGGGCCGACCAGCAATGGTGCGTCAGCCGGGCGGACGCTCCTGCAGGATCTGGATACCGGCGATCGTATCCCCGCCTATCGTGTCCTGAACGTCGAAACGGATGATCAATGCCTTCTCGTTGCTGCCAACGAACTTGCCCCGGAACTGCTGTCCCACGACTGGCCATCAGGACCACCGTAGGTGTCGAGCTGCAAGCTGCTCGTCGCGTCGTCTATCGTTCCGCCAGCGGCGTTGGCTGACAAGTCGACGGAGCCTCCGTCTGCAATTGAGGTTATCAGGAAGTTGTCCATCGTGACCAAGTTCGCGTCAAAGTCGAAGGCGTGAGATCCAGATCGGCCACATCGAGATGTCACCCATTGCTCTGGACCGGCCCAAGTACCCGTTAAAATACGTGGCAAATTGATTCAATTTGCCGGCCAACACGCGCTGGATGCAACGTCCACGGGATCGGTGTACGCGAACACGAACCCGCCAAGCCCGTCTCCGTCGCTCTTCTCCGTCGACCACCGGATCGCCACTCCAGCGCCCCCACGCGACATCGAACAGCGCCTCGGTCTCATTGATGTTGGTCACCGTCGTAATATCGGAACCAGCGTCATGTCGCTGGTCGAGAGGAAGCCGCTGTTCGGGGAAATCGGCGCCGGTCACCGGCACCGCCGACCTCATGCCGCCCGACTCGAGGAACGTACCTCGACAGGGGCTGGCCGTCGAACTGCCACCGGCGAACTTGCCCGCGAACATCAACGGTCCTACGGTCTGTGCATCTTCGGCGATCCGGTAGTCCGGACCGAGCACTTCCTGCCCTGGGTCGGCCGGGAAGCGCTCGTCATCCTCCTCGTCCCCGGGCCGGATGCCGACGTCGGGCAGATCGCCCGTGTCCTGGCCATCGCCATCGTCACCGCCGTCGAGGATGCCGTCGGGCGGCGCGACGATGCCCTCGGGCGGGCCGCCCTCGGGGACGTGGAACAACTCGCCCTGACCGCGGTCGTGCCGGCCTGGGGTGTCGACCACGATGAAGTCGTCCTCGACGCGCCCGTAGAGGCCGGGCTGGCCGTCGGTCTCCCCGGCGCAGGTGGCGTCGCAGTAGCGCAGGGCGTAGGCGGTGCCGCGCACCCCGATGGTCGCCGTCGGCGTGTTCATGCGGTACTCGTCGTCCTCGCGCTCGCCGATCGCGCCGGTCACGGCGCGCAGCGCGCCGGCGAGGAAGTTCATCACGGCGCTGCCGCTGTCCTCCTCCTGGCTGTACTCCTCGACGCCGAAGCGGGTGCGCGGCTCGAGGTCGACCATGCCGAGTCGACGAAGCGGATCCGGGCGCTGCCCGCGCGGCCGGGTGCGGACGGTGTCGCCGGCGTGAGCCCGGTCGCGGCGATCGAGGCGGCGCCGGTCGCCGGCCTCGTCGATGGCGCTGACGCCGCCGGAGCGGGCGATGATGCGCCCGACCGGCTCCGCCGCGAGCGCCGTCGCCGGCAGTGCCAGCGCCAGGCCGAGCAGCGCCAGCAGCGCCAGCGTGGGCGTGCGTGTGTCGAGAGGCTGTCCGTGGCGGCTCATCGTGTTCGTCCCCCGGGGTCGCCACCCGCCCGTGCGGGCGCGGCGCATGCCCGTCAGTAGAAGTCGTAGCGGGCGCGCACCTGGATCTCGGTGCGGTCGTACTCGTAGAGGCTGATGTTCGAGTCGTTGCTGGTGTAGCGCAGCTGCGGACCGATGGTCCAGCGCGCCCGCGGGCGCCAGTCGAGGGCGAGCTCGAGGCGGTCGTAGGTCTCGTCTCGCTGCCTCGTCCGGGAACAGCGTGGCCGGCCTCCGCGTACTCGCTTCG
This sequence comes from Halofilum sp. (in: g-proteobacteria), assembly GCA_034521365.1. Lineage (GTDB taxonomy): Bacteria > Pseudomonadota > Gammaproteobacteria > XJ16 > Halofilaceae > Halofilum. Next base: position 808,568 of record JAXHMQ010000007.1, on the reverse strand, counting down.
CGCGCGGACTTCTCGGCGCCGCCGTCGAAGCGTCCGCTCCGGCGCCAGGCGCATACGCCATGCCCGCCCTTGCAGACCCACCAGGTCGCGCTCGGCATCGGCCTGGGCCTGCGTGCTGTCGCTGTCGGCCTGCTGGCCGCCGACGTAGACCTGCCCCGAGAGCGTTGGCCGCCGCTTGCTCGCGAGCGTGTGCGTCATGCCAGCGCCGAGCACCTCAGATCGCTCGAGTCCAGCGCCGAGGCGGTCTTCGGTTCGTAGGCCCAGCTGATCGGCGAGCTCGAGCCGAGCCGGTTGCGACCGTTGTACGCTCGGACGAGCTTGCGCTGGTAGGTCGCCGCTGGCGCCCGACGAGGTCAGCGATGAGCTCTCGCCGTCGACGTGGAGATCGGCCCAGATCCAGCGTAGCCGCGCAGCCTGCTGCCACTCCGGGCCGCCGCGGCGCGGCGCCGAAACGGGCGTCCAGGTCGCCTCGTGACCGACCTGGTCTGTCCTCCGCGTGGAAAGCGGCCGCGCGCGCCCACCTCTGCCGAGTCAGGTTGACGCCCTGGATTGACCGGGTAGTTCGCGCGCACCCGGCCCTCGAGCCGGCCGAAGGAGTCCGACTTCTCCTGGCTGCCGCTCGCCGAGGCCGGACTCCCGCCACCCACCGAGGATGTCCACCGACTCGGCGTCCGCTGGCGCCGCTGTTGACGTTCGAGACGTGAAGCCGATGCCGGACTCGAGGTAGCCCGTGACGGTCGTCTCGTAGCGCCCGGCGCGCTTCTGCATCGCGAGCTGGTAGCGCTCGATCTGCGCCTGGACCGGGGCGGGCGGGTCGTGCGCCTCGACCGCCTCGAACTCGCGCCGCGCGCGGCGGTCGTCGCCGCGCAGGAAGTAGGCGCGGGCGAGCTCGAGGCGGGCGCGGTCGGCGCCGGGCTGCGCGATGAGCACGCGCTCGAGCGCGAACACGCCCTCGCCGAGGTGGCCGCTGTCGACCGCGGCGATGCCGTAGTAGAAGTCGAAGCGGACGTTGCCGGCCATGTCGCCGACGTGCTCGTGGGCGAGCTCGTAGGCGGCCTCGTACTCGCCGGCCTCGACCAGCTCGGCGAGGCGGTCGACGTCGACCTGGGCCCAGGCCGCCGGCGCCAGCGCGAGCAGCGCGGCGAGCGCGAGAACGGCCGCGCGGAGGCGAGGCCGCCGCCGACGTGGCGTGGCGCTACGGGGGGATGGCCCTGCGTCGGGGCCGTGATCGGGGGCTGCGGGCCGGGGCGCGCACACCGCGCTGCCGGCTCCGGGGCTGTTCGTCGTTGTCATTGGGCCGTCCATGAGCGAGGCCGCCGGGCGCGAATATACCGACCCCGCTGGCGGCGGATGCCACCGTGGCCGGATCGGGCGCGCCCCGGCGCGGCGGCCAGAGGCGATTCGGGGTCCCGGCGGGGCACTCGGTCGCCCGGCGACGGGCCGGTGCCGGCCTGCGGCCGCGGCGTTCGAGGCCCGGGCCACGCGGTGGCAGGCGGGCGCGCCGCGCGCGCGGGCGGTCGCGCCATGGCCCTGTTCGCGGCCGGAGGCCCGCCTCCTACAGGCGTTGGCCGACGCCACGGCGGCATCGCCGGAGGCGTTCAGGCGTGGCGCGAGGCGCGGCGAAGAGCGACGTGGTCAATGCAGAACGCGCGCTGTGCCCCGCGCGGTCCGTCGCGCCTGGATCGCCACGCGCGCCTGCGGCGCCTCGCGATGACGTCGCGGCGCCGTCGCGCGCGTAGCCCGGGGGGACGCGTGGCCGGTGCGATTCGTCTGCCGCCGTGCGAGCGGCCTCCGGCCGCCGGACAGCGCGTCCGCAGTGCGCGCGTCCGCAACTCGCGCGCGTCCGCCTTCGGCGGAAACGCGCCTACGCGGAAACGCGCCTGCGCGGGAACGCGCCTACGCGGAAACGCGCCTGCGCGGGAACGCGCCTGCGCGGGAACGCGGCTACGCCGTCGCGGTGGCGGGGGCCGCGCGGGTCTCGATGTTGAGCTGCTCGAGCGCGCGCAGGGCGACGATCGCGGTGGCGTAGTCGAGGCGCGCGAGGCGCTGCATGTCGGTCATCATGGCGTGCACGCGGGTGCAGTCCATGTCGTTGTCGGCGAGCCAGGCGTCGACCGCCTCGTCGGCGTCCATCTTCGGCTTCGACTGGATGACCCGCACCGTCAGCGCCCGGTGCTGCTCGTAGAGCTGGTCGCGCAGCGAGCCGCGGGCGTTGGCGTGCCACATGCCGTCGACCGGCAGGCTCTCGAGCTGGCTGCGCATCCACTTGAGGCCGAAGTGCTCGCCCAGGCGCGCGTAGATCCAGCCGACCTTCTCGACCTTGCGGTTCTGCTCGTTGGCGATGTCGACGATGTCGAGCGCCGGGTAGAGCGCGTCGATCACGGCGATATGGGCGGCGAGCCCCTTCGGCACGCCGCGCCCGGCGAGCTCGTCCGCCAGCTGGTCCATGTCGCCGCGCCAGGTCGTCACCCGCGACTGCTGGAGGTGCGCGATCAGCGCCTGCACGCCGGGGCGGTAGGCCTCGACCTGCTCGGCGATGTCGAGCGTATGCCCGGGGCGGTTCAGCAGCCAGCGCGTGGCGTGGCGCAGCAGCTCCCACAGGCGCAGCAGCAGGTCGGTCTGCACGTCGCTGCCGACCTTGTTGTCGAGGCCCTCGATCTCCTCCCAGCGGCTCGGCGCGTCGAACACCTCGCGCGCGATCGTGAACGCGCGCGCGACCTCCGGCGAGCTGGCGCTGGTGTCCTCCTGCATGCGCATGACGAAGGTCGCGCCCATGCGGTTGATCACGGCGTTGGTGACCTGGGTGGCGATGATCTCGCGCCAGACGCGGTGCTGGTTCATGTACCCGTAGTACGTCTCGCGCAGCGGCGTCGGGAAGTACTGCACCAGCTCGCGCGCGAGGTAGGGGTCCTCGGGGACGTCGGAGGCCAGCAGCTCGGGGTAGAGCTTGATCTTGGCGTAGGACAGCAGCACGGAGAGCTCGGGACGCGTGAGCCCGAGCTCCTGGGCACGGCGATCGTCGAGCTCCTCCTGGTTGGGCAGGTGCTCGAGCTGGCGATCGAGGACGCCGCGGTTCTCCAGCCAGGAGATGAAGTGGCCCATGGAGCCGATGCGCGCGACCGCGAACGCCGACATCATCGACAGCGCCTGCGTCTGCAGGTAGTTGTTGCGCAGCACGAGCTGGCCGACCTCGTCGGTCATGGCCGCGAGCTGCTTGCTGCGATCCGCCTGGTTGAGCTTGCCCGCGTCGACGGCCGCGTTGAGCAGGATCTTGATGTTGACCTCGTGGTCGGAGCAGTCGACGCCGGCGGAGTTGTCGATGAAATCGGTATTGATGTAGCCGCCGTTGAGCGCGAACTCGACGCGCCCGTCCTGGGTGCAGCCGAGGTTCGCGCCCTCGCCGACCACGCGGCAGCGCATCTCGTCGCCGTTGGCGCGCACCAGGCGGTTGGCGCGGTCGCCGACGTCCTCCTCGCTCTCCCAGCTGGCCTTGAGGTAGGTGCCGATGCCGCCGAGCCAGAGCAGATCCACCTGGGCGCGCACGATCGCGTGCGACGATCTGGTAGGGCGGGAGCTCGCTCGGCCTCGATGCCCGAGCGCGCTCGCGTGCCGCTTCGGGCAGCTTGATGCGTCTTGACGCTGCGCGCCGCAGAACACGCCGCCGCCCTTCGGAGATCTGTCTGGTGTCGTACGTCGCTCCAGCCGAGCGACCCTGCCTGAACAGGCGCTGGCGCTCCTTGTAGGCGACGTCGGTATCCGGGTCCGGATCGATGAAGATGTGCAGGTGATTGAAGGCCGCGACCAGGCGCGTCTTCTTCGACAGCAGCATGCCGTTGCCGAACACGTCGCCGGCCATGTCGCCGACGCCGACGGCCGTGTGCTCCTGCTTCTGGCAGTCGATGCCGAGCTCGCGGAAGTGGCGCTTGACCGACTCCCAGGCGCCCTTGGCGGTGATGCCCATGCCCTTGTGGTCGTAGCCGTTCGAGCCGCCGGAGGCGAAGGCATCGCCGAGCCAGAAGCCGTATTCGCGGCGACAGCTCGTTGGCGATGTCGGAGAAGGTGGCCGTGCCCTTGTCGGCGGCGACCACCAGGTAGGGGTCGTCGCCGTCGTGGCGCACGCACGTGCGGCCGGCGTGCACGACCTCCCCCTGGGCCAGGTTGTCGGTGATGTCGAGCAGCCCGCGGATGAAGATCCGGTAGCACTCCACGCCCTCGCGCCTGCATGGCCTCGCGGTCGCCTGCCGACTGGCAGCTGCTTCGGCACGAACCCGCCCTTGGCGCCGACGGGCACGATCAGCGTGTTCTTGACGCTCTGCGCCTTCATCAGCCCGAGGATCTCGGTGCGGAAGTCCTCGCGCCGGTCGGACCAGCGCAGGCCGCCGCGCGCGACCGTGCCGCCGCGCAGGTGCACGCCCTCGACCCGCGGCGAGTACACGAAGACCTCGCGGAACGGGCGCGGCTTCGGCAGGTCCGGCACGTTGGCCGAGTCGAACTTGAACGACACGTAGTCCTTCCAGCCACCGTCGGGCGCCGGCTGGAAGTAGTTGGTGCGGATGGTCGCGCCGATGCATTCCGCGAACGCGCGCAGGATGCGGTCCTCGTCCAGGCTCGCGACCTCGTCGAGCAGCACCTCGAGCGTCTCGCGGCAGGAGCGCTCGTGCTCGCCGCGGTCCTTCCTGCGCCGCGCCGCCACGAGCTCGCCGATCGCCTCCTCCTCGGTCTGCGCGAGCGCGCTGTCGGCCTTCGCGAGGGCGCCGAAGGTGGCCTTGAGCGCCTTCGCCGCCTCCGCGCGGGCGCTCTTGTCCTGCTCGTCGCGCGCGGGCTCGAGCCGTGCCTCGAACAGCTCGACGAGCAGTCGCGCGATCAGCGGGTGGCGGCCGAAGGTGTCCTCCATGTAGGCCTGCGAGAACGGCACACCGGTCTGCAGCAGGTACTTGCAGTAGGCGCGCAGCAGCGCCGCCTGGCGCCAGGTCATGCGCGCGCCGAGGATCAGGCGGTTGAAGCCGTCGGACTCCGCGTGCCCGCGCCAGATCTTCGCGAACGCCTCCTGGAAGTTGACGCCTGCGTCGGCGACGTCGAGGTCGGCGGCGACGATCGGCACCAGGTCGAGATCCTGGATCCAGATGCGCTCGCCGTTGGGCATCCGCACCTCGTACGGGCCCCACTCGCTGAGCGTGCGCAGCCCCATGCGCTCGAGCATGGGCATCGCGTCGGACAGCGGGATCGTGTGGTCGTGCTTGTATACCTTGAAGCGCACGACCTCCGCGTCGGCATCGCTGGGCCGGTAGAGGCTCATGGCGATGTCGTCGGGCCCGGCCAGGGCCTCGATGCGGGCGACGTCGTAGGCCGCGTCGTGCGGGCTGACCTCGTCGCGGTACGACGCCGATACGGCGCCCTCGAAGCGCCTGGCGAGGCCGAGGCCCTCGCGCTCGCCGTGGCGCTCGATCAGCACCTCGCGCAGCTCGTCGTGCCAGGAACGCACGGCCGCGACCACGCGCTGCTCGATCTCCTCGACCTCGTAGCGCTCGGTGCACTCGCCCTCGGGGCGCACGATGAAGTGCACGCGCACCATGCCGGACTCGCCGAACTGGAGCGCGAAGTCCTCGCGGGCGCCGCCGAGGGACTCGCGCAGGATCTGCTGCACGCGTCGACGCACGTCCGTGTTGAAACGCTCGCGCGGGATGAACACCAGGCACGAGAAGAACTGCGCCACGTGGTCACGGCGCACGAACAGGCGTGTGCGGTTGCGCTCCTCGAGCTCGAGCACGCCCATCGAGGTCGCATAGAGCTCGTCGACCGTGCTCTGGAAGAGCTCGTCGCGCGGCAGGCTCTCGAGAATGTGCGTCAGGGCCTTGCCGTCGTGGCTGTCGGGCGCGATCCCGGAGCGGCGCATCACGGCGTCGGCCTTGCCGCGGATGAACGGGATCTCCCAGGCGGAGCGGTGGTACGTGCCCGAGGTGTAGAGCCCGATGAAGCGGCTCTCGCCGACGATGTGGCCATCGTCGTCGTAATGCAGGACACCGATGTAGTCCATGTGCCCGCGCCGGTGCACGGTCGAGCGCGCGTCCGTCTTGGTGAAGATGAACGGTACCGGCTTCTTCGCGAACTCGCGCAGCCGGCGCTCCAGGTCGTCCACGCTGCGGGCTCGGCCACGCTTGCGCGACTGGCGCAGGATGCCCAGCCCGCTCTGGGGCTGCAGCTTGAGCACGCGCGCGCCGTCGATCGTGCCCACGGCGTACTCGCGGTAGCCGAGGAAGGTGAAATGGTCGTTGCGCAGCCACTCCAGGAAGGCGCGGGCCTCGGCGCGCTCCTTCTTCGGCACGGGACCCTTGCCGGAATCGAATTGCGCGATCAGCTCGTCGACCCTGGCGCGCATGCCCTCGAAATCCGTCACCGCGGCGTCCACGTCCTGCAGGGCCGTGTCGATCGCGCCCGAGAGCGCCTGCGACTGCTGATCGCCAATCGGGCGCTCCACCCAGAACAGCATCAGCGACTCGGCCCGGGCCTTGGCGGCGTCGCCATGGTCGCGGCCGACGACCTGCTGCAGGCGGCCGCGGGCGTCGCGCACGGCGAGCACCTGCGGGTGCATGACCAGCTGCACCGCGGCACCGTTCTCCGTCAGCGCCATCGAGGCGGAATCGACCAGGAAGGGCTTGTCGTCGGTGGCGACGATCACGAGCGCGAAGGGCAGCTCCCAGCCCTCCTGCTCCACCGTGGGCTCGAGCACGCGCACCTTGGCCTCGCCGGGCTTGCGCTCGAGGTAGAAGTCGTAGACCCAGCGCAGCATCGCCGCCAGGTCCTGCGACGACTGGCGCGAGAATTCCTCGGGGATGCCCCGGTTGAACAGCTGGCGCGCGAGCGCCTCGAGTGCTTCCGTGTCGCGGCCGTCCGCGTGCTCGCGGAGGTACCTGGTCAGCGCGCCGAACGCGCCCGCGGAGTGCTGGCGTTGCTTGGCTTTCATGCCCGGCGGCTCCCCAGCCCTGGTCGTGGTTGTGCGGCAACAATAGCGACCCACCGCAGGCAGTGCCACCCCCGGGATCCGAGGCGGCGTATCATCGGGCGGACCCGACCCGGAGCAATGGTCCGTGAACGACGCGACCCTCGACCACCTCGTCGTCGCCGCCGCGCGGCTCGACGAGGGCATGCGCCACGTCGGCGACGCGCTCGGCGTGGACCCGGTCGCCGGCGGCCGCCACCCCGACATGGGGACCCACAACGCGCTGCTGCGCCTGGGGCCGTCGACCTACCTGGAGGTGATCGCGATCGACCCCATGCGCCGCCACCCGCCACGGCGCGCTGGTTCGACCTCGACGCCGCGGCGACGCGCGCGGCGCTGGCGCAGCGCCCGCGCCTGCTCACCTGGGTCGCGCGTAGCGGCGACCTCGAACGCGCCGTGGCGCGCTGCCCGTGGGACACGGGCCCGATCCGGCCCATGCGCCGCGGCGCGCTCTCGTGGCGCATCGCGTTCCCCGCCGACGGGCGCCTGCTCGAGGGCGGCCTGCTGCCGCCGCTGATCGAGTGGCACGGCGACGCCGCGCATCCGGCCTCGGGGCTGCCGGATGCGGGCTGCAGCCTCGTGGGCCTGCGCGCGCTGCACCCGGCGGGCGGGCGCATCAAGGAGATGCTGGCCGCGATCGGCCTGGGCGACGCGCTCGAGCTCCACCACGCGCGCGGCGACGGGCCGCCGCGGCTCGAGGCGGAGATCGACACGCCCGGGGGCGTGCGCGTCCTGGCGTGAGTCGGCCGCACGCGCGGATGCCAGGTGGTACGTTGGGCGGCACGGGTTCACGCGCGCGAGGTGGGCATGGACATCGGGCTGATCGTCGTCATCACGATCCTGGCGCTCGCGGTGGCGCTGCTCGCGGGCTACATGCGCCGGCTGTTCCGGCGCAGCCGCGAGCTCGAGAAGCGCATCGACTACTCGAGGATGCGCGAGTGGAAGGATGAGGAGGACGAGGCGAGGGCCCAGGGCCCAGGCCGAAGGGCCAGGCCCAGGCCAGGGGCCCAGGGCCAAGGGCCAGGGGCTGGAGGGCTGAGGGCCGAGGGCCAGGGCCGGCCACGGCGGTGCCGCCGTGGCCGGGTCGCGCTAGAAGGGCAGGCGGACGCTCGATCCGGACGAGGTTCTCGAGGTCGGTCGTGGCATTGCCGCGCTCCACCTCGCCGTTGAGCAGCGAGGCGGTGATGTCCACCTGGCGGTTCAGCGAGTACGCCCCCTCGAGCTCCCAGGTGTCGTAGTCGACGTCGGTATTGCCCGACTCGGTCGCGGCAGACTTGACGGTGAAGCCACCCTCGATGACGTCGGTGAGCTGCATGCGCAGGCCGACGTCGAAGCCGAAGCCGGTGGCGGCGCTACCGCCGACGCTGGCGCGCTCGTAGTTGAACGTGCCCCAGAGGGTCGCCGTGCCCGGGGTGTTCAGCGGCACCCGGATGCCGGGGCCCACCGAGAACATGTCGAGCGCGGCATCGGAACCGCCGCCCGGCCCATCGAGGTTGTACATGTCGGACACGATGCGCAGGAAGATCTGGTCGTTGAACGAGCGCGACCCCTCCAGGCCGAGGCCGGTGACGTCAGGCTCTCGCCCGGCCCGGACGGATCGGCGTCGCCGAGGATCGTGTAGCGGGCCTCGAGGTAGTCGTAGGTCGCGGCGTCGGCGGCGAGCGCCGGGCCCGTTGCGCCGGCGAGGCCGAGGGCGGCGGCGCCCGCGAGAATGTGTTTCGAACGCATGATCGTTGCTCCATTCGATGGGTGACTGGACGCGCCCTCCGGCACGCCCCGGGTGCGACCCCGGTGTCTCCCCGATCATAGTCGACCCGTCAGAACTTCTCGCAGAAGGGTCGCAGGTCGAGCTCGTGGGTCCAGGCGCTGCGGTGCTGGCGATGCAGCTGCCAGTAGGTGTCGGCGATGGCATCGGGCTCGAGCAGCGCGTCCTCGCCGCGCTCGGCCTCGCTGTAGCTGCCGCCGCGGTGCTCGGCGTGGATCTGGCCGTCGATGATGACGTGGGCGACGTGGATGCCCTCGGGCTGGAGCTCGCGCGCCATGCTCTGCGCCAGCGCCCGCAGGCCGAACTTGCCGACGGTGAGGTTGTGGAAGCCGGCGCCGCCGCGCAGGCTCGCCGTCGCCCCCGTGAAGACGATCGTGCCGCGCTTGCCGTCCGCGTCCGGCTGCGCGGCGAGCATGTCCGCGCGCGGCCGCGCGCCCGACCAGGAAGCCGCCCATGCAGCCCACCCGCCAGGCGCGCTCGAACTCCTCCGCCTCGGTCTCCGTGACCGGCTTGCGCACGAACGAGCCGGCGTTGAACACGACCAGGCGCGGCACCCCGAGCTCCTCGACGACGTGGCGGAACGTGTCCTCGACGAAGTTCTCGCCCGCGACGTCGCAACCGTAGGCGCGTGCCTCCGGCGCACCCGCCGCGCGCAGGTCCGGCAGCGACTCCTCCAGGCGCGTGGTGTCGCGCGCGGCGACCGCCACGGCCATGCCGCCGCGCGCGCAGCGGCGCGCGACCGCCCTGCCCAGGCCCGGCCCGACCCCGAACACCAACGCGGTCTCGTCGGCGTGCCATGTATGCAATCATAAGCCATTGTACTGGCCGCGGCCCATGGGCGTGGCCGGTGCACGCGGCACCGGGCGATCGCCGCGCCGCTATTCCTGGAACCATTCCGCGCCGGGTTTCGGTGTCAGTCATGAGGGGATACGCGACCGGAGGCACATTCGGAGCGACCGATCCCTTGAAGACACGCCAGTCACCGAGGAACACATTACGTAGCAACCAACAGCTTCGCCGGTCCACCGTCCCCGCGGCGTTGGCAGCGGGTCTTGCTCGGCCTGGGCCGCGGCGGCGGCAGCAGCTCGGGCACCGGATCCCTCACGCTTGGCAATTCTCCGCACGCCAGGATCGACGACGCCGTGGCGGTCAACGTCGTGTTCACCGGGCTCGTCCTGGATGCCGACGGCGAGCGCATCGAGTTCGTCTGCGGCGACCCCGAGCTGCTCTGCGACGATCCGGCCGATCCCGGGACCACGAGACCTCGCGCACGATCAACCTCATGGACTACGAGGGTGACGAGAGCATCACCCTCCGCGACCACGCCCAGCTGCCGGCCGGACGCTATGAGTGGATCCGCGCGGTCGACGCCGCCGACCCGACACCGGCGTCGGCCGGCGCCTCGAATATCGTGCTCGAGGACGAACCGCAGCGCACGACCTCGTCATCCCAGCCGGTTCCCAGACCGGCCTCAAGCTGGTCAGCGGCTTCGACGTCCTCGCCGGAGAAGTGCGAACCTGACCATCGAGTTCGAGCTGCGCAAGCCGGTCACCTTGACCGGCAACGGCCGCTACACGCTGCGCCCGGCCACCGCGGCCCTGGTCGACAACAGCGACGCCGGCCATCTCTTCGGCGAGATCACGAGCGCCCATGCGCAGGAGAACTGCCCGGAGGGGCTGGAGCTTCTCGGACGGCGAGGCCCTCATCGACGGCCTCGCGGCGTAACGTCTACCAGGGCCCCGGCGCGGAGGCCGGTGATCTCGGCGGCGCACAGGCGCCCCGTTCGCCAACGACATGGCGCGCCTCGACCCGGAGGACGGCGATTACGACTACGGGATCGGGTTCCTGCCCGCAGGCGACGCGGCACGCGGTCGTCCTGCAACCCGACGGCGGACGACGAGGACGTCGGCGACGACCAGGTCGCAGATCGCCGAGACCGTCGACGTGAACGTCGAACCGGCACCGCCGAAGACGGAGCTGGATTTCGGATCCGCCGAAGTAGGGCATCGTCCTTGCGCGATGCCGGCAGGCGCGGCTTCGCCTGCGCCGCCGAAGCTGCAGGAAACGGGGTCGGCCGTAGGCCGGTTTCGGGCCGGCGCCCGGCGCCGGCCTGACGCCGGCGTCGACCTGGTCGAAGCCGGCCTACGGTGTCTGCGGCCCCGTCAGGCCGCCGCGGGCAGCGGGTCGGCGCCGGCGAGGAAGGCCTCGAGCGAGGCCAGCGCGCGCTCGGCGTGGGCCGCCTGGCGCTCGCGCTTGCCGCGCTTCCTGCGCCGGCCCTGCGGCGGTGGCAGCGCCGGCAGCAGGCCCATGTTCGACTTCATCGGCTGGAAGTGCTTCGCCTCGGCGTGCGCGATGTAGTGGCAGAGCGCGCCCAGCATGGTGTCGGCCGGCAGCTCCAGCGGCGCCTCGCCGCGCAGCACGCGCGCGGCGTTCCAGCCCGCGAGCAGCCCGGAGGCGACGTTGCCCGCGTAGCCCTCGATGCCGGTGAGCTGGCCGGCGCAGAAGAGGTCGTCGCGGGCGCGGAACTGCAGCGTCGGGCGCAGCAGCCGCGGCGCCGACAGGAAGGTATTGCGGTGCATCTGGCCGAGGCGCTCCCAGCGCGCCTGCGCCAGCCCCGGGATCAGCCCGAAGACGCGGCGCTGCTCGGGGAACGTGAGGTTGGTCTGGAAGCCGACCAGGTTGTAGAGCGTGCCCGCGAGGTCGTCCTGGCGCAGCTGCACGCAGGCGTGCGGGCGCCGCCCGGTGCGCGGGTCGCTCAGGCCGCACGGCCTACGCGGCCCGTAGGCGAGCGCCTCGCGCCCGCGCGCGGCGATGATCTCGACCGGCAGGCAGCCCTCGAAGAAACGGTGCAGGCCCGCCTTCACCCCGGACTCGATCGCCTGCTCGAAGCTCCTGAGCGGGATGCGCTCGGCGCCGAGCAGGGCGTCGACGAAGGCCTCGTACTCGTCGCGGTCGAGCGGGCAGTTGATGTAGTCGCCGGCCTCCTGGTCGCCGCGGTCCCAGCGCGACTGGCGGAAGGCCACGTCCATGTCGATCGAGTCGGCGGACACGATCGGCGAGATGGCGTCGAAGAAGAACAGGTGCTCCTCGCCCGAGAGCGCCGCGAGCGCATCCGAGAGCGCCGGCGAGGTCAGCGGCCCCGAGGCGATCATCGCCGGCGTCTGCGGCAGGCGCGTGACCTCGGCGCGCACCAGCTCGATGTTCGGGTGCGCGGTGAGGCGCTCGGTGACGCGCTCGGCGAACGCGTCGCGGTCGACCGCGAGCGCGGAGCCGGCCGGCACGGCGGTGGCGTCGGCGCAGGCCAGCAGCAGCGAGCCCATGCGGCGCAGCTCCGCCTTGAGCAGGCCCGAGGGGCGGTCGACGACGTCCGAGCCGAGCGAGTTCGAGCACACGAGCTCGGCCAGGCGGTCGCCGGTGTGCGCCTCGGTCGAGCGCCCGGGGCGCATCTCGTGCAGGCGCACGCGCAGGCCGCGCTCGGCGGCCTGCCAGGCGGCCTCGCTGCCGGCGAGCCCGCCGCCCACGATGGTCAGCTGCGCGTCTTCCAGGATCCCGTCCCGCGGTCGACTTGGCTATCATCGTACCAGTGGCGGCCAGGGGGACCCGCGCGGTCCCCGTGCCGGGAGGGACGACATGGGCCGATCGATCGACGCGCGCCGACGGCGGCTGCTCGCGGGCTCCGCGGCGGCCTGGGCGCTGGGCGCCAGCCCCGCCGCGCTCGCGCGCCTGGTGCCGACACCGGCGCAGACGCTGGGCCCGTTCTACCCGCAGCGCCCGCCGCTGGAGAGCGACAACGACCTGGTGATCGTCGACGGGCGCGCGCCGGCCTTCGGCGAGATCACCGACCTGACCGGGCGCGTGGTCGACCCCGCGGGCGAGCCGGTCGACGACGCCCGGGTCGAGATCTGGCAGTGCGACGCGAAGGGCTACTACCACCACCCGCGCTCGGGCAACGAGGCCCACTGGGACGGCAACTTCCAGGGCTTCGGCACCTTCACCACCGCCACCGACGGCGTCTACCGCTTCCGCACCATCCGCCCGGTGCCCTACCCGGGGCGGACCCCGCACATCCACTTCCGCGTGATCGCGCCGGGCATGCCCGAGCTGGTCACCCAGATGTACATCGCCGGGCACCCGCGGAACGCGGGCGACTTCGCGCTGGGCCGCGCGGCGACGCGGCCGCCCGCCAGCGCCTGCTGGTCGAGTTCGAGCCGCACGCCGGGCCCGAGGCGCAGCTGGCCGCGCGCTTCGACATCGTCCTGCCGCGGCGCTGAGCGGGCGCGTAAAAAAATGGGCCGGCGCGAGGCCGGCCCAAGTGCCAGAGACACCGAGAAGGGGGCTCCCGGTCTGGCCGGGAGTTGCCATGGCCGACGTCCGCAAGCGGCGCGTCGACACCCGGATAGACAGCAAATCGAGTGCCAGATTCCCGCCACCCGCGACGGGCGCGCGCCATCGACCGGACGGGCGGTGCGCGTCCGGGGGCCACGGCCGGGACCGGCCAGGCCGCCGTCGGGCGGCGCTCAGTCGTCGGGAAGCCAGTCGAGCGCGCGCACGGGCACCTCGAGCTCGATGCGGCCGGCACGCTCGAAGCGCAGCATGAGCGGCACCCGGTCGCCGGCCTCCAGGCGGCGCTCCAGGCCCATGAGCATGACGTGGTAGCCGTGCGGGGCGAAGCGGACCGTGGCGCCGGCCGGGACCGGCACGCCCTCGGCCTGGTGGACCATGCGGCTCTCGCCGTCGACCTCGACGCTTCGATGCAGCTGCGTGCGCGCCGCCACGGGCGTCGACGCCGCCACGAGGCGGTCGGGCGCGTCGCCGGTGTTCACGATCACCAGGTAGGCCGCCCCCATGGGCGTGCCCGGCGGCGCTCGCCCGGGCCCACGGCTGCTCGACGCGGATGCCGTCGGCGGCGGCCGCCGGGGCCGGCAGGCACAGGATGACGGCGGCGACCAGGAGGAGGCATCGCGGGAACGGGCTCGCTCGCGAATGGGCCTCGGAGACCGACGCCACACGGCCCGACACCCCTGCAAAGCACCCCCGTCATCGCGAGGCCGGCGCAGCCGGCCGTGGCGATCCAGGGCGGCGCCCGGCATTGGCACGCCTCGTCCTGGATCGCCACAGCGCCCCGCGGGCGCCTCGCAGTGACGTCGGTGGCCGACGGCACGGCCTGCCCATACGCCACGCGGCCGGGCGCGTCGTTGCCGGCGAACGGGCAGGCGACGGTTGCTTCCGGTGGCGAGCCGGCGGGCCGATTGCACGCCCGTCGTCGCGAGGCCGGCGCAGCCGGCCGTTGCAGGCGATGCCAGGGCCGCATTGCGGCCCGGCACGGCCCGTCCTGCACTCGGCCACCGCGCCCTGCGGGCGCCTCGCAATGACCCTGGTGGCTGGCGCCATGGCCTTTCCACGCAGAACGCGGCGGCGTCCGCGCGGGCGGAACGCGCACGCGAGGGTTGCCCCCGGTGGCAACCCCGCGGGGCGATTGCACGCCGGTCATCGCGAGGCCGGCACAGCCGGCCGTGGCGATCCAGGGCGGCATTGCGGCCCGGCACGGCCCGGTCCTGGATTGCCCAGGCGCCCTGCGGGCGCCTCGCAATGACGTTGGTGGCCGACGGCACGGCCTGCCCATACGCCACGCGGCGGGCGCGTCCTTGCCGGCGAACGGGCAGGCGACGGTCGCTCCCGGTGGCGAGCCGGCGGGCGGATCGCACGCCCGTCGTCGCGAGGCCGGCGCAGCCGGCCGTGGCGATCCAGGGCGGCATTGCGGCCCGGCACGGCCCGTCCTGGATTGCCACGGCGCCCCGCGGGCGCCTCGCAATGACCCTGGTGGCTGGCGCCGTGGCCTTCCCATGCAGAACGCGGCGGGCGCGTCCGTGCGGGCGAACGCGCAGGCGCGAGGGTTGCTCCCGGTGGCAACCCGGCGGGCGCGATTGCACGCCCGTCGTCGCGAGGCCGGCGCAGCCGGCCGTGGCGATCCAGGGCGGCATCGGGCACTGGCACGGCCTCGTCCTGGATTGCCACGGCGCCCTGCGGGCGCCTCGCAATGACCCTGGTGGCTGACGCCATGGCCTTCCCATGCAGAACGCAGCGGGCGCGTCCGTGCGGGCGAACGCGCACGGCGTGCGCGGGCCGATCGGGTGGCGGTTGCCATGCAGGACGGTCTCCGGGCAAGGAGCGCGGCAGTCTCGCCGCCGCCACGCGGGCCGTCAACGCGGGACCGGCGCTTGCGCGGGCACGGGCGCCGTGTTCTGATTGCGCGCAATCGGCCGGCGGTCGGCGCGGGCCCCGCCGACGGAGGAGATCCCATGGCCGATCCCGTGATGCTGATCACCGGTGCCTCGAGCGGCATCGGCGCCGAGACCGCGCGCCAGGCGGCGGCGGCCGGCTATCCGCCTGGTGCTGGCCGCGCGCTCGCGCGGGCGCCTCGATGACCTGGTCGCCGAGCTCGGCGGCGGCGAGCGGGCGCTCGCCGTGCAGTGCGATGTCACCGACGCCGACGACCAGGCGGCCATGGCGCGCGCCGCGCTCGACACCTTCGGCCGTATCGACGTGGTGTTCGCCAACGCCGGCCGCGGCGGCTCGCCCGGCGGCTTCGGCGGCGCCGACCCGGCGGTCTGGCGCGACATGATCCTGACCAACGTCTACGGCGTCGGCCTGACGCTGCACCACACGCTCGCCGCGCTGCGCGAGCGCCGGGGCCACCTGGTGCTGATGGGCTCGGCCGCGGGCCGCGGCACCATCGCGGGATCGATGTACGGCGCCACCAAGTGGGCGGTGACCGGCATCGGCTACAACGTGCGCGAGGAGCTGCGCGGCTCGGGCGTGCGCGTGACCCTGCTCGAGCCCGGCATGGTGGACACGCCGTTCTTCGACGAGCCGCCGAAGCAGGCGATGCAGCCCGGCGACATCGCCGCGGCGGTGATCTATGCCGTGTCGCAGCCCGAGCGCGTGGACGTCAACGAGATCCTCGTGCGGCCGACGCCGCCGCTCGACGAGCAATGACAGCACGGTAATGCCGCGGCCCTTCGGGGCAGCAGCAACAGGGCGTAGAATGGGCGAGCGAATCGGCCGGAGGCGGGGAATGGACCGGGGCATCATCGAACGTTGCACGCCCTCGGGCGCGGCGCGCCAGCGCGGTCGCGCGCGGGCGCGCGCGTGGCTCGCGCGCCATCCCCTGATCGAGCGCGTGCTGCGCCGCAGCGGCTGCCTCAGCGTGCACCGCCGCGCGCTCGCACGCGGCGTCGCCGTGGGCCTGTTCGTCGGCCTGACACCGACCGTCGGCCTCCAGACCGTGCTCATGCTGGTCGCCTGCATCGCCCTGCGGGCGAACTTCCCGGCCGCCTTCCTCGCCTCGTGGGTCAGCAACCCGCTGACGATGGGGCCGCTCTACCTGGCCTATGCCCTGATCGGCGAGGCGGTGTTCGGTGGCCTCGTGCGCTCGCTGTTCGAGCTCACCCACATCCTCGCCGAGGCCCTGCTCCAGGCCATCTATCTCGCCCTCGGCAGCCTCCTGATCGCCGTGCCCGCGGCCGCGCTCGGCTACGTGCTCGCGCTCGCCGCCCACCGCTACGTCGCCCTGCGCCGGCTGCGCGCGCGCCAGCCCTGACATCCCCCGGGGCCTCCCGGCGCCGACATGGCGCGGGATATGCAACGAATCGGCACGCACAACCGTGTACCGAACGGGGATGATGCAGCGATGTTGACCATCTACATCCCGTCACGCGCCGCGCGCGACGTCCGCACGCAGGTGCCGGCCGGCAGCGGCATCGTCGGCCGGCCGGCGGACGGTGGCGGCGTGCTCATCGACTTCGACGCGCAGGCCGGGCCGGGCTGCGACCGCGCGACCTGGGAGCGCCACGTGCTGCGCGCCGCCGAGCACGCCGGCAACGGCCACTCGCCGCAGCGCCTCCAGGTGCCCGAGCACGCGCTCATCCCGGTGGGCGTCGTCGACGAGTCGCTCCACCTGCGCCTGGACACCGACGAGGACGTCGAGCAGTCGATCTCCGGCTGGCTGGCGGGCTAGGGAGGCTGTCCGGGAAACCTGCGCCGTAGCGAGCGCGTGCCGGGTCTCCCGCACCGCCTCCTAGGAGGCGGTGCGGGCGGCCTGCTCGCGGGCGCGGGCCGTCTCGGGCAGGTGCCAGCGCGCGGCCACGTGGTCGAGGCCGCCGAGGACGTCGGCGAGCTCGCGCCCCTTGGCGGTGAGCCCGTAGGTCACCTGCGGCGGGATCGTCGGCACGTGGTCGCGGTAGACGATGCCCTCTGCCTCGAGCGAGCGCAGGCGCTCGGTCAGCACCTTCGACGAGATCCCGTCCAGCCGCCGGCGCAGGGCCCCGAAGCGCGTCGGCCCCTCGTGGCTCAGGACCCACAGCAGGTGCGGCGTCCACTGGGCGCCGAGCAGGCGCAGCAGCCCGTCCAGCGGACAGCCCCGCGTGAACCCCGGTGCTTGCGTAGCCATGGCCTTCCCCGGTTACTTCCAGACACCAACTTTACATCGGTAAGCAGCGGGCAACAACGAGCCCCCGCGGGCCCGGCAAACCGGGGCGATGCGCCCCGTCATGCCGGCTCCTCCCGCGTGCGCGCGCGCAGGTGGCGCACGCCCAGCCACAACGCGAGCACGAGCGCCGGCGTGGCGAGCCCGACCACGGTGTCGACGGGCAGCCCCGCCAGCGCCGGGACGGCGTCGGCCAGGCCGGCGCCGAGCTGGCGCAGCAGGCCGGTGCTGTAGTAGGCGCCGGCGATCACGGTGATCGCCTCCACGGCCTGCTCGACGCGCAGCTGGAGGCCGGCGCGCCGGTTCATCGAGTCGAGCAGGTCGCGGCTCTGCGTGGCCTGCTTGACGTCGAGGCGCGTGCGCAGCAGCGCGTTGGCGCGGCCGACGCGCTCGGCGACGTCGTCGATGCGCCGGCGCACCGCCTCGCAGGTGTCCGCGGCCGGTTGCAGCCGGCGCTCGAGGTAGTCGCCCAGCGGCTCGAGATCCTGCAGGCGGCCCTCGCGCAGCAGCGACAGCCGGCGCGCGACCAGCGCGTGGTAGGCGCGCGTGGCCGCGATGCGGTAATTGGCGCGCGCCGCGATGTGCTCGATCTCCGCGGCCAGCCCGGTCAGGCGCGCCAGGTGGCGCTGCTCGTCGGCCTCGGATACCCCGCCGGGCTCGCGCATGCCCGCGGTCACGGCGCCGAGCTCGCGCTCGAGCTCGCTCAGGCGCGGCCCGACCTCGCGGATCAGCGGCAGCGCCACCATCGCCAGCATGCGGTAGCTCTCGATCTCGAGCAGGCGCCGCACCTGGTGACCGGCCTCGCGCTCGCCGATGCCGTGGCTGCGCACGAGGATGCGCGAGTAGCCGTCTCCCCGGATCCGGAAATCGGTCCAGGCGCACGCGGCGCCGTCGGCGATGCGGCTGCCGTTGAGCCGCGCCGGGCTGAAGTCGGGGGCGGGGCGCGCGTCGTCCGCGCCCGGGACCGCCGCGTCGACGAGCGCGACGTGCATTGCGACCAGGCGCTCGCCCGGGATGCGGTTGACCCAGTCGCCCGGCATGGCCTCGATCGCCGGGTCCGCGAACGGGCGTGCCGGCACCCCGTCGCGGTAGAAGGTATAGGTCGAGCACTCGGCGTGGCGCTCCCAGCGCAGGCGCACCTCGCCCAGGTCGACGCTGTGATACACGTCGCCGTCAGCCGGCGGCGCGACCCGGGCCTTGCGGCACAGCGCCGCGACGTGCGCGCGGTCGCGCGCGGCGGTGCCCTCGCCGCAGAGCATGACCAGGTGGGTGAGGCGGACCGGCGCGGCCAGCGGCTGGGCCGGGCGGGCGTTGAGCTCGTCGTTCAGGGCCCGGCGCTGCGCGTGGTCGCGCAGGCCGGGCAGGGTCGAGCGGGTCTGTTGCACGTGCGCGCCGGGCCTCCGGGCCGGGGATGCGGGCGACGACCACCCGCGCGGACCCCGCGCACGGCGCGTGCCAACGCGCAATCCGCCCTGAAATCAGGGAGATGCGTCAATGGAGGGCGCGCGGGCCGCACCCCGGGGAGGCAACGGAGCGGGTCGCTGCACCGCCGCGGTGCGGGCGCGTGGCCCGCGCTCAGGGGGCGGCGCCCTCGAGCGCGGCGCGCAGGCGCTCGAGGCGGCCCTGCAGGGTGCGCAGCTCCTCCTGGCTCATCCCGGTGGCGCCGAACACGACCTCGCGCACGCGCTCGACGTCGGGGCGGGCGTCGTGGCCCTGCGACGTCAGGTAGACGTGGACGCGGCGCTGGTCCGCGCCGTCGCGCTCGCGGCGCACGTAGCCGGACTGCTCGAGGCGCCGCAGCAGCGGCGTGAGCGTGCCCGAGTCGAGCGTCAGGCGCTCGCCGATCTCCTTCACCGTCAGCCCTTCGCGCTCCCACAGGACGAGCAGCACCAGGTACTGCGTGTAGGTGACGTCGAGCCTGCGCAGGAGCCCCGCGTACAGGCGGGTGAACGCGTGCGCCGTCGAGTAGACGCTGAAGCAGAGCTGGTTGCTCAGCGCGAGCGGGTCGACGGCATCGGCATCTGCGGACACTGGCTGCGCTCCCGCGTCGGGTCGATCGTCCAGACCGTACACCCCCGGCGCCCCCGCTGTCTCGTGGCGGGCCGGCGGCGACCGGGCCCGCCGCGGGCGCTCAGCCGACGGGCTCGCCCGCCTCGTGCGCCGCCTTGCGGCGGTCGAACTCGGCCATGAACTCCGCCATGCGCGCGGCGTCGTACGGGCGCAGGCCACTGAGCACCAGGTGCTTGGTGCCCGTGCCCACGGTACGCCCGCGCGAGACGATGTCGAACCCCAGCACCACCTCGCCGCGACGCGGCCCCGCCTCGAGCGTCGAGCGGCTCAGCTGCGGCGCCGGCGCGTCGAAGTCCAGGTCGTGCAGGTCGAAGCCCATCTGGTCGTAGATCACCAGCGGGCGGTCCGGGTTGAACATGACCCCGTGCTCGGCCATCAGCGGCTGCAGGTAGTGCGGGAACGTCTGGCCGGAGAAGGCCGCGTAGCGGCGGATGAAGCGCTCGACGGCCGTCGGCTCGGCGACCGTGGCGCCGCTGCGCGTCACGTGCAGGTAGACGCGGCCGGCGGTGTCGGTGATGTCGAAGGCCGCGCCCGCGTCCTCGGGGAAACGCAGCGGGTCATCCGCCCCGACCATGCCGCGGAAGCTGAAGTGCATGTGCTCGGAGAGGCCGAAATGCCCGAGCACGAGCGACGCCAGCAGGTCGCCCGGCACGCAGAACCGGCTCGAGCGCGCGTCGTGGATCGGGTTGAAGTCGCCCGCCACGTCCTTCGCGAAGCGGCTGCCCTGGTCAGCGGAGATGCGCAGGTTGCCGTCGCCACCGCTGTAGTACGCCTCGAGAAAGCCCGGCTCGTGCATCACCGCTCCATGCGCCAGCAACCTGTCGGAGCGTCACGCCCCGTCGCGCTCCAGCGCCAGGGCGATGCCCTGGCCACCGCCGATGCACAGCGTGACGATCCCGCGCCGCAGCCCGTCGCGCGCCATCGAGTGCAGCAGGCGCGTGGTCAGCACCGCGCCCGTCGCGCCGATCGGGTGGCCGTGCGCGATGGCGCCGCCCTCGACGTTGACGATGTCCTCGGACAGGCCGAGCTCGCGCAGGCAGGCGACGGCGATCGCGGCGAAGGCCTCGTTGATCTCCACGCGCTCGACGTCGCCGAGGTTCCACCCGGCGTGCTCGAGCGCCTGGCGCACGGCCGGCACCGGCCCGATCCCGAACATGCCCGGCTCGACCGCCGCGATGCCGTGGCCCGCGAGCCGCGCGACCGGCTCCAGGCCGGCGCGCTCGGCGAACGCGCGCTCGGCGACGATCATGGCGGCCGCGCCCGTGTTCAGGCCGGGGGCATTGCCCGCGGTGATGGTGCCGTCCTTGCGGAACACCGGGCGCAGCTGGCCCAGCCCCTCGGCCGTGGTGTCGGCGCGGTTGTGCTCGTCGGTATCGAAGCGGGCGGTGCCGCGGCGGCTCTTCACCTCGACCGGGACGATCTCCGCGTCGAAACGCCCCGCCGTCTGGGCGTCGGAGAAGCGCTGCTGCGAGCGCAGCGCCCACTCGTCCTGGGCCGCGCGGTCGACCCCGTAGCGCCCGGCGAGGTCCTCGGTGTGCCAGCCGGAGTGCTCGCCGGAGAAGGCGTCCTCGAGGCCATCGGTGAGCATGCTGTCGAGCAGCTTCGCCGGGCCCATGCGGTGGCCCCAGCGACCGTCCATGTCCAGGTACGGCGCCCGGTCCATGTTCTCCATGCCGCCGGCCACGATGCAGTCGGCGGCGCCGGCGAGCACCTCGAGGGCCGCGGACACGACCGCCTGCGCGCCCGAGCCGCAGACCCGGTTCACCGTCAGCGCGGGCACCGCCACCGGCACGCCGGCACCGATGGCGGCCTGGCGCGCGGGGTTCATGCCGGCCCCGGCCTGGATCACGTGGCCCATGATCACGCCATCGAGGCGCTCTGCGGCGAGGCCGCCACGCGCGAGCGCCGCCTGCACGACGTTGGCCCCGAGCTCGGTCGCGGCGACCCCCTTGAGCGAGCCGCCGTAGGTGCCGATGGCAGTGCGCACGGGGTTGCAGATGACGATCTCGCGCATGGGGCTCACCCCGATTTCCGCTGCAGGCAAGGACCGGGCACTTTATCATGCGCGCCTGCGCCGGTGCGGGCCCGCGGCGGGCCGCCCGGCCGGCCCGGCGGCACGAAGCCTGCATACGGCGCCCGCCGACGATCGATGCCGCAGCCGGGCACACGCCCGTGACCACCGGGGGACCAGGCGCAGTGCCCTATCGCAAGCTCTACTTCGCCGGCGCGCTCACCGCGCTGCTCGTGCTCGGCTTCATCGCCACGAGCATCATCGGCTACTACGTCGCGCGCGACTCCCTGCACGACCGTATCGCCGACGAGACGCTCCCGCTCACCAGCGACAACATCTACTCCGAGATCGAGCAGGATCTGCTGCGCTCGGTGCTGATCTCCTCGCTGATGGCGCACGACACGTTCGTGCGTGACTGGACCCTGGGCGGCGAGGACGACCCGCAGAAGATCATCCGCTACCTGCAGCAGATCCAGCAGAAGTACGGCACCACGACCGCGTTCTACGTGTCGGAGAGCACCCGGCGCTACTACCACCCCGAGGGCGTGCTCGAGACCGTCGAGCCCGACGACCCGACCGACGAGTGGTACTTCCGGGTACGCGATCTCGACGAGCCCTACGAGATCAACGTCGACCAGGACACCGCCGACCCCGACCGGCTCACGATCTTCGTGAACCATCGGGTGGAGGGCTACGACGGCGACTACCTCGGGGCGACCGGCGTCGGGCTGTCCGTGGATGCCGTGGCGAAGCTGATCGAGTCCTACCAGCAGCGCTACGGGCGCCAGATCTACTTCATCGACCGCGACGGCAACGTCCAGCTGCGCGGCGAGAGCTACGAGGGCGCGGACAACGTCCGCGAGCGCGCCGGCATGGCGCAGGTGGCGACGAAGATCCTGGCGAACCCGAGCACCGCGGCCAGCTACACGGGACCGAACGGCAACACCGTGCACGTGAACAGCCGCCTGATCCCCGAGTTCGACTGGTACCTGGTCGTCGAGCAGTCGGGCTCGGCCACCGAGACCCGCATCCTCAACACCCTGATGCTCAACATCGGCATCGCGCTGGTGATCGCGGTGCTGGTGCTGGCGACCGCGTGGTTCACGATCCACGGCTACCAGGCGCGCCTCGAGCAGATGGCGACCACCGACGAGCTCACCGGCAGCGCCAATCGCCAGGTCTTCGAGCTGCTGTTCAACCAGGCGGTGCGCAGCGCGCGCCGCAGCGGCTCACGGGTGTCGCTGGTGGCGCTGGACATCGACGGCTTCAAGGCGGTCAACGACGCCCACGGGCACGCCGCCGGCGATGCCGTGATCCGCACGCTGATCGCCACCGCGCGCCGCAACATCCGCGACACCGACACCACCTGCCGCTGGGGCGGGGACGAGTTCCTGTTGCTGCTGAGCGACTGCGGCAGCGAGGACGCCGCGCGCATCGCCGAGAACATCCGCCGCGAGATCGGCGAGCACCCGGTCGAGCACGGCGGCGCCGAGATCGAGGTGAGCGTCAGCCTCGGCACCGCCGAGCACCGCGCCGGCGAGGACCTTCGCCGCCCTCGCGGCGCGCGCGGACGCCGCCCTCTACGAGTCGAAGCACGCCGGGCGTAATCGGGTCACGGAGGGCTGAGGGCTGAGGGCTCGAGGGCTGAGGGCGAAGGGCGGAGGGCGCGAGGAGAAAGGGCCCAGGGGAAAGGGCCCAGGAGGGAAGGTGCGTAGGCGCGTTTCGGCCGCAGGCCGACGCGCGCATCGGGCGTCGGGCTCGCTGCGCGCGTTCGCTTCGCGAAAACGCGCCTACGTCCTCGGTCCTCCGCCCTTCGCCCTTCGCCCTTCGCCCTTCGCCCTTCGCCCTTCGCCCTTCGCCCTTCGCCCTTCGCCCTTCGCCCTTCGCCCTTCGCCCTTCGCCCTTCGCCCTTCGCCCTTCGCCCTTCGCCCTTCGCCCTTCGCCCTCGGCCCTTTCCCCTGCGCCGAGGGCCGCAGGCCCTCGGCGCCTACCCCGTCGCCTGCTGGCGCGAGTCGACCAGGCCCGCCAGGGTGTGCTCGATGATGTCGAGTCCCTCGGCGAGCACCTCGTCGCTGACGGTGACCGGCACGAGGACGCGGATGGCGTTGGCGTAGAGCCCGCACGACAGCAGGATCAGGCCGTTGGCGCGCGCCTGCGCGCACAGCGCCTGGGTGAGCTGCGGGTCGGGCTTGTTGGAGGCCTTGCTCTCGACCAGGTCGAACGCGGCCATGGCGCCGAGATTGCGCGGGTGCGCCACGCACTCGAAGCGCTGCTCCCAGTCGCGGAAACGCTTGCCCAGCTTCTCGCCCAGCTCGCGGCTGCGCTCGAGGATGCCCTCCTGCTCGATCACGTCGAGCACCGCCAGGCCGGCGGCGCAGGCGACCGGGTTGCCGCTGTAGGTCCCGCCGAGCGAGTTCGGCCCCGACGCGTCCATGGCCTCGGCGCGCCCGACGACCGCCGACAGCGGCATGCCGTCGGCGAGGCTCTTGGCCATGGTGACGATGTCGGGCTCGACCCCGCTGTGCTCCATCGCGAACAGCTTGCCGGTGCGGGCGAAGCCGGACTGGACCTCGTCGGCGACCAGCAGGATCCCGTGCGCGTCGCACTCGGCGCGCAGCGCCTCGAGGAACGACTTCGACGCCTGGTAGAAGCCGCCCTCGCCCTGCACCGGCTCGATCACGATCGCGGCCACGCGGTGCGGGGCGATGTCGCACTTGAACAGCATGTGCAACGCGTGCAGCGCGTCCTCCTCGGTGACGCCGTAGTAGCCACTCGGGAACGGCGCCCGGAAGACGTCGGCCGGCATCGCGCCGAAATCGTTCTTGTACGGCAGCACCTTGCCGGTCATCGCCAGCGTCATGAACGTGCGCCCGTGGAAGGAGCCGTCGAAGGTGATGATGCCGTCGCGGCCGGTGGCCGCGCGCGCGATCTTGACGGCGTTCTCGAGCGCCTCGGCGCCGGAGTTGACCAGCATCGCCTTGGCCTGGCCGCGCACCGGCGTGACCTCGCAGAGGCGCTTGGCCAGCTGCACGTAGGACGCATACGGGATCACCGTCTGGCAGGTGTGCATCAGCTTGTCGAGCTGGGCCTTCACGGCCTCGACCACCCGCGGGTGGCGGTGACCGATGTTGAGCACCCCGATCCCGCCGGCGAAGTCGATGAAGCGATGGCCGTCGGCGTCCCACAGCTCGGCGTTCTCCGCGTGGTCGGCGAACGCGGTCGCGGCGCTGGCGGCGCCCGCGGCGACGTAGCGCTGCTTGAGCTCGTTGAGTTCGGCGTTGTTCATGGTCTGATCTCCTACGGCCGCCGGCCGGCGCGGGGCGGCGCTGTGACTCCCAGTGTAGCGGCGATCCGCGGCCCGCACGCGGGGCCGCGGCGCCCGCGTTGACCCGGTGCCGTTTCGCCGATACTTTGCCGGGGCAGCGCGGGCCCCGGGGCGTCCGGGTGAGCGTGAGCCGCTGCGCGCACATACCACGGGCTCGCCACGGCGCGGCTCACCCGGCGGCCCCCCGGCCGGCCCGAATGTCCCGACGATCACGAGGTTACCGTCATGCAAGGCGACAAGAAGGTCATCGAGTACCTGCAGAAGGGCCTGCGCAGCGAGCTGACCGCGGTCAACCAGTACATCCTGCACTCGCGCATGCTCGAGGACTGGGGCCTGGACAAGCTCTCCGCGAAGGAGCACCAGGAGGCGCTGGAGGAGATGCAGCACGCGGATCGCTTCATCAAGCGCATCCTGTTCCTCGAGGGCCTGCCGAACCTCCAGGAGCTCGACAAGCTGCGCGTCGGCGAGGACGTGAAGGAGATCCTCGAGGGCGACCTCGCCGCGGAGAAGGACGCGCTGGCGCTCTACAGGGAGGCGATGGCGTACTGCGAGAAGGCGCAGGACTACGCCAGCCGCGACCTGTTCGGCGAGCTGCTGCGCGACGAGGAAGACCACCACGACTTCCTCGAGACCCAGCTCGAGCTGATCGAGCAGATCGGCATCCAGAACTACCGCCAGTCCCAGATGGACCCGGCCGCCGGCGGCGAGTAGACACCGACGGCCGTCCGGTGCCCATGCTGCCGAGCCCGCGGCCCGCAAGGGGCGCCGCTGCACGCGGCGGCACGTGGCCGGCCGGCGATGGCGCGCCGCCCGGGCGGCGCGCGGGTCGCCACCGGTTGATCCCCTGATGCGCAGGGCCGCGACCATCGCCGTGGTGCTCGCGCTGCTCGTCGGCCTGGCCGCGTGGCTGTGGCCCGAGGACGCGGCCGGCCCGACAGGGGCAACGCTGCCCGAGCGCCCCGGCGCCGAGCCCGGCGATCCGGCCGAGCGCCGTGGCGCGCTGGTCGACCAGGTGGTGTTCAGCGAGCAGGCGGACGCGGGCAAGGCCGTCGGCCAGATCGAGAAGGGCACGCGCCACGTCCTCGCCCAGGGCGTGAGCAACACCACCATCTACCGCCAGCTGCGGCGCTCGCAACGCGCGGCGTTCGACCTGTCCTATGGCTCGTCGGCCGAGCTCACGCTCAACCCGGCCGGCCCCGAGCTCGGCAACGGCGAGCTCAACCCGTTCGCGGTGCCCGCGATCCGCGAGGCGCTGAACTGGCTGATCGACCGCAACTACATCGCCAACGAGCTCTACGGCGGCCTCGCCGAGCCGCGCTACCTGCCGCTGTCGACCGCGTTCCCCGACTATGCCCGCCTGGCCGGCGTCGCGCGCGCGCTCGAGCTCGAGTACGCGCACCAGCCGCGCCGGGCGCGCGAGGTGATCGAGCGCGAGATGCAGGCGCTGGGGGCGACGCGTGCACAGGGCACCTGGATGTACGAGGGCGAGCCGGTGCGGCTCAAGCTGCTGATCCGCACCGAGGACGCGCGCAAGCAGGTCGGCGACTACGTCGCCAACCTGCTCGCCGATCTCGGCTTCCGCATCGAGCGCATGTACCGCACCGCGGAGCAGGCCTCGCCGATCTGATCGCCGGCGACCCGGCCGCCGGGCGCTGGCACCTGTACACGGGCGGCTGGGTATCGACCGTGATCAACCGCGACCAGGCGCAGAACCTCAGCGGCTTCTACACCCCGGCCGGGCGGCCGTTCCCGCTGTGGCAGGCGTACGAGCCGGGCGAGGAGCTGGCCAACATCGCGCAGCGCCTCGAGCGACGCGACTACACGACCTGGGCCGAGCGCAACGAGCTCATGGCCGAGGGCCTGCGCCTGGCGATGGAGAGCTCGGTGCGCATCTGGCTCGTCGACGCGCTCAACGTCTGGCCGCACGCTGCCGACGTCGAGCTCGCGACCGATCTCGCCGGGGGCATCGCGGGCTCGCAGCTGTGGCCGTACACGCTGCGCTTCCGCGACCGCATCGGCGGCGAGATGATCGTCGCCGCCCCGAGCGTGCTCACCGAGCCCTGGAACCCGGTCGCCGGGACCAACTGGCTCTACGACCGCATGATCATCACCGGCACGCAGGACGCGCCGGTGCTGCCGGACCCGTATACCGGCCTCTACAAGCCGCAGCGCATCGACAGCGCCACGGTCACGGTCACCGAGGGCACGCCGGTGCAGCGCAGCCTCGACTGGCTGTCGCTCGAGAGCAGCCCGGAGATCCGCGTGCCGGAGGATGCCTGGATCGACTGGAGCGTCGACGAGCAGCGTTTCCTGACGGTGGGCGAGAAGCACCCGGACGGGCTGAGCGCGCGCACCCGCGTGCGCGTGCGCTACGAGGACGGCTACCTCGAGCGCCAGTGGCACGACGGCACGCAGATGTCGCTCGCCGACGTCATCCTGCCCTACGTCCTGCAGTTCGCGCGCGCCGACGAGGCCAGCCCGCTGTTCGACCGCAGCCACGTGCCCGGCTTCGAGACCTTCGAGCGGCACTTCCGCGGCTGGCGCATCGTGCAGCGCGACCCGCTCGTGATCGACATCTACAGCGACCAGATCTACCCGGACGCCGAGACCATGGTCGCCGCGCGCGCGCCGGGCGTGACACCCTGGCACACGCTCGCGCTCGGCATCCGCGCCGAGCGCTCGGGCGAGCTCGCGTT
Organism: Halofilum sp. (in: g-proteobacteria); assembly: GCA_034521365.1. GTDB lineage: Bacteria > Pseudomonadota > Gammaproteobacteria > XJ16 > Halofilaceae > Halofilum. The sequence goes on along the minus strand of JAXHMQ010000007.1, from coordinate 781,219 downwards.
CTCCTCGGACAAGGCCGACCGCGAGCAGATCACCTGGCTGAGCCTGGTCTCCGGGCCGAGCCTGCCGGTGCTCGACCGCCACCGCCGCAACGCCCTGGACGCGGGCTGGGTGCCCTACGCCGACATGCTCGCGCCCTACATGGAAGACGGCGAGGCGCGGCGGCGCTACCGCGCGCTCGGGCAGTGGCGCGACGCCCGCGGGCACTACTGGGTCGGCGACGGCCCGTTCTACCTGCACGCCGTCTACCCGGTGGAGGGGACCCTGGTGCTCAGGCGCTTCGAGGCCTTCCCCGACCGCGGCGACAAGTGGCTCCAGGCCGGCGACGCGGACATCCCCGTGGTCACCGTCGACGGTCCGATGACGGTGTCGCTGGACGCGGCGCCGGGGTTCCGCGTGAGCGTCAACACCGCCGGCGAGCCCTACCCGCGCGCGGCGGTCGACGAGGTCGAGTACCTGCTCGTCGACGGCAGCGGGCGCATCGTCGACCGGGGCCAGGCCGGCTTCGAGCGCCCGGGCGAATGGTCCATCGACCTGTCGGCCGAGCGCATCGCCGCGCTCGGCGCCGGCGCCAACCGCCTCGAGGTGATCGTGAAGTCGAACCAGGTGGCGCTGCCGCGCTTCGCCTCGCACGCGTTCGCCACGATCCCGGCGGCCGAGGAGGGGAGGCACGGTGACGGTGGCAGACCTGCCAGGGCCCTCACCCCAACCCCTCTCCCGGCGGGAGAGGGGCCTGGCCGCGGGCGGCCCGTACAGGCCGTGCCAGTGCCATTCGCTCGCGCACCGGGCGAAGGCCAGGCAACGGTGGCGGACGGCCACCGACCCCACCCCAGCCCCTCTCCCGCCGGGAGAGGGGCCTGGCCGTGCTGCGTCCGCGGCCGTGGAGCGGCCATTCCCTCTCCCCGTGGGAGAGGGCCAGGGTGGGGGGGCGCGCGCGGAGCGCGCGCGTGGACGCGAGCGTCACGGTGAGGGCGGCGGCGTTCCACTTGCCCTCACCCCAACCCCTCTCCCGCAAGCGGGAGAGGGGCCTGGCCGTGCTGCATCGCACGGCCGTGGAGCGGCCATTCCCTCTCCCCGTGGGAGAGGGCCAGGTGGGGGGCGCGCGCGGAGCGCGCGCGTGGACGCGAGCGTCAGCAGGTGAGGGCGGCGGCGTTCCACCTGCCCTCGCCCCGACCCCTCTCCCGGGGAGAGGGGCTGCCCCGTGCCGGATCGCATGCGTCCGTGCCATTCCCCTCTCCCATCGGGAGAGGGCCAGGAGAGGGACGCGCGCGCAGCGCGCGTGCAGGCGGTGGACCCGTGACCGCGCCTGTTCGGTCATCCATGAACCCCGCCACCGGCGGCCTGCTGCGCGACATCCGCCGCCTGGCGCTGTTCATGGGCCGGCGCCTGCTCGCGCTCGTGGTCACCGTCGCGATCGGCGTCTACCTGACCATCCTGGTGGCGAACATGGGCGGGCGCGTCGACGAGCTGCGCCGCGTGCAGATCCGCTCGACCGCGGCCGAGGCGGTGCGGGCCGACCCGGCCTTCTTCGATTTGCCGGCCGAGGAGCGCAACGAGCTGATCGAGCGGCGCGTGCAGCTCGACGTCGAACGGCTGCGCCTCGACGAGCCGTTCATCTGGCGCAGCTTCGACTATCTCAGGCAGGCGGTCCTGCTCGACCTCGGCCGCGCGCGAGCACATGCACTCCGACCGCGGCGCGCGCGACGTCTACGACGATCATCGGCGAGCGCCTGCCGGCGACGCTGCTGCTGTTCGGCACGGCCAACTTGCTGGTGTTCTTCGTCTCGGTGTTCATCGCCCTGTCGCTGTCGCGCCGCTATGGCAGCGCGCTCGACCGCTCGGTGATCGCGCTGGCGCCGAGTTCGGCAGCACCCGGACTGGTTTTACGGCATTTTCCTCATCCTGATCTTCGCCTTCGTCGTCCCCGTGCTGCCGCCCGGCGGCCTGGTCGACATCCCGCCGCCCGAAGGCACGCTGGCGCTACGCGCTGAGCGTGCTCGCGGCACATGACGCTGCCGGTGGCGGCGATGTTCATCTCGACCATCTTCATCTCGATCTACTCCTGGCGAACCTTCTTCCTCATCCATTCGAGCGAGGACTACGTGGAGATGGCGCGCGCCAAGGGGCTGCCGTCGCGCCTCATCGAGCGGCGCTACATCCTGCGCCCGACGCTGTCGCCGATCATCACCAGCTTCGCTGCTGATGCTGATCGGGCTGTGGAGCGGGGCGATCATCCTCGAGCAGGTGTTCAACTGGCCGGGCCTCGGCACGCTCCTGTTCCGCGCCATCGGCCGCACGCGACACGCCGGTGATCATCGGATCGGTGGTGATCTTCGCCTATCTGCTGGCGGTCACGGTGTTCCTGCTCGACATCCTCTACGGTATTCTCGACCCGCGCGTGCGGGTGGGGCCGGGCATGATGATGGGAATGCGGCACTTGCCTCCAGCGTCCGGGCCCCGCCCAGCCACTCCCCCGAGCGGCAGGTGAGCCGCGGCGGCGCGTCTTCTGCACCCGGTCGGCCCCATCGGGAGGTCCGCAGCGGTGCGGGCAGTCGCGCCAATGCCTCCGCATGGAGAACTGTCCATGAGTCGGTGGCGCGAAATGCTGCGGCAGTTGCGGCGCTATCCGGCCGCGGTGGCGGGGCTGGCGATCATCGCGCTGCTCGTCGCCGTCTCGATCTACACCGTGATCGCGATTCCCTATCGGCCAGGCGCTCGACCTGTGGCGCGGCGGCGAGATGTGGCGGCTGCATCCGGTGAACGCAAGCCCCGTCTGGGTCGACCGCCTGACGGGGGGCAACCTGCCGCCGACCATCATCGTTTCGAGCCGGGATGCCGAGCGCGAGCGAGACGTGTCGCACGGCGGACGTCCGGCTGGTCAGCATTCCGCTGGAGTTCGACTACGACGCACGACGGCTTTCCGAGCGAGATCAACCTGTTCATATCGGCGACATACGATGATCTGCGGCCGCTCGTCGGCCTCACCTGGCACACGCCGGACGGGCGCGCGAGATCCCGCTGGAGAACCGGCTGATCGCCCGCGATGCGACGCGTCGTCCATGTCGCAGAGCCTGGACGCTGCGAACGCCAGCTCGGGCGCAGGTGCCGCAGGTCGGGCTGCTGGCGCGCAGCCGGACGACGCGACCGTGCCCGGCGTGCAGAACGGCGAGTACCGCCTGATGGTCGACGCGATCCTGTTCGAGCGCGACGCGGAGATCTCCGCCGACCTGGTGGTCTACGGCCGGGTGCACGGGCTCGCCGGCACCGACCACCAGCGCCGCGACCTGATGGTGGCGCTGCTGTGGGGCACGCCGGTGGCGCTGGCCTTCGGGCTGCTGGCCGCGGTCGGCACCACGGTGACGACGCTGGTCATCGCCGCCACCGGCGTGTGGTTCGGCGGCTGGGTGGACGCGCTCATCCAGCGCCTCACCGAGGTGAACATGATCCTGCCGCTGCTGCCCATCCTGGTGATGGTGGGCACGCTGTATTCCACCAGCATCTGGGTGATGCTCGGCGTGGTGATCGCGCTCGGCATCTTCAGCGCCGGCATCAAGATGTACCGCGCCATGCTGCTGCCGATCCGCGAGGCGCCCTACATCGAGGCGGCGCGGGCCTACGGCGCGGGCAACGCGCGCATCATCCTGCGCTACATGATCCCGCGCATCCTGCCGGTGCTGATCCCGACCTTCGTGACGCTGATCCCGACCTTCGTGTTCCTCGAGGCGTCGCTGGCGCTGCTGGGCCTGGGCGATCCGGTGCTGCCGACCTGGGGCAAGATCCTCAACGACGCCCAGGCCCAGAGCGCGCTCTATCACGGCTATTACTACTGGGTGGTGGCGCCGGCGGTCATGCTGATGCTGACCGGGCTCGGCTTCGCCATGCTCGGCTTCGCGCTCGACCGCATCTTCAATCCACGGCTGAGGACGCATCTGACATGGCGCGATGCGCTGCTGCAGCGTGGACGACCTGACAGCTGCACTATGCGCACGCGCAGCGCGGCATCGTGCGCGCCGTCGACGGCGTCAGCTTCGACGTGCGCCGCGACGAGGCGCTGGTGCTGCTCGGCGAGTCGGGCTGCGGCAAGAGCTCGCTGGCCAAGGCGCTGATGCGGCTGCTGCCGCGCAACCTGCACCATTTCTCCGGCCGCATCGAGCTTAACGGTGCCGACGTCATGGGCTACCCGGAGGAGCGCTTCCGCCGCGAGGTGCGCTGGCTGCGCATGTCGCTGGTCATGCAGGCGGCGATGAACGCGCTCAATCCGGTGGTGCGGGTGGGCGAGCAGGTGGCCGAGCCCTTGCGGGTGCACCTGGGCTGGAGCCGAAGGCGCGCCTGCGAGCGCGCGGCGGAGGCCTTCGCCCAGGTCGGGCGTGTCCAGCGACTTCCTGCAGCGCTACCCGTTCGAGCTGTCCGGCGGCATGCGCCAGCGCGTCGTGCTCGCCATGGCGCTGGTCACCGAGCCCGATCTGGTGATCATGGACGAGCCCACCTCGGCGCTGGACGTGCTGACCCAGGCCGGCATCATGAACGTGCTCAAGCGCATCAAGCGCGAGCAGGGCACCAGCTTCATCCTGATCACCCACGACGTGGCCACCTCGAGCGAGATCGCCGACCGGGTGGCGCTGATGTACGCGGGCCAGATCGTCGAGATCGCCGATGCCGCGCAGTTCTTCCGCGAGCCGGCCCACCCCTACGCGCGGCTGCTGATGGCGAGCGTGCCGCGGCTGCACCAGGCCGAGCGGCCGTGCACATTCCGGGCGAGCCGCCGAGCATGATCGACCCGCCGAGCGGCTGCCGCTTTGCCGATCGCTGCCCGCAGCGCTTCGACAAATGCGTCGAGAACCCGCCGCCGCTGCCGATCGGCGAGCGCCGCCGGGTGCGCTGCTGGCTGCTACGACCAGGAGGCGGTGGACCATGAGCGCGCCGAACAGGCCGGCGACCGGACGCGGAGACCGCTCCTGTCGGTCGCGCGACCTGCACACCTGGTTCGAGCTGCGCCAGTGGGGCTTCCTGCGCGTGGGCTGGGTGCGCGCCGTCGACGGCGTCAGCTTCGAGCTGGGCCGGGGCGAGTCGGTGGCCTTCGTCGGCGAGAGCGGCTGCGGCAAGAGCTCGCTGGCGCGCACGCTGCTCGGGCTGCACCGGCCGACCGCGTGGCGATGTGGTGTTCGAGGGCCGGTCGCTGGGCGACCTCGAGCGGCGAGGCGCTCAAGGACTACCGGGCCCGCGTCGGCTATGTGCAGCAGGACCCCTACGGCGCGCTGCCGCCGTTCATGGACGTCGGCCGCATCCTGGCCGAGCCGCTCATCGTCCACGGCGTGCGCGACCGCGCCGAGCGCGAGCGCCGCGTGGCGGCGGCGCTGGAGGAGGTGCGGCTGTCGCCGGCGGACGAGTTCCTGGCCAGTTCCCGCACATGCTCAGCGGCGGCCAGCAGCAGCGCGTGGTGATCGCGCGCGCCCTCGTGCTGCAGCCACACCATGCTCATCGCCGACGAGCCGGTGTCGATGCTCGACGCCTCGGTGCGGGTGGAGATCCTCGAGCTGCTGCGGCGCATCCGCAGCGAGCGCAACCTGACGCTGGCCTTCATCACCCACGACCTGTCGACGGTGCGCCACTTCGCCGAGCGCATCTTCGTGATGTACGCCGGGCGCATCATCGAGAGCGCCGGCGTCGAGGAGCTGCTGGCGCATCCGCAGCACCCCTACACCCAGGCGCTGCTCGCCGCGCTGGCCGACCCGGACGCGGACAACGCGCGCCGCGAGCGGGCCGTGCCCGGCGGCGAGCCGCCGAGCCTGCTCAAGCCGCCCGAGGGCTGCCGCTTCCACCCGCGCTGCCCGCACGCGCATGGCCGGGCACCTGCGACGTCGACGAGCCGCCCGACTTCGAGCCCCGGCGCGGTCACCGGAGCGCGTGCTGGCTGCACCGGTGATCCGCCTCGCCGCCGGCGCGCTGGTCATGCTCGCGGCGATCGCGCTGCAGCTCGCCATGGTCGTGCGCCTCGTCGAGCCGTCGCTGCTGCTCGGCCTCGCCGGTTACGCGGCCCTGTTCGCCGGGATGATCGTCGCGCTGCTCGGGGTGCTGGGCCGTCGCGGACGTTGATGCGGGCAGGCGCCGCGGACCGCCGCCGCGCAGCGCGGTCGCGCGCGGACCGGCGTGGCGAGCGCGCGCACAAACGACACGGTATTCCTGCCGGGGACAGTGCTACACTTGCGCCCACACGCGCCAGTCCCGTTTCATCCCCGTCCAGACCCCATCGCTCCACCAGCGAAGCCATGCACATGCGACTGCACTCGACCGAGAAGTACGGCCGAATGATCATCCCCGTGGTCACCCCCGGGCATGCACCGCATTCACGACCAGGGGCCGGCCATGGAAGGTGACAACCAGGAGGACACCGGCCAGCGCAGCGCGAGCTACGGCCACCTGATCGCGATCGGCGGGGCCGAGGACAAGGAGTCCGAGCTCGAGATCCTGTCGCGCGTGTACTCGCTCGCGCCCGAGGGCACGGACGAGATCGCCGTGATCGCGACCGCCAGCGGGATCCCCGAGGAGGTGCTGCCGACCTACGAGGAGGCCTTCGAGCGCCTCGGCGCGAGCCGCGTGCATTCGCTGCCGGTGCGCGAGCGCCAGGACGCCAACGACGAGGACACGATCGAGATCATCCGGCGCTGCGGGATCGTCTTCTTCACCGGCGGCGACCAGCTGCGCCTGACCAACGTGCTCGGCGGATCGCCCCTGCTCAAGGCCGTGCGCGCGCACTACGCGAACGGCGGCGTGATTGCCGGGACCAGCGCCGGCGCCGTCGCGCAGTCGACGACGATGATCTACAACGGCGGCGCCGCCGACGCGCTGCACAAGGGAGCGGTAAAGATGAGCTCGGGGCTCGGGTTCGTCGAGGGCCTGATCATCGACAGCCACTTCCTCGAGCGCGGGCGCTTCACGCGACTGATGGAGGTGGGCGCGACCAACCCGGAGATGCTCGGGGTCGGCCTGGGCGAGGACGCGGCCGTTATCGTGCACCGCAACCGGGTGCTCGAGGCACTGGGCTCGGGCCACGTGATCATCGTGGACACGCGCGACCTGGCGAGCTCGAACGTGGCCGACCTGGCGATGGGCGAGCCGGTGGCGATCGAGAACGTGGTCATGCACGCGCTGATCAGCGGCCACGGGTTCGACATCGACGAGCGCCGCTACCTCGGACCCGAGGACCTGCGGGCCGGAGTGGAGGACCGCGAGTGAAGATTCTCGAGCACCGCGCCCTGCGGGGGCCGAACTACTACAGCCGCTACCTCACCATCTACATGCGCCTCGACATCGGGGAGCTCGAGGACAAGCCGAGCGACACCATCCCAGGCATCGTCGAGCGCCTCGAGAAGCTGATCCCGACGCTGCATGATCATCGCTGCTCGGTGGGCCGGCCCGGCGGCTTCCTCGAGCGGGTCAAGCGCGGCACCTGGGCGGGGCACGTCGTCGAGCACGTCGCGATCGAGCTGCAGAACCTGATCGGGTTCTCCGTCGGCTACGGCAAGACCGTCGACTCGTACGAGACCGGCATCTACAACGTCTGCTACCGCTACCGTGACGAGGCCTGCGGCCTCGCGGCGGGGCGCGAGGCCGTCGAGCTGGTCGAGCGCCTGTTCAACGAGGAAGAGATCGATCTCGACGCGATCATCACGCGCCTCAAGGAGGTGCGTGACGCCAACATGCTGGGCCCGTCGACCGCGTCGATCGTCAACGCCGCCAAGGCGCGCGACATCCCCTACCAGCGCCTGAGCGAGGAGAGCAGCTACATCCAGCTCGGTCACGGCCACAAGCAGCAACGCTTCCAGGCCACGGTCACGTGGAAGTCGAGCCTGATCGGCTACGGCATCGCCGACGACAAGGAGTGGACCAAGCAGATCCTCGGCGACGCGGGCATCCCCGTGCCGCAGGGCCAGACCGTATCCTCGTTCGAGGAGGCGCTCGAGGCCGCGAAGTGGATCGGCTATCCCGTCGCGACCAAGCCGCTCGTGGGCAACCACGGCCGCGGCGTGAGCACCGACATCAACGACGACGCGTCGCTGAAGGACGGCTACGAGGCGGCCCACCGGCGCCACGAGACGGTGATCGTCGAGACATACGTCAAGGGCGAGGACCACCGCCTGCTCGTGGTCAACGGCGAGCTGATCGCCGCGGCGCGCAGGCGCCCGGCACACGTGACCGGCGACGGCGAGTCGACGCTGCAGGAGCTCATCGACGCCGAGAACCGCGATCCGCGCCGCGGCGTCGGCCACGAGAACCTGCTCACCCAGATCCACATCGACCAGCAGACCGAGCGCCTGGTCGCGCAGGCGGAGCTCACGCTTCGAGGGCGTGATCCCGGCCGGCCAGATCGTCTGGCTCAAGTCGACCGCCAACCTGAGCACCGGCGGCACCGCCACGGACATCACCGACGACGTGCACCCGGAGGTGCGCTACGCGGCCGAGCGCATCGGGCGCCTGATCGGCCTCGACATCATCGGCATCGACCTGCTCGCCGAGAACCTGGCCAAGCCGCTCGAGGAGCAGTCCGCGGGGGTGGTCGAGGTCAACGCGGGCCCCGGCTTTCGCATGCACCTGTCGCCGACGCACGGCCAGGGCCGGGATGTCGGCAAGGCGGTCGTGGACATGCTGTTCCCGGATCCGCAGGACAATGCGCGCGTGCCGATCACGGCGGTCACGGGCACCAACGGCAAGACGACGACCGTGCGCCTGATCTCGCACCTGCTGCGCCAGTCCGGGCGCAACGTGGGCATGGCCTGCACCGGCACGATCGAGATCGACAACCACGTCATCATGCGCGGCGACTACAGCGGCCCGCAGGCCGCCACCACCGTGCTGCGCGAGCCCACCGTCGAGCAGGCCGTGCTCGAGGTCGCCCGCGGCGGCATCATGCGCCGCGGCCTCGGCTTCGACGAGTGCGACGTCGGCGTGCTGCTCAACATCGCCAGCGACCACCTCGGCGAGCGCGACATCCACACGCTCGACGAGCTCGCGCGCTGCAAGACGGTGGTCATCGATGCGGTGCGCAACGGCGGCACCGCGGTGATCAACGCCGACGACGAGCGCTGCCTCGAGGGCGCCTACTGGTCACGCGGCGACGTCATCTACTTCACCATGGATCCCGACTCGCGCCCGGTGCGCCAGCACGTGCGCGAGCACGGCGTCGCCTTCACGGTGCACGACGAGCACATCGTCATGCGCCAGGGGCATGTAGAGGCGAGCATCATCCACGTGGCGGACGTGCCGATCACGTTCGAGGGGCACGCGCGCTTCAACGTCGCCAACGCGCTCGCGGCCGCCGCGGCCGGCTACGGGCTCGGGCTGACGGTGGCCGACATCCAGAAGGGCCTGCAGACCTTCCACCCCACGCCCGGCCAGAACCCCGGCCGCACCAACCTCATCGAGGCGGATGGCGTGAAGGTGCTGATCGACTACGGCCACAACGTGCCGGCGCTGGAGGCGCTCGACTCGCTCGTCAGCAGCCTCGCCGCGCACAAGCGCATCTGCGTCGCGAGCGCCCCCGGCAACCGGCGCGACGAGGACATCCATGCGCTCGGGACGCAGCTCGCGAAGATGCACGACGCGCTGTTCGTGTGCGAGACGCGCCCGCGCGGGCGCGCAGCTCGGCGAGGCCGCCGGCCTGGTCAAGAGCGGCGCCGAGGCGGACGGCTCCTGCACGGTCGAGATCATCATGGACGAGAGCGAGGCCGTGGACCGGGCGCTGGACCAGGCCAACGAGGGCGACCTGCTGGTGCTGCTGGTCGACGACCTCGAGGGTGCCACGCAGAAGGTCAAGAGCCGCAGCTTCCGCACGGCGATGTTCGCAGCAAGCCGGGTCGACTGCCCGCCGCCGAGCGTCATTGCGAGCCCCTCAGGCCCCCGGCAGGGGGCCTCGAACCGGGATGACGTCGTTCGTCATCACGAGTCGCGACGAGCGGTATCGGACCGCCGCCGCCGAAACGAAGGCCCTGTTCCCGCTTCGCGGAGAGGGACGGGTGAGGGGCGTCGAGGCCGGCGCCGCCGGCATTGGGCCTGCTGGCCAGGGGCTCCGCGATGCCTGGGTGCATGGCGTGGCGAGGGTGCAATGCGCGCGTTCGCCTGCGGCGAAAACGCGCCTACTGCGCTGTCGCCGGACGGATGGTCGATGCCGTTCCGAGGAGCGAAGCAACGTGGCAATCCGGCTCGGCCGTGCCGCGTTTGCGGTGCCGTCCTGGATCGGCCACGGCCGGCGGAGCCGGCCTCGCGATGACGCAGCGGCAGACGCCGTCGCCGCGGGTTGCCGACAGCACGATGTCATCGCGCGCCCCTGGCGGCGGGGCCTCGAACGGGGATGGCGCGTGCTTGCGTCGTCACGAGTCGCGACGAGCGGTATCGGACCGCCGCCGCCGAACGAAGGGCCCCTCTCCGCTTCGCCGGAGAGGACGGTCGAGGGCGTCGAGGCAGGCGCGACCGCATCGGGCCTATGGCGCCGAGCTCCGCGATGCCTGGGTGCATGGCGTGGCGAGGGTGCGATGCGCGCGTTCGCCTGCGGCGAAAGCGCGCCTACTGCGCTGCGGCCGGACGGATGGTCGATGTCAGTTAGAGGAGCGAAGCGACGTGGCCAGAGCTCGGCCGTGCCGGTTGGCGGTGCCGTCCTGGATCGCCACGGCCGGCGGAGCCGGCCTCGCGATGACGCAGCGGCAGATGCCGTCGCCGCAGGTTGCCGGCAGCACGATGTCATTGCGAGCCCCTCAGGCCCCCGGCGGGGGGCCTCGAACCGAAGATGAACAGGGAAGTTCATTAAGAGGCGCCCGCGAGGACGCCGTGGCAATCCAGGACGGGCATGCCTCTTGCCGACACTGATCTGGATCGCGGCGGCCACACGGAGTTGATGCCGCCGCGGCGGGACCGTCCATGCCGACCGAGCACACCCACGACGCCCTCCTGACGCTGCTGCGCGTCGGCGCGATCCGCGCGCCGGGGCGACCGACGCCACCGAGATCCTGGTCGCCGACGGGCGCATCGCGGCGCTCGGCCGCGACCTCGCCGTGCCCGACGGCTGGCCGCGTCGCGGTCGTCGACGCGCCGAGCTGGCGGCCGTGCCGGCCTTCATCGACCAGCACGCCCACGTCACCGGCGGCGGCGGCGAGGGCGGGCCCGCCACGCGCTGCCCCGAGCTCTCGGCGGCCGAGATCGCCTCGATGGGCATCGCCACCGTGGTCGGCGTGCTCGGCACCGACAGCGTCAGCCGCTCGCCGGCCGACCTGCTCGCCCGGGTGCGCGGGCTGCGCGCCGAGGGCATCGATGCCCGGATGTACACCGGCGCCTACCGCGTGCCGCCGCCGACGCTGACCGGCGATGTCCAGCGCGACCTGGCGTGGATCCCCGAGGTCATCGGGGTCGGCGAGATCGCGATCTCCGATCACCGCTCGAGCCAGCCGCGCCCCGACGAGATCGAGCGCCTGGTGAGCGACGCCCGCGTCGGCGCCATGCTCGCCGGCAAGCGCGGCATCTGCCACTTCCACGTCGGCGACGGCCGGCGCGGGCTCGAGCCGCTGCGCCACCTGCTCTCCGGGACCGAGATCCCGCCCGACCAGGTGATCCCGACGCACGTGAATCGCCGCCACGAGCTGCTCGAGGAGGCGGCCGACTACACCAAGATGTTCGGCGCCAGCGTCGACGTGACCGCCTTCGACGACTGCCCCGGCGACAGCGAGTTCTCGGCCTTCCGCGCCGTGGCCACGCTGCTCGAGCGCGGCGTGCCCGCCGAGCGCATCACGCTGAGCTCGGACTGCAACGGCAGCCTGCCGAGCTTCGACGCGCGCGGCGACTACGCCGGCATGCGCGTCGCGCGCAACACCGAGCTGGTCGCGGCCTGGCGCATGCTGGTGCGCGAAGGCGTGCTGCCGATCGAGCAGGCGCTGGGGCTGATCTCCGGCAACGTCGCCCGGGTGCTCGGGCTGCACGGGCGCAAGGGTCGGCTCGCGCCCGGCCTCGATGCCGACATCACCCTGGTCGACGACGAGCTCCGCCCGCGGCGCACGTTCGTGGCCGGGCGCTGCGTGTATCCCCTCGACTGAGCCGCGGGCGTCGACGCCGTCGGGAAGCTGCGCTCGGTGTCGCTCAACGTGAAGTAGCCGCGAACGCGCGCGCGCCTGCCGGCGAAGACGCGGCTACGTCGGGCCTGCAGAATCATGCCGCAGCGCGTTCCGTGGATCCGTCCCGTGGGCCCGGCCGTAGGCGCGCTTTCGCGCAGGCGTTCCGTGGGTCCGGCCGTAGGCGCGTTTTCGCGCAGCGAACGCGCGCGCCTGCCGGCGGGGACGCGCCTGCGTCGTGCCCACGGCAGCGCGCAGGCGCGAGGCCCCGATCGGCTGCTCAGTCGACCACCGGCCCGGGCTTGCGCCGGCCGAGGCAGCGCTCGATCCAGGCGAAGACCCAGCCACGCGGCGGGTCGACGCCGGTGAGCAGGTACTCGAGCGTGTAGGGGTTGTCGAGCGTCGCGCGCAGCAGGTGCTCGCTTGCCTCGGTACTGCACAGCACGAGCTCGTCGCCGGGCTCGACCGCGGTCGCGCCGTCGGGGAGCACCATGGTGTCGTCGCCACGGCGCAGGCCGAGCGGCACGCAGGCCATCGACCGGCGCCGGTCACGCGGGTCGCGCAGCAGCTCGCGCAGGCGCGGCGCGGCGCCGCGCGCGCAGCGCCCGGCCAGCGCCGCGGTCTCCTCCGGGCCCACCGCGACCCCGCCACAGGTGCGGGTGGGGCCTCGCCGAGCGCGGCCTGCAGGCGGTCGATCAGCTGACGCGTCTCGACCGGATCACGCGCGCGGAGGTGGTCGATGAGCTCCTGCGCCAGCGGCGAGATCAGGTGCTTGAGCACGCGTCGCGCGGTGGTCAGGCTGTGCTGCAGGGTGAGGTCGGCACGCGCGGCGTCGAACGCGGGCTGGTTGTCGTGGCTGTTCTGGCGCGCGATGCAGAAGATATCGGGATTCGACTGGCGCGCGCTCATCAGCACCCCGAGGTTGTCCGAGTCGCGATTCGTGCCCGCGACGATCCCCGCCGCCGCGGTGATGCCGGCGCGCGCCAGCGCGTCCTGGTCCGCGTGCGAGCGGATGAAGCGTTCGCCACGCTCCTCGGGCCCCTCCAGCTCCGGGTCGATGCAGGTCACGTGCAGGCCCTGGTCGCTCATGTAGCGATCGAGCCAGCGGCCCATGCGCCCGTAGCCGCACAGGATCCAGTCGCCGGGCGGCACCTCCAGCGGCCGGCCCAGGCGCACGCCCTGCACCCCGACCAGCCAGCTGTTGAGGTTGTGCACCCAGGGCGTGGCGATCGCCATGCACACGAGCTGCGCGAAGATCTCGAACGGGTCGATCACCGTGACATCGTAGAGCGAGCGCAGGTGCTCCTCGTGGCGCGACGAGGTCGAGCGCAGGATCACGCGGACGTCGGGGTTGAGAAAGCGCGTGACCACCGCGACCTTCCGATTGGTCTCGTCGTCACCGGTGAGCGCGATCACCCCGCGGCAGTTGGGCTGGCGCACGCCGGCGTCGACCAGGTGCTTGGGCACGCTCGCGTCCGCGCACAGGCCCGGCATGCGCACCGTGTAGTTGCGCAGCGCCAGCGCCTTGATGCGCTCCGGGTCCGCGTCGATCACGACGGCGCCGAGGTGGTGATCGCTCAGGCCGCGCGCGAGCAGGCTGCCGGTGTCACCAAAGCCGCACAGGATGAAGAAGGGGTCGCGGATGTAGCGGGTCTGGCGCGCGAAGCGATACTCGTTGAGCGCGTTGACGAAGTGCGGGTTCTGCACGAGATGGAGGACGGACCCGAGCGCGTAGAACCAGGCGATCACACCGGTGTAGAGGCAGAAGATCGCCCACAGGCGCTGCTCGTCGGTGAACGTGAGCGGGATCTCGCCGAAGCCGGTCGTCGTGGCGGTGTAGGTGAAGAAATAGAAGGCATGGAACAGGCTCATCGGCCGGCCGTCCTGGCCGGGGATGAGCGCCATGCCGATGATGCCGACCGCGTAGACGAGCACCAGCGCGAACAGCGGCCGGCGCAGGTAGCGCAGCACCACCATGGTCACGCGATCGAGCTGGGTGGCTCCGGGCATGGGTACGACCCGGGTCGTGTCTCAGCGGCGCGCCATCAGCGTGTCGCCGACGAGGATCAGGGTGGAGACGACGTTGGCCACCAGCGCCGCCGCGGCCAGCGAGACGATGGTGAGCATGGACTCGGGTGACGGCCCGGTGGCCGTCTCGGTCTCGGCGGTCACCCAGACGACACGCGCGGAGATCAGCAGCAGGTCGGCGACCAGGCTCGCCGCCAGCAGCAGCGCGCCCACCTGCGAGCGATCGCCGAGCTTGAGCCCGGTGGCGATCAGGCTCACCAGGATGGCGAGCGTCAGGATCCAGACGCTGTGGTGGGCGGGCTCGTCGATGTCGCCGACCACGAACGCGACGTTGAGCGTCAGGGCCAGGATGATGAAGAACCCGAAGACCACCCGTTCCAGGTTCATGCGGCCACCTCACGATCTCGGGTTCCCGACCAGTATAGACACGCCACTCGCGGCACGCGACGCGGCGACCGCCGGCCTGCGGTAGCATCGGCGCGCACGGGGCACGCGAGGACGACGGCTTGGCCGACGACGCGGCGCGCGAGATCGAGCTCGACACGGGGGCGTTGCGCCTCGCCGGACGCGCCTGGGGCGATCGCGGCGGGGCGCCGGTGCTGGCGCTGCACGGCTGGCTCGACAACGCCGCCAGCTTCGATCGCCTCGCGCCGCTGCTCGGGGGCGTGCAGCTGGTCGCGCTCGACCTCCCCGGGCACGGGCGTTCCGAGCATCGGCCGGCGGGCAGCTGGTATCACTTCGTCGACTACGTCGGCGACGTGCTCGGCGCCGCGGACGCCCTCGGCTGGGAGCGCTTCGCGCTGCTCGGGCACTCGCTCGGCGAGCGCCGTCGCGACCTTCGTGGCCGGCGCCTGCCCCGCGCGCGTGGCCCGCCTCGCGCTGATCGAGGCGCTGGGGCCGCTGACCGACCCGCCCGGGCGCGCCCCGCGCGCCTCGCCGAGGCGCTGCAACGCGCGGCGCGGGCGGGCCGGCGGCCGGCGCCCGCCTACCCGGACCTGGAGCACGCGGTCGCGGCGCGGCGCACGGCCGGCGACCTGAGCGTGGCGGCCGCGCGGCCGCTGGTGGCGCGCGCCACGGTCGCCGACGCCGACGGCCTGCGCTGGCGCAGCGACCCGCGCCTGCGCCTGCCGAGCCCGCACCGCTTCACCGAGGAGCAGGTGCTGGCGATGCTCGGCGCCATGCGCGCGCCCACGCTCGCGGTGGGCGCCACCGAGGGACTGCTGCCGCGTGACCCGGCCGCGCTCGAGCGCCGCGCCGCGGCCATACCGGAGCTGCGCCTGGAATGGCTGGCGGGCGACCACCACCTGCACCTGGAGAGGCCGCGGCCGGTGGCGGAGCTGCTGGCGCCGTTCCTGTCGCGGCGGGACACCGGCGATGACTGAGCCACCGCCACCGGCCGTTGCCGGTCGCCGCGGCGGCCCCGGCACCAGGCTGCGCGCCGCGCTGCGCCGGGGTCTCGTGCTGCCGCTGGCGCTGGCGGCCTGCGCCTGCACCAACACGGTCGTGCCGCCGGCGCGCGTGGACGAGCCGGCCGCCGCATTCCTGCTCGACCACGGGCGCCACGCCAGCCTGGTGCTCGAGCGCGGCGACGGCGTCGCGCGCTACGCCTACGGCCAGTGGGCCTGGTACGCGCAGGATCGCGCGGGCCCGTTGCGCGCCTCTGGGCATGCTGTTCGGCGGCAGCCAGGCCGGCCTGGGTCGGCGCGACCTGCCCGGCCCGGCGCAGCTGGCAACGGTCCGCCGCCAGGTGCGCGTGCCGATCGTGCACGCCTGGCGCATCGACGTGCCGGCCGCGAGCGCGCACGCGCTGGCGGCCGGGCTCGAGGGCATCTTCCGCGCGCGGGCGGCCACCCGCCTGGCCAACCCGCTCTACGACCTCGCGTTCGTGCACCACCCCGCCCCCTACAGCGCGTGGCACAACTCGAACCACGTCACCGGCCAGTGGCTGCGCGCGCTCGGCTGCGAGGTCCGCATGGGCGGGCCGTTCTCGGTGTGGCGGGTGACACCGCCGCGCGACCCCGGGGCGCCGGAGCGGAACCGGTAGGAGCGGCCCGCGGCCGCGAATGGGGCATGCCGGACGCAAGGCGACCGACCAGACGCCGAGCTCGCGCGCGGCGTTCGCTCCCGTGGGGCCGCGGCCGCCACGATCGTCATGGCGACGCCGCGTCAGCGGCCGTGGCGATCCAGGACGGGTCGCGAGGGCGCACGCCGTTCCTGGATTGCCACGTCGCTTCGCTGCCTCTAATGACATCGACCATCCGTCCGGCCACAGCGCAGTGCGGCGCGTTTTCGCCGCAGGCGAACGCGCAGCTTGCCGCCCGGCGCCACGCCATGCGCCCAGGGCGTTGCGGAGCACCATGCCCAAGGCCCCGATGCGGTGGTGCCTGCCTCGACGCCCCTCACCCCGTCCCTTCCCGCGAAGCGGGAGGGCCCTTCGTTTCGGCGGCGGCGCTGCCGATACCGCTCGTCGCGACTCGTGATCGACGCGACGACGTCATCCCCGTTGGCCCCCTGCACGGGGGCCTGAGGGCTCGCGCGATGACCTCGGTGGGAAGCGACCCAGAGGGTCGCAACGACCCCCGGCCGCGAATGGGACACGCCGGGCGCGCGGCGACCCGGGCCGACCCCCGGGCCGTGCGCGCGACGCAATCAGCGGGGATCCAGGTGCAGCTCGTAGTACTGGAAGGCGTCGTCGCGCTCCCAGCCCTCGGACTCGTAGAGCGCCTGGGCGCCGAGGTTGTCGACCCCGGTGCACAGGGTCATCAGGCTGGCGCCGCTTTGCACGCCGAGCTCGCGGCTCGCCTGCATGAGCAGGCGGGCGACGCCCCGGCGCCGCCAGGCGGGGTCGACGAAGAGGTCGTGCAGGATCCAGGCGGGCGCCAGGCCGATCGAGTCGAGCGTGGGGAACAGCTGCACGAAGCCGGCGACGTCCTCGCCCGACAGCGCGCAGATGATGTGCGCGTCGCCGTTGTGCAGGCGTTGCTCGATGAAGCGCCGCGCGGCGTCGGGGTCGGCCGCCTGGCCGTAGAAGCGGCGGTAGGCGTCGAACAGCCGCGACACCGGCTCGAGGTGCTGCAGCGTGGCTCGTTCGGTGCGCACCGGGATCTCCTCTTTTCGTCCTGGGGTGGGCGGGGCAGTCTACGGGCTCGCGCGCCCGGACACACACGGCGCGCGCTCAGGCGTCCTCGAACCCGCTCAGCACGCCGACCGCGTTGACGCCGAGCTCGGCCACGGCGTAGCCGCCCTCGAGCACGAACTGCGTCGGCAGGCGCAGGCGCGCGAGGCGTGCGCCGAGGCGGGGGAAGTCATCGCACCCCAGGCGGAACTGCGAGATCGGATCACCGGCGTAGGTGTCGACCCCGAGCGAGACCACGAGCGCGTCCGCGCCGAACGCGGCGATGCGCCGGCAGGCGTCGTCGAGGGCCTCGGCGTAGGCCGCCCAGCGCGTGCCGAGCGCCAGCGGGTAGTTGGCGTTGCAGCCCGCGCCCGGCCCGGCGCCCGTCTCGTCGGCGTGGCCCAGGAAGTACGGGAACTCGTCGAGCGGGTCGGCGTGCAGCGAGGCGAACAGCACGTCGGCGCGCTCGTAGAAGATGGACTGGGTCCCGTTGCCGTGGTGGTAGTCGACGTCGAGCAGCGCGACGCGCGTGGCGCCGCGGTCGAGCAGGCGCTGCGCGGCGATGGCCGCGTTGTCGATCGGCGGTAGCCGCCGAGCAGGTCGCGCGCCGCGTGGTGGCCCGGCGGCCGGCACGGCGACGGAACACGGGACCACCCTCGTCGGCGAGCAGGCGTGCGCCGGTGAGCGCGGTCGCGGCGCTCGTGGTGACGGCCGGCCAGGTGCCGGCGGTGATCGGCGTGCCGGCGTCGAGGGCGTACCACGACACGCGCCCGTCGATGTGGCGCGGGCGCACCGGGCGCAGCGTGCGCACCGGCCAGATCGAGCGGCCAGGGCGCTCGCTGGCGTCGCCGTGCTCCGCGACCCGCTCGTCCCAGGCCGTCTCGTGGAACGCGGTGTAGTCGGGCGCGTGCACGCGCTCGACGGCGCCGTGCTCGAGCGCATGGGCGCGGCCGCCGGACCGAGGCCCGCCTCGCGCACGCGTGCGGACCGCGATCTGCGCGCGCGCGGGCACCTCGAAGGCCGGGTCGAGGCGGCCCTCGTTGAGCTCGCCGCGCCCGTGGTGGCGCAGCTGCTCCGCGCCGAAGATCGTCTTCACGGTGCCCGCGCGGGGGCCGGGCCCCTCATTCGCCGCGCCCGTCGTCGTCGGTCCTGCCCGCGCCGCGCTCCAGCTGGACGTGCGCCGGCGCCGCGCTGCCGTCCTTGTGCTGGCCGAAGTAGAGCGTCGTGTGCGGGAACGGGATCTCGATGCCGGCGGCGTCGAAGTGCTTCTTCACCAGGCGGTTGTAGCCGCGCCCGACCATCCACTGGTAGCCGGGCGTCGTGCGGATGCGCACCCGGAAGTTGATCGAGCTGTCGCCGATCCCGGAGATGCCGTCCACGGTCAGCTCGCTGGTGATGTACTGCGACAGCACGGGGTCCTGCTTGAGCTCCTCGAACGCCGCCTCGAGGTGCTGGACCACCTCCTCGGGATCCTCGCGGAAGGCCACGCCGTAGTAGCCGATGTGGAACGCGAAGTCGCGCATGTAGTTGGACACGGTGTCGACCGAGGAGAACGGCACGATGTGGAACGTGCCCTCGAGATCGCGCAGCCCCACCGAGCGGATGCTCAGGCGCTCGGCGGTGCCGCTGATGCCGCCGGCCGTCACCCAGTCGCCGGTGTTGATCGCGTTCTCGAGCTGGATGAACACGCCGCCGATGATGTCCTGCACCAGCTTCTGCGCGCCGAAGCCGATCGCCAGGCCGAGCACGCCGGCGCCGGCGAGCAGCGGCCCGATGTTGATGCCCAGCTCGGAGAGCGTGATCATCGCCGCCATCGTGACGATCACCACGGCCACCGCGTTGCGCAACAGCGCGAGCAGCGTGCGCCGGCGGGCATCGGGCTCGCCGCTGCCGGTTTCCGGGCTCAGCCGGTAGTCGATCCAGCTCGCGATCGCGATCCACGCACTCGCCGCCAGCGCCAGGATCACCAGCACGGAGACGAGCGAGTAGACCGCGTTCACGCCGGTCTCCGATCCCAGCCACGCGCCGAGGTCGAACAGGCGCCAGGCGTCGAGCACGAGCGCGACCACCAGCACGACCAGCACCAGCCGGATCCCCTGCAGGCCGCGCGGCACGAACGCGTTGAGCCGGGCCTCGAGCTGCGGGAACTTCGCGCGCGTGGCCTCGGGCACGCGGATGCCCTTGCTGATGGCGCGGCCGAGCACGGCGCCGACCAGGATGCCCAGGCCGATCGCGGCCAGGCTCTGCAGCGTCGCCACCGCCATGTAGGGCAACGCCTGCTCGGGGCGCGTGAGCAGCGCGCCCGTGAGCGCGACCAGGTAGGCGATCGCGACCAGGTGCCAGGCGCGCGCCAGCACGGCCGCCGTCATGCGCGTGGTGGCGATCTCGGCCGCGTGCGACGCCGCCTCGAGCCGCGCGCGCACCCGCGCCCGGTTCTGCAGGATGATCGCCAGCGCGTAGACGAACCCGAGCGCGAGCACGAGCACGTACACGAGCTGGCCCAGCGAGGGCGCGAGCTCGGCGCTGATCACCGGCACCACGAGCAGCGCGCCGTAGCCGACGAAGCTCGCCAGGTGCGCCGGCCAGGCATACCGGTAGGCCGCCTCCTCGCCGGCGATCGGCAGCAGGCGCAGGCCGTCGTCGCGCGGGGCGAACACGATGCGCAGGAACAGCTTCAGGCCCTCGATCACGGCGAAGGCGTTGAGGAACAGCGACAGCCGCGTGGAGAGCGCGCCGGCCTCGCCGAGCACGAACAGCGCGAGCGCCCAGCCGGCGACCCAGCAGCGCGATGGTCGCGGCATCGAGCGCGGCCGCGGCCGTCGCGGCCACCGCGCAGCGCACCAGGGCGCCGCCGCCGCCGCTGCCGCGCAGCACCCACGCGCTCGCGCGCGCATAGGCCGCGCGCTCGATCCAGCGCAGCGCGGCGAACACCAGCAGGGTCACCACGACCAGGGATCCGAGCTCGGCCGCCGCGACGGCGAAGGCGTCCCAGTCGACGCCCGGCCCGGCCCAGAGCGCGCTCACCGCGGCGACCGCGGCCTCGAGCTCGCCCACGACCTGCTCGACCGCCACCCGCGTCGCCAGCGCGATCCGGTCCGGGAGCGCGTCGGCGGGCGCGTCCGCGGCCGCGCCCTGGCGCTCGGCCGCCATGCGTCGCAGGTCCTCGATCAGGCGCTGGCGTGCCTGCTCGTCCTCGAGCACGTCCGCGAGCGTGCCGTACGAGGTCTGTCCCCGGGGCGGATCGCCGCCGGCGGGCTGCTCGGCCTGCTGCGCGGGCGCAGCGGCGGGCAGGAGCAGCGCCAGGATGAATGCACCGATGCTGAGCGGGCGCAACGCGCGCGCGGTCGTTGTCCAGGGCACGGGCGTCCTCCCGATGAGCTCGGCGATCACCCGCTCGCGGGGCGATGCAGGTCGCCAGTGTAGCCGGTGCGGCGCCGTCGCCAAGGGCCTGGCCCGAATGGCACTTGCTTGACGACCGGCCGGCAGCGCCGTAGCCCCGATCGCGGCTCGCCGGGAGCGCCGGGCTCCGGCCCGGCCTGGCCCCTCTGCCGAGCCGGAGCTCGGCGTTCCCGGCCGGCAGCGCCGTAGCCCCGGTTGCGGCGCGCCGGGAGCGCCGGGCTCCAGCCCGGCCTGGCCCCTCTGCCGAGCTGGAGCTCGGCGTTCCCGGCCGGCAGCGCCGTAGCCCCGATTGCGGGTCGCCGGGAGCGCCGGGCTCCAGCCCGGCCTGGCACCTCTGCCGAGCTGGAGCTCCGGCGTTCCCGGCCGGCAGCGCCGTAGCCCCGATCGCGGCTCGCCGGGAGCGCCGGGCTCCGGCCCGGCCTGGCCCCTCTGCCGAGCTGGAGCTCGGCGTTCCCGGCCGGCAGCGCCGTAGCCCCGATCGCGGCTCGCCGGGAGCGCCGGGCTCCGGCCCAGCCCCCTCTGCCGAGCTGGAGCTCGGCGTTCCGGCCGGCAGCGCCGTAGCCCTGGTTGCGGCTCGCCGGGAGCGCCGGGCTCCGCCGGCCTCGCCGCCTCTGCCGAGCTGGAGCTCGGCGTTCCCGGCCGGCGGCGCCGTAGCCCGATTGCGGCTCGCCGGGAGCGCCGGGCTCCAGCCCGGCCTGGCGCCTGCCGAGCTGGAGCTCGGCGTTCCCGGCCGGCAGCGCCGTAGCCCCGATTGCGGCTCGCCGGGAGCACCGGGCTCCGGCCCGGCCTGGCCCCTCTGCCGAGCTGGAGCTCGGCGTTCCCCGCGCCGGCAGCCGCCGACAGCCCCGATGGCGCGGCGCAGCCGCCGGGGCGCCGGCTCCGGCCCGGCCCTGCCCTGCCCGAGCCGGAGCTCGGCGTTCCCGGCCGGCAGCGCTCGCAGCCCCGATCGCGGGCTGCGCCGGGAGCGCCGAGCTCCGGCCCGGCCTGGCCCCTCTGCCGAGCTGGAGCTCGGCGTTCCCGGCCGGCAGTGCCGTAGCCCCGGTTTCACTGCGGGCTCCATTCCGGGCGCCCCTTCCAGGCAAGATGCCATTCGGGCCTGGCCCCGGACCATGCCGTCCACGACACGCGGCCGGCATACGCCCCGCCCTGCTCAGTGTCGCCCGGCGATGGCGTCCAGCGCGTGCACCAGGCCGTCGACCACGCGCGCCATGAAGGTGAAGTCGAGCGTCTCGTAGCGATCGCTCGGCAGGTGGTAGTGCGGGTTCCGGAAGAAGGCGGTGTCGGTGATCGTCACCGCCGGCCAGCCGGCGTCCCAGAACGAGCTGTGGTCGCTCAGGCGCGTGTCCGGCAGGACCCGGCCGTCGAGCGGCACGGTCAGCGTCTCCACCGGCAGGCCCGGCGCGCGCCGCAGCCCGGCCGCGATCGTGCGCGTGAGCGCGCGCGAGCGGCGATTGCCGACGACGCCGATGAAATCGCCGGTGCCCGGGTAGCCGGCCAGGCGCAGCGGGCCCGGGTAGCCCTGCCCGGCGGCGGTGAAGCCGACCATCTCGAGCACGAGCGCGCCGCGCGGTCGCGCCCCCGCGCCCCGCATGCGCTCGACGAACACCCGGCTGCCCTGCGCGCGGGTACCGAACGCCGGTGCCTCCTCGAGGGTGAAGGCGGCGAGCTGCACCGGCAGCGGCGGCGGCTGGGCCGCGAGGCGGCGCGCCAGCTCGAGCAGCACGCAGACGGCGCTGGCGTTGTCGTCGGCGCCCTCGGTCCCGGGCACGGTGTCGTAGTGCGCACCCACCACGACCGGATCGTCGTCGCCCGTGCCGGCCGCGGCGACCAGGTTGGCCACCGTCGCGCCGGCGTGCGGCATAGTCCTGGCGCACGAGCGGCAGGCCCGTGGCCGCCAGCGCCGCGTGGACGTGGCGCTCGGCCGCCGCCAGCCCGGCCGTCGAGCGTGCGCGGGCCGATCCCGCGGCACAGCTGCCAGGCGTCGGCGCGCAGCCGGGTCTCCGCGTCCGCGCCCGCCACCCTCATGCAGCCGGGCGGGCGCCGCGCACGGGCTTCAACCCACGCTCTTCACGATCTCCGCCAGGCTGTGCGCCGGCGGGATCGAGTCGGCCTCGCGGCGGTGCATCTGCCTGCGGATCCGGCTCGTGGAGAACATCCCGCGCACGACATGGCGGCCGCTCGCCTCGTCGGTCTCGACGACGAGCACTGTGCTGGCGCTCGAGCGCCTGCAGCGTCGCCAGGATGTGCCCCACCGTGGCCTCCTCGACGCTGATCATGTTGAGCACCGGCAGCTCGGCCCGCGGCGTCATGATGTCGCGCACGAGCAGGTCCGAGTGCGCCACGCGCCGCTCCTGGGCCAGCTGCACCGGCCGCTCGCCCTGGATGTCGCGCGCCGTGACCGCGCCCACGATCTCGGCGGCCGCGTCGACCACGAGCAGCAGGCGCACGCCCTCGGCCTTCATGCGCTCGAGGGCGGTGTCGATCGACACCTCGGGGGCGACGGTGCGCGGCTCGGTGTCGAGGAAGTCGGTGAACACGCCCAGCGCAGGGTCGCCGAGCTGCACCCAGTCCGCGGGCTGCGGCGGCTGGCGGTAGGTCGCGCCCGGCTCCAGCGGGACCCAGTGCCGGGGGCGGTATTCGGGGGTCATCGGACTACCCTCCGTGTGGCAATCCATCTGTCCCGAGTATATGACACGCCGGGAGGCACGCCAGGGCGCGCAATCGGCGCGCACGGGGCGTAGGATCGGGAGGCACGGCAAAGTGGAGCGCAGTGCGAGGGGCCGCCATGAAGAAGATGCGCAACGAGGCCGAGCTGGTGAAGGAGGCGATCCGCCTGGGGATGGCCTACGGCGAGGAGCGCGGGGTGGTCGAGTTCGAGCCCACGGACTCGCAGCAGGACAAGATCGAGTACATCTACCGCCTGCTGGTCCACGACGGCCTGATCCAGCCGCTGGCCCGCGGCGACGAGTCGATCCCGAAGATCAAGCACAAGCTGGCGCACTGGGCCGGCCGCCAGCTGCCGGCGAATCACCCGCTGCGGTCGTAACCCGTAATCGGCACGAACGGGCACGCGGCCTCGCCCGGGCAGCCACGATGCTCCGCATCTCGCGCCAGCTCGCCATCCCCGACGACGAGATCGAGATCAGCGCCGTGCGCGCCGCCGGCCCCGGCGGCCAGCACGGCGACAAGGCCTCGACCGCGATACACCTGCGCTTCGACATCGGTGCCTCGTCGCTGCCCGAGCGCTACAAGCGCCGGCTGCTGGCGCTGCGCGACCACCGCGTCACGAAGCAGGGCGTGGTGGTGATCAAGGCGCAGGAGCACCGCAGCCGCGAGCTCAACGAGGAGAGCGCGCTCGAGCGCCTGCGCGAGCTGGTGCAGTCCGCCGGCATCGTGCGCACGCCGCGGCGGCCGACGCGACCGAGCCGGGGGGCGCGCGCACGGCGTACCGACGAGAAGAAGCGCCGCGGCCGCACGAAGCAGCTGCGCAAGGCGCCCCGCGACTGACCTGCGCGGGCAGGAAAACGCGCGAACTGCACGTCATTCGCGCCTGTGATCAGCACTGATTCGCAACGGCGTACGTCAGCGTCCTGCGCATGGGCGTCGACAACAGGCGCGCCCTGTGTGCATCCCTGTCATCGAAGCGCCAGGCTTCCTATACTGAGCCAGCTCCTCGCCGCGCCGCCAACGTGAGCGGCCGCGGCAACGTGCCGAGCGAACCGGACAGGGACCATCGCGATGCTGCCAGGGTTTTCCTCGCGCCGGCGTTTCTCCGATCTCGACGAGAAGGAGATCCTCGCGCTGGCCATCTACGCGGAGGAGGACGACGCGCAGATCTATCGCACGTATGCACAACGGCTGCGCGAGGACTATCCCAACTCGGCAAGGATGTTCGACGGCATGGCGGCCGAGGAGGACGGGCATCGCCAGCGCCTGATCGACCTGTACCAGCAGCGCTTCGGTGACGTGATCCCGCTGATCCGGCGCGAGCACGTCGCGGGCTTCTACTCGCGCCGCCCGGTGTGGCTGGTCGAGAACCTCGGCCTCGAGCGCATCCGCGACGAGGCGGCGATGATGGAGCGCGACGCGGCCGCGTTCTACCGCAAGGCCGCGCAGCAGACGCAGGACGCCGACACGCGCAGGCTGCTCGGCGACCTGGCCGCCGCCGAGGTCGGCCACGGCGAGACGGCGGAGCGCCTGGCCGACGAGCACCTGCCCGAGGAGGCACGCGAGGACGAGGACCGCGTCGCCCACCGCCAGTTCGTGCTGACCTGGGTGCAGCCCGGTCTCGCGGGGCTCATGGACGGCTCGGTCTCGACGCTGGCGCCGATCTTCGCCACCGCCTTCGCGACCCAGAACACCTGGACGACGTTCACCGTCGGGCTCGCCGCCTCGGTCGGTGCCGGCATCTCCATGGGCTTCACCGAGGCGGCCTCCGACGACGGCGAGATCTCGGGGCGCGGCTCGCCGGTCAAGCGCGGCGTGGCCTCGGGGGTGATGACCACCCTCGGCGGCCTCGGCCACGCGCTGCCCTACCTGATCCCGGATTTCTGGACCGCGACGATCATCGCGATCGCGATCGTGTTCGTCGAGCTCTGGGCGATCGCCTGGATCCAGAACCGCTACATGGACACACCGTTCCTGCGCGCCAGCTTCCAGGTCGTGCTCGGCGGCGCGCTCGTGTTCGCGGCCGGCGTGCTCATAGGCGCCGGGCACTAGCGGCCGGGATCGAAGCGTCGTCGGGACTCATGCAGGAGCGCGCTCCGCTCGCGAACGAGCCTCCCCGGATTCCGCTGCGCTTCATCCGGGCTACGGTGCTTAACCCACGAACGTTGAGGGCGGGCAGGTCAAAACATTATGTCTACAGGTAGTGGCCTGGCACTGTGCGTGGGCGTATTGCCGAGGTCATTGCCAGCCCCTCAGGCCCCCGGCAGGGGGCCCCGAACCGGGGATGACGTCGTTGCGTCATCACGAGTCGCGACGAGCGGTATCGGACCGCCGCCGCCGAAACGAAGGGCCCCTCTCCCGCTTCGCGGGAGAGGGACGGTGAGGGGCGTCGAGGCAGGCACCACCGCATTGGGGGCCTCTGGCACGGGGCTCCGCAATGCCTGGGTGCATGGCGTGGCGAGGGTGCAATGCGCGCGTTCGCCTGCGGCGAAAACGCGCCTACTGCGCTGTGGCCGGACGGATGGTCGATGTCATTAAGAGGCGCCCGCAGGGCGCCGTGGCATGTAGGCGCGTCTTCCCCCGGCGCCGCAGGGGCCGGGGGAATGCGCGCATGGTCTTTCCTCCCCGCGCTGGATCGCCACGGCCGGCTGCGCCGGCCTCGCGATGACGCCGTGCTGACTGAACCACTGGCGGCCAGGGACCGCCCCTGCGAGCCGCGCCGGGTCACTCCGCCGGCGCCGATTGCTCCTCCCGGCGCCACCGCCACAGCAGGTACTCGAGCGCGATCCAGTCGTAGAGCGCGTGCACCAGGCAGGCGAGCAGGAGGTCGCCGGTGACGAGGTAGAGGGCGCCGAGGTAGAGGCCCATCACGGTCGCCAGGACGAAATACGCCCACGACAGGTAGTGCACCAGGCCGAACACGACGGCGGCGAGGGACACCCCTTGCCACGGGCCGCCCAGCCCGACGAGCCAGGCCTGCAGCACGCCGCGGAACAGCAGCTCCTCGCCCAGGCCGGCGAGCGCGGCCACGGCCAGCGGGGCGCCGTGCCCGGCACCACGGAACAGCGACTCGACCACCGGGCGCACCAGCGCCTCGATCGCGCGGAAGTGGTCCCCGGCCGCGACCGCGAGCAGCGCGAGCCCGCCCAGCAGCGGCACGGTCGCGAGGATCGCGAGCAGCACCGTCTCCGCGGCGGGCGCGAGCCGCGCGAGCGGGTTCACGCCCAGCAGCGCCGCGAGGACCAGCGCCAGCGGCACCAGCAGGGCCTCGAAGACGAGCGCCGCCAGCAGGGGGCGCGCGGCGACGATCCGGTTCAGTCCCAAGCGGGATCCTCCACGACGGCCGGCCGGCGCGCCGGGGACCCCGGCGCCTCTCCTATACTCGGGGAGAACGTTTCCCGGAGAGCACGATGCACGCTTGCGCCGTCCCCGGCCAGCGCGTACTGGCCGCGGCCCTCCTGCTGGCCACGGCATGCACGGTGCCGGCGGCCGAGCGCGAGCTGGCCGCCCCGCCCGAGGACTTCGTCGAGGTGGAGGTCACCACCGTCGGCCTCAGCACCTCGGGCAACGCGCCGGTCGTACTGCTGCGCGAGCCGGGCGGCAGCGAGATGATCCCGATCTTCGTCGGGCCCGGCCAGGCGCGCGCGATCCTGCTCGCGCTGCGCGGTGCCGACATGCCGCGCCCCATGACCCATGACCTGCTGGGCGAGGTCATCGGCGCGCTCGATGCCCGGCTCGCGCGCGTGTACGTGGACGCCATCGTCGAGGGCACGTTCTTCGGCATGCTCGAGCTGGAGGTGGCGACTCGCGACGCGCCGCTGCGCATCGACGCGCGCCCGAGCGACGCCATCGCCGTGGCGCTGCGCACCGGCGCGAGCATCCACGTGGCGCCGCAGGTGCTCGAGGAGGCGCGGCTGATCGGCTACCAGGGCCTGCGCGAGGACCAGCAGGTCGTGACCGCGGTCGGCATCACCGTCATGGCGCCCACCGCGGAGCTGCGCGAGGCGCTGTCGCTGCCCGACCGCGCCGGCCTGGTGGTGAGCAACGCCGTCGGCCCCGCGCGTGGCGCCGGGCTCGAGGCGGGCGCGCTCGTGCTCACGGTCAACGGCGAGACACCGGCGTCACCGATGGAGTTCCTCGAGCTGGTGCGCGCCACGCCCGAGCGCCAGCGCGTGCACATCCGCTACTGGCTGGACGGCGGCGAGGAGGAGATCGAGCTGCCCACGCGCGTCCCGGACCGCCCGGGCGCGCGCCTGGCTACGCCGGGGCCGCCGCGCTGCCAGCTCGCTCCAGGCCGCAGGGGCGGATCGGCCAGGACCGCGAAGGTGCCAGCAGCTGCATGCGAGGGCGCCAGCACGTCGTTGACCACCGAAGATGGCAGGTGAGCCTGCCGGCGTTCGTGCTGCATCGATCGGGCAAGGCTCCGCAGGCAGCGTGCGCGAGCCCTGGCGGCCCCGGGGGACGACCTCCGCCTGGTGTCGTGCCGCAGTCATGGCTGGTCGGGCAGCTCTGCGCGATCTGGCCGCTGTCCGGCGGCGTTTCCGCGTGCCGCCACGCGCCGACACGATGCTGCAGCTCGGCGCTGCCTCGCTGCCCTCCGCCAGCTCGATTGGCCATCAGTCACGCAGATCCTCGATCGCGGCCGATCGCCGCGACCTCACCTTCTGCCGCCAGCTCTCAGCGTTCCGCGCCGTTGCCGTCCGCCCGGACATCGGCGGTGCGCTTCGACCATCCACGTCGACATGCCGTTTCCTCGACCGCCTTGATGCCGTCCTCGACCGGCATCGATCCACAGCCAGGGACCGCCTGAGCCTGCCGTGACCCTCGACCTGATTCCCCCGTCCATGGCGACAAGCGAGACTTCTGAATTCGGTCTCCGTGCGCGAACTTCAGGATCTCGGTGATCCCTGCGGACTCGAGCTGCTGCCGGCGCTCAGCCTGCAGCGATCCCTGGCCACCAGATTGGAGTCCGAACTGATTCCGGTAGACCCGCAAGAGCCTGGACCATGAGGTCTGTGCGCCGTTACCTTCGCCGGAATCGACCGACACCGCCGATCGTCGGGATCATTACGTTCCTGACAGAGATCTCGGCATCGACCGCAACGGCCGCCTGGTCGCGACCTCGCGATACGTCTCGTCCACGCGCAGCCGGTCAACAGACCATGGAACCGGCTCGTATCTCCCAGCGAGATGGCGTCAGCCTGCACGACCTGACGCCCAGACGCGCCAGCCGGCGCGAGCTGACCTTCACGCACGCGCTGCACCAGACGCCCGCGCATGCGCAAGCTCTCGCCGCCAGCCATCAGGTCGAACAGGTTCCATGACTCCCCGGACGAGCCACCATCAGCGGGAATCGAGAAACGCAACTCGATCATGCCCCAAACTATCGAGAAGTCCCTACCCAGGCGGATTGGCGCACGCGTCCCCGCGAAACGGGCGTTACCATTGACGCGCCCGTCAGTGCCGATCGTGCTCGGCATGGGCGTGGTGTCGACACCAGCCGGAGAGTCGCCGTCGATCTGGTCGCGGTGCGCCGGTGGCACCTCAAACCGTGTCGACACCACCCAGGCGACTTCCGGGTCGTCTGGCGCTGGCTCGATATCGTGAACCAGCTGCGCGGTCTCGCCGAGGAGCATCGCGGAGCTGGAGAAGACGAGCGTTTGCTGGGGCGCGACCGAGGTCGTCGCCGCTCACGTCGATGGTATCAAGCTCAATTGGTGCGCGGCCACCGCCGCCAGCCGATGCGGTCGATGTCGGCCAGCAGCGCGTCAGCGGACGGCCGGCGCCTCCATGTCCATCGCGGGCACGCTGCCGGCACGCCCGGCCTGTGGTGCGCAAATGACCAGCCAGGTACCCAGGCTGAGGCTCACTATCGGTGCAGCCAACGCGCTGCGCATCAGCCAACGGCCCAGCCCCGCAAAGGCTGGATGCCTCACCGGGGTTTCTCCACACCGCTCGAGCACGCGACGGAGGAAGTCATGACCGGCGCGCAGCGGGAATGAGTGCCAGACGACGTTGTGGCGGTCGCTCTCCACGGTAACTGAACGTAGACGTGGTCGAGCAGCGCGCGGGCGAACTCCACCGGACGTGCCGCCTGGGGCGTGCGGCTCGACAACGTATCGGGCCGCGCCCATCCCTGTCGATCCGTCACCTCGGTATCAAAACCGTAATACACGGCGGCAGGCGTGCCTGCGAGCGATACGCGCGGGAATGTCGTCGCGATCTCGAGGGTCTGACGCCTCGACACACTCCGCGCCGACGAGGAACCTGTAGTCACTGGCGCCGTGGCCGACAACGTGCGTGGCAGCCGCCAGTCCCGGTTCCTGGCCGCCGACCACGCCGATATACCGCGACAATGTCCACGTGCCACTGCGATCGACGACCTCCCATTCAGCCGCAACGCTCGGCCCATGCGCCAGGGCAAAGACGAAGACAAGGATCGCCACCACGGCGACAGGCGCCCGTCTCAGTTGATCAGCGGAACGAGCCGAATACGATCTGGATTCGGGTGTGCAGGTCGAGAGTAACCAAGCGACCCGGGACGGGCCGTGCGGCGGAAGGCAAGAGCGCCCGGGTTCAGCGTCGCTGCGTGTGCGGTCCACGGCGGTTTTCCCGACTCCGTCGCGCGCGACCGAACGAAGTACGGCCGGCGCCTGCCCGTAGCGTCTAGTCATCGTCTTCGCCGCTGCGCCTGTTGAGCCGACGCAGGGCGAACGGGCAAGCCGGTGCCCGTAGGCCGGTGGCCCGCCGCCTTATCGCTGCTGCACCAGGAACACGCCGGCGACCAGGAGGCGCACGCCGAGCACCCGGGTCGCGCTCAGCGGGATGGGCTCGACCCCGAGCCAGCCGTTGGTGTCGATCAGCACCGCGCCGATGAACTGCCCGCAGATGATCGCGCCGAACATCGCGACCGTGCCGACGCGCGGCACCGCCATGGCCGTCATCGTGGTGACGTCGAGCGCGCCGAACAGCCCGCCGATCCAGACCCACCACGGCGCCGCCGACGCGTGCGCGAGCGTCGGGCGCCCGAACACGCCCGAGGCCAGCAGCAGGCCGAGCGCGACCGAGCCGAGCACGAAGTTCCAGAACGCGCTCGCGAGCGGTACCTGCAGGATCGCCCCGAGGCGGGCGTTCGTGGCCGCCTGCACGGCGAGGCCGCTGCCGACGACGGCGATCACGACGGTGATGAGGTAGGGGTGCATCGCGACGGGCTCCGGGCAGGCGCGGCGGCCCAGCATACCGGGCCCGCGGCCCCGCCGCAGCGGCCCGCGCTCAGGCGCCCGTCAGCGGCACGAACGCGACCGGCAGCACGCCGTGCTCGTCGACGTTGCCGTCCGCGTCCTTGGTGACCACGCGCAGCTCCTGGCCCATGCGCCCGGCGCCCACCGGGATCACCAGGCGCCCGCCCGGCGCGAGCTGCTCGACCAGCGCGGGCGGGACGTCGCGCGCGCCCGCGGTCACCAGGATGCCGTCGAACGGCGCCGCCTCCGGCCAGCCCTCGCGGCCGTTGCCGATGCGCAGGTGGACGTTGGCGTAGCCGAGGCGCTCGAGGCGCTCGCGCGCGGCCTCGCCCAGGCCGCGCAGGAACTCGATCGACCAGACCTCGCCCACCACCTCGGCCAGCACCGCCGCCTGGTAGCCGCAGCCGGTGCCGACCTCGAGCACCCGATCGCCGGGCTCGGGGTCGAGCAGGTCGGTCATCAGCGCCACGATGTAGGGCTGGGAGATGGTCTGCCCCTCGCCGATCGGCAGGGGCGAGTTGTCCCAGGCGTGGTGCGCCATGTCCGCCGGCACGAAGGCGTCGCGCGGCACCCTGCGCATGGCGTCGAGCACGCGCGCGTCCAGGCGCGCGCGCCCGGTGCGCCCGGCCGTCAGCCGGGCCTCCTCCTCGATCACCTGGACCATGCGGTCCTGCGGCCTCATCGTCGCTGCCCCCGGTCCCGCCTCGCGCGCACGCTGCCTGCACGACCGATCGTAGATCGAAGTCGGGCCGGGCGGCCACGGAGCGGCGACGGCGCGGGCGGCCGCCCGCCGTCGTCACGCCGTCGCGGCTCCCGCGTGCGCCCGCGCCAGGAGCTCGAACGAGCGCAGCGCGGCCCGCGGGTCGTAGGTCAGCGTGTGCACCATCAGCTCGTCCGCGCCCGTCGCCTCGACGAACGCCGCCACGTCGCGCGCGACCCTGTCGGGCCCGCCGACCGCGGAGTGGCGCAGCGCTTCCATGACCCCGGCCTTCTCCGCGCGCGACCAGATCCGGTCCATATCCTCGACCGGCGGCGGCAGCGGCCCCGGCCGCCCGCGGAAGACCTCGCAGAACTGCTGCTGCGTGGAGGTGAACAGGTGCGCGGCCTCGGCCCCGCTGTCGGCGGCGAGCACGTTGATCCCGAGCATGACGTAGGGCCGCTCGAGCTGCGCCGAGGGCTCGAAGCGGGCGCGGTAGAGCTCCAGCGCCTCCATCAGGTGGCCGGGCGCGAAGTGCGAGGCGAAGGCGTAGGGCAGCCCCAGCTTCGCCGCGAGCTGCGCGCTCGACGGGCTCGAGCCCAGGATCCAGATCGGCACCTCGAGGCCCGCCCCCGGCACGGCGCGCACGGCCTGGCCCGGCTCGGCCGCCCGGAACCAGGCCTGGAGCTCCTGCACGTCGCGCGGGAACTGCTCGGGGCCGCCCGCGCGGTCGCGCCGCAGGGCCTGGATCGTGCGCGGGTCCGTCCCCGGCGCGCGCCCGAGCCCCAGGTCGATGCGCCCGGGGTAGAGCGAGGCCAGCGTGCCGAACTGCTCGGCGACCACCAGCGGCGTGTGGTTGGGCAGCATCACCCCGCCCGAGCCGACGCGGATGGTCTCGGTCGCCCCGGCCACGTGGCCGATCAGCACCGTCGTCGCCGAGCTGCCCACGCCGGGCATGTTGTGGTGCTCGGCCAGCCAGTAGCGGTGGAAGCCGAGGCCCTCCACGTGGCGCGCCTGCGCGCGCGTGGCGGCGTAGGCCTCGG
This sequence comes from Halofilum sp. (in: g-proteobacteria), assembly GCA_034521365.1. Taxonomy (GTDB): domain Bacteria; phylum Pseudomonadota; class Gammaproteobacteria; order XJ16; family Halofilaceae; genus Halofilum. Next base: position 748,942 of record JAXHMQ010000007.1, on the reverse strand, counting down.
CGGCCGTGCCGCCCTGGCGAATGGGGGCCAGATCGAGGACGGAGAGGCGTGTCATGGGTGCTCCCGCGTGTGGTGGCATCGGCAGGCGAGCCGGTCGGTTCGGGGCCCTGCCGATGAAGAGTCGGCCCACGACGAAAGTGGTGCGCAGCGCGCGATTTCCAAGTGGGACGTGCCCGCCGACCCGTACCATGCCTTGCCGACGGACGGGATGAGGGAGGTGCAGCGCCTGCCGCGGCGCCCCTCACCCAGGCGTATGCGCGTCCCTCGGCAGGAGCTCGTGCTCCTTCAGCTCGGTCCAGAAGGCCGCCGGAATCTTCGCCTGCATCAGCCTGACGTTCTGGGGAACACGGTCCGGGCGCTTCGCCCCGGGGATGATCGCGGCGACCGCCGGGTGCGCCGCGCTGAACTGCAGCGCGGCCGCCTTCAGGTCCACGCCGTGGCGGTCGCAGACGTGCTGCAGGCGGTTGCGCTGCCACACCGCCTCGGGCGGCGCGTCCTGGTAGTTGTAGTGGCCACCGCCGGCGAGCACGCCGGATGCGAACGGCGAACCGATGACCACGCGCACGCCCCGCTCGATGCAGCGCGGGAACAGCTCCTTCGCGCCCGTGGTATCCAGGAGGTGGTACTGCGTTGCCAGCAGGAAGACGTCCGGATCCGCCTCGTCCAGCGCGCGCAGGCAGGGCTCGACGCCATTGACCCCGAGGCCCCAGCCGCGGATCACGCCCTGCTCGCGCAGCTCGGTCAGCGCCTTCGCCGCGCCCTGCATGGCCACGCGGAAGTGCTCGGTCCACTCGGGGCCGAGCGCGTCCTCGGCCAGGTCGTGGATGTAGGCCACGTCGATGCGCCCGACGCCCATGCGCTGCAGGCAGTCCTCGACGCAGCGCTTCGCTGCGTCATAGCCGTAGTCGAGCCGGCGCCGGAACCAGAGCCCGTGCACGAACGGCCCGTCGGCCTCGGGCCCGCCGGGTGACGGCTCGAGCAGGCGACCGACCTTCGTGGAGAGGAAATACTCGTCGCGCGGCCTGGTCGCGAGGAAGGCGCCGAAGCGCTGCTCGGAGAGCCCGGCGCCGTAGTGCGGCGCCGTGTCGAAGTGGCGGATGCCGTTGTCCCAGGCCGCCTCGAGCGTGGCCCGGGCCGTTTCGTTGTCGACCCGCTCGAACATGTCGCCGAGCGGCGCCCCGCCGAAACCCAGCGGCCCGGGGATCTCGAGTGGGTGCTTGCCCGCGGTCATGGTTCAACCCCCTGCGTGTGCGCTGGCCGGGCGGCCGAGGGCGGTGCGCACGGCGTCGGCGCTCGGCGCGCTGCGGCCGTCGACGATGACGAACAGTGCTTGGCCGGAGATCGGGTCGCTGCCTGCCGGGCAGCTCACGATGTCGCCGGCGGCGTCGAGATAGGCGATCGGCGTACCGCAGCCGGCCCGCACCACGCGCCACACGACCTCGGGCCAGGACAGGTCGGCCACCCCGACATCGTAGCGCTCCGGGAATACCCCCTCGCGGCGGAAGAGGTTCTCGAGGATCTGCTCGGTGCCCGGGGCGTCGAGCGCGCGCACGAGCATCTCCGGGTACGCCCGCACGGGCCGGATCAGCGTGGCCTGCGGGCAGAACTGCAGGAGGCGTTCACGGTTGCGCTGCGCCACGCATTCGACCACCAGGTGCGCGTGCGTGCCCTGCGCGCAGGCGTTCCATGACGCTGAGCGTGATGCTGTCCGCGCGGGGATCCGTCTCCGAGGTCGTCAGCAGGAGGATGTGCGCCGCCCGCGCGACATCCGCGTTCGCGAGCACCTCGGGATCGTCCGGATCGCCGTGCTGGTGGACGACGCCGAGCTCGCGCAGCGGCTCGGGCAGGCCATCGGGGAACGCCTCCGTGACCACCTGGATCGGGACGTCCGCCGGCCCGCGCCAGTGCTTGATCTCCTCGACCAGTCGCCGCAGGAAGGCCCCGGGATGCGTGGTCGGGACATTCAGGATGAGGATGTGGTCTTTCATGTTCCAGCTCCAGCGCCCGCGCAGCATCTTGTCGCGACGCTCGGCGCGGTAGTCGATCCAGTACCCGGCGAGGTTGGCGAGCAGGAAGATCCCGAGCGAATACATCAGCACGACCGTCACGAGGCGCCCACCGGGCGTGGCCGCCGAGAGGTCGCCGTAGCCGACGGTCGTGATCGTGGTGAAGGTCAGCCAGAAGGCGTCGAAGAACGACCAGCGACTCGAGCCCGCAGTGCATCGCGAGGATGTGGAGCAGCATGCACGCCGACGAGGAGAGCGCCGGCGTCGGCGAGCTTGCGCCGCGCCGTCGCCGCCGTGATCACCAGCGGCCGGCGCAGTCTTCGCAGCAGATGGATCATCGGCCCGGCTCCCTGGCGAATCCCGGATCCGACCCCGGTCCGGTGCGGCGCTGCGCGCGCGGCCGCCGGCGTCCGGCTGACTGGCCATTGTACGCGCCACCGATGCGGCCGGTCGGCATCACGCCTCGCGCTCGTCCCTCCCGGACGCACCTCGAATCCCCACCACCCTTCGCGCGGGCCCGCCCTCTTCCCGGTCGCGTCGCACGCGATCGCAGGGAGATCGGAAAACCGTCCCCGGAGCTCCGGTCCCCGGAACTCGGTCCCGGAACTCCCGGAACACCCGGGGGCGGAATCGGGCTACAGCGCTGCCCGCCGGGAACGCCGAGCTCCAGCTCGGCAGCAGCGCCTGCCAGGCCGGGCTGGAGCCCGGCGCTCCCGGCCAGCCGCAATCACGCCGAGCGCATCGAGGAATTCTTCCAGCTCTTTCGGCCATGACTAGTGCCGGCCGGTCGTCAGGCAAGTGCCATTCTGTACTGCCCCCGGGACACCGAGCTCGCGGGGGATCGGCAAGCTGTCCCCGAGACTAGGCGGGAGTCACACGCAGGAATTGCACATGTAGTGTAACGCTGCCAGACTCATGGCATGGGTTCACCCGAAACCGGAACCGAGGCTGCACGACGCCGCCTGTCGGATACGGCGACCAACCTCTACGCCGAGACGCTGGAGCAGTTGCTGGCCGAGGAGGCGGCCGGGCTCGACGATCGACTGCGGGGCAGTTCAAGCGCCGTCGAATCGGCGATCACGAGCACTGGTACTACCAGTACCGCGATCTCGACCAGCGCGTTCGCCAGATCTATTGCGGCCCGGTCGGCGGCGCCTGGGACCGGGTGGCCCGCGCCGAGGCCGAGGTCACGGGCAGGGAGGGTCTCGATCGCAGGTCACAGGCCAGCCTGCTGCGCGCGGCCGGCTGTCCGGCAGTCCCGGCCGACGCATTCCGCCTCCTCCGGGCGCTCACCGATGCCGGACTCTTCAAGACGGGCGCAGTACTGGTCGGCACCCACGCCTTCATGGCGCTGGGCAACCAACTCGGCGTGGTGTGGCCCGGGCGGGCCGCGACCACACAGGACGTCGATGTCGCCCACGGGCGCTCGGTCGAGCTGGCCGTGCCCGGCGAATCCATGTCCGTGCCGGACGTGCTCGAAGGACTGCAACTCGGGTATCAACCCATCCCGAGGCTCGATCCGGAGCAACCCTCGACCTCGTTCATGTTCCGCAACCGACAACTGCGCCTGGACCTGCTCACGCCGCCGCACGGCAAGCGCACGGCACCGATCGACATCCCGGCGCTCGGCGCCCCCGCGCAGGTGATGCGCTACCTCGACTTCCTGCTGGAGGCACCGCAGCCGGCCATCCTGGTGGGTGCGAGCGTGCTGCGGGTGGCCGTGCCCGAGCCGGCCCGATACGCGATCCACAAGCTGCTGATCAGCGGCGACCGACCGGCCACCGAGAGCGCGAAGGCGCGCAAGGACCTGCAGCAGGCGGGGCAGTTGCTGCGGATCCTGCTGGAGGATCGACCGGGCGACGTCGCGCAGCCGTGGCACGCGGCCCGCGAGCGCGGGAAGAACTGGGCTCGCCGCCTCGAGCGCGGACGCCGTGCCCTGCAGGATGACGTCCGGACCGGCTGCGCCACCTGGGGATCGGCGGGCCCGGCGGCTGACGCAGTCGCCCGGGGCGGGCGGAACCAGCCGCGCCCGCGAGGCCCTCACCCGCGCCGGGCGAACCGCTCGCGCAGGATCCGCTCGGCGTGCTCGCGCCCCTCCGGGGTCAGTTGGACCGACTTGGCCTTGCTCTTCGGATCGGTGATGTAGCCGAGCTCGTGCAGCCGGTCGGTCAGGTCCCACGGGTACTGCTTCCAGACGCGGTCGCCGTCGTGCCGCGTCAGCGACATCAGCGCCAGCGCGGCCTCGGCCAGGCGGTCGTCGTCCAGTTCCGGCTCCTCGGCCATCGCGGTGCTCCCCTCGCCAGTTCGAATCCGCCGCCGATGCTGCCATGCGCGCCGCCGCGCTTCCAGGGACCATCAGCGCGGGGGAGGCTGCCCCACCCGCCGAGCGCCGCGAGCAGCTCGCGAATGTCGCGACCGCGCGGATCGTCGGGCTCGGACATCTGGACGGAGTCTGCTGGGGACAGTTACCGAAATTCGCGAACGTCAGGGACATTGCTTCGTGGTTGAATCCAAGCTGAAAATTCGGTTACTGTCCCCGAAAATCGTCCCGAAATCGATCGACGATTGCCGTGCAAGCGCCTCGGCTTCCGACGGGCGACAGCGGATCAGGGGCATCGGGCACCGCCCACCGCGCCCCAGGACTTGTAGCTACCGGCGTCGCGGTTGAGATCTTCCATGCGGATGTTCACGGCATCATTTCCCTGCGTTGCGTCCACAGGCATTCCCTACCGGCCTGGGCAGTGCATCGGGCGTTGGTGACCGCTACCGACACCCGTGACGATCGGACCCGGCCGGCTCTACGCGCCGGCAAGCCGACGCGTGACGCGCTGCAGGTGCGCCGGCAGTGCGTGGTCCAGCCGCCAGATGATGCTGATCGGCCTGTCGCCGTAGTGGCGCACGTACGACCGGGCCGAGGAAAGCGTAGGGCGGCGCGAGACCGTTGGTGCGCTTGTGCTCGCGGACGAACAGCAGCGGGCGGTAGCCGCGGGCCTCGTGGTGGATGTAGCGCTGGCCGGTCTTGGACTGCTCCGAGGTCGTGCTCTGCGATTGCCAGTGGAAGTGCTGCGCGTCGATCGCGTAGTCCTCGTAGAGCGTGCTCGGGCTGTAGTCCTTCTCGGTCTTGTTCAGGGTCACCATGAACACGTCGAGCTTGCGGTCGCCGATGTGGCGCACGCCCTCCTGCACGTGGGGCTTGTGGTCCCAGGTCCGTTCGCCGGTCAGCGCCAGGATCTCCTCGCGCGTGTAGTGGCCGTGCAGGGCGAAGTCGAGGTCCGGTGTCGCCTCGGCGCGGCTCGCCGGGTGGCCGCCGGGCCGCGACAGCAGCCAACCGACGAGCATCCGCGCCTCGTCGAGGTGGGCCGGGTTGCGCTGGAGCAAGGCCCAGGCGTCGCCGAGCGTGATGCGCGTCGGCACCCGCGAATCGATCAGCGGCAGGCAGAGGGCGAGCACGAGCGGATCGTCGCCATCCCCGTCGGCCAGCCACTCGCGCCAGCGCTCCAGGCGGAGCCGGTCATCCGCATGCGCGATGCGACGGAGCCATTTCCGGATCACCGTCTCGTCCGGGTTCGCTCGGCCTCCGCGTCGAGTCCCGCCCGGGCTGCGGGCCCGCGTCCACGTCATGCGCCGGTAGATATCGTCCGGCGTCAGGCCGTGGTACTCGAGGAAGCGTCCGAATGTCGGGGCTTCGCCGGTCTCCGACTCGAATCCGGCCAGGTCGCGGATCATCGCCGACTGACCGCGCAGCAGCGACTGGCGGATGTTCTCCAGCACGCGATCCTGCGCGACGCGTTCGAGTTCGATGGCACAGCCGGCCGGCAGGTGCGGGAAGCCGTGCTCGATCTCCTTTTCGGGCGCGCCCGCATTGTCGGTCAGCATCGCCCGCAGGCGCCGGTCGAAGCGGAAGTTACGGTGCATGCGGCCGACGAAATCGAGCACCGTCACAAAGTCCTTGTCCGGCGTCAGCCGCAGGCCGCGCCCGAGCTGCTGCAGGAACACCGGCAAGCTCTCGGTCGGGCGCAGGAACAGGATCGTGTCGACCTCCGGGATATCGACGCCCTCGTTGTAGAGGTCGACCGCGAAGATGAAATTAACCGTGCGCTCGCGGAGCTGCCGCTGGGCGTCATCGCGCACGTGCCTCGGGGAATCGGCGGACAGGGCGATCGCCGGAATGCCCGAGTGCTTGAAGAAGTCGGCCATGAACTCGGCGTGGGCCACGGTCACGCAGAAGCCGAGTCCGCGGGCGGCGTGCACGTCGCGCAGCCGCTTCTGGCATTGGTCCAGCACCTCGCGGGCTCGGACATGGTTACCGGTGACGAGATTGTCGATTTCGGAAACACGGTAACCGCCGCGCTCCCAGTGCAGCTTGCTGTAGTCGACGTTGTCGGCGACTCCGTAATAGTGGAACGGCACCACGAGCCGCCGGTTGATCGCATCCGGCAGCCGAATCTCCGCGCTCACCCGGCCATCGAAGTAGCGCAGGATATCCTCGCCGTCCGCGCGCTCCGGCGTGGCGGTGAGCCCGAGAAGCACGTGTGGGCGTACATGGTCCAGCAGCCCCTGGTAGCTGGTCGCCGCCGAGCGGTGGGTCTCGTCGATCACCACGTACTCGTACGCCGCGGGATCGTGCGTGTGGATCCATGAGCGCTGGTACAGCGTCTGCACGGTAACGAACAGGTGCTCGGTCTGCTTTGGACGGCTCTGGCCATCCAGCAGGTCGCCGAAGTTCTGATCCCGCAGCACTGCGCGGAAGGCATCGAGACTCTGGTGCAGGATCTCGCGGCGGTGGGCGACGAACAGCAGGGCGGGGTAGCGCCCTCCCGCGTCGCGAACCTGCCGCTGGTAGTCGAACGCCGCGATCATCGTCTTGCCGGTGCCCGTCGCCGCGACGACGAGCTGGCGGTGCGGCGAATTACCTTCGCCACGCTCGGCAGCGAGCCGCTCGAGGATTTCCTCCTGAAACTGGAACGGATGGAGCTCGAACGCCGGGACCACCGACCGCGTCTGCGCAGGGCTCCGTTGCTCCTCGATCGCGTCGCGCAGCTTCGCCTCGTCGAACGGCTCGAACTCTGGGTCGTTCCAATAGGTCTCGAACGTCGCCTGCACCTTGTCCCAGATCGGCGCGTCCGCGTACTGCGTGACCTTGAGGGTCCACTCGAGGCCCTCGGTCAGCGCGGGGCGCGACAGGTTCGCCGAGCCGACGTAGGCCGTGCTGAATCCGGTCGCCCGTTCGAACAGGTACGCCTTCGCATGGAGGCGGGTGCGGTGGGTGTCGTAGGAGACCCGGGCAGTCGTATTCGGAAGCTCGGACAGGAAGCGGACCGCCTCGACATCGGTGGCGCCCATGTAGCTGGTGGTCAGCACGCGCAGCTCCGTGCCCGTCCCGCTCACAGAACGGCTTCGAGCGCATCCCGCAGCAGGCCGATCCCGCTCCACTTGATGAACGAGCGCAATAATGTCGACCCGATCGGCCGAGGCGAGCTCGCGTTTGAGCTGCGACACAAGACTGGGATCGGCGCGCGTCCCGGTGAGCAGGCTCGTTTCGGACAACGGCGTGTCTGGCCGCTGCGGAGCGGGTTTATCGCCATGCACTGACAGCAATCGGCGAGTGTCAGTCGGCAGCGTCTGCGCACCGCGCTGTACGCGCAGCGTCGCTCTCGCTCAGCACGCGAATGAGACGGTTGCACAGCTGGACCTGTTGATTCAGCCGATCCTGCGCTGGTTGCCGGCGAAGGGCTTGAGTGAGCAGGTGGGCAATGTGCTCGGCCAGCACCGCGTGGCTGTCGCCCTCGTCCAGGCGTTGCGCCTGGTACCGTCCCACCAGCGCCTTCAGGGCGGTCTCCAGCCCCTCGTCGGCGACCTGTTCGTAGAGGCCGGGTTCCATCGCGGGAACCTATCGCACGAACGGCGCGCATGTCATGCCCGAAAGCGTTGGAAGGATCCCCTCGATGCGCTCGGCTTGGCCGGGCTGATTGCGGCTGGCTGGGAGCGCCGGGCTCCAGCCCGGCCTGGCGGGCGCTGCTGCCGAGCTGGAGCTCGGCGTTCCCGGCCGCCAGCGCCGTAGCCCCGATTCCACCCGCCGGGCCTCATTCGGGCTACCACTTCTCAAGCAGGTGCCATTCGGGACAGTTGCCGAACTCCGTGAGCGTCAGGGGCATTGGGTCGGGATATATTTCGGAAATTTGGTTACTGTCCCCGAAATGCCGAAATTTGGTTGCTGTCCCCGAAATCCCCCTCCAGTGTTACGCGAGTGCGCGCGAGACGACCTCGTAGGTATTCTCCGAGCATTCCTGGGCCTGCATCACGCGCTGCAGCTGTTCCTTCATCAGGGCCTGCCGATCCTCGTCGAACCGCCGCCAGCGGATCATCGCCTGCACCAGGCGGCTCGCGATCTGCGGGTTGACCGGGTCGAGCTCGATCACGAAGTCCGCCAGTAGCCTGTAGCCGGCGCCGTCGGCGCGGTGGAAGCCGCGGAAGTTGCCCATGGCGAAGGCGCCGACGAGGCTGCGGATGCGGTTGGGGTTGCGGCGGTTGAAGGCCGGGTGCTCCATGAGGCGCTGGACGTCCTCGACGACGCCGTCGCGCTTGGCGGTCGCCTGCAGCGCGAGCCACTTGTCGATCACCAGCGGGTCGTGCTGCCACTTCTCGTGGAACTCCTCGAGCTCCTCCTCGCGCTGCGGGCGGTCGCCGTTGGTGAGCACGCGCAGGCCGGCGATGACGTCGGTCATGTTGCGCGCGACCTGGACCTGGTCGATGGCGTGCTGGACGTAGTCGTCCCGGTCGAGCTCGCCGAGCCAGGACAGGCACAGGTTCTTGAGGCGGCGGCGGCCGATGCTGGCGGCGTCGAGGGTGTACTCGCGGTCGTCGGCGCGCAGGCGCCAGGCGCTCGCGAGGTCTTCCTCGAGCGCCTCCGCGAGCTGCCTCACCACGGCGTCGCGCGCGGTGACGAGCCTGTCGGGCTCGATGGTCGCGAGGTCCTCGCCGATGGCCTCGACGCTCGGCAGCGTCAGCGCCTCGGCCTTGAGGGCATCGTCGAGCTCGCGGCTTGCGAGCACGCGCCGGAAGGCCTCGGCGTCCTCGCCCGGCAGGCGCGGCTCGAGGCCGTTGTCGAGGTCGGCCATGAAGGCGATCACGCGGCGGCGCACCAGCGTCTGGCCGGCGTCCCAGCGGTTGAAGGCGTCGGTGTCGTGCGCCATCTGGAAGCGCATGGTGTCGTCGTCGAGCGCGCGCTCGAGGATGACGGGCGCGGAGAAGCCGCGCAGCAGCGAGGCCACGGGGCGCTCGGGCACGTCCTCGAAGACGAAGGCCTGCTCCTCCTCGGTGATCTCGAGCACGCACTCGCACTCGGTGGTCTGGCGGTGCGAGAGGTTGACGCGCACGGGCTCGCCGTCGCGGCCGATCAGGCCCATGCGCAGCGGGATGTGCAGCGGCTGCTTGTCCTGCTGGTCCGGCGTGGGCGGCGTGGACTGGCGCACCAGCAGCTCGTACTCGGCGGCGTGCTCGCATCGTACGCCTGGCTGCGATCTCCAGGCGCGGCGTGCCGGCCTGGCGTGTACCAGCGCTGGAACTGCGTCAGGTCGACGCCGTTGGCGTCGGCCATGGCGCGCGACGAAGTCCTCGCTGGTGACGGCCTGGCCGTCGTGGCGCTCGAAGTACAGGTCCATGCCCTTGCGGAAGCCGTCCGCGCCCGAGCAGCGTCGTGCATCATGCGCACGACCTCGGCGCCCTTCTCGTAGACGGTCAGGGTGTAGAAGTTGCCGATCTCCATGTAGGAGTCCGGGCGCATCGGGATGGGCCATCGGGCCGGCGTCCTCCGGGAACTGCGCGGCGCGCAGCATGCGCACGTCCTCGATGCGCTTGACCGCGCGCGAGCCCATGTCCGCGGAGAACTGCTGGTCGCGGAAGACCGTCAGGCCCTCCTTGAGCGAGAGCTGGAACCAGTCGCGGCAGGTGACGCGGTTGCCGGTCCAGTTGTGGAAGTACTCGTGCGCGACGACGCGCCTCGATGCGCCTGGAAGTCGGCGTCGGTGGCGGTGTCGGGGTTGGCCAGCACGCAGTTCGAGTTGAAGATGTTCAGGCCCTTGTTCTCCATCGCGCCCATGTTGAAGTCGTCGACGGCGACGATCATGAAGACGTCCAGGTCGTATTCGCGGCCGAAGACCTCCTCGTCCCAGCTGCATCGCGCGTCTTCAGCGAACGTCCATGGCGTGGTCGCGCTTGTCCGATCGTTGTGGGCTCGGTCACAGATGCGCAGCGTGACGTCGCGGCCGCTACGCGTGCGTGAACGAGTCCTCGATGCAGGCCAGGTCGCCGGCGACCAGCGCGAACAGGTAGGCCGGCTTGGGGAACGGGTCGTCCCAGGTGGCCCAGTGGCGGCCGTCATCCAGTTCGCCGGCCTCGACCGGGTTGCCGTTGGACAGCAGCACCGGGTACGTCTGCCTTGTCGGCGACGATGGTCGTGCGTGAACGTCGGCCATCACGTCCGGGCGGTCCAGGATAATAGGTGATGCGTGCGGAAGCCCTCCGCCTCGCACTGGGTGCAGAAGTTGCCGCTCGGGTGTACGAGCCCCTCCAGCGCGGTGTTGTCCTTCGGGTGGCACTCGGTGATGACCGTGAGCTCGAAGCGGTTCGGTACCCCGGGCAGCGTGAGCGTGCGCTCGTCGCGCTCGTAGGCGTCGGGGCCGAGCTCGCGGCCGTCGACCGCGACCGACAGCAGGTCGACGTGCTCGCCGTTGAGCACCAGGGGCGCGCCCTTGTGCCCGGGGTTGCGCTCGACGGCCATGCGATTGGTGACGCGGGTCGCGGCCGGGTCGAGCTCGAAGCGCAGGTCGACGGTCTTGATGCGGAAGGCGGGCGGGGTGTACTCGGCCAGCCGGATCGGCTTCGGCGCGGCGGATTCGAGCTTCATGCGGACCTCCGGGGTTGTCCGGGGATTCTAGCAGCGTGGCGGCGCACGCCGATGCGGGGGCCTGGGGTGCGGGGTGTGCGAGTGGCAATCGCGGTGCGCGTGGCGGGCCTGCGGCCCGCTTGCCGGCGTGCGCTGACGCGCAAACCGGCCTACGGCGCCGCGGCCGTTGCGCGGCCTTGGGATGACGGTCGGGGGATGGGTGCGGGGCGTGAGGGTGGTGGTTTGGGTGCGCTGGCGCGCAGGCGGGCCTGGATCGCCACGGCCGCTGCGCGGCCTCGCGATGACGATCGGGGTGTTTTTTGCGGTTGGGGAAATATTGGGCAAGGCGGGCTGCGGCCCACGTGCCGGCGTGCGCTGGCGCGCAAGCCGGCCTACGGGGCCTCGTGGGTGTCAACGCGCGGCGGGGCGGCTTGGCGGGCGTGCGATAATCCCCGGCGACGGAGGGGGAGGCCATGCACGCGGAAGGGATCGTCCACGCGATTTTCCTGATCTTCACCGGCGCGACGCTGCTCGCGACGCTGGTGCTGTACGCGCGCCAGGCGCTGCCGGTGGCCTACATCGCGCTCGGGCTGCTGCTGGGGCCGGTGCTCGGCACCTGGGGGGCCGGCATACAGCTCGACCCCGCCGTGATCCGCGGCATGGCGGACGTGGGCATCATCTTCCTGCTGTTCCTGCTCGGGCTGAACCTGGAGCCCCAGGAGCTGCGCCGGCTGATGCGCGAGGTGACGGTGGTCACGCTGGTCACCTGCGCGATCTTCTGGACGCTCGGTTTCACGATCGCGCTGGCGTTCGGGTTCGGGGCCATCGATGCGCTGATCATCGGCGCGGCGATGATGTTCTCGAGCACGATCATTGGCCTGAAGCTGCTGCCGACCTCCACGCTGCACCACCAGCGCATGGGCGAGATCATCGTCTCCATCCTGCTGCTGCAGGACGTGATCGCGATCGCGGTGCTGCTGTTCATCCAGGGCTACGGCGGCGACCAGAACCCCTGGGCCAACCTGCTCTACGTGCTCGCCGGCGCGCCGGTTCTGGTCGTGGTGGCGTTCGGCTTCTCGCGCTACGCGATCACCAAGCTGTTCCATCGCTTCGACCGCATCCAGGAGTACATATTCCTGCTCGCGATCGGCTGGTGCCTGGCGCTCGCGGAGCTGGGCGAGTTCCTCGGGCTGTCCTACGAGATCGGGGCGTTCGTGGCGGGCGTGTCGCTGGCGACGAACCCGGTGGCGCGGTTCATCGCCGAGAGCCTGAAGCCGCTGCGCGATTTCTTCCTGATCATGTTCTTCTTCGCGCTCGGCGCCGGCTTCGACGTGGGCGTGCTGCCGCAGGTGTTCTGGCCGGCGCTCGCACTCGCGCTCGGGGCGCTCGCGATCAAACCGCTGGTGTTCGACTGGATGCTCGAGCTCGAGCACGAGCAAGCGGACATGTCGCGCCAGATCGGCGTGCGCCTGGGCCAGATCTCGGAGTTCTCGCTGCTGGTGGCGATCGTGGCGCTCGAGACGGGGGTGGTGACGAAGGAGGCGTCGTACGCGATCCAGGCGGCGACGATCCTGACCTATATCGGGTCGTCGTACTGGATCGTGCTGCGGTATCCGACGCCGGTGGCCGTGAGCGATGCGCTGCGGCGGGATTGAGGATCGATGCGCGCGTTCGCCTGACGGCGAAAACGCGCCTACGTCCTGTTCACGGCGGAGGCGGGCAAGCCCCGGGCGGCGGGGAGGGCGCGATCAGGTCTCGATCGGCTCGATCTTGCGGCCGGGCCTGGGCACGCGCTGGCATTCCTCGAAGATGCGCGCCGTGCACTGCTCGCAGATGGAGCGCTCGAGGCGCTCGAAGATGGTGCTGATCGCCTCGGCCTTGGTGTAGAAGATGTTCTCGCGCCCGAAGTCGTCGGCGTAGCCGCCGCGCTCGAAGAAGCCGCGCGGCTCCATGCGCAGGCTGCACAGGTAGAGCCCGCCGCCGCGCAGGGCCCAGCGCGCCGCCTCGTGGGTCAGCATCTGGGCGCCGGCGCTGTCGATGTAGTTGATCCCGCTGCAGATGATCAGCAGGTGCTTGCGCGCGTCGGCGCCCTCGCCGAAGCGCTCCAGCGTTTCGGCGACCGGCTGCACGGAGCCGAAGAACAGCGGCCCGTCGATGCGCACGATCTTGAGCTGCGGGCACTCGGTCAGCGGCTTGCGCCGCAGGTTGGTGAAACGGCGCTTGGAGTGCTCCGGGTCCGGCGCCAGGCTGAACACCGACGGATGCGCGGCCTTGTTCAGGAACAGGAACAGCGACAGCAGCACGCCGGCGAGGATCGCGAACGTGAGGTCGAGGAACAGGGTCGCGGAGAACGTGACCAGCAGCACCGCGGTGTCCTGTCGGCTGGACTGCAGGATCTCGCGGATGTGCTTGCGGTCGATCAGGTTCCAGGCGACCAGCATGATCATGCCGCCCATCGCGGCAGTGGGAAGATGGCGCGCGAAGGGCGCCAGCGTCATCACGATGAGCAGCAGGAAGCCGGCCGCGAACAGCGCGGACAGCGGCGTTTTCGCGCCGGCCTCGTAGTTGATGCCCGAGCGCGTGAACGAGCCCGAGCTGGCGTAGCAGGAGAAGAACGCGCCGACCATGTTCGACAGGCCCTGGCCGACGAACTCCTGGTTGCCGTCGACACGCTGCTGCGAGCGCAGGGCGACCGCGCGCCCGATCGAGACCGCCTCGATCAGGCCCAGCAGCGCGACCGCCAACGCCTGGGGCGCGAGCTGGCGCAGCGTGTCGAGCTGGAACGACGGCAGGCTGAGCTGCGGCGGGCTGCTCGGTATCCTGCCGATCACCGGCACGCCGTGGGCTGCCGCATCGACGAAGTAACCCGTCAGCGCGCCCACGAGCATCGCGATCAGCAGGTAGGGCCAGTGCGGCAGGGCGATGCGCACGAAGATCGCCGCGGTAAAGCTGGCCGCCGCGATCAGCAGTACCCGCGGCTGCGATTCGTGCAGGTGCGTGACGATGTGACCCCACGTGTTCAGGAAGTCGTGGCCCACCGGTGCCTCGATGCCGAGCACGTGGCGCAGCTGGCTGGTGACCACCAGGATCGCGGCGCCGGCGGTAAAGCCCGTGACCACGGCCGGCGAGACGAAGTTGACCAGCGTGCCCAGGCGCGCGAGCCCGAACGCGAGCTGGTAGGCGCCCGCGATCAGCGTCAGGGTCAGCACCATGGTGACGTACTCGGCGGTGCCGGGCTCGGCCAGCGGCGAGACGGTCGCGTAGACGGTGATCGACAGCGCCAGCGTCGGCCCCGAGATCAGGTGCCACGACGAGCCGAACAGGGCCGCGATCACGGCCGGGACCATCGCGGTGTAGAGACCGTACTGCGGCGGCAGGCCGGCGATCAGCGCGAAGGCCACGCCCTGCGGCAGGACGACCACCGCGTTGGTCAGCCCGGCCCAGGCGTCGGCACGCGCAGCACGCGCGTCGACCCGCGGCCACCACCGCAGGAACGGCAGCAGGCGCCGCAGCGTGGCGGCGGCGGCGTTCAACGGCTGGTCCCCGACAACGACGAGGCGCACGCCTCGGGGGCCGTTCTCAGGGGTGGTTCGGGCTGTAGCGCTGACGGGAACACGGGCACAAGGCTACAACACAGCAGCGCCGACTGGGATGGCGTGGCGCGGTGGCGCCACGCGAGCGGGCAAAAAATGCCCGGCCACGCGGACGTGGCCGGGCAGCTCCACACGGGAGGTGGAGGGGCTGGAAGGCGCTCGCGGGCGCGGTGGCCGTCAGCCGCCGAACTCGGCGCGGATGGCCTCCATGGCGGAGCCGCCGTCCGCGGTCTCGACGCCCTCGGCCCAGCGGGCCACCACGTCCAGGTTGCTCTCGATCCAGCCGCGCGCGACCCGGTCGGCCGCCTCGTCCTGGCGGCTGAAGCCGTCGATCCAGCGGCTCTGCGCGTCGAGCGGGACCTGGAACTGCCGCAGGAACTTCGCGACCTGTGGGTTCCGCTCGGGCCAGCCGTCGTCGACGATGGTGTAGACCGTGGTCTTCATGCCGGCGGGCTTCGCCTCGGGGTCCTGCTCGAGGAAACGGATGTCGTAGCGTCGGCGAGGAGCGCAGCGAGCTGGTCACGATGCGCGCGACGCCGGGGTTCGGCGAGTTCTGGCCCGGACCGCGCATGCACGGGCTGTACGCGGCCCACCCCGAGCTGGACGTGCGCGTCACCTCGACCATCTGGAACACCGAGCTCCTCGAGGCCGGGATCGACCTCGAGATCCGCTACGGCACCGACGAGTGGCCAGAGCTCGAGCGGCGCCGGCTCACGCGCGAGCACCTCGCCCCGGTGTGCTCGCCGGCGCTGGCCGAGTGGCTCGGCAACGACCCGGCACGGCTGGCGCAGGCGCGCCTGCTGCACGTCGACGGCTTCCGCAACGGCTGGCCGGCGTGGCTGCACCAGGCCGGCGTGGCCGACCGCGTCGACGGGGGCTCGGGCTCGCACTTCGACACCGCGATCCTGCCCATCCAGCTCGCGGAGCACGGGCTCGGCGTGGCGCTGGGCCGCTGGTCGATGACCGAGCCGCGGATCGCGGCCGGCACGCTGGTGCGCCCGTTCGCGGTGACCATGCCGACCGAGGAGGCGTTCTACGTCTGCTGGCCGTCGGAGGAGGCATTGCGGCCCGAGGCGGCGCTGGTGCGTGACTGGCTCGTGGAGCAGGCCAGGGACCCGTAGGCGGCGGTCCCGTGGGTGCGGCGTAGGCGCGTCTTCGGCCAGCGTCGAAGACGGTGGCCGAATGCGCGCAGCGGGCGTCGTGTACCGGCGGGGCGAGGTCGGTGGCGGGTCGTGCGCTGCACGCGTTCGCATTGCGCGCGTCGGCATTGCGCGCGTCGGCATTGCGCGCGTCGGCCTCCGGCCGAAACGCGCCTACGCCAAAACGCGCCTACGGCGGACCCACAGCATCCTGGAACCACCGGGCGACCCGTGGGTCCGGCGTAGGCGCGTCTTCGCCGTCAGGCGAATGCGCGCGTTCGCTCCGCGAAAACGCGCCTACGGCGGACCCACAGCATCCTGGAGCCACCGGGCGACCCGTGGGTCCGGCTTCGGCCGCAACGCGCAGGGTCTGCATCGAGGCCGTGTGCCACGACGATCCGCCGCCGTCCGCCCAAGGCGGACCCACGTGCGGTTGCCCCGGCGAGCGCGGTAACCGAGAATCGGCGCTCCCCGCGGCCCGCCGCCGCGGGCACACGACGACAACCCGATGTCCCCCCGCGATCACTACCGACGCGCACTCGACGCCGGGACGCTGGCGCACGATCCGGCCCAGGCCACGGCGATCGAGTCGTTCGACGACCTCTACCACCGGCTGCTCGCCGACGGCGACCGGCGCGACGGCCTGCGCACGCGCGTGGCACGCGCGCTCGGCCGCCACCCGGCACCGGTGCGCGGGCTCTACGTGCACGGCGGCGTGGGGACGGGCAAGACGCATCTGTTCGACCTGTTCTTCGACGCCCTGCCGTTCGAGGACAAGCTGCGGCTGCACTTTCACCGCTTCATGTACCTCGTCCACGAGCAGCTGCGCGGAGTGGGCGAGATCAGCTCACCGCTCGAGCAGGTGGCGGCGCACTTCGCCGCCCGCGCGCGCGTGCTCTGCCTCGACGAGATGCACGTCAACGACATCACTGACGCGATGCTGATGCACGGGCTGCTGCGCGGGCTGTTCCGCCGCGGCGTGACCCTGGTGACGACGTCGAATTTGCACCCGGACGAGCTGTACGCGGACGGGCTGCAGCGCGAGCGGTTCCTGCCGGCGATCGACCTGCTGCACCGCCATACGGAGGTGCTCGCGCTCGACGGCGACACCGACTGGCGCCTGCGCAACATGGCCGAGGCCGAGGTATGGCACGTGCCGCACGACCGCGAGGCGGACGTGCGCCTGGTGGCGACCTTCGAGCATGCGGTCGCCGTCAACAGGCGCAAGCGCGACTGGATCACGATCAACGGGCGGCGCATCACCGTCGTCTACTGGGCCGACGGCGTCGCCTGGTTCGACTTCCGCTCGCTGTGCCGCAGCGCCCGCTCGTCGAGCGACTACCTCGAGATCGCGCGCTTCTTTCACACGGTGCTGCTGCGCCGGGTCCCGGTGATGGACGCCACCGAGGACGACGCCGCGCGGCGGTTCGTCAACCTGATCGACACCCTCTACGACCGCAACGTGCGCCTCTACGCCTCGGCCGAGGCCGCGCCCGAGGAGATCTACACGGGCCGGCGCCTGCGCTTCGAGTTCCAGCGCACCGCCAGCCGCCTGCGCGAGATGCAGACGCGCGAGTACCGGCACCAGCCGCACCGGGCGTAGCCGGGCGGCGAAATGCGCGCACGATCGCCCCGAGCTTCCGCGTACCGCTGCGTCATCGCGAGGCGCCGCAGGCGCCGTCGCGATCCAGGCGCGGCGTGTCCTCGATCGACGCCGTCGCTGGACTGCCGCGTCGCTTCGCTGCTCGTAATGACGCGACCGCGGGCGTCGGCGGTTCGGGGCGTCCGCAATGCACGCCCCGCAGCACGCGCATCCGCAGTGCGCGCGTCCGGCTTCGCCGGAAACGCGCCTACGGGGAACTGGCGGACGGACGCCCGCCGGGGCGCGCGGGCATCGCCACGCCGCAGGCGCGTCTTCGCCTGGCGCCGGGGCGGCGGGCGGGTGCGCGCACGGTTGCCTCGCGCGGCTGCGGCAGCCGGCGGGGGCGAGGGTCCTGCGTGGCGGGGCGGGGGCGCGGGCGGGCGCGTGCAGCGGAGGCAGGGGCCCGAAACGAAAGAACCCCGCCATTCGGCGGGGTTCCTTGCTCGCTCTTGCGAGGAACGTCGCCCGTCAGGCGGGGTTGACGTTCTTCGCGGCGAGGCCCTTGGGCGTGCTCTCGGTCTCGAACTCGACGCGCTGGCCCTCGGTGAGAGAGCGGAAGCCGTCGGCGTTGATCGCCGAGTGATGGACGAACACGTCCTTGCTGCCATCCTCGGGGGCGATGAAGCCGAAGCCCTTCGAGTCGTCGAACCACTTCACAGTACCGGTACTCATGGAGTCTAGACCTTCCTTACTTTAATTGACGGTGTTGCAGGTCGCCCTTGGTGAACGGCCTCGGAAGTACTGACTGCCATGGAAGGGTCGGACTACCGGAGGGTCGATCGGACTTAACACTGCGGGGTGCAGTGTGAACGCTTCCGGAGCGGAACGCCAGTCCTTTTTTCGCGCGGCGCCAGGGCATGCCCGGCACCGGATCGCCCCGCCTCGCCACAGGCGCCGCCATGGCGGGCCTGCAGCCCGCGGTGGACCGCTGCGCCCGTGCCCCCATCTGGCCGGCATCCCGCCGGGCGCATGGCCTCGATGCGGGCCGTGCACGGCCGGCTGAAGCCGGACCCACGGCCCGGCCGGCGGTTGCGGCCGGCGGTGGGCACGGACGCGGGCGACGGCGCGGTGGACGAATGGTGCATAATGGTCGGCTTTCCCTCGGGCCTGCGGGGCCGCCATGATCGAAAACCTGCGCAACATCGCCATCATCGCCCACGTCGACCACGGCAAGACCACCCTGGTCGACCGCCTGCTGCAGCAATCGGGCACGCTGTCGGCCCGCGACGCCGGGGCCGAGCGGGTCATGGACTCGAACGACCTCGAGCGCGAGCGCGGCATCACGATCCTGTCGAAGAACACGGCGATCGACTGGAACGGCTACCGCATCAACATCCTCGACACGCCCGGGCACGCCGACTTCGGCGGCGAGGTCGAGCGGGTGCTGTCGATGGCCGACTCGGTGCCTGCTGCTGGTCGACGCCGTCGACGGGCCGATGCCGCAGACCCGCTTCGTCACCCAGAAGGCGTTCGACCTGGGGCTCAAGCCCATCGTCGTGGTCAACAAGATCGACCGCCCGGGCGCGCGCCCGGACTGGGTGATCGACCAGACCTTCGACCTGTTCGACAGCCTCGGCGCGAGCGACGAGCAGCTGGACTTCCCGATCGTCTACGCCTCGGCGCTGCAGGGCTGGGCCAGCCTCGACGACAGCGTGCGCGAGGGCGACATGACGCCGCTGTTCGAGGCCGTCGTCGAGCGCGTGCCGGCGCCGCAGGTCGACCCGGACGGCCCCTTCCGCATCCAGGTCACGACGCTGGACTACTCGAGCTTCCTCGGCCAGATCGGCATCGGCCGCGTGAACCGCGGCACGCTGCTGCCCAACAGCCCGGTGGTCGTGGTCAACCGCGAGGGCGGGCGGCGCAACGCGCGCGTGCTCAAGATCCTCGGCTTCCAGGGCCTGGACCGGGTGGAGGTCGAGCGCGCGGAGGCCGGCGACATCGTCGCCCTGACGGGCATGGACGGGCTCGACATCTCCGACACCATCTGCGACCCGAACCACCCCGAGGCACTGCCGCCGCTCACGGTGGACGAGCCCACGGTGAGCATGACCTTCGAGGTCAACAAGTCGCCGCTGGCCGGGCGCGAGGGCAGGTTCCTGACCAGCCGCCAGATCCGCGAGCGCCTCGAGCGCGAGCTCAAGTCGAACGTGGCGCTGCGCGTCGAGGAGAGCGACGACCCGGACCGCTTCCGGGTCTCGGGGCGCGGGCTGCTGCATCTCTCGGTGCTGCTCGAGACCATGCGCCGCGAGGGCTACGAGATCGCGGTGTCGCGGCCCTCGGTGATCGTGCGCGAGATCGACGGGCGCAAGCACGAGCCCTACGAGCACCTGGTCGCCGACGTCGACTCCGAGCACCAGGGCGCGGTGATCGAGCGCCTCAACGAGCGCCGCGGCACCCTGCGCGACATGCAGCCCGACGCCACCGGCCGGGTGCGCCTGGAGTACCTGATCCCGGCGCGCGGGCTGATCGGCTTCCGCAGCGAGTTCCTCAGCCTGACCTCGGGCACGGGCATCCTGACCCACGTGTTCGATCACTACGGCCCCATGGGGCAGCAGGGGATCGGGCAGCGGCGCAACGGCGTGCTGATCTCGCAGGAGGACGGCAAGGCCGTGGCCTACGCGCTGTTCAACCTGCAGGAGCGCGGCAGCCTGTTCGTGGGCCACAACGACGAGGTCTACCAGGGCATGGTCATCGGCATCCACGCGCGCGCCAACGACCTGACCGTGAACCCGCTCAAGGGCAAGGAGCTCACCAACGTGCGCGCGGCGGGCTCGGACGAGAACGTCGTGCTGACACCGCCGCTGCGCCTCGACCTCGAGCAGGCGCTCGAGTTCATCAACGACGACGAGCTCGTCGAGATCACGCCGAAGGCGGTGCGCATCCGCAAGCGCTGGCTCAAGGAGCACGAGCGCAAGAAGGCGGCGCGCGCGAGCGCGTGACGCCGTGGCAACGGGGGCGTCCGCGGTCCTTGCCAGCCCGCCCCCCGCGGGGCAACCTCCGTCGGGCTCGCACCGCGCGGAGCCCGACACCGACGTGACCCCGGACGAACCCGGCCCCGCCGCCCTCTGGCGCCGGCTCGTGGCCGCTGTGCTCGACGCCGCGGCGCTCGCGGCGGCGACGCTGCTCGCCGGCACGCCCACGGCCGGCGCGTCGTCACCCGCGCTGCTGGTGCTGGGCGCCGCGCTGGCGATGTTCTACCGCGTGCTGTTCGAGGGCTCGCGCCTGGCGGCGACGCCGGGCAAGCTCGCGCTGGGCCTGCGCGTACGCGGGCCGGGCGGCGGCGACCTGCCCTTCGCCACCGCGGCCGTGCGGGCCTGGCCCTGGTGGCTGACCGGCGCGGTCGCGGGGATCGCGCCCGGCGCCGTGCCGGTGGCCGCGCTGCTCTCGCTGGCCGCGATCGCCGCGATCCCGCTGAGCGCGCGAGCGCCAGGGCCTGCACGACCGCATGGCCGGCACCGTCGTGATCGCGCTCCTCGGGAGGGCTGTCCGAGAAACCCGGCACCTACTGCGCGCATGCCACAGCGGCGCCTTCGGGCGATCGTTCGGGTCACGTGGGAACCACCACGCTCCCCTCACGATCGCCCAAATTCGCTCGTTGTGCCACGCGCTCGCTACGGCGCAGATTTCTCGGACAGCCTCCTAGTGGGCCATGCAGACAACGGGCTGCAGGCGACCCCCGGTCGCGAACGCGTCGTGGGACGGCCCGGGCCGCTCTGGATTGCCACGTCGCTTCGCTCCTCTTAATGACATCGACCATTCGTCCGGCCACAGCGACAGTAGGCGCGTTTCTGCCGCAGGCGAACGCGCGCATCGCACCCTCGCCACGCCATGCACCCGGGCATCGCGGAGCCCCGTGCCAGAGGCCCCAATGCGGTGGTGCCTGCCTCGACGCCCCTCACCCCGTCCCTCTCCGCGAAGCGGGAGAGGGGGCCCTTCGTTTCGGCGGCGGCGGTCCGATACCGCTCGTCGCGACTCGTGATGACGCAACGACGTCATCCCCGGTTCGGGGCCCCCCGCCGGGGGCCTGAGGGGCTCGCAATGACACAAGGGCAGGCCGATGCCACTGCGGCATCGATTGCCTGCAGGAGCGGCCTCCGGCCGCGGACCGGTGCGTGGCATCGGCGAGGCCGTATTCGCGACCGGAGGTCGCTCCTGCGGCACGTGGAAGCGCCGGAGGGAGACGAACCGCCGGCGCAACCGCGAGCTGCCGGCGCGGATGCGCGCTTGGGTTTCGCGCGGGTGGACCCAACGTATGAACCGTACGGACACTGCAGCGGGC
Organism: Halofilum sp. (in: g-proteobacteria); assembly: GCA_034521365.1. Taxonomy (GTDB): domain Bacteria; phylum Pseudomonadota; class Gammaproteobacteria; order XJ16; family Halofilaceae; genus Halofilum. Next base: position 727,399 of record JAXHMQ010000007.1, on the reverse strand, counting down.
AATCCCCGTCCCGGAAGGCACGCGATGACGGCGGCCATCGACAACGTGCGCGCGCCCGGCGGCGGGCGCATCGGGCTGGTGCACTGCCCGGGCGCCGGCGGCGCCGGCCTGTTCCCCGCCGACACGGACGCGGCGCTCGACGCCGACCTGGCGACGCTCGTGGACTGGGGCGCGGGCGCGCTGGTCACGCTGGTGCAGCCGTTCGAGCTGACCCTGCTCGGGGTCGAGGGCCTGGGCGAGCGCGCCGCGCGCCAGGGCCTGGCCTGGTGGCACCTGCCGGTGGTCGACGGTGCGGCCCCGGGGACCGCGTTCGAGACGGCCTGGGCCGAGGTGGGCCCGGCACTGCACCGCCGGCTCGACGCCGATGCGCGCGTGGCCCTGCACTGCCGCGCCGGCATCGGGCGCACCGGCACCGTGGCCGCGCGCCTGCTGATCGAGCGCGGCCTGGAGCCGCAGGCGGCGATCGTGGCGGTGCGACGGGCCCGCCCCGGGGCCATCGAGAGCCCCGAGCAGGCCGCGTGGGTGCGCGCCTGCGCGCCGCGTTGAAAAGGCGCGGCCGGACCGTCATGCTCGCTGCCGATCCCCGTCGGGCCCTCGCGGCCGGCGCCCCGTCACCCTGAGCGATCGACTGCAGCCCATGGCCGACTACTTCAGCCACCCGAACCGGGCCGGCACGTTCCCGCCGGTGGTCCAGGCCCTGCTGATCGGCAACGGCCTCGTCTACCTGCTGCAGGGGCTCGGCGGCATGGGCCTGGTCGTCGACTTCGCGCTCTGGCCGATCGGCACGCCGGGCTACGTCGAGGGCAGCATCGGCCTGCAGCGGGTGCCGCAGTTCCATCCCTGGCAGCTGGTCACCTACTCGTTCCTGCACGGCAACCTGCTGCACCTGTTCTTCAACATGTTCGCGCTGTGGATGTTCGGCAGCCTGATCGAGATGGTGTGGGGCTCGCGCCGCTTCCTCGCCTACTACTTCGTCTGCGTGATCGGCGCCGCGCTGATGCACCTGGCGGTCATGGCGCTGGGCGCGAACGGCTACGTCGAGCCGGTGCCGACGATCGGCGCGTCGGGTGGCGTGTTCGGCATCCTGCTCGCGTTCGGCCTGCGCTTCCCGAACCAGTACATCCTGCTGCTGATCCCGCCGATCCCGATCAAGGCCAAGTACTTCGTGCTCGGCTACGCGGCGATCGAGCTGTATCTCGGGATCACCGGCACGCAGGCGGGCGTGGCGCACTTCGCGCACCTGGGCGGCATGGTCACCGGACTGGTGCTGATTCTCTACTGGCGCGGCAAGCTGCCGTGGAAGCCGCGCGCACGGGAGTTGTAGGCATGTCCGATCCGCTCGACGCCCTGCGCCCCGACCTGTTCGCCGGGCACACCGTGTTCATCACCGGCGGCGGCAGCGGCATCAACCTCGGCGATCGCGCGTGCCTATGCGCGCCTGGGCGCGGCGGTCGGCATCTGCGGACGCGACGCCGAGCGCCTCGAGCGGGCGCGCACCGAGATCGAGGCGGCCGGCGCGCGCGCGGTCGCCACGGCCGTCGCCGACGTGCGCGATCCCGGACGCGCTCGAGGCCGCGCTGGAGCAGGCTCGCGCGCCGAGCTCGGCGCGCTGAGCACGCTGGTGTGCGGCGCCGCCGGCAACTTCCTCGCGCCCGCCGAGACGCTCTCGCCGAACGGCTTCCGGGCGGTCGTGGACATCGACCTCAACGGCAGCTTCCACGCCTCGCGGGCCGCCTTCGGGCAGCTGCGCGAGACCGGCGGCGACGTCGTGATGATCTCCGCCGTGCACGCGGTGCAGGCGTTCGCGGGCCAGGCCCACGTCTGCGCCGCCAAGGCCGGCGTCGAGCAGCTGATGCGCACGCTCGCGCTCGAGTGGGGTCGCCACGGCATCCGCGCCAACGCCATCGAGCCGGGCCCGATCGAGGACACCGAGGGCGTCCGGCGCCTGCTCCCCGGCGACGCCGTGGCGCGGGCCGCCCGCATCGTGCCGCTGGGCCGCCTCGGGCGCACCGAGGACATCGGCGCCGCGGCGGCATTCCTGTCGTCACCGCTGGCCGCCTACGTCAGCGGCACCGTGCTCACCGTCGACGGCGGCGGCAGCCTGGGTGGCTCCGGGCCCTGGAACGCGTTCTTCGCCGATGCCATGGCGGCCGCCGGCGAGCGCGCTTGACCGCCATGCCCCGGGGTCGGAGTATGACCGCGGGTCCCGCACGGAGAGGCAGCGATGAGCGACCACGTCTACAAGCACCTCGAGCTCACGGGCTCGTCCGAGAAGGGCATCGAGGACGCGGTGCAGAACGCGATCGAGCGCGCCTCGCAGACGGTCCACAACATGCGCTGGTTCGAGGTGCGCGACACGCGCGGTCACATCGAGGACGGGCGCATCTCCCACTGGCAGGTCACCGTCGAGGTCGGCTTCACGCTCGACGGCTGAGGCTGACACCCGGATCCGGCCCGTGAGCACCCGCACCGCGGCGCTCGTCATGGCGCTCGTCCTCGCGACGGGCTGCGCCACGCAGCCGCCGCGGGGCAACGGCGAGGCCGCCGCCGCGGAGGCCGCGCCCGCGACGGTGCCGGCCGCGCGCCTCGAGGCCGCCCGCGAGGAGCAACGGCGCCTGCGCACCGAGCTCACGCGCGCGCGCCAGCGCGCCGACGACCTCGGGCGCGAGAACGAGCGCCTGCGCGCGGACCTGGCCGACGCGGAGGACGCGCTGGTCACGCTCGAGTCCGGGCTCAAGGGCCGCCACTCGCGCGCCGACGCCGTCTCGGCCCTCGCCGACGCCCGCATCCTGGTCGAGCGCGCGGCGCGCGCGGCGCCCTGGGGCGGCGCACGCGTCGCGCGGGCGCGCGCCAAGCTGGGCGAGGCGGAGCGCCACATCGAGGCGGGCAACTTCGGCTCGGCCGTGTTCTTCACCGCGCGCGGCCGCCGCATCGCCGAGGAGGTCCTGGCCGAGCTCGAGGCGCTGCGCGCCGACCCGGACACGCGTTACGTGCAGCCACGGCGCGCCAACGTGCGCGACGCGCCGTCGATGGATGCCCCGGTCGCGCTCGTGCTCGAGCGCGGCACGCCGGTGCGCGTGCGCGCCCGCGAAGGCAGCTGGATGCGGATCGTCACGCCCGCGGCGGCGGGCAACGGGTGGATCTACGGGGAGCTGCTCACCGAGCAGCCCTGAGGGCGGCCGGGCGCCGGCTCAGCCCTCGCCGGCGCCCGGATCGTGCACGGCCGCGCCGTCGGCGTCGCCGAATGCCACCCGGTTCTTGCCGCCGGCCTTCGCCGCGTACAACGCCGCGTCCGCGTTGCGGAACAGCGCCTCGGCATCCCCCTCGTGGAGCGCGACGCCCGCCGACACGGTGAGCGCCACGCGCTCGCCGGCCTCGCCCTCGGGGGGCCAGGCGAGCGCCGCCACCGCGCGGCGCAGCTTGTCGGCGAGCACCAGCGCCCCGTCGCGGTCATCGTGCTCGGCGAGCACGACGAACTCCTCGCCGCCGTAACGGGCCAGCAGGTCCGTATCCCTCACCGTGGCGCCGAGGGCGTCGGCCACGGCGCGCAGGATCTGGTCGCCAACGGCATGGCCGTAGGTGTCGTTGATCGCCTTGAAGTCGTCGATGTCGAGCATGATCAGGGCGAGCTCGCGGCCGATCCGGTCCGCGCGCTTGATCTCCACCGGCAGCTGCTCGCGGAAGTAGCGGTGGTTGTAGGTGCCGGTCAGCCCATCGGTCATCGACAGCTGCTGGAGGTCGTCGTTGCGCTGCTCCAGGGCGCGGCGCTGGGCGTGGAGGTGCTCGGTCATCTGGTTGAAGGCGTGCGTCAGGCGCACCAGCTCGCTGGCCCCGCGGCGCTCGTGCACGCGGACCTCGGTATCGCCGGCGGCGACGCGCTGTGCCGCCGAGGCGAGGGCCCCGACCGGGCGCGTCGCGGAGACGACGACGCGGCCCGCCACGAGCACCAGCACCAGGCCGATGAGGGCGTCGGCCCAGACGACGCGCGTGACCAGCGCACCCACCGGCTCGAAGGCGGCCTCGTAGTCCTGCTCGATGGCCAGCGTCCAGCCGTCGTCGCGCACCGCGCGGGCGCCACCGATCACCCGCTGCCCGCGGCTGTTGACGTAGGTCTGGATGCCGCCGTCGCCGTCCGGGGCCGGGCCACGGTGCACGCGCCCACCGGGTGGCAGCGTCTCGAGCGTGCCGGCGACGTAGCGGCCGTCGGCGTCGAGCAGCAGGACGTCGGTCGCCGCGCGCTCGATGCCGTCGCCCAGGGCCGCGTCGAGCGAGGCCAGGTCGATGACGGCGTGCAGGGTGGCCCCGCCGGCGCCGGGCACGGGCGCGCTGGCGACCTGCATCGCGCGCCCGGCGTCGTGCAGCAGCCCGTGCACGCGCGCCTGCTGCAGGCCCTGGGCGCCGGCGCGCACCGCGTCGGGCAGCGCGACCTCGTGGCCGGTGCGCAGCTGCTCCTCCCCCTCGGGGTCGAGCAGCGAGAGCGCGATGTAGTAGTCGAAACGATCGCGGATGTAGTCGAGGTAGATGCGCAGCTCCTCGCGCGCGACCGCGTCGCCCGCGGCGCCGAGGCGGGGCACGTTGCGCTGCACGGTCTCGCTGCGCGCGAACGTCTCGACGTTGAAACGGGCCTGCTGGTACCAGAGCTCGACCTCGCGGGCCTTGCCGCTCAGCAGCGCCGGGAACTGCTCCTCGATGCGGCTGCCGAGGTAGCGCTCGATGGTCGCGGTCGAGGTCCAGGCGGAGAGCAGCGCGGTGACGCCGGTCGCCGCGAGCACGAGCAGCAGGATCTGGCCGCGCAGGCTGGTGGCCGCGCGCACCAGCAGCGCCCGTGCCCGCGCGGGCCATCCCCTGTTCTCGCCGGCCTCCGCGCCGGGGCTGCCACCGTGCATGCTCGTCCCCACCGTGCGACACATGACGTGCAACACGCCGGTAGCAAGTCGCGTGCCCGGGGACGGGAGGGCCGGCGTACGGCCGCGTCACGCCGGTGGCGGGCCGGGCGCAGGTCCCCCGATCGACCGGACGGGGACAGGGCGCGTGTCGACCTACGCCGCGGCGAGGCGCTCGCGTCCGTGCGGCGCGTCGAGGTCCAGCGCGGGGCCCCGGGGCACGATGCGTGTGGGGTTGATGGTGGCGTGGCTGTAGTAATAGTGCTGCTTGATGTGCTCGAGGTTCACCGTGTCGCGCACGCCCGGCCACTGGTAGAGCTCGCGCAGGTAGCCCGAGAGGTTCGGGTAGTCGGCGATGCGCCGCAGGTTGCACTTGAAGTGGCCCACGTACACCGGGTCGAAGCGCACCAGCGTGGTGAACAGCCGCCAGTCGGCCTCGGTGATCCGCTCACCGGCGAGGTAGCGCTGGCGGCCGAGCAGCGTGTCGAGCCGGTCGAGCTCCGCGAAGAGCGCGTCGAAGGCCTCCTCGTAGGCATCCTGCGTGGTCGCGAAGCCGGTCTTGTACACGCCGTTGTTGACGTGGTGGTAGATCGGCTCGTTGATCGCCTCGATGGTCTCGCGCAGGTCGGGCGGATGGAAGTCGAGGTCGTTGCCCGCGACGCCGGCGAAGGCCGAGTTGAGCATGCGGATGATGTCGGCCGACTCGTTCGAGACGATGGTGCGCCGCTCCCGGTCCCACAGCAGCGGCACCGTGACGCGCCCGGTGTAGTGCGGGTCGACCATGGTGTAGAGCTGGTGGTGGTAGCGCACGCCGTTGACGGGATCGCCCGTGCCCTCGAAGCGGTGGATGTCGTCGCTGGTGTCCGCGGCGTACTCCCAGCCGTTGTCGAGCATGTGCGGGTGCACCACCGACACGCCGATCGCGTCCTCGAGCCCCTTGAGCCGGCGCAGGATGAGCGCGCGGTGCGCCCAGGGGCAGGCCAGCGAGACGTAGAGGTGGTAGCGCCCGGGCGCGGCCGGGAAGCCGCCCTCGCCCTGCGGCCCGGGGCCGCCGTCGGGCGTGATCCAGTTGCGGAACTTCGGGCTCTCGCGCCTGAACCGCCCACCCGTGCTCCTGGTGTCGTACCACTGGTCGTGCCAGACGCCGTCGATCAGCAGGCCCATGGGATCCTCCGCTGTGTTGCCTGATTGCGATGACGCCATGATGGCGCCCCGGCGGCGCCCGATGGATGGGATTTGCCGGGCCGATCGATCGAATTCGCCGAACGAGCCCGCGCTCAGGTGCCCGCGTCGGCCGGGTCGGGGGCGCCGAAACCCGCCGCGGCCACGGCGGCCGGGGTGTTCGCCGGCAGCGCGTGGAAGCCGAGCTCGCGCCGCCGCTGGCAGGCGGCGCGCACGCCGTCGAACACGCGCGGGCGCTCGACCGGGGCGACCTCGAGCAGGGTCCGCAGGCGCGCATCGTCGTCGCCCGGGTCGTAGGCCGCGAGGATCGCCGCCACCGGGTCGTCCACCGGCTCGAGCGTGGGACCGGGCGGCAGATCGGCGCGCCAGTCCCAGCCCGGGTCGACGCCGAAGTGCTCCCCGGCCGCGCACGCGATCATCGCCGTGCCGCGCAGGCGGCCCTCGGCGCGAGTGGCCGGCTACGTGCGGCGTGCCCAGGTCCACGCGCGCGAGCAGCTCCGCGGAGATCGCCGGCTCGCCGGCCCAGGTGTCGATGGCCGCGGCGAGCGCCGGCCCGCGCTCGAGGCGCGCCGCCAGCGCGGCCTCGTCGACCACGCCGCCGCGCGCGGCGTTGAGCAGCACGCCACCCGCGGGGAGCGCGTCGATCCGCGCCGCCCCGAGCAGGTCGCGGGTCGGGTGGGCACCGGCGTCGACGAGCGGCACGTGCAGGCTGACGACATCGCTCGCCAGCGCCTGCTCGAGGCCGACGAAGCCGGCGCCGCCCTCGGCCTCGGCGCGAGGCGGGTCGCAGGCGCGCACCTCGTAGCCCATGGCCGCGAGCCGGCGCGCGACGCGCGTGCCCACCTCGCCGACGCCGATCACGCCGACGCTGCCGCGGCCGAGCTCGTGGCGGCCGCGGCGGTCCAGCGCCGCCAGGCTCGCCAGGACCCAGTCGGCGACCGCGGCGGCATTGCAGCCCGGCGCGTACGCGAAGCCGATACCGCGATCGGCGAGCCAGTCGCGGTCGACGTGGTCGTGGCCGCTCGTCGCGGTGCCCACGAAGCGCACGCGCGAGCCGCCGAGCAGGGTCCGGTCGACGCGCGTGACCGAGCGCACCATGAGCGCGTCGGCGCGCGAGACGTCCTCGGCGTCGATCTCCCGGCCCGGCTGCAGCACCACATCGCCCAGCGCGGCGAAGGCCCGGCGGCCCCCGTCGATGTTCTCGTCGATCACGATCCGCATGGGCTCAGTCCTGTGTCTCGCGTGTGCGGATTTCAATGACACCGGTGAGCGTGCGGTGCACCGGGCAGCGGTCGGCGATCTGCAGCAGGCGCTCGCGCTGGCGCTCATCGAGGTCGCCGCTGAGCCGGATGTGGCGCTCGATCCGGTCGATGTGGCCCTCCCGGTGCTCGCAGTCGGCGCAGTCGTCGGCGTGCACGCGGTCGTGGCGCAGCGTCACCGCGACGCGGCCGAGCGCGATGCCCTTGTGGCGGGCGTACATGCGCAGGGTCATCGAGGTGCACGCACCGAGACCGGCGAGCAGGTAGTCGTACGGCCCGGGGCCGGTGTCGCTGCCACCGGCGGCCTCGGGCTCGTCGGCGGCCAGGCGGTGGCCGCCGGCGTACACGTCGTTGGCGAGCGGGCCGAGACCGCTCTCGACCACGCGCACCTGTCCCGGCTCCACCGCGGGCGCCGGCGCGGCCTCGGGCGCGGGCACGTAACGCGCGAGCCAGGGGTCGAGCATGGCGGCCACGTAGTCCGCGTCGCGCCGGTCGCCGAGGCGATGGTCCGCGGCGTCGAGCGAGACGAAGCCCTTCGGCTGGGGCGCGGCGGCGAACAGGCGCCGGCCGTGCTCGATCGGGACCACGCCATCGAGCGGCGAGTGGAACACGAGCAGCGCCGCGCGCAGCTGCCCCGCGCGGCGCGCCAGGTCCCAGCGCTCGATGTCGGCGAGCAGGTCGGGCCCGAGCGCGAGCGCCGGCTCGACGGCCGGGGCCGGCTCCGTGCCGGCCGCCGCCTCGCCGAGGCGGCGGCGCACCTGGGTGGGGTCCACCGGCGCACCGATCGTGGCCACGGCGGCCACCTCCGGGATCTCGCCGACGCCAGCGAGCACCGCGGCCCCGCCCAGGCTGTGACCGACGAGCACCCGCGGCGCCCCGTGCTCGCGGCGCAGCCAGTCGGCCGCCGCGACCAGCTCGGCCACCTGCGTCGAGAAATGGGTCGCGGGCAGCTCGCCCTCGGCCGTGCCGAGGCCCGTGAGCTCGAGATAGAGCACCGCGAGCCCGCGCTCGGCCAGGGCGCGCCCGATGCGCACCGCGGCCCCGTCGTCGCGCGCGAAGCAGTGGGCGAGGATGGCCCAGTCCGCGGTCGCGCCCGCCCCGGGGCGCTCGATCGCGGCCGTGCGCGTACGCCCGTCGGCGGCGGGGATCTCGACGTTGTCGGAAATGATCTCGGTCATGGCTCAGGTCCTGGTGGCGGGGCCACCTCAGTTCGGGAACCGCGAATGGACGCGAATGGCGCCGCGGCTGACTGAACGGCAGCGGAGCTGCGCTGTCATCGGTAGAACCACAGATGAACACAGATAAACACGGAGGGCACCGTCGATAGCGCACACCGCGACGGAGCTTCGCTGCCGGCAAAACTGGATCGACGGACCGTCAGCGCAGCTCCACTCCCCCTATCGCGGCCCCGGCGCAATCTGTGTCCATCTGTGTTCATCTGTGGTTCTCCATGCCGACAGCGCAGCTCCGCCACGGTGCGCTCGCCGCGGCGCCATTCGCGTTCATTCGCGGTTCTCGTCAATGCTCAGGTACGTATAGGCCGACAGCCCGTGCTCGAGCTCCTCGATGAGGCGTGCGCGGAGCCTGGCGTCGAGGTCGCTGCGGCTCATCTTCTCGCGGATGCGCGACAGCAGTGTCCCGGGATCGAAGTGGACGTTGCGCAGCATCTCGTCCACGCGGTCGCCGCGCTCGGGCTCTGCAAGCCGCCAGCCGCCGTCGCCGGTGAGCTCGACGTTGACCGAGTGGGTGTCGCCGAAGAGGTTGTGCAGGTCGCCCAGGATCTCCTGGTAGGCGCCGACCAGGAACACGCCCAGCAGGTAGTCCTCGCCGGGGGCGATGCGGTGCAGCGGCAGCGTCGGGAAGATGCCGTCGCCGTGGACGTAGGCGCGGATGCGGCCGTCCGAGTCGCAGGTGAGATCCTCGAGGATCGCGTCCTCGCCCGGGCGCTCGTCGAGGCGCGCGAGCGGCATCACCGGGAACAGCTGGTCGATGCCCCAGACGTCGGGCAGCGACTGGAATATCGAGAAGTTGCAGAAGCACTTGGTCGCGAGGCGCTCCTTGAGCGCCGCGCGGATCTCCGGATCGCGCCAGGGGCGCTCGTCCAGGGCGCGCCGGGTCGCGCGGCAGATGGCGACGAACAGGCGCTCGGCCTCGGCGCGCGTGGCCAGCCCGGCGCGCCCCTCGGTGTAGAGCTGTTGCACCTCGGCGAGCGCGCGGCCGGCATCCTGGTAGCGCTCGGTCAGCGAGCCCGGCGGGTCGTCGTAGAGCGTCCACAGCTCGTGCAGCGGCGCGGGCGCCTGCGCCGCCGGCGCGTGCGGCGCGGTATCCGCGACGGCCTCGGCGTCGATGACGTCGGTGAGCAGGACCGCGTGGTGCGCGCTCATCGCGCGGCCCGATTCCGTGAACACGGCCGGGTGCTGCAGGTCGTGCTCGGCGCAGACGCGCACGAGCTCGCGCACGACCATGTCGGCGTACTGGTCGACGCGGTAGTTCATCGAGCCCTCGCTGCGCGAGCGCGCGCCCACGTAGTCGACGGCGAGGCCGCCGCCGACGTCGACCGTGTCCAGCGGCGCCCCGAGGGCGGTCAGCTCGGCGAAGTAGCGCGCCGCCTCGGTCATGCCGTCGGCGATGTCGCGCAGGTTGGCGATCTGCGATCCCATGTGGAAGTGCAGCAGGCGCAGCCAGTGGAGCGCGTCGTGCGCGCGCAGGGTCGCGACCATGTCGAGCACCTCCTGCGCCGCGAGCCCGAACTTGCCCTTCTCGCCGCCGCTGTCCTGCCAGCGCCCGTGGCCGACCGACGCCAGGCGCACGCGCACCCCCAGCGCCGGCTCCACCCCGATGGCGGCGGCCTCCTCGGCCACCAGCGCGACCTCGGCCGGGCGCTCGACCACGACATGGACGTCGAGCCCCAGGCGCCGCCCGATCAGGGCGAGGCGGATGTACTCGCGGTCCTTGTAGCCGTTGCACACGACCACGCCGTTGCCGGCCTCGCTGAGCGCCAGCACGGCCATGAGCTCGGGCTTGGAGCCGGCCTCGAGGCCGACCCGGGCATCGCCGGGCGGCTTGATGTGCTCGACGACGCTGCGTTGCTGGTTGACCTTGATCGGGTACACCGCGGTGTAGCGCCCGCGGTAGCCGTGGCGCTCGCGCGCCTGCTCGAAGGCGGCGCACAGCGCGTCGACGCGGTCGTGGAGGATATCGACGAAACGCACCAGCACCGGCAGCGGCAGGGCCGCGGCGCGGACCTCGTCGACCAGCTCGGGCAGCGCCACCGTGCGGCCGTCGCGGCGCGGCATCGCCACCGCGCGGCCATCGGCATCGATGTCGAAGTAGCCCTCGCCCCAGTGGGCGACGTTGTAGGCATGCCGGGCCTCGTCGAGTGTCCAGTCACTCATCGCCGCTCCGCCGTCGGCTTGCACGGGCACGGGGCGCGCGGCATCATCCGACGCCCGGTCGTGCGGGACCGATCAGGGTAGCGGATTTGTCCCACGCGCGCCGAGGGAACGCAGGGCCCTTCGCGAGCAGAGCTCGCTCCTACAGGTGGCACGAATCGACCCCGGGAGATGGCGACGGTGGCGCTCGACGACAAGCAGTGGTTCATCGAGGTCTGCAGCGAGTCGGGCTCGGCGTTCGCGCTCGAGCTCGGCCCGGGCGGGCGTATCCATCACGAGCAGTCGGATTACCAGGCCATCGAGGTCTACGAGACGACCTGGTTCGGGCGGGTCATGGTGATCGACGGCTTCCTGATGCTCACCGCGCGCGACAACTTCCTCTACCACGAGATGATGGCGCACCCGGTGCTGTTCGCGCACCCCGACCCGCGCGAGGTGCTCATCGTCGGCGGCGGCGACTGCGGCACCCTGCGCGAGGTGCTGCAAGCATCCGGGGATCGAGCGCGTCACCCAGGTCGACATCGACGAGCGCGTCACCCGCGTCTCGGAGCGGTTCTTCCCGGAGCTGTGCAGCGCCAACGACGACGCGCGCGTGCCGGCTCGCCTTCGACGACGGCATCCGCTGGGTGCGCGAGACCGAGCCCGGCGCGCTCGACGTGATCATCGTCGACTCGACCGACCCGATCGGCCCGGCCGAGGGGCTGTTCACGGAATCGTTCTACCGCGACTGCGCCCGGGCGCTCGGCGACGGCGGGCTCGTGGTGCAGCAGAGCGAGTCGCCGCTCGCGCACCTCGACGCCATCATCGCGCCGATGCACGCGGCCATGAGCGCCGCCGGGCTCGGCGAGCCGCTCTCGTTCCATTTCCCGCAGCCGAGCTACCCCACCGGCTGGTGGACCGCGACGGCGGCACGCAAGGGCGGGCCGGTCACGTTCGCGCGCGCCGACGAGGCCGAGCGCCTGGCCTTCCACACCGAGTACTACACGGCCGACATCCAGCGCGCCGCGATGACCCAGCCGGCGTTCGTGCAGCGCGCGCTCGCCGCGCGCCCGTGAGCCGCGGCGCGGCGAGGGCCACCACGGGCGGTGCCCGGGCGCGCCAGCGCATGACCCGAGCGGGATCCGCCGCATTTGTGGCAGCCGTGGCGGTCGGCTAGAGTGACGGCGCACCCCGGAGACGACGCAGCCATGTCCCGCACCCCCTTCGACGAGATCAGCGAGCGCCTCGGCCGGCTGCTGCCGGAGGGCGCGCAGGAGATGCGCGACGACTTCGAGCGCAACGCCAGGTCCGTCCTGCAGCAGGCGCTGTCGCGCATGGACCTGGTCACGCGCGAGGAGCTCGACGTGCAATCCGAGGTGCTCGCACGCACGCGCGCGCAGCTCGAGGCGATGGAGGCGCGCGTCGCGGAGCTCGAGCGCCAGGCCGGCATCCAGCCACCGGCGCAGGGGGACGAGTCACCCGCCGACCCGGAGTAGCCGGCGCCCACGACCCGCACCACGGAGGCCCGCATGGAAGCGGCCCGCACGACCAGGGACGAGCCCGCAGCCGCGCGCGTGTGCACGCGCGCGCTGTCCAACCCGCCTCGGCCCGGACCGCCGCCTGCCGGCACGGACGGGGGTTGGCGGTGCAGGCATTCGCGGCGCCGGGCGCCGGCGGGGACGCGGCCGTGACCCTCGCGGTGGTGCACAGCCGCGCCCTGGCGGGCATCGACGCGCCACCGGTCGACGCCGAGGTCCATCTCGGCGGCGGTCTGCCGTCACTGTCGATCGTCGGGCTGCCCGAGACGGCGGTGAAGGAGAGCAAGGACCGCGTGCGCGCCGCGCTGCAGAACGCCGGCTTCTTCTTCCCGCGCGGGCGCATCACGGTCAACCTGTCGCCGGCGGACCTGCCCAAGGAGGGCGGGCGCTACGATCTGCCGATTGCGCTGGGCATCCTCGCCGCCTCGGGCCAGCTGCCCGCCGCGGCGCTCGCCGGGCAGGAGTTCCTCGGCGAGCTCGCGCTCGGCGGCCGCCTGCGCCCCGTGCGCGGCGCGCTGCCGGCGGCGATCGGCGCCGGGCGTGCCGGGCACCACCTGACGGTGCCCGAGGACAACGCCGACGAGGCCGCGCTCGCGGGCGCGGCGGAGATCCACGCCGCCGGCCACCTGCTCGCCGTGTGCAGCCGCCTGCGCGGCGAGACGGCCGCGCCCGTGCACCCCGCGCCGCCACGCCCGGACGCGGCCGCCGGCGCGCCCGACCTCGCCGACGTGCGCGGGCAGCGCCAGGCGCGCCGCGCGCTCGAGATCGCCGCCGCCGGACAGCACAACCTGCTGTTCGTCGGGCCGCCCGGGACCGGCAAGTCGATGCTCGCGCGCCGCCTGGCGGGGATCCTGCCGCCGATGACGCCGGCGGAGGCGCTCGAGGCCGCGGCCATCGCCTCGGTCGGTGAGGGCGGCCTGCGGGCATCGGCCTGGGGCCGGCGGCCGTTCCGCGCGCCGCACCACACCGCCTCGGGCGCGGCGCTGGTCGGCGGCGGCAGCCACCCGCGCCCCGGCGAGATCTCGCTGGCCCACCAGGGGGTGTTGTTCCTCGACGAGCTGGCCGAGTTCGACCGGCGCGTGCTCGAGGTCCTGCGCGAGCCGCTCGAGACGGGCCGGATCACGATCTCGCGCGCGGCCCGGCAGGCCGATTTCCCGGCGCGCTTCCAGCTGATCGCCGCGATGAATCCCTGCCCCTGCGGCCAGCGGGGTGATCCCGCGACCGTGTGCGCCTGCACGCCCGAGCAGGTGCAGCGCTACCGCGGACGCCTGTCCGGGCCGTTCCTGGACCGCATCGACATGCACCTGGAGGTGCCACGGCTCGCGCAGGCCGCGCTGCGCGACCAGCCGGCGGGCGAGCCCAGCGCCGCGGTGGCCGCCCGCGTGCACGCGGCCCGGGCCGTGGCGCAGCAACGCCAGGGCGGCCCCAACGCCGAGCTCGCGGGCACCGAGCTCGAGGGCGAGGATCACTGCGACTGCGCCGCGCTGGCGCAGCTGGACTCGGTCGTCGACGCGCTCGGGCTGTCGGCGCGCGCCTATCACCGCGTGCTGCGCGTCGCGCGCACGATCGCGGATCTCGCGGGCGCGCCGCGGGTGAGCGAGGCGCACATCGCGGAGGCCGTGTCCTATCGCGCGCTCGACCGGGCGCCCGTCGAGCGCTGATACGCCTGCTACACTGGCGAGCTTCGGTCGCGCCGGCCGCCCCTCCGCGTCGCCGAGGTCCTGGTGCACTACACCCGCTTCCTGATCACCTACCGCCGGTTCCTGGCATTCGGCTTCCTGCTGCCGTTCTTCTCCGGCTTCGGGCAGACGTTCTTCATCGGCATCTTCGGCGCCGAGCTGCGCGCGGACTTCGGTCTCGGCAGCGGCGACTTCGGGCTGATCTATTCACTCGCGACGCTGGCGAACGCGGCCGCGCTGGTCTGGCTCGGGCGGCTGATCGACCGCGTGGACCTGCGGCTGTACACCGTCGTGACCTGCATCACCTACGTCGGTGCCTGCCTGTACATGGCCTTCGTGCCCGCGCTGCCGCTGCTGCTGTTCGTCGGCTTCTTCCTGCTGCGCCTCACCGGCCAGGGGCTGATGAGCCATATCGGCGTCACCACGATGGGACGCCATTTCGACGCGGGCCGCGGCACCGCCGTCAGCGTCGCCAACGCGGGCTTCCCGGCCGCCGAGGCGCTGTTCCCGCCGCTCGGGGTCGCGCTGCTGGCGCTGCTCGGCTGGCGCCACACCTGGCTCGCGATCGGCGTCGTGCTCGCGCTGTTGCTGGTGCCACTGGTGCTGTGGCTGCTGCGCGGTCACGGCGAGCGCGAGCAGCAGCGGCGCACGGAGCTCGATGCCCACGCCGCCGCGAGCGGCGCCGAGCGCAGCTGGCTGTTGTCGGAGGTGCTGCGCGACCCCCATTTCTACCGCGTGCTGCCGGCGATGCTGGTGACCCCGTTCGCGGTGACCGGGCTGTTCTTCCACCAGGCAGCGCTGGCCGCGGACAAGGGCTGGACGCTGGCCTGGTTCGCCAGCGCCTTCGTGGTCTACGCGCTCGCCCAGATCGCCGGCACGCTCGCCAGCGGGCCGCTGGTCGACCGCGCCGGCGCGGCGCGCCTGCTGCCGTTCTTCCTGCTGCCGATCGCCGCGGGGCTGGGACCGCTCGCCGGCAGCGACGCGGCCTGGGTCGCGCCCGCGTTCATGCTCGGCGCCGGCCTCACGGCGGGCGCCGGCATGACGTTGCTGGGCGCGCTCTGGGCCGAGATGTACGGCGTGCTGCATCTCGGCGCGATCCGTTCGCTGACGTGGGCACTCGTGGTGTTCGCCAGCGCGCTCGCGCCGGCGCTGTTCGGCTACCTGATGGACGCCGGCACCGGCGTCGAGGCGATCGCGGGTGGCTGCCTGGTGGCGGCGCTCGTCAGTGGCGGCCTCGCCGGGATGCGACGCCTGCCGCGGGGCTTCACGCGCAATAGCTGAACGCCCGGGCTTGCGCCGCGGGCGGACGGATGGATTCGCGGGCGGCCACATCGGCCGTGGGCACGTCGACGGTCTCGATCGCCGCGCCGCGCGATGCGGGCAGCGACCCGGGCAGGCCCAGGCCCTCCAAGGCGACGTGGCGCAGGACGTCGATGTCCATCGGCGCGCGCGCTGCCCGCGCGGGGGCAGCCCGGCGGGGATCGGTCACGGCTGGACGCCGGCCTCGTCGAGCATGTACTGCACGGCGCGCTCGATCTCCGTCTCGGAGGCCGAGGCGCTTTGTGGCGGCATCTGGTTGAAGCCGTTCAGGGAGTGGTCGACGAGCGTCTGCAGGCCCTTCTGCGCGCGTTCGGCCCAGGCCGACTCGTTGCCGAACACGGGCGCGCCCAGCGTGCCGTTGTCGTGGCAGGCGGAACAGACCGACGTGTAGACCGCCTCGCCGGAGCGCGGCTCCGCGGACGCCGCATCGGCCGACGCCGTCGTGCTCTCCGCGACCATCGGACCGCCCATGTTGACCTCGCCGATCGGCCGCACGCGCTCGGCGACGACCTCGGCCCGGCTCATGCCCGGCGGCACGTAGGTGTCGTCGCCATCGGCGATGATCAGCGCGGCGACCAGGAACAGCAGCGCCAGCCCCGCGAGCGCGCCGAGCACCAGCGGGAACATCTCTCGGAATGCAGCGTCTTCGGCCTCGGACATCACCTGCTCCAGGTTGGACGGCGGGGCGCGCCGCCGGGGCAGTCCAGCGCGCGATTATACAGGCCGGCCCGTGGGCGGGAAACGGCGGCTCATGGACGCACCCGGGGCCCGCCGGTATCATGAGCGCCCCCGCACGGGGGCGCTTCAGTCGCGCCCACGCGCCCGTAGCTCAGCTGGATAGAGCGTCGGCCTCCGGAGCCGAAGGTCACAGGTTCGAATCCTGTCGGGCGCGCCAGACATGCAAAAGGCCACCCTCGCGGTGGCCTTTTTCATGTCCGGGGCGCCGATGGCTCCGTTTCGGACCTGCGTTCGACGGATCGGCAGGATTGCCGATCCGGACGCCGCGCGCAGCGCGGCGCCCGAAGGGCGAGGGCCAGGGATGGCCCGAGTCACTCCTGTCGGGCGCGCCCTACATGCAAAAGGCCACCTCCATGGTGGCCTTTTGCATGTTCGGGGCGGTCGATGGCCCGATGCACTGCCATTGCCTGCACGTCCCTCACCCCGACCCCCGCTCCCGGAGCCACCGTAGGCCGGCTTCGGCCAGGCGCGACGCCGGCGTCGGCGCCGGCGCCCGGCGCCGGCCCGAAACCGGCCTACGCGGGGCTCGCGATGTGCAACCCCGGGGGGACAGGGGCGCCGTCGCCAGTTGCAACCGTCACGGCCCCGGGCTGCCGGACCGCATCGCCGCTCGCACGCGGCTGCCGCCGTCGATGCACGTCCAGCGCGTGCTCGCGCAGGCCGGAGCCACCGTACGGCCGGCTTCGGCCGCAGGCCGACGCCGGCCGTCGGGCCAGCGGGCGCCGGCGCCCGGCCCGGACCGAAACCGGCCTACGCCGGGGCTCGCGATGTGCAACGGCCCGGGGGGGCAGGGGCGCCGTCGCCGCCGGTTGCAACCGTCGCGCGCCCGGGCTGCCCGGATCGCATCGCCGCTCGCAGCGCGCGGCTGCCACCGTTCGATGCACGTCCAGCGCGTGCTCGCCGCAGGCCGGAGCCACCGTAGGCCGGCTTGGCCGCAGGCCGACGCCGGCATCGAGCAGCGCGGCGCGGCCGAACCGGCCTACGCGGGGCTCGCGATGTGCAACCCCGGGGGGACAGGGGCGCCGTCGCCGGTTGCAACCGTCGCGGCCCGGGCTGCCGGATCGCATCGCCGCTCGCACGCGGCTGCCACCGTTCAATGCACGTCCAGCGCGTGCTCGCGCAGGCCGGAGCCACCGTAGGCCGGCTTCGGCCGCAGGCCGACGCCGGCGTCGGGCCGGCGCCCCGGCGCCGGCCCGAAACCGGCCTACGCGGGGCTCGCGATGTGCAACCCGGAGGGACAGGGGCGCCGTCGCCGGTTGCAACCGTCGCGGCCCCGGGCTGCCCGGATCGCATCGCCGCTCGCACGCGGCTGCCACCGTTCAATGCACGTCCAGCGCGTGCTCGCGCAGGTCGGAGAAGGGCACGATCTCGAGCGTGCCCTCGTGGGTCGCGGCGAGGATCACCGGGGGCGCGCAGCCCGCGCGGCGGGCGTCCTGCCAGCGGGCCGCGCACAGGCACCAGCGGTCACCCGGCTCGAGGCCGCCGAAGCCGATCGCCGGGTTGGGCGTGGCCAGGTCATTGCCCTGGCTGGCGCTGTAGTCGAGGAAGGCCCGCGTGACCTCGGCGCAGACGGTATGCGCGCCGAGATCCTCGGGGCCGGTGTTGCAGCAGCCATCGCGATAGAACCCGGTGACCGGGTCGAGGCCGCAGGCCTCGAGCGGCTCACCGAGGACGTTGCGCGACGCGACCTTCGCCATGTGTGCACCTCCGCCGGGGGAACGGGCGCGGAACGCCCGTGCGGCATGATGCCGCACGCGGCGTCCACGGTCAGCCGCCCCGGGGCGCGCGGCCCCCGCTCACGCCGCGCGCGGGCGCAGCAGCATCGGGCCGCAGCGCAGCAGGAACAACGCGAACGCGGCGCACCAGAGGGTGCCGGCGAGCATCCACGCCGTGGTCCCCGCCCAGGGGGCGGCCAGGCGAGCCAGCACGGCCAGCTGGACCGCGACGAACGCGGCCGAGAGCACCGCGCCCGCACGCAGCGGGCGGCCGGTGTGGCCGAGCGTGGCGCGGCCCATCACGGCCAGCGTCATCGTGCCGACGGCCCGCGAGCAGCCCGTGCAGCCCCCACGCGCCGCCACCGCCGACGAACGGCGCGAGCGCGTGCAGGGCGTAGCCGGCCGCCAGCCAGGCGTAGCCCAGGTGCAGCACGAACAGCAGCGGGTCGCGCAGCGTCCAGCCGCCGCGCCAGCCCCACAGGCGCAGCCCGTGCAGCAGCGCCGCCGCGCCGGCGGCCGGCGCGGTCGCGGCCGGCCAGGCGAGCGCGGCGAGCACCGCCAGCACGCTGGCGGCCAGCGCCGCGCCGTCACGCGCGTCGCCGGCCCGCGGCGGCGGCCCCGCGCCCGCCGCCAGCATGCGGTTGCGCGTGAAGGCCGGCGTGATGCGACCGCCGATGACCGCGATCAGCAGCGCGATCAGCATGGTCGCGACGGTGACCGCGCGGTCGCCCAGCGCGGGCAACGCCAGCGCGGCCCCGAGGTGCCAGCTCGCGTTCACGCCGCCGAGCACCAGGACGACGCCGAGGGGCAGCCACGCGCGTGGCCGCCACTGGCGCCACGCCGGCCAGGTGGCCACGAGCGCGATCGCCGGCAGGAACGCGACGTCGGCCGCGATCGCCCACGCCGCCGGGTCGCCGCCCCACAGGCCGGCGCGTGCCGCCAGCCACAGCGCGGCCAGCAGCGCCAGCGGCAGCCCCGCCACGGGCGCCGTGCCGGTCCAGTTGGGCACCGCGGTGAGCAGGAAGCCGGCGGCCGTCGCGGCGACGAAACCGAACAGCATCTCGTGCCCGTGCCAGCTGACCGGCCCGGCCGCCGGCGACGCCGCGGCGCCGCTGAAGACGAGCACGGTGCGCAGCATCACGACGATCGCGGCCACGGCCCCGAGCAGGAAGAAGGGCCGGAACCCGGCCAGCAGGAGCGTCGGTACGCGGTGGGCTGTGCGCTGCATGGTACGGGACCCGGCATGGACCAGACGGGCCACGATCATGGCGCCCGTGGCGCCTGCCGGCCTTGATCGGTGTCAAGCCCCCGCGGCGAGCGCGCGCAGGCGCTCGATATCGGGCACGCGCACGCGCTCGCCGACGGTGTCGACGCCCTCGCGACGCAGGCGCGCGAACGCACGCGACAGCGTCTCGGGCTGCATCCCGAGGCGCGCCGCGATCAGCGCCTTGTCGATCGGCAGATGGAGCTCGACCGCGCCCTCCGCCTCCGGCGCGAGGGTCAGCAGGAAGGCCGCGAGGCGCTGCGGGGCCGGGTGCGTGTTGAGCTGCTCCAGGCGCGTGACCAGCTGGCGCAGGTGGCGCGACATCGCGGCCAGCATGTTGCGCGCGACCGCGGGCTCCGTCTCGATCACCCGCAGGAAGGGCCCGGCGGGGACGGCGAGCAGGCGCGAGGTGTCCGGCACCGACGCGCTCACGGGATAGCCGCCGCCGGCGAAGATCGCGGCCTCGGCGAACGACTCGCCGCGCGTGAACACGTGGACGACGCTCTCCTGGCCATCGCTCGAGCCGCGGAAGAGCTTCACCCAGCCGACGAGGATCACGTAGAAGTGGGTCGCGGGGTCGTCCTGGCGAAACAGCAGGCTGCCGCGGGGCCAGGACTCGACGCGGGCGTCGGCGAGCAGCCGGGTGAGCATCTCCTGGCCCAGGCCGGCGAACAGCGGCAGGCGCTCGAGCAGCCGCCAGTCGGGCGCGGTCAGGCCGGCGCAGTGGCTCGGTTCGGTCGGGGTACTGCCCATGCGGCCGGCGCCCGGATCGGGATCAGGCAATGGCGCGCGGCTTGCGGCGACGGTCGCGGCGCGGCACCTGCGCCATGAGGTAATCCATCTGGTCCGCGAGGATGCGCCGGTTCTCCAGGATCATCGCCTCGGCACGCGAAGGCGTGTACGGGATGTACAGCATCTCCAGGCCGCACTCCTCGACCAGGCGGTCGTCCTTCTTCTGGTTGCAGGCGCGGCAGCTCGTGACGACGTTGTCCCAGGCGTCGCTGCCGCCACGCGAGAGCGGCATGACGTGGTCGCGCGTGAGCAGGGCGCTGCGCCCCTGGAAGAGGTCGCCGCAGTAGCAGCAGAGGTGGCGGTCGCGCAGGAACAGGGCGGCGTTGGTCAGCCGCGGCACGGTGGCGTCGTAGTATTTCGCGCGCGCGCCGGCGACCGCGACGATCGAGGGGATGTCGATGCGGCTGCGCAGACCGCTGCGTGCCGAGGTGCCGCCGCGCAGCACGACGGCGATGGCATCCGAGGCCCAGGCCACCTCGTCGCGCAGCATGTAGCCGGCGGCGAGGCGCACGTCGATCCAGCGGATGGGGCGCCCGCCCGGATCGGTCTTCAGGATCATCGGTTGCCAGTTCATCAACGCTGGTCCCGTCCGCGCCTCCGGGGGCCGTGCAGGGTCCCGTTGCCCGGCGTCCGCCGGTGCGGCCGATTTCATCATGGCACAGTTCATGGCGGAAGGCCCGTCGGGGCGCCCGGTGTGGCGGGCGGGCCCGGGCCCCGGCGGGCACCGCCGGGGCGCCGAGTCGCATTTCGGCGGGCCCGATCAGGTAATGCACAATTATGCATTTTAATGTGTACTTTTCCATTGCATCGA
Source organism: Halofilum sp. (in: g-proteobacteria) (assembly GCA_034521365.1). Classification (GTDB taxonomy): domain Bacteria; phylum Pseudomonadota; class Gammaproteobacteria; order XJ16; family Halofilaceae; genus Halofilum. The sequence continues at coordinate 706,847 of JAXHMQ010000007.1, read as the reverse complement.
TTGAATTGAAGAGCACATTCATCCGGCGCAGAATCGTTTCATCAGTCCAGCGTGTCCTGGAGGGACCATGCCGCGCACGATCGGTCGATTCACCCGGCGTCTCGGCGCGCTCGCGGCGGTCGTGATGATCGGCATCAGCCCCACCGGCATGGCAGCGGACAACGCGATCACGGTCGCCTCCACGACCTCGACCGAGGCCTCCGGGCTGTTCGGCTACGTGCTCCCGAAGTTCGAGGACAAGACGGGCATCGACGTGCGGGTGGTCGCGGTCGGCACCGGCCAGGCGATCGAGATCGCCCGGCGCGGCGACGCGGACGTGCTGCTGGTGCACCACACGCCCTCGGAGAAGGCGTTCGTGGCCGACGGCTACGGGGTGGAGCGTCACCCGCTGATGTACAACGACTTCATCATCGTGGGACCCGGCCCCGACCCCGCCGGGATCGCGGGCATGGACAACGCGCCCGTGGCGCTCGCCAGGATCGCCGAGGCCGAGGCGCCGTTCGCGTCGCGCGGCGACAACAGCGGCACCCACAAGAAGGAGCTCGAGCTCTGGGATGCCGCCGGCGTCGACCCGACCGGGGCATCGGGGGCCTGGTACCGGGAGACCGGCGCGGGCATGGGCAAGACGCTCAACACCGCGGCCGCGATGGACGCCTACGCGCTCGCGGACCGGGCGACCTGGATCAGCTTCGAGAACCGCCAGGGCCTGGAGCTGCTGGTCGAGGGCGACGAGCGGCTGTTCAACCCCTACGGCGTGATCCTGGTGAGCTCGGAGAGGCACCCGCACGTCAACGCCGCGGACGGCCAGCGGTTCATCGACTGGCTCACCGGCGAGGAGGGCCAGCAGGCCATCGCGGGCTTCCGCCTGCGCGGCCAGCAGTTGTTCACGCCGAACGCCGACTGAGGCGCGCCGCGGGCAATCCGCGAACGACCAGGAGAGCGCCGGACAGGGACGTCCGCTCCGGTCTCGAGCGCGCAAGCCGCGTACAGCGAACCGCGAATGGACGCGACCGATCTGCCGGGAGCAGATCGGGACTGCGCGCAGCGCAGGCCCCGAAGGGGCGAGGCGCAGGGATGCGCCGAGCAATGTTCGCGAATGGTTCAGCGATATGGCCGGCGCCGCGGAGCTTCGCTGAACGGATTGGAACCACAGATCAACACAGATGAACACAGATTGTGCCGGGGCAGTTCGAGCGACAGCGGAGCTGCGCTGACAGCCCGTTGATCCCGGTTGGTCGACAGCGAAGCTCCGACACGGTGTCCGCTATCGACGCGGTCCTCTGTGTCTATCTGTGTTCATCTGTGGTCCTTCCGCGAACAGCGCAGCTCCGCCCACCCCGGCCGAGCCGCGGCGCCATTCGCGAATATTCGCGTCCATTCGCGGTTCGCTTTCGCAGTTCGCTTGTGCGTTCACTGCACCAGGGGTGAATCGGGGACCTCGAGCTCGACGCCCTCGAGCTCGGCGTCGGCGGCGAGCTGGCCGACGTACTGGCTCACGGCGCGGCGCCAGGAGCGCTCGCGCAGGTACTCGGCGATCATCTCGCGCACGTCCTCGTAGGCGAGCGGCTCACCGCCGGCGCGCGACAGGACCTCGACCACGTGGAAGCCATAGCGCGTCTCCACGGGGCGATCGGCCAGGCCGCGCGGGAGGCGCAGCACCACCTGCTCGAACTCGGCCACCGTCTGGCCGCGGCCGATCACGCCGAGGTGGCCGCCCTCGTCGGCCGAGGGACAGTCCGAGCGGTGGCCGGCGAGCTCGCCGAAGCGGCCGGGCTCGGCCCGGAGCGTCGCCACGATCTCCTCGGCCGCATCGCGCTGGCGCTTGCGCGCGTCCGGATCGTCCGGCGCCGCGGCCAGCAGGATGTGGCGCAGCTCCACCTCCTCGGGCGTGCGGAAGCGCTCCGGGTTGGCCTCGAAGTAGCGCCGGCAGGCCGCCTCGTCGGCCTCCGGCACGCCGAGCTCGCGCTCGAGCAGCTCCTCGATCGCCTCGTCGACACGGTCCTCGGTGGTCGACGCCGACCTCCTCGGCGCGCTGGCGCAGCAGCTCGCGCACGGCCAGCGTGCGCGCCGCCTCGGCGTGCTTCTCGTCGATCGAGCCGGACTCGACGTAGGCGGCCTCGTGGCGCACCTCCTCCTCCGGGACGACCACCCGGTTGACCATGACGAACATGCCCGGGCCTCAGACGCGACGCTGGCGCACGACCTGGTACTGGCGCGTGATGTAGCTCGCCGGCAGGCTCCAGATATGCACCAGGCGCGTGAACGGGAACACCAGGAAGGTGGTGACGCCCAGGAACAGGTGCAGCTTGTAGATCCAGTGCACGCCCGCGAGGTACTCGGCGCCGCCGCGGAAGGTGAGCACGTGCTGCGCCCAGTCGGAGAGCAGGATCATCACCGAGCCGTCGAGGTGGTGCATCGAGATCGGGATCGTGAACAGGCCGAGCAGCAGCTGCACGTAGAGCAGCACCAGGATGAAGATGTCGTTGCGCGTCGAGTGCGCCCGTACGCGCAGGTGGAACAGTCGCCGGTGGAGCAGGATGGTGGCGCCCACGAGCGCAGCCACGCCGGCGATGCCGCCGCTGACCATCGCCAGGATCTGCTTGGCGCCCGGCGTCAGGCCGAGCACCGGGTAGAGCCAGTGCGGCATCAGCAGACCGACGAGGTGGCCGAGGAACAGGAACAGCACGCCGGCGTGGAACAGCACGCTGCCGAGCTGGAAGCGAAACGAGTTGTCGAGCATCTGGCTCGAGTTCGTCTTCCAGGTGTACTGGCTCATGTCGAAGCGAACCAGGCTTCCGAGCAGGAACACGGTGCCCGCCACGTAGACGTAATACTCGAACAGCAGCTTGTTGAGAAATTCCATCGTCGTCTCCGCTCAGGCCGAGCGCCCGCTCGCGTTGCGATAGTCCATCCACTGCACCGGGCGCTCCTGCCACTGCTTCGTGGCGCCGCAGCTGGTGCGCGGCTCGTCGGGCCCGAAGGTAACCGGGGCCTCCATCCAGGTGCGGTCGAGGGCCTCGCGCGTGTCGTCGCGCTCCTCCTTGGAGGCCGTCTCCACCAGCGCCTCGGGCATGGGCTCGATCTCGAGGAGGCGCAGCAGCACGCGGAACGGGACCGCGTAGCGGCTGTCGCGCTCGACGAGACGCACGTGGACCTGCTGCACGATCTGCCCGATCTCGTCGAGCCACTCGCGCGCCCGGGCCTCCGGCAGGACGGCACAGAACTCGAGGAACAGCGGCAGGAAATCGGGCAGCTCGCGGCAGTCGATCTCGAGACCCTGCTCACGGTAGGCGTTGGTGAGCTCGACCATCGCCGGGCCGCGATCGCGCGATTCGCCGTAGACGTGCTCGAACAGGTAGAGCGAGACCTTCTTGCTGCGATCGAAGGTCTCGACATAGACGGCCTGCACGTCGAGCAGGTCATTGCCGCGCACCCACGCGACGAATGCCTCGAGCTCCGCGCGGTCGGCGCGCTCGAGCTCCGGGCGCACCACCAGCACGTCGGCGAGATCGTCGACGTGGCCCGTCACGCCCTCGTCGGGATAACCGAGCAGCCCGGCCAGCGCCTTGAGCGGGTAGTGCAGCGACCCGCGCTCCTTGTTACTCATTGGTGCTCTCCGGAACCCGCGGCGGGCTCGAGCTGATCGTCGGGGGCGCGTGCTCGCGCTGGCGGGGACTCTTGCTGCCGAACAGGTTGGTTCGGCTGACGCCGTGCGTGTGGCAACCGTCGCCGAAGCTGAAGCCGCAGCCGCTGCGCTCAGCGTACGGATCCTCCGCGCTGAGCTCGCGGTGGTTGGTCGGGATCACGAACCGGTCCTCGTAGTTCGCGATCGCCATGTAGCGGTACATCTCCTCGACCAGGTCCTCGTCGAGACCGACCTGCTCGAGCACGTCGTGGCGCGGCTCACCCTCGACCGTCTGCGAGCGCTTGAACACGCGCATCGCCAGCAACCGCCGCAGCGCATGGGTCACGGGCCGCTCGTCGCCGCCGGTGAGCATGTTGGCCAGGTACTGCACCGGGATGCGCAGCGAGTCGACGTCGGGGATCAGGCCGTCGAGGCCGATGCGGCCGCCGTCGGCCGCGGTCTGGACCGGCGACAGCGGCGGCACGTACCAGACCATCGGCAGCGTGCGGTACTCGGGGTGCAGCGGGAAGGCGACCTTCCAGTCGACCGCCATCTTGTACACCGGCGAGCGCTGCGCCGACTCGATCCACGAGTCCGGCACGCCGTCCGCCTGCGCCTGGCGGATCACCTCGGGGTCGTTCGGGTCGAGGAAGATGTCGAGCTGGGCCTCGTAGAGGTCCTGCTCGTTGGGGACGCTGGCGGCCTCCTCGATCCGGTCGGCGTCGTAGAGCAGCACGCCGAGGTAGCGGATGCGCCCGACGCAGGTCTCGGAGCACACGGTGGGCTGGCCGACCTCGATGCGCGGGTAGCAGAAGGTGCACTTCTCCGACTTCCCCGACTGCCAGTTGTAGTAGATCTTCTTGTACGGACAGCCCGAGATGCACATGCGCCAGCCGCGGCACTTGTCCTGGTCGATCAGGACGATGCCGTCCTCCTCGCGCTTGTAGATCGCCCCGCTCGGGCAGCTCGCCACGCAGCTCGGGTTGAGGCAGTGCTCGCACAGCCGGGGCAGGTACATCATGAAGGTGTTCTCGAACTGTCCGTAGATCTCCTTCTGGACGTTCTCGAAGTTGTAGTCCCGCGAGCGCTTGGCGAATTCGCCGCCGAGGATCTCCTCCCAGTTGGGCCCCCACTCGATCTTCTCCATCGGCTTGCCGGTGATCGCCGAGTACGGCTTGGCCGTCGGCTGCGCCTTCGAGTCGGGCGCGTTGTGCAGCCGCTGGTAGTCGAAGTTGAACGGCTCGTAGTAGTCGTCGATCTCGGGCAGGTGCGGGTTGGCGAAGATCTTGGCCAGCAGGCGCCACTTGCCGCCCTGCCTGGGCACGATGTCGCCGCTCTCGCGCCGCACCCAGCCGCCCTTCCAGCGGTCCTGGTTCTCCCAGTCCTTGGGATAGCCGATGCCGGGCTTGGTCTCGACGTTGTTGAACCACGCGTACTCCATGCCCTCGCGCGAGGTCCACACGTTCTTGCAGGTCACCGAGCAGGTGTGGCAGCCGATGCACTTGTCCAGGTTCAGGACCTTGCCGATCTGCGCGCGTACCTTCATCGCACGTACTCCTGGGCCAGGATGCTTTCGTCGTCCCCTTCGAGCCAGTCGACGCGGTCCATCTTGCGGAGCACGACGAACTCGTCACGGTTGGAACCGACGGTGCCATAGTAGTTGAAGCCGTAGCTCTGCTGGGCGTAGCCGCCGATCATGTGCGTCGGCTTGACCACGGCGCGGGTTACCGAGTTGTGGATGCCGCCGCGCTGGCCGGTGATCTCGGAGCCGGGCGTGTTCACGATGCGCTCCTGGGCGTGGTACATCATCGCCATGCCCTCGCGCACGCGCTGCGAGACCACCGCGCGGGCCACGACGGCGCCGTTGACGTTGTAGACCTCGATCCAGTCGTTGTCCTCGATACCCGCCGCCTGGGCGTCCTTCTCCGAGATCCAGACGATCGGGCCGCCGCGTGACAGCGTCAGCATCAGCAGGTTGTCGCTGTAGGTGCTGTGGATGCCCCACTTCTGGTGCGGCGTGATCCAGTTGAGCACGATCTCCGGGTTGCCGTTGGGCCGGGTGTCCTTGATCTGCTTCCAGGTCTTCGTGTTGACCGGCGGCCGGTAGGACACGAAGCCCTCGCCGAAGGCACGCATCCAGGAATGGTCCTGGTAGAACTGCTGGCGACCGGTCAGCGTGCGCCACGGGATGAGCTCGTTGACGTTGGTCCAGCCGGCGTTGTAGCAGACCTTCTCCGACTCGATGCCGGACCAGGTCGGTGAGGAGATGATCTTGCGCGGCTGCGCCTGGATGTCGCGGAAGCGGATCTTCTCGTCCTCCTTGTGCAGGGCCAGGTGCGCGTGCTCGCGGCCGGTGAACTTCTCGAGCGCCTGCCAGGCCTTGACCGCCACCTCGCCGTTGGTCTCCGGCGCCAGCGACATGATGGTCTCGGCAGGCGTCGATCGCCGAGTCTCGATGCGCGGGCCGGCCCTTCGAGTCGCGCCGGCGTCGCTGTGCTGTGCCGTTGAGGCGGCCCAGGTACTCGACCTCGTGCTCGGTGTTCCAGCTGATGCCCTTGCCGCCGTTGCCGAGCTTGTCGAGCAGCGGCCCCACCGAGGTGAAGCGCTCGAAGGTCGCGGGGTAGTCACGCTCGACGACCAGCAGGTTGGGCATGGTCTTGCCGGGCAGCGGCTCGCACTCGCCCTTCTTCCAGTCGGCGACCTCGAACGGCTGGCCCAGCTCGCCGGGGGTGTCGTGCAGCAGCGGCACGGTCACGAGATCCTCCTCGACGCCGAGGTGACCGTCGACGACCTCCGAGAACTTCTTCGCGATGCCCTTGAAGATGTCCCAGTCCGAGCGCGACTCCCAGGCCGGGTTCACCGCCTCCGAGAGCGGGTGGATGAACGGGTGCATGTCCGAGGTGTTGAGATCGTCCTTCTCGTACCAGGTCGCGGTCGGCAGCACCACGTCCGAGTACAGGCAGGTGGTCGACATGCGGAAATCGAGCGTCACCAGCAGATCGAGCTTGCCCTCCGGGGCCTCCTCGTGCCAGGTGACCTCCTGCGCGCGCTGCTCGCCGGGGTCGCCGAGGTCCTTGCCCTGGACGCCGTCGTCGGTGCCCAGCAGGTGCTTGAGGAAGTACTCGTGGCCCTTGCCGCTGGAGCCGAGCAGGTTCGAGCGCCAGACGAACAGGTTGCGCGGGAAGTTCTCGGGCGCGTCGGGATCCTCGCAGGCGAGCTTCAGCTCACCGGAGCGCAACTGCTCGACGACGTATTCCTTCGGGTCCTTGCCCGCGGCCCTGGCCTCGCGCGCGACCTCGAGCGGGTTGCGATTGAGCTGCGGCGCCGAGGGCAGCCAGCCCATGCGCTCGGCGCGCACGTTGTAGTCGACCAGGCTGCCGCTCCAGTCGTCGCGGTTGGCGAGCGGCGACAGGATCTCGTCCACCTCGAGCTTCTCGTAGCGCCACTGGTCGGTGTGCGCGTACCAGAACGAGGTGCCGTTCATGTGCCGCGGGGGGCGCACCCAGTCGAGCGCGAAGGCGACCGGCAGCCAGCCCGTCTGCGGGCGCAGCTTCTCCTGGCCCACGTAGTGCGCCCAGCCGCCGCCGCTCTGGCCGATGCAGCCGCACATCACCAGCATGTTGATGATGGCGCGGTAGTTCATGTCCATGTGGTACCAGTGGTTCAGGCCGGCACCGAGGATGACCATGGACTTGCCCTCGGTCTTGGCGGCGTTGTCGGCGAACTCGCGCGCGACACGCACGACGTGGTCGGCCGGCACGCTGGTGATCGACTCCTGCCAGGCCGGGGTGTAGGGCACGTCGTCGTCGTACGAGGTCGCCACGGCATCGTCACCGAGTCCGCGGTCGACACCGTAGTGCGCCGTCATCAGGTCGAACACGGTCGCCACCTGCACCGTGCGGCCGTCGGCGAGCTCGATGCGCTTGACCGGCACCTTGCGCTCGAGCACGTCGGCCTGCTCGTTGTGCTGGAACTGCTCGTGGACGATGCCGCCGAAGTACGGGAAGCCCACGGTGGCGAGCTCGTCGTGCTCGTCGATCAGCGTGAGCTGCAGGTGGGTCCCGTCGCCGTTCTCGCCCTCCTTTTCCTCGAGGTTCCAGCGCCCGCTCTCGTCCCAGCGGAAGCCGATGGAGCCCTGCGGCGCGACCAGCTCGCCCGAGGCCTGGTCGCGGGCGATGGTCTTCCACTCGGCGTGCTTGTGCTGGCCGAGATTGTCGGAGAGATCGCTGGCGCGCAGGAAACGCCCCGGCACCAGGCGACCGCCGCCTTCCTCGAGCTCGACGAGCATCGGCATGTCGGTGTAGCGGCGGCAGTAGTCGGTGAAGTACGGCGTCGGGTTGTCGACGTGGAACTCCTTGAGGATCACGTGCCCCAGCGCCATCGCCGAGCGCCGCGTCGGTGCCCTGCTTGGGCGCCAGCCACAGGTCGGCGAACTTGGTCGCCTCGGCGTAGTCCGGCGAGCAGACCACGATCTTGGTGCCGTTGTAGCGCGCCTCGGTCATGAAGTGGGCATCGGGCGTGCGCGTCTGCGGCACGTTCGAGCCCCACATCATGATGAACTTGGAGTTGTACCAGTCCGCGGACTCGGGCACGTCGGTCTGCTCGCCCCAGGTCATGGGCGAGCTCGGTGGCAGATCGCAATACCAGTCGTAGAACGACAGGCATACGCCGCCGATCAGCGACAGGTAGCGGCTGCCCGCGGCGTACGAGGCCATCGACATCGCCGGGATCGGCGAGAAGCCGATGACGCGGTCGGGGCCGTGGCGTTTCGCGGTGTAGGCATTGGCGCTGGCGACGAGCTCGTTGACCTCGTCCCAGCTCGAGCGCACCAGGCCGCCGAGGCCGCGGCGCTTCTGGTAGCTGCGGCGCTTGTCCGCGTCCTCGACGATCGAGCCCCAGGCGTCGACCGGATCCTCGTGCGCGGCGCGCGCCTCGCGCCAGAGCTGCAGCAGCGTCGAGCGCACCATCGGGTACTTCAGGCGCGCGGCCGAGTAGATGTACCAGGAATAGCTGGCGCCGCGGGGGCAGCCGCGCGGCTCGTGGTTCGGCAGGTCGGGCCGCGTGCGCGGGTAGTCCGTCTGCTGCGTCTCCCAGGTGACCAGGCCGTCCTTGACGTAGATCTTCCAGGAGCAGGCGCCGGTGCAGTTCACCCCGTGGGTGGAGCGCACGACCTTGTCGTGCTGCCAGCGCTGGCGGTAGGACTTCTCCCAGGAGCGATCCTCGTCCGTCGTCCGGCCGTGGCCGTCGGCGAACTCGCCGGTGACCTTCCTGAAGAAACGCATGCGATCGAGAAAGTGACTCATCGTCTTGCTCCGGGATTTCCATGGGCCGGCCGATGGCGCGGGGCAGCCGGCATGCAGGCTACGGCCTGAGCAAAGCAGCCGCTTTGACCGGGATCAAGCGGGCCCGCCAGCGCGTGGACCCGCGGCCACGCGGCGGCACCGCGGCTCAGCACGGGATCTCCGCGTTGCGCCGGTGATAGAACCACCAGGTCACGGCCACGCAGGTGACGTAGTAGGTGGCGAAGGCGTACAGCGCCGCGGTCGGGCCGCCGGTCAGGGCGATCGAGGTGCCGTAGGCCTTCGGGATGAAGAAGGCGCCGTAGGCGGCCAGCGCCGAGCTGAACCCGAGCGTGGCGGCGGACTCGCGCCGGGCATCCTTCAGCGCGGCCTGCCGCGTCTGCTCGTCCGCGCCCTCCGTCCAGCGCTCGTGCTGGGTGCGGAAGATCACCGGGATCATGCGGAAGGTGGAGCCGTTGCCCACGCCCGTGGTTACGAACAGGATCATGAACATGGCGAAGAAGCCCCAGAAGTTGCCCGCCGTGCCGAGCACGGGCAGGAACCACACGACCCCGAACACCGCCAGGATCATCACGACGAAGTTCCAGAACGTGACGCGGGCGCCGCCGATCTTGTCGGCCAGCCAGCCGCCGACCGGGCGGATGAGCGCGCCCACGAGCGGGCCGAGGAAGGCGTACTGCAGCGGATCCTGGGCCGGGAACTGGGTCTTGATCAGCATCGGGAAGCCGGCGGAGTAGCCGATGAAGCTGCCGAAGGTCGCGATGTAGAGCCAGCTCATGATCCACTGGTGCTTGCGCCGGAAGATCACCGCCTGCTCCTGGAACGAGGAGCGCGCCGAGGCGATGTCGTTCATGCCGACCCAGGCCAGCACCGTGAACAGGGCGATGAACGGCACCCAGACGAAGGCCGCGTTCTGCAGCCAGAGCTGACCGCCACCCTGAAGGCTCTGGGCGCTGCCGAACATGAACGACAGCGCGCCGGTCGAGATCACGAACGGCACCACGAGCTGCATCACCGAGACGCCCGCGTTGCCCAGGCCCGCGTTGAGCCCGAGCGCGGTGCCCTGCTGCTTCGCCGGGAAGAAGAAGCTGATGTTGGCCATCGACGAGGCGAAGTTGCCGCCGCCGAAGCCGCACAGCAGGGCGATGACGGCGAACTCCCAGAACGTGGTGCCCGGGTCCTGGACCGCGAAGCCCATCCAGATCGCCGGGATCGCGAGCGAGGCCGTGGAGATCGCCGTCCAGCGCCGGCCGCCGAAGATCGGCACCATGAAGCTGTAGAAGATCCGCAGCGTGGCGCCCGACAGACCCGGCAGTGCCGTCAGCCAGAACAGCTGGTTGGTGGTGAAGGGTGAAGCCGATCTCGTTGAGTCGCGTAGCCGACCGCGCTCCAGACCAGCCACACGCAGAACGCGAGCAGCAGGCACGGGATCGAGATCCACAGATTGCGCTGCGCGATCGGGTAGCCCTTCGAACGCCAGAACTCGTCGTCCTCGGGCCGCCAGTCGGTCAGGACGCGGCCCAGGTCGGTCATCAGGCCGCCGGGCTTGTCGCTGTTCGTTGCCATGTCGTGTCTCCGGGTTTCCGGGAACGGGTGCGGCGCTCAGTGCGCCGTCCGCCCCTCGTGCTTGTAGTCGGGCTGGATCTCCGGCAGGTAGCGGAACCGCTCCTCATCCGCCAGCGCAGGCATGCGGCGCCGCTCCATGCGCAGGATGGCGAAGTGCATCCAGGTCAGCGACACGGCGACGACCAGGAACATCAGCATGAAGCAGCTCGTCCACACGCCGGTTAGATCGTTCATGACGCCGAATGCGATCGGCAGCACGAAGCCGCCCAGTCCGCCGATCATGCCGACCAGGCCGCCGACCGAGCCGACGTGATCCGGGTAATAGACCGGGATGTGCTTGTAGACGGCGGCCTTGCCCAGCGACATGACGAAGCCCAGGGCAATCGTCAGCAAGGCGAACAGCCAGATCGGAACCCCGAACGAGAACGCGATCGGCCCCTGGATCCCAGATACCACGTAGCGGGTATCGGGGTACGAGAGCACGAACAGGCACACCAGCGAAACGATGAAGGTCCAGTACATGACCGCGCGCGCGCCGAAGCGGTCGGACATCCAGCCGCCGAGCGCGCGAAACACCGATGCCGGCAGGGAGTACAGCGCCGCCAGCGTGCCGGCGACCTCGAGGCTGATGTCGTAGGCGCCGATGTAGTAGCGCGGCAGCCAGGAGGCGAGCGCGACGAAGGCGCCGAAGACGAAGAAGTAGTAGAGCGAGAAGCGCCAGACCTGCAGCTTCTTCAGCGGCTCGAGCTGCTCCTTCAACGGCGTCGGCTGCGTGCCTTCGGACTTGCGCCGCTGCAGCGCCGGGATCGTTCTCGGTGATGAGCCAGAAGATCACCGCCATCGCGGCGAGCACGGCCGCGTAGATCAGCGCCGTATTCTCCCAGCCGAACCCGACCACCAGGAAAGGCGCGGCGAAGTTGGTGACGGCGGCGCCGACGTTACCCGCGCCGAAGATGCCGAGCGCCGTACCCTGGTGCTTCTTGTCGTACCACTCGGAGGTATAGGCGATGCCGACGATGAACGAGCCGCCGGCGAGACCCACGCCCAGCGCCGCGAGCAGGAAGATCTCGTAGGTCTTGACGGAAGCGAGCAGGTACACCGCCACCGAGGTGGCCAGCATGAGCACGGTGAACACCAGCCGGCCGCCATACTTCTCGGTCCAGATACCGAGGAAGATGCGGCTGATCGAGCCGGTCAGCACCGGGGTCGCCACCAGCAGGCCGAACTGGGTCTCGCTGAGACCCAGGTCCTGCTTGATCTTGACGCCGATGATCGAAAAGATCGTCCACACCGCGAAGCACACGGTGAACGCCAGCGTGGACATCGCGAGCGCCTTGTGCGCCTTGGGCGGATCGTAATGCTGTTCGTCGAGCACGGCCGTTCTCCTGTTCCTGGGGCACGGATGGGCGACGGCGCCATTGGGCCACGAACGGCCCGCCCCGGTTATTGATCCGGATCAAGTCGAGGGGCCATTGTGGCCGCCGATTGACCTGGATCAAGCCGCGGGCCGGGGCGAGCGCGATCATGCCCCGATCATCTATAGTGGGTAGCAGTTGGTCGCCGCGGCGACAAGCGGACCCCCTGACGAGCCCGGACCCCGGGAGGAGGTAGAGCCATGCAGTCGGTAGCGCAGATCAGCGGGACCATCCCGGCCTACTGGGAGGGGCGCGGCCCGCTGTGGAAGGTGTTCTGGCTTTGGGGCGTGCTCGGCAGCTGGATCCTGGCCGGGCTGTTCCTGGCGGCGTTGGTCACGACCGGCCTGAGCTGGCCCCTGTACGTGATCACGGCGTGCGTCATGGCCGTCTACACGGTCTGGATCCTGGTGTCGGTGTGGCGCTGCGCGGAGCACGCCTCCGACGAGAAGTGGCGCGGCCTGGCGCGGGTGCTCACGGTCGCCTGGGCCCTGAACGTGATCCTGGTGGGCATCTTCCTCGGCCTCGACCTGCTGGCCGTCATCCGGGCGTAGGGCGCGAGGAGCGCGTGGCCTTGGCCTCGCTCGGGCGCCGCGGTATCCGCTGTGCCCCGTGCACGTGGACTCTCGCCAAGGCCCCAAGGCCTTGATCTCTCGCGGAGAGCGCAGAGCACGCGGAGAGATCACGTCAGCCAGCGCGCCGCGGTGATCACCCTCGCGGCGCCATCGGCGACGCAGGCCTCGTCGCCGTGCAACGGTTGGACAGAAGGCCTTCCCCGCTGTTCTCGGCGCGCTCCGCGTTCTCTGCGAGAGATCCTTGCTGGCGTCCCCTGGCGTCCTGGCGAGATCCCCTGCGCACGGCGTTGATGGCCCTGCTCCCCCGGGAAGGCGCCGCGGCGCTCAGATCGCCCGCGAGTAGCGCGTGTCCCGGTCGCGCTGGAGGTAGCGATCGAACACCATCGCCACGTTGCGCACGAGCAGGCGGCCGACGGACGTGACCTCCAGGCGCCGCCCCTGCCAGCGGACCAGGCCATCCGCGATCAGTGGCTCCAGCGCGGCGCATTCGGCCGCGAGCGCCTGTTCGAAGTCGATGCCGTGCTGGCGCTCCAGCGTCGGCACGTCGAGCGCGAAATCGCACATCAGGCGCATGATCACGTCGCGTCGCAGGCGGTCGTCGGGTGACAGCGTGAGCCCGCGCGCCACCGGCAGGCGGCCGGCGTCGAGCGCCTCGTAGTACGGCCCGCGCTCGCGGGAGTGCTGGCTGTAGCAGTTGCCGAAGGCGCCGATGGCGCTGATGCCGTGGGCGACGAGGTCGCAGCCCCCGTGCGTGCTGTAGCCCTGGAAATTGCGCGTCAGCGTGCCCGCGCGCTGCGCGCGCGCCAGCTCGTCGTCGGGCAGCGCGAAGTGATCCATGCCGATGTAGACGTAGCCGGCCTCGGTGAGGTGCGCGATCGCGCGCCGCAGGATCGCGAGGCGCTCCTCGGGGCCCGGCAGGTCCTCGGCGCGGATGCGCCGCTGCGGCGGGAAACGCTCCGGCAGGTGCGCGTAGTTGTAGAGCGCGATGCGGTCGGGCGCGAGCTCGATGACCCGGTCGATCGTGCGCGTGAAGCTGTGCAGGGTCTGCAGCGGCAGGCCGTAGATCAGGTCCACGTTGAGCGAGCGGAAGCCGGCCTCGCGGCAGGCGTCGAGCGTGGCGCGCGTCACCGCCTCGGGCTGGATGCGATTGACCGCGCGCTGGACCTCCTCGTTGAGGTCCTGCACGCCGAGGCTGGCGCGATTGAACCCGAGCCGGCGCAGCAGGCCGATGGTCTCGCGATCGACCGTGCGCGGGTCCAGCTCGATCGAGTAATCGCCGCCGTCGTCGTCGCGCAGCGGGTAGGCCCGGCGGATGTGCTCGAACAGCCACTGCAGGCGCGCCGCGTCGAGGAAGGTCGGCGTGCCGCCGCCCCAGTGCAGCTGGTCCACCGACGGCCGCCCGCCGAACAGCTCGGCCTGCAGCTCGATCTCGCGCGCGAGGCGCTCGAGATAGGGCCCGGCGTGGGCACGGTTCTTCGTCACCACCTTGTTGCAGGCGCAGTAGAAGCACAGCGTCGCGCAGAAGGGCAGGTGGAAGTAGAGCGACAGCGGCCGCCGCGCGTCCGCCATGGCCGCGCTGGCCTCGTAGTCGTCGACGCCGAAGCCCTCGTGGAACCAGGGCGCCGTCGGGTAGGAGGTATAGCGCGGGCCGGCGACGTCGTGGCGGCGCACCAGCCCGGGATCGAATTCCACGCTCGGGGTCACGGCAACATCCGGGAACGCGACTGCATGTCGACCCGGAGTATGGCCGCGGCGCGGGCGCCGGCCCTTGACGTGCATCAACCGCCGGCGCCGCGGGCCTTGATGCCCGTCAAGTACAATGGATGCTGTCGGGTCGAGCATCGGGCGAATGATGCCGCCGCAACGCCAGCCACCGGAGAATCGAGATGAACGAGAGCGAGCTGCCCGCCACCGCCGGCGAGATCGCCGAGCGCCACCCGGACGTGTGGTCCGCCTACAGCGCCCTGGGCCGGGCCCTGGGCGATGCCGGGCCGCTGAACGAGCGCGAGCGGCGCCTGGTCAAGCTGGCGCTGGCCATCGGGGCACAGTCCGAGGGTGCCGTGCACTCGCACGTGCGCCGCGCAACCCGCGAGGGCATCGAGGCGGCCGCCATCGAGCAGGTCGCGCTGCTGGCGATCCCGACGCTGGGCTTCCCGCGCGCCGCCGCCGCGTACAGCTGGGTCGGCGACCTCTCGAACGGCGAGCGCTGAACCGGACGTGCAGCCGGACCGCGGCGCAGCCGGGATCCGGCGCGGCGCTCGCCCCCGCAGGCCGTTCACCACGAACCGCGAATGGACGCGAATGGCCCGGAGGAATGGCGGGCGCCGCGGAGCTGCGCTGAACGGATCGGGACCACCGGCCGCAGCCCTTGGGCGCGCCGGGAAGCTGGACGCGCGGAACGCCCGCTGCAGAAAAGCGCCGCCGGGGCCAACAGGCCCGCGGCCCATTCGCGATCATTCGCGTCCATTCGCGGTTCGCTTTCGCGTGCATTGCACCCGTGTCCGTGGCCCGGGTAGTGGCGTAGCCGTGCGGCCCGGGCGTTACAATGCGCCCGGCACACGGACGGGGGGCCGGCGATGAGCGTGACAGCGAGCGACCCGCACCGTATGGTCATCGTCGGCGGCGGCTCCGGGGGCCTCAAGCTCGCCACGCGCCTCGGGCGGCGCTACCGGCGCGACGCCGGCGTGCGCGTCACGCTGGTCGACGCCTCGCTGACGCACGTCTGGAAGCCCCTGCTGCACGAGATCGCGGCGGGGACCCTCGACATCCACGACGACGAGTGCGACTACATCGCGCACGCGCGGGCGCACCACTTCACCTTCGTGTGGGGGCGCATGGACGGCCTCGATTGCGAGGCCCGCCGCGTGCACCTGGCGCCGCTGCACGAAGCCGACGGGCGCGAGGCCCTGCCGGCGCGCGCGCTCGGCTACGACACCCTGGTGATCGCGGTGGGCAGCGTCGGCAACGACTTCGGCGTGCCGGGGGTGGCCGAGCACTGCTTCAGCCTGGAATCGGCCGACGAGGCCGAGACCTTCCGCCGCGGGCTGCTCGAGGCCTACCTGCGCGCGGGCCAGGGGGGCGGACCGGCCACGCCGGGCGAGCTCGACGTCGCGATCGTGGGCGCGGGCGCCACGGGCGTCGAGCTGGCCGCCGAGCTCGACAAGATGCGCCACGAGCTCGCGGACTACGGCGCCTGTGACATCGACGTGGTGCACGACACCCGGCTGGTGATCATCGAGCGCGCGCCGCGCCTGTTGCCGGGCCTGCCACAGGACATCGCCGATGCCACGCGCGACCAGCTGCGGCGCCTCGGCGTCGAGACCCGCACCGGCGAGGCGGTCGCCGAGGTCACGGCCGACGGCATCCAGGTCGAGGGCGGCGACTTCATCCCCGCGCGCTTCAGGGTCTGGGCCGCCGGCGTCAAGGCGCCCGCCTTCCTCGGCGGGATCGGGGGCCTCGAGACGAACGCGCGCGACCAGCTCGTCGTCGGGCGCACGCTGCAGACGACGCGCGACGCGAACGTGTTCGCGCTGGGCGACTGCGCGGCCTGCCCGCGCGACGCCGAGGGCAGCGCGCTGGTGCCGCCGCGCGCGCAGGCGGCCGACCAGCAGGCGGCCTTCCTGGCGCGGGCGCTGCCGCGCCACCTCGCCGGGGAGGACCTGCCCGAGTACGTCTACCGCGACCGCGGCTCGCTGGTGAACGTCAGCGACAGCGCCTTCGGCACGCTGATGGGCGCGCTGCTCGGCAACGTCACCATCGAGGGCTGGTTCGCGCGCGCGAGCTACCGCTGGCTCTACCGCGACCACCAGCGCGCGCTGCACGGCCCCATCCGCGCGCTCGCGCTGCTGCTGTCCGACCTCGTGTCGCGGCGCACGCGGCCGCGGTTGAAGCTGCATTGAGCACGCAGGCACCAGCGGCGCGCGCCGACATCGTGTCGCCGCGCGCTACACGAATGCAACCAGGCGCCCAGGCCGCCGCGACGGCGCAGGCGGCTCCGGCGGCCAGGTCCACCAGGGCGCCGCGGCGCAGGCCCCCATCCGACCGGCGCCCGCCGAGCACCCGGCGCAGCGCGGCGATCGCGAGACCGACCCCGAAGACGAAGAACACCGCCAGCGCCAGCGCCGGCAGCGCGGTCACGAGCCTGAGTCGACAGCAACCATGCCGCGAGCGCGTCGAACGCCTCGCCTACGGTCATCGTACCTCCGGGTTGCCCGCCCGCATGCGCAATCGGTCGCCCTTCGCCCTTCGCCCTTCGCCCTTCGCCCTTCGCCCTCCGCCCTTCGCCCTCGCCTTCGCCGCCTTCAGCCCTTCAGCCCTGTCGGCCCTCGCCTCAGCCTCAGCCGCGCGCGAACGCGCGCATCGAGCGATCGGACGCCCCATGCGCGCGTCGGCCTTCGGCCGAAACGCGCCTACGCCTCGGCCCTTCCTACCCCCTGTCCGCCATCGCGGCCGCGATCTCGTCCAGGATCGCGGGGTCGTCGATGGTCGGGGGCACGGTGTACTCCTGGCCGTCGGCGATGCGCCGCATGGTCGCGCGCAGCACCTTGCCGGAGCGCGTCTTCGGCAGGCGGCTGACCACGAAGCAGTCGCGGAAGGCGGCGACCGGGCCGACGTGCTCGCGCACGCGCTCGCGCAGCTCGGCGGCGACCTCGTCGTGCGTGCGCTCGACGCCGGCCTTGAGCACGACCAGGCCAACCGGGAGCTGGCCCTTGATCTCGTCGTGCACACCGATGACGGCGCACTCCGCGACGTCGGGGTGGCCGGCCACCGCCGCCTCGAGCACGCCCGTGGACAGCCGGTGGCCGGCGACGTTGATGACGTCGTCGGTGCGGCTCATGATCCAGACGTAGCCGTCGCCGTCGATGAAGCCGGCATCGCCGGTGCGGTAGTAGCCCGGGTAGCGCTCGAGGTAGGCCTTGCGGAAGCCCTGGTCGTTGTTCCAGAGCGTCATCAGGCAGCCCGGCGGCAGCGGCAGGCGGATCGCGAGGTCGCCGAGCTCGCCGGCGGCGCGCTCGCGCCCGCCCCTGTCGAGCACGCGCATGTCGTAGCCCGGCACCGGCACGGTCGCCGAGCCCGGCTTCACCGGCAGCTGCTCGATGCCGATGCAGTTCGCGGCCGCCGGCCAGCCGGTCTCGGTCTGCCACCAATGGTCGATCACCGGCACGCCGAGCAGGTCGCGCGCCCACTCGAGCGTGTCCGGGTCGCAGCGCTCGCCGGCGAGGAACAGCGCCCGGAAGTCGCCGAGGTCGTGCTGGCGCCGGTAGCTGCCGTCGTGGTCCTCCTTCTTGATCGCGCGGAACGCCGTGGGCGCGGTGAACAGCACCTTGACGCCGTGCTGCGCGACCACGCGCCAGAACGCGCCCGGGTCCGGCGTGCCCACCGGCTTGCCCTCGTAGAGCACCGTGGTGCAGCCGGCGAGCAGCGGCGCGTAGACGATGTAGGAGTGGCCCACGACCCAGCCCACGTCCGAGGCGGCCCAGAAGACCTCGCCGGGGGCGACGCCGTAGACGTTCTCCATCGACCAGTGCAGGGCCACCGCGTGGCCGCCGTTGTCGCGCACGACGCCCTTGGGGTGGCCGGTCGTGCCCGAGGTGTAGAGGATGTAGAGCGGGTCGGTCGCGGCGACCGGGACGCAGCCCGCCGGCTGTGCGCCGTCGACGAGCTCGCGCCAGTCGCGGTCGCGGCCGCCGTCGAGCTCAGCGGCGAGCTGCTCGCGCTGGAGCACCACGCAGGTCGCGGGCGCGTGGTCCGCGATCTCCAGCGCGCGGTCGAGCAACGGCTTGTAGGCCACCGTGCCCGAGGGCTCGATGCCGCAGGACGCGGACAGCACGACCTTCGGGCGGGCGTCGTCGATGCGCGAGGCGAGCTCGTAGGAGGCGAAGCCGCCGAAGACCACCGAGTGGATCGCCCCGAGGCGGGCGCAGGCGAGCATCGCCATCACCGTCTCGGGGATCATCGGCATGTAGATCACCACGCGGTCGCCGTGACCCACGCCCAGGCCGGCGAGGGCACCGGCGAGGCGCGCGATGTCGTCGCGCAGCTCGCGATAGGTCCAGGTCGCGACCGTGCCCGTGACCGGGCTGTCGTGGATCAGCGCGGCCTGGTCGCCGCGGGCGCCGTCGGCGTGGCGGTCGACGGCGTTGTGGCAGGTGTTGAGCCGCGCCCCCGGGAACCAGCGGTAGAACGGCGCCTGGCTGTCGTCGAGCACGCGCTCGGCCGGGGCGTCCCAGTCGATCGCCTCCGCGGCCGCGCCCCAGAAGCCCTCCGGGTCGGTGCGCGCCTGCTCGTACACCGCCTCGTAACCCGTCCCCGCCATGGCCTCGCCTCCACCGCTGCATGCAATGACACTCCTACCGTTTGTAGCCGATCCCCCATTGCAGTCAACTGGCGCCCGGGCTTGACTCCGTAGTCGTCTACGGACTTTGTATTGTCGTCGTCACATCCCGGGACCGGGACACCCGCGATGCACGCGCCCGCGCTCGCGGCCGCCGACGTCGGCATCGCCATGGGCACGGGCACCGACACGCTGCGGCTCCAGCGGCTGCACCTCGAGGGCTGAGCGCCGCCCTTGCCGGCGGCACGGCGCCGGGTCGATGATGCCCGGGTGTCGGCACCAGCCGCCGCGCGGCACGGGCGAAGGGGGAGGATTCGCATGGGACTCTGGCGCCGGCTGAGCGACGCGATCCTGCCGGGGCGGCAACCGGTCGCCGCCCCGGACACGGACCCGGAGGCCGAGATCGAGACCTGCCTGCGCGAGCACGTCCGCCCGGCGCTGGAGGCGGTACGCGACCGGCTCGCCTCGGAGGGCTTCGAGGTGAGCCTGGAGGCGGACGACGAGGCCGTCGAGCTGCGCGCGATGAACTTCAACGGCCTGCCGCTCGTCTACCGCGCGCGCGGCTTCGTGTACAAGGAGCCGGTCGTCAACCTGGCCTCGATGGGCGAGCAGGGCAAGCTCGCGCGCTTCGCGCGCATCGAGATCGAGTCCGGCGGCAAGACCCGCGAGTTCCCCACCAGCCGCTGCCATCGCGAGGCCATGGAGAAGGGCGCGCTGGCCTACTACCGCCGCTTCCTGATGCGCTCGCCCTAGCAGCCTGTCGGACTTGGGGCGTCGTAGCGAGGCGCGAGAATCGAGAACAGATTTTCGATCGTCCGAGGAGAATAGTGGGAACGATTTGACGACGAGGATCGGAAATATGGACCGCCCTCGCCGCAGCAGGATGAGCCGAGCCCGACAGGCTGCCAGGGCGACCGAGGCACCCGCCGCGGCGCGACGAGTTTTGCTCAACCGGACCTGAGAATCCTGCGCAAGCCCCTGTCGTACGGGAGCAATCCGCGTCGCCCCGGGCCTTGCCGCGGGCCCGTGCCGCCCCATCCTGCGCGCGCACCACGATACGGTGCCGGCGACGGCGGAGCACGCGGACGATGGCGGAACAGGCAGGCGAGACGACGATGCAGCGGCGGATGAACGACTTCGCGACCGGGCGGTCGTGGGTTCCGGCGGCGCCGGGCCCGACGGGCCACGCGCGCCCGTCCGGGCTGCGCTGGAGCGACTCGCCGGTGGTCGAGATGGACGCTGGATGCGGCCGACCGGCTCGACCCGGCGCGCGAGCACCCGCGCGGCCCTGCGGGCCGCGGGTGGCGACGCCGCGGCGCAGGCGCGCGCGGTCATGCGCCACGGCGTGGCGCCGGCGCTGGCGACGGTACGCGAGCGCACTCGTCGCCGGCGGCTACGAGGTGGCGCTCGAGGTGGTCGACGGCGACCGGGCACGCCTGGAGGTGGTGAACTGCAACGCCTCGCGCGTGGCCTACGAGGTGGCCGCGCGCACCTACGCCGAGCCGGTGGCCTCGCTGGCCGACGTCCACCGCAACGCCGGGCGCATGCGCCCGGTGATCGAGATCAGCAGCCGCGGCCGCCAGCGCACGCGCGCCCCGCGGGCCTGCAGCCGGCGCGCCATCGCGCGCGACTGCCGGCACGAGGTCTGCCGGTGCTGCTCTGGTAGGCCGCCGCCGCGGCACCGGGCCGGCGCCCGCACGCCGGCCCGTGCGCCCCGTTCGCCCGGGTGCCTCCGCTAGCGCCATGACCCGACCCGACCTCGACAACGCCGCCGCCATCGACCGCCTGGTCGACGCGTTCTACGCGCGCGTGCTCGCCGATCCCACGCTGGCGCCGGTGTTCACCGAGGTCGCGGCGATCGACCTCGACACCCACCTGCCCCGCATCAAGGCCTTCTGGCGCAAGATGCTGCTGGGCGAGGCCGGCTACCGGCGCAACATGGTCGCGCGCCACGCCGCCGTGCACGCGCGCTTCGGGCTCGGCGCGCGTCACTTCGACCGCTGGCTGGCGCTGTTCACCCGCACCCTCGACGAGCGCTTCGCCGGCCCGTACGCCGCGCGTGCGCGCCACCTGGCGGTGACCATCGCGCGCAACCTGGCGCGCAACCTGGACACCTGCGACGGCGCGGCGGCGCGGCGCGCCAACGCCCGCGACCACGCCTGAGCCGAGCGGCGACCGGCATCGCGCCGGGCGCCACCGCCGCGGCGGCGGCGGGCGAAACGTGAGCGCGTGTATACTCCGGCAAGGGGCCGCGCGCGGCCCCCTGCCGGAGGCCCGCCATGGCGTCGACCAGCCCGTACCTGTTGCGCGCGAACGAGATCGAGCGCCGCGACGGCGTTCTCCACCGTGGAACCCGCGCTCGACGATCGTCGGGGTCCGCCTCGGCGAGGAGCTGGGGCTCGCGCGCACCGGCGTCAGCGTCGCCCGCGTGCCGCCCGGGCGCGAGTCTTTCGTCTACCATGCGCACCACCATGAGGAGGAGTGGCTCTACATCCTGTCGGGCTGCGGCGTGGCCGAGGTCGACGGGCGCGAGCTCGCGGTCGGCCCGGGCGATTTCCTCGCGTTCCCGACCCCCTCGGTCGCCCATCACCTGCGGAACCCGTTCGACTACGACCTGGTCTACCTGATGGGCGGCGAGCACCGCGAGTGCGAGATCGCGGACTTCCCGCGCCTGGGCAAGCGCACGGTCCGCAGCGGCGCCGAGGTCACCGTCTACGACCTCGCGGCGGGACAGCCGCTGGCGTCGCCCGAGGCCGACGCCGCCGAGGTGGAGGACGCGGGCGTGCCGACGGCCGGGCGCGACCCCGCCTGACGCCACCGCGCGCGCACGTACATACAAGGGGGACTGCGATGAGCGCAACCGACGACCTGCTGGGCAACAACGCCGACTACGCCGCCGGCTTCGAGCACGGCGGCCTGAAGGCGCCGCCGGCGCGCGCCGTGGCGATCGTGGCCTGCATGGACGCGCGCCTCGACATCTACGCCATGCTCGGGCTGAGCACCGGCGACGCCCACGTGATCCGCAACGCCGGCGGTGTCGTCACCGACGACGTGGTCCGCTCGCTGGCGATCTCGCAGCGCCTGCTCGGCACGCGCGAGATCGTGCTGGTCCACCACACGCACTGCGGCATGACCTCGTTCAGGGACGACGACGTCAAGGCGCAGATCGAGCAGGACACGGGCATCCGGCCGCCGTTCTCCATGGAGGCCTTCGGTGACGAGACCGAGGACGTGCGCCAGTCGATCCGGCGCATCGAGGCGAGCCCGTTCGTGCCGCACAAGGACGCGATCCGCGGCTTCGTCTACGACGTCGAGTCGGGGCGCCTCGAGGAGGTCGGCTGAGACGCGCTCAGTCGCCGTCGGCGGCGCGGAAGCAGTCCGCGAGATGGTCGTCGACCAGGCCGACCGACTGCATGTACGCGTAGCAGATCGTCGGCCCGACGAAGCGGAAGCCGCGGCGCTTGAGCGCCTGGGAGAGCTTGCGCGAGCGCCGGGTCTCGGCCGGCACGTCCGCCATGAAGCGCGGCCGGTTCACGATCGGCGCACCGTCGACGAAATCCCACAGCCAGTCGCTCGGCGAGCCCGTCGCCGCGCGCAGCTCGAGCCAGGCCCGGGCGTTGCCGATGGCGGCCTCGATCTTGGCGCGGTTGCGCACGATCGCGGCGTCGACGCGCAGGCGCTCGACGTCCTCGGGACCGAAGCGCGCCATCGCGTCGGGGTCGAGCCCGGCGAACGCATGCCGGTAGCCGTCGCGCTTGGACAGGATCGTGCGCCAGGAGAGCCCGGCCTGCTGGCCCTCGAGGATGAGCATCTCGAACAGGTGGTGCTCGTCGGTGGAGGGGACGCCCCATTCCTCGTCGTGATAGGCGACGTAGCGCGCGTCGCCGAGGCACCACGGGCAGCGCGTGACGTCGGGTGTCGGGGCGGGGGCGGCCATGGCAGGCAGTCCGGCTCGGGCGGCCATGTGATCATACCGCCGCCGGCGACAGAATGCGCCACGTGATGTCGATCCCGCCGGTCCGATCGCGCCGACGGCGCCTGGCCGCGCTCGCGCTCGTCGGCGCGCTCGCGGCCTGCGCGCCGCCGCAGCTCCCGCGCCTGGGACCGGACGCGCGCATCCTGGCCTTCGGCGACAGCCTCACCCACGGCACCGGCGCCGCGCCCGCCGAGAGCTACCCCGCGGTGCTCGAGCAGCGCCTGGGGCGCAACGTGGTCCCCTCCGGCGAGCCCGGCGAGCTGGCCTCGGGAGGCCGGCGCCGGCTGCCGGGCGTGCTCGACCGCGTGCGCCCGGACCTGCTCATCCTGTGCCACGGCGGCAACGACATCCTGCGCGGGCGCGACCCGGCGGCGATCCGCGACGATCTCGAGGCGATGGTACGCATGGCCCGGCGGCGCGATGTCCCGGTCGTGCTGGTCGGCGTGCCCGCGCGCGGGCTGTTCACCGACACCGCGAGCCTGTACTACCAGGTCGCCGAGGACCTCGGCGTGCCGCTGGAGGACGAGGCCCTCGCGGCGATCCTCACCGACCCGGCGCTGAAGTCCGACAGCGTGCACCCGAACGCCGCCGGCTACCGCCGCCTGGCGGCGGCGATCCACGGGCTGCTGGCCGCCGCGGGCGCGGTGGCGTCACCGGCCGACGGCTGACCCCGCATGACACCGGGGTAATCGCGCCCCCGGCGCCATTCCGTACACTTGGACGCGCGAACGAACCCGCGCGCCGTCCGCGCCCGAATTGCGCGATGGCGCGGCCCGCAGCCAGCCCCTGGAGCACAGCATGGCAGGCAGAACCACCGTGACGGTCGTCGTCGCCGTGGCCGCGCTCGCGGCCGCCGGTGCCTGGTGGGCGCGCCAGGACGGCCCGGCCGCGCCCGGTGGCGGCAGCGGCGGCGGTGGCGGCCGGGTCGCAGTCGAGGCGGCGCCGGTCGAGACCGGCGCGGTCGCCGACGTGCGCGCCTTCACCGGCACGCTGGCCGCCGGCGACGCCTTCACGGTGGCCCCGAAGATCGGCGGTCAGATCGAGCGCGTGCACGTGGACATCGGCGATCGGGTCGAGCGCGGCCAGATGCTGGTGGAGCTGGACGACGACGAGGCCCAGCAGGCCGTCGCCGAGGCCGAGGCCGAGCTCGCCGTGGCGCGCGCCGAGCTGGAGCAGGCGCGCGCCGACGCGCGCCTGGCCGAGCGCGGCCTCGAGCGCACGCGCTCGCTCGCCGAGCGCGAGCTGGCCTCGCAGTCGGAGCTGGACACGGCACGGGCCCAGGCCGAGGCGCAGCGCGCGGCGGTCGCGGTCGCGACCGCGCGCGTGACCCAGCGCGAGGCCGCGCTGGCCCGCGCCCGGGTCCAGCTCGGCTATGCCGACGTGCGCGCCGACTGGCGCGGCGGCGACGCCGTGCGTGTCGTCGGCGAGCGCATGGTCAACGCGGGCGACACCGTGGCGGCCAACTCGCCGCTGCTGTCGATCCTCGGGATCGACCCGATCACGGCGGTCGCGTTCGCGCCGGAGAGCGACTACGCGCGCCTGCGCGAGGGCCAGGCCGTGCGGGTGCGCGCCGACGCGCTGCCCGGGCGGACCTTCGAGGGCCGGATCGCGCGCATCGCGCCGCGCTTCGCGGAGGACTCGCGCCAGGCGCGCTTCGAGGTGACGCTGCCGAACCGTGCGCGGTGAACTGAAGCCGGGCATGTTCGTCAGCGTGCGCGTGACGGTCGCGACCGCGGAGGACGCGACGCTGGTGCCGCACGAGGCGCTCGTGCGACGCAGCGAGGGCCCGGCGGTCTACCGGGTCAGCGACGACGAGCCGCCGCGCGTGCGCCTGGTGCCGGTGGAGCTCGGGCTCGAGGGCGACACGCACGTGCAGGTCCTCGAGCCGGCGCTGTCCGGGCGCGTGGTCACGCTCGGCCAGCAGATGCTCGAGGACGGCGCCCCCGTGATCGTCTCCGAGCTGCCCCCCGGGACCGCCTCCCGATGAACCTGCCCGCGTTCAGCGTGCGCCGTCCGGTGCTGACGGCGATGGTGACGCTGATCGCCGTGCTGATCGGCGCGACCTCGCTGTCGCGCCTGGCCGTCGACCTGCTGCCCGAGATCGAGTACCCGTACATCACGGTGAGCGTGACCTACCCGAACGCCTCGCCGCAGGCGATGGAGGAGCTGGTCGCGAAGCCGATCGAGAACGCCGTCGCCACCGTGCAGGGCGTCGAGGAGATCACCGCCTCCACGGCCGAGGGCGTGGCCAACGTGCGCCTGCGCTTCGCCTGGGGCACCGACCTCGGGTTCGCCGCGATCGACGTGCGCGACGCGATCGACGAGGAATACGAGGACCCGCCCGAGGGCGCGGAACGCCCCTCGATCCGCAAGTTCGACACCTCCGACGCGCCGATCATGCTGATCGGCGTCTTCTGCCGCGATCGACCCGGTCGCGCTGCGCAACATCATCGACAATCGCCTGACCTACCGCGTGCAGCAGGTCCCGGGCGTCGCCCAGGTCGACCTGTGGGGCGGCCCCGAGCGCGAGATCCAGGTACGCCTGAAGCCCCGGCGCGTGCAGGCGCTCGACCTGCCGCTGGCGCAGGTCGTCGAGACGCTGCGCAACTCCAACCTGAATCGGCCCGGCGGCTCCATCGAGCAGGGCTACAGCGAGCTCACGGTGCGCGTGCCCGGGCGCTACGACAGCCTGGACGAGATGCGCGCCGAGGTGGTCGCGGTGCGCAACGGCGCCCCCGTGCGCCTCGGCCAGGTCGCCGAGATCGCCGACACCCAGAAGCGGGTCACCCGCATCATCCGCATCAACGGCGAGCCCGGCATCCGCATGGCGGTGCGCAAGCAGTCCGGCGCCAACACGGTCGAGGTCGCCGAGCGGCTCAAGGCGGAGATCGAGCGCATGAACGCGGAGTACCCGCAGATCGACATGCGCCCGCTGTTCGATACCTCGGAATACATCCAGCGCTCGATCGCGAGCGCGACGCTGGCGATGGTCGCGGGCGCCGGCCTGGCGATCGCGGTGCTGCTGTTCTTCCTGCGCAACCTGCGCGCGACGCTGGTGATCGCCACCGCGATCCCGGTTTCCGTGATCACGACGTTCGCGCTGGTCTATTTCGGCGGCTTCACGCTCAACCTGATGACGCTGGGCGGGCTGGCGCTGGGCGTCGGACTGATGGTCGACAGCGCGATCGTGGTGCTCGAGAACATCGTGCGCCGCCACGAGGGCAACGGCGAGACCGCGGCCGAGTCGGCGAGCCGCGGCGCGGGCGAGGTGGCCGCGCCGGTGGTCGCCGGCACGCTGACCACGGTCGCGATCTTCGTGCCCATGTTCTTCGCCCAGGAGCTCGCGGGACAGCTCTTCCGCCAGCTGGCGTTCGTGGTCTCGTTCGCGCTGACCTGTGCCCTGCTGGTGGCGCTGTCGGTCGTGCCCATGCTCGGGGCACGACTGCTGCGCGGCCAGCGCCGGCCCGCGCCGGCGCCGCTGCACCGCCTGGGCGCCGCCATCGGCGGCGGCATGAGCGCGCTGGAGGCGCGCTACACCGCGCTGCTCGACCGCGCCCTGGGCCGCACCTGGACGGTGATCGGGGCCGCCGTGCTGGCCACCGGCGCGGCGGTGGCCGCGCTGCCGCTGCTCGGCACCGAGTTCATGCCGGCGACCGACGAGGGCGAGGTCGAGGTCGACGTGGAGATGCCGGCCGGCACGCGCCTGCAGACGGTCGAGCGCGGCACCCGCCAGGCGCTGGCGATCGTGCGCGCCGAGGTCCCGGAGCTGGTCAACACGGTGACCAGCATCGGCTCCGGCTCGTACCGCCCCTCCGAGTCGGCCGAGGGCGAGGTCCGGGTGTCGCTGCCGCCGCGCTCCGAGCGCGCGCGCTCGTCGGCCGAGGTGGCCGCGGACCTGCGCCGGGCGATCGGGCCGATCGCCGGCGCCGAGGTGCGGGTGCGTACGCGCCGGCCCTTCTTCCTGCGCGCCCTGTCCTCGGGCGAGGAGGAGCTGGCGATCGAGGTCCGCGGCTACGCCTTCGACACGCTCGACGCCCTCGCGCGCGAGGTCCGGCGCCGCATCCGCGGCGTCGAGGGGATCGTCGACACGCGCCTCTCGCGCGAGGGCGGCGAGCCGCAGCAGCTCATCCGCGTCGATCGCGAGCGGGCCGCGGACCAGGGCGTCAACGTCGCCGATGTCGCCGAGACCGTCGAGACGGCCGTGTCGGGGCGCATCGCCTCGCGCTACCTCGACGCCGGCGACGAGGTCGATATCCGGGTGCAGTTCGAGGGCAACGAGACGCTCGCGCCGCGCGAGCTGCTCGACCTGCGCGTGCCCGCGGCCGGCGGCACGCTCGTGCGCCTGGGCAACGTGGCGCGCCTGGAGCGCGCCGAGGGCCCGGTGGTGATCGACCGCAAGGACCAGACCCGGCTGGTGGAGGTGCGGGCCAACCTCGCCGGGCGCGACATGGGCTCGGTCGTGGCCGACGTGCAGGCGGCGCTCGCCGGCATGCCCATCCCGGACAACTACGACATCGTGATCGCCGGCGACTGGGAGGAGCAGCAGTCGGCGTTCACGTCGCTGTTCGCGCAGATCCTGCTCGCGGTCGCGCTGGTCTACATGGTCATGGCGAGCCTGTACGAGTCCTTGCGTGACCCGTTGATCGTGATGGGCTCGGTACCGCTGGCGCTGATCGGTGTCGTGATCGCGCTCTACGTCACGGGCACCACCCTCAACGCGCAGTCGCTGATCGGCTGCGTCATACTGATCGGCATCGTGGTCAACAACGCCATCCTGATCGTCGACCAGGCCAACCGCCTGCGCGCCGAGGGCCTCGGGATCCACGCGGCCCTGCGCGAGGCCGGGCGCCGCCGCCTGCGCCCGATCCTGATGACGGCGATGACGACCATGCTGGCCCTGCTGCCGCTGGCGATCGGCGCCGGCGAGGGCGGCGAGACCCAGGCCCCGCTGGGCCGCGCCGTCGTCGGCGGGCTGCTGTTCTCGACGCTGATCACGCTGGTGCTCATCCCGGTCATCTACGAGCGCGTCCACCGCAACGACCCGGCGGTGGGGCGGAACGCCTGATCACGGAACCTCGAATCAACGCGAATATGCGCGAATGGCGCCGCGGTACATCAGGCGGTAGCGGAGCTTCGCTGGCGTCGCCGCGGTAATGCGTCCCGTTGGATAACCACGAATGAACACGAATGCACACGAATGGGCCGGTGCCCAACCGTGGCGACGTGGAGCTCCGCTGAAATCGGTCACGGGCCAGCCGGTCAGCGCAGCTCCGACGATGGCCGATCCTGCAGCAGCGCCATTCGCGCATATTCGCGTCCATTCGCGGTTCGCTGTACAGCGTGAGATCACGCCACGGCGAGGCGGCAGTCCTTGGGCAGGGCGATGTCGACGGCGAGGGGGAGGTGGTCGGACTGGCTGTCGTCGAGCACGTCGATGTGCTCGATCTGGAGCTCGGAGGTGGTGAGGATGTGGTCGAGGTTGTGCAGCGGTCGCCAGGCCGGCCAGGTGTTGAGGCGCTCGGCCGGCTCGACCAGGTTGGTGCGGGCGAAGAAGCGGCGCATCTCGGGCGCGCCGTGCTGGGCGTTGAAATCGCCCATGACGACGGCGTGGGGCGCGTCACTGATCAGCTCGGCGACGAAGTCCAGCTGGCGCTGGCGGGTCTGGCGGCCGAGCGCCAGGTGCACGATGACGACCGAGAGCCGTCCCGGGCCCTCACCGAAATCGAGCAGCAGCGCGCCGCGCCCGCGAACGCGCCCGGGCAGCGCCACGGGGTGGACGGCGGCGGGCGTGACGCGCGCCATGGCGCCGATGCTGTGCTGCGCGATCCGCCCGAGGCGGCGGTTGGTGCGCTCGCCCCACCAGGGGTAGCCGGCGCGCCGCGCCAGGTACTCGGTCTGGCAGATGAAGCCGGTGCGCAGGCTGCCGGCATCGGCCTCCTGCACCGCGACCAGGTCGTAGCCGCGGACCTGGTCGGCGATCGCCGCCAGCGTGCGCAGCCGCTGGCCGTGGGGCAGCACGTGCTTCCAGCCGCCGGTCAGGTACTCGCGGAACCGGGAGGTCTGGATACCGACCTGGATGTTGTATGACAGGAGCCGGAAACGGGAGTCGGATCCCCCCGGCCGCCGGTCGCCGTCAGCCGGAGCCACCTTTGATCGCCGCAACCCGCTCGTTGATGATCTCGATCATGCGGTCGAATCCGCCCGCCATGCCACCGGAGGTGACGTAGCGACCATCGATCACGACCGAGGGCGTGCCCGAGATGCCGTACGCCTTCTGCAGGCTGCGCGCCCGGCGGATCTTCGCGTCGACCGCGAACGAGCTCATGGCATCGACGAACTTGTCGCCGTCGAGGCCCAGCTCGTCGACGAATGCGCGCAGCTCCGACTCCGTCTCCAGGCGCCGTCCCTGCTCGTGCAGCGCACGGAACATGGCGTCGTGGAACGTGTCGAGCACGCCCAGGACCTGGGCGGCGTAGAACGAGCGCCCGTGCAGCTCCCAGGTCGGTGAGAACACCGCGGGCACGTAGCGGAAGGTGACCCCGTCGGGCTTGTCCTCCTTCCAGCGCTCGATGTAGGGCTCGAAGTTGTGGCAGTGCGGACAGCCGTACCAGAAGAACTCGACGACCTCGATCGTCTCGGGGTCGTTGCCGGGCTGCGCCCCGTCGAGGACGCGGTAGTCCTGCGCGGCGACCGATGCGCTCGCCAGCACGGCGAGCGTCCCGAGGCAGGCGCTGAGGAATCGATGCATCGTTAGGCGTCTCCTGGGCGTCCGGACGATCTCCGGGCAACCTGCTGGGACCGGGGAATGCGCGGGAAGTTCGACGCCCGCGCGCCGGGCGTCAGTTCAGCCCGGCCATGTACTCCGAGACCGCCCGGATCTCCGCGTCGGTCATCTCGGATGCCAGGCTGCGCATCATCGCGTTGGGATCGTTGGCCCGCTCCCCCGAGCGGAAATGCTGCAGCTGCTGCATGAGGTACTGCGGCCACTGGCCACCCACGACCGGGTAGTCGGCAGCGGGGTTGCCCTTGCCGCGCGGGCCGTGGCACGCGACGCAGGCGGCGACACCCTTCGACGGGATGCCCCCGAGATAGATGCGGCGACCGCGCTCGACGAGGTCCTCGTCGTTCGGCGCCCATGACCTTCTTGACCGGCTGCTGCGCTGTAGTAGGCGGCGAGGTCGCGCATGTCCTCCTCGCCGAGGCCACCGACCATACCGGCCATCTGCGCGTTGCTGCGCTGCTCGCCGCGCTTGAAGGCCTGCAGCTGCTCGAACAGGTAGCCGGCGTGCTGGCCGGCGATGTTCGGCCACTGGCCCTGCGGGCTGTTGCCGTCGGGACCATGGCAGGCGACACAGGTCTGCGACTTCGACTGGCCGGCCTCCGCGTCACCGCCGTCCATCAGCGGCGTGGCGTCCTGGGCCATGCCCGTCGCCGGCAGCGTGAGCGCCCAGACCGCGATTGCCGCCAGTGCCTTCTTCATTGTCCTCGGACTCCGTAGAATGCCCGCCTGCCTGGCGCCGGCAGGACCCGCGCAAAGGGCCGAAGTCTACCAGAGTGCCCCGACCGATCAATTGCACGCCGGCCCGGGGAGAGGCCATGTCCGAGGTCACCCAGCGCTACGCGCGTGCCGCCTTTCACGGCAGCTGCGCCAGGCTGGCGCAGCTGCCGCCCGACCGCGGGCGCGAGGCCGCGTTCGCCGGGCGCTCGAACGCCGGCAAGTCGAGCGCGCTCAACGCGATCACGCGGCGGCGCAACCTCGCGCGCACCTCGCGCACACCCGGGCGCACGCAGCTCATCAACGTCTTCGACCTCGGCGACGAGCGCCGCCTCGTCGACCTGCCCGGCTACGGCTATGCCAAGGCACCGGAGACGGCGCGCCGCAACTGGGAAAGGCTGGTCGCCGCTTATCTCACGCAGCGCACGTCGCTGGCGGGGATCGTGCTGGTGCTCGACGCGCGCCGCGGCCTGACCGAGCTCGACTGGCGGCTGCTGGAGCTGGTGGCGCCGACCGGCGCCGCGCTGCACGTGCTGCTGACCAAGTCCGACAAGCTCGAGCGCGCCCAGGCGCGGCGCGCGCTCGAATCCGAGCGCGCGGGAGCTGGAAGTCGGCCGGCATCGAGGCGACCCTGCAGCTGTTCTCCGCGAGCGCGGGCCAGGGGCTCGAGGACGCGCATTCCGTGCTCGACCAGTGGCTCGAGTGACGCTGGCGCGGAAGCAAAAGAGGCCCCGGCGCCTGCGCGGCGTCGGGGCAACCATGCCCGGCCGTGGCGGCCGGGTGACCCGCTGAGGGAGGACGCGGGTCGGCGCCTGGAGTGGCACCTGTCGACATGGACCGTCGTCGGCGCGAAAAGTTCCCCGCCACGGCCGACCGGTTCGGGGCCAAGGACGGCGTTGTGCCCGCGCCCGCGCCGCCCCGCCCGGTCCGGGGCGCGTGCTACCCTGCCGCCACCGGCAGGGACGCCACGGAACATGCGCGGCTCGGCGGTGGTGCCGGCGCAGCGCGCGGCACAGGGACGCCCCTCCGGCCGCCCGGGCTGAGCCATGGCGCAGAGCGAACGACGCGGCACGAGCGACACCGGTGACGAGGCGATCCGGTTGTTCGAGGTCGCGCGCGACCTGGTCGGGGTCGTCGACGCCCGCGGGCGCATCACGGCGCTGAGCCCGCACTGGGACAGCGACGGCGGGCCCGGCCACCTGCACGACCTGGTCAGCGCCGCCGACGCGCCCGCGGTGGATGCCGGCCTGGCGGCGGCGCGCCGCGACGGCCACGCCAGCTGGCAGGCGCACTGCCGCGCGACCGGGCTCCGCCACACCTGGCATGCCAGCCGCCGCGGCGACGACGACTACTACGTCGGCGCCTGCACGGACGCGCCCGAAGGCCGCACAGCGCAGGCCATGATCGACGCGGCCGGGGTCGACGTGACGGCGACGCGCAGCGGCGAGACGCGGCTGGCGGAGGCCGAGGCACGCCTGCGCGACATCCACGCGCGCATGCCCGGTGCCGTCTACCAGCTGGTGCGCCACCCCGACGGCAGCTACGCCACGACGCACATGAGCGAGGGCTTCCGCGAGCTCACCGGGCTGGCGGCGGGACACCGCCTGGCGGACTTCGAGACGGTGGTCGGGATGCTGCCGGAGACCGACCGCGAGCGCGCGATCGAGCTCGCCGAGGCATCCGCGCGCGAGCTGGTGCCATACCACCAGGTCTTCCCGCTCGACGGCCCGGCCGGCAGGCGCTGGATCGACGCCCG
The DNA here is from genome assembly GCA_034521365.1 of Halofilum sp. (in: g-proteobacteria). Lineage (GTDB taxonomy): Bacteria > Pseudomonadota > Gammaproteobacteria > XJ16 > Halofilaceae > Halofilum. The sequence goes on along the minus strand of JAXHMQ010000007.1, from coordinate 674,808 downwards.
CTCCCAGCCGCACCGGCTGGCCGACGGCACGGTCGTGTGGAACGGCCTGATGATCGACATCACCGAGCGCAAGGAGGCCGAGGCACGGGCCGAGCGCCTCAACGCGATCCTCGAGTCGACCCCGGACTGCGTCGCCATCATCGACACCGACGGGCGCATCGGCTATCTCAACGCCGGCGGCTGCCGGCTGCTGGGGATCGAGCCCGCGACCGGCGCCGCCGGCCAGGCGTTCGTGGACTACATGACCGCCGCCGACGCCCGCCGCCTGCACGAGGAGGCCCTGCCGCGGGCGCGGCGCCAGGGCAGCTGGTCGGGCGAGGTGTCGGTGGTCGCCACGGACGGGAGCGAGACGCCCGCGTCGCAGACCGTGCTGGCCCACGCCGACGCGCACGGCCGGATCACCCATTACTCGACCACGATGCGCGACCTCTCCGCGCGCGTGCGCGCGGAGCGCGAGCTGGCGGCGAGCGAGGCACGCTTCCGCTCGCTCTACGAGGAGACGCCGGTCATGCTGCACACGCTCGACCCCGAGTTCCGCCTGGTCGGGGTCAACGCGCACTGGCTGGAGACGCTCGGCTACCGCCGCGAGGAGGTCATCGGGCGGCCGCTGGCCGAGCTCTACGCCCCGGACGTGCGCGACTGGATGACCGGCAGCGCGCGCCGGGAGTACCTGCGCACCGGCTACCTGCGCGAGACGCCGTCGCGCATCCTGCGCGCCGACGGCTCCGTCCTGGACGTGCTGCTCTCGGTCAACGCCACCTACGACGCCGACGGCGCGTACCTCGGGGCCCTGGCCGCGATGACCGACGTCAGCGGCCAGCGCGAGGCGGAGGCCGGCTACCGCGACATCTTCGAGCACGCCAGCGAGGGCATCTACCGCTCGAGCCCCGAGGGCCGGGTGCTGCGCGCCAACCCGGCGCTGGCGCGGCTGCACGGCTGCCGCTGCGAGGAGGAGCTGCTGGCGGCCGTCGGCGACATCGCCACCGACTGGTACGTCGAGTCCGGCACCCGGGCCAGGCTGCTCGAGCGCGTCGAGCGCGAGGGCCACGTCGAGAACTTCGAGGCCGAGATCCAGTGCCTCGGGTCCAACGAGCGGATCTGGACGAGCGAGAACGTGCGCGCGGTGCGCGACGACCACGGCCGGGTGCGCTACTACGAGGGCACCGTGCGCGACATCACCGCGCAGTACCGCGCCCGCCGCCTCGCGGCCCGGCGCGGCGAGATCCTCGAGATGGTGGCGCGCGACACGCCGCTGACGCGCACCCTCTACGAGATCGTCGGCACGGTCGAGGAGGTCTACAGCCGGATCACGGCGGCCGTCCTGCGCCTGCAGGAAGGGCGCCTGTGCGTCGCCGCCGCGCCCGGGCTGTCGAACGCCTGCATCCAGGCCATCGACGGGCTCGCCCCCGAAGAGGTCGGGGGCTCGCTGTGCCGCGCGGTCCGGGAGGGCCGCGCCGGCATCGACCCGGGACCGGCCGAGGCGTCGCCGGCACTGGTCGCGGCCGCGCGCGCCGCCGGCTACGGCGCGCTCACGGCGGTGCCGGTGCACGACCAGCGCGGCACGGTGCTGGGCGCGGTAGCGGCATTCGCCCAGTTCGCGCCGGGCGAGGACGACGAGACGGTCGACCTGCTCAACGAGATGGCGCAGATCGCCTCGATCGCGATGGAGCAGTTCCGGCTGTCGCAGGAGCTGGTGCACCGCGCGCAGTACGACCCGCTGACCGACCTGCCCAACCGCGCGCTGCTCGCCGACCGCCTCGAGCAGGCCCTGCGCGACGCAAAGCGCGGCGGCTACTCGGTGGCCGTGCTGCTGATCGATCTCGACGAGTTCAAGCTGGTCAACGACACGCTCGGCCACAGCGCCGGCGACGCGCTCCTGCAGCAGGTGGGCGCGCGCCTGCGCGGGTGCCTGCGGGCCGGCGACACGGTGGCACGCCTGGGCGGCGACGAGTTCGTCCTGGTGATCCCGCTGCGCGCGGACACCGAGGCCAACGACATCGCCGAGCGCGTGCTGGCCGCGCTGCAGGGCGGCATGCTGGTCGCCGGGCACGAGGTGACGGCGCGGCCGAGCATCGGCATCGCCGTCTATGCCGGCGACGGCCGCACGCCCGAGGCGCTGCTGCAGGCGGCCGACACGGCGATGTATGCGGCCAAGGGCGCCGGCAAGAACCGCTACCGCTACTTCACCGAGCACATGAACGAGTACATGAGCGAGCGCCTGCGGATCGAGGCGCAGCTGCGGGCGGCGCTCGAGCACGACGAGCTCGTGCTGCACTACCAGCCCCGGGTCCGGCTCGACGACGGGCGGATCGTCGGGGCCGAGGCGCTGCTGCGCTGGCACCACGCCGAGCGTGGCCTGCTGCTGCCGGGGCAGTTCCTGGGCCATGTCGAGCGCAGCCCGCTGATCGGCGACATCGACCGCTGGGTGCTGCGGGCCGCGGCGCGCCAGGCGGCCACGTGGCAGCGCGCCGGGCACGGCCTGGTCGTCTCCGCCAACCTGTCCACGCGCGAGCTGCACGCCGACGGCTTCGCCGCCGACGCCGCCGCGATCCTGGCCGCGGCCGGCGTCGACCCGGCCGGGCTCGAGCTCGAGATCACCGAATCGATGCTCATGCACGACTTCGAGCGCGCCAGCCGCCAGCTGCGCGAGCTCAGGGACCGGGCGCCGGGGCTGCGCATCGCGATCGACGATTTCGGCAGCGGCTACTCGTCGCTCAACTACCTGCGCCACCTGCCGATCGACACCCTGAAGATCGACCGCTCGTTCGTCGCGGACCTGGTGGGCCCGGATGCGGCGACGGCGGGCGCCATCGCCCGCACCATCGCCGAGCTCGGGCGCAACCTGGGCCTGACCGTGGTCGCCGAGGGCGTCGAGCGCGCCGAGCAGGCCGAGCGCCTGCCGCGCTACGGCTGCCACCAGGCGCAGGGCTTCTGGTACGCGGCGGCGCTGCCGGTGGCCGAGCTCGACCAGCGCCTGGCGGGCTGAGCGCCGGCGCCACCCGGCCGGCCCTTGAAATCAGACTCAGCCGAGGCTAAATTTGGACACAGTCTAAACGCAACACACGGTCCTCAACCGATGACGGCGGCCATCCTCGCGGCGAAACGCGGGCTCATCGACCTGCACCGCCTGCTGCGCGAGCTCCTGTCCTGGCGGGTGCTGATCCCGCTCGGCCTGCTGGCGCTCGCCTGGTATGCGCCCGCGGCCGGCCGCATCATGGTCGACACCATCGCGGAGGCCTACCTCCAGGTCAGCACCTTCGTCGCCGGCACGCTCGCGCTGATCTACGGCGTCGAGCGCGTGTTCCGCTTCGACCTGGCCCAGACGCTGCAAGCGCGCCCGCGCCTGCAGGTGCCGATCGCCGCCTTCCTCGGGGCCCTGCCCGGGTGCGGCGGCGCGATCGTGGTGGTGGTCCAGTACGTCAACGGCCGCGTCGGCTTCGGCGCGCTGATCGCCGTGCTCACCGCCACCATGGGCGACGCCGCCTTCCTGCTGCTGTCGCAGGAGCCGTCCACCGCCGGCTCTGGTGTTCGCCATGGGCCTGGTCGTCGGCTCGCTCGTGCGGGCCTGCTGGTCGACGCCGATCCACGGCCCCGACTTCCTGCGGCAAGCCAGGCCGTGCGCCGACCCCGAGGCCATCGCGCGCGAGCGCGCCCAGGCCGGGCGACGCCCGCGCTCCAGGCCACGCGCCCTCGACCCGGTCTGGCTCGCGCATCATGGCGCCCGGGCCTCGATCTTCGCCGCTGCCGATCGCCGCCCAGGTCGACCCGAACACCTGGTTCGGCCCGCTGGCGGCCTGGCAGCCCGTGACCCTGGCTCGGCTTCGCCGGGGGCGTGCTCGCGCTGCTGATGTGGGCCGGGCACTTCATCACCGAGCCCGGCCAGGTGCTGCGCGACCGGCGACCGACACGCCGACGGCACTGGCCGCAACCCCAACGACCGCAGCGTCGCGGCCGCCGACGCTGCGCTCGCGCGTGATCAACGACACCAACTTCGTCACCGTCTGGGTGCTCGCCGCCTTCCTGCTGTTCGAGCTGGGCATCCACTTCACCGGCGCCGACCTCGGCGGCTGGTTCGCGGCCTGGGCGCCGCTGGCCCCGCTGATCGCCGTGCTGGTGGGCTTCCTGCCGGGCTGCGGTCCGCAGATCATCGTCACCACGCTCTACCTCACCGGCGTGATCCCGATGGGGGCGCTGCTGGCGAACGCCATCTCGAACGACGGCGACGCGCTGTTCCCGGCCATCGCGCTGGCGCCGCGCGCCGCCATCGTGGCCACGCTCTACACCGGCGTCCCCGCCCTGCTCGTCGGCTACGGGGTCTACTTCCTGTTCTAGTGGGCCATGCGGACTCGGGCTCATCTGCTGCGGCCGCCTCACGGCGTGGTGATGATCCCCCGGGCGGTGCGCGGCGGTGCACCCCACGGCGCGCACCCGCGCCGGCGTAAGCCGCCCGCGATGCTGCTATCCTTGCCTGCATGCGCAGGTCGATCCCGTCCGCCTTGCTCCTGCTCGCGGCGCTGGCGCTCCCGGTGCCGGCCGCGGCCGACCGGGCCACGGCGGCGTACTCCGAGGGCCGCGCGGCCTATGAGCAGGGCGACTACGAGGCCGCCGCGGCCGCCTGGGAGCGGGCCGCGGACCTCGGCCACGCGGCCGCCGAGTTCCGCCTCGGCGCGCTCTACGAGGAGGGCCAGGGCGTGCCCGCGACCTCGGCCGCGCGCTGGAATGGTACCGGCGCGCGGCGCGGCACGGCTCGCAGAAGGCGCAGTTCAACCTCGGCCACATGTACGCCACCGGCACCGGCGTCGCCAGGGACGAGGCCGAGGCCGCGAAGTGGTACGGGCGCGCCGCCGAGCGCGGCAACGCCCATGCCCAGTACACGCTGGGCCTGATGTACTCGCGTGGCAACGGGGTGGAGCGCGATCTCGTGCGCGCCTACGCCTGGCTCACCGTCGCGATCTACAATCTCGACCCGAACATGTTCCGCGACAATGCCACCGAGGCGCGCGACACCGTCAGCGCGCGCATGAGCGCCGAGGAGCGCGCCCGGGCCGAGGCACTGCTGGACGAATGGGCCGCCGCGCGCGCCACTGAGCCGGCCGGGCCCGGTCGCGCGGCGCCGAGCCGGCGCGCGCGCAGCCGGCTCGCCGCGGCCGGCGCGCTCGCCGCGGACGCCGCCGACCTGGCCGCCTGGGCCCTGGCCGGCGGCGGCCGTGGACCCCCTGGGCGATCGCCGCCGGGCTCGCCGCCGGACCCTGGGCCGGCACCTGCGCCGTGCCGGCGCCGGCTGGCCGGTGCCCTGCGGGCACGACGTGCTGCCGCTGCCGGCGCCGGTCAGCGCGGCGGCCCGCGGCGCACGCCGCGGGCCAAGCCGGTCCCGCCGGGCCGGCCGCCCGGCGCGACGCGGCCGGGCAACTGCCGCCTGGGCTGGCCGTGCTGCTGGCGGCGGTCACGGCGCTGGCCGCGAGCGGCGCGCTGGGCACGCGCGTGGCCGACCCGCTGGCCTGGCGCCCGTCGACTGCACGCGCCTCCGCCTACGTCGACCGCGCCCTGCTGCAGGCGGGCGGCGCCTACATCGGCACGCGCGCGCTCGACCCCGGCTGTTCGCGGTGGCCGCCGACATCCAGATCAGACCTGCTCGTGATCCAGGGCCGCCCGGGGCAGATCTTCGACCCGCTGCGCGACCTGCTCGATCGCTTCTCCACCGTGATCCTGGTCGCGATCGGCTCGCTCACGCTGCAGAAGGTGCTGCTCGAGCTCTCCGGCGACGTCGCGCTGGCCGTGTTCGGGGCCGGGGCCGCGTTCGCGCTCGGCCTCGGCGTGCTCGCCGGCCGCGCGCGCTGGGCGCGCCCGCTGGCGGCCTGCGCGGGCCTGCTGCTGGCGACGGCGCTGTTCCTGCGCCTGCTGCTGCCGCTGGCCGCGGTGGGCGTGGCGGCGTTCAGCGGGCAGGTGCTCGCCGAGCGCCAGGACACGGCGCTGGCCACGGTCGAGCGCGCCGCCGGGCGCGTCGGCATGGACCTCGACCTGCGCGCGCCGCGCGCCACCGGCGACGACAGCGCGCCTGTCGACCGCGGTCGACCAGCTGCAGCCGCTCGGCGCGGCGCCTGCAGGACGTCGACGAGGGCTGGCTGCGCTCGCTGTTCGACGCCTTCGTCGAGCTCACGGCCGGCGTCCGGGATCGAGACCCTGGTGGCCCCGCTGGTGATCCTGCTGCTGCTCTGGGGGCTCGGCCGGCGCCTCGCCGGGGTCGCGCGCTACCCCGGCACGTCGTAGGCCGCGCGGCCGCTGCGCCGGTCGGGCATGGTCTCGAGCGCGCCCGCGACGATGACCAGCAGCGTGCCCGCGGCCATCAGCGGCGCCGAATGCCTCGGCCGCGAGCAGCGCCGCCGAGACGGCGCCGACGATCACCTCGCTCATCAGCAGGATGCCGACGCGCGCGGGCTCGAGGATGCGCGTGGCCCACATGAACGCGCTCAGCGACAGCGCCCACCAGAAGCCGCCGATCAGCAGGGTCCAGGCGGCCGCCTCCAGGCGCGCGTCCGGCGCGATCGCCGGCGGCCCCTGGGCGGCGAGCAAGGGCGCCAGCAGCAGCGCCAGCGCGGCGCCGCCGAGGCAGAACACGAAGTTGGTCTCCGCGGGCCCGGTGCGCGCGTGCACGTGGATGCCGGTCGACGCGAGCGCCCACAACATCCCCGAGGCGAGTCCGAGCCAGTCGCCGACGCCGTGCGGCAGCGGCAGGCCGCCGTGGCTGCCCCGCAGGACCAGGGCGATCCCGACGAGGCCGCAGGCGATGGCGGCGTAGCGCCACCAGGACACCGGCCAGCCGAGCCAGAAGCGCGCGATCAGCGTGCTCCAGATGGGCGTGAGGTAGAACAGCAGGATGACGACGGCGACGTCGCCGTAGAGCAGGCCGTTGGAATACAGGGCGAAGGACGCCCCGCCGAGGGCGACGCTGGCGAGCGCGCGGTTGCTGGCCGCCCGCAGGCGGCCCCGCGCGCGCCATGCGAGCGGGGCCAGCGCGACGCAGGCGACCACGAGCACCGCCAGGGTGATCCACGGGCCCGCGCGCACGACCGCGTCGAGCTGGCGCAGGGGCACCCAGTAGAGACCCCAGAGGGCACCGACGCCGACCACCGCGGCGCTCGCGAGCGGGTTCACTGGCATGGCGCGGGAGTCCGCAGAAGGCTGTCCGAGGCCCGTCCGCGGGGCGCGTGCGGCACGGGCGGCTCGTCGCGGCGTGGAACGGGCGTAGGGTCATGAAACTGGTGCCGGCGAGTGGACTCGAACCACCGACCTATCGATTACGAATCGATTGCTCTACCAGCTGAGCTACACCGGCACGGCAGGACGCGGAAGTGTAGCGACGCGCGTGCGGGCGGACAAGCCGCCGCGAGCGCGACGGGCTGTAGCACGGCCCGTAGCCCGGATGGAGCGAAGCGGAATCCGGGGATGGGACCGGGACGGATCGTGACCGCCCCCGGATTCCGCCTTCGGCTCCATCCGGGCTACGGGCTACGCGCTCGCCGTCGCGGCGGGAATCATGACGTACGGCGCCTGCACCGCCTCGGCGATCATCCGGGCCACGAGCCCGTCTCGGCTTTCTCCGCGTTCCCGGCGGTCTCCGCGAGAGTCTCCACGCACGGCACCAGCCGCCCTCACTCCGGCGGCCAGGCGTAGGGCGCCGGGTCCGGGTCGGGCGTTTCGGCGGCGACCAGCCGTGCGAGCAGCTCCGCCGAGGCCGGGGCCATGACCACGCCGTTGCGGTAGTGGCCGGCGTTGACCCAGAGGCCGGCGACCACGGGGTGCGGCGCGATCGTCGGCACGCCGTCGTCGGAGCCCGGGCGCAGGCCCGACCACTGCGCCACCACGGGCGCGTCGCGCAGCGCCGGCAGCAGCGCGGTCGCGAATCGCTCGAGCCCGGTGCGCGCGGCGCTCGTGGTGGACGCGTCGAAGCCGGTCTCCTCGAGGGTGCTGCCGGCCAGCACGGTGCCGTCGGCGCGCGGGATCAGGTAGTGGCCGTGCGCGAGCGCGATGCGCGCCAGGGCGCCGGGCACGGCGCCGAACGCGAGCATCTGCCCGCGCACCGGGCGGATGCCCGGCGGCGTCGCGCCCAGCCCGGCGAGCAGCCGCGTGCTCCAGGCCCCGGCGCAGACCACGACCAGGTCCGCGCCGATGCGCCCGGCCGGCGTGTCCACGCCGACGACGCGTCCGACTCCACGGCGAGCGCGTCGACCGCCGTGGAGGCGCGCAGCGTGGCGCCCTCGCCGGCCACGGTCGCGGCCAGCGCGCGCAGCAGCCGCGGGTTGCGCACGCTGGCGACCCCGGGGAGATACCAGGCGTTCCCCGCCGGCGGGTGCGCGCCCGGCAGCAGGCGTGCGCATTCGGCGGCGTCGACGGGCCGGACCCGGGCCTGGTGGCGCAGCGCCCAGGCCGCGACCTCCTCCGGGTCGTCGCGGTCGATCACCACCATGCCGCCGGGGCGATACTCCGGGTCGACGCCGGTGCGCTCGGCGAGCGTCGCCGCCAGCCCGGGCCAAGCGGCCTGCGAGCGCTGCGCGAGCGCGGTAACCGCGTCGGGGAAACGCCAGGGACACAATGGCGAGAGGATGCCGCCGCCGGCCCACGAGGCCTCGCGCCCGATCTCGCCGCGCTCGAGCACGGTGACGTCGAGGCCGCGCGCGCGCAGCGCGCGCGCCGTGAGCAGGCCGATCAGCCCGCCGCCTGCGATCAGCGCCCGGGAGTCCAAGTGACGGTTGGCAGCCTACCGCTGCGCGAGACGGTGTGGGGATCCTGGAGCGGCCGACCGGAATCGAACCGGCATCACAACCTTGGGAGGGTTGGGTTCTACCGTTGAACTACGGCCGCGGCGCGCTCACATAGTAGAGGCGGGCCCGGGGGCGCGCAACAGGCGCCGGGCGCGTGGCGGCCCGGGCGCCGCGGCGCTTCGGCGAGCGGCGTGCCTCGCGGCGCACCACGGTACCGGTCACCTGCTGCGGCTGTTGTAGAATGGCTGGTCGCAACGAACGGAGCTCGACCATGCTCGTGCACGTCAACGGCGAGGCCTGCGAGCTGCCCGAGGCCCTGACGGTCGCGGAGCTGGTCGAGCGCGTGGGCCTGGCGGACCGGCGCATCGCGCTCGAGCTCAACCGCGAGATCGTGCCGCGCGGCGAGTATGCCGAGACCAGGCTCGGCGAGGGCGACCGGGTCGAGATCGTGCGCGCGATCGGCGGCGGCTGAGGCCGCCCCGCCGCAACGGATCCAGCAACCGAGGTGACGAGCATGCAGACCGCGCCGGACACGGCCCCGACCGAGGACGTGATGACCATTGGCGGCCGACGCTTCGGCTCGCGGCTGCTGGTGGGCACCGGCAAGTACCGCGACCTGGAGCAGACGCGCGCGGCGGTCGAGGCCAGCGGCAGCGAGCTGGTGACGTTCGCGGTGCGCCGCTCGAACATCGGCCAGGACCCGAACGAGGCCAGCCTGCTCGACTACCTGCCGCCGGAGCGGGTCACGGTGCTGCCGAACACGGCCGGCTGCTACACGGTCGAGGACGCGGTGCGCACCTGCCGGCTGGCGCGCGAGCTGCTCGACGGCCACGACCTGGTCAAGCTCGAGGTGCTCGGCGACGAGAAGACGCTGTTCCCGGACGTGCCCGCGACGCTCGAGGCCACGCGCCAGCTCGTGTCCGAGGGCTTCGACGTCATGGTCTACACCAGCGACGACCCGATCATGGCGCGGCGCCTGGAGGAGGCGGGCGCGGTCGCGGTGATGCCGCTGGCGGCCCCGATCGGCTCCGGTCTCGGCATCCAGAACAAGTACAACATCCTCGAGATCCTCGACCACGCCGGCGTGCCGGTGCTGGTCGACGCGGGCGTCGGCACGGCCAGTGACGCCACGATCGCGATGGAGCTCGGCTGCGACGGCGTGCTCATGAACACCGCCATCGCGGAGGCGCAGCACCCCGTGCTGATGGCGCAGGCGATGGGCGATGCCGTGCGCGCCGGCCGCAACGCCTTCCTCGCCGGGCGCATGCCGCGCCGCCGCTACGCCTCCGCCTCGTCGCCGATCGACGGCACGTTCTTCTAGTGTCCTGTCTCACAAATTCGTTCGATTTCTCGCCGGGTCTTGCGACGCCTGGCGGTGTTGCGCCTCCTCGCAATAGGACGCGCTATTGCTCGTCGGCGCGCCTTGCCAGGCGCCGCAATCCCGCGACGAGAATATTCAAAGAACTTGCGAGACAGAACACTAGGCGGCTGTCCGAGCAACCGTGAGCCACGAGGCGACGGAGCCCACCCGCCGCTGGCGCCCGGTACGCAGCTACGTCCTGCGCGAGGGCCGGCTGACGCCGGCGCAACGGCGCGCGCTCGACGGGCTCTGGCCGCGCTACGGGCTGGAGCGCCCCGGCGACGGCGACCGGCTCGACTTCGCCGCCGCCTTCGGGCGCGCGGCGCCGGTCTGGCTCGAGATCGGCTTCGGCAACGGCGACGCCCTGCGCCAGGTCGCCGCGAGCCACCCCGAGCTCAACTGCGTCGGCATCGAGGTGCATCGCCCGGGGATCGGCCACCTGCTGCGCAGGCTGGCCGACGACGGCCTCGACAACGTGCGCGTCATCCGCGACGACGCCGCGGAGATCCTGCGCGACCACGTCGCCGACGCCGCGCTCGCGCGCGTGCTGGTGCTCTTCCCGGACCCCTGGCCCAAGAAGCGCCACCACAAGCGCCGCCTGGTCCAGCCCGCGTTCGTGGCCGAGATCGCGCGCGTGCTCGCGCCGCACGGCATCGTCCACCTGGCGACCGACTGGGACGACTACGCCGAGCACATGCGCGCGGTGCTCGATGCCGAGCCGGCGCTCGCGCGCACGACCGGCGCGCGTACCGACTACCGCCCGCGCACGCGCTTCGAGGCGCGCGGCGAGCGCAGGGGTCACGCGGTGCACGACCTGGTATACCGTCGTGTCCGGGACCCGGCCGCCGGCCACGTCGCCTGAGGGAGTACGCCATGTCGCTGGAGCATCCCATCGTCGCGGTCACGGGCTCATCCGGGGCCGGCACCTCGAGCGTGCGCAGCGCCTTCGAGGCCATCTTCCGGCGCCAGGCGATCACGCCCGTCTACATCCAGGGCGATGCCTTCCATCGCTACTCGCGCGCGGAGATGGCCGAGGCGATCGTGGCGGCACAGGCGCAGGGCCGGACGCTGAGCCACTTCGGGCCCGAGGGCAACCTGCTCGACGAGCTGCAGGCGCTGTTCCGCGAATACTCGGAGACCGGCCAGGGCTGGCGGCGGCTCTACCTGCACAATGCGGAGGAGGTCGCGGAGTATGGCGGCAGCGTCGACGAGGGCGAGTTCACGCCCTGGGAGCGGCTGCCCGACGGCAGCGACGTGCTGTTCTACGAGGGCCTCCACGGCGGCGTGGTCGACGCGGGCATCGACGTGGCTAGCCATGTCGACTTCCTCGTCGGCGTGACCCCGATCGTGAACCTCGAGTGGATCCAGAAGATCCACCGCGATGCCAACGCCCGCGGCTACCGCGCGGAGGACTCGGTGGAGACCATCAAGCGGCGCATGGACGACTACGTCGAGTACATCACGCCGCAGTTCTCGCGCACCGACATCAACTTCCAGCGCATCCCCCTGGTCGATACGTCCAACCCGTTCGTCGCGCGCGAGGTGCCGACGCCGGACGAGAGCCTGGTGGCGATCCGCTTCGGCGATGCCATGAAACGGTGCGTGGACTTCCCCTACCTGCTCGCGATGATCACCGAGTCGTGGATGTCGCGGCCGAACACGATCGTCATCCCCGGCGGCAAGCTCGGCTTTGCCATGGAGCTGATCCTGACGCCGTTCATCGAGCGCCTGATCCGGGGCGAGCGTATCCGGGACTGATGCAGGGCGCCGCGAGGTAACGCATGCAATACAACCAGCTCGGCCAGACCGCCGACCGCGTCAGCACCATCTGCCTGGGCACCATGACCTGGGGCGAGCAGAACAGCGAGGCGGACGCCCACGACCAGCTCGACGTGGCGCTCGAGCACGGCGTGAACTTCATCGACACCGCCGAGATGTACCCCTTCCCGTGCACCGGCGAGACCTGTGGCGACACCGAGCGCTTCATCGGCTCGTGGCTGGCGCGGCGCGGCGGTCGCGAGCGCCTGCTGCTCGCGACCAAGGTCAGCGGCAACGCCGACGGCCTGGAATGGATCCGCGGCGGCCCGCGGCTGACGCCGAAGCAGATCCGCGAGGCGGTCGAGGGCAGCCTGCAGCGACTGCAGACCGACTACATCGATCTCTACCAGATCCACTGGCCGGCGCGCCGGGCGAACTACTTCGGCCGCCTCGCCTACGAGCCGCACGACGAGGACGGCACGGCCCTGGAGGTGATCGAGGAGACGCTCGACGCGCTCGCCCAGCTGGTCGAGGACGGGCGCATCCGTCACGTCGGCATATCCAACGAGACGCCCTGGGGCACGATGCAGTACCTGCGCCTGGCAGAGGAGAAGGGTCTGCCCCGGGTGGCGTCGATCCAGAACCCCTACAGCCTGCTCAACCGGACGTTCGAGACCGGCCTGGCCGAGATCGCCCACCGCGAGCGCGTCAGCCTGCTGCCGTACTCGCCGCTCGGATTCGGCGTGCTCACGGGCAAGTACGCGCACGGCGCACGCCCCGAGGGCGCCCGCCTGACGCTGTTCCCGCGCTTCGGGCGCTACACCCGGGAGCGCGCCGTCGCCGCGGCCGACGCGTACGCCGCGCTGGCGCGCGAGCACGGCCTCACGCCGACGCAGCTCGCGCTCGCCTACGTGCGCCAGCGCCCCTTCGTCGCCAGCACCATCATCGGCGCGACCTCGCGCGCGCAGCTCGAGGAGGACCTCGCCACGGTCGAGGTGCGCCTCGACGACGCCACGCTCGAGGCGATCGAGGCGATCCACCAGGAGAACCCGAACCCGGCGCCGTAGGGCGCCGGATACCCCGTCATGGTTCCGCGCGGGCTGGGAGCGCCGGGCTCCAGCCCGGCCTGGCGGGCGCTTCTGCCGAGCTGGAGCTCGGCGTTCCCGGCTGGCTGCGCCCCGGACGGAGACCGCCGCCCGCCCCGCGCTCTGGAGGGCCCCTCCCCCTCTGGCTCGCCGAGCACCGGGGCGGGCGCCGGTGCCCGGCCCGAAGGGGGCGCGCGGCTGGAGCGCCGGGCTCCACCCGCCGGGCGGGCGTTTCGCCGAGCTGGAGCTCGGCGTTCCGGCTGGCTGCGCCGGACGGAGACCGCCGCCCGCCCCGCGCTCTGGAGGGCCTCTCCTCTGGCTCGCCGAGCACCGGGGCGGGCGCCGGCGCCCCCCGGAAGGGCGCGCGCGCGGCTCGGAGCGCCGGGCTCCAGCCCGGCGGCGCTTCTGCCGAGCTGGAGCTCGGCGTTCCCGGCTGGCTGCGCCCGGACGGAGACCGCCGCCCCCCGCGCTCTGGAGGGCCCTCCCCCCGGCTCGCCGAGCACCGCGGCGCCGGTGCCCGGCCCGGAAGGGGCGCGCGCGCGGGCTGGGAGCGCCGGGCTCCAGCCCGGCCGGGCGGGCGCTTCTGCCGAGCTGGAGCTCGGCGTTCCCGGCTGGCTGCGCCCCGGACGGAGACCGCCGCCCGCCCCCGTGCTCTGGAGGGCCCCTCCCCCTCTGGCTCGCCGAGCACCGGGGCGGGCGCCGGTGCCCGGCCCGGAAGGGGGCGCGCGCGGGCTGGGAGCGCCGGGCTCCAGCCCGGCCTGGCGGGCGCTTCTGCCGAGCTGGAGCTCGGCGTTCCCGGCTGGCTGCGCCCCGGACGGAGACCGCCGCCCGCCCCCGTGCTCTGGGAGGGCCCCTCCCCTCTGGCTCGCCGAGCACCGGGGCGGGGCGCCGGTGCCCGGCCCGGAAGGGGCGCGCGCGCGGGCTGGGAGCGCCGGGCTCCAGCCCGGCCTGGCGGGCGCTTCTGCCGAGCTGGCGCTCGGCGTTCCCGGCTGGCTGCGCCCCGGACGGAGACCGCCGCCCGCCCTCGCCACCCGACGCTGGTGCCTCAGCCGGCGTCCGCCGACTCCGCCGCGGCCGCGCACGGCCCCCGCCCCTCGATGCGCGCCATCTGCGCATCCATCCACGCCCGCACCTCGGCGTTGATCGTCTCGGGGTCCTTGCCCTCGACTGCGATCGGCTCGCCGACGATCACGTCCACGGTGCCGGGCCACTTGACGAACGAGTGCCGCGGCCAGAACTCGCCGGCGTTGTGGGCGATGGGCACCACGCGGGTGGCGGTCTGCGCGGCCAGGATGGCGCCGCCCAGGCGGTAGCGCTCGGTGCGCCCCGGCAGCACGCGCGTGCCCTCGGGGAAGATCATCACGCAGCGGCCCGCCGCGAGCTGGTCGCGGCCCTGGCGCACCAGCTGCTCGACGGCGACGCGCCCGGCGCCGCGGTCGATGCCGATGGGGCGGACCGCCGCGAGGCCCCAGCCGAAGAACGGCACGCGGAACAGCTCGCGCTTGAGCACGTGCACGTGGTGCGGCAGGAACACCACCAGCGCGAGCGTCTCCCACGTCGACTGGTGCTTGGAGAAGAAGATCACCGGCTCGCCGGGGACGTGCTCGAGGCCCTCGAAGCGCCAGCGCAGGCCACAGAGCCAGCGCAGCGCGTAGAGCTGCAGCACGCACCAGGTGCGCGCCATGCGGTAGCGCCGGTCCGCATGGAACAGCCAGCCGGCGGTGCCCACCCAGAAGCCGATCAGGATCGTCGCGACGGCGAACACGACCCAGAAGACCGCGGCGCGCAGATACAGGTGCCAGGGCGCGCGCGGGCCGCTCATGGCGCGTTGCCCTCGCGGCGCGCGATCTCGGCCAGCATGCCGGGCGCGGGCTTGCGCATCGGGTCGCCGGAGCCGGGGGCGTGGGGCCAGTGCACGATCGGGTCGAGGCGCCCGCCGAGGGCGCCGAGGCGCGTGTCGATGGGATCGTGGATCGCGCGCCGCCGGGTCATGGCGTGACCCGCGCCTACTGCAGCCGGGACAGGTCGGCGACGTCGAGGAACAGCGACCGGGCCCGGTCGAGCAGCGCGATGCGGTTGGCGCGCAGGCGGGCGTCGTCGGCCATCACCATGACGTCGTCGAAGAAGGCGTCGAGCGGCTGCGCCAGCTCGGCCAGCCGCGCCAGGGCGCGCTCGTAGTCGCGCCCGGCGAACCGCCTCGCCCACGGCGTCGGCGAGCGCGTCGACGCGCTCGGCCAGGGCGCTCTCGGCGCCGGCCTCGAGCAGGCCCGGCTCGGGCTCCGTTGCAACATCGTCGCCCTTGCGCAGGATGTTGCGGATGCGCTTGTTGGCCTCGGCCAGCGAGGCCGCCTCCGGGCGCTCGCGGAACGCGCGCAGGGCGCGCATGCGCGCGTCGAAATCGAGCGGGCGCGTCGGGCGGCGTGCGAGCACGGCCTCGAACACGTCGCCCGCGTGGCCGTGGCCGGCGTAGTAGACCCGCAGGCGCTCCATCATGAAATCGAGCACGGTCGGCACCGCGGCGGCGGCGTCGATCGCATCGGGGTACTGCCCGGCGGCCGCCGCCAGCGCCTGCTCGAGGTCGAGATCCAGGCCGCCCTCGATGATGATGCGCAGCGCCCCGAGCGCGGCGCGGCGCAGCGCGAACGGGTCCTTGTCGCCGCTCGGGGCCTGGCCGATCGCGAAGATGCCGACCAGCACGTCCAGGCGGTCGGCGAGCGCCACCGCCCGTCCCTCCGGCGTCCCCGGCAGCGCGTCGCCGGCGAAGGCCGGGCGGTAGTGATCCGCGATCGCACGTGCCACGGCCTCGGCATAGCCCTCGCCGCGGGCATAGTAGCCGCCCATGATCCCCTGGAGCTCGGGGAACTCGCCGACCATCTCGGTGAGCAGGTCGCACTTGGCCAGGCGGCCGGCCTCGCGTGCCGCGTCGGCGTCGGCGCCCACGCCCTCGGCCAGCGCAGCGGCACCGGCGGCGATGCGCCCGGCACGGTCGCGCAGCGTGCCCAGGCGGCGCTGGAACACCATGCCCTGCAGGCCCTCGAGGCGATCGGCGAGCGCCCGTCGGCGGTCCTGGCGCCAGAAGAACTCGGCGTCGGCCAGGCGCGGCTCGATCACGCGCTCGTTGCCGGCGCGCACGGTCTCGGGCTGCTCGCTGTCGATGTTGCTCACGGTGACGAACGCGGGCAGCAGCGCGCCGTCGCGGTCGTGGACGGGGAAATACTTCTGGTGGTCCTTCATCACCGCGACCAGCGCCTCGGGCGGCACCTCGAGGAAGCGGCGGTCGAAGCGACCGGCCAGTGCCACCGGCCACTCGACCATGGCGGTGACCTCCTCGAGCAGCGCAGCGTCGAGGTCCGCCTCGCCGCCAGCCTCGCGCGCCGCTGCGATCACCTGCGCTTCGGATGGCGCTCGGCGCGTGCATCGAAGCCGGCAATGACGTAGCCGGGGTCATGGAGCCGGTGCTCGTAGTCGCCCGGTTGCGCGATCTCGATGGGCGCCGGGTGATGGAAGCGATGGCCGCGGGTCGCACGCCCGGTGCGCACGCCGAGCAGCTCGGCGTCGACCAGCTCGTCGCCGAACAGCAGCACGGCCCAGTGCACCGGGCGCGGGAAGGTCACGCCGGGCACGCCCCAGCGCATGCGCTTCTTCGCCGGCAGCTGCGTGCAGCACGCGCGCGACGAGCTCCGGCAGCAGCCCGGCGGTCGCACGCCCGGCGCGGTGCTCGCTGTGGAACAGGTACTGCGCCTTGCCGGCGGTGCGCCGCTCGAGCTCGCCGACCGCGACGCCGTGCTTGCGCGCGAAGCCCTCGGCCGCCTTCGTCGGGTTGCCATCGCCGTCGAACGCCGAGGAGACCGGGGGCCCGCGGTGCTCCTCGGTCGTGTCCGGCCTGGCGCGCGGCCAGGCCGCGTGACCCGCACCGCCAGGCGCCGCGGCGTCGCGAACGGCTGCGCGGCCTCGTACCCCAGGCCCGGCGTCGTCGAGCGCGCGCTGCAGGTTGGCGGCGAAGGACCGGCACAAGACCGGCGAGCTCGCTCGAGGGCAGCTCCTCGGTACCGATCTCGACCAGCAGCGCGCGCGCGTCAGCCATCGGCGGCCTCCGCGCGCGCCTCGTCCCCGGCGCACAGCGGGAAGCCGAGCGCCTCGCGGCTGGCGTAATAGGCCTGCGCCGCGCCGCGGGCGAGGTCGCGGATGCGCAGGATGTAGCGCTGGCGCTCGGTCACCGAGATGGCCGCGCGCGCGTCGAGCAGGTTGAAGGTGTGCGAGGCCTTGAGCGCCTGCTCGTAGGCCGGCAGCGGCAGCGGCTCGTCGCGCTCGAGCAGGCGCTTGGCCTCGGCCTCGCAGGCGTCGAACCAGGCGAACAGGGCGTCGGTGTCGGCGAGCTCGAAGTTGTAGGTCGACTGCTCCACCTCGTTCTGGTGGAACACGTCGCCGTAGGTCACCGCGCCCGGCGGCCCGCGGTCCATACCAGGTCGTAGACGTTCTCCACGCCCTGCAGGTACATCGCGATGCGCTCGAGGCCGTAGGCGATCTCGCCCGAGACAGCGTCGACATCGAGCCCGCCGACCTGCTGGAAGTAGGTGAACTGGGTGATCTCCATGCCGTTGAGCCAGACCTCCCAGCCCAGGCCCCAGGCGCCGAGCGTGGGCGACTCCCAGTCGTCCTCGACGAAGCGGATGTCGTGCACCAGCGGGTCGATGCCGAGCGCCGCGAGCGAGCCCAGGTAGAGGTCCTGGATGTCCAGCGGCGACGGCTTGAGCAGCACCTGGAACTGGTAGTAGTGCTGCAGCCGGTTCGGGTTCTCGCCGTAGCGCCCGTCGGTGGGCCGGCGCGAGGGCTGCACGTAGGCGGCGCGCCAGGGCTCCGGGCCCACGGCGCGCAGGAAGGTGGCCGGGTGGAACGTGCCCGCGCCCACCTCCATGTCGTAGGGCTGCATGAGCACGCAGCCCTGCCCGATCCAGTACTGCTGGAGGGCGAGGATGAGCTCCTGGAACGTGATGCGTGGCTGCGCGGACACGGCGTCGGGGCTGCGGCGGTCGGGAAAAGGCCGCGAGTATATCGATCAGCGCGGGCCGATGCAGCCGCGCGGCGCGCCATTGCGATCGGCGCCATTACCCGGACGGGCGGATGTGCGCCCGCCCGGGCGCTGTGCTTGAATTGCAGCAAGGGCACGCCGCCGGCGTGCGCGCACCAACGGGTCGTCCCGCCGGGGCCCGGGCCACGACCCGGGGCCGCCGGGTGGTCCCCGCCGCCGGCAACGGGTCCCGCAACCGGGGAGTCGCCATGCCGAAGCTCGATGTCGAGCCCACCGCCACCGCCCAGTGGCATGCACTCGTCCAGTCCGCCGGCGCGGACTGCGGCACCCGCCTCGACGAGCCCGTCGAGGCCTACCTCGTGTTCATGCTGATGCGCTTCTCCGATCGCACGGACGTCGGTCGCCGGGCGCTCGCGATCGACTTCCTCGAGGCCATCCAGGAGCCCGCGCGCCAGGCGGACCGGCTGCGCGACACGGGCGACGAGTGCCTGCTCGTATGCGGCCTGTTCCCGCAACGCGCGCGCCGCCGGCGCGTGCCCTTCCGCTACTACGTCGACCTCGGCCGCGGCGCCTACCACACGCTCGCGCGTCACGGCCGTACCTCCACCGCCGAGCCGTTCGCGGCGCTCGCCACCGGCTTCGTGCGGCTCATGGAGGTGCTGCAGGCGATGCGCGCACGCGCCCCCGACGCCGCGCTGTCGCCGCTCGACGCCGCCGAGCTGGCGCTCGAGACCGGCAGCGAGCGTGCCTGGCAGCAGGTCGGCCCGGACGACGCCACCCTCGTACCCGACGGCGGCACGCGCCGCCACTGAGGCCGGGCGCACCTGACAGGCCGCGCACGCCGGCAGTATACTGGTGCGCTTGTCCAGCGGACCCGGGGAGGCCTGGTCCATGGCCGCGGCCCCGCACACCGAGCGCCCCCGCGCCCTGGCCCTGATCTCCGGCGGGCTCGACTCCATGCTCGCGGCCAGGGCGCTGCTCGAGCAGGGCGTGCATGTCGAGGGCATCAACTTCTTCACCGGCTTCTGCGTCGAGGGCCACACCCAGGCCGTGCGCCGCAGCGAGCGTGCGCGCCCGAAGCGCAACAACGCCCTCTGGGTCGCCGAGCAGCTCGGCATCCCGCTGCACATCGAGGACGTGGTCGAGGAGTACAAGGACGTGGTCACGCGCCCGCGCCACGGCTACGGCAAGTACATGAACCCGTGCCTCGACTGCAAGGTGTTCATGGTCGGCAAGGCACGCGAGTGGCTCGCGGGCCGGGGCTTCGATTTCATCGTCACCGGCGAGGTCATCGGCCAGCGGCCGAAGTCGCAGCGCAAGAAGGCGATGGCGCTGGTCGCCGGCGAGTCGGGCGCGGACGACCGCCTGCTGCGCCCGCTGTCGGCGCGCAACCTCGAGCCGACGCTGCCCGAGCGCGCCGGCTGGGTCGACCGCGAGCGCCTGTTCGGCTTCGAGGGCCGCTCGCGGCGGCCGCAGATCGAGCTGGCGCGGCGCTGGGGCATCGAGGACTACGCGCAGCCGGCCGGCGGCTGCTGCATGCTCGCGAGCCCCCAGTACGCCACCAAGCTGGCCGACCTCTGGCGCCACCGCGGCCGGCGCGAGTACGAGCTCGACGACGTCATGCTGCTCAAGATCGGGCGCCACCTGCGCCCGCGGGCGCACTACAAGCTGATCGTCGCGCGCGAGGAGGGCGAGACGCGCTTCCTCGAGGGCTATCGCAAGGCCTTCGCGCACATCCGCACGCTCAGCCACCCGGGGCCGCTGACGCTCGTCGACGGCGAGCCGGACGCGGCCGACCTCGAGCTGGCCGCGCGCGTGGCGGCGCGCTTCGGCCAGGGGCGCGACGCCCGCCGCGGTCGAGGTCGAGATCGTGCCGGCGCCGGGCGGCACCGCGCCGCAAGCCGAGGTCGAGCCGCTGGCGCCGGCGGAGGTGCCCCGGGAGTGGTACGTGTGAGCGAGTCACGCCGCCGGCGACACCGGCCAGGCGCCTCGACGCCACCGGGCTGCTGTGCCCGCTGCCCGTGATCCGCACCGCCGAGCGGGTGCGCGCGCTCGCCCCGGGTGACGAGCTCGTGGTGCACGCCAGCGATCCCGGCGCCGCCCATGACATCCCGGCCTGGTGCCGCGTGCATGGTCACGAGCTGCTGGCCTGCGAGCAGCCGGCGGACGACGACGTGCGGGTGCACCTGCGGGTCGGGCCGACGGCATGAGCGCACACGGCGGCCACGGGGTGCTCGGCGTCGACGACGCCGACAGCCGCTACCGGGACACGCGCCGCATCACCTGGATCGGCATCGGCGCGAACCTGGCGCTGGCCGCGGTCAAGATCGTCGCCGGCGTCCTCGGGCAGTCCCAGGGGCTCGTGGCCGACGGCGTGCACTCGATCTCCGACCTCGTCAGCGACGCGGTGGTGCTGCTGGCCGCGCGCCACGCGGCCCGGGAGGCCGACGCCGATCATCCCTACGGCCACGGCCGCATCGAGACCGCCGCGACGGTGCTGGTCGGCATCGTGCTGCTGGCGACCGCGGCGGTCTTCCTCGGGCACAACGCCGTGCGCTCGCTGGCCGGGCCGCCGGCAATCGCCGATCGCCCGGCGTGCGTCGCGCTGGCCATCGCGCTGGGCTCGGTCGCGGCCAAGGAGGCGCTGTTCCGCCATACCCGGCGCGTCGCCCGGCGCATCCGCTCGCGCCTGCTCGAGGCCAACGCCTGGCATCACCGCTCCGACGCGCTCTCCTCGGTGGTGGTGGCGGTCGGCATCGGCGGCACCCTCTACGGCGTCGCCACGCTCGACGCGCTCGCCGCGATCGTCGTCGCCGTCATGGTCGCCAAGGTCGGCTGGGACCTCGTGTGGCAGAGCCTGCGCGAGCTCGTCGACACCGGCCTCGACGATGCCTCGCTCGACGACCTGCGCCGCGAGGCGCACGCGGTCGACGGCGTCAAGCAGGTGCACACGCTGCGCTCGCGCTGGATGGGCCACAGCGCGCTGCTCGACCTGCACATCCAGGTCGGCCCGCGCATCAGCGTTTCCGAGGGCCACCGCATCGCGGAGGCCGTGCGCCTGGCGCTGCTGCACCGCCAGGCGCGCCTCGGCGACGTCATGGTCCACGTCGACCCCGAGGAGGACACCGACGGCGGCCCGTCGAACACGCTGCCGCTGCGCACCGAGGTCGTGGGCCGGCTGTGGCGGCGCTGGACCGGGCTCGCGGCGATGGGCCGGATCGAGAGCCTGACGCTGCACTACCTCGGCGGGCGGGTGCACCTGAGCGTGACCCTGGCGCCGGCGCCGGCCGGGGTCGACGCCGCGGCGGAGGCCGAGGCGCTGCGCGCGGCCGCCGCGGCCGAGCCGGAGGTGGGCGCGGTGAGCGTGCTCGAGCGCGCTGCGCCAATATAGTGCAGGGGGCGGCCGCGGCTGCACCGACACGGTGCGAAGCGCAATCCCATTCGAGGAGCCAGGTTACTGAACATGAAGGATTTTTCGGGCCGCGGGCGAGGTGGCACGCTTACTGCCTCCCTGCCACCCCGTCGACCCGCACATGCAACGAGCGACAACCATCAGGAGCCACCCGATGTCCGTTAGCGACGTATTGAGCACCATCAAGCAGGAGGGCGTCCGCTTCGTCGACCTGCGCTTCACCGACCCGCGCGGCAAGGAGCAGCACGTCACGCTGCCGGCCAGCGCGATCGACGAGGACGCGCTCGAGCGCGGCAAGATGTTCGACGGCTCGTCGATCCACGGCTGGAAGGGCATCCAGGAGTCCGACATGCTCCTCAAGCCCGACCCGGCAACGGCCGTGCTCGACCCGTTCACCGACGAGCCGACGCTCAACATCCGCTGCGACATCGTCGAGCCCACCACGATGCAGGGCTACGAGCGCGACCCGCGCTCGATCGCCGAGCGCGCGCCGAGGCCTACCTGCAGTCCACCGGCATCGCGGATACGGCGCTTCTTCGGTCCCGAGCCCGAATTCTTCGTGCTCGACGACGTGCGCTGGGGCGCCGACATCTCGGGCGCGTTCTACAAGGTGGACTCGGAGGAGTCGTCCTGGAACGCCGAGAGGATCTACGAGGACGGCAACATCGGTCACCGCCCGTCCGTCAAGGGCGGCTACTTCCCGGTGCCGCCGGTGGACTCGCTGCACGACCTGCGCGCGCAGATGTGCCTCACCCTGGAGGAGATGGGCCTGATCCCCGAGGTGCACCACCACGAGGTCGCCACCGCCGGCCAGTGCGAGATCGGCACGAAGTTCAACGAGCTGGTGCGCAAGGCCGACGAGCTGCAGATCCTCAAGTACGTGGTCATGAACGTCGCGCACGCCTTCGGCAAGACGGCGACCTTCATGCCCAAGCCGCTGGTCGGCGACAACGGCAGCGGCATGCACGTGCACATGTCGCTGGCGAAGGACGGCACCAACATGTTCGCCGGCGACGGCTACGGCGGCCTCTCCGAGACGGCGCTGTACTACATCGGCGGCATCATCAAGCACGCCAAGGCGCTGAACGCCTTCACCAACGCCTCGACCAACAGCTACAAGCGCCTGGTGCCCGGCTTCGAGGCCCCGGTGCTGCTGGCCTACTCGGCGCGCAACCGCTCGGCGTCCATCCGCGTGCCGTTCGAGGCCTCGGCCAAGGCGAAGCGCGTCGAGGTGCGCTTCCCGGACCCCACGGGCAACCCGTACCTGTGCTTCGCGGCGCTGATGATGGCCGGCCTCGACGGCATCCAGAACCGGATCCATCCCGGCGACGCGATGGACAAGGACCTCTACGACCTGCCGCCGGAGGAGGAGAAGGCCATCCCGCACGTGGCGGCCTCGCTGGAGGAGGCGCTCGAGGCGCTCGACCAGGACCGCGAGTTCCTCAAGCAGGGCGGTGTGTTCACCGACGATGCCATCGACGGCTACATCGAGCTCAAGATGGAGGAGGTCACGCGCCTGCGCATGACCACCCACCCGGTCGAGTTCGACATGTACTACAGCGTCTGAGGCGGCGCGCGCGGCGCCCGCGAGGGGTGCCGCGCCCTTTCGACACGCGCTTCGTGACTTCCCGATGGCCGCAAGCCTCCCAGCAAGGCGCCCGCGCAGGACCCCGCTGCATATGGCCTCGCACCGCCCGCGGGCAGTAGCATGGCGCCATGCGCACGCTGATCCTGCTGCTGCTCCTGCTGCCGGCCACCGCGGCGGCCGAGAAGATCTACCGCTCGACCGACGACGAGGGCAATCCGCTGTTCACCGACGACCCGCCGAGCGACGACGCGGAGCCGGTGAAGCTCGACCCGCTCGCGACCGTGCCGGCGACCGAGACGGATCCGGACCCGGCGGCGCGGCAGCAGCAGGACGGGCAGCCGGACAGCGCGGCGCGGCCGGACGATGCGCCGCCCTACGGGGGCATCGCCGTGACCTACCCGCCCGCCGACCAGGCGGTGCGCCACAACGGCGGCATCGTGCCCTTCCGGGTGGCGCTGGCGCCCGCGGAGGCGGCGCTGCGCCCGGGGCACGAGGTCCAGATCCTGCTCGACGGCGAGGTCCGCGGCAGCGGCAGCAAGCTCCAGGTGAGCGTCAGCCCGGTGGATCGCGGCCCGCACACCGTGCGTGCGCGCGTGGTCGACGCCTCGGGCCGGGCGATCGTGACCTCGGAGCCGGTCGACTTCGTGCTGCTGCGCGCCGCGCTCGGCAACGACTGACGCGCCCGCGCCGGGGCGCGACGCCCGGTGAGGACAACCCCCGGCGCGCTGCACTATGATGGTGCAAATGGCGCGCCCCTCCCCACCGGGCCGGACGACGGCCCGCCCGCCGCGCTCGCCGAGGCCCTGGCCGAGGCAGTCTGCGTGCTCGACGCCGACGGCCGCGTGCAATACGTCAACGCGGCCGCCGAGGAGCTGCTCGGGTGCAGCCGGCGGCGCATCCTGGGCGCGCCGCTCGATGATGCCGTCGGCGTGGACCCGGAATGGCTGCGCCAGGTGACCGCGGCCGTCGGCAGCGACTGCGGCTTCACCGTGCGCGAGGTGGGGCTCACGCCACCGCACGCCGAGAGCCCGCGCCTGGTCGACGCCTCGGTCACGCCCTGGCTGCCGCCGGCGGGCGGCTCACCGCTGGCGGTGATCGAGCTCGTGCCCGTCGACCGCCACCTGCGCATCGCGCGCGAGGAGAGCCTGCGCGCGCAGGAGGAGGCCAGCCGCCGCCTGCTGCGCGGCGTCGCGCACGAGATCCGCAACCCGCTCGCCGGCCTGCGCGGCGCGGCCCAGCTGCTCGAGCGCGAGCTCTCGGAGCCGGCGCTGCGCGAGTACACCGGCGTGATCGTGCGCGAGGTCGATCGCATGCGCGACCTCGTCGAGCGCATGGTGGGCCCCGTGGGCCCGCCGCGGCGCGCGCGGCTGAACCTCCACGAGATCACCGAGCACGTGGTGCAGCTGCTGCGCGCGGAGGCCGCTCCCGGGGTCGCCATCGCCACCGAATACGACCCGAGCATCCCCGAGCTCGGCGCCGACCGCGACCAGCTCGTGCAGGCGCTGCTCAACCTCGGGCGCAACGCGCTGCAGGCCGTCGGGGGGCACGGCACCGTCGCCGTGCGCACGCGCACCCTGCGCCAGTACACGGTGCGTCACGTGCGCCATCGCCTCGTGGCCGTGATCGAGGTCGCCGACGATGGCCCGGGGGTGCCCCCCGAGCTGCTCGAGACGCTGTTCCAGCCGATGGTCAGCGGGCGTGCCGAGGGCAGCGGACTCGGGCTGACGATCGCGCAGTCCCTGGTCGGCCGCCACGGCGGCCTGATCGAGTGCGACAGCACCGCCGAGGGCACCGTGTTCCGCATGCTCGTGCCACTGGAGGCCCCGGATGGCTGACGCGCACCGGGTCTGGGTGGTCGACGACGATCCGTCGATGCTCTGGGTGCTCGAGCGCGCGCTGCGCGGCGCCGGCCTCGAGCCCGAGCTGTTCGAGGAAGGCGACAGCGTGCTCGCCGCGCTCGGACGACGCGCCCCGGACGTCATCGTCATCGACGTGCGCATGCCGGGGACCGACGGGATCTCGGTGGCCGCGCGCATCCGCCGCGAGCACCCCGGGCTGCCGGTCGTGGTGATGACGGCCCACTCGGATCTCGACACGACCGTGGCCGCCTTCGAGGGCGGCGCCTTCGAGTACCTCGCCAAGCCCTTCGACATCGACGAGGCGGTCGACGTGATCCGCCGCGCCTGCGAGGCGGGCGCAGCCGAGCCGGCACCGGCGCCCGGCGACGGCGGCGCGGAGCTCGTCGGCCGGGCGCCGGCGATGCAGGAGCTGTTCCGGGCCATCGGGCGGCTCGCGCGCGCCCCCATCACGGTGCTGGTCACGGGCGAGTCGGGCACGGGCAAGGAGCTGGTGGCGCAGGCGCTGCACCGCCACAGCCCGCGCGCGCAGGGTCCGTTCGTCGCGCTCAACATGGCGGCGATCCCGCGCGACCTGCTCGAGTCGGAGCTGTTCGGCCACGAGAAGGGCGCCTTCACCGGCGCCGAGTCGCGCCGCCAGGGGCGCTTCGAGCAGGCCGACGGCGGCACGCTGTTCCTCGACGAGATCGGCGACATGCCGGCGGAGCTGCAGACGCGGCTGCTGCGCGTGCTGTCCGAGGGCATGTTCTATCGCGTCGGGGGCGCCGCGCCGGTGCGCGTCGACGTGCGCATCATCGCCGCGACCCACCAGGACCTGGAGGCGCGGGTGGCGCGCGGCGACTTCCGCGAGGACCTGTTCCACCGTCTCAACGTGGTGCGCCTGCCGGTGCCGGCGCTGCGCGAGCGCCAGGAGGACGTGCCGCTGCTCGCGGCGCGCTTCCTCGAGCGGGCCGCGCGCGAGCTCGGCGTCGAGCGCAAGCGCCTCTCCGGCGAGGTGGAGCAGCGCCTGATGGCGCTGGACTGGCCGGGCAACGTGCGCCAGCTCGAGAACCTCTGCCGCTGGCTCACGGTCATGTCGGCGGGCCACCAGGTCCGGCTCGCGGACCTGCCGGCGGAGCTGCGCGGCGGCCCGGACGAGGGCGGGGGCAACGACTGGGAGGCGGGGCTGCGCCGCTGGGCCCGCGCGGCGCTCGAGGCCGGCGAGACCGGGATCGCCGACAGCGCCGGGGAGCGCCTCGAGCGCACGCTGGTCGAGCTCGCCCTGCGCCACACCGGCGGCCGCCGCCAGGAGGCCGCGCGCCTGCTCGGCTGGGGGCGCAACACGCTCACGCGCAAGATCCGGGAGCTGGGGATCGAGGCGTAGAGGGCCCAGGGCCCAGGGAAAGGGCCGAGGGCCGAGGGCGAGGAAGCGGCCGAGGGCCCCGGGATGGTTGCCGAGGGCCGTGCTGCGGACCCTTTATCCCTGGGCCCTTCCCTTGCGAACCGCGCCCGGTCGGACGCGGCGGCGTCTTCGCGAAGCGAACGCGCGCGGGCCGTTCGTTCGCACCCACGCGCGCGTCGGCCTGCGGCCGAAACGCGCCTACGTCCCTTCCCGGGCCCTTTCCCCTGGGCCCTTTCCCTGGGCCCTCGGTTCCTCTTCCGCCGCCCTCCGGCCCTTCAGCCCTTGGCCCTTCGCCCTTCGCCCTTCGCCCTTCGCCCTTCGCCCTTCGCCCTTCGCCCTTCGGCCCTGCTGCCTCGTGGCGCTCGGCGCTGGGCGCTGGCCTCTCCCTCAGCCTAGTCCGGCCAACCGCTCGCCCCCGCTCCGCGACCGCCGCGGCGAAGGCGGACTCGAGGTCGTGCGTGCCGAGGCGCGCCGGCAGCTCCGCCGGGGACGCGTCGGCGACGATGCGGCCCTGGTGCAGGATCGCGACGCGGTCGGCGAGGGCCCCGGCGTCGGCCACGGCGCGGCTCGTGAGCAACGTGGTCGCGCCCGCCGCGCGGTACCCCGCGAGCGCCTCGCGCAGACGCAGGCGGGCGTCCGCATCGAGCGCCCTCATGGGATCGTCGAGCACCAGCAACGGGCGCCGCGAGAGCAGGCAGGCGGCGAGCCCCAGCAGCTGGCCCGTGTCGGGCGGGTAGGTCCGCACCGAGCGCCCGAGCAGCTCGTCGTCGAGACCCAGGCGGGCGCAGGTCGTGCCGACGGGCGCGTCCGCCCGGCGCACGCCGTAGAGCGCGAGCATGTACTCGATGAAGCCGTGCCCGTGGAGGTAGTACGGCGGCTGGAAGCGTTCCGGCAGGTACGCCAGGCGCTCGCGCGCGCGGCGCTCGGTGTGCGCGCGCCCCCCGAGACGGATGCGGCCGCGGTCGATCGCGTGCAGGTCGAGCAGCGCGCGGATCAGCGTCGACTTGCCGGCGCCGCCGTCCCCGACCAGCGCCACGGTCTCCCCGGGCGCCACGCATAGGTCGACGCCGGCGAGCACGTCGCGCCCGCCGAGCCGCCGGAACACCGCGTCGAACTCGATCGCCGGGCTGTTCATATGGCCCGTTTCCAGCAAGTACCGGGCCGAACGTGTCAGAAGAGATACGTGGGATTGCAGTCCTGCACGTCGGCGTCGACGTCCCAGATCTCGGTGCCGTCCTCGCCGGTGCGCGTGCAGCCCGGCGCGGACTGGCCCGCCTCGCCGAGCGGCGAGCCGCGGGTCGCGGCATTGCGCAGCCGGCCCGTGGCGGGGCGCCCGTCGTCGATCTTGACGTCGAGCTCGCGCGCGACCGCCGCCGGGACGTTGCGGCCCAGGTGCAGCAGCCGCCGCCGGGTGGCCTCGGCCCCCGCATAGCCGTCGTCGTGCGCGAGTACGAGCACACCGCCGAACACGTTGGTGGGCGCCGTGCGGCCCGTGGATGCCTGCGCCGCCCCCGGGTAGCTGCCCTGGATGAACCCGGCCCTGGACAGGTGCTCCCAGGCCGCGTTGACCTCGGCCCAGTGCGCGTCGACGCGGCCGTTGCCGTTGCCGCCGCTGGTGACCCCGGCCCCGATGGCGTGGTCCGCGTCGCTGCGCGGCATGTCCCCGGGCACGGCGCGGTAGCGATCGCGGAAGCCGTGGAAGGCCGCCTCGATCGCCGCGCGCTGGTCCGCGAGATGGCGCACGCGGGCGCTGGCGATCAGCTCCTGGCCCTTGAGCACGCCGCCGAGCAGCAGGCCGATGATCACCAGCACCACCGCGATCTCGACCAGGGTGAACCCGTACTGCGCTCGTTTCGTCATTGCCCTCTCCTCCCTGAGAAGTCCTCGATCGGTCGCCTGCACCGCCTGGCGACCAGCTGCCGGCGCCTCGCCGCGGCGGGCGCCGCGTTGTGCCGGGGCGGGGGTTTGTCTACGCTGGCGCGCACCCGCCGCCCCGGGACGACCTCTTGCGCCGCTGGATCGACCAGGCCCACCACCGCCACCGGCTCCTCGGGCTGGCGCTGCTCGCGCTGCAGGCGGCCCTGATGCTCCCGCCCGACGACGCGCTGCGGAACCCGCTGGTCCTGTGCCACTTCGCGCTGGTGCTCGCGTGGCAACCCCTGTTCCAGGGCTCGGACCGGGCAATGAGCTACCGCGGGGGCCTGCTGACGGTGCTGGTGGCGGCGGCATTCGTCCTGTGGTCGGGCTGGCTCCCGCTGGCGGTGTGGCTGCTGCTCCTCGTGGGCGTGATCGGTGGCGAGCTGACGCTGCCGCGCCGCGACCAGGTGGTCCAGTGGCTGGTGATCGTCTATCTCCTGGTGGCGCTGCTCGCCGGGGTCACGCCGCCGCTGTTCCAGTTCGACGCGGCCCGCGAATCGGCGCTCGGGTGGATGGTCGACGCGGCCGGCCTGATCCCGGTGGCGCTGCTGTTCGTGCGCGCGGGCCCGCTGCCGGGGTTCGGCGAGCGCTTCGACTACCTGCGCACGCTGGCGATCACGCTGCTGGCGCTGGTGCTCGCGGCCGGCGCCGCCCTCTGGACCTACCGCAGCGGCAACCCCTATCCGCTCGCACTGATCCAGTCGTTGCTGTTCGTCAGCGTCACCACCCTGGGGGTGAACTGGGTCTGGCGACGCAGGGCGAGCCACACCATGTTCCAGGTGCTGTGGAACCGCTACCTGCTCAACCTCGGCACGCCCTTCGAGCACTACCTGGTCAGCCTCTCGGGCCCCGCCGCCCGCGGGCTCGAGCCCGGCAGCTACCTCGACCAGGCGCTGGCGTCGATGAGCGACCTGGACTGGGTCGCCGGCGTGGAGGCGCGCGGTCCCGCCGGCCCCGTGCTCAAGGGCGAGCGCACGCGCCACGTCACCGAGGCCCACGACGACACGGCGCCGCTGCTCGTCTACACGCAGCGCGAGCCGGGGCCGGCGTTGCGCCTGCACATCCAGCTGCTCGCCCGCCTCGTGCAGGAGCTCTACCTGTCGCGCCTGCACGAGGCCGAGCTGCGCAACCAGGAGAAGGTACGCGCAGTGCACGAGACCGGCGCGCGCCTGACGCACGACATCAAGAACCTGCTGCAATCGCTGCACTCGCTCGCCGCCGCGGTCAGCGCCAGCGGACCGCGCCAGGCGGAGGACGCCCTCGAGCTGGTGCAGCGGCAGCTGCCGCACATCAACCAGCGGCTGCAGTCGACGCTCGAGAAGCTGCGCGACCCCGACCAGGCACGCCCGGAGGCGTCGATGGACGCCAGCGAGTGGCTCGACGCGCTGCGCTCGCGCTACACGGACGTGGAATTCGAGCAGCACGTGGCGGCGGGCGCCCGCGTGCCGCACGAGCTGTTCGACACGGTGGCCGAGAACCTGCTGGAGAACGCGCGCTACAAGCGGGCAGCGCAACGCGACCTCACGGTCCGGGTCTACCTGCTCGCCGGCGGCGACCGCGCCGCCCTGCGCATCTGCGACAGCGGTGAGCGCGTGCCGGACGAGCTCGCCGGCGATCTCTTCGGCAGCGCGGTCAACTCGCGCCAGGGCCTCGGCGTCGGGCTCTACCAGTGCGCGCGCCTCGCGGCGCACCTGGGCTACCAGCTGCGCCTGGAGCACAACGAGCCCGGCAGCGTGTGCTTCCTGCTGCAGGGCCCGGCGCCGGCCGGGGAAGGCGCGGACGACGCGCAGGCCGCGGCCGGCGGCGCGTAGCTCGCGGGCGGCGCGGGGCGACGGCTCAGGGCGCATGGACGATGTCGACCGTGGCGGGTACGGGCGGCCAGTCGTCGCCGTCGCAGCGAGCCGCATCGAGCGCCGCGACGCGCCCGGCGTCGCAGCGTCCGTCGTCCGCGTCGCGGTCGAGCCGGGCGGCCACCGCGACCGGCACGCCGGCGATCGCGAGCTTGTGCCCGAAGCGCCCGTTGCCCGCGTCGCCGGTGAAGAAGCCGGCCACCACGCCGGCGTAGGGATGGGCCGGGCGCGCGTCCCGCCGGCGGCCGCGGGTCGCCGGCGAGCAGGCCGGCGGCGCGCAGGTGCTGCCAGGCGCGACAGCTCTCGTCGCCGGCGCCGGCGCAGGCGGCGCCCGCCCCGATGATGCCGTCGCCGTTGCCGGGCGCGACCCCGAGGCGGGCGCGGGCAGCGGCGAAATCCCCCGGCAGCGCGTGGTAGCGCTCGCGGAACGCATGGAAGGCGTCACGCTGCTCGCCCAGCTGGTGTCGCAGCGCCCTGTACTCGGCGCCGGCGATCAGCTCGCGGCCCTGGAGCACGGCCGCCAGGGCGAGCCCGACGATCACGAGCACCACGGCGCTCTCGACCAGGGAGAAGCCGTGCACGGCGCGCCGGCGGTCGCCCGCGCGCCGGGGCGCGACCGTCGTTGGCACCGGGATCGCCATGTCAGGGCAGCCGACCGGCATCGACCATGCGCGCCTTGAGCACCGCCCCCGGCACCCAGGTGAGCATGTCGTCGAAGCGCCCGGCCGCATCCCCCGCGACGCGGTAGCCGGCATCGACGAAGGTCTGGTCGCCGTCGCAGTTCTCGCGCTCGTCGGCGGACAGGCCGGCCCCGGCCGGGCACTGGAAGCCGCCGGCGGTCCACAGCTGCCCGCCCTGCGGCCCGAACGACACGACCACCGCCGGCACGTCCTCGGCGAGCAGCTCGCCGGCGCCGTTGGCGACGTCGCGGTTGCCCGCGTCCGCGAGCCCGAAGCTGCTCGCGCCGGGCGCCGCGGGGGCATCCGCGAAGTCCTCGAGGTTGCCGCCCGGGTTCGCCGCGACCGAGTAGTAGAGCGGGTGCCCCCAGGCGTCGCGCCGGCCCACCCCCAGCGTCACCCAGGGCAGCGCGCCGTGGCCGGCGCCGGCCTCGCAGCGCCCGCGGCGGTAGTCCTCGCGGCCGTCGCGCGGCTCGCGGTCGGCGCACGGCAGGCGCCCGCGGCTCATGGCGAAGCCGTAGAGCGCGCTGCGCACGTGCTCGAGCTGGCGGCGCTGCTCGGCGCGGCGCGCCTGCTCCATGCCCGCGTCGAGCGCGGCGATGCCGCCGCGCAGCAGCAGGCCGATGATCACCAGGACCACGGCGAGCTCGACCAGCGAGAAGCCGCACTGGCGCCGCGCGCTCATGGCAGCGCGACCCCGCGCCAGGACGTCGTTGGCGTCGGTGCCGGGCGCGCGCTCGACATAGCTGGCGTCGCCGTCGGCATTGGCGGGGGCCTCGAGGTAATCGGCGAGCCGGGCGCCCGGGCGCGCCTGCCCGGGCCAGGGCCTGCCGGCCGCGGCCACGACCGCGGCCAGGCCGCGACGCTCGCCGAGCGCCATGGCCGCGGCGTCGCAGCGTCGCTCGGCCTCGGTGCAGGCCGGGTCGACGTGATCAGACGACCAGGTCGAGCCAGTCGTTGGCGCGCAGCCACCGCGGCAGGTCGGCGGCGGCGAGCACCGCGCGGCCGCAGTCGCCGTCGACGTCGCGCGTGGCGATCGCGCCGAGCGCGCGCCCGCGCGCGCACTCGCGCGCGCCCAGGGCCGCCGCGTACGGCAGGTAGCGGCGCCGCGGGTCGCGATCGCTGGACGCCCACAGCTCGACGAGCGCGCGTGCGACCTCGGCGACGACGCGTCGCTGCACGTCGGCGAACAGCGCGTCGACGGAGATGCCCCGGACGATATCGTTGCAGCGGCCGTCGGCGCTGCAGTCGGCGAAGTCCGTCCCGGCCGCGTTGATGCCGTCGAGGTAGTCCGCGCGCGTGCCGCGCGCCCGCGACTGGCCGGGGCGTGCCTCGCCCGGTGCCACCACGACGGCGGCGTAGTGACCGACACCGTCGAGGCTCAGCGCGCCCTGCCGCGCCTGCGGGTTGATCGGCTCCTGGGTGGCGCGATCGCGCAGCGCCGGGTCGAGCCCGTACCACAGCAGGGCGCCGCCGCCGTCGCGCAGCGGGCGCGTCTCGAGCGTGCGAAACGGGAAGCGCCCCGTGTCCGCGTCGCAGTCGTTGCCGTGGAAGCTGCCCGAGCCGCCGGCGTCCGGGGCCGCGCACGGCAGGCTGCCGGGCCGGTTGCGGTCGACCAGCGCGCGCGCCAGCAGCGTCTCGCGGGCCGCGGCCAGGGCCGCGCTGGCCGCGGCCGCGCGCTCGGCGCGGCGCGCCGCGCCGGGGTCGCGCGCGGCGAGATAGAGCGCGGCGCCGGCGACCAGCACCACCAGCAGCAGGAGCAGGCCCGAGCCGCGCTGGGCGCTCATCGCCCGCCCCGTGCGCGTCCGTCACCCGGCCGCTCGCCGGGTCGCAGCTCTGGCCGGGCTCGAGGCGGACCGCGCGGCCGTCCGGGAGGACGAGCTCGACGCCCGCGTGCGCATCGCCGCCGGGCGCAGGCGCAATCCCGCCGGCAGCCCGCCCGCGCTCGAGCGTGCTGGCGTCGTTGACCCAGGCGGCCGCCGGGCCGTCGCTGCGGCGCACGATCCCGCGCAGGCGCAGGCTCGGCGCCGGCGCCCGGTCCGCGGGCGCTGCGCGCTCGCCGGTGATCGCCGTGGCGCCGCCCGCCGCCGGGGCCGGCGCGGCGGCGTCGCCGTCCACGGTGCCCGCGCGCAGGCGCTCGAGACGGGCGCGCTCGGGCGCGGTCGTGAACAGGCGCGCGCCCTCGAGCGCGCCCGCGGCCACCCACGCCGGCGACAACAGCAGCAGCGCGAGGCCCGCCCGGGCGCGGCCGGGGCTCATGGTGCCGCCTCCGCGGGGTCGACGAGCTCCAGGGCGTACCAGTGCAGGACGCAGGCGATGTCGAGGTTGGCGCTGCCGGCGCGGAAGCGGGTGCGCGCCCGCCCCGGCGCTCGCGCGAGACCGCAGCGCGCGAGCGCCGGGACCCCGCCACCGCTCGCCGCCAGCGCGTCGAGCACGGCCAGCAGGTCACCCTCGTGCAGCGCCCCGAGGGTGAGGGTCATGGGCGTGTGGTAGAGGCGCAGGCGACCATCGCCGAGGTCGGCGCCGGCGGGCACCAGCGCCCGGCGGGCCCCGATCTCGTAGCGCAGCCTGGGCAGGAGCAGCTCGCCATTGACCCGCTGCAGCGTCTCGATCCAGCGCAGGCGCCGGCCGCCGCCGATCCAGGCGCGGCGCTGCATCTGCCGGAAGCGCTGCGCGTAGCGCGCGTGCAGCGCCTGCTCCCGGCTCGCCTCGCGCTGGCGCCGGCTCGCCTCGGCGAGCCCGGCACGCGCGCGCTCGAGGGCCCGCGCGTGCTGCTCGATGCGGGCGTCGGCCAGCGCCACGGTCAGCCCCAGCAGGCCCGCCGCCATGACCACGGCCAGGCCGGGCAGGACCAGCGGGCGCAGGTCGAGCTCAGGCGCCGTCATCGGGATCCCCCTGCAGGCGCAAGCGGAATGCGGCCTGCCCCGGCGGCCCGCCGCCGGCGGTACCGCTGTCGCCGGTGATGCCGGTCGCGGGGTCGAGCGCGAACGGCGCCGCGAGCACCTCGGGCGCGGCGAATGCGCCCTCCGCGCGCAGGGCGGCCAGGAACGCGTCGAAGCGCTCGACCCCACCGCGGTAGTCGCCGGCGACGTCCATCAGCTCGCCCGCCACCACCAGCTCGGGCACGACGGCGCGGCCGGCGAGCGCGCGCGCGGCCAGCGCGGCGCCGCTGCGGCCCGGGTCGTGGCCGGCGCCATGCCCGGGGTCGTGCCCGGCGCGCGGGGCGATCCGCCAGTCCAGGCGCCGCAGGCGCACGCGCGGGTGCGCCGCCAGGACCCGCCCGAGCGCCGCGAGCGCGGGGCGGGGATCGCGCGGCAGGCCCGCGGCGAGCGTGCCGAGCAGCTCGACGGCACGGCGCACGTCGGCGCCCCGGTGCGCCGGCCCCGTCGGCGCACCCGCGGGCGCGCCCGCGCGCCCGGCGAGCGCCGCCGTATGCGCGCGGGCCCGCGCGGCGTCGTCGCCGTAGGCAGCGGCCTGCAGCCAGGCGCCGCCGGCCGCGGCGCCGCTCGCGAGCACCAGCAGCACGGCCGCCAGCGCGAGCGCCGGCGGGCGCGCAGGACGAAGAAGGCCCGGCGCAGGCGCGCGGGCGCGTAGTGGTTGCCGGCCCGGCGCCGGCGCAGCAGTGCCTGCGCGAAGAGCAGGCCGGCGCCGGCGGCGTCGACCTCCGGGTCGGCCCCGAGCGCGCGCGCCACGCGCTCGAGTGGCACGCGCCGCAGGCGCACGCCGTCGCCACCGGCGAGGCCCTCGCACCACGACGGCGGCGCATCCCCCGCCACCAGCGCGAGCACCTCGAGGGGCTCGCCGGCGCGGCGGAAGCGCTGGGCCTCGAGGAAGCGCAGCGCCTGCTCGAGCTCGCGCCGCGCGGCCGCGGCGGTGCCCCCGGGGCCGGGGTCCTGCAGCGACACCAGGCGCGAGAGCTTCAGGTGCCCGTGCTCGTAGTAGGACTGGCGCAGCAGCGCCGGCGCGTGCTGGCTGAGCACCAGCGCCCGCGGCGTGCGCGCGGCGCCCAGCGCGGGCAGCAGGCGTTCGCCGACCAGCGGCAGCGAGTGGATGCCGGCGAGCGGGGCACCGGCCTCGCCGATGACCCCGAGCCAGGCCCGCAGGCCCTCCGGACGGGTCAGCCCGGCGATCAGCACGCGGTCGTCGCGCCGCCCGTCGGGGTCGCGCCCCTGCACCACGACGTGGCGGAGCTCGGTGTCGCGCAGGTGGCGCTCCGCGCTGCGGCGCAGGAGCGCGGCGCGGTCGCGGCCGCTGACGTGCGGCACGCGCTCGAGGTGGAACTCCTCGTCGAGGACGTCGACGAGCAGCCGCAGCGGCACGCGCGGCGCCGCGTCGAGCCACCGGCGCAGGGCCTCGCGCCCGGGCGCGTCGGGCTCGAAGGCGCCGGCCGGGCGGCAGCGCCCGCGGTGCCACTCGAAGGCGAGCACGCGATGGCCGGGATAGAGCAGCAGGCGGCGCACGTCAGTAGTCCAGCGTGCCGATGGTGTCGTAGAGGGGACCGACCACCGAGAGCATGATCCAGGCGACCAGGGCGCCCAGGATCACGGTGAGCAGCGGCTGGATCGCGGGCTGGAGATGCTCGATGGCGTCACGCACCTCGCGCGCGTAGAACGCGCCGACGTTGTGCAGCGCCTCGTCCAGCGCGCCGCTGGTCTCGCCGACCCGCATCATGCGCACCACCAGGGGCGGGAACAGGCCGACGCCGGCGAACGCCTGGCTGATGGTCTCGCCCGCGGCGATGCGCTCGCGGCCGCGGTCGATCGCGTGCTCGAGGACGGTGTTGTCCATCAGCGTGCCGCACAGCCGCAGCGCATCGAGCACCGGCATGCCCGAGGCGTACATCAGCGCGAGGCACTGCGCGAAGCGCGCCAGGCGGACCTTGCGCCCGAGCGCCCCGAACAGCCACACGCGCAGGCGCAGCCGGTCCCAGCGGTAGCGCCAGCGCGGGCTGCGGCGCACGAGCCAACGCAGCGCCAGCGGCAGCGCGGCCACCAGCAGCAGCAACAGCCACCACCAGTGCACCAGGAAGCGCGAGGTCGCGATCAGGGCGCGCGTGTGCAGCGGCAGCGCCGCGCCCATCGACCCGAGGAAGTCCGTGAGCGCGGGCACCAGGTAGATCATCAGGAACACGATCACCGCGCCGACGACCGCGAGCACGATGGCGGGATACACCATGATGCGCCGGGCATCGGCGATCATCTCTTCCTGCCGGCGCAGCATGTCGGTGAGGTTGCGCAGGATCTCGGCGAGGCGACCGCTCTGCTCGCCGACGCGCACCATGGCCACGTAGACGCCGCCGAACACGCCGGGGAAGCCGGCCAGCGCCTGCGACAGCGTCTGCCCGCCCTCGATGGCCTCGACGAGCGCGGCGACGACGTCGCGCAGCGACGGGTCGTCGATGCCCGTGGCCAGGTCCGAGAGCGCCTCGACCAGCGGCACGCCCGCCCCGAGCAGCTGCTCGAGGTGGAACGTGAAATGGATCAGCTCGGCGCGCGGCACGCGCCGCCGGCGCAGGGTCGGCACACCGCGCCCGCGGGCGCGGCAGCGCACGAGGTCCAGGCCGAGGCGCGCCAGGCGCAGCTCCAGGTCGGCCGTGTTGACCGCGGCCATGGCGCCGGTCACGCGCCGGCCGCCGGCATCGACGGCCCGGTAGCGGAACGATTCCACCGGCCCGCCCTCAGGCCCCGCCGCCGAGGTCGACGACCCGGGCGACCTCGGCGAGCGAGGTCTCGCCCGCCAGCACGCGGCGCACGCCGTCCGCCGCCAGCGGCACGAAGCCGCGGGCGCGCGCGGCCTCGCGGATCTCCCGCCGCGTGGCGCGCCGCGCGATGCGCTCGTCGAGCTCGGCGTCGAAGCGCAGCACCTCCACCAGCGGCAGGCGCCCGCGGAATCCCTGGCCGTCGCACGCCTGGCAGCCCACCGGGTGGCACGGCCGGGCCGTGGTGTCCGGGTCCAGCGCCAGCAGGCGCCGCTCGCGCTCGTCCGG
Organism: Halofilum sp. (in: g-proteobacteria); assembly: GCA_034521365.1. Classification (GTDB taxonomy): domain Bacteria; phylum Pseudomonadota; class Gammaproteobacteria; order XJ16; family Halofilaceae; genus Halofilum. The sequence continues at coordinate 638,150 of JAXHMQ010000007.1, read as the reverse complement.
GCGGCGGCTGGTCTTGCAGCGGGGGCAGAGGCGGCGCACCAGGCGCTGGCCGAGCGCCCCGATCACGTGCCCCGCGAGCAGGTCGGGCAGGACGCCGATGTCGAGCAGCCGCGGGACGACGCCCAGCGCGGAGCCGGTATGCAGGGTCGCGTAGACCTGGTGGCCGGTCATCGCCGCGCGCAGCGCCATCGTGGCCGTCGCCTCGTCGCGGATCTCGCCGACCAGGATGATGTCGGGGTCCTGGCGCATCAGGCTGCGGATGCCGTCGGCGAAGTCCAGCCGCGCCGCCTCGTTGACCTCGCTCTGGCGCACCAGCGGCAGCGGGTACTCGACCGGGTCCTCGAGGGTGACGATGTTGACGCCCTCGCGGTTGAGGTGCGCGAGCATCGAGTACAGCGTCGTCGTCTTGCCGCTGCCGGTGGGGCCGGTGACGAGGATGATCCCCTCGGGGCGCGCCATCATCGCGCCGAGGGCGTCGCGGTTGCGCTCGTCGAGCCCGAGCGCGTCCAGGTTGCGGATGCCCTTGTGGCGGTCGAGCACGCGCAGGACGATGTTCTCGCCGTGCGTGGTGCGCACGGCGGAGACGCGGAAGTCGATCGCGTGCCCGCCGATCGACAGCTCGGTGCGCCCGTCCTGCGGCGCCCGCGTCTCGGCGATGTTCATGCCCGCCATCACCTTGAGGCGCACCGCGATCGGTGACCAGAAGCGCGCGTGCAGGCTGCGGACCTGGCGCAGCACGCCGTCGATGCGGTAGCGGATGCGCACGAAGCCCGCCTCGGGCTCGAAGTGGATGTCCGAGGCCTCGCGCTTGACCGCGTCGGCGAGCAGCGCATCGACCAGGCGCACCAGGGGCTGGCTGTACTCCCCGGAGCCCGCCTGCAGGCTCGCGTGGTCGATCTCGCCGGTCTCGATCTCGTGCAGGATGCCGTCGACGGAGAGCTCGTGGCCGTAGAAGCGGTCGATGGCCGTGTCCACCGCCGCCTCGCCGGCGAGCAGGGGATCGAGCTCGACGCCGGGGCCGACCTGCGCGCGCAGGCGATCGAGCGTCACCAGGTCGAGCGGGTCCGCCATCGCGAGCGCGAGGCGTTGCCCGGCGGGGTCGAGGCTCACCGGGACGACCCGGTGGCGGCGGGCGAGCGCCGCGGGCACGAGCGCGAGCGCGGCCGCATCCGGCACGGCCGCGTCGAGGTCGATGCTGGCCCGGCCGAGGGCCTCGCCCAGCTGCTCGCGCATGACCGCCTCGGCCACGAAGCCGAGGCGCACCAGGATGCGCCCGAGCGCCTCGTCGCCCTGGCCCTGCTCGGTGAGCGCGATGCGCAGCTGGTCGGCACTGATGATGCCGCCGGCGACCAGGCGCCGCCCGAGGGGCGCGCGCGCGTCCGTCGCCGCCGCTGACGGCCCCGGCGCCGCGGCGCCGGCGTCCATGGCGCCTGCCCGTGCGTGCCCGCCGGCGCGGCCCGTGGCCGCCCGGGTGATCACGGCGCCGCCCCCGGCCGGGCCACGGCCGGCATCCCCGTGTCACGCCGCGGCAGGTAGCGCCCGAAGCGCGCGTGGTCCGCCTCCAGGCCCGGCTCGGTGATCACCGTCGGGCGCAGGAACACGATCAGCTCGGTCTTCTCCACCTCCCGGCTGCGATACGAGAACAGGCCCCCGATCAGCGGCAGGCGGCCGAGCCCCGGCACGCTGCGGCGGGTTTCGTCGACGCGGTCCTGCATCAGGCCGCCGATCACCGCCACCCGGCCGGAGCCGACGCGCAGCAGCGACTCCATCTCGCGCACCTGGATCTCGGGCACCTCGCTGGTGACCTCGGCGGCGGCGAACTCGGGGTTGGGATCGGGCACGAAGCCGAGGATGCGCGACACGGTGGGACGGACGTTGAGCACGACCTCGCGGCCCTCGCCCACGTAGGGCGTGACGGTCATCACGAGGCCGACCGGGACCGTGTTCACCTGCGTCTCGAAGGTCGTGCGCGTCTGGCCCTCGTCGGTGACCTGGCTCACGTCGAGGGTGAAGTACACGCGGTTGTCGACGACCTTGAGCACCGACATCTGGTTGTTGAGCGCCATGATCTTGGGGCTCGAGACGACGCGCACGTCGCCGAAGGTCGACAGCGCCCGGATGGTCGCCTGGATCGCGCCGCCGCGGCCGACGTCCGGATCGGCGATCCGCGCGAGCACGTTCGGGGGCTGGCCCAGCGCACCGCCGAGCAGGTTCTGCTCGAGCAGGTCGACGCCGCCCGCGCGGCTCGAGAGGTAGCGCCAGTCGACCCCGGCCTCGTGCGCCTCGGCGAGCTCGACCTCGACCACGGTCGCCTCGATCAGCACCTGGCGGCGCGCGCTCGCGACGACGCGCTCGATGTAGGCGCGCACCGCGCGCTGCTGCCTGCGGGTCGCGCGCACGGTGACGTAGCCGGTCTCGCGGTTGGCGATCACGTAGCGCTCGGCGCCGGGCGCATCGCCGCTGCCCGTGACCGCTGCGCCCAGGATGGCGCGGAGGTTGCGCTCGAGGGTGCGCCAGAAGCGGTTGTCGCTCTCGTTGGTCAGGACCGTGCTCGAGTTGTTGCCGTCGCGGGCGCCGGCCGCGGCGCCACCGTCGGCGCTGAAGCCGGTCGAGCCGATGCGGGTCGCGGTCTCGATCGAGGTCTCGGCGCGGCGCGCGAGGTTGACGTAGGGCACCGGGTAGGTCTGGAGGTAGGGCGCGTCGTGCGTGATCTCCAGGTGGCCGGGCCCGAGCTCGTAGCGGATCGGTGCCTGCAGGGCGATGCGCTCGAGCAGCCGCGGCAGGGTCTCGTCGACCGCGTTGAGCGTCACCGTGCCGGTGATCTCGCCGACGATGTCGACATCGATGTCGGCGTCGCGCGCCAGCGCGAACAGCAGCTCGGCCACGGGCACGCGGTCGACGGCCACGGTGTAGCGCTCGTGCGCGACGGGCTGCGGCGCGGGGCGCGGGCGCGGGGGTGGCGGACGCGGGCGGGTCCTGCACGGGGTCGGGCCGCGCCGCCGCGGGCGGCGGGTCGTCGGCGCTGATGTGGCCGGCCGCGGGCCCGGGCGGGCGCGCGGGGGCGCAGGCCGCGAGCGCCAGCGCGCCGGCGACGGGCAGGGCCAGGAGCGCCGTGGGCCGGGCGTGGTAGCGGCCGCCCTGCGCCGGGCGTGCGGCGCCGCGGGCACGCGGCGTGGCCGTTAGCAGGATGCGTGGGCCGGTCGGGCCCGAAGTGGTCTCGGTACAAGTCATCACCCCTCCGTGGGTGTCAGCACGGTGCTTCCTGCACCGGTCCTGCGCGCTCAGAGCTGGCGTTCGCGCAGGCGCTCGATCTTGCTGTAGAGCGTCGTGCGGTTGACGTTGAGCAACTGCGCCGCCCGGCTCAGGTTGCCCTCGCTCAGGTCCTGGGCGGCCTCGATCAGCCGCCATTCCACCGCCTCGAGATACGCGTCGAGGTCGAAATCTCCCTGTTGCAGGCGCGCGCGGGCCGCGTGGATGTCCGGCATGATTCCGTATGCCGCCGGCCCCGTCGCCTGGCCCCGCGCCGTCGGATCCAGCTCCGCCGCGAGGCACTCCGCGTCGATCGTCTGGCCCGGGTACTTGGTCCCGAGGCGGATGACGATATTCCGCAGTTCCCGTACGTTACCCGGAAAAGGATACTCCATCCAGTCCCGTTGCGCACCCTCGTCGAGCGTGAACGGCGGCACGGTCCCCGTGTAGACCTGCTGGAAGTGCTCCAGCAGGCGCAGGCGGTCGTCGCCGCGCTCGCGCAGCGGCGGCACGTGGATCGGCAGGATGCCCAGGCGGTAGTAGAGGTCCTGGCGGAAGCGGTGCGCCTCGACCTCGGCCATGAGGTCCTTGTTGGTCGCGGTCACGAGCCGCGCCGTCGCCTGGCGCGGCCGGGTCTCGCCGACGCGGTAGTACTCGCCCGACTCGATCACGCGCAGCAGCCGCGACTGCAGCTCGAGCGGCATCTCGCCGATCTCGTCGAGGAACAGCGTGCCGTCGCCGGCCTCCTCGAAGAAGCCCGCGCGCGCCTGGGTCGCGCCGGTGAACGCGCCCTTGGCGTGGCCGAACAGCTGGGCCTCGAGCAGGGTCTCGGTGAAGGCGGCGCAGTTGACCGCGAGGAACGGGCGCGAGGCGTGCTGGCTGGCGTCGTGCAGCTGGCGCGCGATCAGCTCCTTGCCGGTGCCCGACTCGCCCTCGATCAGCACCGGGAAGGGGGCATCGGCGAACTGGGTGATCTGCTCGCGCAGCGCCTCCAGCGCCGGGCTCTCGCCGAACAGCACCACCTCGTGCTGCTCCTCCTCCACCTCCTCCTCGGCGTGCAGCAGCATCATCTGGTGATTGAGCCGGGACTTGAGCAGCTCGGGCTCGCAGGGCTTGGCGATGAAGTCCGCCGCCCCCAGCGCGAAGGCATGGCGCAGGTTGGCCGGCTCGTCCTGGCCCGACAGCGCCAGCACGCGCATGCGCGGGTTGTGCGCCAGCAGCTCGGGGACGAGCGCGAAGCCCTCGTCGGGACGGTGCGGGTACGGCGGCAGGCCGAGGTCCACCAGCGCCAGCACGGGCGCGGGCGAGAGCTGCTGCAGGATCTCGTTGGCCTCGCGCCGGGTCTCGGCGAGATGGACCTCGAAGTCCGGGCGCAGCATGTAGGACAGGCTGTCCCGGATCAGCTGGTCGTCGTCGACGAGCAGGAGACCGGGCTTGGCCTCGGTTTCCCCGGCGGCGTTCTCGGACATGGGCTTGCGCACCTTGGGTGTCCGGCCGGTCGCCCTCCCTGGGACTGGCGGTCACGGCCGATGGCCGGGCAGGCCCGGCCGGGCGCGTCGATTATTCGACGTTTTGTGCGCGGCCTCAAGCCCCCCGCGCGCCGGGGTCCGTTGTCCGGGACCCGCCGCAGGTGGATCCAGGCGTCGTTGCCGTCGTAGATGCCGAAGGTGGCGCGGCCCACGGGGTTGTCGTCGAACGCGCCGTCGTCGTCCCAGTCGCCTTGCAGGTGGTCGGCGTTCGGCGCGCCCGCCGCGAGCAGGGCCTCGAGCTCGACCCAGCCGGTGTTGCCGGCGCCCGGCGCGGAGAAGGTGACCGTGTCCGCCCCCGCCGCGAGCGCGATGTCGCCGCTGGTGATGTCGGTGGTGCCGCCGACCGACGTCGATCTGCCTGGGTCGCCGTCGACCGGACTGTCCGGGTCGGCGTCATTGGACAGCTGCACCTCGGAGGCGAGCGCCAGCGTGGTGCAGCGCGTCGGCGGTATTCGTCGCGCCAGGTGTCACCGTCCCAGTGCTCGGCGCGCACGGGCATGTCGAGCGGCGCGATCTCCGCGCCGGCCGTGTTGTCGACCACGAGGCGGCCGAAGCGGATCTCGACGTCGCCGCCGGCGTCCGGGTCCGACGGCGTGAACGTCAGCGGCAGCGCCGGCGCGGTCACGCCGTCGGCGTCGGTGACGTCGTCGACGTCGAGCGGCAGGTCCGCGGCGAAGGGCGCCACGCGGGCGTCGGCGACGCGGTCGTAGCGGAAGCTGTCGGCGCTGGCGAAGGCGTAGGTGAGCGTGCCGTCGCCGTTGTCCGTCAGCGTCCCGGTCGCCAGCGTCGCGCTGACGTCGAGGTTGCTGCCCGAGATGCCCGTGTTGCTCGCGTCCTGCGTCGGCGGCGTGGTCGCGACCTGCGCCGGCTCGAGCTTGGCGAAGTCGCCGCCGAGGTCGTCGCTGTAGTTCGTCGTCGTCGCGCTGGCGTTGCGCGCGGTCACGGTGAGCCGCGGCTCGCTGCCGGTGGCGTAGCCGAAGTCCGCGCCGGTGTAGTTGAACGTGCCGCTGCAGGTCAGCGCGTACATGCCGGCGTCGGCGACGCTCACCTCGAAATCCGCGGGGATGAAGCGCCCCACGTTCGGGGCGCTACCCGTGACGTCCGCCCCCGAGGCCAGGTAGTCGCCGTCGGCGAGCGCCGCGCCGAGGTCGAGTATCCCGACCTCGGACCAGCGCAGGTCGGTGACGGTGAGCACGCCCGCGCTGAACCCCGTCAGCCCGGCGCCGCCGCTGAACGTGCCCGCCGACCCGCCGGACGGCGCAACGAGCGTGCTCGTGACGTCGACCGCCTCGGCGGTCGACTCGTTGCCGAAGTTGGGCGTCGTCGCGTTGTCGGCGAGCGCCTGGTTGCTGTCCGGGAGGCCGTCGCCGTTGCCGTCGTCCGCGCCCTGCCAGACCACCGCGGCGATGCGCGCGCCGAAGTCGGTCCCGGCGGTCGCGAACACGTCGCCGCTGCCGTCGGCGGCGCACGAGGTCTGCGTGCCGCAGGTGCCGTTGGCGCTGCGGTCGTCGTAGGTGCCGTCGCCGTCCGGGTCGAAGTCGATGTAGAAGCCGAACGGGCGCACCACGAACGGGTTCGTGCCGCCGCCGATCGCCGCTGACCAGCCCGTCGCCGCTGCCCGACGGCGGCTCGCCGATGCCGCTGTCGTCGCGCGCGTGCAGCTGGATCTCGCCGGCGTCGGCGGTAGTCGACCGGCACGGTCGCCGGTGCCGTTGCTGAAAACGCGACCTGCTGGTCGGCGGCCGCACCTTCCGAGCTGGCTATCGCGTTGCCGTCGACGGTCACGGCGATCGTGCCGCTGCCCGGGTCCTCGTAGTCGAACCAGAACCGGAGGTCGCGGTCGCCGTCGTATTCCTCGATGACGTTGCAGCCGGGGTCCGAGGGCAGCTCGCCGACGGCCGTCAGCGTGACGTCGAACGGCCGGCCGGCGACCTGGGTCGGTATCGGCGCCGGCGTGAGCTCGAAGCCGTACGGGCGGAACACCAGCAGGCCCTCGCTGTCGTCGTCGCTCGCCGATCCGTCGGTGGCGCCGATGTTCACGCTCTCGTCGTGGGTATCCCGCAGGTCGAGCACGACCTCGCCGTCGTCGGTGTCGGCGAACGTGTACGTGGCCTGGCCGTCGTCGGCGCCGGTATCGCTCAGCGTGCCGCCGGCGGTGTTGACGGACCAGTCGCCGTTGCCTGTGCTGGTCGAGAGATCCACCGAGCCGGTGTAGTCGGTGACCGTGTTGCCGGACGCGTCCACGGCGGTCAGCGTGACCGGCTCCGGGCCGGCAGTTGATGCCGGCACCGTCATGCGCGAGCACGAAGCGAGTCGGGACCCTGCGGGCCGCATGGGTCGCGTTGCGTCACGGTCCGCCACCATCTGGACTGCGTCGATCACGCGGTCGTACAGCCGCACCTCGTCGAAACGTCCGTTGGCGGAATTGCCGTTGATTGCGCCGCCCTGGTAGTCGCCGCGGTTGTCGCCGACATGGAGTGTCTCGAGGTTGCCGAGCCCGCCGCTGACCCCGGCGATGTCCGCACTCGCCTCGGCAGAACCGTCGACGTAGATCCGCAACTGTTCATCCGCGAGGTCCCAGGTCACGCCGATCGCACCCAGGTGCCGCCATTCGTGTCGAACCGCCCGGTCTCCACGTCGAATCCGTCCGCCGTCGTCGTCCTCGAGACCGAAGTGCAGACGCGCGCCTGGTCGAACCCCGTAGCCAGGATCCACCGCTTGCGTGCATCGACGATGGCGAAGGAAGATGTCGTCGAGCCGCCCGGCGCTCTCCGAGGCATCGAGCAGCATGCGGCCGCCGCCCATGTCCTGCCAGTCCTCCGCGCTGCGGTACCAGAAGTTGATGCTGCCCGTGCTGCCAAGCTGGTCGGCCACGTCGACGCCCGTATCGACCGCATCGATGTCGCCGGCACTCGTATTGGCGGCTACCGTGGCGCCGCTGCATACCTGCGCGTCGGTGTCATCGGGCGGGTACGCGGTGACATTGCCGACAGTTTGGCCGGTGTTGCCATTGCCGGTTGCGTCGAGGACCTCGCCCGCCGATCCGTCGTAACTCAGCTCGTCCAGCTGCTGCCAGGCCACGGCAACGGCGGTGGCAGGCATGCGTGGCGTTGTAGACCTCCTGTACTTCGCTGTGCGTTGAGCGCACCGTCGTAGACCCGCGCCTCGTCAGCAGGCCCTCGAAGCCTGCAGGGCGGAGCCGGTCTGCCGTCGATCGTCGTCCTCGCGTCGCGGTGCCGAGCGTGCCTCGAAGGCCCTGCTGCACGCCGCCTGGGTCCGTCTGCCGTCGATGCAGGTGCTCTCACCGGTCGACTCGTCGCGCGTCGGCGGCCGCGATCCAGCTGTCGTGTGATGGCCGCAGCGATCGAGGCTGGTCGCTGTCGCACGTCGTTGCCGACCCGGCCGTGCACCGCTGGCGTCACCAGCGAATCGCGAGCCGGTTCTCGCGCGGCGATGCCGGCCGGTCGGCGGTCGGGGTCGACCAGGATGTCGCTCCGAGGTCGAAATCGGGAGAACAGTCGTCGCCGTCGAACGTGCCGTACGGCAGGTCCCGGGTCGCCGGCAGGCGGCTCGGCCGCGTGTCGCACCCCCTGGGCTCCGTCCCGTGCCCGAGGTCGCGACCTCGCCGTGAGCCGATCCAGCGCTCACGCTCGTCCATGCGGTACTCGAGCGGCGCGCCGGCGCGAACCGCGCCAGCGACAACCTCGAGGTGACCATGTCCTGGTCGACCGTTTCGTACTCGGTAACGCCCGCGTGTACCGGCGTCGAACGGCCGTCGACATCCGCCAGCCTCGGCCTCGGGTGATGTCACTGACGCCGAGCGTGCCAGGCGCCTAACGTGCACCGTGGGGTCGCGCTGGCACCTGGACGGTCGTGCTGGGGATCGGAGAGGCACGCCGATGGTTCGGTGCGTCCAGGATCGCGCCACCTGTGCCGCCGCGCCGGGACAGGCCGTGGCGTCGGCCTGCCAGTCCCACCGTGCCGCCCGCGTCGACCTGGACCGTGCCCGATGCTGCCGTTGGCCATGAGCGTCACGTCGCCATGGGCGGCGCGTGCGCCGACCGCGAACACCCGCCAGGGCCATGCGCGCCAAGCGGGTCCTGTAGCCAGTGCTCGTCGGCATCCGCGTCCGGTCGCCCTACCCCGCGAGAGCGTCGCCATGCTGCTAGCGCTGGTAGATCACCGGCGCCGCCGCCTCCGTCGTCGCCCGGCGCCGCCCTCGCCGGCGGCGCCCCCGCCGTGCGTCGGTTCTTCGCCGCTGTCGGCGGCGCCGTCGCTCTGCACGCCCGGCGCTCCGTGCGGCGCCTCCGGGCCCGGCCCGCCGGGGCGCTCTGTCTGCCACCCCCAGTAGGCGCCAGGGCACGCCAGCCGGCGGCCGCGACACCCGCCCAGCCCCGCACCGGGCCCACCAGCGGCAGCCGCCGACGGACGGCGCCGGGCCGCCTGGCGACCCGGCAGGCTGCAGCTCGATCGCCGCGAGGCCTTTGCACGATCCGGGCCGGCGAGCCCGGCCGACGGCCGCCTGCGACGCGGCGCGCGCAGCTCGTTCTCCTCCGCTCGCCAGCCACCGTTCCCGTCCCGGCGCAGGCGGTCGACCAGCGCGGCGCTGCGCCGGCGCACGGTGCCCTCGGGCAGCTCGAGCACGGCCGCGGCCTCGCGGTGCGTCAGCCCGACCCAGTAACGCAGCAGCAGCAGATCCTGCTCGCCCGACTCCAGGCCGCGCAGGAGCTGATCGAGCTCCGCCTGCGCCTCGGTCGCGCTCGGGGAGCCGCCCTGCGCGTCCGGGTCGGCCGGCGGCGCCGGCTCGCGCACGGCGCGGCGGCGGGCGAGGTCGGTGGCGCGATTGATGGCGATGCGGTAGAGGAAGGCGACCGGGCTGCGCGGGTCGCGGCAGACGCGGCGCACGAAGCGCTCGAAGGCATCGGCGACGACGTCGTAGGCGGTCTCCTCGTCGTTGCCGCGCGCCACCAGGAAGCGCCACAGGCGCTCCGCCTGGCTCGCATAGAAGTCGTGAAAGGCGGCCTCGTCGCCCGTGCGGCACCAGCGTCGGATCAGCTCTGCGGGATCGTCCATCGCCTTGTCCGATGCCTGGCCGTTTTCAATCATCGGTCGCCTGCGCGCGTTTGCTTCGCAAAAACGCGCCTACGTTCCTTCTCCGCCGTAGGCGCGTTTTCGCCGCAGGCGAACGCGCGCATCGGTGCGTGCCGGCAGCACCACGCCGACCGCCCTCAATCCTGGTTGGTCACGACCGCCTCGAGCTCGCGGCGCACGAGCGTGCCCGCGTCGCGGTTGCCGCGGAAGGCCGATACGGTCAGCGTGAAAGACGTCGTAGTCGTCGCCGCCCTCGGATACAGCGACCGCGTTGCATGCCTCGATGTCGGTGGTGAAATCCCGGATGCGTGATCTGCCCCGTGCCCGGGCAGCCATTCCCGCTGCCGCTCGTGGCCACCAGCGAGGCGATCTCGCGGTCCAGCCGGGCGCGCGCGACGTAGTAGGCCCGCGTCGCGTCGAGCGATCGGCCGGAGCTGACCTGCTGCGTGGTCGTGACATAGCGCCACCGTGGCCGCGACGAGCGCGATGACCACGATCAGGAAGATCGCCGTGAACAGCGCCGCGCCTTGTTGTCTGCGCGGACTCATGGCGCGTTCACCACGTGCGCCTGGGCGAACAGCGACACCGTCTCGCCGCCGCGGCTGAGCGCGATGTCGATCGTCAGCAGCCCCTGGCGCGAGGCCGTGCCGGGCTGGTACTGCAGCGAGCACGCCGAGACGGTCCCGGGCGACGATGTCCGGCGCGACCCCGAAGTCGCCGCCGGCGACCGGCTGCGTGCGCCTGCAGCCCGTAGGTCGCGTAGCGCAGCAGCCGGCCGGCAGCGGGATCGCAGACGAAGCTGACGACGTCGCCGAACACGAAGAAACGCTGGCGCGGCGAGTGCGCGGCGAACGCCGGTCCGGAGCCGCCCGTGTCGAAGGTGAGCTGGTCGGTGCCGGCGTTGTCCGTCTTGCCGGTGATCGCCGCGACGTTGTCGCCATCGTAGACGTCGAAGCCGCTCTGGCCCGTGTTGTAGATGGAGATGCAGTCATAGTTGCCCTCGGCGCAGTCGGTGCCGGGGCCGCCCGTGACCACGCTCGCGATCGAGGGCAGTCCACCCAGGGCGTCGAAGCTGTCGCTGGACTGGGCGCGATTGAGTGTGTCGCCGACGCCGCCGGTGCCGCGCAGGCGCCGATAGCGGCCACCGGTGCGCGTGGAGCACGAGCTCGACCGCGGTGCAACCGCTGGCGCTGCGACGCGCACGCTGTTCGGGCAGCGCCGCGCGCACCTCGCGCACTGATGCGATCGAGCGCCAGATCAGCCTGGTCGGTCAGCGCCGCGCGCTGCGAGATGTCCCGGCTGGCGCGGAACGGCTCGACCAGGAACACGGCGCTGACGCCGACGAGCGCGCCGATCAGGAGCATCGCGGTGATCAGCTCGATCAGCGTGTAGCCGGACTGGTGGCGCGGCTCACTCATGGATGTAGCCCGTGACGTCCTCGACCAGGATCGGGCCGCCGCCGGCCAGGTCGATCTGCGTCGGCCCGGCGGCGTGGTTGCCGAAGCCGTCGAAGACCAGCTGTCCCCCGGTCTGCAGGTCGGCGCCCGAGCCGCCGGTGCGCGTGAATGCGCCGCCACCCGCCGGATCCTGCACCGGGTCCCCGAAGGCATTGCCGGCGCCGCCGCAGGTGGTCGCGGAACCGCCGTTGCGGTAGAAAAGCGCGAAGCTGTCCGTGCCCGCGTCGAGCGCCACCGCGACGTCGCAGCCCGACGCCATCGCCGTCTTCTGCGCGTAGCGCAGGCCCGACAGCAGCTCCTCGCGGAAGGCGTAGCGCTCGAAGCCGCCGATGTTCAGCCGCGGCAGCGCGAACACCGCGAGCGCGCCCACGATCGCGATGACCGCGACGAGCTCGATGATGCTGAAGCCGCGCGTGCGCATGCCGGCCCTCAGTACTCCGCGCGCTCGCTGTAGAGGTCGTAGTCGACGCGGCCCGAGGAGTGCCCGGTGGTGACCGTGATCTCCGCCGGCCGCTGCCCACGGTCCCGTCGATCTCGACGGTCACCGAGTAGTCGCCGAGACCGCCGAGCGCGTTGCCGAACTGGTCGGTCGGGCTCTCGGTGCCGATCGCGCGGTAGTCCCAGACGTCGTCGTAGCTGCCGCGTGACTCGTCCGCCTCGTCGGACCCGGTCTCCGAGCCGTCCGGGTCGCGGTACGCCTGCAACAGGATCTCGTCCATGTAGGCCTCGGAGATCGCCCGCGCCTGGGCGCGGATCTGCGGATCGGCGCTGCGCGCGGTGGCCTCGGCGAAGATCAGCAGCACGCCGGCGCTGGCCGCCGCGAGCACGACCAGCGCGATCACTGCCTCGACGAGCGAAAAGCCGACAGAGCTGCGCACGGGCTCGCCGTAGGGCGCGCTTCGCTGCCGGTGTCGCGTTTCGTCGCTCATTTCGCTCCCCTGCCTCGCACGGAGCATCGTATATGTAACGCAGCATGAGGCGTGCGTGTTCGCGCTGCCCCCGGTCGCCCGCGGGGTCGGGCGGAACCGCGGCCCGCTTTGCGAGCGTGCATGACCGGCATGCGCGCCGTCATGGTAGCAGGTTCGGCCCGGATCGGGTCGGTGCGAGGGTGTGAGGTCGAGCCGGAGCGGGAGCTCGCTTCGAGTCGCTTCAGCCCGGTCCTTGCGGCCCAGTTGTCGGGATCGGCTTCGAGCGCGGCCTCGAGGGCGGCAGCAGCGGCTTGCCTGTCGCCCGCGGCCGCGCGCACTTGCGCCTCATGCACATAGAGGAACGAGCGGTCGATCGCCTTGAGACGCGCCGCGCTCCCGAGGTACGCCGCGCAGCGTACGAGAGGGCTTCCGCGCTCGCGCCCCCGCGCGGCGTCGATGGAGGCAGCAAGCGCCGGCGTGAACACGCTTCGTGGCGCAGCTTCGCTGCATCTGCGAGAGTACCTCGCTGCCGCGTCCTCGGGGCGGCCTTGCTGAAGCAGGGCCTCGGCCGGCGAAGTACGCCGTCCGCGCTCCAGTTCGGCTCCAGCATCGAGCGACCTCACGGAAGGCCGTCAGTGCTTCCTCGCTACGCCCGAGCGCGTACAGTGCCTCGCCGCGCGCTTGCAGTACCTTCGGCGACGGGCACCCGTGCCGCGCGCGCGCGCGAGCATCTCGAGGGCCTTCTCCGGCTCACCGTCCCGCAGGTAGCCGACTGCGCCGCGTTCAGCGCCGCGCGCTCGGCGATGCACCGCGCTCGCAGGTCCTGTGGCCCACAGGCCGCCCAGGTCCCGCCACTGGTGGTTGCGGTCCATGGTCTGGCCAGCAGAGGAGTCCCGCGACCACGAGTACGGGAATCAGGAGGCGCTCTGAGCGCCGGCGCGCAGGATCGGGCTTGCGGGCGCTCGCCACGACACCACCGATGAGCAGCGTCGCCGCGGCAGGTACGAGCCGATGCTCGAATACCATCTCGAGCAGGATCACGCATCGAAGACTCGACCGACAGTGCCAGCAGGAAGAACAGCCACGCCGCGGGCAGCCACGATCGGCTGCCGAGCTGCCGAAGGGCCACTGCAGACAGGAATCCGAGCCCGCATGGTAGACCCAGAGCGTGGTGATCGGATCGAGCAGGCTGTGCGACGTCACCACATGGTAGTCGATCTGCAGGCGCTCTGCCGCGGGCCAGGCGAGAGGACCGAGTAGCGCCAGATCACGCGCGCTCTGGGTCAGCAGCGCGCTCAACGCCGGAGAAGCCTCGCGCGGGCGATGGCGTCGAGCAGGTACGGAACTGGCGTCCGGCGTAGACCAGTCGCGACGCGCCACCAGCACCGCGGCGACGGCCCCGACGACGTAGAGATGCACGCGCCGAAAACCCGAGAAAAAGGCCACGTCGACGACCAGCAAGGCGGCCGGCAACGTCACCACGTTGGCCTTGGAGCCTAGTCCCAGAGCGAACGCCACACCGATGGCGGGCCATGCGTGGATGCCGCGCATTCGTCCGCTACGCCAGAGCGCGTAAGCGAGCATGGCCAGCGAGGTAGAACAGCGCGGCGAGCGAGGCCATGCGCTGCACGATGTAGGTGACCGCCTGGGTGTTGACCGGGTGGAGCGCCCAGATCAACGCGCCGGAGAAGGCGACGGTCGATGCCCAGGCGCCGAGGATCCGGCGACCGGGGTGCACGGGCGAGCTCCCTGAGCAGGAAGAACAGCAGGATCCGCGTTGGCGACGTGCAGCAGCAGATTGACCAGATGGTACGAGGTAGCGATCCAGTCCGCCCCAGAGGTAGTTGAGGGCGAAGGTGAACATGGCGACCGGGCGGTCACGCGCCACCGCGCGCGTCCAGCGATTTGCCCAGGGCAGCGCCAGCTGTCGGGTTGGACGTTGCCGATTGAGTACGATGTTGGGGATGTCGTCGAAGACGAACGGCACCCCGAAGGAAGGCAGATAGGCGAGCAGGACGAAGCACGCCAGTAGGGCGACGCGCAGGATGCGCAGTCTGGCCGGCGCCGAGGAATCGCTCGTCATGCGCAGCGCAGGAAGCAACGGTCGACCTAAACAGCGAAACCCGCCGCAGCGGGTTTCCCTGCGAGGCCGTTCTGGCTTCTGACTATGGCGCCGGAACCGCGTAACCCGTGAATGTCGCGGTGGCCGAACTAGGACCATTCAGTGTGCAGCTCGCTGTGGCCCCTGTGGGTCGTAGCGCTGATGGTCTGCGGCTGGATCGGTATACGACGCATTGGGCAGCGCGCCGGCGGCAAGCAGTCCGACTGCGTCGCCGGCAGTTGGTCACCGTGTCCAGATTGGCGCTGGTCTCGCCGGCGAGTGCGCCGGCGAGGTTGACCGCGGTCGCTGCGCCCAGGCTGCCCGCGACACCGTCGGTGGCGGCCTGCTCGGCCTCGTCCTGCAGGTTGATGAAGCGCGGCAGCGCGATGACGGCGAGGGCGCCCAGGATGGCGATCACCGTGATGAGCTCGATGAGCGTGAAGCCCTTGTGTCGATACATGACAAACTCCGGTCTGTCGTTGCGTGTGCGGGCCGCGGCCCGTGTCCAGCGTGGCCTCCGCCACCGGGCCGCCGCGGCGGCCGGCCGCATCCTGCGGCGCTGCCTGGTGCCCGGCGCATTCTAGCGATGCGCATGCCGGGCGCAATCCTCACCCGCCGAGGCGGGCAATGGCGTCTGCATGCAAGAATAAAGCCACGAGGCAGACCGCGGTGGTCACGGCGACCGCCACGCCCCAGGCGCGCGCGTGGCGCAGCAGCCAGGCCTCGGCCCCGTGGTACTCGCGCTCGAGCCCGCGCGTGGCCCGGCGCGGCGTCACCCAGCGGTTGGCCCAGGCCTCGAAGCGCTTGAGCGCGCTCGGGCGCACGAACACGACCACGCCGACCGCGAGGACGAACAGGCCCAGGGCCCAGAGCACGACGCGCGCGGTGTCGACGAGGATGGCCGCGACCTCGCGGTACTGCGGCCCGAATGCCCGCTGCCAGGCCTCGGGCGCCGTGCCGAAGGTCAGGAAGCCGAGCAGCAGCACCGCGAGCACGACGACGAACGCCCCGTAGAGCCGGTGGTGGCGGTAGAACCAGCGGTCGACGTTGCGCGGGATGTCGAACGCGCGCGTGGCGCGGCGCATCGAGTAGCGCCGGTCGGCCGGGCCGCGCAGGCGCTCGAGCAGCGGCGGGCGGATCGCGACCGCCAGGCCGACGACGAAGGCCAGCACGAGCAGCACGGCCAGCACGGCCATGCCGATCTGCGCCAGGGGGACGACTGCCGATGTCATGCGCTACTCCCTCGATCCATTGCCCTGGCGCGCGGGCGGGCGCAGCCGCTCGAGGTCGACGCCGCTGACCGGCTCGGCGCCGGGCTCGACGCGGCCGTCGCCGTCGGCGTCGCGGCCCTGCGCGACCGCGCGCCAGGCCGCCACGAGGGCGTCGCCGGGCAGCACGCCCGGGCGGGTCGCGCGGTACACGACGGCATCGCGGCCCGGGTCGAAGAACCAGGTGCCGGGCGGCGCCTCGCCCCAGTCATCGTGGCCCGCCCCGGGCGCGTAGCCGGACGGCGGCGGCTCGAGCAGCTCGAGCGCGTTCGCGCCGACGAGGCGCCCCGCCGCGTCGGTCTCGCCGCGCGCCGCCAGCTGCGCGAACTCCAGCGCCAGCGCCGTGCGCATCGCGCGCCGCCGTGTACTCGACCGCCGCCCGCTCCGTGTCGGCGCGCAGCGCGGCGATGCGCTCGAACGCGAGCACCACGAGCACGGCGAAGATGATCACCACGAGGGTGAACTCCAGCAGCGACAGGCCCGGCCTGCCGCCGCGCCCGTCGCCGGTGCCGCGCGCATGCCCGCCACGTCACCGGTTGCCCAATGCCGCCGAGCCGAGCTCCCACATCGGCAGGAACACGCCCAGCGCCAGCAGGAACACGAGGATGCCGATGCCCACGGTCAGGACCGGCTCGATCATCGTGCTCAGGTTCTTGACGTCGTAGTCGACCTCGCGCTCGTAGAAATCGGCCACCTCGTCGACCATGTCGTCGAGGCGGCCGGTCTCCTCGCCCACGGCGAGCATCTGGATCACCAGCGGCGTGAACACCTCGGTGCGCGCCGCCACGCGCGACATGGCCTCGCCGCGCTCGATGCCCTCGCGCATGTCGAGCACCTTGCGGCTGACCCAGACGTTGTCGACCGCGGAGGCGACCACGTTCATGGCCTCGAGGATCGGCACGCCCGAGCGGTACGCCATCGAGAAGGCGCGCGCGAAGCGCGCCAGGGTCGCGCGCAGCAGGATGTCGCCCACCACCGGGAAGCCGAGCTTGCGCCGATCCCAGCGCAGCGCCCCCTCCTCGGTCCGTCGCCACTGCCGGAAGCCGACCCAGGCGAGCGCCACGGCGCCGAGGATCAGCCACCAGTAGGCGGCGAAGAAGCCGGAGATGGCGATCAGGACCTGGGTCGCCAGCGGCAGCTCGGCGTCGAAGTTCTCGAACACGCGCGCGAACACCGGGATGACGTAGGTCATCAGGATGAAGATCGCGATCAGCATCGCGGCGATCACGAACATCGGGTAGCGCGTGGCCGCCTTGATGCGCTGGACGATCTCCTGCTCGCCCTCGAGGTACTGGTACATGCGCCGGAACGCCTCCTCGAGCCGGCCGGAGCTCTCGCCGACGCGCACGATGGAGACGTAGAGCGGGCGGAAGATGCGCGGGTGGCGCGCGCAGCGCGCCGGCGAGCTCGCGCCCGGACTCGAGGTCGTCGATCACCGCGCGGATGGTCTCCGCGAGCCGCGGGTTGCGCGTCGACTCGGCCAGCTGCGTGAGCCCGCGGATCAGCGGCACGCCGGAGCGCGTGAGCGCGTACATCTGGCGCGTGAACAGGATGACCTCGGCGCGGCTGGGCCGGTCGAGGCCGAGCTGGTGGCGCAGGCCGCGGCCGGCGCCGGGCGTGTCGCGCTCGTTGACCTCCAGCGGCGTGACGCCCTGCTCGAACAGCTGCCCGACCGCCGCGTCGAGCGAGCCCGCCTCGAGCGCGCCGCTCACGCGGGCGCCGCCGCGGTCACGGCCGCTGTACTCAAACCGCGGCATGGCTGGTCTCCGCGCCGCCCTCGGTGGCGCCGGCGGTCGTGCTGATCGCGCCCGGGCGCACCGGCTGCTCGATCTCGCCGGCGATGCGCTCGGCCTCGTCGAGGGTGGTGACCCCGCGCGCGGCCAGCTCGAGCGCGCTCGCCACGAGCGGCTTGTAGCCCTTCGCGCGCCGCGCGAGGCCGTTGAACGTGGCGGTGTCGTCGCGGCGCAGCGCGTCGCGCATCTCGCCGCTGGGCTCGAGCATCTCGTAGATGCCGATGCGGCCCTGGTACCCGGTGCGGTTGCAGTGGCCGCAGCCGTCGCCGCGCTGGAAGCGCAGGCGCGGCGGCGGTCTCCTCCCCGACCACGCTCGTGAGCCAGGCGCGTGCTGCGGCTCGTCGAGCTCGGCGGCGCGCGTGCAGCTGGGGCAGATCCGGCGCAGCAGGCGCTGGCCGACGATCGCGCGCAGCGTCGAGGCGACCAGATACCCGGGCGCGCCCATGTCGATCAGGCGGTCGACGGTGCCGATGGCGTCGTTGGTGTGCAGCGTCGAGAGCACCATGTGGCCGGTGAGCGCCGCGCGCAGGCCGATCTCCGCGGTCTCGGTGTCGCGCATCTCGCCGACGAGCATGACGTCGGGGTCCTGGCGCAGCGCCGAGCGCAGCACGCGCGCGAAGTCGAGCCCGATGCGCGGCTGGACCTGCACCTGGTTGACGCGCGGCAGGCGGTACTCGACCGGGTCCTCGGCGGTGATGATCTTCTTCTCGGCGTCGTTGAGCTCCTTGAGCGCGGCGTACAGCGTGGTCGTCTTGCCGCTGCCCGTCGGGCCGGTGACCAGCACCATGCCGTAGGGGTGATGGATCGCCGTGCCGGAAGCGCTCGGCCATCGCCGCGGGCATGCCGAGGCGATCGAGGTCGAGCAGGTCGCCGGTCTGGTCGAGCAGGCGCATCACGACCGACTCGCCGTGCTGCACCGGCATGGTGGACAGGCGCACGTCGATCGAGCGGTTCTTCACGCGGATGTTGAAGCGCCCGTCCTGCGGCAGGCGCCGCTCGGAGATGTCGAGCCCGGCCATGAGCTTGAGGCGCAGCACCAGCGCCGGGGCGATGCGCTGCTCCTTCATCTCCTGCTCCTGGAGCATGCCGTCGACACGCTGGCGGATGCGCAGCACGCTGCTCGTCGGGCTCGATGTGGATGTCGGAGGCGCTGACCTGGACCGCGTCCTCGAACACGGACTTGAGCAGCTTCGCGACCGGCACCTCCGACTGCTCCTCGCCCTCGATCAGGCGCTCGATGTCGTAATCGCTGTCGGAGAGCTCCTGGCCGAGCTCCTCGGCGAGGCTGCTGATCTCGGCCGTGCGCCGGTACACCCGGTCGATCATGCGGATCAGCTCGGCCTCGCTGACCACGGCCTGGTGCACGCTGCGCTTGAGGTGGCGCGAGAGCTCGTCGGAGGCGAAGATGTCGGTCGGGTCGGCCATGCCGACCAGCAGGTGGTCGCCCTTGTCGGCGAGCACGATCGCGCGGAAGCGGCGCGCGAGCGTCTCCGGCAGCATGCGCACGGTGTCGGGGTCGAACTCGTAGTGCGTGAGGTCGACCCGCTCGAGATCGAGCTGGCGCGCGAGCGAGTCCAGGACCTGGTTCTCGGTGGCGTAGCCGAGGTCGATCAGGGTGTTGCCGAGGCGGCGACCGCGGCGCTTCTGCTCCGCCAGGGCCGCGTCGAGCTGCTCGTTGTTGATCAGGCCGTCGCGGACGAGGACCTCGCCCAGGCGGATCTTCGTCTCGACGTCAACGGCCATGGCCTCGCAGCCGCTCCCCCGCGTCCGGTCACCTGTCCCACGCGGCGGCGACTGCGGTCCTCGAGCGCCCAGCCGATCGAGTGCGCGGCGTCCAGGTGCTGCCCGAGTGGCGCGGCGCGCCTCGCGCAACGCGGCGCGGCCTCGTCGCGGGTGATCCGACGGCCGCGAGCGATACCCCCAGGCCGAGCCACCAGCGGCCGCGGCCGCCTCCAGCTCCAGCGCCCGCGTGTAGGCGCTCGCACGGCACGCTCGTGCCGGCCCAGGCGTTGCGCGACCGCGGCGCGTCAGCGCGTGGTAGCTCGGGGTCGCCGGCAGCGCCGTCGGCGGCGGCGCGCTCAAGCACCTGACGCGGCGCGCTCGAGCTCACCCGAATCGACCAGCAGCCGAGCGTACGACTTGGCGTAGGCCGCGCGCCCCGGCGCCCGCTCCACACCTTCGGCTAGCACGTTGCGTGCCGACGGCGTCCTGGCCGGTGCGCCGCAGCAGCGCGACCAGCAGCTCGCGCGCCGGGATGCAGGCCGCCGGATCGAGCTCCAGCGCCGCGTGCAGGTGCTCGCCGCGCCTCGCCGATGCTCGCCTGTCGGCAAGCGCGCTCGCGGGCCTCGCGGTAGCGGCGCGTGGCGCGCAGCGCCGGGGTCGACGAGCCGCTCTTGCGGACCGTGGCGCTGCGCGCCCGTCGCCCGGCGCCGGCGTCCGGCTCGGCGGGTCGCTTCGCGCGGCACGTGCGGATCGCGCGAAGGCGGCGGCATCGGCGGCCCAGTCCGCAGGCTCCGCCCGCCGCCGCTGCGGCCTTCGTCAGTCGCCGTGCGGCCGCCGCCTGCCGGTCGGCGCTGTCGCCGTCCGGCACTGTTCGGCCCCCGCCGCGCGCTCGCCCCGCGTGCTCTCCGGTCGCCGCCGCGGCTGATGGCCCTCGCCTCCGATTCCGCCCGAGCCCGCGTGCCGGGCCAGCGGTGCGCGGTCGACGTCGGGTCGTCGTGTGCGTCGGCGGACTCCGATGCGTGCAGTGCACCGCTCGCCGCTCAGGGTCCGGCCATCGCCGCTGCGCGCCACGATCGAACCGCGCCACCGCGTGCGACCTGCCAGGGATCAGCGTCGCACCCCGATCAGCTGTCCGGACTGCAGCCGCTAGCGCTTCTGGAACACGTCTGATCGCCCGGCGGCGCCGGCAGCGCGATGCCGTCCGCGCGCGCCGGCATCCGCAGCGACGACGACCTCGCCCTCGCGGCTGGTAGCCCGGGGCGGCCGCCGGGCTCGCCTGCGAGCGCGCAGCGCGCAGCGCGGCCTCCGTCCGCGCCCGCGGACCGGGCGCGCCGCTCGAGGCGCGGGCAGCGCGACTGGCCCGGGCCTCGGCCTGCTACCGCCGGTGCGCCGCACCGCGCGTCGGCCAGCGTCGTGCACCGAACACCGTCGATGGCCGGCGCCACGCCTCGGCGTCCATGCCCATGCCGGCGCGATCCGGCGACCAGCTCGCGGCGCGCGCTGCCGCCACAGGCCCGCGGCGACGGCGACCAATACGAGCGCCAGCGCCAGAGCGAGCAGCCAGCTGAGCGCCGCGTCGCTGACGCCGGCGCCGCGGCCACGCGAGCGTTCGGGCCCTGGGCGCAGCACACGCGAGTCGCCATCGACGGCGGACGGCGCGCCCGGCTGTCCCTTGCGCGCCTCCAGATCGCGCAGCATGCGGCGTGACCACGACTCACGGCCGCCCAGGAGCCGCCAGGCCGCAGCGCCAGGCCACCGCCGGCTGCGGCATACAGCCACCGGGGGCCCCGCGCCCGCCTCGGCGCCCGGGTCGGCGCCGTCGGTGTCGGCGGCCGCCGCCTTCACGTCGCGTGGCCGCTGATCCGGCGCCGCCGCGCCCGTAAGCCGAGCATCAGCGGCCTTGTGCGCCGATCACGTTGATCAGGCGCGGGATGCCGCCACTGGCGCTGTCGAGCGCATCGAGCGCGGCAGGCGTGAACAGGGGATCGCCGCGATAGCCGGCGGTGCGCAGTCGGTGCTCGACATAGGCCTCGAGCTCGTCGCGATCGTACGGCGTCAGGCGGTACGACCAGGCGATGCGCTGGCGCACCTGGCGCAGCTCGGGCTTGGCGAGCTTGTCCTCGAGCTCGGGCTGGCCGAACAGCACCACCTGCAGCAGCTTGCTGCGCTCGGTCTCGAGGTTGGTCAGCAGACGCAGCGCCTCCAGCGTCTCGTCGGGCATGGCCTGGGCCTCATCGAGGCAGACGATCACGCGCTTGCCTGCGCGCGCCAGCTCGATCAGGCGCTCCTGGATGCGCATCAGGAGCAGGTTCTGATCGAGCTGGCTGTCCGCCGGCACGCCCAGCTCGCGCGCCACAGCCAACCGCAGCATGGTCGGCATCAGATGCGGGTTGGGGATGTAGACCACCTGCTCGTCGTCGCGCAGGCCCTTCATGAAGGTGCGGCAGAGCATGGTCTTGCCCGTGCCCACCTCGCCGCTGACGCGGATGAAGCCCTCGCCGCTGTCGAGCGCGCCGCGCAGCGTGTTCAGCGCCTCGCGATGGCCCGAGTCGCAAAAAAAAAGCTGGTATCGGGCGTCAGCGAGAACGGCGCCGCCTGCAGCCCGAAGTGGTCCAGGTACATCGTTGCGCCGGGCCGTGTCGCCCGTGGCCTGGTCGGCGGCGTCCGGGCGCAGGCGCTGCGATGCCTCGTCGAACCGGCGTGACCAGTCGCCGCGCGTCTCGGCGATGATCGGCTTGAGCAGGATCACCAGCTCGGTCTGCGCCGGCTCGAGTCGGCCTTCTGGCGGAACAGCGCGCCAACCAGCGGCAGGTCGCCGAGGCCGCCCGCCTGCGCCCGCTGCTGCGACGACTGGTCCTGCATCAGGCCGCCGATCACGATCACCTGGCCGTCGCGGGCGCGCACCACCGAGTCGGACTCGCGCACCTGCGAGAACGCCAGCGGCAGCGTCTGGGTCTGGCCCGCGACCGTGAAGCTCTTGGTCTGGTCGGTCACCTCGCTGACGGTCGGGTGCACGTGCAGCGTGACGTCACCGTCGCGCCCGATCTGCGGCGTGACGTCGAGCGCGATGCCCGAGAAGAACGGCGTCAGCTCGACGTCGACCGAGCGCGTCGTGCTCGTCGCCGACGTGTCCTGGTCCGACTCGACGTCGGTGACGAAGAACTCGTCGCTGCCGACCTTGATCACCGCCTTCTGGTTGTTGACCGTGGACACGCGCGGGCTCGACAGCACCTGGACGTCGCCCTGCGTGTCCAGCAGGCGGATGAGGGCGGCGAAGTCGGTGGTGCGGGCGCCGATCGCGAACAGGCCGCCGAAGTCGAGGCCGTTGACGCCACCCGGGCGTGTGATCGAGGTGGGGTCGAAGGCGCCGCCCTCGGTCAGGACCTCCGTCTCGCCACCGGTCACCTGGGCCTGGCCGACGATCGCGGCGTCGGCCGCCGTGTTGCTGCCCTGGGCGAGCGCGGCCCAGTTGACGCCGGCCTCGTGCTGCTCGGAGAGTCGCACCTCGAGGATCTTGGCCTCGAGGATGACCTGGCGCTGCAGGTTCTGCTGGGCCGCGGAGAGGTACTGCCCCACGTCGCGCAGCTCGCCCGGCATGGCACGCACGACCACCAGGCCGGCCTGCGGGTCGACGACCACGCTGCGGCCCTCGCCGCCGCCGACGATGGCGCTCACGGTGCTCTGCAGGTCGCTCCCGGAGATCTGCGCCTGCGACTCGGTCCTGGATGTCTGCTCCGGGTCGGCCTGCGCCCTGCCCGCCGAGCCGGCCATTGCCGTTGCCGCTGTCGCTGCCACCAGTCGCCTCGGTGACCTGGCCCGAGCTGACGCGCATGTTCGAGGATCGCCCCGGCGATCGAACAGCATCGAGGTAGTCGGCATCGAGACCAGTTCTTCGATGCGCGAGCTGCATGCGCGCGGGCATCGCCGATGTAGCCGTTCTTGCCGCGGCGCTCGTACTCGTGGCCGTCGACGCGGCGCGCGATCTCCATGACGTTCATCGAGGCCGCGGTCGCGTCCTCGAGCTCCAGGCCTCGCGCCGGTGCCACCGGACCGTCCGAGGGGTGCGCTACGAAGCCATGCTGTCCGGCGTCGCCTCGACCAGCGCCAGTGAAGAACGCGCGCGCCGGCGCCCTGGTCGACCGCGAAGGAGTCGACGCGCGCTGCGCGCCGAGCTCGCTCGGCAGGCTGCTCTCGACCTCCGGCATCAGCGCCTCCTGCACGTCGGCCGGGGTCTCGTCGCCGGCGTTGCTGCGCTTGCCCTCGTCGAGCGCCTCGCGGATGCGATCCAGCGTGGCCTGCTCGCGCTCGGGCGCGTCCTGGTGGCCGGTGCTGGCGCAGCCGGCGAGCAGGAGCGCCGCGAGCAGGCCCGCGCGGCGGGCGCGGCATGGGGTCGACTGCATCATTCGCTGGCTGCTCCGCTGCGCTCGCGATACCGCACGGTCGGCGTCGTACGGCGAATGGTAAAGCGATGGCCGCGATAGTCGAGCGTAACGCGCCCGGGCGCGATCGCGATGACCCTGGCGCCGCCGACGGAATCGCCGGCGCGCACGTTGCGCCCGTTGACGATGGCCACGCGCCGTCCCCCGACACGAGCGTGTACGCGACCTGCCATGCGCTGGCGTCGAAGCGCGGCTCGCTCTGCTCGCTCCGGCCCCACCCGGGCGGCCGCAGCGGGTCGCGCAGCTCGCCCTCGGCCGCGGCCACCGCCCCACCCGCCCGAGTGCCGCGACAACAGCCGCACGACGGCCGGCGATGCGTGTTGCCGACGGCGTCCTCGACGCCGATCCAGTCCTCCGCGAGGCTCAACGTCGACAGCGACACGGTCGCCCGGGCGCGCGGGTAGTCGGTCGTCTCGAGCTCCAGCGCGTCCCACTGGAACTGCCAGCGCAGGCCCTCGAGGCGCTCGAGGTAGCCGAGCAGATCGAAGTAGCCGCCCGCGACCACCAGCTCCACGCGGTGGCGGTAGACCCGCGGCACGTCCGCGGCGGCACCGTCGTCGCCGCGCGCCTCCTCGATGACCGGCTCGACGCCGGTATTGCGCAGCGCCACCAGGGTCAAGGCATCGTCGGCGCTCACCACGTCGCGCAGTACGGCGACCATCTGGCCCGGCGAGATCACGCGTGCCGTGCGCTCCGTCAGGGCCTCGTCGCACCGCGGCAGCACGCGCGCGCAGGTTGGCCGGCGCCGCCAGTTCGTCGCCACCGGCCGCGCCCGAGCTGCCCGGCCAGCGCCCGGGCGCTCGGCTGCAGCTCGCGCGTCTCCGCGCGTACCGCCTCGATGCGGCCCTCCACGCGGTGCCCACTGCCCGTGCCGGCGGCGCGCGCACGGCGAACTGCCAGCCGCCAGCAGGCCGCGCCGAGCGCGAGCACGGCCCAGCAGCAGCAGGCGCTCGCGGCGCGTGCGCGCGTCGATGCGCGCGCGCAGTCCCTGGACGGCGGTGGCGATGCTCATCGCTCCGCGCTGCGGCTTGACGTTGACGCCTTCGACCCGGGTCGGAGGCGGCGCGAAGTCGACGCGCCGTCCACGTCCTCCAGCAGGCGCAGCTCGAGGGTGCGGAAGCGGCGGCCGCGATAGGCCTCCGCCTCGCCCAGCGCCGCCATCAGCCCAGGCACCTGCTCGGGCCGGGTCGCGTGACCCTCGAGGCGCATGCGGCTGCCGCCCTCGGCGAGCACGATGCGCTCGAGCCAGACGCCGTCGACGACCCGGCGCGCGAGGCCGCGCAGGTAGCCCGAGAAGCCGTCGCGCCGGGCGAGCGGCCCCGACTGGAGGTAGTCCAGCAGGCGCTGCTTGGCCGCCAGCTCGGCGCGCAGCTGCCGGCGCTCGCCGCCGGGCGCGGCGTCGTCGCGGACCGCCTGCAGGCGGCGCAGGTCCTCCAGGCGCGCGCTCGCCTGGTCGCGGCGCGCCTGCGCCTGCGCCAGCTGCTGCTCCGCGACCTGGGCACGGCGAGCGCGCCGATCAGCGCAGGCCGATGGCGACCAGCAGCAGCAGGCGCGGTGCAGCGCATGGTCGGGTCGCTGCGCGCGCGGAACTGCTCCTGGTAGAGATCAGCGTGCTGCATCAGCGGCCCCGGCCGGGTCGCCGCCGGGGCCGCGCGACCACCAGCAGTGTGGCGTTGCCCTGGTCGGGGGCGGCTCCGCCGTCGCCCAGGGTCGGCCAGGGCGATGCTGCGGCACGCGACCCCGCTGAGGTTGTCCTCGACCGCGCCCGCGAACGTGTCGACGGCGGGCCCGGGCGGATACAGGTAGAGCGCGCCCAGCGGCGGCTGCGACAGCGCGCTCTCGAAATAGTCGAACGAGCGCTGGACCTCGAGCAGCAGCGCGTCGCGGGCGGCGCTCGCTGCTGCCGGCCTCGACGCGCCGCGCGCCGCAGTCGAGCACGTGCGCGCCAGGATACTGCTCGTCGCGGTCCACGGTAGACCGTGGCCGCCGGCCTCGCCCAGCGCCAGCTCAGCGCGTGCCCGCTCGCGCGCCTGGCCGGCAGGCGGGCGCAGATCGCTGCCCTGGGCCAGCTCGGGGATGTCGATCGCCGGCGAGGCGCAGAGCCGGCGCGCGCATTCAGCTCGACGCGCTCGGCGATCACGCTGCGCCGGGCGACCGCCACGTCTCGACGCTGCGCCTGCCCGCGCTGCTGGGCCGCCTCGGGCGGGTCGAACGTGTCGACCACCGCCTGGTCCACGGGGAAGTCGATCAGCTCGCGCACGCGCCAGCTCGCGGCGCGGCGCATCTCCGCGGCCGGCACCGGGGGCGCCTCGATCTGCAGCAGCTGGTATTCGCCGGGCGCGAGCACCGCGCACCGAGCGTACGGCCGCTCGGCGCGCTGCCGGTCGACCCAGGCGGCGAGCGCCTCGCCCAGCGCGGCGGGATCGGCCGCCGCGCAGGTACGCGGCCGGCGTCGCAGCGCCGGCGGCGGCGTCCCGCCCGCCCGGCCTGCACGCGCGCGACCGCGACGCCGAATCGCCGCCGAAGGCGACGCCCGACCGAGACGGCACCGCGCCGACCGCTTGCGCTGCCGGCAGGAAGCCGGCAACATCGGACACCTCGCCGACGCCCGCGGCGCGCGCCGTCCGGCTGCACGACCGCGCCCTTCCAGAACGATTGGCGCGCACGCAGTCGAACCCCTCTATGAACATCCTGCCCGACGTGGTGCTGTTTCGAGCCCTGAGATCCCGCCCAACGCCGGGCAACATCATCCGCCTGTGCGCCAACACCGGCGCCCGGCTCCACCTGGTGCACCCGCTCGGGTTCGAGCTGGCCGATCGCCACCTGCGGCGCGCGGGGCTCGACTACGCCGAGCTGGCGCAGGTATTCGAGCACGACTCGCTCAGGACGCCTACCTGAGGCACACGCGCCGCGGCGCGTGTTCGCGCTGAGCGCACGCGGCACGAGGCGCTACTGCGAGGCGGACACCGGGCAGGGCAACACGCTGCTGTTCGGGCCCGAGACCCGGGGGCTGCCGCCCGGGATCCTGGCATGCAGGCCGCGCAGCGCCTGCGGATCCCGATGCTGCCGGGGTCGCGGAGCATGAACCTTGCCAACTCGGTGGCCGTGGTCGTCTACGACACCTGGCGGCGGCTGGGCTTCCGGGGCGCGCAGTGACCCGCCGTGCGCAGTCCCCCGGTTGCGCCGCGGACCGCAAGCCCGGATTCCGCCTTCGGCTCCATCCGGGCTACGGCTTACGGGCTGGGGGCAGGCGCCGAGCGTAGGGCCGGCACGGCGTCAGCCCCGGATTCCGCTGCGCTCCATCCGGGTCCGGGCCGCGCCCGGACGCAGCCGGTGGCGCGTAGCCCGATGAAGCCGAAGGCGAACTGCGGAAGCGCGTGCGGAACCGTAGGCCGGATCAGGCCAGCGCCAGGGCCGGGGAAGGCCGGCACGGCGTCAGGGTCCGTGCGGGACCTCCTCCTTCGGGTCGCGCTCGAGCAGGGCGCGCACGGCCCGGCGCGGGTCGAGCCCGTCGTGCAGCACGCCATCGACCTGGGCCACGATCGGCATGTCGACGCCGTGCGCCTCGGCGAGCAGGCGCGCGGCGTGCGTCGTGCGCAGGCCCTCGACCGCCTGGCCGATCTCGGCGCAGGCCGCGTCCGGCCCGAGCCCGCGCGCCAGCGCCAGGCCGAAGCGGCGGTTGCGCGACTGGTCGTCGGTGCAGGCGCGTAGCCCGGATGGAGCCGAAGGCGGAATCCGGGGAAGCGTGCGGGACCGTAGCCCGGATGCCGGGCGGCGCAGGCCGGGGAAGGCCGGCACGGCGTCAGGGTCCGTGCGCGATCTCGGCCTTGGGATCGCGCTCGAGCAGCTCGCGCACCGCGGCCTGGACGTCGCGGCCACCGTGGAGCACGGCATCGACCTGCGCGACGATCGGCATGTCCACGCCATGACGTCGTGCCAGGGCCGCGCCGGCATGCGCCGTGTGCAGCCCCTCGACCGCCTGGCCGATCTCGGCGCACGCCTCGTCGACCGTCAGCCCGCGCGCCATGGCCAGGCCGAAGCGGCGGTTGCGCGACTGGTCGTCGGTGCAGGTGAGCACCAGGTCGCCGATGCCGGCCAGGCCCATGAAGGTCTCGCGCCGGCAGCCCATGCGCTCGCCGAGGCGCATCAGCTCCGCCAGGCCGCGGGTGATGACCGCGGCGCGCGCGTTGGCGCCGAAGCCGAGGCCGTCGGCGACGCCGCAGGCGATGGCGAGGACGTTCTTGAGCGCGCCGCCGAGCTCGACCCCGACCACGTCCGGGCTGGAGTAGGCGCGCAGCGCCGCCGCCGTGCAGCCACTCCACGGCCGTGGCCGCGAACGCGGGATCGGGCGCGGCCACGGTCAGCGCCGTCGGCTGGCCCGGCCGCGACCTCAGCCAGCGCGAAGCTCGGCCGCCGAGATCACGACCGCGCGGGCCGGCGGTACGGACTCGAGCTCCTCGGCGACGATCTCGTGCATCAGGCGATCGGCTGCCGGGCTCGATGCCCTTGCAGGCCCACAGGAACGGCGTCCCCGCCGCCAGCTGCGGGGCCAGGCCGCGCAGCAGCGCGCGGAAGGTGTAGCTCGGGGTGGCGAACAGCAGGCAGTCGGCGTCGGCGACGGCCGCCTCGAGGTCGGCGGCGACCTCGATGCCGGCGGGCAGGGTGATGCCCGCGAGGTAGCGCGAGGCTCTCGCGCCCCGCGCGTCGATGGCCTCCAGCACCGCCGGCATCGCGGCCCCCAGAGGCGTGACCGCGACCCCGTTGCGCGGTCAGCGCCGCCGCCAGCGCGGTGCCCCACGCGCCGCCGCCGAGGACGCGTGATGCGACGCGCCGCGCCGGCTGCGGCCATCGGCGTCAGCCGGGCGCCGTCGGCGGCGCCGCGCCCTCCTGCTGCCGCTGGCGGTGCTGGGCGTCGAGCGCGTTCGAAGCCAGACCGGCTGCGGCACCAGCTCGGCGGCAGGCCGCCTGCGCCGGACCAGGTCCGCCACCGCCTCGCGCGCGAACGGGAACAGCATCGCTGGGCAGGTACGGCGCCGACGAGCCTGCGCGTGCGCCTCCTCCTCGAAGCCCCCGATGCGGAACAGGCCCGCCTGCTTGACCTCGACCATGAAGGCCGTGCGCTCCTCGGTCGGCGCCGGTCGGCGGTCACCGCCAGCGCGACCTCGCTGCAGAGCTCGTCGCCCAGACGCGCTGCGTCTCGGTATTGAGCTGCAGGTTCGACCAGAAGCAGGCAGTCGCACGCCGGCATCGAGCCAAGTAGGGCCGTGGCCACCGGCAGGATCTCGAACGAGGCCGTCCTTCGAGGTACACCCGGTCGACCTGTGACGCCGGCAGCTCGCCCTCGCCGCTCGGCGGCACCCGTCGTTCGTCCGCACTGCTGCTCATCGCTGCAGGCATGCTCGTCGCCTTGCCCGGTCGCGCCGGTCAGCTCGTCTTCTTCTTCGCCTGGCCCGCGCCCTGCGCCTCGACGGCAGCTCCGCCTCGCGCCAGGCCGGCAGGCCGCCGTCGAGGGCGTACAGGCGGCCGAGCCCGCGCGCGGGCCAGCGTGCCGGGCCGCCTTCTCCGCCGTCCATGCCGCCGTCATCGTACAGTCCAGCGACCGCTCGCGCACTTCTCGAACTGCTTGACCTACTGCTCGACCTCACCCCGATGGCACGTGGCGCGCGTTCGGCAGGTGGCCCGCGTCGTAGTCCTTCTTGCGCCGCGTGTCGATGAACACGGCGTCCTCGCTGTTCGACAGGCGCGTGGCGCGTGCCGGCGGCACGGGCGTGGCCACGCGGCTGAAGCGCTGGTACTCGGCGAAGGCGATCATCGCCAGCGTGGCCACCAGGGCGCCGAACATCGGCGGGTGGTTGGAGACGATCTCGGGTATGCGTTCGATCACGGCTTCGTGTTCTCGGCGGGCCGCCGGGCGCGAGCGGCGGGCGGTGTTGCCGGTGGGCGGGGGCAGCGCCAAACCGCACCGGCGCGTGGCGGCGCGCGCGTGGTCGCCGGCACGGGCGCGTGCGTAGAATCACCGCCATGCGTGCCGCCGTCCTCGCCTCGCCGCTGCTGCTCGTGCTCGCGCTTGCGCCCGCGCCGGCCGCGTCGGCACAGGACGGCAAGGCGGCGGAGACGCGGGCCAGGCTCGAGGAGCTGCGCGAGCGCATCGAGGAGGTTCGCTCGGAGCTGGCCGCGGAACGCGAGCGCCACGATCGCGCCTCGGACGAGCTCGCGCGCATCGAGCAGCGCATCGGGAACATCGCCGGCGAGCTCGCCGACATCGACGCGCGCATGCGCGCCACCCGCCGGAGCTCGAGCGGCTCACCGCACGCGGCGAGGAGCTGCGGGCGCGGCTCGAGCGTCACCGGGGCACGCTCGCGGGCCAGCTGCGGGCGGCCGACCCGTCTCGGACGGCAGCCGGCCCTGCGCCTGCTCCTGCGCCAGGAGGAGCCGGGCGCGGTGGCGCGCGCGCTGGGCTATTACGGATACCTCAACGGCGCCCGCCTGGAGGCGATCGAGCGCGCGCGGCGCCTGATCACCGAGCTGCGTGGCGTGCGCCGCGAGACCGAGGCGGCACGCGCGGACCTGGAGCGCGACCGCGCCGCCCTGGCGGAGCGCCGGCGAGGCG
The DNA here is from genome assembly GCA_034521365.1 of Halofilum sp. (in: g-proteobacteria). Taxonomy (GTDB): domain Bacteria; phylum Pseudomonadota; class Gammaproteobacteria; order XJ16; family Halofilaceae; genus Halofilum. The sequence goes on along the minus strand of JAXHMQ010000007.1, from coordinate 607,983 downwards.
CTCGAGGCGCGCGCGCCGAGCGGCGCGAGCTGCTCGGCGCGCCTGCAACGCTCGATCGAGGACAAGGACCAGCGGCTCGAGCGCATGCCCAGGCCACCAGCGGCCGCTCGAGCAGCTGTCGCGCGAGCTCCACCGGCGCTCGGCGACATCCCGGCCGCACCGCTCGAGGAGCGCCCGTTCCCCACCCGCCAGGGGGAGTCGGCCTGGCCCGTCCACGGCGAGTCGGCGCGCTACCGGTCCAGAGCGCGCCGGCGGGCGTCATGCAACTGGGCGCCGCGTGGTCGTCGGCCGACCGACGGCGGCCATGGACCTGCGCGCGGTCGATCTGGGCGGGCGGTGTTCGCCGACCGGCTGAGCGGCTTCGGCCGAGCTGCTGATCATCGACCACCTCGACGGCTACATGAGCCTCTACGGCTACAACCAGCGCCTGCTGCGGGGCACCGGCGACTGGGTCGCGCCCGGGGAGGTCGTGGCGAGCGTGGGGGCCTCCGGCGGGCGCGAGCGCAGCGCGCTCTACTTCGAGATCCGCCGCGGCGGCCAGCCCGTCGACCCCATGCCCTGGCTGGCCGCCCGCTGACGCGGCCGGCGTCGGCCGGGCATCGGGCGCCACGCGGCGTCCGAACGGCGTGGTAGAATCTCGGTCCGTTACGATCGTGACCGGTGCATCTCCCCGGAGTCCCGCATGACCTCATCCACGCGCAAGCTGCTGCTGATCCTCGTCGGCGCCGTCCTGGGCGCCGCGCTGACGGTGGGTCATTCCGTGCTCGCCCAGCAGCAGGAGCAGGGCCGCGCGGCCGCCACCGAGAAGCTGCCGCTCGAGCAGCTGCGCACGTTCACCGACGTGTTCACCCGCATCAAGGAGAACTACGTCGAGGACATCAAGGATGAGCAGCTGCTCGAATACGCGATCCGCGGCATCGACGTCAACGGCCTCGACCCGCACTCTCGCCGACCTCGACGAGGCCGGAGTTCGGGAGCTCCAGATCGGGACCCAGGGCGAGTTCGGGGGCCTCGGGATCGAGGTCACCATGGACGACGGCTTCGTGAAGGTGGTGGCGCCCATCGACGGCACGCCGGCCAAGCGCGCCGGGGTCGAGGCCGGTGACCTGATCGTGCGCCTCAACGACAAGCCGGTGAAGGGCATGAGCCTCAACCAGGGCCGTGCCAGATCATGCGCGGCGAGCCGGGCACCAAGATCGACCCTCACCGCGATCATCCGCGAGGGTCGCGACAAGCCGCTGCAGGTGACCATCACGCGCGCCGTGATCGAGGTCCAGAGCGTGGACTCGCGCATGCTCGAGCCGGGTTACGGCTACCTGCGCGTGTCGCACTTCCAGACCAATACCCAGGAGGCGGTCGACGCGGCGCTGCGCTCGCTCGAGCAGGAGCACGGCGGAAACCTCAACGGCCTGGTGCTCGACCTGCGCAACAATCCCGGCGGCGTGCTGTCGGCCGCGGTGAGCGTGTCGGACACCTTCCTCGAGGGCGGCCTCGTGGTCTACACCGAGGGCCGCGCGCGCGACTCCGAGCTGCGCTACAGCGCACGCCCGGGCGACGCCATCGACGGCGCGCCGCTGGTGGTGCTGGTCAACGAGGGCTCCGCGTCGGCCTCCGAGATCGTCGCCGGGGCGCTGCAGGATCATGGCCGCGCGGTGATCGTGGGCAACCAGACCTTCGGCAAGGGCTCGGTGCAGACCATCCAGGACCTCCAGGACGGCGGCGCGCTCAAGCTGACCACCGCGCGCTACTACACCCCCGACGGGACGCTCGATCCAGGCGCTTGGCGTGGCCCCGACGTCATCGTGGAACAGCCCCGCCGCAGCGAGGAGCGCGACAACGCCGAGGGCGCCCGCCAGCCGGACAGGAGGCCGACCTGCGCGGCCGCCTGTCCCAGGCCGACCTGGCGGACGAGCACCTGAAGCCGCGCCAGACCAGCCGCAGGACGGCCAGGCGCCCGCGCCACCGGCGGCGACCTGCGGCTGGCGGACTATCGATCGCTCTACGTCGGGCTAGAACCTCCTCAACGGGCCTGACGGACCTCCTCCACGGCCGAGCGGTGAACATGCCGCCCCAACAGCGCTCGCGCTCGCCGCGGATGCGCCGGCTGCGCGCCGCCGGCGTCCAGGAAACCGGCACGGCCGCGCGCTCCTGATGCCGACGACGCTCGGGCTCGCAACCGCGCCGCGGCACGCGGCGCGCTGGCGCTGCCGCCACCGGTCGCGGTCGCCGTGCTCCCCGACACACCCTACGCCGCCGAGGTCGCGCGCGCCGCCCGGCGCGCCGGCTGCGACGCGCTTTGCACCGGCCCACGCCGGCGCGCGGGCGATGCGGTCCGGGGCAGCCGCGCAGCACCGCCGGCACGAGGCCCGGCTGCGTTCCGCGCCCGCGTCCGCACAGCGCGCTCGCTGGCCGTGCCGCGGCGCCATCGTGCCTGAAACAACTCACATCGGGCTGGCCCTACCTCGATGCCGCGCGCCGATGCATCGCCATGCGCCAGCGCGCCGACGCCTGCCCGTCATCGACCGCGGCGACCGCCGCATCGAGCGACGCCTGCCGCGCGCTGGGCTGCAGCCGGCCGCAGGACGTGTTCCTCGACCACTGACCGCGACCCGGCCGGCGATCGCGGGCGCGGCAGGTCCGCCGCCTGGCTCGAGCGTCGTGCTGCGGCGGCTGACGCGCTGGCCATCGCGCCAACCCCAGCGCGCCGGACGCCGCGCCGGTCCTCGCGCCCGCGCGGCCAAGGGCCGACGACGGGCAGCGCGGTCGACCTGCGCACCGACATCGAGCGCTGCGGGATCTGCCGGTGGACGGTTGACCCCCGGCCGGCGGTTGTGCGTCAGCCAGCACGAACTGGCCCGCGTCGCGCGCACTGGCAGGTCGAATACTCGCTGACCGTGCCGCTGGGCGCGCTGCTGATTTTCGCTACTGTCCAGCTGGATCGCGTTCCGGGTGGATCAGCCGGCCGGGCCGCTGAACGACCTGAGGCAGCGCGGACACTGCCTGCAGCGCCCGCGAACCGGGGCCCGGTTCACCGCCGCGCAAGACCCGTTCGCGGCCGGAGGCCGCTGCTACGGTGCCAACCGCCACGTGATCCTTCGCCCTTCGCCCTTCGCCCTTCGCCTCTCGCCCTTCGCCCTTCGCCCTTCGCCCTTCGCCCTTCGCCCTTCGCCCTTCGCCCTTCGCCCTTCGCCCTTCGCCCTCCGGCCCTTCGCCCTACGACCTGGGCCCTGGCCCTTTGCCCTGGGCCCTACAACCTCAGCCCTCAGCCCTCACCCTCAGCCTTGGGCGCAGCGTGCGACCGCACACCCCATGCGCGCGTCGGCCTGCGGCCGAAACGCGCCTACTCGACCGTCACCGACTTCGCGAGATTCCTGGGCTTGTCGACGTCCGTGCCCTTGAGCAGCGCGACGTGGTAGGCGAGCAGCTGCAGCGGCACGGTGAACAGCGGCGGATCGGTAGGTCGCCCCGTGGCGGGCAGATGGATGATCACGCGCCTCGGCGCCGAGGTCGAGCCGGTCTCGGCGTCGGCGAACACGATACAGCTCGCCGCCGCGGGCGCGCACCTCCTGCAGGTTGGACTTGCAGCTTCTCCAGCAGGGCGTCGTTGGGGGCGACCGCGACCACCGGCATGTCCTCGTCCACCAGCGCCAGCGGGCCGTGCTTGAGCTCGCCGGCCGGCGTAGGCCTCGGCGTGGATGTAGGAGATCTCCTTGAGCTTGAGCGCGCCCTCCATGGCGATGGGGTAATGCACGCCGCGCCCCAGGAACAGGGCGTGGTGCTTGTCGACGAAGTCCTCGGCCAGCGTCGGCGATCTGCGCCGTCCAGCGCCAGCGCCTGCCTCGATCTGCGCCGGGCAGGTCGCGCAGCGCGTCGACCAGCTCGCGCCTCGCGCTCCGGCGGCGATGCGCCTGGCGGCGGCCGAGCGGCCACCGCCAGCAGCAGCAGCGCCGGCGAGCTGGGTGGTGAAGGCCTTGGTCGAGGCGACACCGATCTCGGGGCCGGCGCGGGTCATCAGCACCAGGTCGGACTCGCGCGCCAGCGACGACTCGGGCACGTTGCAGATCGCCAGCGAGCCGACGTAGCCCATGCGCTTGCGCCTCGCGCAGCGCGGCCGAGCGTGTCGGCGGTCTCGCCGGACTGGGAGATGCGTGACGAACAGGGTGTCTCGCGGCGACGACGCGGCTGCGGTAGCGGAACTCGCTGGCCACCTCCACATCGCACGGCAGCCCAGCGAGGGTCTCGAACCAGTAGCGGGCGACCAGCCCGGCGTGGTAGCTGGTGCCGCAGGCGACGATCTGCACCCGCTCGATCCGCGTCGCAGGATCCGCCGCGGCATCGGTGCCGAAGGCCGCCTCGAGCACGCCGTCGCGTCGCGCGATGCGTCCCTCCAGGGTATCGGCGATGGCCCGGGGCTGCTCGTGGATCTCCTTGAGCATGAAGTGGCGATAGTCGCCGCGTCTCCACGGCGTCGGCGGTCGAGCTCGGACTCGCTGCACCGGCCGCTCGACCGCGCTTGCCGTCGCGATCGTAGATGCGACACGCCGTCGCGACGTGACGTCGGCGACGTCGCCCTCCTCGAGGAAGATGAAGCGCTGGGTGACGGGCAGCAGCGCGGCCACGTCGGAGGCGATGAAGTGTCTCGCCGATCGCCGATGCCGATGACCAGCGGGCTGCCGCTGGCGCGCGGCGACGATGCGGTCCGGGCTCGTCGCGCTGATCACACCGCAGGGCGTAGGCGCCGTCGAGCTCGGCGACGGCTGGCGCGACGGCCTCGAGCAGGTCGCCGCCTCGCGGCCATGCGCGCATGGATCGCGGTGGGCGATGACCTCGGTGTCGGTCTCGGAGGTGAAGTCGTAGCCCTCGGCGACCAGGCTCTGCGCGCAGGGCGTCGTGGTTCTCGATGATGCCGTTGTGGACCACGGCGATCACGGTCGCCGCGACAGATGTGCGGGTGGGCGTTGCGCTCGTGCGGCGCGCCGTGGGTGGCCCAGCGGGTGTGGGCGATGCCGGTGTGCCCGGCGAGCGGCTGCGGCCTGCGAGCGCGTCGTCGAGCGCGGCGACCTTGCCCGACGGCGCGCTGGCGCTGCAGTGCCGCCGTGCTCGTCGAGCACGGCCATGCCGGCGGAGTCGTAGCCGCGGTACTCCAGGCGCCTGCAGGCCCTCCAGCAGGATGCGGCGTGACGTCCCGCTCGGCGACTGCACCGACGATGCCGCACATGGCCGGTCTCCGCCTGCCGCCGGAGCTTGGCGCGCGTTACTCGCGCCGGCGGCGTTTCCAGCCGGCGACGGTCTTGCTGGCGCACGCGCGCGAGCGTCGAGCTCGCCCGCGGGCGCGTCCTGCGTGATGCGTGGAGCCGGCGCCGATGGTGGCGCCGGCGCCGATCGTGACCGGCGCGACCAGCTGGCTGTCGGAGCCGATGAAGACGTCGTCGCCGATCACGGTGCGGTGCTTGTCGCCGCCGTCGTAGTTGCAGGTGATGGTCCCGGCACCGACGTTCACGCCCGCGCCGACCTGCGGCATCGCCGACGTAGGCCAGGTGGTTGACCTTGCTGCCGCTGCCGATCGTCGCGTTCTTGGTCTCGACGAAGTTGCCGACCTGCGGCGCCGCTCGGCCAGACGCGTGCCCGGGCGCAGGCGGGCGAACGGGCCCGACGCGGCAGCCGCGCCGATCACGCGCGCCGTCGATCACGCAGTGTGGGCTCGATCACGACGTCCGTCGCCGATCACGGCTGTCGCGCATGCACGCAGTCGGCGCCGATGCGCACGCCGGCGCCGAGGTGGACCTCGCCCTCGAAGACGACAGCCGACGTCGATCATCGCAGTCGTGCCGCGGCAGTCAGACGGCCGCGGACATCGATCCGCGCCGGGTCGCGCAGGGTGACGCCGCGACGCCATCAAGCTCTCGGCGCGCTGGCGCTGCCAGGTCGCGCTCGACCGCGGCCAGCTGCGCGCGGTTGTTGACGCCCTGGACCTCCCGACTCGTCGGCGCGGCGGCAGCCGTGCGACGCGTGCCGCTCGGCCGCGCGCCAGCGGCGATCACGTCGGTCAGGTAGTACTCGCCCTGGGCGTTGTCGCGGTCGAGGCCCGCGACGTGCTGCGCCAGCGCCGCCGTGCGCATCGCCAGCAGGCCGGTGTTGACCTCGTCGATGGCGCGCTCGTCCGCGCTGGCGTCCTTCTCCTCGACGATGCGCTCGATCGCACCGGCCGCATCGCGCACGATGCGGCCGTAGCCGGTGGGATCGGCGACGTGCGACCGTCAGCACGGCGCAGGTCGGCGCGGCGGGCACTGTCCGCCAGCGCGCGCAGGGTGGGCGGCTGCACCAGCGGCACGTCGCCGTAGAGCACCAGCGCCGTGTCGCTGGCGGCGAGCCCGCCGAGGGCACAGGCGACCGCGTCGCCGGTGCCGCGCTGCTCGGCCTGCTCGACCCAGCTCGATCGTCCGCTCGGGCAAGCGCCGGCGCGCACCTGCGTCGCCGCCGTGGCCGATGACCACGTGGATGCCGGTCGGGTTCGAGCGCGCGGCGCGTGCTCGAGCACGTGCAGCCAGCATCGGCCGGCCGGCCGAGGTCGGTGAGCACCTTGGGCAGCGCGGAGCGCATCCGCGTGCCCTCGCCGGCGGCGAGGATGACGACGCTGAGGCGGCCATCGGGTCCTCCGTCGGCCATGACCGGTGCGGGCACGGTCGGTCGCGCCCGGCGGCCGGCTGCACGCTCTGCACGGCGGCGCCGACCAGCGCTGCGATGGACCGTGCGCGCCGTGCCGGACGGTCAGCTGCGCTGCTGCGCAGCTTCTGCAGGGTCGCGAGCTGGGCGGCGGCCTCGGCGAGCTCGGCGCGCGCGCGGGCGTAGTCGTACTCGTCCTGCTGGCCCTCGATGCGCTCCTCGGCCCGGCGCTTGGCCTCCTGCGCGGCGGCCTCGTCCAGGTCGCGGGCGCGCGCGGCCGTGTCGGAGAGCACCGTGACCACGTGCGGCTGTACCTCGAGGATGCCGCCGGAGACGTAGAAGATCTCCTCCTCGCCGTCCTGGCAGCGGACCGTGACTTCGCCGGGCTGGAGCTGGGCCAGCGAGCGGCGCGTGCCGCGGCACGATGCCGAGCTCGCCCATCGCGTGGCCGCGTGCCACCACGAAGCTCGCTGTACCCGAGAAGACGGACTCCTCGGCGCTGACGATGTCGACATGCATGGTCATGGCCATAGTGCTGACCTACGCTGGCCGTTGCGTGCCGCGATTACAGGTCTTGCGCCTTCTCGACCGCCTCGTCGATGGTGCCGACCATGTAGAAGGCCTGCTCCGGGAGGTCGTCGTACTCGCCGTCGACGATCGCCCTTGAAGCCGCGGATGGTGTCCTTGAGCGAGACGTACTTGCCGGGCGCGCCGGTGAAGACCTCGGCGACGAAGAACGGCTGCGACAGGAAGCGCTGGATCTTGCGCGCGCGGGCCACGGTCAGCTTGTCCTCCTCGGAGAGCTCGTCCATGCCCAGGATGGCGATGATGTCCTTGAGCTCCTTGTAGCGCTGCAGGGTCATCTGCACGGCGCGCGCCGTGTCGTAGTGCTCCTGCCCGATCACCAGCGGGTCGAGCTGGCGGCTGGTGGAGTCGAGCGGGTCGACGGCCGGGTAGATGCCCTGCTCGGCGATCGAGCGGGCGAGCACCACGGTGGCGTCCAGGTGCGCGAAGGTCGTCGCCGGCGACGGGTCGGTCAGGTCGTCGGCGGGCACGTAGACGGCCTGCACCGAGGTGATGGAGCCCGTCTTGGTGGAGGTGATGCGCTCCTGCAGGACGCCCATCTCCTCGGCCAGGGTCGGCTGGTAGCCCACCGCGGAGGGCATGCGGCCGAGCAGCGCGGAGACCTCGACGCCGGCCAGCGTGTAACGGTAGATGTTGTCGATGAACATCAGCACGTCACGGCCCTCGTCGCGGAAGTACTCCGCCATGGTCAGGCCGGTGAGCGCCACGCGCAGGCGGTTGCCCGGCGGCTCGTTCATCTGGCCGTAGACCAGGGCCACCTTGTCGAGGACGTCCGGAGTCCTTCATCTCGTGGTAGAAGTCGTTGCCCTCGCGGGTACGCTCGCCGACGCCGGCAAAAACGGAATAACCGCTGTGCTCGATGGCGATGTTGCGGATGAGCTCCATCATGTTGACGGTCTTGCCGACGCCGGCGCCGCCGAACAGGCCGACCTTGCCGCCCTTGGCGAAGGGGCAGAGCAGGTCGATGACCTTGATGCCGGTCTCCAGCAGCTCGGCCGCGCCGGCCTGCTCCTCGTAGGTGGGCGCCTTGCGGTGGATCTCCCAGCTCTCGTCGGAGCCGATGTCGCCCTTCTCGTCGATCGGGTCGCCCAGGACGTTCATGATGCGCCCGAGGGTCTTCTCGCCCACCGGCACGGAGATCGCGGCGCCGGTGTCGGTCACCGCCAGTCCGCGTGAGGCCGTCGGTGGTGCCCATGGCGATGCAGCGCACGGTGCCGTCGCCGATCTGCTGCTGCACCTCCGAGCGATCGAGGTCCTCGGTCATCGCACGCTGCAGGGCGTCGTAGACCTTCGGCACGCTGGTCGCGCGGGAACTCTACGTCCACCACGGCGCCGATGATCTGCACGATCTTTCCTGAACTCATATCCCAGTTTCCTCTTCAGTCGATATTCCTTGCGATATCCGCGTCACTCGGCGTCAGCCGGCGCTGCGCTGCCGCCTACGACCGGCCGCGGCGCCGGAGACGATCTCGGAGCAGCTCCTGGGTGATCGCGGCCTGGCGGGCCTTGTTGTAGGCCAGCTGCAGGTCATCGATGAGGTTGCCGGCGTTGTCAGACGCTGCCTTCATCGCCACCATGCGAGCCGCCTGCTCACAGGCGATGTTCTCGACCACGCCCTGGTAGACCAAGCGCCTCGACGTAGCGCTGCAGCAGCGCGTCGAGGACCTCGGCCGCGTCGGGCTCGTAGATGTAGTCCCAGCTGGTGCTTCGAGCTCCTCGTCCTGTCGCTCGGCCTGGCGGCAGCGGCAGCAGCTGCTCGACGGTCGGGCTGCTGCGTCATCGTGTTGACGAAGCGTGTTGTAGACCAGGTAGCAGCTCGTCGATGCTCGCCCTCGCTCGTAGGCGTCCAGCATCACCTTGACCGGTGCCGATCAGCTCCTCGAGCGCGGGCCGATCGCCCAAGCTGCGAGGTCTCGGCGACGACGTTGGCACCGATGCGGCCGAAGAACTGCGACGCCCTTGGTGCCGATGGCGCAGACGTCGATCTCGCGCCGGCCTCGTGCTGCTCATCGCATCTCGCGGTCAGCATGGCGCGGAACAGATTGTTGTTCAGGCCGCCGCACAGTCCGCGGTCGCTGGAGATGATGATGTAGCCGACCCGCTTTACCTCCCGCTCGCTCGAGGAACGGGTGCCGATACTCCGGGTTGGCCATGCGCCAGGTGCCCGATCACCTGGCGGATCTTCTCGGCGTACGGCCGCGAGGCGGCCATGCGCTCCTGCGCCTTGCGCATCTTCGAGGCGGCCACCATCTCCATGGCCGTGGTGATCTTCTGGGTATTCTGGATGCTCTTGATTTGAGAGCGAATCTCCTTTCGCGCCGGCCATGCGATGCTACCCGCCGTCCGGTTACCAGGTGCCGTTGGCCTTGAAGTCCTCGACGGCCTTGGCTTGAGCCCGGCTTCGATCTCGTCGTTCGTAGTCGCCGGACTCGTTGATCTTGCTCGATCAGATCGGCGTCGTTGCGAGCTCGACGTGGCTGTGCAGGCCCGCCTCGAAGTCGACGATCTTGTTGATCTCGACGTCGTCGAGATAGCCCTCGTTCGCGGCGAACAGCGACAGCGCCATCTCGCCGACCGACATCGGCGAATACTGCTTCTGCTTCATCAGCTCCATGACCCGCTGGCCACGCTCGAGCTGCTTGCGCGTCTGCTCGTCGAGGTCGGAGGCGAACTGGGCGAAGGCCGCGAGCTCGCGGTACTGCGCCAGCGCCAGGCGGATGCCGCCGCCGAGCTTCTTGATGATCTTGGTCTGGGCCGAGCCGCCGACGCGCGAGACCGACAGGCCGGCGTTGATCGCCGGGCCGGATGCCGGAGTTGAACAGGTCGGTCTCGAGGAAGATCTGGCCGTCGGTGATCGAGATCACGTTGGTCGGCACGAACGCCGAGACGTCGCCGGCCTGGGTCTCGATGATCGGCAGCGCCGTCAGCGAGCCGGTCTGGCCGGTGACCTCGCCGTTGGTGCGGCGCTCGACCTCGTGCTCGTTGATGCGCGCGGCGCGCTCGAGCAGGCGCGAGTGCAGGTAGAACACGTCGCCCGGGTAGGCCTCGCGGCCCGGCGGGCGGCGCAGCAGCAGCGACACCTGGCGGTAGGCCCAGGCCTGCTTGGTCAGGTCGTCGTAGACGATCAGGGCGTCCTCGCCGCGGTCGCGGAAGTACTCGCCCATGGCGCAGCCGGCATAGGGCGCGATGTACTGCGCGGCGGCCGACTCGGAGGCGCCGGCGGCGACGACGATGGTGTGCTCCATCGCGCCGTGCTCCTCGAGCTTGCGCACCACGGCGGCGATCGACGACTGCTTCTGGCCGACCGCGACGTAGATGCACTTAATGCCGGTGCCCTTCTGGTTGATGATCGCGTCCACGCCGACGGCCGTCTTGCCGGTCTGGCGGTCGCCGATGATCAGCTCGCGCTGGCCGCGGCCGATCGGCACCATCGAGTCGATCGCCTTGAGGCCGGTCTGCACCGGCTGATCGACCGACTTGCGCGTGATCACGCCGGGCGCGACCTTCTCGATCGGCGCGCGTGCCGGAGGCGTCGATCGCGCCCTTGCCGTCGAGCGGCGCGCCCAGCGAGCCGACCACGCGGCCGAGCAGCTCCTCGCCGACCGGCACCTCGAGGATGCGGCCGGTGGTCTTGGCCGTGTCGCCCTCCTTCAGGTGCGTGTAGTCACCGAGGATGACGGCGCCGACCGAGTCGCGCTCGAGGTTCAGCGCGAGGCCGAAGGTGTCGCCCGGGAACTCGATCATCTCGCCCTGCATGACCTCGGCGAGGCCGTGGATGCGGACGATGCCGTCGTTGACCGCTGACGACGGTGCCCTCGTTGCGCGCCTCGGCGACGGCATCGAAGTTCTCGATGCGCTGCTTGATGAGATCGCTGATTTCGGACTGGATTCAGTTGCATCGGTTGATTCCTCTTAATTCGGTCCGGTTCAGTGCCGGCTAGGGCGCTTGCCAGTTGCTCGCAGGCGTCCGCGGCACGAGCCGTCGATGACCAGGTCGCCGGCCCGGATCACGGCCCCGCCGATCAGCGACTCGTCGACCTCGCACTGCAGCGTCGACAGTCGCGGTCGAGGCGCTTCTTCAGCGCCGGCGCGATGCGACTCCTGCTGTGCCTCGTCGGCTGGCTGGCCGAGATGCACGGCGGCCTCGACCGTGCCGCTCGGCCTCGGCCCGCAGCGCCTCGATACCGGCGCGCGATCGTCGGGCAGCAGCTCGCAGGCGCCGATTCTCGGCCAGCAGCCGCACCAGGTTGCGCCGCCGTCATCGCAGGTGCTCGTCGCCGCATGCGCACGATCAGCTCGCGCGCAGTTGCGTCCCGGCGTCAGCGCGCGGGCTGCCAGCAGCGGCCGCGCACATCGCTCGTCCGCGGCCACCGCCGCCAGCAGCTCGAGCTGCTCGGACCACGCCGCCAGCACGTCCGTCCTCGCGCTGGCCAGCTCGAAGACGCGCCTTGGCGTACGGCCGTGCGACGGTGTGCAGTCTCAGCCATGGTGCGCTCGCCTAGAGCTGCTCGACGAGGTCGTCGAGCGACCTTGTCGTGGGCCTTGGCGTCGACCTCCTGCTGCAGCACGCGCTCGGCGCCCGACAGCGCGATGCCGACCACCTGGCCGCGCAGCTGCTCGCGCGCCTTCGTGATCTCCTGCTCGATCTCCGACTGGGCCTGCTGCTTGATGCGCTCGGCCTCGGTGCGCGCCTGGCCCTTGGCCTCCTCGACGATCTCGTTGCCGCGGCGCTGCGCCTGGTCGACGATCTCGCGCCGCCTGCTGCTTGGCCTCGCGAATCTGTCTCGGCGCCGCGCTGCTCGGCCAGCTCCTGCTCGTGCTCGCCGCGTTCCGCAGCGGCCAGACCGTCCGCAATCTTCTTCTGCCGCTCCTGCATGGCCTGCATGATCGGAGGCCACACGTACTTCATGGTCACCCAGACCAGAAGCGCGAAGGTGATCATCTGGCCAAGCAGCGTGAGATTGATATTCACGTTGTCAGCTCCCGGTTACGGTTGATGACGTGTGCATCGGACCGCTTAGCCGCGATCAGCCGCGACGCAGCCAGCAGGGGTTCGCGAAGCATCAGGAACAGCGCCAGGCCGACACCGATCATGGACAGCGCGTCGAGCAGACCGGCGACGATGAACATCTTCACCTGCAGCATCGGGACCATCTCCGGCTGACGCGCGGCGCCCTCGAGGAACTTGCCGCCGAGCAGGCCGAAGCCGATGGCGGTGCCGAAGCGCGGCGGCGCCGATCAGCATGATGCCGATGGCGGTGATCACTCTGAAGACCTTAGCGATGCGATTTCCATTGGTTCACTCCAGGTTGCTCGAGGTTGCGGTGATGCGGTGTCAGGGTCGACACAGTTGGCTGCGACCTGATCGTCAGTGATCCTCGTGGGCCATGCTCAGGTAGACGATGGTCAGGACCATGAAGATGAACGCCTGCAGCGGGACCACCAGGATGTGGAAGATCGCCCAGGGCAGGTGCAGCGTCCACTGCGCCCAGAACGGCAGCAGGCCGGCGATCAGCACGAAGATCAGCTCGGCCGCGTAGAGGTTGCCGAAAAGTCGCATCGCGAGCGAGACGTGCTTGGCGATCAGCGTGACCGTCTCGAGCAGCAGGTTGAACGGCATGGCCCACTTGCCGAACGGGTGCAGCGTCATCTCCTTGGTGAACCCGACCACGCCCTTGATCTTGAAGTTGTAGTAGAGCACGAGGAAGAAGACGCCGATGGCCATGCCGATCGGCGCGTTGATGTCCGCGGTCGGCACGATGCGCATGTATTCGATGCCCAGCGGCCTTGGCGAGCGTCCGGCACGCAGGTCGACCGGCACCAGGTCGAGCAGGTTCATCAGGAATACCCAGACGAAGATCGTCAGCGCCAGCGGCGCGATCAGTTCGCTGCGTCCGTGGAAGGAGTCGCGGACCTGGTTGTCGACGAACTCGACGATCGACTCGATGAAATTCTGGAAGCCGCCGGGCGTGTCAGCCGAGGCGCGCCTGGCGCGCCGATGCGGAAGAGCCAGCAGAACAGCGACGCCGGTGAACGCAGGAAGAACATGGTGTCCACGTGGATCGCCATGAAGCCCATCCGCGGCTTCCTCCGCGCCGTGCGCGAAGCCCCAGGTGCCGTCGGCGTGCTGACCGAACGTGAGGTTGGCCAGGTGATGGGTGATGTAGCCGCTTGTCGTGAGCTGTTCGCTTGCCATATGGACCGTCCGCGGTGGATGCGGATCAACTCTCCAGCAGCAGCGGTGCGAACCAGTGCACCGTTTGTACCGCGACGAATGTCAGAATCAGGGGCAGCGGCGGAACTTCCGGCCAGACCCGGAAAATGCCGACGAAGATCACGGCGATGGCGGCGAGCTTGATCGCCTCGCCGAGGTACATGCGCCCGCAGCATCGCCTGCGGCGCCCCCCTCGATCACGCCGCGTCGAAACACGCGCCACGGCGAACCACGCGCTGCGGCAGCAGTGCCGGCCAGCGCGCCCAGCCGCCGCGGACGCGAGCGCCGCCTGCTCGCCGGCGGCCGCGGCGGCCAGCGCGGCGCCAGCGCCACCGACCGCTGCCTGCGCCGCGCATGCAGCGGCGGACCGATGCGCGATGCGTCGTGTCCGCGTCCGGCCGCGACGGCACGCGGGCCTCCCTACGGCGACCGCGCGCGGCGCCTGGCCCGCACGGCGCCGGCGCGCACGAAGCGCGCGGAGTATAGAGGCGCCGCCGCGAGGGTCAACTTGGCGCGCCCGGCCGCCGCGCGTCAGCGGATGTGCTCGAGGATGCCCTCGAGCTCGTCGAGGCTGTTGTAGCTGATCTGCAGGCGGCCGCGGCCGCCCTTGCGCCGTGCTGGATGCTCACCGCGGCCCCGAGCTTCTCGGACAGCTCCTGCTCCAGGCGGCGCGTATCCGGGTCCTTGCGCGGCGCCCGGCGCGCGGGGCGATCCTCGCCCTCGAGCTCGCGGCGCACCAGCTCCTCGGTCGCGCGCACGGTCAGCTGGCGCTCGGCGACCCGGCGCGCGAGCGCGCGCTGGCGCTCGCCCTTGAGCCCGAGCAGGGCGCGCGCATGGCCCATCTCCAGGCGCCCGGTCTCGACCAGCTCGCGCACCGCCTCGTCGAGCTCCTGCAGGCGCAGCAGGTTGCTCACCGCGGCGCGCGAGCGGCCCACCGTGGTCGCCACCTGCTGGTGGGTGAGCCCGAACTCGTCGATCAGGCGCGCGATCGCGCGCGCCTCTTCCAGCGGGTTGAGGTCCTCGCGCTGGATGTTCTCGATCAGCGCGACGGCGGCCGCGGCCTGCTCGTCGAGGTCGCGCACCACGGCGGGGATCTCGTGCAGCCCGGCGATCTGGGCCGCGCGCCAGCGCCGCTCGCCGGCGATCAGCTCGTAGCCGTCGTCGCCCGGCGCACGACCACCGGCTGCACCATGCCCTGGGCCGCGATGGAGTCGGCGAGCTCCTGCAGGGCGTCCGGGTCGAAATGCCGCCGCGGCTGGTAGCGGCCGCGGTGCACCCGGTCGACCGGGATCGCCTGCAGGTCGTGGGCGCGCTCCTCGGCGCTCGCCTCGGTGACCGAGGAGACCGACTGGGCGTCGCCGAGCAGGGCGTCGAGCCCCCTTCCGAGACCGCGCTTCTTCGACATGGGCGCTGCAGTTCCGTGCGGTCGGCGGTGCGCTCAGGCCGCGCCGGCGCTCTCGCGGTGGCGCGCTGCGAGTCCTTGCGCAGCAGCTCGCCGGCCAGCGCCAGGTAGGCGAGCGCGCCGCGCGAGGTGCGGTCATAGTACATCACCGGGCGGCCGTAGCTCGGCGCCTCGGCGAGGCGCACGTTGCGCGGGATGATCGTGCGGTAGACCTGGTCGCCGAAGTGCTGCGTGAGCTGCTCGGAGACGTCCGAGCCGAGGTTGTTGCGGCCGTCGTACATGGTCCGCAGCAGGCCCTCGATGCGCAGGTCCGGGTTCACCGTCTGGCGCACGTCCTCGATCGTGTTGAGCAGCGCCGTCAGCCCCTCGAGCGCGTAGTACTCGCACTGCATCGGGATCAGGATCCCGTCGGCGGCGACCAGCGCGTTGAGCGTGAGGATGTTCAGCGCGGGCGGGCAGTCGACGAGGATGTAGTCGTATTGCTCGCGCACGGGGTCGAGCGCCTGCTTGAGGCGCTGCTCGCGCGCGATCTTCTCCATGAGCGTCGACCTCGGCGGCCGTCAGGTCGCCGTTGCCCGGGCAGCAGGTCGTAGCGCGCCAGTCCGAGCGCGCACGGTGGCGGCGTCGGCGTCGCACTCGCCCATGAGCACGTGGTAGGCCGAGCGCGCGAGGTCGCGCTTCTCGAGGCCGCTGCCCATGGTCGCGTTGCCCTGGGGGTCCAGGTCGACCAGCAGCACGCGCCGGTGCGTGGAGGCGAGCGAGGCCGCGAGGTTGACGGCGGTCGTGGTCTTGCCCACGCCGCCCTTCTGGTTGGCCACCGCGATGATCCGTGCCCATCGTCGGCTCAGTCCTCGCTCGTCCGCGCTCGATGACGCACCGCGTGGCGCGTCCGCCTCGATGCCGGGCACCGACCAGCGGCAGGATCTCCGCGCGCCAGTCCGGCCGGGAGCGCCGGCGATCTCGCGCGTCCGGGTCGCGGCCCTTCATGGCCAGCAGGCGGCCGCCCGGCGGCGACGCAGAGGCCGGCCGCGGCGACGAACTCGCCCAGGGTGCCGAACGCGCGCGTGACCACCGTGTCGAAGCGCCCGCCCGGGTGCACGTCCTCGACGCGCGCGCTGCATCGACCTGGACATTGCCGAGCCCGAGCGGTGCGGGCGCCGTGGGCGCAGGAACACGGCGCCTTCTTGCCTGCTGGCTCGATCAGGGTCACCGCGAGGTCCGGGCCGGGCGATGGCCAGCGGCAGCGCCGGGCAGGCCGGCGCCGGTGCCGACGTCCAGCGAGCGCGCGCCCGCGCACCAGCGGCAGCAGCGCCAGGCTGTCGAGCAGGTGCACCGGGACCATGCGCCCGGGCTCGCGCACCGCGGTGAGGTTGTAGGCGCGATTCCAGCGGGCGAGCAGTCGTCGACGATAGCGCCAGCAGGCTGCTCGCGCGCGCCGGCGCCCGGCAGTTCGGGGCGATCGAGCGCGTCCGAGCCCGGCCGTCGAGCGCGTGCGCGCGAGGCATCAGCGCGGGCCTGCTGCACCGACGAGCCCTCGCCGCCCGAGGTGCACCAGCAGCAGCGACACCGCGGCCGGCGTGACGCCCTGGATGCGCGCGGCCTGGCCGACCGTGGCCGGGCGCTGCGCGGCGAGCTTCTCGCGCACCTCGGCGGAGAGCCCGGCGACGGCGTCGTAATCGAGGTCCGGCGGCAGCGGCGTCGCCTCGCGCGCGCGGTCGCGCTCGATCTGCTCGCGCTGCTGGGCGACGTAGCCGGCGTACTTCGCCTGGATCTCGACCTGCTCGCGCCACGTCCGGCGCCGCCACGCCCGGGCCCAGCCCGGCAGCGCCGACCAGGCGTGGCGTAGTCGATCTCGGGCCGGCGCAGCAGGTCGAGCGGTCGCGCTCCCGTTCGACAGCGCACGCCGCGCGCGCTCGCCAGCGTCGCCGGCGGCCGCGTCGTCCGGGCGCACCACGAGTCGCGGCCAGGCGCGCCGGTCTCGCGCGTCGATCGCGTCGCGCGTGCGCCTGGAACGCCGCCCAGCGCGCGTCGTCGACCAGGCCGAGCTCGCGCCCGGCGGGCGTCAGGCGCAGGTCGGCGTTGTCCTCGCGCAGCTGCAGCCGGTACTCGGCGCGGCTGGTGAACATGCGGTAGGGCTCGCGCGTGCCGCGCGTGACCAGGTCGTCGATGAGCACACCGATGTAGGCCTCGTCGCGGCGCGGCGTCCACGGCGCCAGGCCGGCGGCCGCGCGCGCGGCGTTGAGCCCGGCGACCAGGCCCTGGGCGGCGGCCTCCTCGTAGCCGGTGGTGCCGTTGATCTGGCCGGCGAAGTACAGGCCCGGCAGCGGGCGCGTCTCCAGCGAGGGCTGCAGCCCGCGCGGGTCGAAGAAGTCGTACTCGATGGCGTAGCCCGGGCCGCGTCATGTGCGCGCGCTCGAACCCCGGGATGGAGCGCACCAGCTCGAGCTGGACGTCGAACGGCAGGCTGGTGGAGATGCCGTTGGGATAGAGCTCGGGCGTGTCCAGGCCCTCGGGCTCGATGAAGATCTGGTGGTGGTCGCGGTCGGCGAAGCGCACCACCTTGTCCTCGATCGACGGGCAGTAGCGCGGGCCCACGCCCTCGATCGTTGCCCGAGTACATCGCCGAGCGGTGCAGCGCGCCGCGGATGATCTCGTGGGTGCGGGGCCCCGTGTGGGTGATGTGGCAGACGCGCTGGGCCGGGTGCTCCGCCGCCGAGCCCAGGAACGAGAACGCCGGCCGCGGGTCGTCGCCCGGCTGGACCTCGAGGCGCTCGAAGTCGACGCTGCGGCCGTCGATGCGCGGCGGCGTGCCGGTCTTGAGGCGGCCGACCTCGAACGGCAGCTCGCGCAGGCGCGCGGCGAGCGCCTGCGCCGGCGGGTCCCCGGCGCGCCCGCCGCGGTGGCTGGCGTCGCCCACGTGGATGCGGCCGCCGAGGAAGGTCCCCACGGTGAGCACGACCGCGGCGGCACGGAAGCGCACGCCGAGCTGGGTCACCACGCCGGTGACGCGCCCGCCCTCGACCACGAGGTCGTCGACGCCCTGCTGGAACAGCGTCAGGTTCGGCTGCGCTCTCCAGCGCCGCGCGCACGGCCGGCGCGATAGAGGCCGCGGTCGGCCTGGGCGCGGGTGGCGCGCACGGCCGGCCCCTTGCGCGCGGTTGAGCGTGCGGCACGTGGATCGCCGCGCGGTCGGCGGCGCGCGCCATGAGGCCGCCGAGGGCATCGATCTCGCGCACCAGATGGCCCTTGCCGATGCCGCCGATCGCGGGGTTGCACGACATCTGGCCGATGGTCTCGATGCTCTGGGTCAGCAGCAGCGTGCGCGCGCCCGCGCGCGCCGCCGCGAGCGCGGCCTCCGTGCCGGCGTGGCCGCCGCCGACGACGATGACGTCGAAGTGCTCCGGGTGCTCCATCGCGTACAGGTCCTGCCGTGGGCTGGGCTCATCGTTCGCGCGCCGGCCCGCTGCCACAAGGGCGCGCGACAGATTGCACGCCGTTGCCCCGTTCCAGCCGGGTGCAACGGACTCTCGCAGAGGGCGCGGAGAAACGCGGAGAAGACGCGGAGACCCGATGGGGCTACGGGCTTGCCTGCAACCGCCGTCGCCGTTGCTCTACGCTTGGACGCGACGGCGCGCCCACTCGGCACGCGCGTGAGCACCTCCCGGCTCGCAGCTCAGCTCCGCGTCTCTTGGCGATTCTCGCGCCTCTGCGAGAGAAACGCACGCGCCTCTCGATCACTTGCCGATGCAGAAGCGTCCGAAGATCTCGCCCAGCAGATCCTCGCTGGTGACCGCGCCCGTGATGCCGCCGAGCGCCTCCTGGGCCCGGCGCAGCTGCTCGGCGGCGAGCTCGGCGGCGCCGCTGGCGCCGAGCTCGGCGGCGGCGGCCTCGAGCGCGGCGTCCGCGCGTGCCAGGGCGTCCAGGTGGCGGCGGCGGGCGCTGAACGCGCCCGCCCCCGCCTCGCCGCCGAGCACCGCGCGCAGGTGGGCGCGGAGCGCGTCCATGCCGGCACCCGTGCTCGCCGAGACGCGGAACACGGCGCCCGTCGCCGCCTCCTCGGCACCGGCGGTCTCGCCCGAGAGGTCGACCTTGTTGCGCACGACGTCGACCGGCACAGCGTCGGGCAGGCCCGGCGGGGTCGCACTCAGCGGTGGTCGTGTCGACGACGAGGAGCACCCGGTCCGCGCCGGCGAGCGCGCGCTGCGCGCGGCGCACGCCCTCGGACTCCACCGGGTCGTCGGTCGCGCGCAGGCCGGCGGTGTCGATCACGGTCAGCGGCACGCCCTGGATGCGGATCGACTCGCGCAGCGTGTCGCGGGTGGTGCCGGCGACCGCGGTCACGATGGCCGCGTCGGTGCCGGCGAGGTGGTTGAGCAGGCTCGACTTGCCGGCGTTGGGCGCGCCGGCGATGACCACGGTGAGGCCCTCCACCAGGCGCCGGCCCTCGGCCGCTGCGGCGCGCGTCGCGCCCAGGTCCGCGCGCAGCCGGGCGAGGCGCGTGGCGGCATCGGCCGCGGCGGTGACGTCGTCCTCGTCGGGGAAGTCGAGCGTCGCCTCGAGCTAGCGCGCGCAGGCCCGGTCAGGTCGGCGACGAGGGCGTGCACGCGCTCCGAGAACGCCCCCTCGAGCGAGCGCATGGCCGCGCGTGCGCCGGCCGCGTCGGCGCTCTCGATCAGGTCGGCCACCGCCTCCGCCTGGGCCAGGTCGAGGCGCCCGTTGAGGAAGGCGCGCTCGCTGAACTCGCCCGGGCGCGCGTGGCGCGCGCCGAGCTCGAGCACGCGCGCGAGCAGCGCGTCGAGCACCGCCGGGCCGCCGTGGCCGTGCAGCTCGAGGGTATCCTCGCCGGTGTAGGAGGCGGGGCCGGGCAGCCACAGGGCGAGGCCCTGGTCGAGGGCGCCGCCGTCGGCGGCGAGGAAGCGGCGCAGGGCGGCCGCGCGGGGCGCGGGCCGGGGCGGGGCGATGGCGTCGGCGATGGTCGCGGCGTCCGGCCCGCTGACGCGGATCACGCCGATGCCGCCGTGGCCCGGCGGCGTCGCCGGGGCGGCGATGGTGTCGGCACGGCCCCGGGCGCTCACGGCCAGCCCATCGTCACCCGGGCGCCCTCAGCCGTCCTTGCGCTCGGACTCGGTCTCCTGCCCCGAACCCTCGTCCTGGCCGATTGCCGCCTGGTCGTCGGCGCCGCGCTTGCCCTTCCTGTCGCTGCCTTGTGCCCGCCTCGCCGACCACGTGGCGCGTGATGTAGTACTGCTGCGCGATCGACAGGACGTTGTTGGTCAGCCAGTAGAGCACCAGCCCGGCCGGGAAGAAGGCGAAGAACACGGTGAAGACGAACGGCAGCGCCATGAACACCTTCTGCTGGATCGGGTCGACCGGCGCCGGGTTGAGCTTTTGCTGCGCCCACATCGACGCGCCCATCAGCACCGGCAGCACGTAGAAGGGATCGCGCACGGAGAGGTCGTCGATCCACAGCATGAAGTCGGCGTGGCGCAGCTCGACGCTGCCGAGCAGCATCCAGTACAGCGCGATGAACACCGGGATCTGCACCAGGATCGGCAGGCAGCCGCCGAGCGGATTGATCTTCTCCTTCTTGTAGAGATCCATCATCGCGCGACCCATCTTCTCGCGGTCGTCGCCGTAGCGCTCCTTGAGCTGCTGGATCTTGGGCTGGAGCTTCTTCATCCGCGCCATCGAGCGATAGCTCGTCTCCGACAGCTTGTAGAAGACGAGCTTGATCAGCAGCGTCAGCAGGATGATGGCCCAGCCCCAGTTGCCCACGTACGAGTGGATGTAGTCGAGCACCCAGAACAGCGGCGCCGACAGGAAGGTCATGTAGCCGTAATCGATGGTGAGCTCGAGGCCCTTGGCGGCGCCCTGGAGGTGGTCGTTCTCCTTGGGGCCGAGGTAGATGCGGGTCTCGAAGCGGGTCTCGCCGCCCGCGGCCACCTGTCGACCGGGCTCGTAGGAGCCGATGATGTAGCGCGGCGCGGCGCTGCCCTCGTCCAGGGCCTTGGTGTAGAGCGTGTTGCGGGCCTCGGCGCCGGTGATCCAGGCGGCCAGGAAGTAGTGCTCCACCATCGCGGACCAGCCGCCCTCGACCTCGCGCCGCATGGGCTCCTCGGCGATGTCCTCGAGGTCGAGCGTCTCGTACTTGTCCGCCGGCGTGTAATAGGCCGCGCCGAAGAACGCGGGCAGCAGCGTCGGCATCTCGGAATCGGGCACCGGCTCGCGCTGCAGCTGGCGGTACGCGCGCCCGGTCCAGGGCTCGCCGCCGGCGTTCGCGACCGTGAACGCGACGTCGACGACATAGCTGTTGCGGTGGAAGGTGTAGGTCTTGGTGACCGTGATGTCGCCGTCGCTCCAGGTCAGCGGCACCTCGACCGTGTCCTGGCCCTCGGCCAGGCGGTACTCGCTGCGCTCGGCGCTGAAGGTCGAGTGGTGCGAGGGCGCCGGCGCGTCGCCGGCCTGCAGGCCCGACTGCGCCACGAACAGGCGTCCCGGCTCGTCGGAGAGCAGCGTGACCGGCCGCTCGCTGCCGGACTCGGCGCGGTACTGGCGCAGCAGGGCGCGGCGCAGGTCGCCGCCGCGCGTGTCGACGGTGACGTCGAGGAGGTCGGTGACCACGTGGATGCGCTCGCCGCTGGCGAGCACGGGGCCGCCGGACGGGGCCCCGCTGGGGGCGCTGTCGGGGGCATAGGCGGGCGCGGCCGTGTCGTCGCCGGCAGCGCCCGACGGCTGCGAGGCGACGGGCGCGTCCGGGACGTCACCCGCCGGGGCATCACCGCGCGTCGGCCGTGCCGCGCTCCGCCGCGGGCTGCCCGGCCTGCTGCCCGGCACCGCCGCCGTAGTCGACCTGCCAGGTCTGCCAGATCAGCAGCAGCAGCAGGCCGAGCGCGCCGTAGAGGAATAAGCGCTGATTGTCCATCGCTGGGCGGTGCTCCGGGCGTCGGGGCCGTCGGGATCAGCGGGCCTGGGCGCGGCGCTGCAGGATGTCCCACTGGCGATCGATACTGGCGCGCAGCTGCGCGCGCGTCGCGCTGGCGGCGGCCGCCTTCGGGAGCACGACGACGTCGTAGCCCGCGATCGCGTC
The DNA here is from genome assembly GCA_034521365.1 of Halofilum sp. (in: g-proteobacteria). Taxonomy (GTDB): domain Bacteria; phylum Pseudomonadota; class Gammaproteobacteria; order XJ16; family Halofilaceae; genus Halofilum. Next base: position 586,032 of record JAXHMQ010000007.1, on the reverse strand, counting down.
CTGGTGGGCGCGGAAGCTCTCGCGCGCCACGCGCTTGAACGTGTTGCGCGCCACGGCACGCGCCATCCTGCGCCGCCCCACGGCGAGCCCCAGGCGGGCGTGGGGCAGGCCGTTGGCACGCGCGAGCACGGTCACGTGCCGGTCCCCGAGGCGCTCGGGGGAATCGAATACACGGCGGAACTCGGACGGCTTCGTCAGGCGCTGGCGGCGGGTATACCGCGCCATTCGGGCGCCGGCCGCCGCGGCCCGGTCACGGGGTCAGGCGATGGCGGCCCTTGGCCCGCCGCGCCTTGATGACCGCGCGACCCTGGCGGGTCGCCATGCGCGCCCGGAAGCCGTGGGTCCGCTTGCGCCGGATGACGCTCGGCTGAAAGGTTCGCTTCATGTCCGGATTCCTTCGAGCTCGGCCGCGCGCCCCGCGGTGAGTGGGGCGTGAACAAGCGCGCGATGCTAGCGCCGCGGGCGTCGCAGGTCAACGCGGGGAGCCCGCCTGTGCCACCGTGTTCGTGCTGTGGTCGCCGATGCGCTCGCCGTGACGGGCCGTGCTCGCTCCACCCGGCTCGACGGAGCGTGCGCTGCGCCGGCGGCGCCTTCCGCTCCGTGCGCCCGGTCACGGCGGCGCCTCGCCGCCGTCGCGACGAACGGTGACGCGACAGGCGGCCAGGCTGTGGATCGCCCCCGGACACGGGCGTACACTGGCCCGCCTGCAGGGTGGCGCGGCCGCCCGCAGCCCGGTCCCGTACACCCGTACGCGGCGCGCGGCCGGAGTTCACCGCGCGGGTCTGCCGGAGCCCCGTCCGAGACGTACGCAGCCCGCAGCGTGGGGGATGGATTCGTGGGTGCCGCCATCTGGAACCAGTGCCTGGTGCAGCTCGAGCGCGAGCTCTCCGAGCAGCAGCTCAATACCTGGATCCGCCCGCTGCAGGCCGCACTTCGCGGACGACGTGCTGCACCTGTACGCGCCCAACCGTTTCGTCCTGGACCGGGTGCGGGAGCACTTCCTCGAGCGCATCGACGAGATCGTGCGCGGGCTGAGCGAGCCCCATGCGGCACGCGTGACGCTCGCGGTCGGCAGCCACGCCGCGCCCGCCTCCGTCGGCGCCGCGGCCGCGGCACCGGCGCCGCAGGCGGCCGCCGAGGACCTGACCCCCACGGTGGCCCAGGAGCGCAGCGGCGGGCGCCTGCCGCCGATCGATCACAATCTCAACCGCGATTTCACCTTCGAGACCTTCGTCGAGGGCAAGTCGAACCAGCTCTGCCGCGCGGCCTCCCTGCAGGTCGCGGACAACCCGGGTCGCGCCTACAACCCGCTGTTCATCTACGGCGGCGTCGGCCTGGGCAAGACCCACCTGATGCACGCGGTCGGCAACGGCATGCTCGCGCGCGACCCCGGCGCGCGCGTCGCCTACCTGCACTCCGAGCGCTTCGTCGCGGACATGGTCAAGGCGCTGCAGCTCAATGCGATCAACGAGTTCAAGCGCTTCTACCGCTCCGTGGATGCGCTGCTGATCGATGACATCCAGTTCTTCGCGGGCAAGGAGCGCTCCCAGGAGGAGTTCTTCCACACGTTCAACGCGCTGCTCGAGGGCGACCAGCAGGTGATCCTGACCTGCGACCGCTACCCGAAGGAGGTCGATGGCCTCGAGGAGCGGCTCAAGTCGCGCTTCGGCTGGGGGCTCACGGTCGCCATCGAGCCGCCCGAGCTCGAGACGCGGGTGGCGATCCTGCACCGCAAGGCGGAGCAGGCGGAGATCGTGCTTCCCGACGAGGTGGCGTTCTTCATCGCCAAGCGCATCCGCTCGAACGTGCGCGAGCTCGAGGGCGCGCTGCGCCGCGTGATCGCGAACGCGCATTTCACCGGCCGGCCGATCACGCTGGAGTTCGCGCGCGAGGCGCTGCGCGACCTGATCGCCCTGCAGGACAAGCTGGTGACCGTCGAGAACATCCAGAAGACGGTCGCCGAGTACTACAAGATCCGGGTCGCCGACCTGCTCTCGAAGCGCCGCAGCCGCTCGATCGCGCGCCCCCGCCAGATGGCGATGGTGCTGGCCAAGGAGCTGACCAGCCACAGCCTGCCGGAGATCGGCGACGCCTTCGGCGGGCGGGACCACACGACCGTGCTGCACGCGTGCCGCAAGATCGCCGAGCTGCGCGAGGGCGACGTCCGCGTCGACGAGGACTACTCGAACATGCTGCGCATCCTGACGAGCTGAGGGTGCCGGGAGAGGCGGTGGGTTTCCTGTGGAAAAGCCGCGCACGGCGCGGGTACGATGAAGCCGCCGCGGATCCGTGGACAGCTTGTCCACAGGCTTTCCGGACGCAGAGCGTGCACATGCGCACAGGATTGAACCGGCGCAAGTGGCTGTTTACAGAGGGTTTTTGTTGATCGTTCCCGGGACACGGGGCGACCCAACAACAACAACAGGTTTATCAATATCTCCAACGATTACTGCTCAAGGACTGCCGGATGAAGCTCGAGATCGCGCGTGAGGCCCTGCTCAAGCCCCTGCAACAGGTGATCGGTGCGGTGGAACGTCGCCAGACCCTGCCGGCGCTCGGCAACGTGCTGGTGAGCGCCGGCGAGGAGGGGCTGCAGCTGGCGGCCACCGACCTCGAGATCGAGCTGCGCGCCGAGGTGGGCGTGGCGGTCGAGCAGGCGGGCGAGACCACGGTGGCGGCGCGCAAGCTGCTCGACATCTGCCGCACGCTGCCGACGGGCGCGAGCGTGCGCCTGGAGCAGGATGGCGAGCGGGTCACGGTGCGCTCCGGGCGCAGCCGGTTCACGCTGGCGACGCTGCCGGCCTCGGAGTTCCCGCTGATCGACGACGTCCAGGGCGAGGTCGATTTCACCCTCGGCCAGGCGGAGCTCAAGCACGCGATCGAGCGCATCGGCTTCGCCATGGCGCAGCAGGACGTGCGCTACTACCTCAACGGGCTGCTGCTCGAGCTCGCCGGAGATCGCCTGCGCACGGTGGCGACCGACGGCCACCGGCTGTCGCTGTGCGAGACCCCGGCGGAGCTGCCCGCGGGCGACGGCCAGCAGGTGATCGTGCCGCGCAAGGGCGTCAACGAGCTCGCGCGCCTGCTGGACGAGCAGGCGGAGGAGCCGGCGCGCATCCGCATCGGCGGCAGCCACGTCCAGGTCTCGCTGCCCGGGCTGCGTTTCACGTCGAAGCTGATCGACGGCCGCTTCCCGGATTACACGCGGGTGGTGCCCGAGGGCGGCAGCAACGAGCTGCGCGGTGACCGCGAGACGCTGCGACAGGCATTGGCGCGCACCTCGATCCTGTCGAACGAGAAGTACAAGGGCGTGCGCCTGGGAATGGGGCCCGAGGGCCTGCGCATCCAGACGCACAATCCCGACCAGGAGGAGGCCGAGGAGGAGGTCGAGGTCAGCTACGAGGGCGAGCCCCTCGAGATCGGCTTCAACGTGGTCTACCTGCTCGACATCCTCGGCAGTCTGGAGGGCGACGAGGTCCGGGCCCAGTTCAACGACTCGAACAGCAGCGTCCTGATCACGGACCCGGCGGCGGACGACTGCCGCCACGTCGTGATGCCCATGCGCCTCTGAGGGCGCGCGTGGGCAGCGTCGTCCCCGCGCCGCTCGCCGGCGCCGCCACATGCACCTGACGGCCCTCGACGTCCGCGACCTGCGCATCATCGCCTCGGCGGCGATCGAGCCGGGGTCGCGGCTCAACGTCATCGCCGGGCCCAACGCGGCCGGCAAGACCAGCCTGCTCGAGGCGATCCACGTGCTCGCGACGGGGCGCTCGTTCGCGGCCACGCGCGCGGGCCGCGCTGGTGCGCAGCGGCGCCGGCCCGCTGCGCGTGGTCGCGCGGGTCGCCGGGCGCGGCGGGCGCGAGCATCGCCTGGGCCTCGAGCGCGCCGCCTGGCGGCGGGCCGCGGATGCGCCTGGACGGGCGCTCGCTGGAGCGGGTGACCGACCTGGCGCGCGCGCTGCCGGTCGTGGTGGTGCACCCGGGCAGCCACGAGCTGGTCGGCGGGGGCCCGGGCGAGCGGCGACGGCTGCTGGACTTCGGCCTGTTCCACGTGGAACCGGGCTTCCACGCCGTGTGGCAGCGCTACCGGCGCGCGGTCGGCCAGCGCAACGCGCTGCTGCGGGGCCGGCGCGGCGAGCGCGAGCTGTTGCCCTGGGAGCAGGAGATCGCGACCGCGGGGGCACGGCTGGACGAGCTGCGGCGGGCGTACGTCGCCGACCTGGCACCCCGTGTGGGGCGCCTCGGCGAGGAGGTGCTCGGCGCGACCGTGACGCTCGATTACCGCGCCGGCTGGACGGGCACGGCGGCACTCGGTGACGCGCTCGACGCGGCCCGCGCTCGCGACCGCGAGCTGCTGGCCACGTCGGTGGGCCCGCACCGGGCGGACGTGGCGCTGCGGCTCGAGGGGCGCGAGGTGCGCCAGCGGGTCTCGCGTGGCCAGCAGAAGATGCTGGTGTACGTGCTGCGCCTGGCGCAGGCGGAGCAGCTCGGCGAGGGCGGGGGCTGTGCCCTGCTGCTCGACGACCTGCCGGCCGAGCTCGACCGCGAGCGCCGGGCACGGGTGCTGGCGCTGGCCGCCCGGGTGGGTGCGCAGGTGTTCGTCACGGCGCTGGAGCCCGGAAGCCTGGATCTGCCGCCGGGCGTGGCCGCGAAGGTGTTCCACGTGGAACAGGGCGAGGTCTCCGAGGTGATACAATGACCCGTTGACCTGCGGGACCTGCCGATGACTGACACATCCCCCTACGATTCGTCCCAGATCAAGGTGCTCAAGGGCCTGGACGCGGTCCGCAAGCGCCCCGGCATGTACATCGGCGACACCGACGACGGCACCGGCCTGCACCACATGGTGTTCGAGGTGGTCGACAATGCCATCGACGAGGCCCTGGCCGGGTACTGCTCGGGGGTCGAGGTGATCATCCACGAGGACGAGTCGATCACCGTGGTCGACGACGGGCGCGGCATCCCGGTCGACGAGCACCAGGAGGAGGGGCGCTCGGCGGCAGAGGTGATCATGACCGTGCTGCACGCGGGCGGCAAGTTCGACCACAACTCCTACAAGGTCGCCGGCGGTCTGCACGGGGTCGGCGTATCCGTGGTCAACGCGCTCTCCGCCCAGCTGCGCCTGACGATCCATCGCGACGGCAAGGTCTACCGCCAGGACTACGATCACAGCGTGCCGGTGGCGCCGATCGCCGCCATCGGCGAGACCGCGAGCAGCGGCACCGAGATCCACTTCAAGCCCGACCCCGGCATCTTCACCAACATCGAGTTCCACTACGACGTGCTGGCCCGGCGCCTGCGCGAGCTGTCGTTCCTGAACTCGGGCGTGCGCATCGCCCTGCGCGACGAGCGCGCGGGCAAGGAGGACGTGTTCGAGTACCAGGGCGGCATCCGCGCGTTCGTCGAGCACCTCAACCGGGCCAAGTCGCCACTGCACCCGACCGTGTTCCATTTCTCGGTCATGGAGGGCGAGATCGGCGTCGAGGTGGCGCTGCAGTGGAACGACAGCTACCAGGAGAGCATCTTCTGCTTCACCAACAACATCCCCCAGCGCGACGGCGGCACCCACCTCGCGGGCTTTCGCACCGCGCTGACGCGCACGCTCAACCAGTACATGGAGGGCGAGGGGATCCTGAAGAAGGCGAAGATCGCGCCCACCGGCGACGACGCGCGCGAGGGCCTGACCGCGGTGCTCTCGGTCAAGGTGCCGGACCCGAAGTTCTCCTCGCAGACCAAGGACAAGCTGGTGTCCTCGGACGTGCGCGGCGCGGTCGAGGCGGCCTTCGCCGAGCGCTTCGGGACCTTCCTGCTCGAGCACCCGACGGAGGCGAAGGCGATCACCGCCAAGATCGTGGAGGCGGCGCGGGCGCGCGAGGCGGCGCGCAAGGCGCGCGACATGACGCGGCGCAAGGGCGCGCTCGACGTGGCCGGGCTCCCCGGCAAGCTCGCGGACTGCCAGGAGAAGGACCCGGCGCTGTCGGAGCTGTTCCTGGTCGAGGGTGACTCGGCCGGCGGTTCCGCCAAGCAGGGCCGGGACCGGCGCACGCAGGCGATCCTGCCGCTCAAGGGCAAGATCCTCAACGTGGAGAAGGCGCGCTTCGACCGCATGCTGTCGTCGGGCGAGGTCGCCACGCTGATCACGGCGCTGGGCTGCGGCATCGGCCGCGACGAGTTCGACGCCGACAAGCTGCGCTATCACCGCATCGTCATCATGACCGACGCGGACGTCGACGGCTCGCACATCCGCACCCTGCTGCTGACCTTCTTCTACCGCCAGATGCCCGAGCTGATCGAGCGCGGCCACGTCTACATCGCCCAGCCGCCGCTCTACAAGGTCAAGCGCGGCAAGCAGGAGCACTACGTCAAGGACGACGACGAGCTCAATGCCCACCTGCTGGCGATCGCGCTCGACGACGCGCGCCTGCACGTGAACCCGACGGCACCGACGATCGCGGACACGGCGCTGGAGTCGCTGGCCACGGAGTACACCCGCATCGAGCGGCTGCTCGGGCGGCTGTCACGGCGCTACGACCGGCGCCTGCTGCAGGAGCTGATCAACCTGCCCGGCGTGCAGGAAGCGGACCTGCAGGATTCCGAGCGCATGCAGCGCTGGGCCGAGCGCCTCCAGGCCCGGCTCGACGCCGGTAACGGCGCCGGCTACCGCGTCGGCGTCGAGCGCCACGACGCCGGCCTGGGGGTGCGCATCGAGCACGACGTCCACGGCAACACCCACCGCGACGCGCTCGGCCCGGGCTTCTTCGGCTCGCCCGAGTACCAGGCGATCGCGGCGCTGGCCGACCAGGTCCACGACCTGCTCGAGGAGGGCGCGTGGATCGAGCGCGGCAAGCAGCAGCGCGCCGTGACCGAGTTCCGCGAGGTCATGGAGTGGCTCCTGGCCGAGGGCCGCAAGGGCCTGACATTCCAGCGCTACAAGGGCCTCGGCGAGATGAACCCGGAGCAGCTCTGGGCAACGACCATGGATCCGGACTCGCGGCGCCTGCTGCAGGTGCGGATCGAGGACGCCGTCGCCGCCGACGAGATGTTCACCACGCTGATGGGGGACCAGGTCGAGCCGCGCCGTGCATTCATCGAGAGCAACGCGCTCAGCGTGAGCAATCTCGACGTCTGAGCACCGCGCCGCGGCCGTGTTCCACGTGGAACGGGCCGCGGCCTTCCCGCATCCTCGCAAGACCAGGAGGGCGCCTTGAGCGACCCGGCCGACAACCCGCTGCTGTACCACGACCAGCTGCCCCCGTTCTCGCGCATCACGCCCGACGCGATCGAGCCGGCCGTCGACACGGTCCTGGCCGACGCCCGCGCCACGGTCGAGGCGGTGGCCGCGGCGCCGGATGGTTCCACGTGGAACACGGTCGTCGTCCCGCTGGAGGCCGCCCTCGACCGCGTCGCCCGGGTGTGGAATCCCGTTCGCCACCTGCACGGCGTCGCCTCGACCGAGGACCTGCGCGCCGCCTACAACCGCTGCCTGCCGAAGATCACCGCCTTCCACACCGAGCTGGCGCAGCACCGGGGCCTGCATGCCGCCTACCGCGCGATCGCCGACGGCCCGGAGTACGCCAGCCTGGACGCGACCCGGCGCAAGGCCATCGACGACGCCCTGCGCGACTTCCGCCTGGGCGGGGTCGACCTGCCCGAGGAGCCGCGTGCGCGCTGCGCCCGGATCGAGGCCGAGCTGGCAGAGCTGCAGACGCGCTTCGAGGAGAACGTGCTCGACGCCACCCAGGCCTGGAGCAGGCAGGTCACCAGCGAGGACGACCTCAGCGGGCTGTCGCCCGAGGTCAAGGCCATGGCACGGGCGGCCGCCGAGCGTGCCGGGCTCGACGGCTGGCTGCTGACCCTGGAGTTCCCCGTCTACTACGGCGTGATGACCAGCGCCGGCGATCGCACGCTGCGCCGCGAGCTCTACGAGGCCTGGACCACGCGCGCATCCGACCGCGGCCCGCATGCGGGCGAATGGGACAACAGCGGTGTCATGGAGCGCATCGTGGCGTTGCGCCAGGAGAAGGCGCGGCTGCTGGGCTTCGGGCACTACGCCGAGCTGGCGCTGGCGACGCGCATGGTGCGCTCACCGGAGGAGGTGCTGCGCTTCCTCAATGACCTCGCCGGCCGCGCCCTGCCGGCGGGCCGCCACGAGGTCGAGGAGCTGCGCGCCTTCGCCATCGAGCAGCTCGGTCTCCCCGGGCTCGAGCCCTGGGACGTCCCCTACGTCGCCGAGAAGCTGCGCCAGGCGCGCTTCGAGGTCTCCGACGAGCAGCTCAAGCCGTACTTCCCGGCGCCGCGCGTCATCGACGGCCTGTTCCGCGTTGTCGGGGCGCTCTACGGGGTCGATATCGAGGCCGTCCCGGGGGTCGACGCGTGGCACCCGGACGTCGCCTACTACCGCGTGCGTGACGCGGATGGCACCGAGCGTGGCGGCTTCTACCTCGACCTCTACGCGCGCCCGGACAAGCGCGGCGGCGCCTGGATGGACGCCTGCGTGACGCGCATGCCGCTCGAAGACGGCCTCCAGCGCCCGGTCGCGTTCCTCACCTGCAACCTGTCTCCGCCGGTCGAGGACCGCCCCGCGCTGTTCACCCACGACGAGGTGCTGACGCTGTTCCACGAGTTCGGCCATGGCCTGCACCACCTGCTCACGCTGGTCGACGTGCCCAGCCTGGCGGGCATCAACGGCGTCGAGTGGGACGCCGTCGAGCTGCCCAGCCAGCTGATGGAGAACTGGTGCTGGGAGCGCGAGTCGCTCGACCTCGTGGCCGGCCACGTGGACACGGGCGAGCCGCTGCCCGCGGAGCTGCTGGAGCGGCTGCAGGCGAGCCGCCACTTCCAGGGCGCGCTCGGCCTGCTGCGCCAGGTGGAGTTCTCGCTGTTCGACTTCCGCCTGCACATGGAGCTCGACGCGCCCGCCGCCGCCGACATCCGGGCGCTGCTCGGGGACGTGCGCGGGCTGGTCAGCCTGGTGCCGCCGCCGGAGTACAATCGCTTCGCGCACGCCTTCAGCCACATCTTCGCGGGCGGCTACGCTGCGGGCTATTACAGCTACAAGTGGGCGGAGGTGCTGGCCGCCGACGCCTTCGGCGCCTTCCAGGAGGCGGGCGTGCTCGACCGCGACACCGGCGAGGCCTTCCTCCACGCCGTGCTCGAGCGCGGCGGCTCGCGCCCGGCGATCGAGTCCTACCGCGAGTTCCGCGGCCGCGACCCCGACCCGTCCGCGCTCCTGCGCCAGGCCGGGCTGGCCGCGTAAGTGTTTGATTTGACGAGAGAACCGCGAATGGACGCGAATGTTCGCGAATGGCGCCGCGGCAGGCGCGCGCAGCGGGAGCTGCGCTGAACGATCCAGAACCACAGATGGACACAGATGAACACAGAGTGCCCCAGTGCGACCGGATGGTGTCGTGGAGCTGCGCTGAGCCAACGGTGACGCATCAGCGCCGCTCCGCCAGGCTCCGCCCGCCGCCGCGGCTACCTCTGTGTTCATCTGTGTTCATCTCGTGGTTCTACCAGCGACAGCGGAGCTCCGCCGAGCCCTACCCAGCCACGACGCCATTCGCGAACATTCGCGTCCATTCGCGGTTCCTGTCGCCCGTGTCGGAATCCACATGAAGATCGCCTCCTGGAACGTGAACTCGCTCAAGGTGCGCCTGCCGCAGGTGCTCGACTGGCTCGACCGCGCGCGGCCGGATGTGCTGGCGCTGCAGGAGACCAAGCTCGCCGACGACGCCTTCCCCGCGCAGGCCTTTCGTGACGCCGGCTGGCAGGTGGCGTTCAGCGGCCAGAAGACCTACAACGGTGTCGCCATCGTCAGCCGCTCGGCGCCCGCGGACGTGGTCACGGACCCGCCCGGGCTGGCCGACGAGCAGCGCCGGCTGCTCGCGGCCACCATCGACGGCGTGCGCGTCCACGACCTCTACGTCCCCAACGGGCAGGAGGTGGACAGCGACAAGTACGCCTACAAGCTCGACTGGCTGGAGCGCCTGGCCGCGCACCTCGAGGGCGAGCTCGCGCGCCATCCGCGACTGGTGGTGGCCGGCGACTTCAACATCGCGCCGGCGGACGCGGACGTGCACGATCCCGAGGCGCTCGCGGGGCAGATCCACTGCAGCGAGCGCGAGCGCGCCGCCCTGCGGCGCCTGCTCGACCTCGGCCTGGTCGACACCTTCCGCGCCTTCGAGCAGCCGCCGCGCAGCTTTTCCTGGTGGGACTACCGCGCCAACGCCTTCCGCCGCGACCTCGGGCTGCGCATCGACCTGGTGCTGGCCGGACCGGCGCTGGCGCCGCGCTGCAGCGCCGCCGGCATCGACGTGGGGCCGCGTCGCAACGAGCGCCCCTCGGACCACGCACCCGTCTACGCCGAGTTCGACTAGCCGATGCAGTACCGCGACCTGCGCGAGTTCCTCGCCGGTCTCGAGGCCGACGGCGACCTGGTCCGGGTGGCGCACCCGGTGGACCCCTGCCTCGAGATGACCGAGGTCTGCGACCGCACCCTGCGCCGCGGCGGGCCGGCGCTGCTGTTCGAGCGGCCGAGCGGCTTCGATACCCCGGTGCTCGGCAACCTGTTCGGCACCGCCCGGCGCGTGGCGCGCGGCATGGGCGCCGAGGACACCGAGGCGCTGCGCGAGATCGGCCGCCTGCTCGCCTTCCTCAAGGAGCCGGACCCGCCGCGCGGCATGCGCGAGGCCTGGAAGAGCCTGCCGATCTTCAAGAAGGTGCTCGACATGGCGCCGCGCACCGTGCGCTCGGCGCCCTGCCAGGAGGTCGTGCGCGCGGGCGACGAGGTCGATCTCGGGCGCCTGCCGGTGCAGACCTGCTGGCCCGGCGACGCCGGGCCGCTGATCACCTGGGGGCTGGTGGTCACGCGCGGGCCCGAGCGCGAGCGTGCCAACATGGGCATCTACCGCCAGCAGGTGATCGGCCCCGATCGCGTCATCATGCGCTGGCTCGCGCACCGCGGCGGCGCGCTCGACTTCCGCGACTGGCAGCGGGCGCACCCGGGCCAGCCGTTCCCCGTGGCGGTCGCCCTGGGCGCCGACCCGGCGACCACGCTGGCTGCCGTCACCCCGGTGCCGGACACGCTGTCCGAGCACGCGTTCGCGGGGCTGCTGCGCGGGCGCCGCACCGAGCTGGCGCGCTGCCTCGGCCCCGACCTGCAGGTGCCGGCGCGCTCCGAGATCGTGCTCGAGGGCCACATCCACCCGGGCGACACCGCGCCCGAGGGGCCGTTCGGTGACCACACCGGCTACTACAACGACGTCGAGGAATTCCCGGTACTGACCGTGGAGCGCATCACCAGCCGCCGCGACCCGATCTACCACTCGACCTACACCGGGCGCCCGCCGGACGAGCCGGCCGTGCTCGGCCTGGCACTGAACGAGGTGTTCGTCCCGATCCTGCAGAAGCAGTTCCCCGAGATCACCGACTTCCACCTGCCGGCCGAGGGCTGCTCCTACCGCGTCGCGGTGGTGGCCATGCGCAAGCAGTACCCCGGGCACCCCAAGCGCGTGATGCTCGGCATCTGGTCGTTCCTGCGCCAGTTCATGTACACCAAGTTCGTGATCGTGGTGGACGACGACATCGACGCGCGCGACTGGCAGGACGTGATCTGGGCCATCTCGACGCGCATGGACCCGCGCCGCGACACCACCTTCATCGACCATTCGCCGATCGACTACCTGGACTTCGCCTCGCCGGTCGCGGGCCTGGGCTCGAAGATGGGCCTCGACGCGACCAACAAGTGGCCGGGCGAGACCGAGCGCGAATGGGGCCGCCCGATCACGATGGACCCCGAGGTGCGCGCCCGCGTCGACGCCATCTGGGACGAGCTGGGCATCGACTGAGCCCCTCGAAACCCCGATCGCCCGGCTCGGTGCCTGGCCGACGCCTCGTGCGGGCGGCTGGGCCGTGCCCGGGGGTTCTCGCCAAGGCGCCAAGAACGCCAAGATGCGCAAAGATTTCAGGGTAATGCGGGGCGCAGCCCGCGCATCGCTCGCGGCCCCCTCGCCCCTGTCCTGCGCTTTCCTTCGGGTCCTTGGCGGCTTGGTTCCTTGGCAAGAACCTCGATGCACGGCCACCGGGCCGCCGCATACGCGACCACGGCCACACCCCGCGCGGGTCGGCGCCATTCGTTAACCCTTCTTCGCGCCCTTGGCGTGCTTGGCGCCTTGGCGAGAACCATACGCGCGACCGCGACGCCTGCCGCCTGCACGACTACTGGCACCCGGCGCGGGCCGCTCGCTTGGCACGGGCACGGATTTGGGCCAGTATGGCCGCCGTCCGCACAAACGGGTCGGGGGGGGAGCCATGCGCCAGATCATGGTACTGAACTCGAAGGGCGGGTCCGGCAAGTCGACGATCGCGACCAACCTTGCGAGCTACTACGCGACGCAGGGCCACGAGGTCGTGCTCGCCGACCTGGATCCGCAGGGCTCCTCGCTGGCGTGGCTGGAGGCCCGCTCCCCGGGCCGGCCGCCGATACGCGGCCTCGATGCATCCGCCAAGGGCGCGCGCCTGCCGCGCTCCGCCGACGTCGCCATCCTCGACGCGCCGGCGGCCGTGCACGGGGCCGATCTGGGCGCGCTGATGCGCCGCGCCGACACCTTCCTGGTACCCGTGCTGCCCTCGCCGATCGACATGCGTGCCGCCGCCGACTTCGTGGGCGAGATGCGGCGCAACAAGCGCATCCAGAGCAAGCAGGCCAAGTTCGGTGTCGTCGCCAACCGCGCGCGCGAGTACACCAACGTGTTCCACGAGCTCGACGACTTCCTGCGCCATCTGCGCGTATCGGTGCTGGGCCAGCTGCGCGACAACATGAACTACATCCGCGCCGCCGAGCGCGGCCTCGGCATCTTCGAGCTCGCGCCCTACCGTACCGCCACCGACCGCGAGCAGTGGAAGCCCGTCATCCGCTGGCTCAACAGCAAGCGCAGCAAGCCCGGCGGCTGATCCGCACCGCGCCCATCGTCCTTCGGCCGTAGGCGCGTTTTTGCGCAGCAAACGCGCGCATCGAGCGATTGAGCGCCCCACATGCGCGCGTCGCCCTTCGCCCGAAACCCGCCTGCGCCCTCAACCCTTCCGAACCGCCGCCCCATCGGCGACAATCGCCGGCCCTTCCGCGAGCAGCGACCAGGCGATCCATGGGGCACCGCGTCACCCTCCGCCCGAGCGGGCACGCCTTCGACGTAGAGGCCGGCGAGTCGATCCTCGACGCCGCGCTGCGCCATGGCTACTCGCTGCCCTACGGCTGCCGCAACGGCACCTGCGCCGCCTGCGAGGGCGAGCTGCTCGCCGGCGACGTCGAGTACCCGGGCGGACCACCGCCGGCGCTGACCGACCAGGCCGCGGCCGCGGGCCGCGTCATCCTCTGCCAGGCACAGCCGAGCGCGGACACCGAGGTCGAGGTGCACGAGGTCGACGAGGCCCGCGACATCGTCGTGCGCACGCTGCCGGTGCGCGTCGCCGAGATCGAGCCGCTGGCGCACGACGTCACGCGCCTGCGCCTGCGCCTGCCCGCCGCCGAGCGCCTGCAGTTCCTCGCCGGCCAGTACATCGACCTGCTGCTCAAGGACGGGCGGCGACGCTCGTTCTCGCTGGCCAACCCGCCGCACGACGACGACCTGCTCGAGCTGCACGTGCGCCGCGTGCCCGGCGGCCGCTTCTCCGACGAGCTGCTGTCGGACATGCGGCCCAAGGCGTTGCTGCGCTTCGAGGGCCCGCTGGGCTCGTTCTTCCTGCGCGAGGACTCCGGGCGCCCGATCGTGCTGGTCGCCGGCGGCACCGGCTTCGCGCCCATCAAGAGCATCGTCGAGCACGCGCTGGCGCGCGGCATCGAGCGCCCGATGCACCTGTTCTGGGGCGTGCGCGCGCGCCGCGACCTCTACCTCGGCGAGCTCGCCCGGCGCTGGGCCGGGGAGCACGCCCACATCGACTTCACGCCGGTGCTCTCCGAGCCCGGCCCGGACGACGACTGGGACGGCGAGACCGGCTTCGTGCACGACGCGGTCCTGCGCGCCCACCCCGACCTGTCCGGCCACCAGGTCTACATGTCCGGCCCGCCGCCCATGATCGACGCCGGGCGCAACGCCTTCCGCGCCGCGGGCCTGCCGCGAGAGGAGCTGTTCTTCGACTCGTTCGATTACGCCCCGGACGCGGTCCAGGGCATGACGCAGGCGGGCATCGACCCGGGCTGAGCCCCGCCGCCGTGCCCGGACTCCGGGCACGGCGCCGGCCTCAGCCGCTGCCGGCCTCGACCGGCTTCGGCGCCGGCGCGCGGTCGATCGCGGTGTGGGCCTGCTGGCGCGCGGCGCGCTCGGCCCGCGGCGCGGACGACTCGGCCACCGCCAGCTCCAGGCCCAGGCGGTACTGCTCGCGCGCGGCCCCGATCTCGCCCAGCTGGTCGAGCAGGGCGGCGAGCTCGCAGTAGGTCTCCGCCATGGGCTCGATCTCGAGGCTCGATTCGAAGTAGATCCGGGCCTTGCCCCACAGGCGGTTGCGCACGCACAGGCGCCCGAGGGTCAGCAGCAGCACGGGGCTGCGGCCGCGCTCGTGCAGCCAGCTCTCGGCCTGGTTGAGCTGGCTCGCGGCGTCCTCCGCCTGCACCAGGCCGTAGTCGTGCGCCAGGTCCTCGGACCAGCGCTTGCCGAGGAACTGGCGCACGCGCTTCTCCGCGGTCGCGTGGTCGCCGGCGGCGACCAGCTGGCGGGCGTAGGCGTGCATCACCTCGGCGTCCGCGCGCATGCGCCGCGAGAGCCCGTCCCAGATGCGCGCGAGCGCCGCCGCGTCGCCGTCGACGGCGCCGATCCGGCCCAGCTCCGCGGCCCGCTCCAGGGCGTCGAGGCGCTCCACGGCGAACACCTTGCGCCGGCGCAGCTCCGGCATCAGCTCGGCGAGGCGGTCCCAGTCCTCGAGCTCGGCGTACAGGCGCGCGAGCAGCTTCATCACGTAGGTGTGGTTCGGCGCCAGCCCGCGCAGCCGTGTCAGCGTCGCCAGCGCGTGCTCGGTCTGGTGGTGCGCGAGCTGCAGCTCCGCCTGGGTCAGCGACACGGCCACGTCGGCCTCGGGGTTGGCCTCGATGGCCGCCTTGAGGTAGCGGTCGCGATTCTCGTAGGCGCCGGCCTGCTGCGCCGCCCGGGCCGCCGCGAGGTAGTTGAGCAGCGACGTGTCGGAGTCCTCGGCGTGCCGTGTCAGCAGGCGTTCCGCCTGTTCCCAGCGGCCCTCGGCCATCTCGATCAGGCCGCGGGTCAGGCCCCGTCGCGACTTCTCGGTGCGCCGCACGTGGGCCCCCGAGCGCAGCGCGCGCGGGCCGCGCATGAGCCCGCCGAGCACGCGCATGGCCACGTAGAGCAGCGCGAACAGCACCACCAGCGCGGCCAGCGCGAACGCCACCGTGGTCTCCAGCGTCCACTGGCCCAGGTCCACGTAGAGGTAGCCCGGATCCCGCTGCAGCAGCGCCGCCGCGCCGACGGCCACGGCCAGGACCAGCAGTGCCATGAGCACCCAGCGCATGGTCAGCCCTCCTCGTCCTCGTCCGCGGCCGCCTGCTCGCGCTGCGTGCGCAGGCGCGCGGCCGCGCGCTCGGCCTGCTCGAGCGTCGCCGTCAGGTCGGGATAGGTGGTCACCACCGGCTGCTCCGCCAGGCCGGCGAGCGCGTCGGCGAAGCGCCGGGTCGTGGGCGTGTCCGCGGCGAACCCGGACTCGAGCAGGTCGCGGGCACGCGCGATGGCGGCGGTGTAGGCGTCGCTGTCGTGGCGCAGGGCCGCGCGGCGTGCCTCCGCGAGCGCGAAGCCGAGCTTCTCGGCCGCCGGCAGGGTGGTGTCCGGGCTCGGCCGCGGCGGCTCACCCGCGCCCGGCTGGCGCCGGATCACGACGTACTGCGACAGGCGCTGCTTGATGCTCGCCCACCAGTCGCGCGGCCCGCCGATGGTGTCGCCGTCGGTCTCGGGCTCGTCGACGGCGACCGTCCGCGGCTCCGCCGGTGGCGGCAGGTCGGGCACGCGCTGCAGCAGCGACTGGATGCGCAGCGCGATCCCCTCCACGTCGGCCGGGGTGACCTGGCGGATCGCCGTGATGTCCTCGACGATCGCCTGACGCAGCTCGACCAGGCGGACGTCGCCGAGCGCCGCGAGCGAGCGGTCGGCCGCCTGGAGCGCGGCGATCGCGGCGCTGCGGTCGCCCGCGATCGCGAGCCGGCGCGCGCCCACGGAGAGCAGGTAGTGGACCTCGGCCATGCGCCAGTCGACCTGGCCGCGGCCGGCGAGCTCGCGCACGGTCTTGACCGCCTCCTCGAGCTGGTCGACGCGCTCGGCCACCTCGCGGGTCGCGTCCGAGCCCCGGGCCGCGAGCTGCTCGATCTCGCCCTCGAGGCGGCCGACCGCGTCCTCGAGCGCGCCCTGGCGCGCGAGCGGCTGCAATGCCTCGGCGCGCGCGGCGGGTACCTGCGCGAGCTGCTGCTCGACCTGGTACAGGCGCCAGCCGAGCCAGCCGCCGCCGCCCGCGAGAGCGAGCAGGACCAGCACGAGCAGCGCCACGGCGATCGCGCGCCCGGGGCGCCGCTCCCGGCCGCCGCCGTGCCCGTCGCCATCGCGGCCGGAGTCGGCGGCGTCCTCGTCGTCGGCGCCGCCCTCCGCGGCGGGCGCATCCTCGGCGTCCGCCTCCCGTGCGCCCGCGCCGCCCGCGCCGTGGTCTTCCCCGGCGCCGTCTCCGGTGGCCTCCTCCGGCCCACGAGGCTCGTCGGGGGCCGCCGTCGACGCGGTGTCCGCGTCCGGCGCGCCGGCGTCGTCGCCGCTGCCGGGCTCGTCCGGGCGGGGACGGGCGGCGTCGTCCGCCTCGGGCTGCGGATCGGCCGCGGGATCCTGGGGTTCGTCGGGGCGGTGCGGGTCGCTCATGCGGGCTCCGATGGTCCCTCGGGCAGCGCCGCCACGCAGCGCCGGATCGCCTGCAGGAGGCCGGCATCGCCGGGCT
This sequence comes from Halofilum sp. (in: g-proteobacteria), assembly GCA_034521365.1. GTDB lineage: Bacteria > Pseudomonadota > Gammaproteobacteria > XJ16 > Halofilaceae > Halofilum. The sequence continues at coordinate 569,067 of JAXHMQ010000007.1, read as the reverse complement.
CCGGCGCGACGCGCGGCGGCCACGTGAAGCCGTGCTCGCGCGCGCGCGCCGCGATGCGCTCGCTGGTGACCGCCAGCGGTCGCGCGAGGACGTGCGCCCGCGCCGGCTCGTCGAGCACGGCGAGCAGGTTGGCGAGGCCCTCGCTGCTGGTCACCGTCACGATGTCGCACCCCGACGCGACGGCCGGGTCGAGCCCTTGCGGGCGCCGGCGACGATAGACTTCAGCATAATCGACGCTAGCGCCGCGCGCCATGAGCTCGGTGGCCAGGTGCTCGCGGCCGCCCTCGCCGCGCACGATCAGCACGCCGCGTCCGGCGATGCGCGCGGGCGCCAGCGCGGGCGCTCGCAGCAGGCCCTCGGAGTCGTGCGAGCCGACGGGCTCGATCGTGGCCGGGTGGCCGGTGGCGTCGAGCGCGGCGGCGGTCGCGCCAGCCGACCGCGCCGACCGGCGGCGCGCCCGGCGTGCCCAGCTGCACGCGCTCGACGCCCTGGGCGACCGCCGCCGGGCTCACGAACAGCACCACGTCGTAGTCCTCGGCGCGCGGCGCGGCGGCCGCCGGCAGCGGCTCGATCTCGATCACGGGGAAGCGCAGCGCCACGCCCCCCTCCTGCTCGATGCGCTCGACCAGGCCCGCGGCGCGTTCCGCGGGCCGGGTCGACGAGCACGCGGCGGCCGGCAAGGGGCTCGGCGCGCATCGCGTCAGTGGCCCAGCAGCCGGGCCGCGCCCCGCTCCAGCAGCCGTTGCGCGACCTGCGCGCCGAGCGACCCGGCGTCGTCGCGCGCGCCCTCGATCGACTCCTCGAGCAGCTCGCTGCCGTCGGCGGCGCCGACGCGCGCCCGCAGCTGCAGGCGCGCGCCCGCCACGGTGGCGTAGCCCGCGATCGGCGACAGGCAGGTGCCGCCCAGGCCGCGCGTCACGGCACGCTCGGCGCGCACGCAGTCCGCGGCGTCGCGGTCCTCGAGCGCGGCGACGCACGCATTGATCTCCGCGTCGTCGCTGCGGCACTCGATGCCGAGCACGCCCTGGCCGATCGCCGGCAGGCACAGCGCCGGGTCCAGCGAGGCGGTGACCCGGTGGCCCAGCCCGAGGCGCTCGAGACCGGCGCAGGCGAGCACAATGGCGTCGTACTCCCCGGCATCGAGCTTGCCCAGGCGGGTGTTGACGTTGCCGCGCAGGTCGCGCACGCGGCACCCGGGCAGCTGGTGCAGCAGCTGGCTCGCGCGGCGCAGCGAGCAGGTGCCCACGACGGCGCCCGCGGGCAGCTCGGCCGGGTCGTCGTAGTGGCTCGACACGAAGGCGTCGAACGGGTTCTCGCGCGCCAGCACGACCGGCAGGTGCAGGCCCTCGGGGAAGCCGGTGTCGGCCGGCACGTCCTTCATCGAGTGCACCGCGATGTCGGCGTGACCGTCGAGCAGGCCCTGCTCGAGCTCCTTGACGAACAGGCCCTTGCCGCCGATCGCCGCCAGCGGCCGGTCGAGCACGCGGTCGCCGTGCGTGCGCATGCCCACCAGCTCGACCTCGAGCCCGGGCTGCAGCGCCTGCAGGCGCGCGGCCACCGACTCCGCCTGGCGCAGCGCCAGCGGGCTCTTGCGGGTCGCGATGCGGAGGTGCTCGACGCTCATGGGGGCGCGGCCGCGGTCAGGGGGTGGTCAGGCTACCGGAGCGCAGGCGCTTGCGGACACCCGGCAGGTGGCGCCGGCTGACCTCCAGGGTCTCGTCGTTGTCCTTGAACCAGACGCAGTGGCGGCCGTTGCGATTGCGCCGCAGGCCGCCGACGCGGGCCGCGGCCACGAGCGCGTTGCGGTGGATGCGCATGAAGCGGTCGCCGAACTCGCGCTCGAGCGCCTTGAGCGATTCCTCGATCAGCACCTCGCCGCCGAGGTGGCGCACCGTCACGTACTTGTGCTCGGCCATGAAATAGAGCACCTCGGACACCGGCACCAGCGCCATCTCGCCGCCGAGGCGCGCGCAGATCTGCGCGCGCGGCGCGCCTCGTCGCCGCCGATGCGCGCCAGCTGCGCGCGCGTGCTGCGGCGCGCGCCGGCGACCGCCTGCGCCAGGCGCTCGGCGCGCACCGGCTTGAGCAGGTAGTCGACCGCCTGGGTCTCGAACGCCTCGAGCGCGTGGTCGCCGTAGGCCGTCGTGAACACGATCGCCGGCGGCGGCTCCGCGCCCGCGAGGTGGCGCGCCGCCTCGAGCCCGTCCATGCCCGGCATGCGCACGTCGAGCAGCACCAGGTCGGGCTCGAGCGCTCGCCGCCGCGCGCACCGCCTCGGCGCCGTCGGCGGCCTCGCCCACGACCTCGTGCTCCTCGAGCCCCTCGATCAGGCGCCGCAGGCGCGCGCGCGCCGGGGCCTCGTCGTCGACGATCAGGACCCTCATGTCGTGCCTCCCTCGGCCGCGGGGATGCGGACGCGGACCACGTAGTCCTCGTCCTCGGTGGCGATCTCCATGCTGGCACGCTCGCCGAAGGCCAGGAGCAGGCGCTGGCGCACGTTGTCCTGCGCCATGCGGTGGCCCTGGCGGCTGGTGCCGGCCGCCGGCAGCGGGTTGCGGATGCGGATCTCGACGCCGTCGTCGAGCCGGTGCGACGAGATCGCGATGCGCCCGCCGCCGGCGCGTCGCTCGATGCCGTGGTAGACCGCGTTCTCCGCCAGTGGCTGCAAGGTCAGTGCCGGCACCTCGGCCTCGCCGGCCGCGGGATCGAGGTCCCATTCCACCTGCAGTCGCTCGCCGAGGCGCTGGTGCTCGATGCGCAGGTAGCTCGCCACCAACGCGAGCTCCTCCTCGAGCGGCAGCATCGAGCGCTCGGTCAGGCTCGCGCGGAACAGCTCGGAGAGGTCCTCGACCGCGACCTCCGCCTGCTCCGGCGACGTGCGCGTGAGGCTGGCGATGGTGTTCATGCTGTTGAACAGGAAGTGCGGGCGGATGCGCGCCTGCAGCGCCTGCACCCGCGCCTGGGCCTCCGCCTGGACGTTGCGCCGCCACTGCGCGCTGACGTAGAAGTAGCGCAGCACCAGCGCGGACACGATCGCGCTGATGACGCCGTGCTCGAGCAGCATCAGGCCGAGGGGACGCCCCGTCAGTGGCAGCCCGAGCCCGGTCGTCAGGCCCCAGGCGACCAGCGTGAAGGCGACCGTGACCGCCTGCAGCAGCACGAACGCGAGCAGCGCGGCGACGCGGTCGTCGCGGCGCGCCAGCGGACCCTGCACCAGGCACAGCAGGGCGATGTCGACCACCGCCACCCACTGGATGAACAGCGACAGCAGCGCCAGCGCCTGCAGGCGCTCGAGCCAGGCGCCGGGCTGCGCGGCCGCGAGGACGATCGCGAGCAGCTCCGCGATGACCATCGTGCGCAGCAGGTTGCCCTGCTCGCAGAAGTCGGGGAGGAACGCGGCCTCGCGTTCGGCGGCTGCGCTCATCGGCGACGGTCGCGTCCACTCATGCGGCCATCATAGCCGCCGCCGCGGGGGCCTGCATTCCGCGCGGCCATTGCAGGCCGCGCCAGGCACCGCCCGGACGTGCTCGGATGGCGTGGCGGGCCTCGTTTATACTGCGCGCGCCGCGGCCGGCGGCACGACGGGAGCCAGGCATGAGCGAGCGAGACGCGGGCGGCGCCAAGCCCTGGGGCGGGCGCTTCACCGAGCCCACCGACGCCTTCGTCGAGGCCTTCACCGCCTCGGTCGCGTTCGACCGGCGCCTGTACCGCCACGACATCGCCGGCTCGCGTGCGCACGCGCGCATGCTCGCCGAGGTCGGCGTGCTCACCGCGGACGAGCGCGACGCGATCGTCGCGGGACTCGACGCCATCGAGGCCGACATCGACGCCGGGCGCTTCGAGTGGCGCCAGGCGCTCGAGGACGTGCACATGAACATCGAGCACGCCCTGACCGAGCGCATCGGCGACGCCGGCAAGAAGCTGCACACGGGGCGCTCGCGCAACGACCAGGTGGCGACCGACCTGCGCCTCTACCTGCGCGACGCCATCGACGACCTCGGCGCCGAGCTGCGCCGGCTGTGCATTGGCCTGCTCGAGCTCGCGGGCCGCCACCCGGACGCGGTCATGCCCGGCTTCACCCACCTGCAGCCGGCGCAGCCGGTGACCTTCGGCCACCACATGCTGGCCTGGTTCGAGATGCTGCTGCGCGACGCGGGCCGCCTCGCCGACTGCCGCGCGCGCACCAACGTGATGCCGCTCGGCGCGGCCGCGCTCGCGGGCACGCCGTACCCGATCGACCGCGCCATCACCGCGCGGCTGCTCGGCTTCGACATGCCCGCGGAGAACTCGCTCGACGCCGTCAGCGACCGCGACTTCGCGATCGAGTTCTGCCACTGGGGCGCGACCACGATGATGCACCTCTCGCGCATGAGCGAGGAGCTGGTGCTGTGGACCTCGCCGGCGTTCGACTTCGTCGACCTGCCCGACCGCTTCTGCACCGGCTCCTCGATCATGCCGCAGAAGAAGAACCCGGACGTGCCCGAGCTGGTGCGCGGCAAGACCGGGCGCGTCAACGGCCACCTGGTCGGCCTGCTGACCCTGATGAAGGGCCAGCCGCTCGCCTACAACAAGGACAACCAGGAGGACAAGGAGCCGCTGTTCGACACCGTCGACACGCTCGCCGGCTCGCTGCGCGCGTTCGCCGACATGGTGCCGGCGATCGAGATCAAGGCGCAGAACATGGCCGAGTGCGCGCGCCGGGGCTTCGCCACCGCGACCGACCTCGCCGACTACCTGGTGCGCAGGGGCGTCGCCTTCCGCGACGCCCACGAGGTCGTCGGCCGCGCCGTGCGCCACGCCATCGAGCAGCGCTGCGACCTCGCCGAGCTGCCGCTCGCCGACCTGCAGCGGTTCTCCGCCGCCATCGAGGCCGACGTCTACGACGTGCTCACGCTCGAGGGCTCCGCCGCCAGCCGCGACCACCTCGGCGGCACCGCCCCGGACCAGGTCCGCGCGGCGGTGCAGCGCGGCCGTGGCAGGCTCGATGCCGTGCTGCCGGAGCGCTCGGGCTGAGAACCGCGAATGCACGCGAATGTTCGCGAATGGGGCCTCGGGCCCGTTGATGTCGCGGAGCTTCGCTGTGGCCGTCGGAACCACGAATGAACACGAATCGACACGAATGGCACTGCTGCAAAGCCATGCGGCGTCGGAGCTGCGCTGATCGGCCGGATGTCTTCGGGGTCTCAGTGCAACTCCTTGCAGCCACGATTCGGCACTGTTCCATTCGCGTCCATTCGCGGTTCCCGGACAGGGCGCTACTCTTGCACCATGCCGACGGTATCCACGAGCCACCTGCGCAGATCGGTGATCTCCTGCGCGCACACGCCGTGGTCCAGCGGATAGGTGTGCCACTCGGGCGGCGGGCGCAGCGCGGCGATGCGCTCGTGTGACGCCCGTGCCAGCGCGAGCGGCACGATCGGGTCCTGGGTCCCGTGCGCCTGGAAGATCGGCGTGTCGCCGTTGGCGTCGGCCAGCTCGTCGGCGAGCCGGTCTGCGAGCGGCAGGTAGGCCGACAGCGCCACGATGCCCGCCAGGCGCTCGCCGTGGCGCAGCCCCGCGTGCAGCGCCAGCGCGCCGCCCTGCGAGAACCCCGCCAGCACCACGCGTTCCGCGGGCACGCCCCGCTCGACCTCCGCGGCGATCAGCGTGTCGACGATGGCCGCGGAATCGCGGATCCCGGCCTCGTCCTCGTGCGCGGCGATGTCGGGCGCCGCGATGTCGTACCACGCGCGCATCTCCATCCCCGCGTTGACCGTCACCGCGCGCCGCGGCGCGTGCGGGAACACGAAGCGCACGCCGTGGTCCGCCGGCAGGCGCAGCTCCGCCACGATCGGCTCGAAGTCGTGGCCGTCGGCACCGAGCCCGTGCAGCCAGATCACGCTCCAGCGGTGCGTGCCCGGGGCGGGGATCTCGACGCATTCGGGGAGGGCGGTGCTCATGGGCGCGGGATTGTCGCCGCCCTGCGGCGACGGCGCAAAGGCCGGCTCTGGATCAAGGGGCTCGGCGTGGCCTATCTTGTCTGGCTAGGCCTTCAGCTCATCCTCACGAAGGAGGGAGCTCCGGACAACGGTATAGAATGGCACTTACTTCAGGAAGTGGTAGCCCGGATGGACTCCGGAGGGCGGAATCGGAGCTACGGCGCTGCCGGCCGGGAACGCCGAGCTCCAGCTCGGCAGAAGCGCCCGCCAGGCCAAGCTTGGAGCCCGGCGCTCCCAGCCGGGATCACCCCGGGCACGTCGAGCGCATCGACGCAGATATATCCTACGATCCCGTAAGTAAGTGCCATTCGGGACGGCATACCGATCCCTGCCGTCAGTGTTCGGTATACCGTCCCCGGAATTCACCCCGGAATTCACCCCGATCGGACGACTCCAGGCGCGGCCGGCTAGCTCTGGCGTTGGCAATGCCAACCCTGTTTTCCACGAAACGAAAACAGCCTTGCCGACGCCTCAAGTGACGTTTGCCACGTGGACCTTGCCCGAACGGCCGGGCATAGTCGGCCGAACCTTCGCCGAGGGGGACGAGGGATGCCACTGGAAACCTACCTGGTCTACCTGGCCGTGGTCGCAGTCTTTTTCGCTACGCCACCGGACACGAGCCAGCTGCTGATCATTTCCAACAGCATCCGGCACGGCATGCGTCGCAGCGCGTTTACGATCGCCGGAGACCTGACGGCCAACTGCGTTCAAATGACTGCCGCCGCGTTCGGCCTGGCAGCCATCATTGCCACATCGGCGAGTGCCTTTCTCTGGATCAAGTGGCTCGGGGTGGCCTATCTCGTCTGGCTAGGCCTTCAGCTCATCCTCACGAAGGATGACGGAGAACAGGCCTCCGCCAACAACACGGGCACATCCATTCGCCTGTTCCGGCAGGGTTTTGTGACTTCCATGGCGAATCCGTTCGCTGTGGCCTTCTTCGGTGCCCTCTTTCCCCAGTTCATGGACCCGACACGCCCCGTCCTGCCGCAGCTCCTGATCCTCGGCCTGACCTATGTCGTCGTGGATGGAGCGGTACTCCTGCTATGGGGCTGGCTCGCAATTCGGGCGGCAGCCGCCTTGAAGCGCCACTCTTTCGGGCTCGTGAACAAGGTCTGTGGAGGGCTGATGATCGCCGCGGCGACGCTCTTGGCGACCAGGGATCTTCAGCCCGGGGAGTAGCGGCCGGAGACAGCATGTCGATCGCCGCGCCGAATGAGGCGCCGTATCGATGACCACGTCAAAGCCTTCGGCCGTTTTGCCGGCGGCCTATCGGGTCGGCGCCGGCTTGCGTGTAGCATCGCGGGAATTGCATCGCGAGCGGGGTGCACGAGCAATGCGGCCATCGATGACGCCCGCCGGGGAGCTCCGGGCATGCCTGCGCCGGGTGCGGTCGCTGCGGTTCGTCGCGCGCAGCGGCGGCGCGACCGGCTGGGACGGCGTGGGTGTCGGCGCCGTCGAGGTCGACGCGCCGGATGAGTACACGCTGGTGTTCACCGAGAGCGGCGAATGGCACCCGCAGGCCGGTCGCGTGACGCCGTTTCGCAACGTCTTCCGCTGGTCGCTGCTCGGTGCGGACGCCATCCGCCTGGAGCACCTGCGCCTCGGGCCGGACCAGCCGGTGGCGCTGCTCGACCTGGTGCCCGGTCCGGGCGGTGCGTGGTCGTCCGCCAGCCCCCATCGGTGCGGCGCCGACGCGTACTCCGCCGAGCTCTACCGGCAGGGCCCGGACCTGTTGCTGCAGTGGTCCATCGACGGCCCCGCGAAATCCGAGCGCATCGAGTACCGTTACTCCCGGGCCCGGCAGGAAACCGACGCGGGCGTGGCCGCGCAGACCGGTCGTGACGGGGGCGGCCCATGACCCGTCACGCCGAGCTCGGCGAGTTCCTCGCCAACGAGTTCCCCCAGAGCCGCTGCACCATCGACGCGGTCGGCGATCGCGCCGCGACGGTGCGCCACCCGGTCGGGCCCGACGAGCTGCGCCCGGGCGGGACGGTCTCCGGGCCGGTGCTGATGGCGACCGCGGACGTCGCGCTCTATATCGCCATCCTGGGCGAGATCGGGATCGTGCCGCTGACGGTGACGACGAGCCTGAGCTTCAACTTCCTGCGCCGGCCGGCGGGCGAGCGCGACGTGCTCGCGCATTGCGCCTTGCTGAAGCTGGGGCGATCGCTGGCGGTGGGCGAGGTCTGGCTGTACTCGGAGGGCGACGCCGAGCCGGTCGCGCACGCCGTCGGGACGTACGCCATCCCGCCCGAGGGTGCGCGCTGACGTCGGCGCCGCCGGCTCCCGGGGCGCGTGCCGCGGCGCCCGAGGGTGCCGGGCGCGCAGCGGCGACGTTATACTGCCGCGTTTCCCCGGGGAGCCGTCCGATGCGCGCCTTCCTCTCCGCGACCCTGGTCGCGCTGCTGCTGCTCGCGGGCTGTGGCCAGAAGGGCCCGCTCTACCGCCCCGGCGACGAGGCGCCCGCGGCGCAAGACGACGGCGGCTGACGGCGCGATGGATCATTTCGAGTACCGCGACGGGCGGCTCTACGCCGAGGACATCGAGCTGGCGCACCTGGCGGCGCGCTTCGGCACGCCGCTCTACGTCTACTCGCGCGCCACGCTCGAGCGCCACTTCCACGCCTTCGACCAGGCGCTGGCCCGGCGCCCGCACCGCGTGTGCTACTCGGTGAAGGCCAACGGCAACCTGGCGCTGCTCGACGTGCTCGCGCGCCTGGGCGCGGGCTTCGACATCGTCTCGGTCGGCGAGCTCGAGCGCTGCCTGCGCGCGGGCGCGGATCCCGCGCACATCGTGTTCTCGGGGGTGGGCAAGCGCGCCGACGAGATGGAGCGCGCGCTCGCCGCCGGCATCGGCTGCTTCAACGTCGAGTCGGGCGCCGAGCTCGAGCGCCTGGCGTCGGTCGCGGCGGCGCGCGACACGGTCGCGCCGATCGCCGTGCGCGTGAACCCCGACGTCGATCCGCGCACGCACCCCTACATCGCCACCGGCCTGCGCGAGTCCAAGTTCGGCGTGCCGGTCGACGACGCGCTCGCGCTCTACCGCCAGGCACGGGACTCGGCGAGCCTGCGCGTGGTCGGCGTCGACTGCCACATCGGCTCGCAGCTGACCGAGGTGCAGCCCTTCGTCGATGCGCTGGAGCGCGTGCTCGCGCTCTGCCGGCGGCTCGAGGACGAGGGCATCTCGCCCGAGCACCTCAACCTCGGCGGCGGCCTCGGGATCCGCTACCGCGACGAGACCCCGCCCGAGCCCGCGCAGTGGGCCGCGGCGATCGACGCGGCGCTCGGCGACGTGCCCTACACCATCCACGTGGAGCCGGGCCGCGCGATCGCGGGCAACGCGGGCGTGCTGGTCACGCGCGTCGAGTACCTGAAGCCGGGCCACGGCGCGGCGCTTCGCCATCGTCGACGCGGCCATGAACGACCTCATCCGCCCGGCGCTCTACGACGCCTGGCAGGAGATCGTGCCGCTGGCCCCGCGCGCCGCCGCGCGCGAGCCGACCGACGTGGTCGGCCCGGTGTGCGAGAGCGGCGACTTCCTCGGGCGCGGGCGCGCGCTCGCCGTCGAGCCCGGCGACCTGCTCGCGGTGCGCTCGGCGGGCGCCTACGGCTTCGTCATGGCCTCGAACTACAACGCCCGGCCGCGCCCGGCCGAGGTGCTGGTCGACGGCGCGCGCGCGCACCTGGCGCGCGCGCGCGAGGCGCTGTCCGATCTCTGGGCGGGCGAGTCCACCCTGCCGGCGGTCGACGATGCCGCGGCCGCCGACGGGTCCTGAGGGCGGCGCGATGGGGCTGGCGTTCACCAAGATGCATGGCCTGGGCAACGACTTCGTGGTGATCGACGCGACCCGCGCGCCGCTCGAGCTCGACGCGGCCACCGTGCGCCACATCGCCGACCGCCACCGCGGCGTGGGCTGCGACCAGCTGCTGCTGGTCGAGGCGAGCGGCGACGCGGACACGGACTTCGGCTACCGCGTGTACAACGCGGACGGCGGCGAGGTCGAGCAGTGCGGCAACGGCGTGCGCTGCGTCGCGCGCTACCTGCGCGACCGGGGCCTGGTGCACGGCGACGAGCTCACCCTGGCCAGCGCCGGCGGCCCGGTGCGCGCGCGCCTGTGCGACGACGGCCGCGTGGCGGTCGACATGGGGCCGCCGCATTTCGCGCCGGCCGCGATCCCGTTCACCGCCGCGGCCGAGGCGGACGCCTACGCGCTCGAGGTCGAGGGCCGCGACCACACCATCGGCGCGGTGTCGATGGGCAACCCGCACGCCGTGCTGCGCGACGACGACCTCGACACGGCCCCGGTGACGACCCTCGGCCCGCTGATCGAGTACCACGAGCGCTTCCCGCGGCGCGCCAACGTCGGCTTCATGCAGGTGCGCGACCGCGCGCACGTGCGCCTGCGCGTGTGGGAGCGCGGTGTCGGCGAGACCAGCGCCTGCGGCACGGGCGCCTGCGCGGCCGTGGCCGTGGGCCGCCGCCAGGGCCTGCTCGACGCGCGCGTGCGCGTCGAGCTCGCCGGGGGCGAGCTTGTGATCGAATGGGGCGGCGCGGATAATCCCGTGTGGATGACCGGAGCCGCCGAGACCGTATTCGAGGGGACCCTCGCCCGATGACGACGACTCCCGGAAAGGAAGAAGTCGACCGCCCCCTCATCGACGAGGAACAGGTGGAGGCCTTCCTCCGCGACCACCCCGACTTCCTCGTGCGCAATCCCGACCTGCTGGCCGCGCTGGAGGTGCCGCACCACACCGGCGGCGCCGCCGTGTCGCTGATCGAGCGCCAGGTCGCCGTGCTGCGCCAGCGCAACGAGCGCCTCGAGGAGCGCCTGTCCGAGCTGCTGCGCACCGCGCGCGACAACGAGCGCGTCGGCGCGCGCCTGCTCGCGCTCGGGCGCGGACTGCTCGAGGCGGATTCGCTCGACGCCGTGCTCGCGACCGTGCGCGACACCCTGCTCAACGAGTTCGCGGCCGACGAGGTGGCGATCCGCCTGATCGACACGGAGGACGGCAGCCGCGCCCAGCGCGAGCCCGAGCGCTTCGCGCGCCCGGGCGACCCCGAGATCGAGGCGTTCAGCGAGCTCCTGCGCCACGGCGAGCCCGTCTGCGGCGACGTCACCGGCCAGCAGCAGGCGGCGCTGTTCGGCGACGACGCCCAGCGCATCGGCTCCTGCGCCCTGGTGCCGCTGCGCGCCGGCCGCGCGCTCGGCGTCATCGGCCTGGGCAGCACCGACCCGGCCCACTTCGGGGGCGGCATGGGCACGCTCTTCCTGGGCCAGCTCGGCGAGCTGGGTCTCGGCCGGGATCGCGGGCCACCTGGACGACGGATGAGCGCGGCCGCCGACGTCGACCGCTTCCTCGAATACCTGCGCGTCGAGCGCAACACCTCCCCCGCCACCCGCGACGCCCTACGGGCGCGATCTGCGCCGCTTCGCCACCTTCCTGGGGGCGCATGCCCCGGACTGGTCCACGGTGGGCGCCGACGACGTCCAGCGCTTCGTCGCGGCCGAGCACCGCCGCGGCGTCTCCGCGCGCTCGCTGGCGCGCTCGCTGGCGGCGCTGCGCGCGCTGTTCGCCTGGCTGCTGCGCGAGGGCCGCGTCGGCCACGACCCCGCCGCCGACGTGCGCCCGCCGCGGGTGCGCCGGCCGCTGCCGCACGCGCTCGAGGTCGAGGAGGTCGAGCGCCTGGTCGCGGCGCCCGGCGACGGCCCGCACGCGCGCCGCGACCGTGCGCTGCTCGAGCTGTTCGACTCCGGCGGCCTGCGCCTCGCCGAGCTCGCCGGGCTCGACGTCGCCGACCTCGACCTGCCGGGAGGCCTCCGCGCGCGTGACCGGCAAGGGCCGGCGCGCGCGCGTGGTCGCCGTCGGGCGCCCGGCGCGAACGGCGCTGGCGGCCTGGCTGGCGGTGCGCGCGCAGTGGGCGGCCGTCGACGAGCCGGCGCTGTTCGTCAGCGCGCGCGGGACGCGGCTCTCGCGCCGCGCGATCCAGGACCGGGTGGCGTACTGGGCGCGTCGCCTGGGGCTCGAGCGCGGCGTCCACCCGCACATGCTGCGCCACTCCTTCGCCAGCCACCTGCTCGAGTCGAGCGGCGACCTGCGTGCGGTCCAGGAGCTGCTCGGTCACGCCGACATCGCCACCACCCAGGTCTACACCCATCTCGACTTCGGCCACCTGGCCGACGTCTACGAGCGGGCGCACCCGCGGGCACGGCGCAAGCGCTGATCCACGACCGCGCAGCGGTCGCGGCCCTCTGCCCGGGCTACAGCGACTCCCACACCGGGCGCGCGCCCGAGCTGCCGTTGCCGGCGCTCGGCTGGGGCCGCGGCGCGGGCGCGATCCCGAACTGGGCGAACGAGCCGGAGTACTCGCGCATGCCCGCGAGCAGGATGCGCAGGGTCTTGCCGCGCACGTCGAGCTCGAGGGTGTCGCCGTCGCTGAACATGTAGGCGGGCAGGAGCACGGTCGCCGGCTCGCCCTTGGCGCGCGTGCCGGGCAGCAGCAGCGCCGGCTCCGTGGGCTCCTGGTCGCGCCGCCGGCGACGGTTGTGGTTCGCGGGCGCGCGCCGCACGGTCGCCGCCGAGACCCGCGCCGAGAGCGCCTCGCAGCCGACCAGGAACTGCGCCGCGTCCACGAACTGCATCCAGCGCACCACGCCGACGCGCCAGGTGGGCCCGCGCGCGTCACCGTCGTCGAGGCGCAGCGCGATCAGCTCGCCGACGGTCGCGCGCGACGCCCCCTCGCCGGCCCAGCGCAGCCGGAAGCCGGTCTGGCTGCTGTCCTCGAGCAGCCAGTAGGGCCGGTCCGGGTGCGCCTTGTGCTCGATCGCCTCGCGCTCGCCCTGCGCGCGCGCCTGTGCCAGGCCGGGTGCGTGCGCCCGCCCCGCGGCGACGTCGTCCCAGGCCTTGCCCGCGCCGTTGTCCGCGGCGATGCCCGGGTGCGTGATGTAGTGCCCGTCCGGCCGCTCGTCGTCGCGCTCGATCGTCTGCAGGGCGAGGTTGACGCCGGCGCTGTCGCGGTGGCGCCCGGCCGCCGGCTCCACCTCGGGCTCGGGCGCCGGCGGCGCCAGGCGCGCGTGGATGTGCGGCAGCGTGAGCTCCACCTCGGCGGGCTCGCCACGCGCCGCGCGCTCGGCCCGGCGCACGGCCCGCTCCTGCCAGCGGTCGGCGAGCCGGCGCAGGGCGACCGCGCTGATGTGGTCGGGATCGCACGACCTCGTCGGCGCCGAGCGCCTGCGCGCGCTCGAGCAGGTCCTCGACGGTCGCGAGCACGCGCGCCAGCTCCAGCACGCGCACCGTCGGCGCCGGCGCGTGCGCGAACAGCCGCCAGGCGAGCGGTGCCGCCGTCGCGGCCAGATCGACGGCGAAGCGGCAGTCGCCATCGTCGCCGGCCGCCTCGGCCTGGTCCGCCGCGTGCAGGCTGGCCAACGCGGCCCAGTCCTCCAGCGCCCGGTAGATCCGCTCGGAGTCCGCCTTGCGCAGGCCGTCGGTCTGGGCGACCGCGAACAGCAGCAGGCGCTTGTACATCGTGCGCACCGACTGGCGCCGGCGCCCGCCCTGCACCAGCTCGGCGTCCGGCACGGGCCGGTCGGCCGCGCCCGCGGCCTCGGCGAGCGCATACACCGCATGGGTCTGGCGCCAGAATGCCTCGTGCAGGGGCGCGTAGACCTGCGCGGCGCGCAGCATCATCTCGCCCCGCGCCGCCAGCGCGCGCTCGGCCGCCAGGGCGATGCGGCGCGCGGCCCCCGGGGAGCTCCCACCGGTCTCGGCCGCGAGCACGATCTCGTAGCCGAGCGCGAGCTCGCGCAGCAGGTCGAGGTTGAGCTCGAACACGCGCCGGGTGCGCTCGGGCAGCGGCAGGGACTGCGCGTGCACGCGCCCGGCGAGGTGGTCGAGCACCTCGCGGCCCATCGGGCGCAGGCGCTCCATGATCCGCACGCGCGTGCGCGCCGGGATCTCGGTGCGGTTGAGCGTGCGTACGCCCTCGGTGAAGCGGCGCGTCGCCTCGCGCACCTCGAGGCGACCGAGCTCCTTGAGCCAGCGGCGGATGCCGCCACGCGTGGCCGCGAAGCCCGAGCGCGAGGGCGGGTCCCGGGGGGGCAGGTCGAGCTCCATCTGCATGGCGTTCGCCCCACCTCCTGCGGGGGTAAAATAGGGGCGTTTGTAATACGAAATGTCGCGCACGCGCAACTTGCCGGGCGGCCGCGCCGCCCTGCCGCGCGCCGGGGCGATTCGTGTAGACTCCCCGGCCCGTCCGCGCAGCGCAGGGCCACGCAAGATGCACGCCACCACGATCGTCTGCGTCCGGCGTGGCGACCAGGTCGCCCTCGGCGGCGATGGCCAGGTCACGCTCGGCGAGACCGTCATGAAGTCGAACGCGCGCAAGATCCGCCGCCTCTACCGCGACCGCGTGCTGGCCGGCTTCGCGGGCGGCACCGCCGACGCCTTCACCCTGTTCGAGCGTTTCGAGGCGAAGCTCGAGGAGCACAGCGGTCACCTCACCCGCGCCGCCGTCGAGCTGGCCAAGGACTGGCGCACCGATCGCATGCTGCGCCGGCTCGAGGCGCTGCTGGCGGTGGCCGACCGCGAGCAGAGCCTGATGATCTCCGGCAACGGCGACGTCATCGAGCCCGAGCAGGGGCTGATCGCGATGGGCTCGGGCGGCCCGTACGCCCAGGCCGCCGCACGGGCGCTGCTCGACAACACGGCGCTCGATGCCGCCGCGATCTGCGAGCAGGCGCTGCGCATCGCCGGCGAGATCTGCATCTACACCAACGACCAGCGCTCGATCGAGACGCTGGGCGGCTGAGCCGAACATGTCGCAGATGACCCCGAAGGAGATCGTCGCCGAGCTCGACAAGCACATCGTCGGGCAGGACGAGGCCAAGCGCGCCGTCGCGATCGCGCTGCGCAACCGCTGGCGGCGCCAGCAGGTCGACGAGCCGCTGCGCCAGGAGATCACGCCGAAGAACATCCTCATGATCGGCCCGACCGGCGTCGGCAAGACGGAGATCGCGCGCCGGCTCGCGCGCCTGGCGCAGGCGCCGTTCATCAAGGTCGAGGCGAGCAAGTTCACCGAGGTCGGCTACGTCGGCCGCGACGTCGAATCGATCGTGCGCGACCTCGTCGACGTCGCGCTCAAGCTGACGCGCGAGCGCGAGATGGACAAGCACCGCCACCGCGCCGAGGAGGCCGCCGAGGAGCGCGTGCTCGACGCCCTGCTGCCGCAGCCGAGGCAGCAGGGTGGCTGGGAGCAGGACCGCCCGCCGCAGGGCTCGGAGACGCGCGAGAAGTTCCGTGCGCGCCTGCGCGCCGGCGACCTCGACGAGCGCGAGATCGAGGTCGAGGTCTCCGGCAGCTCCGGCGCCGACATCATGGCGCCGCCCGGCATGGAGGAGATGACCCAGCAGCTGCAGGGCATGTTCCGCCAGCTCGGCGGGCAGCGCTCGCAGCGGCGCAGGATGAGCGTGCGCGAGGCCTGGCGTCACCTAGTCGACGAGGAGGCCGCGAAGCTGGTCGACGAGGAGGAGCTCAAGCTCGCCGCGATCGACTCGGTCGAGAACAACGGCATCGTGTTCCTCGACGAGCTCGACAAGATCACGCGCCGCGGCGACCAGAACACGGGCGGCGGCGACGTCTCGCGCGAGGGCGTGCAGCGCGACCTGCTGCCGCTGGTCGAGGGCTCCACCGTGTCGACCAAGCACGGCATGGTGCGCACCGACCACATCCTGTTCATCGCCTCGGGCGCATTCCACGTGGCGCGGCCCTCGGACCTCATCCCGGAGCTCCAGGGCCGGCTGCCGATCCGCGTCGAGCTCGACGCGCTCACCAGCGAGGATTTCGTGCGCATCCTGACCGAGCCCGACGCCTCGCTCGCGACCCAGTATCGGGCGCTGCTCGAGACCGAGGGCGTGACGCTGGAGCTCGCCGAGGACGGCGTGCGGCGGATCGCCGAGATCGCCTGGCGCGTCAACGAGCGCACCGAGAACATCGGCGCGCGGCGCCTGCACACGCTCATGGAGCGCCTGCTCGAGGACCTGTCGTTCGACGCCACCGAGCGCGGCGGCGACCATGTCGTGGTCGACGCCGCCTACGTCGACCAGCGCCTCGCCAACCTGGTCGAGGACGACGACCTCTCGAGGTATATCCTGTAGGCCGGACGACGGGCGCGCCGGCCGCCCGCGCGCGGTGGCGTCCGGGCAATCAGCGGGGGAGCACATGGCTGCACCGGTACCGACCGACCTGACCCTGCATCGCGGCTCGCGCGAGCTCGAGGTCACCTTCGACGATGGCTTCAGCAAGCGTCTGCCATGCGAGTACCTGCGCGTGTTCTCGCCCTCGGCGGAGGTGCGGGGCCACGGCCCCGGCCAGGAGGTGCTCGTGTTCGGCAAGGAGGACGTCACCATCGACCGCATCGACCCGGTGGGCAATTACGCGGTCAAGCTGATCTTCTCCGACGGCCACGACACGGGCATCTACTCCTGGGAGAACCTCTACGAGCTGGCGACGCAGTTCGAGGAGAACTGGCAGAGCTACCTCGCGCGCCTGGAGGAGGCCGGTGTCCAGCGAAACGCCTGAGGACGAGGAGGAGCGGACCCACTTCGGGTTCGACGAGGTCCCGCGCGCCGAGAAGGCCGCGCGCGTCGGCGCCGTGTTCGACTCGGTGGCGGCGCGCTACGACCTGATGAACGACCTCATGTCGGGCGGCCTGCACCGGCTCTGGAAACGCTTCACCCTCTGCCGCGCCGACATCCGCCGCGGCCAGCGCGCGCTCGACCTCGCCACCGGCTCCGGTGACCTGGCGCTCGGCATCGCCCGGCGCCTGGGGCACGAGGGCCTGCTGGTCGCCTCCGACATCAACGCGAGCATGCTCACCCGCGGCCGCGACCGCCTCATCGACGCCGGCGTGGGCGCGCGCATCGAGTACGTCCAGGCCGACGCCCAGGCGTTGCCGCTCGCCCCCGGCACCTTCGACTGCGTCACGATCGGCTTCGGGCTGCGCAACGTGACCGACCAGGCGCGCGCGCTCGAGCAGATGACGGCGGTGCTGCGCCCCGGCGGGCGCCTGGTCGTGCTCGAGTTCTCGCACCCGGCGCTCGCCTGGTTCCGGCGTCTCTACGACGCCTACTCGTTCAACGTCCTGCCGCGTCTCGGGGCGTGGGTCGCCGGCGACGCCGAGAGCTATCGCTACCTCGCCGAGTCGATCCGCATGCACCCCGACCAGGAGACGCTGGCGGCGATGATGCGCCGCGCGGGCCTGGTCCACTGCAGCTGGAACAACCTCACCGGCGGGGTGGTCGCGGTCCACACCGGGTTCCGGCCGTGATCCGCGCGCGCTTTCCGGCGGGCTTCTGGCGCCGGGGCGCGGCGCTGGGCGTCGACGCCCTGTGGCTGTTCGCGCTCGCCGGCACCCTCTCGTGGCTGCTGTTCGGCGCCGCGTTGCCGGGCGCCGGCGGCGCCCACCCGCGGCGCGCGTCGCCGTGCCCGCCATCCACCAGCTGCTGCCCGCGCTCGTGCTCGTCGTCGGCTGGGCGCGCTACGGCGCCACGCCGGGCAAGGTGCTGCTCGAGCTGCGCGTGGTCGACGCCGCCACCGGCGGCCGCCCGTCGCCGGCCCAGGCGCTGATCCGGTTGCTGGGCTACCTCGTCTCCGCCCTGCCGCTCGGCCTCGGCTTCGCCTGGGCCGCCGTCGACCGCGACAAGCAGGCGCTGCACGACAAGCTCGCGCGCACGCGCGTGGTGGTCGTGGCGGAGGAGATCCTGCCGGGGGTCGCGGCTCGATCAGCGCGAGCGCGCTGGCGGCGGCGCTCAACCCGGCGCTGGACGCCGCGATCGCGCTCGATCCGGATCGCGCGCGCGCATCGAGCGCCTCGACGGCGCCATCCTCGCCGTCGACGTCACCGGCCTGGGCCTGTCGCTGTACGCGCTCCCCGGCGACGGTGGCCTGCGGCTGGCCGCGGCGACGCCGGACGAGCCGGCGGCGCGCATCGCCGGCCCGCCCGCCTCGCTCGCGCGCCTGGCCACGCGCGCCGGCACGCGCGTGCTCTTCAGCGGGGCCCTGCGGGTCGACGGCGACGTCACCGTGGCCAAGGCCTACAAGCGCCTGCTCGATACGCTCGATCCCGACTGGGAGGAAGCCCTCGCCGGGCTCGTGGGCGACATCGCCGCGCACGAGTCCGGCGCGCGGCCCACGGGCTCGCGGCCTGGCTGCGTCGCGCGGGCGCCGGGCGCCGCGACGACCTGCGTGCCTGGCTCGTCGACGAGATCGAGGCACTGCCGGCGCGCGCCGAGGTCGACGAGTGGCTGGCCGCGATCGACCGCCTGCGCGTCGACGCCGACCGCCTGGCCGCGCGGCTCGCGCGCCTCGAGCGCGGCCGCGGGGACGACGGGCGATGATCAGCCCCGCGCAGGCGCTGCGCCTGGTCCACATCCAGTGGATCCTGCTGCGCCACGGCCTCGACGAGATCATCTGGGCGACCCAGGTCTTCCGCCCGATCCGCTTCCTCTACTACCTCACGCCGGGTGCCTGGCTGCGCCTGGCGTCACGCCGCCGCCCGCGCGGCGAGCGCATCCGCGGCGCGCTCGAGGACCTCGGGCCGATCTTCGTCAAGTTCGGCCAGATGCTGTCGACGCGGCGCGACCTGCTGCCCGACGACATCGCCGTGGAGCTCGCGCGCCTGCAGGACCACGTGCCGCCGTTCCCCTCCGCCGAGGCGCGCGCGATGGTCGAGCGCACGCTGGGCCAGCCGGTGGCGCGCCTGTTCACGCGCTTCGACGCCGACCCGATGGCCTCGGCCTCGATCGCCCAGGTGCACGGCGCGCGCCTGGCCGACGGCCGCGAGGTCGTGGTGAAGGTGCTGCGTCCCGGCGTGGAGCGCAAGATCCGGCGTGACGTCGGCCTGCTCTACATCACCGCCGGCCTGGCGGCGCGCTTCTGGCCGGAGGGGCGGCGGCTGCGCCCGCGCGAGGTCGTCGCCGAGTTCGAGAAGACCCTGCTCGACGAGCTCGACCTCGTGCGCGAGGGCGCGAACGCGCAGCAGCTGCGGCGCAACTTCGCCGGCTCGCGCATCCTGCAGATCCCCGAGGTGTACTGGCCCTACGCCCACGAGAACGTGCTCGTGCTCGAGCGCATCGAGGGCACGCCGATCAGCGACCTCGACGCCCTGCGCCGCGGCCACGTCGACCTGCGCGTGCTCGCCGAGCGCGGCGTCGAGATCTTCTTCGCGCAGGTGTTCCGCGACAACTTCTTCCACGCGGACATGCACCCCGGCAACATCTTCGTCCAATGGACCGATCCGGGCGACCCGAAATACGTCGCGGTCGACTTCGGCATCGTCGGCACGCTCGCGCCCGCCGACCAGCGCTACCTCGCCGAGAACTTCCTCGCCTTCTTCCGCCGCGACTACCGCCGCGTCGCCGAGCTGCACGTGGACTCCGGCTGGGTCCCCGCCAGCACCCGGGTCGACGAGTTCGAGGCCGCGATCCGCACGGTGTGCGAGCCGATCTTCGAGCGCCCGCTCAAGGACATATCGTTCGGGCAGCTGCTGATGCGGCTGTTCCAGACGGCCCGGCGCTTCAACATGGAGGTCCAGCCCCAGCTGGTGCTGCTGCAGAAGACCCTGCTCAACATCGAGGGCCTGGGGCGCCAGCTCTACCCGGAGCTCGACCTCTGGACCACGGCGAAGCCCTTCCTCGAGCGCTGGATGCGCGAGCAGGTGGGTCCGCGGGCCGCCTTCAAGCGCATGCGCACGGAGCTGCCGCACTGGGGCGAGATCGTGCCCGCGCTGCCCGGCCTCGCGCACGACGTGCTGCAGCGCGCGCGTGACGGGCGCCTGCGCGTCGAGTGGCACAGCCAGGAGCTGATCGCGCTGCGCGCCGAGGTGCGGCGCCAGCACCGGCGCACCCAGCGCGGCGTCGCCGGCGCGGCGCTGGCGGTGGCCGCGGCGCTGGTGCACGGCCTCGCGCCGCCCATGGCGCCCCAGCTCGCCGGCGTGGGCCTGCCCGTGTGGGTGCTGGGCGTCGCCGGCCTGGGCCTGCTCGCCAGCCTGGCGGGCGAGCGCTGACACCGCCCCGGCCGGCGCGGCCGGATTTGCAACCGGGTCCCCGATCCACGAGCATGGTGCCCGCCCGCTCGAGCGAGCGGGCGCACGCCCCGCCACGGGCTGCGGGCTGGACGGCCGCGCGCCGCGCCACCCCGGGCCCTCCAGTCGCGCGGGGCACTCGTGACAGACCGATCCGCCCGACGCGCCCGGCCTTCAGACGCCGGCGGGGCGGCACGCCATGACCCGAAGCGCCGGACAAACCGCCGCGGCCGTGCCGCGGGCCGGGCAGCGCCCGCCCGCCTGTGCACGCCCGTGCGCCTGCTCCCGGCGCCCTGCCGAAACAGGGGGACACACCCATGAACGATCGTTCCGCCAGCGCCGCCAAGGCGGTGCACACGCACGAGCCCTACAGCGGCGCGGTGAAGACCGCGCGCGACTACTACAACAGTGACGACGCGGACAACTTCTACTCGCTCGTCTGGGGCGGCGAGGACATCCACGTCGGCATCTACGAGCACCCGCAGGAGAAGGTCTTCGACGCCAGCCGGCGCTCCGTGGCCGTCACGGCCGGGCACGTGCCGGGGCTCGACGCGGACACCCGCGTGATCGACCTCGGCTCCGGCTACGGCGGCTCGATGCGCTACCTGGTGCGCGAGTACGGCTGCCGGGCCGTCGGGCTCAACCTGAGCGAGCGCGAGAACGAGCGCGGCCGGCGCCAGACGGCCGAGCAGGGCCTCGACGACCGCCTCGACATCGTCGACGGGACCTACGACGACGTCCCCTACGACGACGCCGCCTTCGACCTCGTCTGGTCGCAGGACGCGCTGCTCCACAGCGGCGACCGCAAGCGCGCGCTCGAGGAGGCCGTGCGCATCCTGCGCCCCGGCGGCCACCTGGTGTTCACCGACCCGATGCAGACCGACGACTGCAACACCGAGGTGCTGCAGCCGATCCTCGATCGCCTGCTGCTGGACTCGCTCGGCTCGCCGTCGTTCTACCGCGAGACGCTCGCGGCGCTCGGCCTCGAGGAGCTGACCTTCGACGAGCGTGCCGACATGATCGCGACCCACTACGGGCGCGTGCGCGAGGTCCTCGTGGCCGAGGAGGACGAGGTCGGGCGCCACGTCAGCCGCGACTACATCGAGCGCATGAAGCGCGGCCTGCAGCACTGGGTCGACGGTGGCAACAACGGCGACCTGACCTGGGGCATCTTCCTGTTCCGCAAGCCCGCGTAGGTCGGCTCGAGCGGCAGCGAGAGCCGACACGGCGAGGCGCGTGATCGCCGGGCCGCGCATTCGTGTAGCGCACCCGGATTCCGCTTCGCTGCATCCGGGCTACGGCGCCACGAGGTACGGTGGCGCACGGACGCCGACCGGGCCCGGCGGGGTCATCGGACCTCGTCGGGCCGCCTATCGCCATTTCCCGATGCCGTCCTGGATCGCCACGGCCGGCTGCGCCGGCCTCGCGATGACGCCGTGCCCGAGCCCGTAGCCCGGATGGAGGCGCCAGCCGGAATCCGGGGGGCGTCCCATGGCGCATGCCCAGATTGCGCTTCGCTGCAACGCCGGATTCCGCTTCGCTTCATCCCCGGATTCCGCTTCGCTTCATCCGGGCTACGCATTGCGGACGGGCAGTGGGGGGACGGGCGACTCGACGCCGCTGGTAAACTCGCCGCGATATGGACGTCACGCCCATCCTCGATCCCCTCAACGACCGCCAGCGCGAGGCGGTGACCGCGGACGCGGGCACGCCGCTGCTGGTGCTCGCGGGCGCGGGCTCGGGCAAGACGCGGGTGCTGGTGCACCGCATCGCCTGGCTGCTCGCGCTCGAGGGGCTGTCGCCGCACTCGATCCTGGCGGTGACGTTCACCAACAAGGCGGCGCGCGAGATGCGCGCGCGCGTCGAGGACCTGGTCGGGGTGCGCGCCGGCGCCATGTGGGTCGGCACCTTCCACGGCATCGCCCACCGGCTGCTGCGCGCGCACTGGCGCGAGGCCGGGCTGCCGCAGGGCTTCCAGATCCTCGACGCGGACGACCAGCTGCGCCTGGTGCGGCGCGTGCTGCGCGGCCTCGACCTCGACGAGAGCCGCTGGCCGCCGAAGCAGGCCATGGCCTTCATCAACGGGCACAAGGACGAGGGCCGGCGCCCGGAGCACATCGCCGACCAGGCCGACCCGGTCGCGGCCCAGCTGGTGCGCATCTACGCCGCCTACGAGCAGGCCCGCCGGACGGCCGGCGCGGTCGACTTCGCCGAGCTGCTGCTGCGCTCGCTCGAGCTGCTGCGCGACGAGCCCGGCCTGCTCGAGCACTACCGCGGGCGCTTCCGCCACCTGCTCGTCGACGAGTTCCAGGACACCAACACGATCCAGTACGCGTGGCTGCGCCTGCTGGCGGGCGAGCGCGGCTGCGTCACCGCCGTCGGCGACGACGATCAGTCCATCTACGGCTGGCGCGGTGCCCGGGTCGAGAACATCCAGCGCTTCGAGCGGGACTATCGCGGACACGCGCACGGTGCGCCTCGAGCAGAACTACCGCTCCACCGGCACCATCCTCGCCGCCGCCAACGCGCTGATCGCCCACAACGCGGGCCGCCTGGGCAAGAACCTGTGGACCGACGGACGCCGAGGGCGACCCCATCGCCTGCTACGCGGCCTTCAACGAGCAGGACGAGGCCCGCTTCGTGGTCGAGCGCCTCCAGCAGCACTGGATCGCGACGGCGGCTACGCGCGCTCCGAGGTGGGCGTGCTCTACCGCTCGAACGCCCAGTCGCGCGCGCTCGAGCAGGAGCTGCTCACGCACGGCATCCCCTACCGCGTCTACGGTGGCCAGCGCTTCTTCGAGCGCGCCGAGATCAGGGACGCGCTGGCCTACCTGCGCCTGGTGACCAACCGCGACGACGACCCGTCCTTCGAGCGGGTGGTCAACACGCCCACCCGCGGCGTCGGCGACCGGACGCGTGGACGCAGCTGCGCGGCGTCGCCCGCGCAGCAGGCGCGTCAGCTGCTGGCGATGCCGCCCGCGCAGGCGCATCGCCGAGACGACCTCTGCCGGCGCGCTGCGCCAAGGCCGTGGCGGCTTCCTGGAGCTGATCGAGCGAGCCTGGCGGCGCAGACCGACGGCCATGGCCCTGCGCCGAGCAGGTCGAGCACGTGCTGCACGCACACCGGCCTGATCGGGCCACTTCGAAAGCGAGCGTAGCGAGCAGGGCGCCGCGACCGGGTCGAGAACCTGGACGAGCTGGTCACCGCCGCGCGGACCTTCGAGCGCCGAGTACGACGAGTGCCGGACGAGCATGGACGCCGCTCACACGCCTTCCTCGCCCACGCCGCGCTGGAGGCCGGCGAGGGCCAGGGCGAGGCCTGGGACGACTGCGTGCAGCTGATGACCCTGCACTCGGCCAAAGGGCTGGAGTTCCCGGTGGTGTTCCTGGCCGGGCTGGAGGAGGGGCTGTTCCCGCACCGCATGTCCGCTCGAGGAGCCGGGCCGGCTGGAGGAGGAGCGCCGGCTTTGTTACGTCGGCATTACCCGGGCCCAGGAGCGGGTGATGCTGACCTACGCCGAGCGGCGTCGGCTGCACGGTCAGGACAACGTCACCATGCCCTCGCGCTTTCTGCGCGAGCTGCCCCGCGAGCGCCTCGACGAGGTGCGCCCGCGGCGCGCAGGTGCAGCCGTCAGCCGTCGCCAGCCTGGCGATGGCCGGCCAGCGACGAACGCCGGCCTGCCCGCGTGGGCCAGCGGCGTGCGCCACGAACGTTTCGGTGAGGGCACGGTGCTCGAGCTTCGAGGGCAGCGGCGCCGGTGCCCGGGTGCAGGTGAACTTCGCCGACGTCGGCACCAAGTGGCTGGTGGCCGCCTACGCCAACCTCGAGGCGCTGTGACGTCGCAGGTCGGCATCGGCGCTCGCCCTTCGGATGAGCCGGTCACTATCCTCATCGAGGTGCATGCTCCCGACCGATATGCCCGGATATCGAAGCGCGACGCTCGCGCCGCGGTGGCCCTTCCAGGCCCCGCCGTACGGGCTCGCCGACAAGAATAAGCCCGCCGTAAACGGAGGAGTATCCATGAAGAGCTGATTTCATCAGGACGGTCGGACTGCGCGGCGCGCTCGCCGGAGGTGCGCTCGGCGCGAGCGCCATCCTGGGCGCGCCCGCCGTCCATGCCCAGAAGAAGGTCTACGAGTGGAAGATGGTCACCACCTGGCCGAAGAACTTCCCGGGCCTGGGTACCGGTGCCGAATTCCTCGCCGACACCATCGATCGCATGACCGGCGGCCGCGTCAAGGTCAAGGTCTACGGGGCCGGCGAGATCGTTCCCGCCTTCGAGTCCTTCGGCGCGGTCTCCGAGGGCACCGCCGAGATGGGCCACGGCGCCGCCTACTACTGGAAGGGCAAGACCCAGGCCGCGCAGTTCTTCGCCGCGGTGCCGTTCGGCCTGAGCGCGCAGGAGATGAACGCCTGGCTCTACCACGGCGGCGGCATGGAGCTGTGGCAGGAGATCTACGAGCCAGTTCGGGCTGGTGCCCGACCCGGCGCTGGCAACACCGGCGTGCAGATGGGCGGCTGGTTCAACAAGGAGATCAACTCCGTCAGCGACCTCAAGGGCCTGAAGATGCGCATCCCGGGCCTGGGCGGCGAGGTGCTGCAAGCGCCTCGGCGGCACCCCGGTGAGCCTGCCCGGCGGCGAGATCTTCACCTCCCTGCAATCCGGCGCCATCGACGCCACCGAGTGGGTCGGCCCGTACAACGACCTCGCCTTCGGTCTCTACAAGGCGGCCAAGTACTACTACTACCCGGGCTGGCACGAGCCGGGCACCACGCTCGAGTGTTTCCTCAACAAGGAGGCGCTCGACGCGCTGCCGGACGACCTGCGCGAGATCGTGATCCACTCCTGCCGCGTGGCGAACCAGGACGATGCTCGCCGAGCTCGAGTGCACGCAACCGCGACTGCGCCTGCAGTCGTTGGTCAACGAGCACGGCGTGAAGCTGCGCAAGTTCCCCGACGAGGCGCTCGCGCGCATCAAGGAGCTGGTCGGACGAGGTGGTCGCGAGGATCGCGGAGGCGGATCCGCAGTCGGAAAGGTCTACGAGTCCTTCCAGGCCTTCCGCGACAACGTCCAGGCCTGGCACGAGGTCTCGGAGCGCGCCTACCTCAACGCCCGCGCCGGCGCCTGACGCCGCACCGGGGCAGCACGCAGGGCGGCACCCGCGGGGTGCCGCCCTTTGTCGTCATGGCGTCGAGCGCGCACGGGTGAACCGCTATGCGACGTCCGATTCCGCTCGTCATGCGGGTGCAGCGCCGAGTGCGGGCCGGCGCAGCCGGGCGTGGCGATCCGTGACCGCGCTGAGCTCGGCACGCCGCGCGCATTCGCCCGGCGGCTTCGAACGCCGCTCGAAGTCGCGCCTACATGCCAGGCGCCCTTCGGTGGCCGAATCGGGGTCGCAGGCGAGGCGTGGCGCTCGCGCAGGCGAGCGCGTCGCTCCGGCAACGCGCCGGACTGCGCGCACGGTGAGCCATGCGGGCTAGAGACGCGCCACCGGCGGTCACCCAGGTGACGTCCTCGATGTCGCCCGCCTCGAGGTAGCGTGTCGCCATGAGCTCGAGCTGCAGGATGCCGGCGCTCGCGCCGATGCCGACGCCGACGCTCTGCTGGGTCTCGCGCTCGTCGGGCCCCGGGTCGAGGTCGATCTCGTTGCGCGCGACGCCGTAGCGCCCGATCAGGTAGAGCGGCCCGGCCGTGCGCGCGCCGACGAATGCACCCACGGACGTGAAGCCGTAGTCGCTCGCCAGCGGGCCATCGCCCCTGGTCGTGCTCTGCGCGGCCTCGACACCGGCGTCGAGCTCGGCCACGCCGAGGTCGAGCAGCTCGGCGGCGACGCGCACGTTCGCGGTGGTCGTCGAGTCGTAGCCGTCGCCGGGGTCGACGCGTCCGCCCGAGAGGGTGATCGAGGCTGCGTGGACCGGGCCCAGGGCCAGCACGCCGCCAAGGAATGCGGCGATGTGGAGGATCGTGCGGGTGCGCATGGCGGCGGCTCCGGTAGGGATTGGTCAGTTGCCGTAGACGATGGCGGGCAGCCACGTGGCCAGGCCCGGGAAGAACGCCAGCAGCACCAGCATGGCGAGCTGGATGCCGATGAACGGCGCCACGCCGCGGTAGATCTGGCCCGTCGCCACGCTCGCCGGCGCCACGCCACGCAGGTAGAACAGCGAGAACCCGAACGGCGGCGTGAGGAACGAGGTCTGCAGGTTGAGCGCGATCATGATGCCGAGCCAGACGGGGTCGAGCCCCATCGCGATCAGGATCGGCCCGACGATCGGCACGATCACGAACGTGATCTCGATGAAGTCGAGCACGAAGCCGAGCAGGAACATCATCAGCATGACCACGATCATCGCGCCGACGACGCCGCCCGGCAGGTTGTTGAGCACCGTGTGCACGGCCTCGTCACCGCCGAATCCGCGGAACACGAGCGAGAAGATCGAGGCGCCCACCAGGATGAGGAACACCATGCAGGTCACGCGCGTCGTGCTGCGCATGACGTTGACCAGCACCGGCAGCGTCAGTCGGCGCGCCGCGATGGCCAGCACCATGGCGCCGGCGGCGCCGACCGAGGCCGCCTCGGTGGGCGTGGCGTAGCCGCCCAGGATCGAGCCCAGCACGGCGACGATCAGCGCCATCGGCGGGATCAGGTCGCGCACCGTGCGCCCGGCGAGCGCCCAGCCGCCGATGCGGCGCTCCTCGGCGGGGATCGGCGGCATGTCGTCCGGGCGCAGCACCGCCATCACGCCGATGTAGACCAGGTACGCCATGACCAGGAGCAGCCCCGGGATGAGCGCGCCCATGAACAGGTCGCCGACCGATACCGACGCGCCGGAGAAGATGCCCTGCATGAGCTGCGCCTGCTGGTTCGCCGTGGCGATCACGTCGCCGAGCAGCACCAGCACGATCGACGGCGGGATGATCTGGCCGAGCGTGCCCGAGGCGCAGATGGTGCCGGTGGCGATGCTCGGCTCGTAGCCGCGGCGCAGCATGGACGGCAGCGACAGCAGCCCCATGGTCACCACGGTGGCGCCGACGATGCCCGTGCTGGCGGCGAGCAGCATGCCCACCACCGTCACGGAGATGCCCATGCCGCCGCGCAGGCGCCCGAACAGCATGGTCATGGTGTCGAGCAGGCTCTCGGCGACGCTGCAGCGCTCCAGCATCACGCCCATGAACACGAACAGCGGCACCGCGATCAGGGTCTGGTTGATCATGATCGCGTAGAGGCGGTTGGGCAGCGCGATCAGCATGCTGGTGTCGAACACGCCCGCCAGCGTGCCGAGCCCGGCCGCGACCAGACCCACGCCGCCGAGCGTGAAGGCCACCGGGTAGCCGAGCAGCAGCAGCCCGATCAGCGCGAGGAACAGCACCAGCGAGAGCCATTCCATCGCCTCAGAGCTCCGGGTCGTCGTGGTCGGCGTAGGGGCGCGGACCGGGGTCGCGGCCGGCGAGCACCAGGGCGTTGCGGGCGAGCTCGGCGACGCCCTGCACCATCAGCAACGCGGCCATCAGCGGGATGAAGGTCTTGAGCACGTAGACGAACGGCAGCCCGCCGGTCTGCGGCGATTCCTCCAGCCGCGCCCAGGAGTTGGCGACGAAGCCCAGGCTCCAGGCGAGGATGAACACGGCGACGGGCATGAGCAGCAGCAGCGTGCCCAGGAAGTCGACCAGCGCCCGCCGCCGGGGCGAGAAGCGCTGGTAGAAGATGTCGACGCGCACGTGGCCCCGGTGCTGCAGCGTGTAGGCCGCGCCGAGCATGAACACGGCCGCGTGCAGGTACGTCACGATCTCCTGGATCCAGATGCGCCCGAAGGAGAAGCCGTAGCGCATGATCACCACGGCGAGCGTGAGCAGCACCATCGCCACCGTGAACCAGGCGAGGAAGCGCCCGACACGCTCGTTGATCGCGTCGCAGACGCGGATGAGCCCGTGCAGCGCCCTCACGAGACCGCCGCGAGGGGGCCGAGCACCGGCTCGTCCTCGCGGCGCGCGAGCAGGATGCGGCGGTACTCGTCGGGGTTCTTGACGTGCGGCACCTCGGCCGGGCGCGGGAAGTGGAGATCGAGCAGGCGCGACAGCCAGAAGCGCAGCGCCCCGGCGCGCAGCATCATGTTCCAGGTGCGCGCCTCCGCGTCGACGAACGGGCGCTCGGCGTGGTAGGCGTCGAGCAGCGCGCGCACGCGCTCGGGGTCGAGGTGGCCGCCGGTGACCCCGCACCAGTCGTTGACGGCGATGGCGACGTCGTAGAGCAGGCAGTCGTGGCAGGCGTAGTAGAAGTCGATCATGCCGGCGAGGCGGTCGTCGTCGAACAGCACGTTGTCGCGGAACAGGTCCGCGTGGATCGTCCCGCGCGGCAGCTCGATGCCGCGGAAGCTCTTCTGGTAGGCGCACTCCTGCTCGAGGATGCGGCGGTTCTCGGCATCGAGCACGTCGGCGAGCTCGCGTGCGGTGCGGAACCACCAGGCCGGCCCGCGGCCGTTCTCGCGGTACTCGTCGAAGGTGCGCGCCGCCACGTGCATGTGCCCGAGCGCGCGCCCGACCGCGGCGCAGTGGCCCGGGCCGGGGTCCTCCAGGGTCGTGCCCGGCAGGCACTCGATCAGCGCCGCGGGCTTGCCGTGCAGCGACTGCAGGTAGGTGCCGTCGGCGTCGGCCACGGGGTGCGCGCAGGGCACGCCGTGCTCGGCCAGGTGCGCGGTGAGGTTGAGGTAGTAGGGCACCTCGGCGGCCGGGTGCTTCTCGAAGATGGTCAGGACGTAGGTGTCGACGTCCGTGGTGAGGAAGAAGTTGGAGTTCTCGACGCCGTCGCGGATGCCCTCGAACGAGACCAGCGAGCCGACCGCGTAGCGCGTCAGGAAGTCCTCGAGGTCGGATTCGGTGAGCGCGGTGTAGACAGCCATCCGGACCAGGCGCGCGGCACCGGTTGCGGTGGAAGGCGCGGAGTGTACCATCCCCCCGCGGGCCTGTCCGCCCGACGCGCCACCGCCCGGGGACCCCCTGATGGCCGAATCGCCGCCGCTCGTCCTGGTCGACGGCTCGTCGTACCTCTACCGCGCCTTCCACGCGCTGCCGGCGCTCACCAACAGCGCCGACGAGCCCACCGGGGCGGTCTACGGCGTGGTCAACATGCTGCGGCGGCTGATCGCGGACTACGGCCCCGAGCGCATGGCCGTGGTCTTCGACGCCCCCGGCCCGACCTTCCGCTCCGGGATCTACGCCGAGTACAAGGCGCACCGGCCGCCGATGCCCGAGGAGCTGTCGCGCCCAGATCGAGCCGCTGCACGAGCTCGTGCGCGCGCTCGGGCTGCCGCTGCTCTCGGTCGAGGGGGTGGAGGCCGACGACGTGATCGGCACGCTGGCGTGCGCCGAGCGCGGCCGCGGCGGCCGGGTGCTGGTCTCGACCGGCGACAAGGATCTCGCGCAGCTCGTGAACGACGACGTCAGCCTGGTCAACACGATGAGCCAGGAGACCCTCGACCCCGAGCGCGTCGAGGCGAAGTTCGGCGTGCCGCCGCAGCGCATCGTCGACTACCTCGCGCTCGTCGGCGACACCTCCGACAACATCCCGGGCGTGCCCAAGTGCGGGCCCAAGACCGCCGTGAAGTGGCTGCAGCAGTACGGCACGCTCGACGCCGTGATCGAGCACGCCGACGAGGTCGGCGGCAAGATCGGCGAGAACCTGCGCGCCGCCCTCGACGACGTGCGCCGCGCGCGCGAGCTCGTCACCATCCGCTGCGACGTCGACCTGGGCCTGGCGCCCGCCGACCTCGAGCGGCGCGAGCCGGACCGCGAGCGCCTGCGCGAGCTCTACGGCCGGCTCGAGTTCCGCAGCTGGCTCAATCAGCTCGGCGAGGACGAGCACGGTGGCGCTGAGGCGGGTCACGCGAGCGCCGGCGGCGACTACGAGACCGTGCTCGAGGAGGCGCAGCTCGAGGCCTGGATCGCACGCCTCGAGGGCGCCGAGCTGTTCGCGCTCGATACCGAGACGACCAGCCTCGAGTCGATGGAGGCCGATCTGGTCGGGCTCTCGTTCGCGCGTCGAGCCCGGGCGCGCGGCCTACGTGCCGGTCGCCCACCGCTACGCCGGTGCCCCGGACCAGCTCGACCGGGCGCACGTGCTCGAGCGCCTGCGGCCGCTGCTCGAGGACGGCGAGCGGCCCAAGGTCGGGCAGAACCTCAAATACGACCTCAGCGTGCTCGCGAACCACGGCGTGCGCCTCGCCGGCGTGCGCCACGACACCATGCTCGAGTCCTACGTGCTCGACGCGACCGCCACGCGCCACGACATGGACTCGCTGGCGAAGAAATACCTCGGCCTCGAGCCGACCACGTTCGAGCGCCGTGGCGGGCCAAGGGCGCAACCAGCTGACCTTCGACCAGGTCGCGCTCGAGCAGGCCACGCCCTATGCCGCCGAGGACGCCGACATCACGCTGCAGCTCCACCGCGAGCTGTGGCCGCGCCTCGAGGCCCTGCCGGGCCAGCGCAGCGTCTACGAGAGCATCGACATGCCGCTCGTGCCCGTGCTCGCGCGCATGGAGCGCACCGGCGTGGCGATCGACGCCGACGTGCTCGCCGCGCAGAGCCGCGAGATGGCCGAGCGCCTGGCGGCGCTCGAGGAGCGCGCGCACCACGCGGCCGGCGGCCCGTTCAACCTCAACTCGCCCAGGCAGCTCCAGGAGATCCTGTTCGAGCGCCTCGGGCTGCCGTCGATCCGCACGACGCCCGGCGGCCAGCCCTCGACCGCCGAGGACGTGCTCGAGGCGCTCGCGGCCGACGACTACGAGCTGCCCGCCGTGATCCTCGAGCACCGCGGCCTGGCGAAGCTGAAGTCGACCTACGCCGACGCCCTGCCGGCGCGCATCAACGCGCGCACGGGCCGGGTGCACACCTCCTACCACCAGGCGATCGCCTCGACCGGGCGCCTGTCGTCCTCCGAGCCCAACCTGCAGAACATCCCGATCCGCACCGAGCAGGGCCGGCGCATCCGCGAGGCCTTCGTGGCGCCGAGCGGCTACCGGCTGCTGGCGGCGGACTACTCGCAGATCGAGCTGCGCATCATGGCGCACCTCTCCGGTGACGAGGGCCTGCTCGCCGCCTTCGCCGAGGACCGCGACATCCACCGCGCGACCGCCGCGGAGGTCTTCGGCCACTCGCCCGAGCACGTCACCGACGAGCAGCGCCGCGCCGCCAAGGCGATCAACTTCGGGCTGATCTACGGCATGTCGGCCTGGGGGCTCGCGCGCCAGCTCGGCATCGCGCGCGGCGAGGCCCAGACCTACGTGGACCGCTACTTCGAGCGCTACCCGGGCGTGCAGCGCCTACATGGACGAGAGCCGCCGGCGCGCGCGCGACGACGGCTATGTCGAAACCGTCTTCGGCCGGCGCCTGTACCTGCCCGAGATCCGCTCGCGCAACGGCCAGCGGCGCCAGTACGCCGAGCGCACGGCGATCAATGCGCCCATGCAGGGCACCGCGGCCGACATCATCAAGCGCGCGATGCTGGCCGTGGACCACTGGCTGCTCGCCGAAGAGCCCGACGCGCGCCTGACCATGCAGGTCCACGACGAGCTCATCCTCGAGGTGCGAGCGGGCGAGACCGAGGCGATCGGCGCGCGCGTGCGCGAGCTCATGACCGGCGCCGCCGAGCTGCGCGTGCCCCTGCTCGTGGAGCTCGGCGACGGCGCCAACTGGGCCGAGGCCCACTGATCCCGCGCGCCCGCAGCGCCCCACGCCTACCGCTCATCGGACATCCGTGGCCGGTCGGACCGCCTGGCCACCACTGGCGCGATGAGGGTGCTATACGTCACGCCATGAACAAGCGCGCCGGATTCACGATAGTCGAGCTGGTGGTCACGCTGGCCGTCGTGGCGATCGTCGTCACGGTCGCGATTCCCAGCTTCGCCAGCTTCATGCGCTCGCAGCGCGCGACCACGCAGGCCAACGACCTGCTGGTGTCGCTGACGTTCGCGCGCAGCGAGGCGCTCAAGCGTGGCGAGCCGATCGCCGTCTGCGCCACCGACGACGCGAACGCCGCGCCGCCCGCGTGCGCCGGCGACGACGACTGGTCGGACGGCTGGCTGGTGTTCGTCGACGATGATGCCGCCGGCACCGACGGCGACTTCGATTCCGGCTCGGAGGAGCTGCTGCGCGTGCATAACGCGCTCGACGGCAACACGGCGCTGAGCGGCACCGGCTCGTCCTCGCTGCGCTTCCTGCCAGACGGGCTCGTCGCGGCCGCGGCCGACTTCACGCTCGAGCCCCAGGGCTGCACCAACGACCAGCAACGCGCGATCGACGTGACCGCCACCGGACGCGCCGAGGTGCGCAGCGAGGCCTGTTCATGAGCCGCCGGCGACAGCAAGGGTTCACGCTGGTCGAGGTCCTGGTGGCCGCGCTGGTGCTGGGCATCGGCCTGCTCGGCGTGGCCGGTCTGCAGTCGGTGGCGCTGTCGATGAACCAGGGCGCCTACCTGCGCAGCCAGGCCACCGTGCTGGCGCGTGACATGGCCGATCGCATGCGCGCGAATCCGCGCGGCGTCGGCGCGGACGCCTACAACATGAGCGGCGCAGGCAGCGCGGCGGAGAACACGGCCTGCGTCACGGCCGGCACCGGCTGCACCAGCACGGCCATGGCGGCGCACGACCTCTACACCTGGAACCAGCTCCTGGCGGCGCGCCTGCCGAGCGGCGAGGGCCACGTCTGCATCGACAGCACGCCCGAGGACGGCGCGCCGACCGCCGTCGCCTGCGACGGCAGCGGCGACAACCACGTGGTCAAGATCTGGTGGTTCGACCGCGACGAGGGCACGGGCGAGCACAGCGATTCACCACCGAGGTGCGCACGCGATGATCGATCGATACACCACGCGCATGCCGCGCGGCCCGCGCCGCAGCCATGGCCTGACCCTGGTCGAGGTCATGGTGGCGCTCGTGGTCGGCCTGATCCTGTCGGCGGGCGCGATCCAGATCTTCGCGAGCTCGAAGCAGGCCTTTCGGACCACGGACGCGGTCTCGCGCATCCAGGAGAATGGCCGCTACGCGCTGCAGTTCCTGGCCAAGGACATCCGCGAGGCGGGCTTCTGGGGTTGTGCCCAGGATATCGAGAAGAACGTCACGCTGAATCCGGGCGGGGGCATGGACTTCGACGGCCCCGCGATCCAGGGCACCGAGGGCGGCGCCGGTAGCCCGGACAGCCTCACCATCCGCAGTGCCACCCAGAACCTGCGCCTGAATCTGACCCAGGCCATGCCGACCACCTCCGCTGCAATCGTCGTCGAGGAGGTCACCAATGTTGTCCCGGGGGACATCATGATCATCACCGACTGCGAGGCGGCCGACGTCTTCCAGGTGACCAATGCGCAGAGCGGCTCCTCTGCAATCGTGCATAACACGGGTGGCGGCCAGTCACCCGGCAATGCAACGAAGGATTTCAGCCGCAGCTATGGTCCAAGCGCGACCACGTACACGGCGCGCGAGAAGGACTACACGATCGGCACCACCGCCGAGGGCGAGCCGGCGCTCGTGCGCACGGTCAACGGCGACGCCCAGGTCCTCGTGGCGGGCGTGCAGGGTATGCAGCTCACCTACGGCGTCGACAGCGACAACGACGAGACGGTCAACGTCTACGTGCAGGCGAACGACGTCGCCGACTGGGACGATGTTCTGGCCGTCCGCGTGGCGCTGCTGCTGCGCTCGCGCGACGACAACGTCGTCGACACGACCCAGACCTACTACTTCCCCGGGCCCGACGACGCCCAGGCGGCGCCCGACCGGCGCCTGTACCAGGCATTCAACGCCACCGCGACCATCCGGAACCGGCTGCCATGACCGCCATGACGGATATCCAGGCCCGAGCCGCGTGGCATCGCGAGCGCGGCGCGGCCCTGATCGTGAGCCTGATCATGCTGCTCGCGATGACCATCCTGGGCGTGACCGCGGCGCGCACCACCGCGCTGCAGGAGCGCATGGCGGGCAATCTGCGCCAGCACTCGATCGCGTTCGAGGCGTCCGAGGCCACGCTGCGCCGGGGCGAGGCCTGGATCGAGGCGCAGATCGGCGGTCCGCGGCCGCAGGCCATCGATCCCGCCGCCTGCGGCGCGCCCCCATGCGACGTGCTCGTGCGCAACGAGCTCGACCCGATGGCCGACTCCACGTGGAGCGGCAATGACGTGCAGACGAACCCGGACATCACGCAGGTCGCCAACGACCCGCAGTACTTCATCGAGCAGCAGCAGGTCGGTGCGCGACTCGCTCAACGTGGGCCAGTCGACCGACGAGAGCGCGCGCATCTACTACCGCGTGACGGCGCGCTCGCCCGGCGAGAACACGTCCGCGGTCTCGATCCTGCGCTCGACCTACGCCGCGCGCTTCTGACGCGCCGGGAGTGGAGAACATGAGTATCGAAATCGCACCCGATCCGCCGCACGGCCACGCAGCGCACGATGCCGCGCCTGGCGGCGGTCGCTCGCCCTGGCGGCCGCGCTGGCTCAGCACGCCTCGACAGCCCGGCCGCCGCCGAGATCCCGATGGCCGACAAGCCACTCTACCTCGGCGGCGGGGTCCGCCCGAACGTGTTCTTCGAGCTCGACGACTCGGGCTCGATGGAGTTCAGCATCATCACGCGCGCCTACTGGGAGGCCTGCGCCTACGACACCAATCTCCCGGGCGCGAATCCGGCGACTCCGATTGCGGCACCTTCATTGAGGATCGGCGGCCTGGTCCGACGGGTCACGGCAGCGCCAGTCGATGCTCGTCCTACGCCAGCGACAATGACATGTACGGCTATGCCGACGTGTTCGGCAACGGCCCGGTTATCCTCGGACCATGCCGACCGATCGCGGAAAACGGACTGGCGAATCATGAGCAGCGACTTCAACGTGCTGTACTTCGATCCCGATAATGACTACCGGCCCTGGTCGGAACGATGTCGGACGCCAGCTTTTCGAGCGCGCGGAGTCATCCCGATTCCGAGGCGGACGGCTACAGCGATACGCGCGACCTAGAGGGCTTCACGTTCTCGGTCTGGGAGGACAACCGCGGATATCGACGGCAGCCGGCCACACCGCGGCGTGACGTCTCGCAACCACGAGCGCGGAGGGTGTCAACGATGCCGTGGCGCAGTCGGGGACGCAGTCGATGTTCGTCGCGGAGGGCGCTGGCGACATGGCTACCGCGCCGATCGATACGAGCGGATCCGCGGATACTGTGTCATTCTGGGTAGCCGAGGGGTCGGATTCCTATCTCGGCAGTGAGTTCCGGAAGGCACCGACGAACTGCAGATCGTGCAATATCGGGACAATACGGGCACCTGGACCTTGCTCGACCGCTTCAACAGCGGCGGGACTGACGGTCAACAGACATGGAACGTGTCGTACACACTCCCCGCGGACGCCCTGCACGCGATACTTCGCGCTGCGCTTCGTTTCCGATGGCGGGTCAGGACAGGGTTTTGACTACTGGCACATCGACGATGTCGAGGTGTCAGTAGGAGGGACGACGACCGTCTTTGCCGACGATTTCGAGAGCGGCTCGTTCGACACCGCGAAGTGGGCAGGTAGCGGCGCAGATCAATGCCGATCCACCCCGAATGGGGTCGGTCGACCTGTGGGACGATCACACGCCGCATACACCGTCTACGACGGCCGTGTCGAGACGACCGAGGTCGACCTACGCCCGATTCCACGGGCCTCGAATCCGACCACGACGAACAGCCTCGCTGACCGGCGACTGCGGTGGAGAGCGAGCTCGGCAAGACGCCTGGCGGAGCTGCAAGCAGGACGTCGCCAACTGGTACCAGTACTCGCGCGCGCGCCGGCTGCCCGTGGCGACGAAGGCGCGGTCGGCTCGATCCTCGACACCAACCCGAACTACCGTTACGGGCTCAGCGTCATCAACTGGATGATGACCTGTTCGTCGAGGTGCCGGGCGTCAACGAGACCGACTTCGGCAGCCATAACACCAACCTGTTCGACGGCCTGACCTCCTTCGACTGGGATCCGCTGCGGCACGCCGCTGCGCGAGGGCCTCGAGCGTGCGGGCCAGTACTTATGCCGGCAACCTGTCGGGCCAGACCGACCCGATCAAGTACGAGTGCCAGCAGAACTTCACGGTGTTGCTGTCCGACGGCTACTACAGCGGCGACAGCCCCAGTGTCGGGGACCAGGACGGCGACGGAACCGCCGAGGAGCTCGCGGACGTCGCGCGCAAGTACTACACGGAGGATCTCGACACGGACATGGATGACGACGTGCCGCCGACACCGTAGGATCCGGCGACGCTACCAGCACATGGTCACCGTTCCGGTGGCGTTCGGCCTCGAGGGACGCCTGCGCGACACCGATGGCGACGGCTGGCCCGAACCCGGAGCTCGCGGTGAGCGACGACTGGACGCCGACGCTAGACCCTTCGTCGAACGCGGACGACCCGAGAAGATCGATGACATGTGGCACGCGGCGTTCAACTCGAAGGGAACGTTCGTGTCCGCGAAGACGCCGGAGGCAGCTCATCCGAGTCATCGAGCGCCGCGCTGCAGGCGAGATCGACGGAGCGTGACAGCTCGGCGGCCGCTGTCGCGCTGAACTCGCAGTCCTACTCGAGCGACTCGCTGCTCTACCAGGCCCGCTTCAACAGCGACGACTGGTCCGGGCAGCTGCTCGCGTTCCCGCTCGGAGCACGACGTTCACCGACGACGGCCAGCGGCTGATGCTCGAGCGTCCCGGATACGCCCGAGTGGAATGCCGCGGAGCTCATCGACGACATGAGCCCGGCGCACAGCCGCGAGATCCTCGACCTACAAGCCGTCGACCGGACAGCGGCATCCCGTTCCAGTGGCCGACCGGACCCGTCCAGCCCCGGCACCGACGAGCTCGATCTCGCGCAGATCACGGCGCTCAATACCGAGCCCGGCTCAGCGGCAGCGTCGTCGACGGGCGAGGGCGCCGCGCGTCTCGACTACCTGCGCGGCGACCGCAGCAACGAGGGCACCGGCACGGACGACTACCGTGAGCGTGCCTCGGTGCTGGGTGATCATCGTCGACTCGGCGCCCGTGTTCGTGGGCGATCCGGCCTTCCTCTATCCCGGAGGAATGGCGCGGCGAGCCGCCCGGCCAGACGACGGCCGACGAGACCTCGTACTCGGCGTTCCACTCGCAGTACGAGGGCCGCCAGTCGATGGTCTACGTCGGCGCCAACGACGGCATGCTGCACGGCTTCGACGCCGAGACGGGCGAGGAGGAGCTCGCATTCGTGCCGAGCGCCGTCTTCGACGACCTCAACGCACTCACCGACCCGAGCTACGACCGCAACGTCTACGTCGACGGATCGCCGGTGTACGGCGACGCCTTCTTCGACGGCGCCTGGCACTCGGTCGTCGCCGGCGGCCTGCGCGCCGGCGGCCAGGGCGTCTACGCGCTCGACGTGACCGAACCCTCGACGTTCGCCGAGGGCCAGGCCGACGACCTCGTGCTGTGGGAGTTCACCGACAACGACGACGATGGCGACGGCGCGGCCGAGGGCGATGAGGACCTCGGTTTCACCTTCGGCCAGCCCAGCATCGTGCGCCTGCACAACGGCGACTGGGCGGCGGTGTTCGGCAACGGCTACAACAACACCCACTCCGACGGCAATGCGAGCTCGACCGGCAATGCGGTGCTCTACATCGTCGACATCGAGACCGGCGAGCTGATCCGCAAGATCGACACCGGCGTGGGGACGGCCGACGACCCGCTCGGCAACAACCGACCGAACGGCCTGTCCTCGCCGGCCACGGTCGACGCGAACGGCGACAGCGTCGTCGACTACGCCTACGCGGGCGACCTGTTCGGCAACATGTGGAAGTTCGACCTCACCAGCGGCGACCCCGTCCGACTGGGACTCGGCGGTCGAGTCCGGCAACAGCCCGGCGCCGATGTTCACCGCGGAGTCCGCCGACCGGCGACCCGCCGCAGCCGATCACGGTGCGGCCGCAGGTCGGGCGTCACCCGAGCGGCCTGGGCGGCCTCATGGTCTACTTCGGCACCGGCAAGTACATCGGCGCCGGCGACAACGTCTCCACGGGCCAGACGACCCAGACCTTCTATGGCGTCTGGGACCACGTCGACAAGCAACGGCAACCAGACCGTCTTCGACCGCGACGACCTGCTCGTCCAGGAGATCACCGACGAGGTCACGGTCGATCGCGCAACAACGAGTTCGCCGAGCGACTCGACCGACGACTCCGAGGTGCGCCTGACGACCGACAATGACATCGGTACCTGGTACGGTCAGGGCTCGGCCGGTACCACCGAATACGCCGGCTGGCTGATCGACCTGGTCGATGCCGACGACGGCAACAGACTACGGTGAGAGGGCGATCACCGACCCGCTGCTGCGCAACGAGCGCATCATCTTCACCACGCTGATCCCGTCGCAGAGTCCGTGCGACTTCGGCGGCGACGGCTGGCTCATGGAGCTCGACACGGAGGACGGCGGCCATCTCGACGAGCCGCCGTTCGATCTCAACGACGATGCCACCTTCGACGACAGCGATACGTCGAACGGCACCGTGCCGGGCGGCCTGAAGTCCAAGGTGGGTATCGTGCCGACGCCGGCGATCATGCTCACGCCCGACCGCATGGAAACGAAGTTCGTGTCGGGCTCGACCGGCGAGGTCGAGTCGGTGACCGAGAACAGCGGCGACGAGGACCGTGGTCGCCAGTCCTGGGAGGAACTGAAATGACCCCGAGCAGCAAGCGCGCGAGCGCAACGCGACGGGCGAGCGACCACGTGCGTCCGGGATCCACGCCCTGTGCGCGGCCGTCGGCCTCATGCTGATCGGGCTGGCGGTACCGCTGCACGCTGACGAGCGCGGCATCGAGGGCGAGGGTGGCTCCGCCTCGACCGCGCTCGAGCCCGAGGGCGTGCCGCCGGCAAGCCGTACCAGGTCCGCGGCGTGATCGAGTGGGTCGATGGCGACGAGAACCGATCGTCGTCGACGGCGTCGCGCTACCGTCTGGCAAGTCGCCCGGGTCCACGCCGCCAGGAACGCCGCGGCGCGGAGGACGAGGCCCACCAGACACCGCGCCTGCGGCCCGGAGCATGATCGGTTGGGCTGGCCTCGGTAGTGGCAGCCGCCCGGCCGATCCTCGAGGTATGGGTCCTGCGACTGATCGCAGGACACGGCAGTCCGGGGAGGAGCGCCGATGCGCAGATACGCGGATTCACGCTGATCGAGCTGATGATCGTCGTGGTGATCATCGGCATCCTGGCCACGATCGCCTACCCGACGTACCAGAGCCAGGTGCGCGAGAGCCGGCGGACCGAGGGCAAGTCTGCGCTGCAGGAGGCGATGAACCGCCAGGAGCGCCACTACACGACGGACAACACCAGTACACGACCGACATGACCGAGCTCGGCTATACCAGCGATCCGATGACGACCGACGGACGGCTGGTACGAGGTGGACGCGGCCGCCTGCGGTGGCGGGCTGGACGAGTGCGTGGCGCTCACCGCCACGGCGCAGAACGACCAGGCGAACGATTCCTGCGGCAACCTGACGCTGAACTCGCGCGGCCACGCAGCGGCGTCGGCGATCCTGGCGTGCCGGCGGACATCCGCATGGCTAGCGGCGACAGCTGTCATCGTGACTCGCCAGGACGACGACTCTGGCCTAGGCGGGATGGATGCGCATCGTGTTCGGCAGGTGGAACACGACGTTCTCCTGGATGCCGGTGCCGCGCTCGCGCGTGCGGCCGCCGGCGGCCTCCAGCCGGGCCACGACCTCCTGCACCAGTGACTCCGGCGCAGACGCGCCGGCGGTGACGCCGACCGCCGCCGTGCCCTCGAGCCAGGCCGCGTCGATCTCGCGCGCGTCGTTGATCAGGTGCGCACGTGTGCCGAGCTTCTCGGCCAGCTCGCGCAGGCGGTTCGAGTTCGAGCTGTTGCGCGCCCCGACCACGAGCATCAGGTCCACCTGCTCCGCGAGGTCCTTGACCGCCTCCTGGCGGTTCGTCGTCGCGTAGCAGATATCCTCCTTCTTCGGCGTCGCCATCGCCGGGAAGCGCTCGCGCAGCCTGGCGGCGATGTCGGCCGTGTCGTCGACCGAGAGCGTGGTCTGGGTGACCACCGCGAGGCGCTCGGGGTCGCGCACCTCGACCGCCTCGGCATCGGCGACGTTCTCGACCAGGCGGATCCGGCCGCCGTGGCTGGTGTCGAAGCGCCCCATCGTGCCCTCGACCTCGGGGTGGCCGGCGTGGCCGATCAGGATCACGTCGCAACCCTCGCGCGCGTAGCGGTTGACCTCCATGTGCACCTTGGTCACCAGCGGGCAGGTCGCGTCGAAGACGTGCAGGCCGCGGCGCGTCGGCCTCGTCCTCGCACCGCCTGGGACACGCCGTGGGCGCTGAAGATCACCGTCGCGCCGTCGGGGATCTCGTCGAGCTCCTCGACGAACACGGCGCCCTTGGCGCGCAGCTCCTCGACCACGCGGCGGTTGTGCACCACCTCGTGGCGCACGTGGATGGGCGCCCCGAACATCTCGAGCGCGCGCTCGACGATCTCGATGGCGCGGTCGACGCCGGCGCAGAAGCCGCGCGGATTGGCGAGCAGGATGTCCATCGGGGCGCCTCCGGGGCGCGTGGCAATGGCGGGCGCCGAGTATAACGCCGCGGCCGTGCCGGCCCCAACGCGCCGCGGCCGGAATCGCGCCGTTGCGCGTGGCGCGCGCCCGCGGCGCGCATGCCGGCGTCGGCCCGGCGCGCCGCCCGGCCCGAAACCGGCCTACCGGTCGTGCGCGGCCCGGGCATGGCGTAGGCCGGCCTCGGCCGCAGGCCGACGTAGGCGTGGGCTTGGTCGATTGCCGGCAGTCCACGCGGCCCGGCGGTGCCGCGCCGGACCGAAGCCGGCCTGCGGGTCGCGTGCGGCACCGGGGCATGACGGTGAGGCCGGCTATCGGCCGGAGGCCGACGCCGGCACTGCCGCCGCGAGGCGGCGCGGCTTTGCCGATCGCCGGCGTCGACGCGGCGCTGGGCGCCGCGCCGAAACCGGCCTGCGTTTCATTCCCGCCCGGTGAGCGCGAGCACCGCGAGCAGCACGGCGCCGCAGGAGATCGCGGCGTCGGCGACGTTGAACGCGGGCCAGTGCCAGCCGGCGGCGTGGAGGTCGACGAAGTCGATGACGTAGCCCAGGCGCACGCGGTCGACGAGGTTGCCGACGGCGCCGCCGAGGATCAGCGTGAGCGCGGTCGCCGTCGCGCGGTTGCGCCAGGCGCTGCGTGCCAGCCACACGGCGATCACGGCGCCGATCACCAGCGTCAGCACGATGAAGAAGCCGCGCTGCCAGCCGCCGGCGCCCGCGAGGAACGAGAACGCCGCGCCGGTGTTGTGCACCAGCGTCAGGTTGAGGAACGGCAGCACCGCCACGGGGTCGTGCAGCACGAGCGCGTGCACGGCGGCCAGCTTGGCGAGCTGGTCCGCCACCGCGATCGCCGCCGCGCCGGCGAACCAGGGCATGCTGCGGTGCATGCTGGGCGGGCCTCCTAGGCGCGGCTGCGCTGCTCGCCCTGGCCGGCGATGTTGCTCACGCAGCGCCCGCAGAGCTCGGGGTGGTCGGCGTCGTCGCCGACGTCGGGACGCCGGTGCCAGCAGCGGGCGCACTTGGCGGCCTCGCTGCGCGCCGCGCCCACCCAGATGGGCTCGCCCTCGGCCTCGTCCTCGACGGCCGCGTCGCCGCGCTCGCCGGCCGGGCGTACCTGCGCGGCCGAGGTCAGCAGCACGAAGCGCAGCTCGTCGCCGAGGCGCTCGAGCGGCTCGCGCAGCGGCGTGTCGCAGTAGACGCTCGCGTCCGCGTCGAGCGATGCGCCGATCTCGCCCGCGTTGCGCAGGGCCTCGAGGCGGCGCGCGACCGCCGCGCGCGTCTCCATCACACGGTGCCATTCGTCGCGCCCGAGCAGGGCGTCCTCGCCCAGCGCGAACAGCCCGTCGTACCACTCCGCCTCGAACACCGTGCCGTCACGCGCGCCCGGCATGTGGTCCCAGATCTCGTCGGCGGTGTAGGACAGGACCGGCGCGAGCCAGCGCACCAGCGCCTCGAGGATG
This sequence comes from Halofilum sp. (in: g-proteobacteria), assembly GCA_034521365.1. Lineage (GTDB taxonomy): Bacteria > Pseudomonadota > Gammaproteobacteria > XJ16 > Halofilaceae > Halofilum. The sequence goes on along the minus strand of JAXHMQ010000007.1, from coordinate 526,946 downwards.
TGCCACATGGCGGTCTGCGCCGAGCGCCGCGGGTTGCCCGCGGCCGGCGTCGTGTAGAGGCGGTCCTTGAGCACGTCGAGGTAGAACGCGCCCATCTCGACGGCGCAGAAGTTGTGCACGGCCTGGTAGACGCGGTGGAAGTTGTAGGCGTCGTAGGCGCCGCGCACCTCGTCCTGGACGAGCAGCGCCCGGTCCACCGCCCAGCGGTCGAGCGCCACCATCGCCTGCGGCTCGAGCGCGTCGGCGCGCCGGGTCGAAGTCGTGCAGGTTGCCGAGCAGGAAACGCGCCGTGTTGCGCATGCGCCGGTAGGAGTCGGTCATGCGCTTGAGGATCTCGTCGGACACGGCCATCTCGCCGCGGTAGTCGGCGGCCGCCACCCACAGGCGGATGATGTCGGCGCCCAGCGTGCGCATCACCTCCTGCGGGGCGATGACGTTGCCGAGCGACTTCGACATCTTGCGGCCCTCGCCGTCGACGGTGAAGCCGTGGGTCAGCACGCCCCTGTAGGGCGCGTCGCCGCGCAGCGCCATCGACGAGATCAGCGACGACTGGAACCAGCCGCGGTGCTGGTCCGAGCCCTCGAGGTAGAGATCGGCCGGGGCCTGCAGCTCGGGGCGCGACTCCAGGATGGCGAAATGGGTCACGCCGGAGTCGAACCAGACGTCGAGGATGTCCCGCACGCGCTCGTACTGCGCCGCCTCGTCGCCGAGCAGCTCGGCCGGGTCGAGGTCGAACCAGGCGTCGATCCCGCCCTGCTCGATGCGCCGGGCGACCTGCTCGATCAGCTCCACGGTGCGCGGGTGCAGCTCGCCGGTGTCGCGGTGCACGAACAGCGCGATCGGCACGCCCCACATGCGCTGGCGCGAGATGCACCAGTCGGGGCGGTTCTCGACCATGCCGCGGATGCGCGCACGGCCCCACGAGGGCGTGAACCGCACGCGGTCGATCGCGTCCATGGCGCCCGCGCGCAGCCCCTCGCGGTCCATGCTGATGAACCACTGCGGCGTCGCCAGGAACAGCACCGGCGTCTTGTGGCGCCAGCAGTGCGGGTAGCTGTGGTCGATCGGCGCGCGGTGGAGCAGCGCGCCGCGCTCCGCCAGCAGCTCGCACGAGTGGGTCGTTCGGCCTCGCGCACGTGCACGCCCGCTACGTAGGCGGTGCCCTCGGCGAAAACGCCGTCGCCGCGCACCGGGTTCTCCACCGGCAGGTCGTACTCGATGCCGAGCTCGTAGTCGTCCTGGCCGTGGCCCGGCGCGGTGTGCACGCAGCCGGTGCCGGCCTCGAGGGTCACGTGCCGCCCGAGCACCACGGGCACGTCGCGCTCGTGGAACGGGTGGCGCAGGCGCAGGTGCTCCAGCGCCGCGCCCTCGACCGTCGCGGCCACGGTCCCGTCGAGCCCGTAGCGCCCGAGCGCGGGCTCGACGAGCTCGGAGGCCAGCACGAGGTACTCGCTGCCCGTGTCGACCAGGCTGTACTCGAGCTCGGGGTGCACCGCGACCGCCTGGTTCGCGGGCAGCGTCCAGGGCGTCGTCGTCCAGATGACCGCGGACACGGGCCGCTCGCCGGGATCGACCCCGAAGGCGCCGGCGAGCGCCTTCGGGTCGGCGGCGGCGAAGCGCACGTCGATCGCCGGCGAGCGCTTGTCGTGGTACTCGATCTCGGCCTCGGCCAGCGCCGAGCCGCAGTCGAGGCACCAGTGCACCGGCTTGAGGCCCTTGTAGACGTGGCCGCCCTCGATGATCTTCCCGAGCGCGCGCAGGATGTCCGCCTCGGTGCGGAAGCTCATGGTCAGGTAGGGGTTGTCCCAGTCGCCGAGCACGCCCAGGCGCTTGAAGTCGCCGCGCTGGTTGTCGAGCTGCTCCTCGGCGTAGCGCCGGCAGCGCGCCCGGAAGGCGTCGTAGTCGAGGTCGCGCCCGGCCTTGCCGATGCTCCTTCTCGACCTGCATGCTCGATGGGCAGGCCGTGGCAGTCCCAGCCCGGGCACGTAAGGCGCGTCGAAGCCGTCCAGCGTGCTGCGACTTGACGATGATGTCCTTGAGGATCTTGTTGACCGCGTGGCCGATGTGGATCGCGCCGTTGGCATACGGCGGCCCGTCGTGCAGGACGAAGCGCTCGCGGCCCTCGCGCGCCGCGCGGATGCGCCGTAGACGTCCGCGGCCTCCCAGCGCGCGAGGCGCTCCGGCTCGCGCTGGGCCAGCCCCGCCTTCATCGGGAAGTCGGTGCGCGGTAGGTTCAGGGTCTTCTTGTAGTCGCTCACGTTCGTCGTTCCTGCGCCGCGGATGGGTCGTTCGTGTCGAGCGCGCCGCACGCGGCGAGATGCGCGCGTGCCTCGCGGGCGTCGACGTGCATGCGCTCGACCAGGGCGTCGAGCGAGTCGAAGCGTTCCTCGGCCCGCAGGCGGGCGAGCAGCGCCACCGCCAGGTGGGCGCCGTAGAGATCGCCGTCGAAGTCGAAGGCGTGGACCTCGAGCAGCGGCCGCTTGCCCTCGACGGTCGGCCGCCAGCCGAGGCTGGCCACGCCGGGCAAGCGCCGCCCGGCGGCGTCGCATGCTACCACGGCGAACACGCCGCTCGTCGGCAGCCGGAAGCCGTCCATGGGGATGTTCGCGGTCGGGTACCCGAGCCGGCGCCCGATGCGCTCGCCGTGGATCACGCGCCCGCGGATCGTGTAGGGGCCGCCGAGCAGGCGCGCGGCCGCGTCCAGGTCGCCGGCGGCCAGCGCCGCGCGCACGCGCGTGCTGGAGACGCGCTCGCCGTCGAGGCGATGGGTCGCCGCCTGCTCGACCCCGAAGCCGCGCGCCTCGCCGGCGGCGGCGAGCAGCGCGAAGTCGCCGCGCCGCCGGCGCCCGAAGCGGAAGTCGTCGCCGACGACCACGTGGCGCGCGCCCAGGCCTGCCGACCAGCACGTCGTCGATGAAGGCCTCCGGCTCCTGCTCGACCAGGGCGCGGTCGAAGCGCAGCACGACCAGCCGCGCCACGCCCAGCGCGCCGAGCGCCGCGACCTTGTCGCGCAGGCGCGAGAGCCGCGGCGGCGCCTCGTCGGGCGCCAGGTACTCCGCGCGGGTGGGGCTCGAAGGTGACCACGCACAGCGCCTCGCCGGCCGCGCGCGCGCGCTGCGCCAGCTGGCGCAGCAGCGCCTGGTGGCCCAGGTGCACGCCGTCGAAGTTGCCGATGGTCACGGCGCAGCCGCGGTGGCGCGGCTCTCAGGTTGTGGCGGCCGCGGACGAGCTCCAAGCGGGGCCTCCCAGGCGGTCCGCGCGAAACGCCGGATTATACGGCACGTGCGCGGGCCGGCGCCCGTGCGTCAGGCGGGGAGCACGTGGCGCAGGCGCAGGCCGGAGAGCGCGAGCACGGCGAGGTAGACGAGCGCGCCGCCGCCGATGAGCGCGGCCAGCATGCGCGCGCGCTCGGCCCAGCCGAGGCCGTCCCAGGTCGCGACCGGGTCGGCGAGCACGCAGCAGCAGCGCCGCCATGGCGACGGTCGCGAGCGTGACGCGCAGCGCCAGCGGCCCCCAGCCGGCCGCGCGCCGGTACGCGCCGCCACGCGTGAGGCGGTGGTAGAGCAGGCCGGCGTGGAGCCAGCCCGAGAGCGCGGTCGCGAGCGCGAGGCCGGCGTGCGGGGCGGCGTAGCCGCCCAGCACCAGGCCACCGGTGATGGCGGCGTTGAGGAACATGTTCGCCACCAGCGCGGCCGCGCCGATGCGCACCGGCGTGCGCGTGTCCTGGCGCGAGAAGAAGCCGGGCTGCAATACCTTGACCGCCAGGAAGGCGGGCAGCCCGACGCCGTAGCCGAGCAGCGCCAGCGCCGCCATGCGCGTGTCGCCGGCGCCGAAGGCGCCGTGGCCGAACAGCGTCGTCAGGATGGGGCCGGCGAGCAGCACCAGGCCGGCGGTCGCCGGCACGCCGATCACCAGGATCAGGCGCAGCGCATGCTCGAGCGTGCGGTGGAAGGCGGCCGGGTCCGAGCGCGCGTGGTCCGAGGACAGCCGCGGCAGGATGGCGGTGCCGAGCGCGACGCCGAACACGCCCAGCGGGAACTCGAGCAGGCGGTCGGCGTAGTAGAGCCAGCTGACGCTGCCGGCGGCCAGCAGCGACGCCACCAGCGTGTCGACCAGCAGGTTGATCTGCGCCACCGAGGCGCCGAACAGCGTCGGCACCAGCAGGCGCAGCACCTTCTGCACGCCGGGGTGGCGCCAGCCCCAGCGCGGGCGCGGCAGCATGCCGATGCGCGCCAGGAACGGCAGCTGGAAGGCGAGCTGCACGATGCCCGCCACGAACACGGCCCAGGCCATGGCGTAGATCGGGATCTCGAAGCGCGGCGCGGCCCAGAGCGCGCCGCCGATCAGGCAGATGTTGAGCAGCACCGGCGTGAACGCCGGCACGGCGAAGCGCGAGAAGCTCTGCAGCATGCCGCCGGCGGTGGCCACCAGCGAGATGAACAGCAGGTAGGGGAAGGTCACGCGCAGCATGTCGGCGGCCGCGCGGTAGCGCTCGGGCTCGTCGTAGAAGCCCGGGGCGAAGACCAGCACCAGCGCCGGCGAGAAGGCGACGCCGATCGCGGTCAGCGCGAGCAGCACCCCGAGCAGCGTGCCGACGACGTGGTCGGCCAGGTCGCGCAGCGACTCGAAGCCGTGCTTCTCCTTGTACTCGGTGAAGACCGGGACGAACGCCTGGGTGAAGCCGCCCTCGCCGAACAGGCGGCGCAGGAAGTTGGGGATGCGAAAGGCGACGAAGAAGGCGTCGGTCATGCGGTCGGCGCCGAAGACGCCGGCCAGGACCATGTCGCGGACGAAGCCGAGGACGCGCGACACGAGCGTCATGGCGCCGATCGTCCCGCCCGTGCGCCACACCCCGGGGCGCCCCTCGCTCATCCGCCGCTCCGTGCCCGTGACCGCGGCCCGCGAGTGTACCAGCCCGCCGGCGCTGTTCCTTCGTTCAGGGTCCGGCACTTCTCTCGCGGAGCGCGCGGAGAACGCGGAGGAAGACGAGGCCTGCAGCCGGGCGGCGGAATGCGCATGACGCGGCATGACCACAACGGGTGTCGTGATTCACGGCGGCCCGCGATCTGACCGATCGCCGTGGGACGACAGGGAAGCCCTGGCCCAGCTCCGCGGTACGCCCCGGCATTCATCAGCGGCTCTCCGCGTTCTCCGCGCGCTCCGCGAGAGCAGGCATGCACGGGGCCCGCGAGGGCATATTCATCGGCTTGCTGTCGGGGCCGGCGTTGACAGCGGGCGGCGCGGCGGAGATAATCCCGCGCTTTCCGCGAGACCCGGAAGACGGAGCGAGGCAACCGTGGCGAATACCCCGCAGACCCGCAAGCGGGCCCAGCAGAACGTCAAGCGCCGGCTGCACAATCACAGCATGCGCTCGCACATGCGCACGCACGTGAAGAAGGTGGTCAAGGCGCTGCGCCAGCGGGATGCCGCGGCCGCGCGCGCCGCCTATGACGCCGCCGTGCCGGTGGTCGACCGCATGGCGGGCAAGGGCCTGATCCACCGCAACCGCGCGGCGCGCTACAAGAGCCGCCTCAACAAGCGCATCCGCGAGCTCGCCGCCTAGCAGGGCGCCGCCGCGGGCCCAGCGATCCCCGGAAGCCGGCCGCGCGCCGGCTTTTTCGTGTCCGGCGCACGTACCGGGCGTTGCCGCCGGGACCTGTCGTCGCCCCGGGCTTTGTGAAAGACTACCCCCATCCCCCGGATCCATCGGAGACAGGCGACATGGCGGACATCAAGGTACCGGCGGACGGCCGCAAGATCACCCTCGACAACGGCGTCCTCAACGTGCCGGACAACCCGATCATCCCCTTCATCGAGGGCGACGGCATCGGCACCGACATCTGGCCCGTCATGCAGCGCGTGGTGGACGCCGCCGTCGACAAGGCCTACGGCGGCAGCAGGAAGATCCACTGGATGGAGGTCCTGGCCGGCGAGAAGGCGAACAACACCGTCGGCGCGTGGCTCCCCGACGAGACCGTCGCCGCCATCCGCGAGTACCTGATCTCGATCAAGGGTCCCATGACCACGCCGGTCGGCGGCGGCATCCGCTCGCTCAACGTGGCCCTGCGCCAGGTGCTCGACCTGTACGTCTGCCTGCGCCCGGTGCGCTGGTTCAACGGCGTGCCCTCGCCGGTGAAGCATCCCGAGAAGGTCGACATGGCGATCTTCCGCGAGAACACCGAGGACATCTACGCCGGCATCGAGTTCGAGGCGGGCTCCGACGACAACGAGCGCTTCAAGAAGATGCTGCGCGAGGAGTTCCCGGCGGCCTACCGCAACATCCGCTTCCCCGAGGAATGCGGCCTCGGCATCAAGCCCATCTCGCGCGAGGGCACCGAGCGCCTGGTGCGCGCGGCGATCCGCTACGCGATCGACAACGGGCGCAAGTCGGTGACGATCGTGCACAAGGGCAACATCATGAAGTTCACCGAGGGCGCCTTCCGCAGCTGGGCCTACGAGCTCGCCGAGCGCGAGTTCGCCGACGAGACCTACACCTGGAGCCAGTGGGAGCGCACCGTCGCCGACCAGGGCCAGGAGGCCGCCAACAGGGAGCAGGACGAGGCCGTCGCCGCCGGCCGTGTCCTGGTCAAGGACGCCATCGCCGACATCGCGCTGCAGCAGGTGCTCACGCGGCCCGACGAGTTCGAGGTCATCGCCACCATGAACCTCAACGGCGACTACCTATCGGATGCGCTCGCGGCCCAGGTGGGCGGCATCGGCATCGCGCCGGGCGGCAACATCAACGACCAGAGCGGCCACGCCGTGTTCGAGGCCACCCACGGCACGGCGCCGAAGTACGCCGGCAAGGACATGGTCAATCCGGGCTCGATCATCCTGTCCGCCGAGATGATGCTGCGCCACCTGGGCTGGAACGAGGCCGCCGACCTCGTGCTCACCGGCATGGACGCGGCGATCGCGAGCAAGCACGTCACCTACGACTTCGCACGCCTGATGGACGGCGCGACCAAGGTCAGCTGCTCCCAGTTCGGCGAGGCCATCGTCAAGCGCATGCAGGCGTAGCCCGGATGGAGGCGAAGCCGGAATCCGGGGCCGACGGGCGCCGTTCCCGGATTGCGCTGCGCTCCATCCGGGCTACGCCTCCCCGTGCGCCGCGCCGATCCGCGGGAGCGTAGCCCGGATGAAGGCGAAGCCGGAATCCGGGGGCCGACGGGCGCCGTTCCCGGATTGCGCCGCGCTCCATTCGGGCTACGCCTCCCCGTGCGCCGCGCCGATCCGCAGGAGCGTAGCCCGGATGAAGGCGAAGCCGGAATCCGGGGGCCGACGGGCGCCGCTCCCGGATTGCGCCGCGCTCCATTCGGGCTACGCCTCCCCGTGCGCCGCGCCGATCCGCGGGAGCGTAGCCCGGATGAAGGCGAAGCCGGAATCCGGGGGCCGACGGGCGCCGTTCCCGGATTGCGCCGCGCTCCATTCGGGCTACGAGCCCACACGAGCGCGCAGCCCGGTCCTGCCAACGTGGTGACCACCATGAGCACGCTCCCGCAGCCCCGGCAGCGGCATGCGCCCTGTCCCCGGCGCCGCGCGCCTGATCCACGACGGCTTCGTGCAGTACAACCGCGCCTTCAAGCGCGTGACCGACCGGGCCAAGCGGCGCTTCGAGCAGCGCGACTGGCAGGGCCAGTTCCGCGACATCGCCGAGCGCGTCGAGCTCTACGAGCAGTGGGCCAGCCGCACGGAGCGTGCGCTGCGCAAGCACCTCGGCGAATCCGTGCGCGACCATGGCCTGTGGCAGGACATCCGTGGCTACTTCGGCGAGCGGGTCGAGGGCGTGCCCGACGCCGGGTTCATGAAGACCTTCTTCAACTCGATCACGCGCCGCATCTTCGGCACGGTCGGGGTCGACCCCGCGGTCGAGTTCGTGCAGCCGCCGCCCGAGGAGGGCGTGCAGTCGCTGACGATGCGCCACTATCCCTGCTGGGAGGACATCGTGGCCACCTGCGGGCGCATCCTCGGCGACTTCCGCGTGCGCGTGCGCTTCGCCAGTCGTCGCGCCGATGCCCGTTTCATGGCCGAGGAGGTGCGGGCCTACCTGCGGCGCGAGGGGGTGGTCCCCGAGCAGGTACGGCGCTTCGAGTTCATCGACTCGCACTTCTTCCAGGGCACGCGCGCCTACCTGGTGGGGCGGCTGCGCCACGACGCGGGCGTGACCCCGATCGTGGTCGCGCTCAAGAATACCGACGACGGCATCGCCGTCGACGCGGTGCTCATGCAGGTCGAGCAGATCGGCGTCGTGTTCTCGTACACGCGCTCGTACTACTTCGCCGATCCCACCTCGGTCGTGGCCGCGGTGCAGTTCCTGCACACGCTGTTGCCGGGCAAGCCCATCGACGAGCTCTACACCGTCCTCGGACGCCTGCGCCAGGGCAAGACCGAGCGCTACCGCGTATTCGTCGACCACCTGCGCCGGACCGACGACGCCTTCGTCCATGCGGCGGGCGACAAGGGCCTCGTGATGATCGTGTTCACGCTGCCCTCCTATAATCTCGTATTCAAGGTCATGCGTGACGTCTTCGGCGCGCCCAAGACGACCAGCCATGCCGATGTCGAGGAGAAGTACCGCCTGGTATCGCGCCACGATCATGCCGGACGCCTGATCGACACGCAGCACTTCCGCAACCTCGAGCTGCCGCTGGCGCGGTTCTCGGGCGAGCTGCTCGACGATCTCCTCGCCGAGGCCGGGCGCACGGTGCGTATCGAGGACGACCAGGTCGTGTTCCACAAGGCGTACGTCGAGCGTCGCGTGCGCCCGCTGAATCTCCATATCCGCGAGGTCGACCAGGCCGAGGCACGCCGCGTCGTTCTCGACTACGGCCAGTGCATCAAGGATCTCGCCGAGACCAACATCTTCGCCGGGGATCTGCTGCTCAAGAACTTCGGGCTGACCGGGACGGGCCGGGTCGTGTTCTACGACTACGACGAGGTCGCGCTGGTGACCGACTGCAATTTCCGCGAGCTGCCCGATGCCGACGAGGACTTCATGATGGACCCGGGCACGACCCGCTTCGTCGGCGCCAACGACATCTTCCCCGAGGAGTTCATCCACTTCCTGTCGCTGGAGGCCGGCCTGCGCGAGGCCTTCCTCGAGGCCCACGGCGACCTGCTCGACCCGGATTACTGGCGCGACGTCAAGCGCCGGCGCAAGCGCGGCGAGATCGCCGAGGTGGTGCCCTACGCGCGCCAGACGGTGCCGACCGCGCTCGCCTGAATCCGCCGGCCGGGTGGCCCGAAACGGTCTTGTGCCGGGCTCTGGACCGTGTCTAATATCAGCGCCCGCTGAACCGGGCGCCGTGCCCGGCGAACCGACCCCATCCACGCATCCGGAGGAGCACGCAATGGCAAACCACGACACCCGGGGCGCGCGCCGCCGCTTCCTGCGCACGGCGGTCGCCGGCGTGATCGCCGCGCCCATCGCCGGCCTGCTCGGGGGCCGCCCGGCCGCCGCGGCCGACCAGCCGCGCCTGGAGGAGTCCGACCCCAAGGCGAAGGCCTTCAACTACGTCCACGACGCCGCCGACGCCAGCGATCACTCCGCGTTCCAGGAGGGCGCCAACTGCGCGAACTGCCTGCAGTGGACCGGCGGCGACAAGCAGTGGGGCGGCTGCAACATCTTCCCGGGCAAGCTGGTCAACCGCGACGGCTGGTGCGTCGCCTGGGCCGAGGGAAGGGCTGAGCCGCGACCGCCCGGACGGCCACCCGCGGCCCGGGCCCGGGCATCGAAGCGCGGCCATCCTGTGGTCTAATCGCACGCTCGATTCCGCACGGGAGACCCCATGGCCGAGCCCGGACCGCTGTCCGCCGAGCTCGTCACCGACAAGCGCCAGCTGGTCGAGTACCTCGAGGCCGGCTGCAAGCCCCGCGACCAGTGGCGCATCGGGACCGAGCACGAGAAGTTCGTGTTCCGGCTCTCGGACCGGGCGCCGGTGCCGTACGAGGGCCCCGACGGCATCCGCGCCTTCCTCGCCGGCCTCACCGAGTACGGCTGGGAGCCGGTCACCGAGCACGGCAACCCGATCGCGCTCACGCGCGACGGCGCCGCCATCACGCTCGAGCCGGCCGGCCAGCTCGAGCTCTCGGGCGAGCCGCTGGAGACGCTCCACGAGAGCTGCCGCGAGGTGAACGGCCATCTGCGGGAGGTGCAGCGACGTCGCGAAGGACCTCGGCGTCGGCCTGATCGGGCTCGGATTCCATCCGACGGCCACGCGCGAGCAGATGCCGTGGATGCCGAAGGAGCGCTACGCCATCATGCGGCGCTACATGCCCACGCGCGGCAACCTCGGTCTGGACATGATGACCCGCAGCTGCGGCGTACAGGTCAACCTCGACTTCGCCAGCGAGGCCGACATGGTGCGCAAGTTCCGGGTCTCGCTCGCGCTGCAGCCGATCGCCACGGCGCTGTTCGCCAACTCGCCCTTCCGCGAGGGCCGCCCAACGGGCTTGCTCGAGCTACCGTGCCCACGTCTGGACCGACACCGATCCCGACCGCTGCGGCTTTCCACCCTTCGTGTTCGAGTCCGGCATGGGCTTCGAGCGCTATGTCGAGTACGCGCTCGACGTGCCGATGTACCTCGTCGTCCGCGACGGCGAGCTGATCGACTGCGCCGGCCAGTCGTTCCGCGACTTCCTCGCCGGGCGCCTGCCCGCGCTGCCGGGCGAGCAGCCGACGCTCGCGGACTGGGAGGATCACCTCACGACGCTGTTCCCCGAGGCGCGCATCAAGCGCTTCATGGAGCAGCGCGGCGCCGACTCCGGTCCCTGGAGCCGCCTCTGCGCCCTGCCCGCGTTCTGGGTCGGGCTGCTCTACGACGATGCCGCGCTCGACGCGGCCGCGGAGCTGCGCCGCCGACTGGAGCGCGGCCGAGGTGGCGCGCCTGCAGCAGGAGGCGGCCGCGCGCGGCCTCGACGCCGAGATCCGTGGCCGGCGGCTGCAGGAGATCGCCGGCGAGGTGCTGGAGATGGCCCACGCCGGGCTCGAGCGGCGCGACCGCCGCGACGAGGCCGGGCGCGACGAGAGCCGCTTCCTGCACGATCTCGAGTGGATCGCCGAGAGCGGGGTGACCCCGGCCGAGCGCCTGCTGGCCGACTACGAGCGCCGCTGGGAGCGCTCGGTCGACCCGGTGTTCGACGAGTACTGCTACTGACGTCCCGCCGCCGCGCGCGCTTGCGCCCATGGCACGGTGTGTGCACTACACTGGGGATACGACACGTGACCCGGGGACCACGCCCCATGGCGGCCATCGCGATCCTGCACGGCACCCTGACGCACCTCATGGCGCAGTCCTCGGGCGCGCGCGCGGTCGGCCTCGACGTGCGCCATGCGGCGGCCGACCGCGAGAGCTTCCGCCAGGGCCTGGCCACCTACCGCGTCGATGCGCTCGTGCTCGGCCTCGATCGCCTCGGCGACGAGCCGCTCGCCGAGATCGACCCGTCTGCGCAAGTACACCCGCCCGCGCGCCACGGTGATCACCCACAGCTTCACCGATGCGGCCACGCTGCGCGGGCTGCAGGCGCGCGACGAGCTGATCGTGGTGCGCGAGCCGGTCACGCGGGCGCGCCTGCAGACCATCCTCGCGCGCGTCCTCGGGGAGCCCGGGCTGGCGCCGCCCGCCACCGAGCCCGCGCCGCGCCCGGACGCGGACGCCGGTTCCACCTTCGACGACTTCGGCGAGCGCCGCGCGTGCCGCGGCACCGCTACGACGAGGTCCAGCTCAACCGCATCTTCGAGGAGGCGATCGCGCAGGACTACGAGTTCACCCAGCACGTCGCCGAGCTGCTGATCCAGATCAACGGCTTCGAGGCGTACTGCGAGCGGCGCAACGAGGGCCGGCGCAACGAGCGCGGCCTGCACACCGACGTCGAGCACGGCGCGGCCCATGCCCGGGCGCTGCTCGAGGAATGCCTGCACCGCCTGATCACGGCAACCCGCCTGTCGCCCGGGCCGCGCTCGGACGAGATCGAGGAGCAGCCGCGCGGCGAGCAGGAGCCGGCCGAGCCGATCGAGCTGCCCTACCGCCCCGACCGCTTCCTCGCAGGCTGAGGCGCGTCGCAGCCCAGCTGGCGCCGCGCCGCCGACGGCGCCAGGCCCGCGCCGGAGGGCAGCGCCGCCGCCGGGCGGTCCAGCCAGGCGAGGATGTCGCCGATGGTCCGCCGCCGCTGGCGATCGCGGTCGAGGTAGTGGTAGCCCTCGGGGTAGAGCGCCAGCCGCGGCCGCGGCGGCGCTGCGCCCGCCAGCCGCGCGAGCAGCGCGCAGCCGGCCGCCGCGGGATGATGTCGTCGCGCGCGCCGGTAGAGCACCAGCGTGGCCGCCGGCAGCGCGCGCGTGCGCCCGAGCGCCGCATCCATCAGCTCCACCAGGCCGTAGAGCATGTCCAGGCGGATGGCCTCCAGCACCAGCGGGTCGCCGGCCTGGATGGCGCGCACGCGCGGGTCATCGGTGACCCGCACGTCGGTGAGCGCGCGGCCCCAGCTCTGGCGCGCCCGCGCGCGCGGCGCGACGCGCGCCCCCAGCGCCAGGGCCGCCCCCTGGTACCAGGGCAGGGTCTGCCGGCCGGTGCACCGCGGGGGCCAGCAGCACCGTGCCGGCCGGCGCGACCGCCCCGGGCCCGGTGACCGCGAGCATGGCCACGGACGCGCCCATGCTGTGGCCCAGCAGGTAGACGGGGGCCTGCGGGTACGTGCGCCGGAGCAGGCGCACGGCGGCACGGGCGTCGGCCACCAGCCGCGCGCGCCGCGGGCCAGGTGCCGCGCCCGGGGGCGCGGCCGAAGCCGCGCTGGTCGTAGGCGAGCACCGCGTAGCCGGCACCGGCGAGGTGCGGCGCCAGGGCGTAGAACATGCCGGCGTGCTCGGCGAAGCCGTGCAGCGCGAGCACGACCCCGCGCGGCTCGCCCTCGGGCAGCCAGCGCACGAGTGGCAGGCGCGTGCCGTCGGCGGCGTGCCACGCCTGGGTGGCGAGCCGGGCCTGGCCCGTGGCCGCCGCCACCGGCGGCTCGGGCGCACGCTGCAGGCGCCCGCCAGCACGGCGGCGGCGAGCGCCAGCGCCCCCGGGCGTCTCATGCGCCGCGCCGCACCGGCCTCCCGGCGGGGGCGGGCATCAGCCGGTGACCACCATGTTGTCGCGGTCGATGAGCTCCGGCTCGACCACGTAGCCGAGGATGGACTCGATCTCGCGGCTGGAGCGCCCGCGCACCCGCTCGATCTCGTCGGCGGCGTAGTTCACCAGGCCGCGCGCGACCTCGCGCCCCTCGGGGTCGATGCAGGCGACCACCTCGCCGCGGCGGAAGTCGCCGTGCACGGCGGTGACCCCGGCCGCGAGCAGCGACACCCCCGAGCGTCGCAGCGCGCGCGCCGCGCCCGCGTCCACCGACAGCTCGCCCGCCAGGCGCAGCTGGTTGGCGAGCCAGCGCTTGCGCGCCATCAGCGGCTCCTGCTGCGGCTCGAGCAGGGTGCCCAGGGCCTCGCCGGCGCGCAGGCGCCCGAGCACCCCGGCCTCCGAGCCCGGCGCGATCACCGTCGCCGTGCCCGAGCGGGCCGCGCGGGCGGCGGCGTCCACCTTGGTCGCCATGCCGCCCTGGCCCCAGGCGCTGCCGGCGCCGCCGGCCATCGCCGCCAGCCGCGGGTCGCCGGCGACCGCCTCGCGGATCACGCGCGCGTCCGGGTGCGTGCGCGGGTCGGCGTCGTGGAGGCCCGCGATGTCGGTCAGGATCACGAGCGCGTCGGCCTCGACCAGGTTGGCCACGAGCGCCGCGAGGGTGTCGTTCTCGCCGACGCGGAACGCCTCGCTGGCGACCGTGTCGTTCTCGTTGACGATCGGCACGACGCCCAGCGCCGCCAGCGTGCGCAGGGTCGAGCGCGCGTTCAGGTAGCGCTGGCGGTCGGAGACGTCGTCGTGGGTGAGCAGGATCTGCGCGGTGCGGATGTCGTGCGCCTTGAACGCCGCCTCGTAGGCCTGGACCAGGCCCATCTGGCCGACCGCGGCGGCCGCCTGCAGCTCGTGCAGCGCGTGCGGGCGCCGGCTCCAGCCGAGCCGGCTCATGCCCTCGGCCACGGCCCCGGACGACACCAGCAGGATTTCGGTGCCGGCCGCGCGCAGCGCGGCGAGCTCCTCCGTCCAGGCCCGGATCGCGTCGCGGTCGAGCCCGCGCCCGCCCGCGGTGACCAGGGCGCTGCCGATCTTGACCACCCAGCGCCGCGAGCGCCCCAGCCGTTCACGCCCCACGGGACTGCCCCTCCTGCGCGGCGCGCGCCTCGGCCCGCCGCGCCTCGAGCCGGGCCATGATGGCGCGGCAGAGCTCGTCGGTGCCCTCGCCCGCGATCGCCGAGATGGCGTGGACCGGCCCGTGCCAGTCGAGCGCGGCGACGATGCGCTGCACCGCGGCGGCGCGCTCGTCCTCGGCGAGCAGGTCCATCTTGTTGATCACCAGCCAGCGCTCGCGCCCGGCGAGCTCGTCGGAGTAGCGCGCGAGCTCGCGCACCAGCGCCTGCGCCGCGCTCGCGGGTTCGGAGCCGTCGTGCGTGGTGTAGACGTCGACCACGTGCAGCAGCAGGCCGGTGCGCCCGAGGTGGCGCAGGAAGCGCAGGCCCAGGCCCGCGCCCTCCGCGGCCCCCTCGATCAGGCCGGGGATGTCGGCCATCACGAAGCCCCGGTCCGGCCCCACGCGCACCACGCCGAGGTTGGGCGTGACGGTCGTGAACGGGTAGTCCGCGATGCGCGGGCGCGCGCCCGAGACCGCCTCGATCAGGGTGGACTTGCCGGCGTTCGGGTAGCCCAGCAGCCCGACGTCGGCGAGCAGCTGCAGCTCGAGGCGCAGCCGGCGCCGGTCGCCCTCGGTGCCGTCGGTCGTCTGGCGCGGCGCGCGGTTGGTCGAGCTCTTGAAGTGGGTGTTGCCGAGGCCGTGGCGACCGCCCCGGGCAACCAGCAGGCGCTGGCCGTGCGCGGTGACGTCGCCGATGAGCTCGCCGGTGCCCTCGTCGTGGACCAGCGTGCCCACCGGCACCGTCACCTCGCAGTCGGCGCCGCGCGCGCCGGTCATGTTGCTGCCGCGCCCGTTGCCGCCGCGCCCGGCGCGGTGCACGCGCTGGTGGCGGAAGTCGGCGAGCGTGGTCAGGCCCTCGTCGCCGACGAGGTAGACCGAGCCGCCGTCGCCGCCGTCGCCGCCGTCGGGTCCGCCCTTGGGCAGGAACTTCTCGCGCCGGAAGCTCAGGCAGCCGTTGCCGCCGTCGCCCGCCTCCACGCGGATCGTGGCCTCATCGACGAACTTCATGACCGTATGTCGGAACCGCCCGGCTTGCGGGATCTCTCGCAGAGGACGCGGAGAACGCGGAGATCGTGCGAGGGATGGTAATCAGGATCGTAGCCCGGATGGAGGTGGGTTCGGCATCTGGGCATACGGTGCCGCCGCAACGGATCGACGATGCGTGGCGACGAAGCAGTCGTGGACGCCAACCCTCGCATTCTCGGCCGCCCTCCGCGTTCTCCGCGCCCTCTGCGAGATCGTACCGCACGGCACTGGATGGCCGCGGAGCACCTGCTTGCGCCGGGCACAAAAAACCCCGCCGGCGGCGGGGTTCTCGCGATGCGTGGCCCGCGCCGGCGCGTCAGGCGTCGGTGGCCGGGACGATCTCGATGTACCTGCGCTGCTTCGGGCCGCGGCGGCTGAAGCGCACCTCGCCGTCGACGCGTGCGTAGAGCGTGTAGTCGCGGCCGGTGCCCACGTGCGGGCCGGCGTGGAACTTGGTGCCGCGCTGGCGCACCAGGATGCTGCCGGCGCTGACCCGCTGGCCGCCGAAGCGCTTCACGCCGAGGCGCTTCGAATGCGAGTCGCGCCCGTTCTTGGTGCTGCCGCCTGCCTTCTTGTGTGCCATGACCTGCTGACCCCTCAGGCGCTGATGCCGGTGATCTCGAGCTCGGTGTAGCCCTGGCGATGCCCGGTGCGCTTCTGGTGGTGCTTGCGCCGGCGGAACTTCACCACCTCGATCTTCGGGTTGCGCCCGTGGGCGCGCACGGTCGCCTCGACCTTGCCGCCCTCGACCCGCGGGGCGCCGACCTTGACGTCGTCGCCGTCGGCGACGAGCAGCACGTCATCGAGGGTGACCTTGTCGCCCTCGGCGGCCTGGAGCCGCTCGACCCGGACCTTGTCGCCCTGCGCGACCCGGTACTGCTTGCCGCCCGTGCGGATCACCGCGTACATCGCCTGAATCTCCTGCCAATCGGTGCTGCCGGGCGGACCCCCGGGTCCGCCGGCAAAGGCGCGGAAGTCTAGCGCCGGCGCCGCGCGCGGTCAATGCCGGCCCCGGCGCCCGGTCCCGCCGGGTGCCCGCCGCGCGGCGGCGAATGTGGCCTTGCCCGGGGCAGGAGTAGTAGCATCCGGCGCACCTTCCCGCTGGGCAGTCCCATGCATCTCGACGCCATCGAGGCGCTCGTGGCCGCGGACATGGACGCGGTCGACGACGTGATCCGCGAGCGCCTGCGGTCCGAGGTGGTGCTGATCAACCAGCTCGGCCGCTACATCGTCTCCAACGGCGGCAAGCGCCTGCGCCCGCGCCTCGTGCTGCTCGCGGCCGGCGCCGCCGGCTACGGCGGCCGCGACCACGTCGCCCTGGCCGCCATCGTCGAGTTCATCCACACGGCGACGCTGCTGCACGACGACGTGGTCGACGACTCGGAGATGCGCCGCGGCCAGCGCACGGCCAACGAGCTCTGGGGCAACGAGGCCGCCGTGCTCGTCGGCGATTTCCTCTACTCGCGCGCCTTCGAGATGATGGTCGAGGTCGGCAGCATGCGGGTGATGGAGATCCTCGCCCACGCGACCAACACGATCGCCGAGGGCGAGGTGATGCAGCTGCTCAACATCCACGACGCCGATACCAGCGAGCAGCGCTACCTCGACATCATCCGCTCGAAGACCGCGAAGCTGTTCGAGGCCGGCTGTCAGCTCGGCGCCGTGCTGGGCGGGCTCGAGCGGCCCGCGGAGCACGCCCTGGCGCGCTACGGCATGCACCTGGGGACGGCCTTCCAGGTCGTCGACGACGTGCTGGACTACAGCGCCGATGCCGGCGAGACGGGCAAGAACATCGGCGACGACCTGGCCGAGGGCAAGCCGACGCTGCCGCTGATCCACGTGATCCGGCAGGGCGGGGCCGAGGACGCCGCGGTCATCCGCGAGGCGATCGAGCAGGGCGGCGCGGGCGACGTCGACACCGTCATGGCGATCCTCGAGCGCACCGGCGCGATCGACTACGCGCGCGCCCAGGCCCGCGCGGAGGCCGAGCGCGCGCACGCCGAGCTCGACGCGCTGCCGCGCGGGCAGTACCGCGACGCCCTCGCCGGCCTCGCCGACATGGCCGCGGACCGTACCGCCTGAGCGCGCGGGCGCATGATGCACGCCCGTGTGACGTAACCGATCCCTGCGGCGCCCGGCCGATCCCGCTCAGGCGCCGCACTCGGCCAGCAGCCCCTCGATCGTGCGCTCGGCGCTGGCGGCGTAGCCGCCGCCGAACAGGTGCGCGTGGTTGAGCACGTGGTAGAGGTTGTAGAGCCGCGCGCGCACGCGGTGACCTTCCGGCAGCGGCCACTCGGCCTCGTAGCCGGCCCGGAACGCGGGCGGGTAGCCGCCGAACAGCTCGGTCATCGCGAGATCGGTCTCGCGATCGCCGTAGTAGGCCGCGGGGTCGAAGATGCAGCCGCGCCCGTGCGCGTCGTAGCCGTGGTTGCCCGCCCACAGGTCGCCGTGGAGCACGGAGGGCGCGGGCGCATGGCCGGCGAGCAGGGTGTCGACGCGCTCGGCGAGCAGCTGCCCGCGCTCGGCGAGGCGCCCGCGGCCGTCGTGCGCGGCCAGCTCGAGCTGCGGGCCGAGGCGGCGCTCGCGCCAGAACGCGGCCCAGTCGTCGTACCAGCCGTTCGCCTGCACCGTGGCCCCGATCCAGTTGTCGCGGTGCCAGCCGTGGGCCCCGGCGGTGCTCGCGTGCATGCGCGCCAGGCCCGCGCCGAAGGCGCCGGCGTCACCGCTGCCGTGCAGCTCGACGAGCTCGGTGACCAGGTAGGCCTGGCCCCCGGCGATGCCGTGCAGCAGCGGCCGCGGCACGCGCACGCCGCCGGCCGCGGCGAGCGCCTCCAGCCCCTCGGCCTCGGCCGCGAACACGGGCGCGAGCGCCTCGCCATTGCGCTTGACGAACAGCGCTCGCTCGCCGGTCTCGACGCGCGCGGCCGCGTGGATGCAGCCGCCGCCGAGGGGGCGCGGCCGACCCAGGCGGCCGTTCATGCCCGCGGCCTCGAGCTCGCCCGCCAGCGCCTGCCAGAAATCGTGCGCCTGCCGGTCCATGGGTGCATGATCCCCGAGCGCCGCCGCGGCTGTCATGCCCGGCTTGCCAGTGAGCGCGCACCGCGGGTAATTTCTCCGCCAGGCTTGTTGCCCGCACGACCGCCCGGAGCAGACCGTGGACACCGAGGTTCGCAGATCAACGGCTTCCGGCTCGTCGCTGCGCGAGCGGGCGCAGGCGCTGCTCGATCGCGCCGACCTGCGCATCGACGGCGACCGCCGCTTCGACATGCGCGTGCACGACGAGCGCCTGTTCGCGCGCGTGTTCGCGCAGGGCTCGCTCGGCCTCGGCGAGGCCTACATGGACGGCTGGTGGGACTGCGAGCAGCTCGACGAGTTCTTCCACCGCATCCTGCGCGCGCGCCTGCAGGAGGCGATCCAGCCCTGGCGCGAGATCCCCCGGGTCGTGATCGCCAAGCTGCTCAACCTGCAGACGCCGGGACGCAGTTACCGCGTCGGCGAGCACCACTACGACATCGGCAATGACCTCTACGAGCGCATGCTCGGGCGCTACGCCGTCTACTCCTGCGGCTACTGGCGCGAGGCGGAGTCCCTGGACGAGGCCCAGGCGGCCAAGATGGATCTGATCTGCCGCAAGCTCGGCCTCGAGCCCGGGATGCGGGTGCTCGACATCGGCTGCGGCTGGGGCGAGCTCGCCTACCACATGGCGGCGCACTACGGTGCGGAGGTGGTCGGCGTCACGATCTCGCGCGAGCAGGTCGACTACGGCCAGCGCCTGTGCGCCGAGCTGCCGGTGGACATCCGCCTGCAGGACTACCGCGCGCTCGACGACACCTTCGACCGGATCGTGTCGGTCGGCATGTTCGAGCACGTCGGCTACAAGAACTACGCGACCTTCATGGACGTGGCGCGCCGCTGCCTGGCGCCGGGCGGCCTGTTCCTGCTGCACACCATCGGGGGCAACCGCTCGACCACGGTCACCGACCCCTGGATCGCGCGCTACATCTTCCCCAATTCGATGATTCCTTCTGTGAACCAGGTCACGGACGCGGTGGAGGGGCGCTTCATAATCGAAGACTGGCACAATTTTGGCACGGACTACGACCGGACCCTGTTGGCCTGGTATGCCAACTTCGAGGCCCACTGGCCGGAGCTGGCCGGGCACTACAGCGAGCGCTTCTACCGCATGTGGCGGTATTACCTGCTGTCCTGCGCCGGCTCGTTCCGGGCTCGCCAGAATCAGCTCTGGCAGATCGTGCTGTCGCCCTCGGGCGTGCCGGGCGGCTATCGGTCGGTCCGCTGATGCCGAACATGGAGGCCCGCCATGCGCCGCGCGCGACGCACCGCCCTACCGTTGCTCCTCGCCGGCGTCCTCGCCCTCGCGGCCGGCGTCGCACCCGCGCAGGAGAGCATCGACGAGCTCCCGCAGGAGCGCATCCTCTACGTCGCCCCCGGGCAGTCGCTGACCGGCCTGGTGCGCGAGCTCTACCCGGAGCGCCCCGGCGACTGGCGGCGCATCGAGCGCTGGATCGTCGACAACAACCCGCATGCCTTCCCCGACGGTGACGCCGCGCAGCTGCGCGGCGACGTGCGCGTGCGGTTGCCGCACCCGAGCGCGCTCGCGCGCCGCCAGAGCGCGGCACCCGGGCCGGCCCCGGCCCAGCTCCAGTTCGGTGGCCGCTACCTGTTCGTCGACCCGGCGCAGTCGCTCGCCGAGCTGGTGCCGAAGCTCTACCCCGACGCGCGTGACCGCTGGGACGCGATCATCGATGCCATCATCGAGCGCAACGCGCAGGCGCTCGCCTCGCGCGATGCCGAGACCGAGATCGGTCGCGGCACGCGCCTGAGCATCCCGGCAGAGCCGCCGGCGAAGGCCGCCGTCGCCGACGACGCCCGGCCGGCACCCGAGCCCGTCGTCGGCGAGGCCGCCGCCGTGACCGGGCGCGTCGTCGCGCGCGGGCGCCACGGCCGCAATCGGGTACTGGCCGAGGGCGATCCCGTGCGCCGGCACGACACGCTGGAGACCGCCGCCGAGGGCCGCGCCGAGCTCCACTTCCGTGACGGTGAGCGCGTCACCCTGCGCCCGGAGAGCGAGCTGCGCATCCGCGCCTGGCACCTGCCCGACGTCGGCCCGGGCCAGCGCGTGTTCGAGCTGGTCGCGGGCGGGCTGCGCGCGGTCACCGGGGCCATCGGCAACCGCGGCGAGGACGACTACCGCATGATCACGCCCAACGTGACCATGGGCGTCCGCGGGACCGCGTACGCGCTGCGCCTGTGCGGGCAGGGTGAGTGCCGTCTAGGCGACACGGAGGATGCCGCCGCGGTGCCGCCGGGTCTTTACCTGGGCGTCGACCAGGGCCGCGTCGCCGTGCTCAACGCGAGCGCCGAGGTCGAGTTCGCCGCCGGCGAGTTCGGCTACGTGGCCGGTCCGGCGACCGAGCCCGTCGCGGCGGACGCCGACATCGCCGGCATCGTCTACACGGCCGCCGAGCGCAGCGAGATCACCCTCGCCGAGGGACCGCACGAGCCCGAGGAAGAGGGCACGTCGTGGTGGTGGGCCGTGGGCGGGGCGCTCCTGCTGGGGCTGGCGCTCTAGGAGGCTGTTGGACTTGGGCGCATCTACTGCGGTGAGTGGGAATCGGTCCATATTCCCGATCCCCCTCGTCAAATAGTTCCGACTATTCTCCTCGGACGATCGAAAATCCGTCGTCGATTCCCAGGCGCCTATTAGTGACATCGACCGTCCGTCCGGCCACGGCGCAGTAGGCGCGCTTTCGCCGCAGGCGAACGCGCGCGTTGCGCCCGCGCCACGCCATGCACCCGGGCATTGCGAAAACCCATGCCAGAGAATCCTGGTGATGCTGGTCGGCGCCTGCCCTCGTACGCCCCTCACCCGCGTCCCTCTCCCGCGAAGCGGGAGAGGGGGCCCTTCGTTTCGGCCGCGGTGGCCCGAAACCGCTCGTCGCGACTCCTGATGACGTAACGACGTCATGCCCGGTTCGAGGCCCGCGCCGGGGGCCTGAGGGGCTCGCTACGACGCCCCAAGTCCGACGGGCTGCTAGGAGGCTGTCCGAGTAATCATGAGCCTGCTGCGCGCGCACCACAGCCACTGCTGCGAGGAGCCGAAGGCGACGTGGCAGGGCCGCTTTCGGCGATCGCTCGACTCGCATGCGACACCACCATGCTCGTCTCGCGATCGACGAAAATCGCCTCGCTGTGCCACGCGCTCGCTACGGCTCAGGTTACTCGGACAGCCTCCTAGCGCGCCGAGCAGCCGCACCCGCGGTTGCTCACCGCGCGCGGCGGCCGGAATCCCCGAGGCCTGGCCGCGATCCACTCGACCAAGCGCGCGATCTCCGTGCGCGCGCGCGATGCCTCGATCGTGTTGTAATGCGTTCCAGCTCCTTCTCGCCGAGCACGTCGTGGACGTGGCAGGGCCGGCACGGCCAGGCGATGCGCGCCCGGACCGCGCGACGGCCGGAATCACGCTTGTTGCGGCGATTGCCGTGGCGCATGCACGGGACCATGCTGGCGCGTGAGCCGGCCCACGGCGCGCCCGCACAGCTCGCAGGTCGCCGTTCGCCCGGCGCCCGCGTCCCCGGCGGGGACATCATTGATGAACGCCAGCATACGGGAGGCAGCATGAGCGGCCATACCATCGCGATCACCGGCGCCAATCGCGGCATCGGGCTCGAGATCGCGCGCATCTTCCGCGAGCGCGGCGACCGCGTCATCGGGCTCTGTCGCCGCGGCAGTGACGGCCTGCGCGAGATCGGCGCGGAGGTCGTCGACGGCTTCGACGTCGCCTCGCCCGAGGCGCTCGCCGCGGCCGCGCCGCGCGTGGACGCCGAGCGCATCGACGTGCTGGTCAATGACGCGGGCATCCTCTCGCACCAGTCGTTCGACCAGCTCGGGGATGCCGAGGCGCGCGACGCCATCCTGGAGCAGTACCGCGTCAACGCCCTCGGACCGCTGCTGGTCACGCACGCGCTCGCCGATCGCCTCGGCAAGGGCTCGAAGGTGGCGCTGATCACCAGCCGCATGGGCTCGATCGGCGACAACGACTCCGGCGGCAACTACGGCTACCGCATGTCGAAGGCGGCGCTCAACGCGGGCGGCAAGTCGCTGGCGCTCGACCTGGGCCAGCAGGGTATCGCCGTCGGCCTGTTTCATCCGGGTTTCGTGCGCACGGAGATGACCGGCGGGCGCGGCCACGTCGAGCCGGCCGAGGCCGCGGCCATGCTGGTCGAGCGCATCGATGCCCTCGACGCCGACAACGCCGGGCGCTTCCTCCACGCCAACGGCGAGGAGCTGCCCTGGTAGGGTCGAGGCTCCCCGGATTCCGCTTCGCTCCATCCCCGGATTCCGCTTCGCTCCATCCCCGGATTCCGCTTCGCTCCATCCGGGCTACGCCGGGCGAGACGCCGCGGTGGGCGTAGCCCGGATGGAGGCGAAGCCGGAATCCGGGGGCCAGGGTGCGGGTCACCGGAGAGGCGTGTCCCACGCCCCGGATTCCGCTACGCTTCATCCGGGCTACCCGTTTCGCGTCCCCGGCGGCACGTAGCCCGGATGGAGGCGAAGCCGGAATCCGGGCAGGTGCGGGTCACCGGAGAGGCGTGTCCCACGCCCCGGATTCCGCTACGCTTCATCCCCGGATTCCGCTACGCTTCATCCCCGGATTCCGCTACGCTTCATCCGGGCTACGCTGGACGAGGCGTCCGGGTCCCGGTCACGGCGGATCGGAACAACCGGACACTCACCTGTTCCAGGGAGGGAACATGGTTCGTTACCGCAGGAACCGCGTGCCGGGTGGCACGTTCTTCTTCACCGTCGCGCTACTGGACCGGCGCTCCGACGTGCTGGTGCGCCATGTTGCGGAGCTGCACGCGAGCGTGGCGGTCGAGCGGGGCCGTCGGCCTTTTCGCATCGATGCCTACGTCGTACTTCCCGATCACCTGCATGCGGTGGTCACGCTGCCGCCTGCGGATGACGATTATGCCGGCCGCTGGCGGGCGGTGAAGTCAGGGTTCGTCCGCCGTTTGCGCAAGGCGGGCGTTGTCATCCCCCGAAACACGCGTGGCGAGTCCGCACTCTGGCAGCGGCGTTTCTGGGAGCACACCATTCGCGACGAATCGGATTATCGGCGTCACGTCGACTACATCCACTTCAATCCCGTGAAGCATGGCCTGGCCGTGCGCGTGCGCGACTGGCCGTATTCATCGTTCCACCGTCATGTCGCGCGCGGGATCCTGCCCGTGGACTGGGCCGACGCGCCCGGGGCCGTGGCCATGCCGGACACGGGCGAGCCGGCGTGACGAGCCGTCCGGGATTCCGGCTTCGCCTCCGCGGGCTACGCGGTCGCGGGCGCTCAGGCGCCGCTGCCGACGCCCCCCAGCCCCGGCACCCGCAGGTAGGTCTCGAAGCGGCGCAGACCCCAGGACAGCACCAGCACGATCGCGAGGTACATCAGCGCGACGATGATGAACACCTCGAAGTAGCGGAAGGTCTCGCCGGCGATGATGCGCCCGGCGCCCATGAGGTCGGTGACGGTCGCGAAGAACACGATGGAGGAGTACTTGAGCATCAGGATGAGCTCGTTGGACCACGGCGGGATGACCAGGCGCAGCGCCTGCGGCAGCACGATCCAGCGCAACGCCTGCAGGCGCCCCATGCCGATCGAGCGGGCCGCGAGCATCTGCCCGGCCGGCAGCGACTGGATGGCGCCGCGGAAGTATTCCGCCTGGTAGGCCGAGGTGTTCAGGCCCAGCGCCAGCACCCCCGCGACGAACGGCTCGAGCCGTATGCCCAGGCTGGGCAGCCCGTAGTACACGAGGAACAGCTGCACCAGGATCGGCGTGCCGCGGAAGAAGTTCACGTAGATGGTGGCGAGCCAGTAGACGGGCGCGATGCCGTAGAGCCGCGCCATCGCGAGCGCCAGCCCGAATACGATCCCCATGGCGATGCACAGCACGGTGATCTCGACGGTCACGACGAGGCCGCGCAGCAGCTGCGGCATCCAGTTGACCAGGTCGAACTGCAGGTCCATCAGTGGTCGTCCATGGCCGCGATGTGCCTGAGGAAGTCACCGGTGCGCTGCTCGCGCGGGCGCGCGAACAGCTGCTCCGGCGGGCCCTGCTCCAGGATGCACCCGTGCTCCATGAAGATGATCTCGTGCGCGGCGCGGCGCGCGAAGCCGACCTCGTGCGACACGACGAGCATCGTCATGCCCTCGCTCGCGAGCTCGTCCATCACCTGCAGGACCTCGCCGGTGAGCTCGGGATCGAGCGCGCTCGTGGGCTCGTCGAAGAACATCACCTTGGGCTCCATGGCCAGGCATCGCGCGATCGCCACGCGCTGCTGCTGGCCGCCCGAGAGCTCGGCCGGGTAGGCGTCGGCCTTCCACGCCAGACCCACGCGCGCGAGCATCTCGCGCGCGCGCTCCGTGGCCCGCCCGCGGTCGAGACCCATCACCTTGAGCAGCCCGATGCGCACGTTGTCGAGCGCGCGCAGGTGGGTGAAGAGATGGAAGTCCTGGAACACGTAGCCGATGGAGGCGCGCACGGCGTTGATGTCGGTCGCGGGATCCGTGACCTCCAGGCCGTCGAGCCATACCCGGCCCTGGTCCGGCTCGACGAGCCGGTTGAGGCAGCGCAGCAGCGTGCTCTTGCCGGTGCCCGACGGCCCCATGACCACGATCGTCTGGCCGCGGGGGACGTCGAAGGACACGCCCCGGAGCACCTCCTCGTCACCGAAGCGCTTGTGCAGGTCCTCGACCTTGAGCAGGGCGTCCATGGCGCTCCCTTATCTCGCGCTGCGCGGCACGCGGCGTCCGCGCGACTCGAAGCCGGGCACGGCCAGGCGCCGCTCGAGCGCGTGCAGGCCCAGGTTGCCGAGCGACGTGAGCACCCAGAAGATGAGTGCCACGGTCAGGAACGTGATCATCGCGAGCCCGGGGTGGTTGATGTAGACGGTGCGCGCGTAGCGCATGACCTCGTTGATGCCGATGGCGTACACCAGCGTCGTGTCCTTGAGCACCGAGGAGAACTCGTTCGACCAGGCCGGGATGGCCAGGCGCAGCGCCTGCGGCAGCACGATCGAGCGGATCGCCTGCAGGCGGCTCATGCCGAGCGAGCGCGCCGCGGTGACCTGGCCCGCGGGCACCGCCTGGATCGCGCCACGGAAGATCTGGGACTGGTAGCCCGACGAGCGGAAGCCCATCGCCAGGGCGCCCGCCAGGAACGCCGACACGTCGATGCCGAGACGCCCGAGGCCGTAGTAGAACAGGAACAGCAGCACCAGCGCCGGCACGCCGCGGAAGAACCACTCCCATGCCGACGCGACGGCGGCAACGGCGCGGCGGCCGTAGACCTGCGCGAGCGCGACCCCGATCCCCACCGCGAAGCCGATGGGGATCAGGGCCGCGAACACCCGCAGGTTGACGAGTGTCGCCCAGAGGAACCCGGGCAGCCGGCCGGCTATGACATCGAGTGCCTCGACGCCCAATCAGGCCGCTCCGGCAGGGGCTCCCTCAGCGGGCCCTACTTCGTCTCCCGTGCCATGCACTCGGCATAGCTCTTCACGTCGCCCATCGAGTCCGCGCCGAGGATGCCGTCCTTGCACGCCTCCCAGGCGGCCGTGATGGTCTCGCTGTCGGGTCCGAAGTACGCGGAGCTCAGGTCGGCCCAGGGCGTGCCGGGCTGGACGCTGAGCTCGGTGCCGGCAGCCGTGTCCGCCACGTTGAGGCCGAGCTCGCCGAGCCCCGCGCTGATCTTCGCGCCGACGCCGTCGGGATCGCCGGCCGGGACCACGAAGCCGAAGTACTCGTAGGTGTTGACCACGCCGGCGACGGTCAGCGCGTCCGGGTGGGCGGCGACCGAGGACTTCGAGGCGGGCGCGTCCTGGATCACGGCGTCGATGCGCCCGTTGACCAGATCGATGATCGCGAGCGGATACGTCTCGTAGAGCTCCAGCGTCACGTCGACGCCATTCTCGACCAGGTTCTCCTTCACCCAGGCCGCGCCGGTCGTGCCCCGCTGGGCGCCGACGGCACCGTTCGGTCCCTGCCCGGCCATCGCGGTGACCACGTTCACCTCGCCGTCCGAGCGCGTCACCACGGCCTGGTTGGACACGTAGTACGGGTCGGTGAAGTCGACGGCCTCGTCACGCTTGGCCGTGATGGTGAAGCCCGAGGCGCCGATATCGCACTTGCCGGCCCGCACCGCCGGGATGATCGAGTCGAACGCCAGGTTCTGGATCTCCACGTCGTAGCCCTGGATCGCGGCGATGGCGCGCATCACGTCCATGTCGAAGCCGAATGCCTCCTGGCCCCCGCTGCCCATCTCGAAGGGCGGCCACGGGATGTCCGAGCAGATCGTGTAGCTGTCCTGCGCCACGGCGGCGCGTTGCGGCGCAAGGGCGAGAGCGATCGCGAGCGCGGTGAGCGTCGCGCCCAGGATGGTCGCGTGCCGGGTCATGTTGCGCATCTTCTTTTCCCCCTGGTTGCGTCACGGCGGCCGGGCCCGCGCGTCGGGGCGGGCCGCCGATGGCAGCATGAGAATGGAGCATAGGGCAGGTCGCGCAATGTCGCCCCGTCGCCTTCGCTTACGCGCCCCTCGCCGGCCCGGCATCGGGCTCGCCGGGCGTCGCGTCGACCGCGCGCACCAGCATCGCGACCGTGCTGGCGCCGTCCTCGCTGTCCTGGCGCCCCACCTCCTCGAAGCCCTGCGCGGCGTGGAACGCGAGCGAGGCGTCGTTGCGCGGGCGCAGGTTGACCTCGCACGCGATCACCGGGGCGCCGGCTGCGCGCGCCGCGCGCTCGGCGTCGGCGTAGAGCGCGGCCGCCACCCCGCGACGGCGCCAGGTGGGGTCCACCGCGAGCCGGTCCACGTAGTAGAAGTCGGCGTAGCGCCGGCTGAACCAGCGGTAGTTGGGGCTGGCGTAGTCCAGCCCGGGGCGCAGGGCCAGCAGGAAACCGGCCAGGCGCCCCTCGACCTCGGCGACGCGCAGCGCGGCCGCGACGCCGAAGTACCATTCGAGCCGGGCCGGCGAGATGTCGCCCACGGCCGGGACCTCGGCCTGCGTTCGAGCTCGTGGATCGCCGCGAGGTCGGCGTGGGTGGCGTCGCGCAGGTGCATGGGGCATCCGGGGCGTATCGCTGCGGGTGGCCGCCGGGGGGCGGCCTCGGGGGACGCGCGCGCAGCGCCCGGCTGGCGCCGCCGCAGGGTCCCGGGCCCGGGACCGGCCGGGTCAGGTCCCCTGGTCAGCCGCTCACGGGCCGTCGGCGAGGCGGTCGCGCATGGCGCGGAAGCGCTGCACGGGCCGTGCGCCCGGGTCGCCGCCGGTGTCGAGCGTGGCGTCGAGCTGGCGCGCGAGCAGCGCGCGGCGCACCTGCGGCGGCGGGTGGGTGCTGGCATGCAGCGACATCGCCGGCGCGGCCGGGTCGAGCGCGTCGAGCACCGTCAGCGTGCCGAGCAGGGCCCATGGATCGTAGCCCGCGCGCGCCGCGAGCACCGCCCCGAGGCGATCGGCCTCGTGCTCCGCCTCGCGCGAGAGGCCGAGCCCGAACAGCCGGGCGCCCTCGGCGGCCAGGCTGTCCACGGTGGCGTCGTCCACCCCGGCGATGTCCTCGGCCTGCAGCAGGTCGCGGATCATGCCGGTGCGCACGCGGCTCGCCAGCGCCTCCAGATGGTGGCCCGCGGTGACGTGCGCGATCTCGTGGCCGAGCACCGCCGCCAGCTCGGCCTCGTCCTCGAGCAGGACGAACAGGCCCACGGTGATGAACACGTAGCCGCCGGGCGCCGCCCAGGCGTTGACGCCCGCGCTGTCGACCACGGCGAAGGTCCAGTCGAGGTCGGGCTGGTCGCTGCCGGCGGCCACCCAGAGGCCGACGCGGTTGACGTAGCGCTGGACGCGCTCATCGTCGACGGGCGGCGTCGTGCCGAGCAGCCGCGCCGCCATGCCCTCGCCGATGCGCCGCTCCTTGGCCGGCGACACCTGGGCCCGGTCCATGCGCTCGAGCGTGCGCTTGATGATCTCGACGTCGTCGAGGCCGGCGCCCGCGGCCGGCAGGCACACGGCGAGCAGCAGCATGGGCAGGATGCGCGCCATCGTCACCACTCCCCCCAGTCCTGCGCCTGGCCCGCCCCGGCACCGACGGCGCCGATCTCGCGCCGGTCGAGGCCGGCCTCGCGGGCGAATGCGCGCGCCTCGTCACCGCTGGCACGCACCGTGGCGAGGCGCTCGCGGGCGGCGGGATCCGGGCTGGCCGAGGCGAACTCGCCCGGCTTGAGCCCGCGCACGCCGATCGTCGCGGTCACGTTGCCCTGCTCCACCTGCGATCCGGAGTCGCCGCCGAACAGCCCGGCCACGCTGCGCGAGAAGCGCTTGAGCCCGTTGAGGATGGGATTGCCGTCGTCCTCGTCCGCCGGCACCGAGCGCACGCGCCACACGCGCACCCAGCCCGAGCGGCGCGGCTGCGTGCGCGTCTCGACCGCGAGCCAGGCGCCCCTGCGGGCGCCGCCGGCGACCTCCGTGCCGGCCTCGAGGCGCGTGACCGGCGAGGCGCTCGCGCCGGGGCCGTCGCGCAGCGTCGCGGCCTCCACGATCACCTCGCGCTCGGCGGCCGCGGTCACCGCCGCGGCGAACGCCAGCGGCGAGGGCGGCGCAGGCGCTGCGCCCGGCGCGGCTCACCGCCGGCCCCCGGCCGCGGACACGCCGCCGAACTCGCGCAGGTACGCCGCGTGCCACTCGCGCGCGAACGCCTCGGGATCCCAGTCGCGGTCGCGCAACGCGCTGCGCCAGCGGGGCCGTACCACGTAGGTCTGCGCCTGCAGCGGGCCGTCACCGTCGTGGGGCTCGACGCACACGCGCTCGCGCCGGTAGAGCTCGCCCTCGAACGCGTCGATGCGCGCGAGCGCGGCGGCGTCGACGTCCTCGTAGACGAGCCCGTCGACCCGGGCCCCCGGGCGCGGGGCGATGCCGGGGAACGGGGCCCGCTGCACCTGGAAGCGGGCATAGCCCACGAGCCGGGCCCCGCGCCCCTGCAGCGGGCGACCCGCGACCGCCGCGGCGATGTCGGGGAACTGCAGGGTGCCGTAGACGAAGATCGGCAGCATGGCGCGGCGTGTCCCGGTGCGTGGCTACTCGTCGACGTCCGGCAGGAACGTCTCGACCAGGTACTGCTGGTCCTCCGGCGTAAGCCCGAAGCGCTGGGTCGCGAGCTGGATCGCGTCGAGGCTGTAGGCATCCTGCTCGTTGAGCCACAGGACCGCCCGGCGCAGGTTCTCCTCGTGCGGGAGGGGGCTCTCTTCGGCCATGAGCGTCTCCTCGGGTCGGCGCCGCCGCAGCGGCTTCCGGGACGTGGATGGTGCCTCTGTCACGCTATTGGTACCGCGTCGGCGTCGCCACGGCAAGCGCATCAGCCCTCGGCACGCGGGACCCGCGCCGCCGCGAGCTCCTCCTCGAGCGCGGCCAGCGCCGGCGCGACCGCCTCGGCGGGCCCGTGCACCCCCAGCTCGACGACGTAGCCGCCGCCGGCGCGCATCTCGGGCAGGCTGGAGAAGCGCACCTCCGGGTGGGCCGCGCCCAGGCGCTCGAGCAGGTCGACGAGGTCGCTCTCGCGCGCGTGCACGCGCACGGCGCGGCTGAGCGCGGGCGCGCGCGTCCAGTCGGCGAACTGCGTGTCCAGGACCCACTCGATCATCGGCCAGGCCATCCTCGGGAAGCCGGGCACGAAGCAGTGGCGCCCAGCTGGAAGCCGGGCACGCGGTTGACGGGGTTCGGCACCAGCGTGGCGCCGGCGGGGAAGTCGACCATGCGCAGGCGCGAATCCGTGGCCTCGTCGCCGAAGCGCTCGACCAGGATGGCCTCGCCCTCCGGGTGGCGCGCCAGCGCCCGCCCGGCCGCCGCGGCCGCGGCCTGGCGGGTGACGTCGTCCGGGGTCGCGCCGATGCCGCCGCAGCAGAACACGAGCGCCTCGCTGGCCATGGTCTCCGCGAGCAGGCCGGCCAGGCGCGCATGGTCGTCGCCGATGTAGCGCGCCCAGGTCAGCGCCAGCCCGCGCGCCGCGAGGCGCTCGATCACCGCGCCCAGGTGGCGGTCCTGGCGGCGGCCGGCGAGGATCTCGTCGCCGACGACGATCAGTCCGATCTCGGGTGCCTCGGGGGTCATCGCGGCATGCTATCAGCTCGCTCCCGCCCCGGCGTGTAGCCGATCTCGAGCATGGTGATGTCGAGGCCGGGGTTGGGCCGCGCGAGCCCGGCATTGGAGCTGTGGCGGATGCGGTAGGCGACGTGCCAGCGGCCGCGCCCGCCCAGGCGGAAGCCGAGCGTCGCGTGCGTGGTGAAGTGCCAGCGGGTACCGAGGTCGCGCCGCTCGACGCGCTCGTCGCTGACCCAGGCGAGGCTGGTGCCCCACTCGACGAAGCCGCGCGGGCCCAGGAACCCGGGCTCGTAGTGCCAGATCGGCCCGGCGTGGGCGCTGTGGACGTCGCCGTCCGGGCCCGCGTCGTGCCAGGCGCTGAGCGCCACCTCGGCGTGCAGGTCGTCGCCGGGCAGGTAGAGCCAGCGCGGCGCCGCGGCCGGGGTGAAGGTCAGCGCCAGCGCGCCGCCGTCGATGTCGCCGAGGCCGACCACGCTGCCGTGGCGCAGGCGCACGCTGTCGAGGTCGGCCGCCGCCGCGGCGCCGCACGCGGCGAGCGCGAGGCCGGCGACGCCGGCACGCAGCAGGCGCCGGCGGCGCGCCCGGCGTTCAGCCCCGGCGCGCACGCTGACCCCCGCGCGCGAGCCCGGCCGGTACCCGCGCCGCGGCGCCACTCGCCCGGCTGCAGCGCCCCCAGCGCCCAGGGCCCCACGGCGATGCGCACCAGGCGCAGCGTCGGGTGACCCACCGCCGCGGTCATGCGCCGTACCTGGCGGTTGCCGGCCCTCGCGGAGCACGAGCTGCAGCCAGCTCGTGGCGCCGTGGCGGTGCAGCGCCACCGGCGGCTCGCGCGCCCACAGCGAGGCGGGGGCCTCGATGCGGCGCACCGTCGCCGGCCGCGTGCGCCCGTCGTCGAGCGCCACCCCGTCGCGCAGCGCGGCCAGCGCGGCGTCGCCGGGCACCCCCTCGACCTGCACCCAGTAGGTCTTGGCCAGCTTGCGCCGCGGGTGCGTGATGCGGTGGGCGAGGCCGCCGTCCGCGGTCAGCACGAGCAGGCCCTCGCTGTCGCGGTCGAGGCGCCCCGCCGGGTAGACGCCCGGCAGGTCGATCCAGTCGGCCAGGCTCTGCCGACCCGCCTCGCGGCCGAAGCGGCAGACCGTGCCGAAACGGCTTGTTGAGCAGGATGACGCCGCTCATGCCGCCGGCGCCGCGAGCGTCTCCTGCCAGCGGCGCCGGCGCTCGCGGCCGAACGCCAGGCGCGCGAACAGGTCGTCGAGGGCGTCCGCGTCGGCTGCGCGCCGCTCGAGCGCCGCCGGCTCGCCGGGCAGGCCGTCGACGCTGAGCATCCCGGTCAGGCGGCGCGCGAGCCGCACCGTGGCCTCGTGCTCGGCCAGCAGCGCGGCGACACGCGCCGCGCCGCGAAAGCGCATGGCGCGCACCCCCTCGAGGTTGGCGAACAGGGTGTCGAGGTCGCCCCAGCGCGCGAGCAGGCGCGCCGCGGTCGCCTGGCCGATACCGGGCACGCCCGGGATGTTGTCGATCTTGTCGCCGGCCAGCGCGAGCAGGTCGGGGATGCGGTGCGGCGCGACCCCGAAGCGCTTCTCGATGCCGCGCACGTCGAGGCGCACGGCGCGCGCGAAGTCCCACCACTCGTCGCCGGTGCGCACGAGCTGCGCGAGGTCCTTGTCGCCGGTGACGACGGTGTGGCGCAGGCCGTGGCCGCGCATGCTCGCCGCCAGGGTGGCGAGCAGGTCGTCGGCCTCGTAGTGCGGGCTCGAGAACGCCGCCAGGCCGGCGGCCTCGACCAGCTCGCGGCAGCGCGCGAACTGGCGCCGCAGCTCCTCGGGTGCCGGCGCCCGGTTCGCCTTGTAGTCGGGATAGATGTCGTTGCGGATCGAGGACTCGAGGCTCTCGTCGAACGCGACCGCCACACGGGCGGGCCGTGCCTCGTCCAGGAACCGGCGCAGGAAGTCGGCGAAGCCGTGGACCGCGTTCGCCGGCTCGTCGTGCGCGTCGCGGATGCTGTCGGGCAGCACGTGCCAGGCGCGGAACACGTAGATGCTGGCGTCGACCAGGTAGAGACGTGCGGGGACCATGGTCAGCGCAGCGTCTTGACCAGCCGGCCGGCCGCCGGCTCGCCGTCCGGGTAGTCGCCGTTGAGCAGGCGCAGGCGTGCGACCGGGTCATCGACCCGTCCCGGGACCGCGGCCGCCAGGTCCGCCCAGGTCTGCCCGGGACGAACCTCGACCACATGGATCGCCAGCGGCCGCGCACGCCGGCGCTCGTCGGCGCTCAGGGCGTGCAGGCTGTTCACCGTGGTGCGCAGCGCCCGGCCCAGCTGCCCGAAGCCGTCGCCGGCGCGGCTCACGCCGGCGAAGTACCAGGCCTGGTCGTCCTTGACCACGACGGCGTGGCGCACGCGGCGCTCGCCCGCGCGCGTGCGCTGCACGGTGACCGCGCTCCAGCCCGGGTAGCGCCCGCCGCCGACGGCGGCCCCGTTGACGCGATGGGCGCCGCCCAGGCGCTCGCGCAGCAGCGCGCGCGGGTCGCGGGTGTCCGCGTCGCCGAGCATGCGCAGCGTGACCACGATCTGGAACGCGTCCTCGGGCGCGCGCAGGACCAGGCGCTCGGGCCGGTTGTCGATGGTCCAGCCGTCCGGGGCCGCCAGCGCGGCGTCGAGCTCCAGGTGCAGGAAGCGGTGATCGTCGACCACGCCCTGGGCCGTGCCGGGCCCGAACGACATGCCGTCGATCATGCGCAGGTACTCGGCATGCCCGGCCGGGCGCGGCTCGTCCGCGCGGTATCGGCGCGCCGCGCGCACGACGCGCTGCACGCGCGCGTCGTTCTCCGGGTGGGTCGCGAAGATGCCGTGGTAGGTGTCGGGCGCGCGGCCCTCGGCGCGTGCCCGCGCGACCTCGTAGGCCTCCTGGTCCGCGAGGATGGCGATCACCTCGAGCATCTGCTCGGGGTCGTAGCCGGCGCGCGCGAGGTACTGCGCCCCCAGGCGGTCGGCCTGCAGCTCGTGCTCGCGGCCGTAACCGCGGATCGCCGCCAGCTGGACCGTCTGGAAGAGCTCCGCCCCGGCGCGCCCGGCGCCCGCGCCCGCGAGCAGGATCGTGCCGAGCACGCTGGATGCGGTCGCGGCGCTGTGCTGCTGCACCGAGTGGCGCGCGGTGACGTGGCCGATCTCGTGCCCCAGGACGCCCGCGAGCGCGGCCTCCGAGTCGAAATACGCCATGATGCCGCGCGTGATGTAGACGTAGCCGCCCGGCAGCGCGAACGCGTTGACCGCGGGGTCGTCGAGCACGGTGAAGTGGTAATCGAGCCCCGGACGGTGGCTCTGCGTCGCGAGGCGCTGCCCGATGCGCTCGACGTAGCGCTGCAGCTCGGGGTCGTCGTAGCGCCGGTAGCGCTCGAGGAGCTGCTGGTGGTAGTCCTTGCCGAGGGCGATCTCGCGCTCCTCGGACATCAGCACGAAATCGCTGTCGCCGGTGACCGGGTTGGTGGCGCAGCCCGCGACCAGCGCGGACAGGGCAAGGACGAGGGCGACGGGGTGGCGCTGCATCGGGGGTGTGCTCAGCCGGGCTCCAGCCATTCTACCGCCGCCGGGTGGCGCAGGTTCATCCGCGCCTGGCCGTGCGCGCGGTAGATCCAGCCCCGCACGCGCAGCGAGCGCCCGGCCAGCGCCGCCGGCTCGAGGCCTTCGAAGTGGCGCTGGTCGCGCTTGTGCAGGCGCAGCGTCAAGCTGTCGAGCACCAGCCACCAGGCATAGCGGCTCTCGCCGACGCGCTCGATGGTCCCCTCGATGATGTAGAAGCCGCCGGCGTCGGGCGGCAGCTGCGGCGCCGGCAGGCCGGCGAAGCGCGGCAGCGTCCAGACGCCGCGCCCGGCCGCGCGCGCCACGCGCTCGGCGCGCGCATAGCAGGCGTGGTGCCAGGTGTTCGGCGGTACCGTCACGCGCGCCGCGAGCCCGCGCTCGAGCAGCAGCCGCGAGACGCTGCGCCCGTCCGGGAGGAAGGCGTGCGCCAGCAGGCGCCCGTAGTCGTCGCGGCGCTCGGCGTCGAGGCGCAGGTGCAGGCGCTCGCCCGCGGCCTCGAGCCAGGAGACCAGGGCCGCGCGCGCGTCGGCGGCGAAGGGCTGGTCGGGCGCGCCGTCGCGGCCGAACTCGGGCGCGTTCACGCCGACCAGGCGCACGCGGGTGCCGTCGGCGAGCTCGACCGTGTCGCCGTCGTTGACCCAGGCGACCGCGGCGCGGCGGTCGATGCGATCGGCGGGGCAGGTGACGCCGGCGGCGGCCGGCGCCAGCGCAAACAAAAGGGCGCCCGCGAGGAGCGCCCCTGTGATGCGGCCGGCGGCCATCGGCCGCGGCCCCGGCGTCAGCGCCGGTAGCGGCGGCGGAACTTGTCCACCTGGCCGGCGGTATCCATGATCTTCTGCTTGCCCGTGAAGAACGGGTGGCAGGCGGAGCAGACCTCGACGTGCAGGTCGTGGCCCACGGTCGAGCGGGTCTCGAAGGAGTTGCCGCAGCTGCAGCTCACCTTGACCGTCTCGTAGCTGGGGTGGATGTCGGGCTTCATCGCGGCGACCTCGATTTCGTGCGCGCGGCGAAAGGAGGCGGGATTCTAGCGGCTCGGGCGCGTCCGGGCAAGTCTCCGCCGGCCTGTGGATAACTCTGTGGAAGAATCCGCCGCCGCCGCCGCCCGCGCGGCCCACGGCGCCGGTCGGTGCGTGGAACGCGACCGCTGCCGGGTGCGTGTTCCACCCGAAATCAATCACTTGGGACAGGCAGGCCGTCGATCCGCCGCGCGGCGGCCGCGCGCCTCGCCGGCGGCGGCCGCCGCCTGGCTTGTGCACAACTCGTGCGCGGCGGCTCAGTCGTCCTCGCGCGCGGTCTCGAGCAGCACCAGGCCGTCCGGGTCGATGCGCACGTGGAAGCGGATGGGGTGGCAGCAGATGGCGCAGTCCTGGACGTAGTCCGTGTCGCCCTCGCTCGCGTCCACCAGCGCCTCGAACGGCTCGCCGCAGTACGGGCAGGTGACGGTGACCGGCTGCAGCATCAGCCGCCGGGCCCCTCGGCGACGATGCGCAGGCCGGCGGCCGCCTCGCGCCCGGCGCCCCAGCGCTCGGTCTCGGCGGCGAACAGGGCCAGCAGGTCGTTGTGGAAGTCCAGGCCGCGCGCCGTCGGGCGCACCCCCTCGGCGTCGTGCACGACCAGCCCGCGCGTCTCGGCCTCGGCCAGCGGCGCCCGCAGCCAGGCGAGCGGCAGGCCGGTGCGCTCGGCGAACAGCCCGGCCGTGAAGCCCCCGGGCAGGCGCAGGGCATTGAGCAGGAACTCGAAGGCCGCGTCGCCGGCGCCGAGGCGGCGGCGCTCGCCGACGCACCCGGGCCCGTGCGCGCGCTCGAGGTAGCTGCGCGGCGCGCGCGCCTTGGCGCGGCGCTCGATGGCGCCCTCGGCGGGCAGTGTCAGCTTGCCGTGCGCGCCGGCGCCGATGCCGAGGTAGTCGCCGAAGCGCCAGTAGTTGAGGTTGTGCTGGCAGCGCGCCGCGGTGCCCCGGGCCCAGGCGGAGATCTCGTAGCGCTCGAAGCCGGCGGCGCGCAGGCGCTCGCCGCCGGCCGCCTCGATCGCGGCGACCGTGTCCTCGTCGGGTAGCGCCGGCGGCCGGCTCCAGAACACGGTGTTGGG
The DNA here is from genome assembly GCA_034521365.1 of Halofilum sp. (in: g-proteobacteria). Lineage (GTDB taxonomy): Bacteria > Pseudomonadota > Gammaproteobacteria > XJ16 > Halofilaceae > Halofilum. Next base: position 490,834 of record JAXHMQ010000007.1, on the reverse strand, counting down.
CTCGAGCGTGAGCTGGTACCAGGAGAGGTGGTCACAGCCGAGCGCCAGCGCCGCGTCGAGGTCGGCCGCGGCCCCGGCCGCGTCCTGTCCCGGCAGGGCATACATCAGGTCCAGATTGACGCGCTCGAAGCCGGTGGCGAGCGCGGTCTCGACCGCGGCGCGGGCCTCGTCGCCGCCGTGGATGCGCCCGATCGCCGCCAGGCGTGCGTCGTCGAAGCTCTGCACGCCCACCGACAGGCGGTTGACGCCGGCGTCGCGGTAGCCGGCGAAGCGCCCCGCCTCGACCGTGCCGGGGTTGGCCTCGAGCGTGACCTCGATGTCGGGCGCCGGGTTGAAGTACATGCGCACGCGCGCCAGCAGCCGGTCGATCGCCGCGGGCGGGAACAGGCTCGGCGTGCCGCCGCCGATGAAGATCGCCTCCAGCGGCCGCCCCCAGACGTCGGGGAGCTCCTGCTCGAGGTCGGCCACGAGCGCGTCCACGTACGCCTCGGCGGGGATCTCGCCCGGTGCCTCGTGCGAGTTGAAGTCGCAGTACGGGCACTTCCTCGCGCACCACGGCAGGTGCACGTACAGCGTCAGCGGCGGGTTGGCGTGGAAGTCCATCGGGGCCTGCGCATTGCGGATGGCGACAGTCTAGCAGCCTGTCGGACTTGGGGCGCCGCAGTAGATGAGCCCAAGTCCGACAGGCTGCCAGCATCGGTCGGCCCCCGCGCCGCCGTGACGCCCGGCCGCGGCCGTGAATCCGTGAGATGCGCGGGCTAGACTGGGCCCCCGACACCGCAGCGGAGCCACCCATGGACCTCGTCTACCTGCTCGGCGTCGCCGCGGTCGTGATCGCGATCACCGTGCTGCCGGTGATGGTCGCGGCCAAGTGGGCCCGGGCCCGCCGCAACGGCTTCCTGGCCGCGCTCGCGGCCGTGATCGTCGCGACCGTGCTCGGGCAGCTGGCGCTCAACCTGGTCGGCGAGCCCCTCCTCGGCTTCGCCGCCGCCTTCGTCGTCGGCTGCGCGGCCTACGCGCTCGTGCTCGGCACCTCGTTCGTGGCGGCCGTCGGCATCGCCGTCGTGGCCACGCTGCTGCAGCTGCTGATCCTGGTCGGGCTGGCGTCGCTGGGGCTGCAGGTCCCGGTCGTGACGCCGGTCGAGCTCACCGCCTGAGGCGGCCCGTGCTCGGCGCGATCGCAGGCGACATCATCGGCTCCGTCTACGAGGCGCGGCCGATCAAGCACACGGACTTCGAGCTGTTTCACCGGCGTGCGCGCTTCACCGACGACTCCGTGCTCACGGTCGCGGTCGCCAGTGCGATCCTCGACGGCCGCGGCTACCGCGAGGCCGTATGGGAGCTCGGCCGGCGCTACCCCGATGCCGGCTACGGGGCGTCGTTCATCGGCTGGCTCGCCGACCCCGACCCGCGCCCGTACAACAGCTTCGGCAACGGCGCCGCCATGCGCGTGAGCCCGGTCGGCTTCGCCTTCGACGAGGTCGACACCGTGCTCGCCGAGGCCGAGCGCTGCGCCGCGATCTCGCACGACCACCCCGAGGGCATCCGCGGCGCCCAGGCCACCGCGCTCGCGGTCCTGCTCGCGCGCACGGGGGCCGGGCGCGAGCGCGTCCGCGCGGAGATCGCGACGCGCTTCGGCTACGACCTCGACCGCAGCGTCGATGCGATCCGCCCCGGCTACGGCTTCGACGTCACCTGCCAGGGCAGCGTGCCCGAGGCCATCATCGCCTTCCTCGAGTCGACCTCCTGGGAGGACGCGGTGCGCAAGGCGGTCTCGCTCGGCGGCGACGCGGACACGCAGGCGTGTATCGCCGGCGGCATCGCCGAGGCGTATCACGGGCTGCCGGACGCGGTCGCCGAGCAGGCCCGGGCGCGGCTCACCCCGGACCTGCTGGCGATCGTGGACGCGTTCCGCGCGCGCTACCCGGCGCAACGCAGCGCGTAGGCCGGTTTCGGGCCGGCGCCCGGCGCCGGCCCGACGCCGGCGTCGGCCGTTGGCCGAAGCCGGCCTACGGTCTCCTGGGAGGACGCGGTGCGCAAGGCGGTGTCGCTCGGCGGCGACGCGGACGCGCCAGGCGTGTATCGCCGGCGGCATCGCCGAGGCGTATCACGGGCTGCCGGACGCCGGTCGCCGAGCAGGCCCGGGCGCGCCTCACCCCGGACCTGCTGGCGATCGTGGACGCGTTCCGCGCGCGCTACCCGGCGCAACGCAGCGCGTAGGCCGGTTTCGGGCCGGCGCCCGGCGCCGGCCCGACGCCGGCGTCGGCCGTTGGCCGAAGCCGGCCTACGGTCTCTTGGGAGGACGCGGTGCGCAAGGCGGTCTCGCTCGGCGGCGACGCGGACACGCAGGCGTGTATCGCCGGGGGCATCGCCGAGGCGTATCACGGGCTGCCGGACGCGGTCGCCGAGCAGGCCCGGGCGCGCCTCACCCCGGACCTGCTGGCGATCGTGGACGCGTTCCGCGCGCGCTACCCGGCGCAACGCAGCGCGTAGGCCGGTTTCGGGCCGGCGCTCGGCGCCGGCCCGACGCCGGCGTCGGCCGTTGGCCGAAGCCGGCCTACGGTTGGATGGAGCTCGTCGAGGGGTTGCGCGCGTCCATGCAATGCGCGCGTCCGCGCTCCGGCGGAAACGCGCCTGCGCGCAAACGTGCCCGTGCCGCGTTCGTCCGGGGCGGGCAGGGTCACCCCGCGATCTTCACCACGGTGCGCCCGGGCCTCGCCGGCGAGCATGCGCTCGAACACGCCGTGGAGCTCGTCCATGCCGACGACCCCGGCGACGATGCGATCGAGGTGGCGCGGTTTCCAGTCACCGCCGAGCTGCTCCCAGACACGCTCGCGGCGCCAGCGCGGGCAGTTCGCCGAGGTGATGCCGAGCAGGCTGACGCCGCGCAGGATGAACGGCATGACCGTGGCGTCGAGCTCGATGCCGGCCGCGAGGCCGATGCTGGCGACGCTGCCCCAGGGCACGGTGGTGCGCAGGATGTCGGCCAGCGGGCCGTCGCCGACGTTGTCGATGGCGCCGCCCCAGCGGGCCTTCTCCAGGGCCGGCCCCTGGTCGCCGAGCTCGTCGCGGGCGATCACGCGGCTGGCGCCGATCCCCGTCGAGGTAGTCGGTGGCGTCCGCCTTGCCGGTGACCGCGACGGCCTCGTAGCCGCGCGCGGCCAGCAGATCGAGCGCGATGCTGCCGACGCCGCCGGTCGCGCCGGTGACCGCGACCGGGCCCAGGCCCGGCTCGAGGCCGTTCTCCTCGAGCCGCTGCAGCGCCAGCGCGGCGGTGAAGCCGGCCGTGCCGAGCGCCATCGCCTGGTACGTGTCCAGCCCCGGCGGGACGGGGATGACCCAGTCCGCGGGCACGCGCACGTACTCGGCGTAGCCGCCGTCGTGCTCCTCGGAGAGGCCGCAGCCGGTGACCAGGACCGGGTCGCCCGGGGCCAGGCCCGGCGCGTCGGAGTGCAGCACCGTACCGGCGGCGTCGATGCCGCCGACCAGCGGCAGCGTGCGCGCGATCTTGCCGCGACCGGTGCCCGCGAGCGCGTCCTTGTAGTTGACGGAGGAATACTCGGCGCGGATCACGACGTCGCCGGCGCCGAGGTCGTCGAGGTGCAGCTCGGCGAGCTCGCCGCCGTCGCCGTCCTCGCGCAGGCGGAATGCGCGAAACGCCTCGGTGGGCAGGTCGGCCATGGGGGGACTCCGGGGTGTGAGGGATCGTGCGATGCGACGTCGGCTGGCACGGATCTGCCGCGGCTGCCTGCAGAGGCCGGCAAGCCGGGCGCTCCTTGGATGGCCCCGGGGAAGGGGTACGATGGCGACCCTTCCCCCCGGCAATGCGAGGAGCCCGGCCATGAACAAGATTGCCGTCGTTGGCGGCGCGGGGCGCGTCGGCGAGTCCGCGGCGCTGTACCTGATGCAGCAGAACCTGTGCCGCGAGGTCGTCGTCGTCGACATCGCGGAGGGGCCGGCCAAGGGCGCCGCGCTGGACATCGCCGAGTCGGCCCCGGTGTTCGGCTCGGACGTGCGCCTGTGGGGCACCTCGGACTACAAGGACCTCGCCGACAGCGACCTGATCATCGTGACCGCCGGCCTGCCGCGCAAGCCGGGCATGAGCCGCTCCGACCTGCTCGACAAGAACGTCGCGATCATGGACCAGATCGCCGATGCCGCGAAGGAGCACGCGCCGAACGCGATGATGATCGTGGTCGCGAACCCGGTCGACGTCATGACCTACCGCGCCTGGCAGCGCACCGGCTGGCCGCGCAACCGCGTCTTCGGCCAGGCCGGCGTGCTCGACTCCTCGCGCATGGCCTGGTTCATCGCCGAGGCCACCGGCCGCTCGATGGCCGACATCGACGCCATGGTGCTGGGTGGTCACGGTGACCAGATGGTGCCGATGATGCGCTACACCACGGTCAACGGGGTGCCGGTCGAGAACTTCCTCGACCAGAAGAAGATCGACGAGATCATCGACCGCACGCGCAAGGGCGGTGCCGAGGTGCTGCAGCTGCGCGAGAGCTCGAGCGCCTACCTCGCGCCCGGTGCCTCCACCGTCGAGATGGTCGAGTCCGTGGTGCACGACCGCGGCCGGCTGCTGCCCTGCGTGGCGATCCTCGACGGCGAGTACGGCCACAAGGACTGCGCCATGGGCGTGCCGTCGATCCTCACGCGCAACGGCCTCGAGAAGATCGTCGAGCTCGAGCTCAACGACACCGAGCGCGGGCAGTTCGAGACCTCGCTGGCGGCGGTCGAGGAGGACCTCGCCCGCATCGAGTCGTCGCGACCGGCCGCCGCCGCGCGGGGCGTGCCCGCGCGGCGGCCGGCCGATCGATCCGCAACGCGGCGCGCGGGTTGCCCGCCCGCGCCGCGTACTTCTCCGCAGGCGTCATGCGCCCGCGCTACCCGTATGCCTGCCGCCCCCGCGGTGCTAGCTTCCCCGCCCTTCGCGCGCGGTCCGGGCCGGCCGTCCGAGCGGAACGGTCGAGGGAGAGGATCCTTCGGCCCGTCCCGGCCGCGCCTGTCGCCGCGACCGGGAGGCCCGCCGCGCCATGAGCCATACGCAGTACCCGCCCGCGCGCCCGCGCGTCCAGCGCAGCGAGCTCGCCGTGCCCGGATCGAGCCCGGGCCTCTTCGACAAGGCGCTCGCCGGCGCGGCCGACTACGTTTTCCTCGACCTCGAGGACGCGGTCGCGCCGGACGACAAGGCCGCCGCGCGCGCCAACGTCATCCAGGCGCTGAACGACCTCGACTGGGCCGGCCACGGCAAGACGGTCTCGGTGCGCATCAACGGCATCGACACGCACTACATGTATCGCGACATGGTCGACGTTCTGGAGCAGGCCGGCGGCAGCGTCGACACGCTGCTGATCCCGAAGGTCGGCACGGCGAGCGACGTGTACCTGGTCGACGCGCTGGTCACGCAGATCGAGACGGCGATGGGCATCGGCCACGGCATCGGCCTCGAGGTGCTCATCGAGACCGCGCTCGGCATGGCCAACGTCGAGTCGATCGCGCAGTCGAGCCCGCGCCTCGAGGCGATGCACTTCGGGGTCGCCGACTTCGCGGCCAGCTGCCGCGCGCGCACGGTCAGCATCGGCGGCCTGACGCCGGACTACCCCGGCGACCAGTGGCACCACGCGATCGCGCGCATGACCGTGGCGTGTCGCGCCTGGGGCCTGCGCCCGATCGACGGGCCGTTCGGCGACTTCAGCGATGCCGAGGGCTATGTCGCCGCCGCGAAGCGCGGCGCCGCGCTCGGCGTCGAGGGCAAGTGGGCGATCCACCCGTCGCAGGTCGAGCTGGCCAATGACGTCTTCACGCCCCCGGATGCCGAGGTCGAGCGCGCGCGGCGCATCCTCGAGGCGCTCGACGCGGCCGCGCGCGAGGGCCGCGGCGCGGCCCAGCTCGACGGCCGCATGATCGACGCCGCCTCGGCGCGCATGGCCGAGAACGTGGTGCGCACGGCGGACGCGATCGCGGCGAAGGGGCCGTAGTCGCGGGGGCACGGGGAGGCCGCGCCCGGTGCCGTGCAGCGTCCGGCTGAAGCCGGACCCACGGAACGGCCTGGACACGGCGAAGCGGCCAATGCGGTCGCACGAACGACGCGAGGAAGTGCAGTGGACATCCACGAATACCAGGCCAAGCAGCTGCTGGCTCGTGCCGGCGTGCCCATCGCCGACGGCGGGGTGGCCCACTCGGCCGACGAGGCCGCCTACCTGGTCCACGAGATCGCCGGCGAGCGCTGGGTGGTCAAGGCGCAGGTGCACGCCGGCGCCCGCGGCAAGGCGGGCGGCGTGAGGATGTGCGCGAGCGACCAGGAGGTGCGTGATGCCGCCGCCGGCCTGCTCGGCCAGCGCGCTGGTGACCAGCCAGACCGGGCTCGCGGGCAAGCCGTGCAACGCGGTCTACGTCGAGGCCGCCACCGACATCGAGCGCGAGCTCTACGTGGCCATGGTGCTCGACCGCGAGTCGGAGCAGATCGTGGTGGTCGCCTCCGCCGAGGGCGGCGTCGAGATCGAGGAGCTGGCCGAGCAGCGGCCCGAGGCGATCCTGCGCGAGCTGGTCGACCCCGCGATCGGGCTGCACGACTTCCAGGCGCGCGAGCTCGCCTTCGGCCTCGGGCTCGCGCCGGGCCAGGTCGCCGACGCGGTCAAGACGTTGCGCGGTCTCTACCGCCTGATGCGCGACCACGACGCGACGCTGGTGGAGGTGAACCCGCTCGTGGTCACCGCCGACGGCCGGCTGCTGTCGCTGGACGCCAAGTTCGGCTTCGACGACAACGCGCTGTTCCGCCAGGGCGCGATCGCGGAGCTGCGCGACCGCGCGCAGGAGGACCCGCGCGAGACCGCGGCCGCCGACCAGGGCCTGTCCTATGTCGGCCTCGAGGGCGACATCGGCTGCATGATCAACGGCGCCGGCCTCGCGATGGCGACGATGGACATGATCAAGCACGCCGGCGGCGAGCCGGCCAACTTCCTCGACATCGGCGGCGGCGCCTCGCCCGCGCGCGTGGCCAGCGCCTTCCGCCTGGTGCTCTCCGACGACAACGTGCGCGCGATGCTCGTGAACATCTACGCGGGCATCAATCGCTGCGACTGGGTCGCCGAGGGCATCGTGCAGGCGCTCGGCGAGCTCGAGCTCGACCGTTCCCGCTGGTGGTGCGCCTGTCCGGCACCAACGTGGAGCAGGGCAAGCAGATCCTGGAGGCGAGCGGCTACCCGATCATCACCGCCGACACGCTGGCCGAGGCGGCCGACCGTGTCGTCGCCGCGCGCCGCACGGCCTGAGGGGCGAGACCGCCATGGCGATCCTGATCGACGAGCACACCCCGGTCCTGGTCCAGGGCTTCACCGGGCGCATCGGCACCTTCCACGCGCAGGAGATGATCGACTACGGCACCAACGTGGTCGGCGGGGTGACCCCGGGCAAGGGCGGCACGCAGCACCTCGGGCTGCCGGTGTTCAACACGGTCAAGGAGGCGGTGCGCGCGACCGGTGCCGTCGCCAGCGTCGTGTTCGTGCCCGGGCCCTACGCGGCCGATTCCGTCTCGGAGGCCGCCGACGCGGGCATCGCCTACTGCGTGGCGATCACCGACGGCATCCCCGCGCAGGACATGATGCGCGTGAAGCGCTACCTGCGGCTGTTCTCCGCCGAGCGGCGCATGATCCTGACCGGGCCCAACTGCGCCGGCACGATCAGCCCGGGCAAGGCGATGATGGGCATCATGCCCGGCCACATCTACAGCCCCGGCCGGCGTCGGCGTCGTCGCGCGCTCGGGCACGCTCGGCTACGAGGCCGCGAGCCAGATGGCCGAGCGCGGCATCGGCATCTCCACCGCGGTCGGCATCGGCGGCGACCCGATCAATGGCTGCTCGTTCGCGCGCATCCTCGAGCACTTCGAGCGCGACCCACAGACCGAGGCGGTCATGCTGATCGGCGAGATCGGCGGGCCCCAGGAGGCCCAGGCGGCCGCCTGGGTCGAGGCCAGCATGAGCAAGCCCGTGGTCGCCTTCATCGCCGGGCTGACGGCGCCGCGGGGCCGGACCATGGGCCACGCCGGCGCGATCGTCTCGGGCCGCGGCGAGAGCGCCGTGGAGAAGGCGGAGATCCTGCGCGACGCCGGCATCACGGTGTGCGAGCGCCCCTCGGAGCTGGGCGCGGCGATGGAACGGCGGCTGGGCGCGTAGGCGTGCGGCCGGGGTGACGGCGATCCTGCCGCCCGGTCCTTCCGTCGCGCGTGTCGGCGAGCCCCGTCCATCCGCTTCCGTCGTCGCGAGGCCGGCGCAGCCGGCCGTGGCGATCCAGGCCGGCCCCGGGCCCTGGTGCGGCCGTCGCTGGATTGCCACGGCGCCCTGCGGGCGCCTCGCAATGACGGGGTGGCCCATGACCTGCGGCGGGCCGCAGACGGCAGTTCAGGGCGTTTGCGCCGGCCTCGGCAACGGTGCCGCTCAGGCGGGGCGACGGGAGGCGCTGGCCGGCGTCTGCTCGCCGGCCTCGACCCGCGGCCCGGCTGCGCGCACCTCCGCGTCCACGTCGTCGGCGTAGGCGGCGAAGTAGGCGTAGCCCGGATGGAGCGGAGCGGAATCCGGGGCAGGCGTGATGAACCCCCGGATTCCGCCTTCGGCTCCATCCGGGCTACTTTGCTGGGTGCGGCGATGGAACGGCGGCTGGCCGGTTGAACACGGCGCGCGCGTCCGCCTGCGGCGGAAACGCGCCTACGCGCGATTCTGCGTAGGCGCGTCTTCGCTCGGCGCGATGTGCGCCGAGCGAATGCGCGCGCGGGCGTGCCGCGTCAGGCGCGACGCGACGACATGTCGCGGGTCGACGCCCGCCGGCGCCGCGTCGGCCTCGACCCGCGGCCCGGCTGCGCGCACCTCCGCGTCCACGTCGTCGGCGCAGGCGGCGAAGTTCTCCGCGAACAGGCGCGCCAGCTCGGCGGCCTGCGCGCCGGTCAGGCGGCGGGGTCCCGCCCAGTTCTGCTCCGGCAGCAGCAGTAGGCGTAGCCCGGATGGAGCGGAGCGGAATCCGGGGCAGGCGTGATGAACCCCCGGATTCCGCCTTCGGCTCCATCCGGGCTACTTTGCTGCAATTCCTTGGCGCGCCTGGCGTCTTGGCGAGAGTACCCACGCACGGCCCGAGCGGTAGCGCGGCCTCGTATCGGCCGCCCGCGGTCGTGAGCCAGTGAACCGGGCGCCGGTCAGGAAGAGGCTTGCGAGGGGGCGTCCGTCGCCGCGTCGAGGTCGCGGCGGGGGCCGGCGGCGCGGACCTCGTCGTCCACGTCGTCGGCGTAGGCGGCGAAGTTCTCCGCGAACAGGCGCGCCAGCTCGGCGGCCTGTGCGCGGTAGGCGGCGGGGTCCGCCCAGTTCTGCTCCGGCAGCAGCAGCTCGTCGGGCACGCCCGGGCAGCGCGTCGGCACGGCGAGCCCGAACACCGGGTCGGTGACCGTCTCGGCGCGCGCCAGGGCGCCGTCGTGGATGGCGTCGATGATCGCGCGCGTGTGCGTGAGCCCCATGCGCTGGCCGACGCCGTAGGGGCCGCCGATCCAGCCCGTGTTCACCAGCCAGACCTGGGCCCCGTGGGCGCGGATGCGCTCGGCGAGCATGGCGGCGTAGTGGCCGGGGTGCCAGACCAGGAACGGCGCCCCGAAGCAGGCCGAGAAGGTGGCCTGGGGCTCGCTCACGCCCACCTCGGTGCCGGCCACCTTGGCGGTGTAGCCGCTGATGAAGTGGTACATCGCCTGGGCCGGGCGTCAGCTTGCTGACCGGCGGCAGCACGCCGAACGCGTCGCAGGTCAGGAAGATGACGTTGTCGGGCACGCCCGCCGTGCACGGGATGCGCGCATTCGGGATGTAGTCGATCGGGTAGGCGCAGCGCGTGTTCGCGGTGATGGTGTCGTCGTCGAAGTCGACCACGCGCGTCTCGGGATCGTAGACGACGTTCTCGAGCACGGCGCCGAAGCGGATGGCGTTGTAGATCTCCGGCTCGGCCTCGGCCGAGAGGTCGATCGCCTTGGCGTAGCAGCCGCCCTCGATGTTGAAGACGCCGTCGTCCGTCCAGCAGTGCTCGTCGTCGCCGATGAGCGCACGATGCGGGTCGGCCGACAGCGTGGTCTTGCCGGTCCCCGACAAGCCGAAGAACACGGACACGTCACCGGCGGGGCCTGCCGTTGGCCGAGCAGTGCATCGACAGCACGCCGCGCCGCGGCATGATGTGGTTGATGATGGTGAACACGCCCTTCTTCATCTCGCCGGCGTACTCGGTGCCGAGGATCACCATCTCGCCCTGCTCGAGGCACAGGCTGACGCTGGTCGGGGGGCTCACGCCGTCGACGTGCTGGCGCGTTGGCCGGCCGGCGTTGTAGATCACGTAGTCGGGCTCGCCGAAGTGCTCGAGCTCGTCCGGCGTCGGCCGGATGAGCATGTTGTGCATGAACAGCGCGTGGTAGGCGCGCTCGCAGATCACGCGCACCCGGATGCGGTGGTTCGGGTCCCAGCCCGCGAAGCCGTCGACCACGTAGAGCCGCCCGCGCCCCTCGAGGTGCGCGCGGGCGTGGTCGCGCAGGCGCTCGAAGGCCTGCGTGTCGACGCCGACGTTCACGGGGCCCCACCAGACCTCCTCGGTCACGGCGTCGTGGCTGACCAGGCGCTTGTCGTCCGGGCTGCGCCCGGTGCGCTCGCCCGAGAGCGCGATCAGCGCGCCGCTCGAGGCGATGGCGGTGCCGGGCTCGTGCGCCAGCGCGTGCTCGTAGAGGCGGGCCGGCGGCGCGTTGCGCAGGACGTTCGCGGCGCGGATGCCGTGAGCGCCGAGATCGAAGGAACCCATCGGACTTCCCGGTAACGAGCTCGTGGGGGCGGGCGCGTCGCCGCGGCCGCCGCGCTGTCATTGGTCCGTGAACGGCGTACTACAGCGCAAAAAGCGCCATTCGGCAAATCGGCTCGCGCTCAGCCGTCGCCTGCGCCCCCGGGGCGGTCACCGTGCCCGGCGAGCGCGTCGAGGCAGGCACGGCTGCGCGCGCGGCCGGCGTCCATCGCCGCCACCACCGCGGCCGCCAGCCGGGGGTCGTTGGCGGCGACGAAGTCGCTCGCGGCGGCGGGCGCGAACGGCTGCGGCGCGAGCTCCGCGCCGTCGAGATCGAGCAGCACGCCACCGGCGGCGCGCAGGATCGGCCAGGCCAGCAGGTTGTAGCCGTCGCTGATCCCGCGCGCCTCGACCATGAAGTCCGCGGCGTTGCGTGCGATCTCGGCGAGCTCGGTGCCGGCGTTGTCGACCGCGCGCAGGTCGCGCGCGGCGAGGAACAGCGCCAGCGTGTGCTCGAGCTGCGCGCGGGCGCCGCCGTAGCCGCAGCGCAGGTAGCCGGTGGCCGCGTCGAGCCGGCCGGGTCCGCGGCAGGCGAGCGTCACGCGCGTCTGCGTGAGGGCGTTCCAGTAGACGGCCTCGTCGCCGAGCGTGTAGTAGCGGTCGCCGGAGCGCAGGCCCTCGACATAGGCGAGCTCGAGCCCGTCGAGCGTCGTGATCGACGCGCCGCGCCCGGCCGCGAGCACGAACGCCGGGTCGCCGATGCCGCGGTCCCAGTTGAGCGAGCCGTCGACGGGATCGATGTAGACGCAGAACGAGGCATCGCCGGCCCCGCCGGACGCCTCGCCCTCGATGTGGATGCGGCAGGACTCGCCGCGCAACGCGCGCCGCGCGGCGTCGGCGGCGTGGCGGTCGATCGCGTGCGCCGACTTGAGGTTGGCCGGGTCGAGCAGCGTCTCGCCGCCCCCTTGCGCGACCAGGCGATCGCGCAGCCGGGCACGGATGTCGCCGGCGATGCGGTGACCGAGGCGCGGCAGGTCGAGCGTGTCGAGACCCACGGTCGCCGCGCCCCGGTCGCCGTCAGCCGCGCGCGGCGAGCCGGTGGCGCAGGGCCGACAGCGCCTGGCCGCGGTGGCTCAGCAGGTTCTTCTCCTCGGCGGGCAGCTCGGCGGCGGTGCGGCCGTCGGCCAGCTCGAACAGCGGGTCGTAGCCGAAGCCGCCATCGCCGCGCGGCGCCGCCGCGATCCGGCCCTCCCAGGTGCCCTCGCAGACCAGCGGCGCGGGGTCGTCGGCGTGGCGCAGGTAGACCAGCACGGCGCGGAAGCGCGCGCCGCGGTCGGTGTCGGCGACGCCCTCGAGCTCGCCCAGCAGGCGCCGGATATTGGCCGCGTCGTCGGCGTGCTCGCCGGCGTAGCGCGCCGAGCGCACGCCCGGGGCGCCGCCGAGCGCGTCGACCTCGAGCCCGGAGTCGTCGGCGATCGCCGGCAGGCCGGTCGCGCGCGCCGCGTGGCGGGCCTTGATGAGCGCGTTCTCGACGAACGTCGGCGCGGTCTCCGGGGGCGCGGCGACGCCGTAGTCGGACTGCGCCACGAGCTCGATGCCCGCGTCGGCGAGCAGCTGCCCGAGCTCGCGCAGCTTGCCGGCATTGCCGCTGGCGAGCACGACGCGCACTACTGGTCCAGCGCCTCGCGCTGCGCCTCGATCAGCTCGCGGATGCCCTTGTCGGCCAGGTCGAGCATCGCGTCGAGCTCGCTGCGGCGGAACGCGTGCCCCTCGGCCGTGCCCTGGACCTCGATGAACGCGCCCTGGTCGTTCATGACGACGTTCATGTCGGTCTCCGCGGTGGAGTCCTCGGCGTAGTCGAGGTCGACCACGGCCTCGCCGCCGACGATGCCGACCGAGATCGAGGCCACCATGCCGTGCAGCGGGCTCGCGCGCGAGCGAGCCGCGTTCGCGACCAGCGTGGACATGGCGTCGCTCAGCGCGACGAAGGCGCCGGTGATCGAGGCCGTGCGCGTGCCGCCGTCGGCCTGGATCACGTCGCAGTCGAGCTGCACCGTGCGCTCGCCGAGCGCCTCCATGTCGACGGCGGCGCGCAGCGAGCGCCCGATCAGGCGCTGGATCTCCACGGTGCGCCCGCCCTGTCGGCCCGACGCCGCCTCGCGGCTCATGCGGCTGCCGGTCGCGCGCGGCAGCATGCCGTACTCGGCCGTCACCCAGCCGCGGCCCTTGCCGCGCAGGAAGCGCGGCACGCTCTCGTCGACGCTCGCGGTGCAGATCACGCGCGTGTCGCCGAACTCCACCAGCACCGACCCCTCCGCGTGCTTGGTGTAGTGACGCGTCAGGCGGATGTGGCGGGTCTCGTCGGGCGCGCGGCCGCTCGGTCGCATCGATGACTCCATGGGGGGGTTGGGGCGCGCATTGTACCCGAGGGCGTGCGACGGGTGCTGGCCCGCCGGCCCCCGGGCGGCGATAATGCGGCCCCGCGCGCGCCTGGAGTCACGCGATGCCCGCGAGCATGACCGCATTCGCCGCCCACGAGGCCAGCCTGGAGCAGGGCACCGTCTCCTGGGAGCTGCGCGCGGTCAATCACCGCCACCTCGAGATCCAGCCGCGCCTGCCCGATCTGCTGCGCGCCATCGAGCCCGAGGTGCGCGAGCGCGTCGGCGCGGTGCTCGGGCGCGGCCGCGTCGAGTGCATCCTGCGCTTCGTGCCGGCCGCGGGGGATGCCCACCTCGAGGTCGACGAGGACCTGGTCGCGGCGCTGGTGCGCGCCTGCCACACCATCGACGACTACATCACCAACCCGGCGCGGCTGTATTCGCACGACCTGCTGCGCTGGCCCGGCGTGGTGCGCAGCCCGGAGCCCGAGCGCGAGGCGCTGCGCGAGCCGGTGCTCGACCTGCTCGACGCGACCCTCGACGAGCTCGAGGGCATCCGCGCGCGCGAGGGCGAGCGCCTGCAGGGATTCCTGCTCGAGCGCTGCGACGGCATCGCGGGGATCGTGGCGAGCGAGCGCCAGCACGCGGCCGACACCACCGAGCGCCTGCGGCGCAAGCTCATGGAGCGCCTGGCGCAGCTCGACACGGAGCACGACCCCGGGCGCCTGGAGCAGGAGATCGCCTACCAGGCGCAGCGCCTCGACGTGACCGAGGAGCTCGATCGCATCGACACCCACCTCGAGGCCGTGCGCGCCGCGCTGGCCGCCGACGAGCCGGTGGGGCGGCGCCTCGACTTCCTGATGCAGGAGCTCAACCGCGAGGCCAACACGCTCGGCTCCAAGGCGGCCGACGCCGATCGCTCCCAGGCGAGCGTCGAGCTCAAGGTGCTGATCGAGCAGATGCGCGAGCAGGTGCAGAACATCGAGTCGGAGTGGCCTCCGGCCGCGAACGGTCGTCGGCAGGGCGTATCGCGAATTCGCGACCGGAGGTCGCTCCTACACGGTTCCGTCTGGCCCCGCGGCCGAATCACCGCCGAGGTCATTCAGCGCCAGGCGCCTCGGCAGGGGCCGCCGTGGCAATCCAGGACGGCGTGTGCCGCTGCCCGATGCCGCACTGGATCGCCACGGCCGGCTACGCCGGCCTCGCGATGACGGGAGTGCCGGGGTTGATGCGGCGGTCTTGCGGGGTGTTGTAGGTGGCGTAGCCCGGATGAAGCCGAAGGCGGAATCCGGGGGTCGTTCTCGCCTGTCCCGGATTCCGCTTCGCTCCATCCCCCGGATTCCGCTTCGCTCCATCCGGGCTACGCGGTGTGCGGCTGTTGCCGGCGCGTGCACCTGCAGTCTCGTTCGCGCGCGGTGATGCATTCGCGCATCGCGCGCTCAGTACCGCGGCAGCGCCAGGTCCTCGAACAGCTCGTCGCGCTCCTCCTGGCTGGCGGCCTCGAGCGCGGCGTCGACGACGTCGCGCGTGATGCAGCACGAAGGTCTCGATGAAGTGGCGTAGCCCGGATGAAGCCGAAGGCGGAATCCGGGGGTCGTTCTCGCCTGTCCCGGATTCCGCTTCGCTCCATCCCCCGGATTCCGCTTCGCTCCATCCGGGCTACGCGGTGTGCGGCTGTTGCCGGCGCGTGCACCTGCAGTCTCGTTCGCGCGCGGTGATGCATTCGCGCATCGCGCGCTCGAGTAGCGCGGCAGCGCCAGGTCCTCGAACAGCTCGTCGCGCTCTTCCTGGCTGGCGGCCTCGAGCGCGGCGTCGACGACGTCGCGCGTGAGATGCGGCGCGAAGGTCTCGATGAAGGCGTACATGTAGCCGCGCAGGCGGGTGTTGCGGCGAAAGCCGATGCGCGTGGTGGACGACTCGAACAGGTGGCTCGCGTCGATGCGCACCAGGTCGCTGTCGCTGGCCGGCTCGTAGGCCATGTTCGCCATGATGCCGATGCCCAGGCCGAGGCGGACATAGGTCTTGATGACGTCGGCGTCGGTCGCGGTCAGCACCACGTTGCGGCGTGAGCCCGGCCGCGTTGAACGCCTTGTCGAGGCGCGAGCGGCCGGTGAAGCCGAACACGTAGGTGATGATCGGCTGCGCCGGCGACGTCCTCGAGCGTGATCTCGGCGAGCTCGGCGAGCGGGTTGTCGCGGCGCACGACGACGCCCCGGTCCCAGTGATAGCAGGGCATCATCACCAGGTCCTCGAAGTGCTCCATGGCCTCGGTGGCGATCGCGAAATCGACCTCGCCGTTGGCGGCCATCTCCGCGATCTGCATCGGCGTGCCCTGGTTCATGTGCAGCGCGACGCGCGGGTAGGCGGCGGTGAAGCGGTCGATCACCGGCGGCAGCGCATAGCGCGCCTGGGTGTGCGTGGTGGCGATGCGCAGGCTGCCCGACTGCGGGTCGCGGAACTCGCGCGCGACCTGCTCGATGTTCTCGGTCTCGCGCAGCACGCGGCTGGCGAGCTCGATCACCGCCTCGCCGGCCGGCGTGACCCGGGTGAGCTGCCGCCCGGTGCGCTCGAAGATCTCGACCCCGAGCTCGTCCTCGAGCAGGCGGATCTGCTTCGATACCCCGGGCTGGGAGGTGAACAGGTGCTCGGCGGTGGCGGACACGTTCAGGCCGTAGCGCGCGACCGCGACGATGTAGCGCAGCTGGCGCAGCGTCATGGTTCCCCCCGGGGCGCGCGGTGCTGCGCGCAGGCCTGGCAGATAGCGAAAAGTTATACTAGTTGAGGGATCGCACGCTTTTCAACATAACGCGATGACGCGCCGGCGAGCCCGGCCGCGCACGCCGGCATGCAAGACGCCGCTGACCCGGCCGCGCTACTCGGAGAACAGGGCGCGCTCGCGCGGCGCGGCCTCGGCCACCTGCGGGTGGGGGTCGGGCTGGCAGCTCGGCCAGCAGTCGTTGGTCCAGAGGATGTAGGCCTGGTAGCGCTCGCGGATCGACTGCACGTAGCGCACCGGCTCGTGGCCGCGCACGTAGCCGAAGCGGGCATTGCGGAAGTAGCGCCGCTCGGAGAGCCTGCGCATCGCGACCTCGACGTTGTCGAACCAGCGGTCCGGGTTGAGGCCGAGCTCGGCGGCCAGGCGCCGGGCGTCGCGCACGTGCCCGGCGCCTGCGTTGAATGCCGCCAGCGTGAACCAGGTGCGATCGCGCACGCTCAGGTCCTCCTCGAAGCGCTCGCGCAGCCAGTCGAGGTAGCGCACGCCCGCCTCGATGTTGCGGTCCGGCTGCGTGAGATCGCCGTCGATGCCGACCTGGGCGGCCGTGCGCGGCATCACCTGCATCAGCCCGACGGCGCCCGCCCAGGAGCGCGCCTGGGGGTTGAACCCGCTCTCCTCGAACATCTGCGCCGCCAGCAGCCGCCAGTCGAAGCCATGGCGCTCGGCATGTTCCTTGATCAGGTCGTCATAGGGCGACAGCCGGTGGCTGCCCGCGAGGTCGACGCGCCGGGCCCGGTAGCGGCGGATGCGATCGCGGTCACGGAAGTACTTCGCGTAGACCACGTTGTAGAACTCGCCGCGGTAGGCCTGCTCGAGGAAGCGGTTGGCCGCCGCCAGCAGCTGCTCGTTGTCGGCGCGCACGGCCCAGCGGTGCGCCGCCGGCTTGCCCAGCTGCAGCGTCGCGTGCACGTCGTCGTTCCAGACGGCGGCGTTCCTGGCGATGTGGTCGTCCACCAGCGTCAGGTCGTACTCGCCGTCGGCCACCTTGTTGATCGTCGTCTCCGGGTCCTCGCCGGCGGGCACCGCCTCGATGGTGATGTCGAGGCCCTCGCGGCCCTGCAGGTCGTCGCGGCGATGCCAGTAGTCGCTGTCGCGGCGGACGTGGAACGTGCGCTCGTCCAGGTCGTCCAGGATCCCGATGGAACGGTCGCCGGCGTCGGTCACGACCTGCTTGACCGCGAAGTGGTAGGGGCGCGAGTACACGATGCCGTCGTTGGGCGAGCGGTTGTCGGCCGTGAGGAAGGCAGCCGCGACATCGGCGCGGCCGTCGCGCAGCAGCGGCAGGATCTGCTCCGGACTCTCGGCCACGACCACCTCGAGGCGCACGCCGAGCTGCTCGGCGAAGCGGCGCGCGAGCTCGTACTCGAAGCCGAGCAGCTGGCCGCGCCACACGAAATACGTGGCGGCGCTGTTGCGGGTCACCACGCGCAGCGTCTGCTCGCGCTGGATCCGCGGCAGGTCGCCGGTGCGCTGCTCGCGGTCGGTCTCGGTCAGCTTGCGCTGCGTGACGAAGCGATCGAGCATGCGCTTGAGCCGGGTGGCATCGCCGGCGCAGGCCCCAGCCGACGCCGGTCGCGCGCGAGACGGGGAACGCCGCCTCGATGCCGTCGCGGTACTCGAGCGCGGTCGCGAGCGCGTTGGAGTCGACGATGGTGAGGTCGATCTCGCCGGCGGCGAGCAGGTCGAGCTGGCGCGTGGTCGACAGCGCCGGCAGGCTCTCCACCTCCAGCCCCGGCCAGTGCTCCTGCAGCGCCTGCGCGGTCTCCCAGTAGCGCGAGTTGAAGCCCACCGTCACGCTGCGCCCGGCGAGGTCGTCCGGGTCGTCGAGCGGGTCGTCACGACGCTTGACCAGCACTTGGCGGGTGCGGTCGAGCGCGGCGGTGAACGCGATCCGCTCGCGGCGCGCGGGGGTCATGGCCACGTTGGCGACGATCAGGTCGCCGCGCCCGGCCTGCAGCGCCGGGATCAGCTCGTCGAAGTGGTCCACGAGCACGATCACCGGCTCCAGCCCGACCGAGCGCGCGAAGCGCGCCGCCGCCCGGATCTGGGTGCTGGTGGGGGTGCCCGCGCGGGGCAGGCGATCGACCCGGCCGGGCTCGCGCACGACCAGCAGGCGCAGCTGCCCGTGGCGCTCGATCGCGTCGAAGCCGCCGGTCTCGGTGTAGGTGGACTCGACCACGCGCGGGGGCTCGTAGCCCTGCTCGCCGGGCGGCGAGCAGGCCGGCGCCAGCGCGATGGCCGCCGCGCCCACGATCCATCGGGCCGCTCGGGGCATGCCATCCGCCGCTCGTCTCGGGAGTCGAGTTTACCAGCAGCTTCCGTGCCGGCCGTCGGCCGTTGAAAGCCGCCGTGGGCCGCCCTATATAAGCCGGAGTGAACGGACCGAATGCCGTGGACAACGGAGGAAACGAGCACATGGCATTGGCGAAGTACGAGACCCGCAACCCCTGGAGCCAGTTCCACCAGGAGATGAACCGGATGCTCGGCGAGAACTCGAGCGTCGTGACCAGCGACTGGGTGCCGGTGGTCGACATCAAGGAGGAGAAGGACCGCTTCGTGCTGCACGCGGACCTGCCCGGCGTGGCCCGCGAGAACATCGACATCACGATGGAGGACGGGGTGCTCAGCATCCGCGGCGAGCGCCAGCTCGAGCAGGTCGAGGAGGGCGGCGAGTACAAGCGCGTCGAGCGCGCCCACGGGACCTTCTACCGGCGCTTCGCGCTGCCGGACACGGCCGACCCGGACAAGATCAACGCCCGCTGCAACCAGGGCGTGCTGGAGGTCGTGATCCCCAAGCGCGAGGCCGTGCAGCCGCGCCGGGATCGAGATCGGCTCATAACGCCGGGCCACCCCCGGCATTGCAGGTGGGGCAGAGCGTTGCGCCCGCGCCCGCGGGCGCAACGCGACACCCGGCCCGTGGCCTCGGCTCACCCCGGCGTGTTGCGCTCCACCCAGCGCGCGCCGGCGCCGGTGGCCTCGTTCTTCCAGAACGGGGCGCGCGACTTGAGCGCCTCCATGATGGCGCGGCAGGCGTCGAAGGCGGCGGCGCGGTGCGCCGACCAGGTGGCGACCAGGACGATGGGCTCGCCCGGCTCGATGGCGCCGACGCGGTGCACCACGAGCGCGTCGAGCAGACCGTGGCCCTCGACCTCGGCGGCGACGATGCGCTCGAGCTCGCGCTCGGTCATGCCGGGGTAGTGCTCGAGGAACAGCCGCTCCACCGCGGCGCCCTCGTTGAAGTCGCGCATGGTGCCGACGAAGCTCGCGGTCGCGCCGAAGTGACCCGGCTCCAGCCGCGTCTGCTGGTACACCTGCAGCTCGGCCCAGGGGTCGAACCCGCGCTCGTAGAGCTCCACCGCCATCGCCTCAGCCCCCCGTCACCGGCGGGAAGAACGCCACCTCGTCGCCGTCGCTCACGGGCGTCTCGCCCTGGGCGTAGTCCAGGTTCACCGCCGCGAGCACGTGGCGCGGCAGGCTCTCCTCGCCGCTGACCGCGGTCCACACGTCCGCCACGCTGGCGCCCGCCGAGCAGCTCGAGGCTCGCGCTCGTCGAAGCCGAGGCGCTCGCGCAGGTGCGCGAAGACCTTCACCTTCACGCTCATCCGTAACGCTACCCGCTGCGTCCCCGATACAATGCAGTCTACCCTGCGCCCCGGCCAGGGGCAGGTGGCGGCCATGAGCGACGACCTGACGCACTTCAACGCCCGCGGCGAGGCCCACGTGGTCGACGTCGGCGCCAAGGCGGAGACCGAGCGCGTCGCGATCGCCGGGGGCCGCATCCGCATGCGCCCGGAGACGCTCGAGCGCATCGTCGCCGGCACCCACGGCAAGGGCGATGTCCTGGGCGTCGCCCGCGTCGCCGGCATCATGGGGGCCAAGCGCACCGCCGAGCTGGTGCCGCTGTGCCACCCGATCGCGCTGACGAAGGTCGAGGTGGAGCTGGAGCCGGAGCCGGACGCGGACGCGGTGCGCTGCACCGCCACCGCCGAGACGCGCGGGCGCACCGGGGTCGAGATGGAGGCCCTGACCGCGGTGCAGGTCGCGCTGCTCACGGTCTACGACATGTGCAAGGCGGTCGATCGCGGCATGACCATCGAGGCCGTGCGCCTGCTCGAGAAGCGCGGCGGCAAGTCCGGCACCTGGCGCGCCGACGACCCCGATACGACGTAGGCCGGCCCACGATCCCGGGACGCCGAGCTCCAGCTCGGCATCGGCGGCTCGGGATGGCTCGGGCCAAGCTGGAGCTTGGCGATCCCGGACGGAGCGTTCCGCCCCACGCGCCGCGCAAGGCCGGCCCACGATCCCGGGAACGCCGAGCTCCAGCTCGGCATCGGCGGCTCGGGATGACTCGGGCCAAGCTGGGGCTTGGCGATCCCAGCCGCGCTCTACCCCTGCTCGAGGAGCCTGCGCAGATCGATGATCCCCGCGTTCGCGCGCGAGATGTACGACGCCATCACCAGCGAGTGATTGGCGAAGAACCCGAAGCCATCGCCGTTGAGCACGATCGGGCTGCCCATCGGGCGCTGGGTCGCCTCGAGCGCGCGGATCACCTGCGCCATGCTCGCCTCGGCGTTCTTGTCGGCGAGCACGCTCTCGAAATCGACCCGTGTCGCCTGCAGGAAGTGCAGCAGCGCCCAGGTCGCGCCGCGGGCGTGGTAGAACTCGTTGTCGATCTCGAGCCACGGCGTCTGCGCGCGCACCTCGCGCGCGGGGTGCTGCTGCGCCTGCGTCGCGGCGCGGTCGCCGGCGAGGTCGGTGTTCACGCGCCACTCGCCGACCGAGGCCCCGAGGCGCTGGGCGATGCCGCCCAGGCGCTGGCCGACCACCGCGAGCCAGGCGTTGAGGTTGTCGGCGCGCGCGTAGAAGTCCGCGTCGCCGGCGGCCAGGCGGTCGCGGTAGTCGCGCAGCCGCCCCAGGCCCTCCTCGTACTCGCCCTCGGTCGAGGGGAACAGCCAGGAGTTGGCGTCGAAGTTGAACTGCGGCTCGGCGTGGGCGAGGTCCTCGTCCTCGCGCGACTGCGTCTGCGAGCGGCTGATCTCGTTGCGCAGCACGCGCGCGAGGTCGCGCACCTGCACCACGACGCCGAACTCCCACGCCGGCATGTTGTCCATCAGCACGCCCGGGGCAGCACGTCGTTCGTCGAGGTACCCGCCCGGCTTGTGCAGCAGCGTGTCGGTGACCCCGATCAGCGTGGCGGTGGTGACGTAGCCGGTGCCGATCTCCTGGCCGTTGGCCTCCGCCATCGCCTGCGCGCGCTGCTCGACGCCGAACGGGTCGGGCTCGAGGCTCCACCAGAAGCCGAGCACCGCGATCACGATCACGAGCGCGACCAGCGCGCTCGCCGTGCCCGCGATCGCGCCGCGGCGGCGCCACTCCAGCGGGTTGAACGTGCGCCCCAGGCTCGCGCCGAGGCGCGACGCCGAGCGCGATGCGTGCGCAGCGAGGTGGACATCGGGTGGCTCCGGAGACGGCTCGGTCACTGTACGCGCGTCAACGTGAAAGACGAAGGGTGCGCCGGGCGCGGCGCGCGAGGCCGCGCCGGGTCTCGCGGGGGCTGCGGCGTGCGCGCGGGAACCGCTGCCGGTGATCGCCTATACTGTCGCCGGAGGTTGCCCATGAGCCGATCCCGCAAGCCCGGCGCCGACACCGACGACGGTGCCCTGGACAACGCCCCGGTGCGCATCGGCGGCCCCAGCGTCGCCTACGTGCGCTGGTCCGACCTCAGGCGCTCGAGCGCCGCGCGCCGCCAGGTGCGGGCCGCGCGTGCGCTCGCCCGGCGGCTGCGCCGCGCGGCCTGAGCGCCCGGCATCGGGCCTGCTCGCCATCCTGCCGGTGCTCGCCGGCGGCTACCTGTTCGCGGTGCGCTCGCCGATCACGCGCCACTTCATCCACCACCGCAGTGACTACGGCCTCTACCTGGTCGCGGCCGCCGCCGGCTCGATCATGCTGCTCGCCGGCTACGTCATCGTCGTCGCGGCCAGCGGCCCGCTCACGCTCGCGCTCGCCGTGGAGCGCGCCGGCGACCCCGGCGCGTGGTCGCTCGCGGCGCTGATCGCGCTGCCGCTCGGCTGGCTCGCCGGCGAGCTCACGCGCCTGCTGCCCGAGGGCCTGCGCCACCGCCTCTACGAGCGCGCCATCGAGTACGAGGCGCTCGAGCGGGTGCTGCTCGACTCGCTCGTGCAGGACATCCCGGTGCGCATCGCGCTCGTCGACCGCAAGGTCTACGTCGGCTTCGTGCTGAGCGCGCCCGACCCGACCGTGCCGCGGCGCTGGCTGCGCCTGCTGCCGCTGGTGTCCGGCTACCGCGATGCCGACGACCTGCGCTACACCTTCACCACCTTCTACGAGCCGGTGTATGAATCGTTCGTGGGCGACACCGTCGACACCGAGGCCGCCGACCCGCGCTTCCAGATCGCGCTCCCGGCCGACCGCATCGCCTCGATCGGCCTGTTCGACTTCGAGACCTACGAGCACTTCCAGCAACAGGTCCCGGCCGAGTGACCGGCCGCACCGTGGATCCCGCTTCAGCCACAGACCGTTCCGTGGGTCCGGCTTCAGCCGGACGCGCACCACCCGTTCCGTGCGCCCCGCTCCAGCCACACGCCCCCGGCACCTGCAACAATGGATCCCCTCTTCCCGTTCAGGGGAGGGTCAGGGTGAGGGGCGACCCGCCGAAGCCCCGGCGCCCCGCATCACGAACAGACGCCAAGACCAGGAAAGCGCGCACCCGGCCACACATGACCGAAGCCGACCCTGAAACCACCTTCGCCGAGCGCGTCCTCGCCTGGTACGACCGCCACGGCCGCACGGGGCTGCCGTGGCAGAACCCCGCCACCCCGTACCGTGTCTGGATCTCCGAGATCATGCTCCAGCAGACGCGCGTCGAGACCGTGCGCGCCTACTTCGAGCGCTTCATGGAGCGCTTCCCCGACGTGCCCACGCTGGCCGCCGCGCAGCCCGACGAGGTCCTCGGCCTCTGGTCCGGCCTCGGCTACTACGCCCGCGCGCGCAACCTGCACGCCGCCGCGCAGCGCATGGTCGCCGAGCACGGCGGCGAGGTGCCCGCCGACTTCGATGCCCTGGTGGACCTGCCCGGCATCGGCCGCTCCACCGCCGGCGCCATCCTCAGCCTCGCCGGCGGCCAGCCCCACGCCATCCTCGACGGCAACGTCAAGCGCGTGCTCGCGCGCCATATCGGCCTCGAGGAGTGGCCGGGGCGCATCCGCGCCCAGCGCATCCTCTGGAACGTCGCCGAGGCGCGCACGCCGCAGGCGCGCACGGCGGCCTACAACCAGGGCATGATGGACCTCGGCGCGAGCGTGTGCCTGCGCCGGCCGCTGTGCGACGCCTGCCCGGTGGCCGAGGACTGCCAGGCGCGCCACGAGGGCACCACCGACCGCATCCCGGCGCCCAAGCCGAAGCGCGAGCTGCCCCGGCGCGAGACCGTCGCCCTGGTCGCTGCAGCGCCCGGCCGACGGCGCCATCCTGCTCGAGCGCCGGCCGCCGAGCAGGGCATCTGGGGTGGACTCTGGAGCCTGCCCGAGTTCGACAGCGAGGCGGACCTGCGCGCCTGGCTCGCGGCGCGCACGGGCGCCGAGGAGGTCGAGGCGCTGGCACCGGTCGACCACGGCTTCACCCACTTCCGCCTGCGCATCCACCCGCACCGCGCCCTCGTCGCGCACGCCGAGACCGTCGCCGACGCCGACGCCCACGACTGGTACACGCCCGACAGCATCCCCGGCGGCATCCCCGCGCCGATCCGCCGCCTCGCCGACTCGCTGCTCGGCGGCGGCGCCGGCCTGCTGGCTTGACGCGCCCGGGCCCGGCCGGTGTAATACGCGCCCTGAACGACCGCCCCCCGGCGGCGCACGCCTGCACGGCCAGGTAGCTCAGTTGGTAGAGCACGCGACTGAAAATCGCGGTGTCGGCAGTTCGATTCTGTCCCTGGCCACCATCTCCCTCTTCCCGCACGAGCCCTCTAGACCCCTGTAGGAGCGAGCTTGCTCGCGAACGGGCAGGCACACGCCACGTGGCGCGAACGCCCGTCCTCAACTAGCCTCCGGGAAAGACCACCCCAACACCGCCGGAGACCAGGATGGTCCACCGGGCACCCTCGCCGGAGCAGCGCGCGCACACGGCGCCTCGCCCCAACACGCCCGTCGCGCACCGATACGCCAGCGCGCCGCGCGACACTGCGTGGCCGCGAAGCTGCGCCGGCTCGTGCCCGGCCGACCCGCACCGTGACACACGCGTCCTGGCCGCCCCGCCCATGACCCGATTCCGCCCATTCGAGGACAGCAACCGAAATGCGTGCGCCGGTTGCGAACCAGATGAATTCGGCAACCGTTCCCGAATTTCGCATGCGTCGAGCGTGATGGACGCCCCATCGCTGCCCATCACGCACGCCGCGCGGCGGTGACCGATGGCGATGAGGAGCCCAGGCGCGTGCAACCACCTGACCGATGGGAAGTTCTGGCCGGGCTCGGCAGCGACGGAGGAGAGCGGGGCGGGTGAACGTGTGCGTGATAGGCGGCGAATCGCCGTGATCCATCACGGCGCCGCGCCGTCCATTAACTGTTGAGCGGCTTTGCTTCTCCAACGCTGGATGCTCAAAGGAATTCTTCGAGGATAACGATGGGCCGCGACGACCATTTTGAAGACGACTATCCGGATTTGCCGGATGAAGCAGGAGCGAATACAAGATCAGGGCTTCGAGCCTAATGATGAGTGGCTTTTATCGGCGCCGCAAACCCTTCGTCATGAGGCAATGCGGCAGTGGTTCCTGAGTCGGACTTGGGACCCACAATGGATTACCTTACAACGGTCGCGAAGGAGGATACATCTATATCCACGGCGGCCTATAAGCAGAGGATGAGCTGTCTGGTAGGTTTGGGGGTTGTTGCCTTTGATGATGAGCGCGTGCGTTGTGATTGATAATGTAGAGGGCGATGGAATATACAATGGGCGCCTATACATACTGAGCCGGATTACGATGATTACTTTATTTTGAAGTTGAATCGGAAGACTTGCCCTATCAACAAGTTCTTCAGCGCTTATCCGAAATTGATTTAACTAAATTCCAAAGACCTACGATCCTGAGCATAAAAGGCTCCTCCGCCAACTTTCTTATTTAGCGTGGTAGCCAGCTTTAGAAACCTATTTATTCAGACACTATGTCATATTGGGTTAAATCTGATGAAGCGGTTCTTAAAAGGTTCGTATTTCATTGCTCCGGTTAAAGGAAAAACTATCGCTATCAACTATATTTAACCGCCTTGATGGGCTAGGAGAACAGGTAGAACAATATATACAGAAAACTGTTTGGCATCGTCTCGATAGGGTTATGCCGCTCTTTGCGAGTGCACTGGATATCGGAGGGCCGGAAACTGGGAAGCATGGGGACGCATAGTAAGCTCGTCATGACATCGTCCACCGTGAGAAAACGCAAGGACGGAGAAAGCGTTAGAATAACAGCAGATAAGCTAACCGAGCTGCGTGAATGTTGTGCAGTTTATAGAGAATATAAAAGGGAAATCAAATCAAAAGGGCACGATGTTGAATTCTCATGTTTTTCGAGGGGCGCTTAACGAAGCGCTCCTCAGACAAACCTACCTGCCTTCGGTTTGCCAAGCGCCGCGTTAAGCGGCTCAATAAAGGCGGTACTGGATTCCGACGTTCAAAGACGCAACACTTGAACGCAGCGTAGGGTGGAAAATGGAGGGGAGGAACTGGTATGCCAGACAGCACTATTGATGAGGAACTTGCGGCAATAAAGACAGTCACTGAAGCGCTGGAGCCACTAGATATCCGAAAGTCGCCAGCGGGCCTTGGGGTACGCAATGCAACGGCTCTGGGGATTGAGCGGATTGGTCTCATCGGCAGTCCATCTCGGTGGCGGCGCTACCGCTCGGAGACGCGGCAGGGGGCGAGGTGCAGACGCCCCCTGCGGAGGCCGCAGCTCCGCACAGAGTTGTAGATATTCGTACGTTGAAGGAGGAGAAGCGACCTAACACAGATGTAGAGATGGTCACTTCGGTCGCCTACTACACTGCCGAGCAATTGGCAGGACGAACGCAAGGACGAAATCGGTACTGAAGAGATAGACGCGTATTTCGTTCAGGCCGGGTACCCGCTGCCGAAGGAGAAGAGATTCGCGCTAACTAACGCGAAAAATGCGGGCTATCTCAGACAGCGCGGGGCGAGAGGCTCGCTACAAAGACGTACCGCCGTGGGCCACAATCTTGTGGCCCACGGTATGCCCCGGGCAGAAGGTGCCGGAAGTCCGCGAAAGACTAGAAGACAGACCGGGTCGGGTCATGAAGGCGTCGGAGAAGAAGGCTACAAAAGAGAGGGCGTCATCGAAAAAATCGGCAAAAGAAGAAAGGCAGGTCGGCGGCAACCGGGTTGGCGCGGGCCGAGGGGAGATGAGCACGTTGGAGACAGATACAGCGGAAATCGGCCACTTGCGAACGCAGCTTGACCAGCTCAAATCCGACTTGGCGCGGTCGCAGGCGAAACAGGTCCAAGCGAGACGTATCGCAGGGTGCGCACGAGAGCTTGTCCATTACTACTTCGACACCGCAAGGCCAGCGCTCGTAGCGAAACGCCTGAGACGATGAAAGTCTAGGGGGATTGGACACTCTCGCATAACAAGATACTCCTCCGTGCTGTCGCAAAAGGCGCCTTTGAAAAAGAGCTACGAGCAGAAAGTCAGATCAATCGCACAAGAGTTGAACGGCGTCGAAGTCGCGTCAGTCGGCGAATACCGCTGTTGCCGAGCACCACAGCGAGACGCTAGACGGAAAGGAGGATAGGATTGCGAAGACCCTAGCATCGTTGGTGCCCACCGCTGGCGCTCTTCCCATGAGCCGGCGTGTATGGATCTTCGCGATCCGAAACGGGAAAGTTTTCGTGGTGCGGCAGGCGAATTGCGCGAGGCCCTCCGGGAGACGTTGGAGTATCTCGCACCAGATGAAGACGTCATGGCAGCGGCGAACTTTAAGCTCCTGAAGAGCGGTCGGGAAAAGCCAACCATGAAGCAGCAAGGTGCGCTACGATCCTGGCGTCGCGGCGACGCAGCAGTCGCGTCACCGAGACTCCTGAGGCGGCAGTACAGGTGGTGGAAGGAGCGCGTTGGAGCGCTGGCGCGCTCGGTGTACAACCGCTCGTCGGTGTCGGCGCATGTTGGTACGACGAAGGAAGAGGTTACGGCAAATTAAGGCATATGTCGACGGTCGTGTTTTCTGAGCTGTTAGAGATCGCGTGATCAGGAAGTAGGGGCGGAGGAGATCGCGGGACGACGGACGAGACGGTTGCGCTGGTTACCGCTGAACAAGTCGCTATGACGCCGGGAACCGTCGGGGCGGTTCCGGCGCAACTGAGCGTCACCGTTAGGCGGCAACAGCCGAAGATCAGCGAAGCGCGGGAGACGCCGATGTCAGTCAAGCACGAGGGCGGATGCGTATGCGGTTCGGTGCGCTATGCCGTACGGGCCTACTCCGGTGACAGTTTGTCATTGCACCTGGTGCCAAAGGCGAACCGGCTCAGCTTTCTCTGTAGAGGCGATTTTCAACGAGATAAAGTTGAGCTCAACGGCGGTCCCTTGACAAGCTATCGACATATCTCGGATGAGTCGAGCCGCTGGCTCGATGTCGTGTTCTGTCCCAAATGCGGCACGAATATCGGGTTCACGCTCGAGTGGCGGCCGGGATCAAAGACAATAGACATCAGAACATCGATAACCCGAGCTGGATACGGGCAGACCGACATCATTTTCGGTATATCTTCCTCGGTCCTCACAAGCGTGGTCGGAAGTGCCAGCTGAGACCGAGCGGTATGAAGCGCTTTGCCACTTAACGCCCCAGACCCTGGACGCCATCGCCGCCTAACAGCGCGTTGTTGACCGACGCCCTTCACTCGCGCTACGCGCTTCGCACGGCGCGGCAAAACGCGGACGTTATGTGAAAAAGTAGGGATTGCAAAATCACCGGAAGGCAGTTCAACGCCTCCTGCTATGCGCATCAACCTGTTGATCCACATTGATCGCTGAGGAGGTAACGTGGTTCAAAGCGTTCGATCGGAAGATTTTGGCCGTGATCACGTATGACAAAGCGGACTCCGACTTTGGGTATGTGATACTGGGGCGCGACGCGCGTCGAATGTTCAGATGTATCGAAGTGTGTGATCAACTCTATCGAGACACCACCAAACAGGCGAGCTGCTGGCAATCGAGAAGTATCCTGGCGATGGTCAGGACCTCTACAGGTGGCGAGGGCTGGCGCGCCAAATAAATTTCGTACCTGTCGTCGACTGGGCTCTTCACCGTACTTCAAACGTTCATGAGTGAGTCGATTTTGAAGCTGCGCGTAATCTTATCCGAGAAATCATGTACAGCTACTACAGTGATCCCGACGACCACCACTATCTGCCGGGAAACCCAAACCAACGGCTTCGACGCACGACTGTGGGAACTTCTCCTTATACGTATACTTACATGGGACTTAGAATTCATATCGGGTAATCCGTCGCCTGACTTCCACTTTGCGCCGGTTTGATAGTGAGTACCATATATGAGGCGGTGACCGTCAATCCAAGCCTCGTGAAGCCCGCCGATCGCGCCTCGCGAACCGAGGACGAAGTATTGGAGCTTATGACGGCTCCATGCCAATCAAGTACGGAAGCCCGCTATATTGCGGGAGCTAAAAAGAAGTACTGGATGATGGAGCATGTTTCTGGGAAACCGCTAATTATCGCCTGGCACGACTACCATATGCCGGGATCAATGACGTGGACGCGGACGGCATTATTGCTCCAGTACTCTATGGAGTTCGTACGCGGCTCGGTACGGCCGCTGATGGCACAGACGAGGCCAAAACCCAGATTATCCACACTCATGAGTGGCAGCAGAAGGTAATTCCGTCAGCATTCTTTTGGCAGGAAGACACCAGAATCTGGCGCCATCCTGTTCCAGCAACGCAGCGACTATAAAGTTCAATCGAATGGGCAAGCTTATCGTCTTGGCAGCGACAAGGTGAAGATGATACGGAAGGGCGCTCGTTTTAATCCGGAGCCTGGCGCTGCGCCGATCCGTTCGGCGAAGTACTTGGCAATTACGGGATACGAGGATCGTGGTCCAAGAAGCATAATTATGTCTACCAATCAAACGCGAAAAGTACAAGGTCGATCCTGACGATTTCCATATCTCACACGTTTAGTACAAGACATCTCAGGGAGAATTTTTCGGGTACCATCAACCGTACGACGTACTGGCGTCAGCTACTGGTGCTTAGGCCCAAGCGGAGAACCTGAATCGCTAAGTAATGAGGCACGTGACCGGTCGCTCCAGCCGATCGCTTTCGCGACGGCTTAACATCCACGTTAGAAGGCTAAGCCCATGGGATACAAGATGCCGGAACGGCTCCCCTTTCTTGAAGACGCACTTCAAGGCCTTGCCTTCTGGGTCGGGTATCGACGTTCCTATTTCCGCGACTATCCACTAGCTGAGGCCGCGTTAATAGCAGAAACGTGCAATCTGATTCAGTCTAAGATCACAGATGCCCAAGTACTTCGCCCAGAAGTGCTTTATCGACGCCTCGCCGACACCTCCATGAAGGACGAGCTTCGTGACCTCTGGAGAGCGGACCTCGCAATCCTGGACGCCGCATATCCAAATCCATACCAAGATAACGTGTGGGATGCGGTGCATTTCATCTTTGAGGTGAAGCGCGGCAGCTCTCCTAAAGCGGAGATCGATCAAGACCTACGGCGTCTTTTCCACTTCAAAGAAGTCTGCCGTTCTGGCGCTCGTGCGTTCCTCATCGTGGTCTCTGAAGCGAAACTACCCAAACGCTTCGTCGACCCCAAGAAGGGGAAGTCCAAGCTTCACGGGCACCCGATTCCAGGCACGACTGGCGTGTATCACGTTCGTCGGACGGTTAAGGCGGCAAGCAGCTTCGACAGGAAGGAAACCGCAAACTTTGCGTGCATTTGCGAGGTGTTCAGCCAGCCACCCAAGAAGGTGCTGCCTGAGGTGTAATCTGAATCTCGTACGCCTTCTAACAAATCGTTGTAGCGGACGTTTGACCCGCAGCCCATTTTGCTCCCGTAAAATCGGCTGCGCCTCAAACGCCGCTGAACTCGCGCGTTCGGCGGCAACAGGACGGTAGATGGATACATGACCGATTTTGAAGGCGGCGAGCAGCTGGATCCATGTTCTGGGGCTGTTCATCGATACCGTATTGCATATGCGATGGTGCTCGCGTCTGGTCGGCGCGGCGCCTCCAACCCGTGGACATGATCGTTGCGATTCCGGGGTACTGTTTTACTCCGTATCCGTGTGGATTTTGGTCTCGATATGGCGATGTGGCCGGAATTCCGACCCGATTCTGGCGGAGATTCGCGAGAGCGTCGGGTCGTTGTCGTTTTAATTGGCACCGCTGGCCAAATTGCTGTTATATGGATCAGCAGTCGATCCTGCGAGCAACAACGGGTATCGTGAGGTGCCGCTTAGCGGACGGGCCTAACAATACGCTGCAGCCGACCATTCGACCGCTACGCGGCTTCGCGTCAGCTGAGCATTATCATTGGGTGGGTGTGTCTCCATGTGGACGAACGGGTTTTCCATAAAGAGGTAGGGACTTATACCGCATGCTGCGGTGTGGTGGATTGGCCCCTTGGATTCAACCACGAAGCGCAACAGTCAATGATTCGCGAGTGTTGTTGAACACTTCATGTGGCGTCGATCGACCGAGACACTTCCTTGGCCGGTGATTCAATCGGTTCTCGATGGCTCGAACCTCGGCGCCGGTGAGGGTCGTCAGGTCCCGTCCCTTGGGCAGATACTGCCGGATCAGTCCATTGGTGTTTTCGCTGGTGCCGCGCTGATACGAGGCATCAGGGATCGGCAGAAGTGCACGCTCGGCAGCCGAGCGCCCGGCTGATGCGCGCGTGTCCGGCAAGCTCCTTGCCCTCCTCGACGGTCAGCGTTCGCACCCGATCTGCGCGCAACTGGCCCAGGCGACGCCTGGAACTGACCTGCTGCACCGCCTGCGCCTCGAACGCCGCGCGAGCTTACCCCAGGCACACGAAGCGCGAGCGCCGCCGATGGCGTCGAGCGGCGTCGCCGCCCTTGCCGACCAGCCAGCGTCCGCCTCCCAGTGGCCCGTGGTTCGGGCATTGCCCGTCGGGCCGCGGCGAGCGGGCGATGCTCGATGCCCACGCGCCCCACGATTGCGCCCGGCGCTGGCGCCCGTTCGGCGTAGCGCTTGCGTCGCTGGCGCCGGCAGCGCAGGTGCGTGACCAGGTCTCCACCGCAGGCCCCGTCGGCGTACACGAACCGGTAGATCCACTCTCGGCGAGACCCTGCAGCGTGCCTTCGATGACGCGCCCCGCCACGCGATCTGCTCCGGAGGCTATCCAGATCGCCGCGGATCAGGCCGGCGACGCTGGCCAGCTGCGCCGGCGCTGATCTCGAACCGACGAACAGGCTCGCGGCAGCGCCTGCGCGGCGCCGTCGAACCAGCACTTCGTCGCCGCCGCCGCCGCGATACCGCGTGGCTCGCCGGACATCGAGATCCTGCCGATGCCGGCCATGGCGATCTGGGGGCTGTCCTCCGCTGGAGGCCGGTGGTACCGTACTACCAGGGTCGAGTCCATGTCGACCGTCGCTGCCGGCTCGGTTGGCGGTTCAAGAGCAGATCCTGGCGCCACGGCCTGGCCGTCGTAAATTGTTCACACTCGCGGTCGAAACCAAGCCCGATATAACCAGGCCTGGGCGGTTATCCATCAAGGTCGCACGCCCTGGATCGTAATCCTGCTGGCTTGGCTGATCGTGATCATATGGGCGGCGAGGATTGGTTTTGAGGTCCCTGCATCTGGTTCTGCTCTTGTCTGCGGAGCGTTGATCTGCAAAGCAGGCCCTCGAGCGGCTGAGGTGGCGAACTTTGCCGACTGACCCATCGGGCCGCGTATGCCTAACCCCGGGGTCGTCAGACCGGAAATGTTAGCGCCGGCGCTTAAAGTCCCCAGATCATCAGGTTGAGATGTCCCCCCGGACCAACGATTCTCGCCTCTTCGAGTGTGACGGCTCAGGAGAGGAAGATGCTGACCCGAGGGGACTACCTCATGATAAGCGAGAAGAAGCGACAGGGCATGTTCGTCAAGGACATCGCGGCGGAACTGGGCGTTCACCCGAAGACGGTGAGCCGGGCGCTCAAGCGCGGCGGCGAGCCGCCGCCGCGGCCGAAGCGCCGTGGCAGCAAGCTCGACCCGTACCGGGCCCAGGTGGACGAGCTGCTGCGCGACGGGATCTGGAACGCGGAGGTGATCTTCCGTCGCATCCGGGCCGCCGGCTACGACGGCGGGCGCACGATCCTGCGCCTGTACATCCAGCCCCGGCGGGCGCTGCGACCGGCGGGCGGCACCGTGCGCTACGAGACGCCGCCGGGCGCACAGCTGCAGCACGACTGGGCGGAGCGCTGGCTGGAGATCGGCGGTGTGCGCCAGAAGGCCTACCTGGCGGTCAACGTGCTCGGCTACGGGCGCGCCCTCGATGTCGTGGCGATGCCGCGCTGCGATGCCGAGCACACCTACGAGGCCCTGATCCGGGCGTTCGAGGCCTTCGGCGGCGTGCCGGCGAGCGTGCTCGTCGACAACCAGAAGGCGGCGGTGCTCGACTGGGCCGACGGCCGCCCGCGGTTCCATCCGCGCTTCCGCGAACTGGCGCGCCATTACGGCTTCACGCCGAAGGCCTGCCGGCCGCGGCGGGCGCAGACCAAGGGCAAGGTCGAGCGCATGGTGCGCTACGTCACCGACAACGCGCTGGCCGGAGCGCCGGCGTTCGACAGCTGGGACGATCTCAACGCCCACCTGCGGGGCTGGTCGCACGGCGTGGCCAACCAGCGCTTCCTGCGCGAACTCGGCGAGAGCGTCGCCGAGCGCCTCGCGCGCGAGCGCGCCCATCTCGCCCCGCTGCCGCGGGATCGCTTCGATACGGCCTATCACGGTCATCGGGCGGTCAGTCTCGACGCCTATGTCGCGGTCGACGGGGTGCGCTACAGCGTGCCCGGTCATCTCGTGGGCGAGCGCCTGGCGCTGCGCGTGACGCTCGACGGCTGGATCGAACTCGCCGACCGCGACGGTGTCGTCGTCGCGCGCCACCGCGAGGCCCAAGGCGATCGGCGCCAGGTCACCGTCGCCGAGCACCACGAGGCCCTGTGGCAGCAGGTCCGGGTCGAGGCCCGATCGCTGGGCTACTACGCGGAGATCGGCTGATGGAACTCGAGACCCTGCTGGACAAGCTCAAGATGGAGGCCCTGTCGGATCAGCTCGATACCGTGTGCGAGCAGGCCGCGAAGAAGGATCTGGACTATCGCGCCTTCCTGGCCGAGGCGCTGCGCGCCGAGTGGCAGTCGCGGCGCGTGCGCGGCACCGAGACCCGCATGCGCCAGGCCCGCTTCCCCCAGGCGCACACGCTCGAGGCGTTCGACTTCGACTTCCAGCCCGGCATCGAGCGCAAGGTCATCCGCGAGCTCGCCGGCCTGGCCTTCGTCGAGCGCGGCGAGAACGTCGTGTTCCTCGGCCCGCCCGGCGTGGGCAAGACGCACCTGGCGATCGCGCTCGGCATCAAGGCGGTCGAGGCCGGTCACCGGGTGATGTTCCTCACCCTGGACGAACTGCTCACGCGCCTGAGGAAGGCCAGCGCCGAACAGCGCCTCGACCGGGTGCTGCAGCAGCTGACGTATCCGAAGGTGCTGATCCTCGACGAACTCGGCTACCTGCCGATGAACCGCACCGAGGCCAGCCTGTTCTTCCGCCTGGTGACCCGCCGCTACGAGAAGGCGAGCCTGATCCTGACCTCCAACAAGGGCTTCGCCGACTGGGGCGAAGTGCTTGGCGATCCGGTGATGGCCACCGCCATCCTCGACCGGCTGCTGCATCACGCGACCACGGTCAACATCAAGGGCGAGAGCTACCGGCTCAAGGAAAAACGAAAGGCCGGACTGCTCGGCAAAGCCCGTCCGACGACCACTGAAACCGAGGAGGAGCCTGCTGCCGAGACCTCTGAACCCGAAACCATCAACTGACGATCAGGGGACATCTCGAACTGATGAAAAGCGGACATCTGAACAGCATTAACAGAAACCACTCCTTCGAAACGAATATATGATCGCACCTGGCGGCCAAGGACGGCTGGGCGCTCTGCTATCGCTCGCGCTCGACGTGAAGTGATAAATGCAGGAGATGGCAAGTCGTATTGGTATTACAAGGAAACCGTAGTGCGGGTGGATAGAAAGATCTATGCCGCAGTAATTGCTCGGCGGTCGCCGGCACGGTGTTATGGGGCTATGGGCATCTTGTCTATGAGGAATTTCGCATGTCGGTCAGATGCTGGCCTACACCCAACAATTCACTCAAACCGACGCTCGTGACCTCGCGCGGCTTCGTGTGTCGTTCATGTACTGGCCCTTTTGGCGCGGGTGGCACTTCGGCGCGACGATGGTGAGGCTAGAGTTCCGGGGACAGTAACCGGAAGCTTCCGACCTGGAGTCCGGGAAAGAACTAAGTCGCAAAGACGAGGTGTACAGGTTACTGTCCCGGGACTGGCCCGAGCCCGAGGTCATCAGCCACTGAGGCCGGTGGCGGGAGCTCGAGGCGACGCCAGGTCGCCGACAAGCGGACTGGTCATGGTGGCCGGGCTTCGCGTCAAACACTCTCCGGGAAAACCCAGGGCGGTCACTCCGTTGTGGGGGCGTGGTTCAATGCTCATTTCATCACGTCGATGGTAAAACGGTCGTCTCAGACAAGGAATCCGATGCGGTCTATTCGGAGAAGCTGATCTTCGCAAGAATGCCAAGACCGTTGACGAATCTGATAGAGGACATTTCAGCGACTTTAGTACCGCGCACGCCTGCTTTAGAGAAATTGGAAGGCAAATAAAGAGGGAAGGAAACGGAACGGGAATTGGAGGAAGCGGCCCCGGGCGTGTACACCCGGATGTCGCGGAGATTCTTGCGGCACAGAAATACGAGTGTTATTTCACTGGGACTCCGCTTGGTGAAGGAGGGTACGACAGAGACCATATGAAGTCCGTTTGCAAGGATGGGGAACCTTCGGCCCGATAATATAGCGCTCGTGACGCGGGAGGTTGCAGGTGGTAAAAGACAGCTGGTGAAGGCGATTTTGGCGAGTGTTGGAAAAAAAGTAGGTCGCCAATGGGTCCGGCATCGAAAGGAAATTTGTAAGTTATCAAGATGAGGACGAAGATGGAAAAAAGAAAATCCGCTGTGGCCCACAAGGTCGCGGCGTTGGAGATGGAGGTAGTGGCCGAGTTCCTGGCGACAAGACGGTTTGGCTACAAATGGTCGATGATTTTAATCATTGAGTATTGATGGGCATGAGGTTTAACTTTGCCCGGGACTGTGTCCAAAAGGAGAGATAATGAATATCATTATTTGTCCGGGTCGGGAAGACAGTAATTGGCGAAATTCCAGAATCCACATAACTAGAAGTGCGAAGTGAGTGAGGCTTCATGTTGTTTCCTCCAGCATGTTGACTCTGCGTGACGCGGCACAGCTCGAACGAAGCGGATGTGAGATTCGGGGACAGGAGTTCCGGGGATCACGGGAAACTGACTGGGATATGCTGGCGTTAACGCTACCCAACGCACGTTGATCGGCGATCGATTCCATGTCGGGCTCAGTTGGCGGCCGGATCGGGCAGATCCACGTTCCAGGGCAACAGGTCGTCGATCGGATCGCCGGCGTCGAGGTTGCGTTGCGGCAGCTCGGTGAACAGATGCGCGAGGTAATGGTACGGCTCGACGGCGTTGGCCTTGGCGGTCTCGATCAGCCCGTAGAGGTTCGCGCTGGCGCGGGCGCCGGCCGGCGTGTTGGCGAACAGCCAGTTCTTGCGCCCGATCACGAACGGCTTGATCGCGCGCTCGGCGGTGTTGTTGTCGATCGCCGTCTCGCCGTGCTCGATGTAGCGCACGAGCTGCGGCCACTGCTTGCGCGTGTAGGTGATCGCTTTGCCGAGCAGGCTTTTCGGTGGCACGCGCGGCGCGCTTCGCTCGAGGCGCCGGGCGATGCGCTCGAGGATCGGCGCGGCCCGACGCTGGCGCTGGCGCCGGCGCTCAGTGGCGGTCTCATCGGCCAGGCGCTGCTCGAGTTGGTAGAGCGCGCGGATGAGCTTGAGGAACCGGGCCGCCTCGCCCTCGGGCGCGGCGCCGGCCTGCGCCTTTTGCACATCGACGAACTTGCGCCGCGCATGCGCCCAGCAGCCCACGCCGGTGATCGCCGGTTGCGCGCGCGCCAGCGCGTCGTAGCCCGAGAAGCCATCCGACTGCAGATAACCGGCGAAGCCCTCGAGCAAGCGCCGCGGATGTTCGCTGCCGCGGCTTTGCTGGTAGGCGTAGAGGCGGATCGGCGGGTCGAGACCGCCCGAGGCGTAGACCCACATCGTGGACTTGGCCTTCGCCGAACGCCCGGCCTCGCGCAGCACCTGCACCGGGGTCTCGTCGACGTGGATCACCGATCGAGTCAGCAGCAGCGCGTGCAAGCGGTCGATGAGCGGCGCGGCGAGTTGCGCCGCCGCGAGCATCCAGCGCGCCAGCGTCTGGCGCTCGAGATCGACCTCGTGGCGCTGATAGAAGGCGGCCATGCGGTACAGCGGCATCGCCTCGACGTACTTGCCGGCCACCACCGCCGCCAGCAGCCCCGGGCCGACGCGCGCGCCGCGGATCGGCGCCGCCGGTGCCGGGGCACGCCGCACCCCCTCGCCGCAACACCGGCAGGCGTAGCGCCGGCGATGGTGCTCGACGACATAGAGCTTCGCCGGCACCTGCTCGAGGACCTCGCTGACCTCGGTGTCGACGACATGCAGCGCACCGCCGCAGCCGCAGGTGCACGCGCCGGCCTCGAGCTCGTGCACCACCACCTCGCGCGGCAGATGATCGGGCAGCGGGGCGCGCCCGCCACCGCCCTTGTTGCGCCGCTTGTGGCCGGCGACCGCGTGGGTGCGCTCGCGGTGGACCTCGCGCTCGGCCTCGTCGAGCAGCGCGTGCTGCTCGGGCGGCGTGTCCGCCGAGCCCGCAAAGCGCTTGGCCTGGCTCAGGCGATGCTGTTCCTCGTACCAAGCCAGGCGCTTCTTGAGCTCGTGGTTCTCGTGGCGCGTGTGCTCGACTTCCCGACGCCGCTGCACCACCTCTTGTTGCAGCGCGGCGACGTCGTCGGGCAGGGCTTCAGCGCGATCGACCATGGGCGCAGCATACGCATCGATGCGGGGCGTGCAAGCCCGGCCCCGCACGCACGCTCAGCAGACCCGGTCACACCCAAGATGTTGATGCGCGGCGGGTTGTTCGACGACCAAGCCCTCGAGCAGCCACTCCAGCTCGCGGCGCGTGAGCACCCGGCAGCGCTCGTCGGTGTCGACGCCCGGCCAGTGAAAGCGGCCCTGCTCGATGCGCTTGTAGTGCAGCCAGAAGCCGGTGCCGGTCCACTGCAGGATCTTGATCTTGTCGCGGGCCGCGGTTGCAGAAGGCGAAGAAGTGACGCGACAGCGGATCCGCGCCCAGCACGTCAGCGACCAGCACCGCCAGGCCGTCGATCGACTTCCTCATATCCGTCACCCCGACGGCGAGATAAACCTTCGCCGCCGGATCAGCGCCCAGCATCGCTCAGCGCCGCCACCGCGCGTTGCAGCGCGCCCGCATCGAAGTCGCGGCTCAGGCGCAGCCAGACCCGCGCGTCGATGGCCACCGTCACGCCCGAAGTCCGGGCCAGGCGCCTGCCCGTCGGCGAGCGCCACCTCGACCAGCGCCGCCCGCTCGCCCTCTCCATCCAGCGTCGCCGAGATCGCTCGCGCTCGAAGCGGCGCTTCCACTGCGAGAAGCTCATCGGCGACAGTCCGTGGCGGCGACAGTAGGCCGCCTGCGACTCCTCGCCGCCCGACCACGCCTCGAAGTGGCCATGCCAGAATGCCCGTCGCTCGTTACGTGTCATCGCGAACCCTCCTTGCCAAAACAGGAGGCACCATGCTCGCGCGACAACCTCGGCCCGGGAATGTGTGTTCGCTGTTACGCTTACCGACGGATGTGAGATTCGGGGGACAGGAGTTCCGGGGAGGGTGACCGGAACTTTGCAGACTGGGATGCTAGGGAAGAGTAGCTGCAAAGGGAAGCCTGGGTTATTCTCCGAACTCCAAATGATTAACCGGGGCAGCCGCTCATCCTGAGTGAAAAAGAGCCGGCTGGTTTGGCTACGGATCAATGCGGCGGACCCGGATCCCGAGGGAACCTCGATTTCCTCAACTGACGCTCTGAATCGAGAGCGGATGGTCTACCTAGTGAGCGATGAAAAACACGGATACCGACGCGGATATCCGCCGATGGGTGCAGGATAATTTCGGCGCACTTTGGGAGTCGGGGCTTGACGATTGGTATACCGATGAAGGTCTGTGGCCCAAAAATCGCACGCTGCAAAAGTTCGATCAGTGGTTTAAAGTTGAGTGCCATCCGCGCTGGCGATCAATACGGTAAGTGGATTATGGTCGATGGTGGTGGAACATAACCATGCGCTGCAGCCGACCGCTCAACCGCTACGCGGTTTCGCGGCGGCTGCGTTTCATCGTTATGGAGAAAGCCAATGATTGGCAAGCGCATTTTCTCGATATTGGTGCTTGCGTTGTGTGCCGGAACGCTTACCCTGCGGCGAAGGCTGCCACGCTCGGAATCCCTCAACTGCGGGAGCGGCGGGCCAGACAGTATCAG
The DNA here is from genome assembly GCA_034521365.1 of Halofilum sp. (in: g-proteobacteria). Classification (GTDB taxonomy): domain Bacteria; phylum Pseudomonadota; class Gammaproteobacteria; order XJ16; family Halofilaceae; genus Halofilum. The sequence goes on along the minus strand of JAXHMQ010000007.1, from coordinate 452,127 downwards.
AAGATGAAGCTGATCGTTCCCGCCCAAGGAAGGGGAGCGGTTCAATTTGTGGGCGCTGGCGGGTACCGCGTAAACAGGAAGCCTAATAAAGAAAGCATCAGTAGGCAAAGTGCAATTGGTTACGGCGGGGAAGCCGTTCGTCGGGATTTATATTTCTTGGACCCGCTGGGAACAAGCAGGGCATGTCACATGTGGCCTTTTGGCAGAGCGGTGGCGTTTACCGGCACCCAACGTCCGCTGTTCGTCGATATTTGAAAGGAGGATGTACCGGTTAGTTAGTGGGAAATTCGCTGGACCCGGAGTTCTAACTGGCCACTGTCGTCGTTAAAGGAATGCGTCTTATCTGGTGATATTCATCTTGTGGCAAGTCTGTAGGAGAAGGGTCCTTCAGGGAGGCACATAGAGCGCCTACCCAAGTCCAGTGGAGGTGGAATGCTCGAGATGTTCGGACTGGTGTCTGGCGTGGGAAGGAGCTAATAAGCTACGTCCAGTGGAGCGAGGAAGCTAAGGTCGTGGATCGGAACTGGCTTACGAAGTCGGGATTCCGCGACGCAATGGCCGGCGCGGGTCTGCCTTCGGTGGGTGCGTACGGGGGCGACGGGGTCAGGTCTCACAATCGACCGGGGCAACAGGTCAGGTACAGCAATCCAAAGAACAGGCGTTTCGTCCTGATTGTCGGAGTTGGCCTTCGCCGGATCGACGTCCGCCGTCGACGAGCAGCGCCGGCGCCACCGAGGCTTCGCCCCGCAGCCAGACACGTGACCGCTGCGACCTACGGACGCGACGGGCGGGTGCCTGAAGAGAATACGACTGCACTCATCCTGAGCGCGCTGCATTTCGCGAGCGGACAAGCATCGCGACCAGCGCCGCAAGGGCGTCGAGAGGCGCCGCCGTCGTGCGGATCATCCCGATCGAGGTGGCGGAGGTGGTTGCCCGGGTCCGCGGCGCGACGGACCCGACCACCCTGGACCAGGCCGCGATCCTGCACCGACGCCCTCGAGGACACCGAGACGACCCCGGAGGAGCTGAAGGCGCGCTTCGGACGGGATGTCGCGGGCGTCGTCCGGGAAGGTCGCGGACGACGAAGACCCTGCCCGAGGTAGGAGCGCAAGGCCGTGCAGATCGAGCACGCGCGCCCACCTGGTACGCGCAGGGCAACCTCCTCGGTGAAGCTCGGCGACGAGATCGCCAACGTGGGCTCCGTCAGCGAAGCGCCGCCGCCGGACTGGCCGGTCGAGCGGCGCCGCGAGTGCTCGACTGGGCGAGAGCAGGTGACTCCAGGCTGTCCGCGGCACGAACCCGGCGCTGGAGCAGCATTTCGACGACACGCTGGCCGAGGGCGCGGACGCAGCTCGACGCTCGCGCCGTGGTGCGCGAATTCGGTCACTGTCCCCAAATTCCCTTAAGCGCGTGGACGGTGGATAGCCATGACAAAACACTGCCGGCGACAACCGCTGCGCGGTTCCGCGGCGGCTGAGCAATGCCGTTGTGTGGACCATAGCGATTTGAACGCGACGGGAGATTCCTGAGGTAAGTGGGAGGGGTCTCGAACGGCCGCCCAACTGAGCGATTCCATTGCCAGCGCTGCCTCGGCCTGACCCATCGGGGCCTGGTGCGCTGGCCCGAACCTGTGAGCCCGCGCGACCCGGAAGCCGAGGGGGACGTGCCATGGCAGAGGAGCGGTACCGTGAGTACAAGATCGTGTATATCGTCGAGGGCGGGTGCGGCACGATAGCGCTCGGCGCTTCCGGGTTGCCGATCAGAAGATCGAGACCCAACTCAACGCGCTGGCGGCGGAGGGCTGGCAGGTGGTGTTCCAGGTACTCGAGCAGAAGCGATTCTGGCTGTTCTGGAAGCGTGGAGGCGATGATCGTGACGCTGGGGCGTTGAGGATGCAGCGCCTGGTCCTGGCCGCGATCGCGCGCTATCGCGCCACGGGTGGCGGACTACGCTGGTTCGGCGTCGACTGCAACTTCAGAGCCGAGTTGCTCGGCGTACGCCGAGCAAGCCATCGCCCGCTTCGGCTTGCGCCGGGGCCTCGCACTTGCGTGCGGTCGAATACGTGCATGCCGGCGGCGCGACAGCCCGGCCAGGTGCCTCGATCCGGTGCCGAAGGTAACTGATGATGCTCAACCAGGACGCCGTTGACAGAGGAGGAACGCCTGCGCAAGGCGGTGCGAGAACTTCCGGATGATGTCCGCAGGGCGGTCCATCTCGATGTCAACCGGAATCTGTGTGACCCCGATACGTACGCCGTCCTGAACTGGTTCTTCCTGCTGGGAATCCATCGCTTGTACCTGCGCAGGTGGGGCCGCGCGGCGGCGAACATCGCGCTCTTTCTCGGCGGGCTGACAGCGATCGCCGCGGGCGCGCCGGTGGTCGGCGGCATGATGATCGCGGTGGTCGTGCTCTGGGAGTTTTGGGAGCTGTTCCGCTCGCAGATCATCGTGCAGGCATGGAACAATGGCCTTACGCGTGAGGTCCTCCGGCGACACGGTTGCCACGATGCGCTGGCTCGCGCCGGCGAGCGCCCTGGCTCGGGCTGAGGAATACCCCGGTATGGCCGCCGCGGTCTGCCAGTATATGATTGCCGCCGTTCGGATTGTTCGAAAGGCCCGGATCGAGGCATGAGTGACGGACCGGTAGCCGACGATGACCTGTCGCGCGTCGTTTTCCTCAACGAATTCGAGGACGGACCGAGCCGCGAAGAGGTCCGGGAGCATATGGCGCAGCGCTTCAAGCTGGACGCGCAGGCGCTCGACCGGCTGTTCGCCGGTCCGCCGATCGTCGTCAAGAAGAACGTGGATGCGGAGATCGGTACTACGGATCCGGTACTACGGGGTCAGGTCTCCACAATCCAACAAGGTACTACGGGGTCAGGTCTCACAATCCAACAAGAGCCGTGGTACAGCGTTATTTGATTGTGTGACCTGACCCTTTCTAGACGCGGCGCTGGAGCAGCATTTCGACGACACGCTGGCGAGGGCGCGGACGCAGCTCGACGTCGCGTTGTGATGCGCGAATTCGGTAACTGTCCCCAAATTCCACAAATTCACACACGATTCAGGAGACCTCCAATGTACGATCACCTGGCCCGCAAGCTGGAGTCCGGGGCGCTCATCATCCTCGACGGCGGCACCGGGACCGACATCGAGCGCCGCGGCGTCCCGATGAACGACCAGTTCTGGTGCGCCATGGCCAATCTCACGCACGGCGAGACCGTGCGGGCTGTGCACGAGGACTACATTCGCGCCGGGGCCGAGGTGGTCATCGCCAATACCTTTGCGTCGAGCCCCCTGTCGTTCGCCGCGCACGGCCGCGAGGACGAGATCGAGCGCATCGACCGCGAGGCCGTGCGCCTCGCGCGCGAGGCCGTCGACCGGGTGGCGTCCGCGCCGGTTGCCGTCGCCGGCTCGGTGTCGGTCATGCCCGCGGTCCACAAGGGCACCGATCGTGGTGGCAGGACCCACCTCGAACCCGAACGGGTCCGGTCGCTCTACGCGCACAAGGCAGGGGTGCTGGCCGAGGCGGGCTGCGATCTGCTGATCATGGAGATGATGCGCGATCTCGACGTCTCGCTGCAGGCGACCGAGGCCGCCGTCGCCACCGGCCTGCCCGTGTGGGTCGGCATGTCGGTCGAGCGCGTGAACGGCTCGCTCGTGGGCTACACCCGCCACGAGCACACGCTCGCCGAGCTCACCCGCGGCCTGATGGCGACCGGCGCGCGGGTGGCGCTGGTCATGCACAACGAGATCGCCACCACGGACGAGGCCCTCGAGGTCATGCGCTCCGAGTGGGACGGGCCGGTCGGTGCCTACCCGGAGTCCGGCTACTTCGAGATGCCGCACTGGGTGTTCAGGGATCTCTCGCCGGAGGATTTCGTCACTGCGTGCCGCCGCTGGCGCGAGGCCGGCGCGGCCGTGCTCGGCGGATGTTGCGGCATCACGCCCGAGCACATCGAGGCGCTGTCGGCCGCGCTCGGCGACGAGCCCGCGCCCGCCTGAGGTTGGGGCGCGCGTTCATCCAGTTGGGAGTTCCGGGGACAGTATATCGATCGTGCCGTTAGAAGGACGTGCGCCCTCTCCGGGAGAAGTTCGGGGAGATCAGTATACTGTCCCGAATGGCACTTACTTACGGGATCGTAGGAAACTTCTGCGTCGATGCGCTCGGCGTGCGCGGGGTGATCCCGGCTGGGAGCGCCGGGCTCCAGCCCGGCCTGGCGGGTGCTTCTGCCGAGCTGGAGCTCGGCGTTCCCGGCCGGCAGCGCCGTAGCTCCGATGCCGGCTTCCGGAGTCCATCCGGGCTACCACTTCCTAAAGTATGTGCCATTCTATACTGTCCCCGGAATCCCGCGAAGGCGCGGAGACTTGGAATGGCCGTTATGGGCCAGACCCTATTTTGGGCCCGGCTGATTGAAGCTTCGGTCGGGCCTCCATTCGGTCCGTGGTGATCTGTACAAAGGGCGATTCGGTCCTCGAGCCGCTTCTTGCTGAGTACGGTCTCGAGCTCGCGATATACCAAGATGCCCGGCAACGCCATGCAGACGACGCTCGCACCTCGCACGGCTGATAGTCCTGGTTGGCCGCCACAGAGATGGATATCGACCCAATCGACTTGAATGGTGAAGCCGAGGAGTTGCTCGCAAGCGAGGGGCTTCCGATTGCAGACCTGCGCACGTCAAGTGGGACAGTATTGCTTGGGATGCGTGAGGGTGGTCGTATCATCGGCGTTGTCGGCGTGGAATCACATGGGCCGATTGGTTTGCTGCGCTCCCTGGTCGTGGGGAGGGGATCGCGCAGAGCGGGTTGCGGCCGGGAGTTGGTGGCGCAGGCGGAAGCATGGGCAGGTGAGAACGGCATGGAGTCCCTGTATCTGCTCACGACGACGGCATCCGACTTCTTCGCTCGGCTCGGCTACGAAGTTGCGGATCGAGACTCGGCGCCCGCTTCCATCGCAAGCTCAGCGCAATTCGTGGACCTGTGTCCGGCGTCCGCCACGTTCATGTGCAAGGCGCTGGGCGCCAGCCAGCAACAGCAAGCGAGCGCCGACGCGTCGGCGGATCAGGACGCTGGAGCGAGCGGGTTCCGGGGACGGTACACTGAATCCTGACGCAGGAAGCCCCGTCCTGGGGGATATCCCGGTAGCCGTCGCCACGAGCCGATACAGGACGCCATGCCCGTAACGCCGCCCATCCGGCTGGCCCGCCGGCGCGATTCGCGCCCGGTCGCCAGGCTCTCGCGCGACCTGGTCGAGCACGGCCTGCGCTGGCGCTACGACCCGCGCGCGATCCGCGGGGCGATCGCGAATCCCTCGATGAACGTGGTGGTGGCCGGCGAGGGTGACGCGGTGACCGGCTTCGGGATCATGGAGTACGGCGACACGGCGGCGCACCTGGTGCTGCTCGGGGTGTGTCCGGAGCACCGGGGGTGCGGGCTCGGGCGCCGCCTGGTCACCTGGCTCGAGCGCCCGGCGCTGGTCGCCGGTATACGGCGCGTGCGCGTCGAGGTCCGCGCCGACAACCCGGGCGGCCTGGCGTTCTATGCAGCGCTCGGGTACCGCCAGCGGGCGCGGGTTGCCGGCTACTACGAGGGCCGACTGGATGCCCTGCAGCTCGACAAGGCGCTCGGCGTCGCGACCAGCCCCCGCTGACCCAAGCAGCCGAGCTCCGCAGGCCCGGATCCTTCTTCCAGCGCCTCGGTCGACCTCCCGGATTCCGCCCTTCGGGCTGCATCCGGGCTACGCGGCTCGGTCGACCTCCCGGATTCCGCCCTTCGGGCTGCATCCGGGCTACGCGGGTCGGTCGACCTCCCGGATTCCGCCCTTTGGGCTGCATCCGGGCTACGCGTTCGGTTGACCTCCGGGATTTCGCCCTTCGGGCTGCATGCGGGCTACGCGGTTCGGTCGACCTCCCGGATTCCGCCCTTCGGGCTGCATCCGGGCTACGCGGCTGCATCCGGGCTACGCGGCTCGGTCGATCTCCCGGATTCCGCCCTTTGGGCTCCATCCGGGCTACTCGGCTGCATCCGGGCTACGCGGTTCGGTTGACCTCCCGGATTCCGCCCTTCGGGCTGCATCCGGGCTACGCGGCTACGTGGCTCGCTCGATCTCCCGGATTCCGCCCTTCGGGCTGCATCCGGGCTACGCGTGACCGCCCGCTGCGGACACGGGCTGCCGGTTGGAAGGGGCCTCGCGCGCCGCGCGTAGAATCGCGGCCCCGCCGGGGCGGCCGCCCCGGCGCGCGCAGCACGCCGGGAGCCCCATGCCCAGCCGATCGATCCATCGCCGCGCGACCATTGCCCTGCAGGCGATCCTGGTGCTGGAGCTGGCGCTCGCGGCCTGGGGCCAGCAGTGGCTCACCGCCGTGACCACGACGGGCATCATCGTGGTGACGCTGGTGCCGCTGTTCCTGGCCAGGTTCCTGCGCGTGTTCATCCCGCCGGAGTTCGTGCTGCTCGCGATCGGCTTCGTGTTCGCGTCGCTGTTCCTCGGCGAGGTCCACGGCTACTACACGCGCTTCTGGTGGTGGGACGTCGCGCTGCACACCGGGTCGGGCTTCCTGCTGGGGATCATCGGGTTCCTGCTGGTCCACGTGCTCAACGAGACCGAGGACATCGGTGTCAGCATGAAGCCGGGCTTCGTCGCGCTGTTCGCCTTCCTGTTCGCGGTCGGCATCGGCGCGCTCTGGGAGATCTTCGAGTTCGCCATGGACGGCCTGCTCGGCACGAACATGCAGAAGCCGATGCTCGGCGATCCCTCGGGGCTGGTCGACACGATGTGGGACCTGATCGTCGACACGCTCGGTGCCCTGGTGATCGCCGTGCTGGGATACGGCTACACGCGGGCGGCGGGGCACGCGTCCTTCCTGGAGCGCTGGATCGACGCGTTCATCCGCGCCAACCCGCGCCTGTTCAGCCGCCAGCGCTGAGCCGCCGGCGCCGCCGGGCGGCCCGGCCATCAGGACCCGGCGGTGGCGGGCTCCGCGTCGTTGCCGTCGGGCGCCGCCGCGGCTTCCTCGTCGCTGTCGTCGTCGGCGGCGACAGGCTCGCGCGCGGGGCGCGTGTCGAGGCCGGCGGGCTCGAGGCGGTAGGACTGCTCACGGCCGGTATCGTCGGCGCAGGTGACGTCGGTGGCCTCGAGGATGTACTTCGCCAGGATGCCGAGCTGCTCGTGCAGCCAGTTCACCCGGCGCGCATCGACCTCGTGGGCGGCGCAGTGGATCTCGGCGACGACGTTGCCGTCGTCGTCGGGCCCCGACTTCACGGAGCCGGGGCCGAACGCGTCCTCGATGACCATGAGGATGGCGTCGAGCGCGATGTTGTCGGCGGCGACCAGGAGACGCGCCTGGAGCCGGAAGTTCTCTCTTGCTGCCACGGTTTTCCGCTGCGGGGGGCCTGCACGCGACTGTAACGCAACTCGGCGCCACGCGGCGCCCTCAGGGCGGGATGACGCCGCCGCGGTGATCGACCAGCGCGCCGCTCGTGCCCGGCCCGAGGCTGTCGAGCACGCCGAGCAGGCGGCGCGCGCTCTCCTCGGGCGTGATGGTGGCGGCCGGGTCGGCGTAGGGCGCCGCGAGCGGTGTCGCCACGGTGCCCGGCTGCAGGCCGACGAGCACCGCCTGCGGGTGGCGGAAGGCGAGCTCGATCGCGGCGGTACGCACGATCTGGTTCAGCGCCGCCTTGGAGCTGCGATAGGAGATCCAGCCGCCACGGCGGTTGTCGCCGATCGAGCCCACGCGCGCCGAGACCGTGGCGAACAGCGCCCGCGCGCCCCGCGGCAGCAACGGCGCGAAGTGCTTGATCAGCAGCGCCGGGCCGATGGCGTTGATGGCGAAGGCGCGCGCCATCACCGCGGGGTCCAGTCGCCGGATCGTCTTCTCCGGGGGGTGGCCATCGACGGTCAGCGCGCCGGTGGCATCGAACACGAGCTCGAGCGCGCCCACACGATCGCGCACCTGTGCCGCCGCTGCCTCGATGCCGGCCTCGTCGGTCAGCTCGAGCGGCGGCTCCGAGCGCCGGTGCAGGCCGATGAGCGCGCCGCAGCGCGGATCGGCGGCGAGGGCCTCGCATACGGCCGCGCCGATGCCGCCGCTCGCGCCCACCACGAGCGCCCGGTAACCCTCGGGCAGGGACTGCATGGCGGTGTCCATCGGCCACCCTCGCTCGCAACCGCGCCATCGTGCAATCCGCACGACGGGCCCGGGCGGATTCAGCCGCGCCGGCGCGCCCCGTGAGCCCAAGTCCGACAGGCTGCTGGGGCTGCTCGACCGGGTCAGTCGATCGCTGCTCGATGAGCGCGATCCGCGCTATGTCGAGCACTCGCTGGCGGCGCAGTTGCGCCAGCGGGTGTTCGGTGTCGCGCTCGGTTATTGCGATCTCAACGACCATCAGGCGTTGCGCGACGATCCCGCGTTCCAGACGGCGGTGTCGCGCGTCGAGCCGCTGGCCTCGGCGTCGACGCTGTGCCGCTTCGAGCAGGGCGCGGACACGCGCTTTGCGTGGGCGGCGCATCGGGCGCTGTTCGAGCGCTTCTGCGCGTCGTTCGCCGCGCCGCCTCGGCGCCTGGTGCTCGACTTCGATGCCACCGATGACCGGGTGCACGGCGAGCAGATCGGGCGCCACTTCAACGGCTTCTACGACGGCCACTGCTTCCTGCCGCTGTATGTGTTCTGCGGTGATCAGTTGCTGGTCAGCTATCTGCGCCCCTCGTATCGCCATGGCGCCCACCACGCCGCGGCGATCCTGCGCCTGCTGGTGGGTGCGCTGCGCGCGCGCTGGCCCGGCGTCGAGATCGTGCTGCGCGGCGATGCCGGCTTCTGCACCCCGCGCATCCTCCACGCCTGCCAGCGCCTGGGCGTCGACTACATCCTGGGCTTTGCCACCAATGACCGGCTCAAGCGCCTCAGCGCGGCGCTGCTCGACGCCGCCGAGCGCGAATACCACGCCCGGGGCCAGCCTGTGCGCCACTTCCACGACCAGCCCTACCGCGCGCGCTCGTGGAAGCGCTCGAGCCGGCTGCTGGTCAAGGCCGAGCACAACGGCGTCGGGCGCAACGCGCGGTTCGTGATCACCAGCCTCGCCGGCGATGCGCAGGCGCTCTACGACGAGCTCTACTGCGCCCGCGGTGACATGGAGAACCGCATCAAGGAGCAGCAGCTCGACCTCTATGCCGATCGCACGCGCCGCAGTAGATGGGCCCAAGTCCGACAGGCTGCTAGGCTCGGGGTGCTTCGCACCGGGGAGACCCCATGTCCATACCGGTCTGGGTATTGCTCGCGTTCGCCGGCTGGACCGTGCTGGCGCTGCTCGCCAGCGTCGGCGTCTACCGCTGGAGCCGCATCCTCGCGGGCCAGGCGTCGATCCGCGAATGGCGCGCCGACCTGCCCCAGGGCGACGAGCGCTATCGCCGCGCCATGCGCGCGCACGCGAACTGCGTCGAGAACCTCGTGGTCTACGGCGCCATCGTGGTCGCGATCGTGGCCTCCGGCGTGCAGGCGGCGGTCCTCGACACGCTCGCGCTGATCCTGATCGTCGCGCGCGTCTGCCAGACGCTCGTCCACGTCGTCCTCGAGCAGAGCGAGCCGGTCGCGGCGGCGCGCTTCGGCTTCTTCTTCGTGCAGCTGGTGTGCATGGTCGCCATGGGCGCCTACGTGGCGCTCCACGCCTGACGGGCCCGCGCTGCGCGCGGCCAGCGGGCCGCCCGGGTCGCGTCACGCCCCGTGGTAGCGGCGGTGCAGCGCGCGCACCGGCTCCGCGAGCGCCTCCACCGGGCCCTCGACGCGCACGCCGGGGGCGATCTCCTCGATCGGCAGGCCGCGGACCCGCGGCGGCACGGCGCCCATCTCGGCGAGCCAGCCGGCGAGCTGCGCCGAGGAGGTGGCGTAGACCACGCGCCCGATGCCGGCCCAGCCCTGGGCCGCGGCGCACATGGGGCAGTGCTCGCCCGAGGTGAACACGGTCGCGGCCGCGCGCGCGGCGGGATCGAGACGGGCCACGGCCCAGCGCACGAGCTCGATCTCGGGGTGCAGCAGCGGGTCGCCCGTGGCGGTGCGGTTGTGGTCCTCGGCGAGCACGCGGCCGTCGCCGGCGACGAGCACCGAGCCGAACGGGTCGTTGCCGCCGCCGAGCGCGGCCTCCGCCAGCTCGACGCAGCGGCGCAGGTGCCGCAGGTCGCGATCGCCGTTCACGTCCGCCTCCACGCCGCCGGCCGCGACAAGGGGAACCGGATGCCCGCGGCGCCTGTTGGTGCTGTACAGGGGCGTCGCGCAGGTACGCTCCGGGGAGCAGTCGCATGATGGCACACGAGAGCAGGGCAGGGGCGCGCGCGCACGGCGCCGGCGCGGTCGTCGCGCTGGCGCTGGTCATGGGCGCGTGCAGCGATGGCGGCGAGTCGCAGGCCGTCCTCGACGAGCTCGATGACGCGCAGCTCGAGTCGTTCGCGGTGGCCGAGCAGGAGGTGCTCGAGCTCCAGGAGGACTACAGCGCTCGCATCGACGACCCGGGCGAGGCCCCGGATGACGCCGCGGCGCTCGAGGCGGAAACGCAGCGGGCGATGGTCGCGGCGGTCGAGGATGCCGGCCTCAGCGTGGGCGAGTACACGCGTATCGCCCAAGCCGCGGATCGGGATCCCGAGGTGCGGGCGAGGCTCGAGGCGCTGTCGCGCTGACGCCGGCGCCGCGGGCCGGCTACCGCGGACCCGCGTCGGCGCCGTCGCCGGCGCGCGCCAGGAACCGGTCGAGCAGCGCGTGCGCGCCCGCGAGCAGGCTCTCGGGCTCGGCGCGGCGTTGCCAGTCGACCGGGGCATCGGTCGTCTCCGCCGGCACCCTCGGCCCGCAGGGCGATGGTCAGCCGGCTGCGCTCGCGTCGCCCGAGGTCGGGGCGGGCCCGGACGCTGCCCCGGGCGGTCTCGGTGATGAGCTCCTGGAGCTCGCGGTCGAGCTCGGACTTGCGGGCCTCGGCGCGGGCCACGTGGTCCTCGCCGAGCACCTCGCGGCGCACGTCCATGCCCTGCCCGTGGCGCCCGTCAGCCACCCGCCGTCTCCTCGAGCAGGTCGCCGATGTGCCCGGCGACGGTCGCCGGCTGCTCGATGCAGGGCAGGTGCCTGGTGCCCGGCACCTCGACGTAGCGCGAGCGCGGCAGCAGCTCGGCGAGCTCGCGCATCAGCGCCGGCGGCGTCGAGGCGTCGTCCGCGCCGCACAGGCACAGCGTCGGCACCGCCACGCGCGCCACCTCGTCGGTCAGGTCGGCCGCGCGCAGCGCGGCGCAGGTGCCGTTGTAGCCGGCGACCGAGGGCGTGCGCGCGACCAGGTTGCGCCAGGCCAGCGCCGCGCCGGGCTGCTCGGCGCGGAAGCGCTCGGAGAGCCAGCCCGCGATGATGTCGTCGGCGAGCGCGTCGAGCCCGTCGCGCTCGACCGCGGCGATGCGGTTGTCCCAGTGCGCCGCGGTGCCGATGCGGTGGGCGGTGTCCATGAGCACCAGCCCTGCCGCCAGCTCCGGGCGGCGCAGCGCCAGCGACAGCGCGATCATGCCGCCGACCGAGATGCCGCCGATCACGGCGCCGCGGATGTCGAGGCCGTCGAGCAGCCCCGCCAGGTCGTCGGCGTGGTCGGCGATGGTGTAGGGCGGCGGCGGCGCCTCGGAGAGGCCGTGGCCGCGCTTGTCGTAGCAGACCACGTCGAGGCCGGCCGGCAGCTCGGCGACGACGTCGTCCCACAGGCGCAGGTCGGTGCCGAGCGAGTTGGCGAGCACCAGCGCCCGGGCGGGCGCGGCGACGCCGCCGGTGCGCGTGCGCCGGTAGTGGATCCAGACGCCGTTGGCCTGCAGCGCGTGCAATGCGATCCCCGTCCCGCGCGCCCGTCCGCAGCCTGCAGACGGGCCAGGGGTCATGTAAAGTGACGCCTGGCCTTTGTACCATAACCCGAAGGCAATGAATCGGCGGGCGGCCGCGCGCGCGACCGTCGACCTGCCGTGACCGGCGCCCGGTCAACGGATCGGTTACCGTACGCGGGGAAGCGTCGTTTCGCGTGAGCACGGGCGCTGGCTTACCGTCGCCCCGGTACCTGCGACCCGGGCCGGCGCGCGCCGCGGCGCCGGCAGGATCGCGCTTCGCGAGGGGTGACGACATGAACCGCACCCTGACATCCGCCGCCGGCGCGCTCGCCGGCCTCGCCATCGCCGCCACCGCGCAGGCGCAGGAGGTCACCCTCACGGTGCACCACTTCCTGAGCCCGAAGTCGCCGGCACACACCGAGCTGATCCTGCCCTGGGCGGAGCAGCTGCGCGAGGACTCCAACGGGCGCATCGACGTCAAGGTGTTCCCCAGCATGTCGCTCGGCGGCAAGCCGCCGGAGCTCTACCGCCAGGCGCGCGACGGCACCGCCGACATCGTGTGGACGCTGATCGGCTACACGCCGGGCGTGTTCCCGCGCACCGAGGTGTTCGAGCTGCCCAACGTGCACCAGGGTGACGCGAAGGCCACCAACCTCGCCATCCAGGACAACTTCGACAAGATCGCGGCCGACTACGACGAGATCAAGCCGCTGCTGGTGCACGTGCACGCGGGCAACGCGCTGCACATGCGCGAGACGAAGGTCACCAGCCCGGCGGACGTGCGCGGGCTCAAGCTGCGCACGCCCTCGCGCACCGGCGCCTGGATGATCGAGGCCTGGGGCGCCGAGCCGGTGGGCATGCCGGTGCCGGCGCTGCCGCAGGCGCTGTCGAAGGGCACCGTCGACGGCGCGCTGATCCCGTTCGAGATCGTGCCGCCGCTGAAGATCCACGAGCTCACCGAGTACTCGATCGTGGGCGCCGGCGGCGACCGCTTCGGCACGAGCGTGTTCCTGTTCGGCATGAACAGGAAGCGCTACGAGTCGCTGCCCGCCGACCTGCAGCGGGTGATCGACGAGAACTCCGGGCGCGGCCTCGCGCGGCGCATGGGCGAGGTCTGGAACCGCGTCGAGCAGCCGGGCCGCGACCTCCAGCGGCAGTCGGGCGGCGAGGTCGTCGAGCTCACGCCGGCGCAGACCGAGGCCTTCTCCGAGCGCGGCGCGCAGGTCACCGAGCGCTGGATCGAGCAGGCCGAGGAGGGGCATCGACGGCGAGGGCCTGGTCGAGGCGGCCAGGGCCTCGATCGCGAAGCACTCGGACTACAGCCCGGGGCCCGGCGGCCGCGCGGGCCGCCGGACCCGGCCGACGTCGCCCCCATGCACCGGCTCCTGCATCGCGTCGCCGCCGCCTGGGCGATCGCGGGCGGCGCCCTGCTGCTCGCGATCGTCGCGGTGACGATGACCAACGTGGGCGCGTTCGCGCTCGACCGCGTGGCGCGCCTGTTCGGCGCGCACGTCGCGGGCCTGCCCGGCTACGAGGATTTCGTGCGCCTGTGCGTGAGCGCCGCCGTGCTCATGCTCCTGCCCTGGTGCCAGGCGCGCCGCGGCCACGTCGCCGTCGACATCTTCGCCGACACGCTCATGCCCGCGCGCGTCCAGCGGTCGCTGGACCTGCTCTGGCAGCTGCTGATGGCCGCGCTGGCGCTGTTCCTCGCCTGGCAGATGGCGCACGGGATGGTGGAGACGCGGGCCGACGGCGCGCTCTCGCGCGTGCTCGGCTGGCCGCTGTGGCCGTTCTACCTGCCCGGCATCGCCTCGCTCGTGCTCTGGGCCGCGGTCTGCCTGGTCGATCTGCGCCGGCGCGAGGCCGCGCATGGGTGAGCTCGAGGCCATCGGTGTCGGCGGGCTCGTGGTGCTGTTCGGGCTGCTCGCCCTGCGCATGCCGGTCGGCCTGGCGATGGTGGCCGTCGGCATCGGCGGCAACTACGCGCTCTCGCTGGTCGCGCCGTACCTGCGTTTCGAGCCCTACCTGGCGCAGTACAAGACGCTGCTGTGGGGCACGGCGGCGAACTACGATCTCTCCGTCGTGCCGCTGTTCGTGCTCATGGGCTACCTCGCCTCGGAGGCCAATCTCAGCCGCGACCTGTTCCAGGGCGTGAACGCGATCATGGGGCGCCTGCGCGGCGGCGTGGCGATGGCCGCGGTGGGCGCCTGCGCCGGCTTCGGCGCCGTCTGCGGCTCGTCGCTCGCGACCGCCTCGACCATGGGGCGGGTGGCGCTGCCCGAGCTGCGCCGCCTCGAGTACGCGCCGCGGCTCGCGACCGGCAGCCTCGCCGCCGGCGGCGTGCTCGGCATCCTGATCCCGCCGTCGGTGGCGCTGGTGATCTACGCGATCATCGTCGAGGCCTCGATCATCGACATGTTCCAGGCCGCGATCCTGCCCGGCATCCTGGCCGTGGGCCTGTTCATGGCGGTGATCGCGCTCACGGTGAAGCTGCGCCCGCAGACGGCGCCGCCCGCCGTGGCCATGCCGCCCGACGAGCGCCGCCGCGCGCTCGTGCGCCTGGTGCCGGTGCTGGTGATCTTCACCAGCCTGATCCTCGGCCTCGGCATGGGGCTGTTCACGCCCACGCCCGCCGCGGCCGTCGGCGTGTTCGCCGTGCTCGCCTACGGCCTGTTCCTGCGCCTGTTCGGCGAGGGCCTGACGGGCGCGGGCATCGTCGCGGCGCTCAAGCAGTCGGCGGTCACCACCGGGATGATCTACTTCATCCTGTTCGGCTCCGAGGTGCTCAAGGGCTTCTTCACCCGTGCCGGCCTGCCGGCGGCGCTGTCGACCTGGGCCGGCGCGACCGGGCTCGACCCCTGGACGATGCTGGTCGTCATGCTGGCGATCCTGATCGTGCTCGGCTGCTTCATGGACTCGCTGTCGATGATCCTCGTGGTCGTGCCGTTCCTCTGGCCGGCGCTGGTGGTGATCAACGGCGGCGACCACGCCGTCGCGGAGACGGCCGCGTTCGGCATGTCCACCGCCGACCTGAAGATCTGGTTCGGCATCCTGGCGCTGGTGGTGGTCGAGCTCGGGCTGATCACGCCGCCCGTGGGCCTCAACGTGTTCATCATCAGCGCGCTCGCCACCGACGTGCCGATGCGCGAGACCTTCCGCGGCGTCATGCCGTTCTTCGGCGTGGAGATCGGGCGCGTGGCGCTGCTGCTGCTGTTCCCGGCGCTGACGCTCTGGCTGCCGCGGCTGCTCTCGGGATAGGCATCCGCGCGCGAGGGAGGACCGCGAATGGCAACGAGGCGCACGCGGGTCGCGCCGGGTGGCGTTGGGCTCATGCGCGCATTCGCCCGGCGCTTGCGGCGCCGGGCGAAGACGCGCCTCCATTGCCGCGGCGCCCTCGTGGGCGCCTCTTGATGACGTGGTCCCAGGCGGCCGTGGCCCGTGGAGGCGAAGCCGGAATCCGGTCAATCCGATGCGTTACGATGCGAGCGTGCACTCCAGGAGGGTCTTGCCATGATGCGCCTCGCCCCGATAACGCTCCTGCTCGCGCTGGGCGCGCTCCCGGCCGCGCCGGCGGCCGCCGCGGAGTCGCCCTACGCCGGCCAGGAGACGCGCGCGATCGCGTCACTGTCGCCCGAGGAGGTGCAGGGGTACCTCGCCGGCGAGGGCAAGGGCATGGCCAGGGCCGCCGAGCTCAACGGCCATCCCGGGCCGGCGCACGTGCGCTCGAGCTCGCGGGCGAGCTCGGGCTGAGCCCCGGGCAGCGCGCGCGCACCGAGGCGCTGTTCCGCGACATGCAGTCGCGCGCGGCGGCCCTGGGCGAGGAGCTGGTGCGCCGCGAGCGGGCGCTCGACCGGCTGTTCGCCGACGGCACGCC
Organism: Halofilum sp. (in: g-proteobacteria); assembly: GCA_034521365.1. GTDB lineage: Bacteria > Pseudomonadota > Gammaproteobacteria > XJ16 > Halofilaceae > Halofilum. Next base: position 436,427 of record JAXHMQ010000007.1, on the reverse strand, counting down.
CGATGCCGAGGCGGTCGCCGCGGCCGTCGCCCGCGCCGCCGAGACCCGCGGCCGGCTGCGCACGACCCACCTGCAGGCGCACCTCGAGCAGCGGCGCGGTGCTCACCCCGGAGCAGGTCCGGCGCTACAACCGCCTGCGCGGCTATGGCGCCGCACGCGGCCCACGACGCCCACGGGCACGACGGCGGCGACCGGCAGCACGAGCACTGATCGGCGCCGCGCCGGCGGCCGCGGCTGCTATGCTCGCCTGCGCATCGCGCGCAGCCCCCATACCACCGGAAACGCCCCATGAAACGCGTCCTGCTGATCGTCCTCACCGCCCTCGTCATCATCGTCGGCGGCGCTCCCTGCGCTCAACCTCGACCGCGCATCCGCCCCAGGCGGCGGTGGAGCGCGGCGGCACGCGCGCGCTCGGCGTACCCGTCGAGCTCGACTCGATGGGCGTGTCGCCGTTCTCCGGCCGGCTCGGCATGGACGGCTTCCGCGTCGCCAACCCCGAGGGCTTCTCCGGCGAGCCCGTGTTCCGCCTCGACCGCGGCCGGGTGGCGGTGCGGGTGCGATCGCTGTTCGGCGACGTCATCGAGATCCCGGAGATCACGCTCGAGGGCCTGCACGTGCGCCTCGAGCGCACCGCCAGCGGCGTCAACCTGAAGCGGATCCTCGACAACCTCGGCGGCACGGGCGGTGACGGACGGGGCGCGTCGGGCGATGCTGGCACCGGCGGCGCGGGCCCGCGCGTGCGGGTCGGCCTCGGTGGCCACCGGCCGGGTGGGCGCCAGCGTCGACCTCGGGCCCAGCTCGGCGAGCGCGGGCGCTTCGAGCTCGAGCTGCCGACGATCGAGCTGCGCGACATCGGCACGGACGGCGGCGGGGTCACGGTCGCGGCGCTGATCGAGCGCATCACGCGCGTGGTGATCGCGCGCCTCGAGGAGGCGGGCGCGCGCGAGCTGCCCGACCGCATCCGCCGCGAGCTGCGCCAGCGCGTCGAGCGCGAGACCGAGGCGCTCGAGCAGCGGGCGCAGGAGCGCGTCGATCAGAAGAAGCAGGAGCTCGAGCAGAAGAAGGAGCAGAAGAAGCAGGAGCTCGAGCAGAAGAAGGAGGAGGCCAAGCAGCGCCTGCGCTACGAGGCGAGCAAGCTGCTCGACCGCTGAGCGCGGGCCGGGGCGGTAGCGTGGGTCCCGACTGGGAGGCGCGCCACGCGCGGCGGCCCGACAGCGAGCCGCGGCCGGCGGCGGTGCTCGCGGACAACGCCCACCTGCTGCCGGCGCGCGGCGCCGCGCTCGACCTCGCCTGCGGCGCGGGCGGCAACGCGCTGCTGCTCGCCCGCCGTGGCCGATGCGCGCCTGGGACGGCGCGGCCACGGCCATCGAGCGGCTCGACGCGCGCGCCCGTGCCGAGGCCCTGCCCCTGGCCGCGGAGGTGCGCGACGTGCTCGCGGCCCCGCCCGGGCCGGGGTCGTTCGACGTCATCGTCGTCAGCCGCTTCCTCGAGCGCGAGCTGGCGTCGGCGATCGCCGCCGCGCTGCGCCCGGGCGGCCTGCTCTACTACCAGACCTTCACGCGCACCCGACCACCGGCCGCGGACCGCGCCGCGAGCAGTTCCGGCTCGCCGAGGGCGAGCTGCTGTCGCTGTTCGCGTCGCTGCGCGTGCTGGTCTACCGCGAGGAGGGCGACGCCGGCGACACGGGCCTCGGCCTGCGCGACGAGGCGCAGCTGGTGGCGCGGCGGCCGGCTGCGGTTACCACAGGGGCGTAGTCCGCGCAGCCGCGGGCGGGATCCGGGTCGCGCTCGGCGTTGCCCGGATTCCGCTTCGCTCCATCCGGGCTACGGTCCTGTTGGTCTACCGCGAGAAAGGGGATGCCGGCGACACGAGCCGCGGTCCGCGCGACGTGGCGCGCAGCCGCGGGCGCAATCCGGCGTCTGGTTCGGGTCGCCCCGGACTGCGCTTCGTTTCGCGGGCTGCGCACGGACATGATCCCGCGCCCGCCCACGGCACTCCCGTCATCGCGAGGCCGGCGCAGCAACGTCATTGCGAGCGCAGCGTGGCAACGGCCGTGGCGATCCAGGCGGGCAGCGATCATCGGCATCGCCCGACATGGATGGCCACGGCGCCCTCCGGGCGCCGCGCGATGACCTCGAGGGTGAGTTCGCCTCCGGCGGATGAATGAACCGTAGGCGCGTTTTCGCCGAAGGCGAACGCGCGCGATACGGGTGTTCACGTCTGTCTCGCGGGTGAGCGCCGCTGCGTCTTCTTCGAGCCGGCGGCGCAGCCCGTACGCGGGAATCCCCGGCGGGCACGGATCGGTGCCCGGATGCCGCCTTCGGCTCCGCGGGCTACGGCGTCACGGGTCCTGCTCGTCGTCGCGCCCGACCGCGGCGTGCAGCTCGCGCATCACCGGGTGGGGACCGACCGGCAGGAAGCGGCGCAGCGCCGGGATGAAGGTGACGCGCTCGGGGAGACCGGGGCGGCGTCCCGGGAATACGTGGATCAGCTTGGGGCGCAGGTAGCGGCTGTCCTCGACGCGATCGATGGCGTCGAGCGGGATGCTCGTCTCGCCGAACAGGCCGCGCACGCGCAGCTGGTCGCCGCGGATCCAGACGTCGCGCAGCGGGCGCGCGAACCAGAGCAGGTAGCCCGCCCGATGGCCCAGAGCGCGAGGAACAGGCCGTCGCGGCGCCACCCGACGGCGTCGAGTGAGCCCGCGCCCAGCGCCCCCAGCCAGGGCGCGAGCGCCGCCGCGCCGAAGCCGCCGGCCGATCCAGGCGACGGGCAGCACCACGCGGCAGAACAGCGTGCTGCGGGCAGACAGGCGGCGGTCGGCATGGCGCGCCGACGGGCATCGATCGCTGGCGGATCCCGGCCCGGAAGGGGCGATCAGCACCACGCGGGCTGTGCCGCGCCGCGCTCGCAGTCGCCGCGCGGCGGGCGCAGCGCCTCGGGTGTGCCGCGCCGGCGGCCCGCGCGTGCCTGGCTCCAGGCGAGGTAGGCGCCGCAGGCGGCGATCAGCAGGCCGCCGGCGACCGAGGCCAGCGCGGGCAGCTCGCCCCAGATCAGCCAGCCGAACAAGGGGTTGTCGACGAGGCCGGCGAGCCGAACGCGCCACCACCGAGGCGACCCCATGCGAAAGCCGTGGGTGATCAGCGTCATCGCCAGGCCGCCGAAGAAGCCCGAGCCGATGAGCCACGGCACGTGGGCCAGCGACGGCGTCTCCCAGAACCACGGCATCATCGTGCCCGTGATCAGCGCCGGCACCGCGGTCGCGTAGAACAGGGTCGCCCAGATCGTCTCGCGGCCGAGCATGCGCGCGGTGAGCATCAGCATGCCGTAGGACACCGCGGTGGCGAGCGGCGCGAGCGCGGCGAGCGAGAATGCCGCCGAGCCCGGGCGCGATCCGCAGCACGCCCGCGAAGCCCACGGCGGCGGCGGCCGCCCACTGCGCGGTGCGGCCGCTCGCCCAGCAGCGGCACGGCGAGCAGGGTGACGAACAGCGGCGCGGTGAACGCGATCGCGCTGACCTCGGCCAGCGGCAGCAGGGTGAGCCCGAGGAAGAAGGTGAGCGCGGCGCAGGTCGCGAGCAGGCCGCGCCCGAGATGGGCCAGCGGTCGCCGCGTCGCGAGCGCGCGCCGCCCCCCGAAGGCGAGCCCGACGCCCGCGATCAGCGGCAGCGCCAGCAGCATGCGGAAGAACACGACCTCGGGCACCGGGTAGAACTGGCCGAGCCATTTCGCGAACACGTCGTTGATCGTGAGGCACAGCACACCGGCGCACATGAAGGCGATCCCGACCAGGGGCGCGCTGTCGCCCGGTGCCTGCGTCGCGGCGCGCGTGACGGCCATGCAGTGCTGCTCCGGGGGCCATGCCAGGGCGCACGAGTCTAGCAGGCGGCGCGTTCGTTGCGCCGCTCGTCGGCGCGCCGCTACCGGCCGACCCGCGGCGCATCGCCCGCGGGCACTGACAGCCCCCGCGACGGGGACCATACTCGCGGTCGCCGGCGCCGACGCACGGGCAGGGAATGCAGCAGCGCAAGGTCACGATCGAGCCGTTCTGGAACCGCATGCCGCGGTTCTTCCTCTATGCGCTGACCCCGCCGGCGCTGCTCGTGCTGGTCGCGCTGGCGTTCCTCAACGCCTTCCTGCTCAACCTGACCGGGCTCGGTCAGTTCGGCCTGCTGCTCGCGCTCGGTGCCAGCCTCGTGGCCCTGGTCTTCTCCGTGAAGTACGGCTACGACATCCTCGAGCGCACCGCGCACGGTTACCTGACGCCGCCGCCGCTCGACCGCGAGACGCTGCTGGAGGGCTACGAGCTGCCGTTCAAGCAGCTCGGGGTGATCGTCGCGCTGATGCTCGCCGGCGCGGCGATCGGCTCGGTGTTCCCGCCGGCCGCCGTCGTGTTCGCGATCGCGGCGTTCGCGCTGCTGCCCGCGATCGTGATGACACTCGCGATCGAGCGCTCGATGGCCTCGGCGCTCAACCCGGCGGTCCTGTTCCGGGTGGCGTTCTCGATCGGCTGGCCGTACTTCGCGGTCTTCGCTCTCGTGCTGCTGCTCAATGGTGGCTCGGGCACCGTGATGGCGATGTTCGGGCGCGAGCTGCCGATCGCCGCGCGCGCGTTCGTCGCCGGCTTCGCGCAGAACTTCTTCCGCTTCTATGAACCCTGATGGGCTACCTGATCTTCCAGTACCACCACCGCGTCGGCTTCTCGCCGGACGCGCTGGCCGAGGAGGATGACGGCTGGGGCGAGATCCTCGCCCCGGTCGACGAGGCCATCGAGGCCGGCAACCACGACGCCGCCGCGGACCGGCTCAAGGCGATGCTGTCGGAGTATCCCGACGACGCCATCACGCTGCGCCAGAAGCGCCACAAGGTGCTGCGCCTCACCGACCGCGACAGGCAGCTGATCGACAACGGCGGCACGCTGCTGGGGCAGCTGATCGACGCCAACCGCATGCGCGAGGCGACCGAGCTCTACATCGACCTCACGAGCGTGGACGCCGGGCTGCGGCCCGGACGCGAGGGCGACTACGAGCCGCTGATGCAGATGCTGGTGCAGCGCGGCGAGTACCGCCGGGCCGTGCGCATGGTCAACGGCTTCCACAGGGACTTCCCGCAGAGCGCCGCGATCCCGCCGCTGTACCTGGAGGTCGCGCGCATCTTCTGGGAGTCGCTGGACCAGCCGGACAAGGCCCGCCAGATCGCCGACTTCCTGCTCCAGCGCTACCCGGACCACCCGGTGGCGGGCGCGCGCGCACACTGCGCGAGGCGGTCACCGGGCTGATCTCGGTCAGTGCCCGCGTGGCCTCGCGCCCGGCCCGCGTGCCGGGGAAGCGCTTGCCCAGCTCGGTGTAGAGCGCGCGCGCCCGCGCGCGCTCGCCGGCGTGCAGCAGCCGCGTCGCCAGGCGCAGCGCGTGCTCCGCGATGCCGGGGAAGCGCTGCGGATGCGCGAGCGCGGCCCGCACCAGTGGCTCGACCTCGTCGGCCGAGCCGCGTCGCAGCAGCAGGCCGATCATGCGCTGCATCGTCGCGCCATCGACACGCGCCCGCGGCCGGGCACGCCTGGCGGTAGTCGCGGAACACCGTGACCTGCAGCTCCGCGGTCGCCTCGTCGGCGGGCTCGAGCGCCAGGATGCGCTGGACGACACCGTGGTATGCCTCGCTCTCGGGCGCGAAGCGGCATGCGCGGTAGAGGCCGTCGAGCACGTCGGGGTGGCCCGGGTGCTCGCGCGCCAGGCGCTCGAACAGCGGCCGCGCCCGCTCGGCTCCAGCGCGGCCAGGGCGCTCGGTTCGCCTCTGCCAGGCGGCGCTCGAACGCCTCGGTCGCGCGCGGCTCGTCCAGCGCCGCCTCGTCGACCGCACCCGTGCCGAAGCGTACCGCGGCGCCCGCCGCCGCCCCGGTCAGCAGGCCGCCGATGTGGGCGGTGTAGGCGACGTTGCTCAGCTCGGAGTAGCGCAGGAACTGGAAGACCTCCTTGCCGAGCCAGAGCCCGAGCAGCACCAGCGCGGGCGCCTTCACGTAGTCGGCGTAGACGCCGATGAAATAGAAGAAGCGGATGGGCCTGCGCCCGTAGAGCACGCCGCAGAGGCCCATCAGCCCCGCGACGGCGCCCGATGCGCCCACCAGCGGCACGACACGCTGTCCCCGGCGGAACGGCTGACGAACAGGCCCGCGGCGCCGAGCCCGCCGAGCAGGCAGAGGCCGGCCGGCACCAGGCCGCCGAGCGCGACCTCGACCAGCAGCCCGAGCGCCACCAGGAAGACCATGTTGCCGACCAGGTGGAACACGCCGCCGTGGAGGAACATGTGGCTGAGCAGGTCGGGGGCCGAGGCCGCCGCCGGGCGCAGGCCGTGGCCCCACACCGTGGTGCCCTCGAGGCGCTCGGCGTGTTGCGCGCGCAGGCGCTGCCAGCGCTCGTGGGCGGGATCGGCGGGCGTGACGACCGCGCCGGCGTGCAGGCGCTGCAGGAAGGCGTCGTCGCCGTGCAGGCGCGCGAACCACGGCGCGCGCGGGTCGTCGACGCGCTCGCCGTAGGCGTCCAGGAAGCGCCCTGCGCCCTGGCGCGCGAGATAGTCGCGGTAGTGCGGCAGCTCGATCCGCGCGAGGCCGGACTCGTAGTAGTGCGACTTGACCCCGTGGAGCTCACGCCCGTCGTCGAGCTGGAACAGCAGGTACGCCAGCAGGTTGGCCACGAGCAGCGCGAGCGTCACCACCGGCGGGCGGCGCCAGTCGATCGGGCGGTCGAAGGGGATCAGCAGCATCGGCGCGCGGCTCCGTTCCGTGGCGCGGCGCGGCAACGGTAGCGCCGGCCGCATTCGTGTTCCAACGCCGCGGCCGGCGCATCCGCGACGGGCGGTGGCGATCGCCGGCCCGCCGGGTACCCGCGGGAGGCCCGATCCATCCGTTGCGGGTGAGGCCGACGCGCTCGGCCATCAGCTCGCCCGCCCCGATGCCATGCGTCGCCGGGACCACGGTCACGCCGTCGGCGCGCAGCCCGCGCGCTGTGCCATGCATTCGTTCAGCGCTCGGCGTACTCGGTCGGCAGCGCGGCCTCCGCCCAGGCCGTGTAGCCGCCGCCGATGTGGCACACCGGGGCCAGGCCCATGTGCGCCGCGGTCTGCGCGGCCAGCGCCGAACGCCAGCCGAGATTGCAGTAGAAGACGAAGCGCGCGTCGCGCGCGTTGCCCACGCCCCGAGGATACCCCATCGCGTCACCCGACGTGACGCATGGTGACGCCGATCAGGTGTCGATCCGCGAGGCCGTGCGAAATTGTCAAGAGACCGCGCTGTCGTGCCTGATAATGCACTGGACGGCGGTCACCCGGAGAGAAACGCATGAGCACCACCCGTGAAGGCGCCCACCGCGTGCGCGAGCTCGAGCACGTCGAGATCCCGATGGCAGACGGCTGCCGGCTGGGCGCGCGCGTCTGGCTGCCCGAGGGCGCGGAGCGCGAGCCGTGCCCCGCGATCCTCGAGTACATCCCCTACCGCAAGAACGACGCGACCCTGCCGCGCGACGCGCAGATGCACCCGGTGGTGGCGGCCCACGGCTATGCCTGCGTGCGCGTGGACCTGCGCGGCAGCGGCGAGTCGGAGGGGGTGCTGCGCGACGAGCACCTGCAGCAGGAGATCGGCTGCTCCATCCTGTTCGTCTCGCACCACCTCGGCACGGTCGCCGAGCTCTGCGATGACGTCGTCGTGATGTATGCGGGCGAGGTCGTCGAGCGCGGCGAGATCAAGGACGTGTTCCACAATCCGGGCCACCCCTACACGCGCGCCCTGCTCGAGTGCGACCCGGGCCGCATCAAGCAGAAAACCCGCCACCTGCCGACGATCCCGGGCGACGTCCCCGACTCGATGCACATCACCCCGGGCTGCATCTTCGGCGACCGCTGCCCGCGCGCGTTCGAGCGCTGCGTCCGCGAGGACCCGCCGGAGTAGGTCGCCGGCAGCGGCGTGCTCCATTACGCCCGTTGCCATCTGCTCGACACCGACGGGGAGGCGCCGACGTGAGCGCGCTGCTCGAGGTCGAGGGCCTGCAGGTCCGATTCCGCAGCATGGGCCCGCTGCGGGCGATGATCCGTGGTGTGAAGGACCCGTACATCGACGCCGTCTGTGGCGTCTCGTTCGCTATCCGGGAAGGCGAGACGCTCGGCCTCGTCGGCGAGAGCGGATCCGGCAAGTCGACGATCGCGCGCGCGATCAACGGGCTCATACCCGTCCACGCCGGCTCGGTGCGCTTTCGCGGCCACGAGCTAGCCGGCCTCGGGGCGAGGCACTACGCGCCCTTCCGGCGCGACATGGCGCTGATGTTCCAGGACCCGGCCGGCTCGCTGTCACCACGAATGACGGTGCGCTCGCTGATCACCGAGCCGTTCCGGATCCACGGCTACCGCGACCGCGACCTCAGGGCGGAGGCGAGCCGCCTGCTCGACCTGGTCGGCCTGACCGACGATTTCGCGGGTCGCTTCCCGCACCAGCTCTCGGGCGGCCAGGCACGGCGCGTGGGGCTGGCGCGCGCGCTCGCGCTCGATCCGAAGCTGATCCTGGCGGACGAGCCGACCGCCGGCCTCGACGTGTCCGTGCAGGGCGAGGCGCTCAACCTGCTCGCGCGCATCCAGGACGAGCTCGGCGTCGCCATCCTGATCATCACGCACAACCTCAATGTCGTGCGCCACATCACCGACCGCATGGCGATCATGTACCTCGGGCGCTTCGTGGAGCAGGGCGACACCGGCCAGATCTTCCAGCGCCCGCATCACCCCTACACGGAGGCGCTGCTGTCGGCCTCACCCGAGCCCGACCCGGACGCGGCGCGCGAGCGCATCGAGATCACCGGCGAGGTGCCCAGCCTGATGAACCGGCCCACGGGCTGCGAGTTCCACACCCGCTGTCCCTATGTGCGCGAGCGCTGCCGCGCCGAGACGCCCGTGCTGACCCAGGCGGGCGAGGGGCAATCGTACACCTGCCACTTCCCGCTCAACATCGAATCGTAGCCCGGAGCTCCTGGCGCGGCGGCGGTGGATGCCGACGCGCCGTGCGCGCGCACTCTCGCCAAGGCGCCAGGCACGTCAGGGGATGTCGATCGTGTGAATCCCGGTGTCCGCGGCAGCAGCCCGGCACCCGTTACGTCAGCCAGCTCACGGACCCGGCGCCGCGCCGTGGTGATTGCGCCAGAGGGGCCGGGCGGGACACTTGCACCAGCAATGCGTAGGCCGGTTTCGGCCGCAGGCCGACGCCGGCGTCGGGCCGGCGCGGGCGCCGGCCCGAAACCGGCCTACGGCTACCCGATCTACGGCCGTTGGCAGGAGCACGGACGCTCGGGCCGGGGCCACTGCCACCCGGAAATCATTTCGCCCCCGACGAGATCTTGTCGCCCTTCTCGAGCAGCATCGCGCGTGACGGGTAGTCCGTCGCCGTGAGGCCGCCGTCGACGATCAGCGTCTGCGCGGTGATGAAGGACGCCTCGTCCGAGGCGAGGAAGCGCACCGCCGCCGCGATCTCGTCGGGCGAGCCCACGCGCCCGAGCATCGACGGCGGCAGCTCCCAGGTGCCGTCGGCGGAGCCGCTCGCCGGTGTCTGCTCGTCCATCTCGGTGGCGATCCAGCCGGGGCTGATGCCGTTCACGCGCACGCCGCGGGCGCCGCCCTCGGCCGCAAACATGCGCGTGAGCGCCTCGACCCCGGCCTTGGCGACGCCGTACAGGCCCCAGTTGCCGTGCAGCGCCGCGGTCGACGAGATGTTGATGATCGCGCCCCCGGTGCGCGCGAGCAGCGGCATGGTGTAGGCACAGACGAAATAGGGGGCGTCCAGGTTCGGGCCGCGCATCTTGTCCCAGCGTGTGCCCGGCGGATCGCTGGACTCGACCGTGCTGCGGCGCGAGCCGATGCCGGCGTTGTTGACCGCCACGTCGAGACGCCCGTACTCCGCATCGATCCGCGCCACCAGGTCGGACACGGCCGACTCGTCGGCGAGATCGACCGTGAAGAAGCGCGCGCGATCGTCGATCGCGCGCAGCTCCGCCTCGGCGCGCTCGCCCGTCTCGCGCGTGCGCCCGACGATCACCACCGCAAAGCCCTCGCGCGCGAACCGCAGTGCGATGCCGCGCCCGATGCCGGTGGCGCCGCCGGTTACCAGTACAACCTTGTCTTGCATGTCGGACTCCGAATCGTTTGCTGCATACGCGCCGCGGCATGCCCGGTGCCGCGGCTCATGGATGCTCGCTGCGCGTTCTCTCGCAGAGATCGCAGAGACCGCAGAGAGACGCAACGAATTGCGGAGCGAGGACGCATGTCAGGGCCTCTCCCCGCGGGCAATCCCTGCTCCCTTCATCCTCCGCGTTCTGCGGTCTCCGCGAGAGAACGCGCACGCCCGGGCCCGTTTAGAGCTCCTCGGCCTCGAGCACCCAGGAGCCCTCCGGGATCCGGTTGCGGATCAGGTCGCGGACCCCCGGCGCGATCGCCGGGTCGCCGTCCGCGTAGAGTCCGCACGTGCGCAGCGCGTCACGTACCCGGATCGTGCGCCCGAGATAGCACCGAGCAGCACCAGCGAGGCACCGGGCTTGCGCCCGCGAAACGTGGGCGCGCCCGTCTGCACGCCGCGCAGGTGCGTGATCCGCGTCTGGTAGCTGGGGTACAGCGTTGCCTGCGTGATCGAGCCCTTGAGCATCGACTCGTATTCGAGGATGCAGATGCGCTCCCCGAGCAGCACGGCGAGCCCGAGGTACTTCATCGTGGTCGCGGTCGATCCGGGCCCGTCCATGCGCCAGATTTCGATGTTCTTCCAGTAGTAGCGCCCGTTCTTCTCGGACAGGCAGGCCAGCGACTTGACGATACGGCCGGGGTGGCCGAACGAGTAGAAGTAGCGGAAATAGTAGCCGACGTAGCGCTCGAGGCTCTGGGACTCGCGGTAGAGCGCCTCGATGTGCGCCAGCGGCTCGGCCGCGGCCGCGTCGCTCACCGGTCCCTTGCGCAGCGCGATGATCTCGCTGAACCGATCGTGATCGAGGAGCAGCTCGGACTCGGTTACGCCAAAGAAGTCGCAGATCCGGCGCATGTTGTGGCGCGACGGCCGCACGCTGCCGCTGAGGTACTTGTTGAACTGCTGGCGGTTGATCCCGATGCGCCGACAGACCTCGGCGATCGAGGGCAGGAAGCTGCACAGGTGGTCCAGGTTGCGTGCGAGCGCGTTGTCGGTCATGGGCGAATACGCGGGCCGATCGGCGATACGCGGGGTGGACTCCCGGGCGCCGCGGCACCCCCGTTGCGGGCGGGTCCGCCTGCGCATCGCCGTACGCTATCACGGGCACGCCGGCGGCTACAGGCCGGGCGGCACGGGCCCGCCCATGAGATCGGCGTGCTCGAGCGCGGCACACACGCGCAGGACCGTGGCCTCGTCGTAGCGGCGCCCGACGACCTGCGCGCCGATCGGCAGGTCGCCGGACTTCGCAGCACCCGCGTCAGGCCGCGCGGGGCGTGCGCTGGCGGGGGCGCCGGGCGCGGGCGCCTGGTGGCGTCTGTTACGATAGATGGCGAGTCTCCTCGCTGGAGTGACGCGATGTACGCACCCGCCCCCACCGCCAGCTTCCGCCTCGGCCAGGTCGTGCGCCACAAGGAGCACGGTTACCGTGGCGTGGTCTACGACGTCGATCCGGCCTACCAGGGCAGCGACGACTGGTTCCAGCGGAATACGGGGCAGCGCCCGCCGAGCAGGGAGGCGCCGTGGTACTACGTGATCGTGGACGAGGAGGACGCCGAGACCTACGTCCCGGAGCAGAACCTCGAGGCCGACGAGAGCGGTGAGCCCGTCTGGCACCCCGAGCTCGACGACCTCTTCCTGGACTTCCGCGATGGCGTCTACGTCCCGCGGCAGCTCGCCAACTGAGCCCGGCCCGCGCGCGGCCATGGGCACCATCCCCGGCCTCGGCGGCGCGCCGCCGTGCTGAGCCGCATCCAGGATTACTTCCGCGAGCGCCTCGCGCCGGAGGCCGACGACGACCCGGTGCATCGGCGCCATCTCGCCGCCGGCGCGCTGCTGATCGAGATCGCGCGCGCCGACTTCGAGTTCGACGAGCACGAGCAGGCGGCGATCCGCAGCGTCCTGCACGACACGCTGGCGCTCGAGTCCGCCGAGATCGACGAGCTCGTGCGCCTGGCCGCCGAGGAGAGCCGCGACGCGACCTCGCTGCACCAGTTCACCCACCTGGTCAACGAGTCGCACTCGCTCGAGCAGAAGCGGCGCCTGATGGAGGACCTCTGGCGGGTCGCCTACGCGGACGGCCGCATCGACAAGTACGAGGAGCAGCTGCTGCGGCGGATCGCGGATCTCATCCACCTGCGCCACCCCGAGTTCATGAAGGCCAAGCACGCGGTGGCGCCCTCCGCCTGACCAGTGCCCGTCACGGCTGCGCGAAGCTCCGGCTGAAGCGAATCGTCTGCGGGGCCACGGAGGGCTCGGGTCGCACCTCGAGCTTGAACTCCAGCCGCGCCGACGACTCCAGCGGCAGCGCCGCGACGAATAGACCCCGCCCTCGTCCTGCACGCGGCGCAGCTCGAGGTGGTGCATGCGCCCGTCCGGGCGCGTCGCGCTGCCCATGATCCCCGCCTCCACCATCGCGCCGGTCTCGCGGTGGACCACGGCCACGGTGACCACGCAGCGGTCGCCGCCCTGGGGCAGGCCGTAGCGCGCGGCCAGCCCCGGGTCCAGCTGCGCCGCGGGCATGGCGTTGTAGTGGATCGCGTAGTCGCCGATCTCGCGCACCGCGGAGCCGTCGGCCGCGCGGCCCGGCCCGGGCAGGATGGCGAGCAGCGCGACGGCAGTGAGCAGCAGCAGGGGGCGGTTCATGCGGTCGTCCCGGCGCGGGGAGGGTCCACGGCAGGTGAGACCGTGGCGCCGCCCGATGATTCCCCGCAATCGCGGCGCAGGCAAGCCGCAAGCCGCGGCCCCGGGGGCGAAGGAGATCTCCCCTACACGGTGACCGCCGCCGGCCCGTGGCCGGCGGCGCGGCGGAAGCGGAACAGGGCGCTCTCGCCGAGCAGGTTGGGCAGCAGGCGCGCGCCCGGGGTCAGGCGGTGATGGCGGTCGAGCGCCGCGCGCTCGAGCACCTCGTAGCCGCGCCCGGCGCACAGGCGCTCGAAATCGTGCACCGTGCACAGGTGGATGTTCGGGGTGTCGTACCAGTGGTGCGGCAGCGTGCGCGTGACCGGCATGTGCCCGGCGACCGCGAGCTGCAGCCGGCACTTCCAGTGCCCCATGTTGGGGAACGAGGTCACCGCCTCGCGGCCGATGCGCAGCATCTCCTCGAGCACCCGGTCGGGGAAATGCAGCGCCTGCAGCGACTGCGTCATCACGACGTAGTCGAAGCCATCGGACTCGAACTCCTCGAGCCCCCGGTCGAGGTCGGTCTGGATGACGTCCACGCCCCGGGCGATGCAGCGGGCGATGTTGTCGGGGTCGATCTCGAGCCCGTAGCCGGTGCACGACTTGGCACCGCAGAGGTGCGCCAGCAGGGTGCCGTCGCCGCAGCCCAGGTCGAGCACGTGGCTGCCGGGGCGGATCCACTCCGCGATGATCTCGAGGTCGCGGCGCAGGCTCATGCCGCCGCCCCCGCGCCGCCGGACTCGGCCGCGACGCGCTCCATGTAGGCGCCGAACACGGCGAGGTATTGCGGGATCGGCATCAGGAACGCGTCATGGCCGTGATTCGCCTCGATCTCCGCGTAGGTCACACGCTTGTGGTTGTCGAGCAGCGCCTTGACGATCTCGCGCGAGCGCGCCGGCGAGAAGCGCCAGTCCGAGGTGAACGACACCACCAGGAAGCGGGCGAGCGCCGGCGCCAGGGCGGCGGCCAGGTCATCGCCGGTGCGCGCCGCCGGGTCGAAGTAGTCCAGCGACTTCGTCATCAGCAGGTACGAGTTGGCGTCGAAGCGGTCGACGAAGCTGCGGCCCTGGTAGCGCAGGTAGCTCTCGACCTCGAATTCCGTGTCGAAGGTGTACGCGAGCCGCCCGGCGCGCAGCTCGCGTCCGAATTTCGCGCGCAGGGCGTCGTCCGAGAGGTAGGTGATGTGCCCGAGCATCCGCGCCAGCATCAGGCCGCGGCGCGGGATCGTCCCGTGCTCGTAGAAGCGGCCCGCGTGGAAGTCCGGGTCCGAGGTGATCGCCTGGCGCGCGACCTCGTTGAACGCGATGTTCTGCGCCGAGAGCTTGGACGCGCCCGCGATCACGATGGCGTGGCGCAGCTTGTCGGGGAAGTCGATGGCCCACTGCATGGCCTGCATGCCGCCGAGACTGGGGCCGACCACGGCCGCCCACTGGTCGATCCCGAGCGCCCGCATCAGGCGCTCCTGCTGGCGCGCCCAGTCGCCGCAGGTGACGATCGGGAAGTCCGGCCCGTAGTACTGGCCGGTCTCGGGATTGATCGTGTTCGGCCCGGTCGAGCCCTTGCAGCTGCCGATGTTGTTCGGGCTGACGACGAAGAAGCGCCGCGTGTCGATCGGCTTGCCCGGCCCGATACAGGCCTCCCACCAGCCGGGCTTGCGGTCGTCGCTCGAGTGGTAGCCCGCCGCGTGGTGGTCGCCCGAGAGGGCGTGGCAGACCAGGACGGCGTTGCTCGCGTCGGCGTTGAGCTCGCCGTAGGTCTCGTAGACCAGCTCGAAGCGCTCGAGGCTGCGGCCGCAATCGAGCGGCAGCGGCTCGTCGAACGCGAGCCGCCTGGGCGTCGACCACGCCGACGGAGTCGGAGGGGATCGGGTCGGGCATCGCCAGGGTCACGCGGCCGGTGAGCAAATACTGGAGTATACCAGCCGCGCCGGGGCGCTTCGGCAGTGCCCGGGCCGTTGCTCAGGCGCTGCCTAGCCCGCATATCTCACCACCGTTCGTCGCGAGGGCGGCGAGGCGCCGCTGTGACGGGGCGCACGGACCGGAAGGCGGCGCCGGCGTAGCCGCACACTACGTCAAGCCGGCTGGAGGGAGTACGGCCCGTCACAGCGAGCGCATCGGCGACCGCAGCAGGAGGGTGGTGAGATATGCGGGCTAGAGATGCAGCGGCAGCGTGCCCGGCGCGACGACGCGCACGGTCTTGTCGCGCCCGCGCTCGCCGCTCTCGATGGCGACCGCCCCGCGGCGCACGCCGCACCAGTGCGCCAGCCAGCGCTCGAGCTCCGCGTTGGCCTTGCCGCCCACCGGTGGCGCCTGCACCCGGACCAGCAGGCGCCCGCCGCGCACGCCGGCGATCGTCGTGTGCCGCGCGCGCGGCACGACGCGCACGCGCAGCACCAGGTCCGCCCCGTCCCAGTGGCAGAAATCGTCCGGGCCCGCGTTCACGCCAGCGCGAGCAGCGGCCGGATCAGCAGCATCTTCAGCACCTGCAGGCCGATCAGCACGACCAGCGGCGACAGGTCGATCCCGCCGATCAGCGGGATGACGTTGCGCACCGGGCGCAGCAGCGGATCGGTGATGCGCTCGAGCACCTCGGCGACCGGGTTGTGGCCGGCGGGCGCGATCCACGACAGGATCGCGAGGATCAGCACGGCGAAGAACCATACGTTGATGAACAGCGTGATCAGCTCGACCACGGCCAGCCAGGCGAGGCTGCCCAGCCAGACGTGCGCGATGCCCACGGCATAGCCCCCGATCACCACCGAGTCGATCGACAGCAGGCGGAACAGGGCGATCTTGAGCCCCATCAGGGCTACCGCGAGCACCAGGGCCGCGAGGTCGTAGCGCCCGACCGGGGGCAGCACGCGCCGCAGCGGGTCGAGCACGGGCTTGGTCGCGCGCACGACGAACTGCGCGGCCGGGTTGAAGTAATTCGCGCGCACGGCCTGCAGCAGGAAGCGCAGGACCACCACCAGCGCATACAGGTCGACCAGGATGCCGACGAGGAACTGCAGCGCGTCCGTGCCGTAGCCGGGCCCCATCATTCGCTCCCCAGCTGGTCACCCAGCTCCGCGGCGCGGTCGGCGGCAGCGCCGATGGCGTGGTCGACCGTCTCGCGCAGCCCCGCGCGCTCGAACGCCGCCAGCGCCTCGGCCGTGGTGCCGCCCTTCGAGGTGACGTTGGCCCGCAGGGTGGCGGGATCGTCGCTCGACTCGAGCGCCATGCGCGCCGCCCCCAGCGCCGTCTCGATCGCCAGCAGGCGGGCCTTGTCCTCGGGCAGGCCGCGCGCGATCGCGGCCGCCTCGAGCGACTCGATGAACAGGAAGAAGTAGGCCGGGCCGCCGCCCGATACGGCGGTGACCGTGTCCATCAGTTGCTCGTCGTCGAGCCAGATGACCGTGCCCACCGCGCGCAGGATGGACTCGGCGGCATCGCGTTGCCCCTCGTCGACGTGCTCGTTGGCGAACAACCCGGTCACCCCGCTCTGGAGCAGGGCCGGCGTGTTCGGCATGCAGCGCACGATCGGCCCCTCGTAGCCGAGCCAGCGGCGCAGGTCACGCTCGCGCACGCCGGCCGCGATGGACACGACCAGCGGGCGCCGCCGCGCCAGCGCGGGCCCGAGCGCGGCCGCGACCGAGTGCATGATCTGCGGCTTGACCGCGAGCACGACCACGTCGGCGTCGGCCACGGCGGCCTCGTTGTCACCGGTGGTCGCGATCCCGAACGCCCCTGCCAGGCGCTCGCGCTGCTCGGCCGCCGGCTCGGCCACCCGAATGGATTCCGGCGGGTAGCCGTCGGCGACGAGACCACCGACCAGGCTGCGCGCCATGTTGCCGCCGCCGATGAACACGATCTGCTGCCGGGCCATGGGATCCTCCTGCGGGCGTGAGGCTGCAAGGATACTGCCCACCCCGCGCACGAGGCCATATGCGGGGCATTGCGCGCGGGCGCGGCCCGCGGCGGCACCAGCGGGCGCGCCGGCCCGACGAGCGGGCCCGCGCGCCCTAGGTCGCCCCGGCCCCGCGCCGTATACTGACGCGCGGCGGTAGTCCGGGTACGCTGTCTCCCGGCGGGAATCTTGCAAGGATTCCCGGTCCCGCCGCGCGGCGCGCGCCGTGCCCGGGATGCCGGGCAGTCCCCGCGGGCTGCCGCGACCGCTCGATCCGGAGGACGCATGGACATCTCCCAGCTGCTCGCGTTCGGCGTCAAGAACGGCGCATCCGACCTGCACCTGTCGGCGGGGCTGCCGCCGATGATCCGCGTCGACGGTGACATCCGGCGGATCAACGTACCGGCCATGGAGCACAAGGAAGTGCACGGCATGGTCTACGACATCATGAACGACCAGCAGCGCAAGGCCTACGAGGAGTTCCTGGAAACGGATTTCTCGTTCGAGATCCCGAATCTCGCCCGCTTCCGCGTCAACGCCTTCAACCACAACCGCGGCGCCGGGGCGGTGTTTCGCACCATCCCGTCGGAGATCCTCACGCTCGAGCAGCTCAATTGCCCGAAGATCTTCGAGAGGGTCTCCGACTACCCGCGCGGCATCGTGCTCGTTACCGGCCCGACCGGCTCGGGCAAGTCGACCACGCTCGCGGCGATGGTCAACTACAAGAACGAGAGCGAGTATGGTCACATCCTGACGGTCGAGGACCCGATCGAGTTCGTGCACGAGTCCAAGAAGTGCCTGGTGAACCAGCGCGAGGTGCACCGCGACACGATGGGCTTCAACGAGGCCCTGCGCTCGGCCCTGCGCGAGGACCCCGACACGATCCTGGTGGGCGAGCTGCGCGACCTGGAGACGATCCGGCTCGCCCTGACCGCTGCGGAGACCGGCCACCTCGTGTTCGGCACGCTGCACACGAGCTCGGCGGCCAAGACCATCGATCGCATCATCGACGTGTTCCCCGCCGCCGAGAAGGACATGGTGCGCTCGATGCTCTCGGAGTCGCTGCGTGCCGTCATCTCGCAGACGCTGATGAAGAAGACCGGCGGCGGGCGCTGCGCGGCCCACGAGATCATGCTCGGCACGCCGGCGATCCGTAACCTGATCCGCGAGGACAAGGTCGCGCAGATGTACTCGGCGATCCAGACCGGCCAGGGGGCCGGCATGCAGACGCTCGACCAGAACCTCAAGGAGCTGCTCAACCGCGGCACCGTCTCGATGGAGGAGGCGAAGCGCAAGGCCAGCAATCCCGACGCCCTGTAGGAGGCTGTCCGCCGCCGCGCGGCATCAACCCCCGGACCTGGAGCACCGGATGGATCGCGAGAAGGCAATCAAGTACATGCACGATCTCCTGCGCATGCTCAAGGGGCGCGAGGGATCCGACCTGTACATCGCGGCCGGCGCGCCGCCCTCGATGAAGATCCACGGCAAGGTGACCCAGGTATCGAACCAGAAGCTCTCGCCGGCGCACACGCAGGTGCTGGTGCGCTCGATCATGAACGACAAGCAGGCGGCCGAGTTCGAGGCGCACAACGAGTGCAATTTCGCGATCAGCCTGCCCAACGTCTCGCGTTTCCGGATCAACGCGTACGTGCAGCGCAACAGCACGGCCATGGTCGTGCGCACGATCACCGACGAGATCCCCACGTTCGAGGAGCTCTACCTGCCCGACGTGCTGCGCGACATCGCCATGACCAAGCGCGGGCTGGTGATCTTCGTCGGTGGAACGGGCTCGGGAAAGTCGACCTCGCTGGCAGCGATGATCGACTACCGCAATGACAACTCGACCGGGCACATCATCACGATCGAGGACCCGATCGAGTTCGTGCACCACCACAAGGGCTGCATCGTCAGCCAGCGCGAGATCGGCACCGATACGGAGAACTGGGAGATCGCGCTCAAGAACACGCTGCGCCAGGCCCCCGACGTCATCCTGATCGGCGAGGTCCGCGACCGCGAGACGATGGAGCATGCCATCGCGTTCGCCGAGACCGGCCACCTCGCGCTCGCCACGCTGCACGCGAACAGCACCAACCAGGCCATGGACCGAATCATCAACTTCTTCCCGGAGGAGCGTCGCCAGCAGCTGCTGATGGACCTGTCGCTGAACATGAAGTCCGTCGTGTCGCAGCGCCTGCTGCGCCGGCCCGACGGCACCGGGCGCGTGCCCGCGGTCGAGGTGCTGATCAACACGCCGCTGATGGCCGACCTCATTCTCAAGGGCGAGGTCCACGAGATGAAGGCGCTGATGAAGAAGTCGCGCGAGGCGGGCATGTCGACCTTCGACGATGCCCTGTTCGACCTCATCGAGTCCGACGACATCACCCCGGAAGAGGGGCTGCGCAACGCCGACTCGGTCAACGACTTGCGCCTGAAGCTCAAGCTCGAGAGCAAGGATTCCAAGGGCAAGGACCTGACCGAGGAGGTCAGCGATCTCGACATCGAGGACGACGACAAGGACGACCAGGCGGGTATGCTCAGGCGGTAACCGAGCCGCCGGGAGTCCGACATGGGAATGGAGAAGCTCGACCCCTACCTCAAGTACATGGCCGACAAGGGCGCCTCGGACTGCTATTTCACGACCGGCGCGCCGCCGGCGATGCGCATCGAGGGGGACACGCATCCCGTTGGCAAGCAGCGCCTGGAGCCGGGCGTAGCGGGCCAGCTGGCCTACAGCATGATGTCACAGGCCCAGCAGGCCGACTTCGAGCGTGACCTCGAGCTCAACATGGCGTTCACGCGGCCGCAGATCGGGCGCTTTCGCGTCAACATCTACCGCCAGCGCGGCGAGATCTCGTTCGTCATCCGCCACATCAAGTTCGACATCCCCGAGCTCTCGACGCTCAATCTCCCCGAGGTGCTGCCCGATATCGTCAACCAGCGCAAGGGGCTGATCCTGGTCGTCGGCTCGACCGGTTCCGGCAAGTCGACGACGCTGGCGTCGATGCTCGATTACCGCAACCGCACGCGCAGCGGGCATATCCTCACGGTCGAGGATCCGATCGAGTACATGTTTCGCCACCAGAAATCGATCGTGGGCCAGCGCGAGGTCGGCATCGATACGCACTCGTTCGAAAACGCCCTGCGCGAGGCGATGCGCGAGGCGCCGGACGTCATCATGATCGGCGAGGTGCGCGACCGGGCGAGCATGGAGCACGCGATCTCCTACGCCGATACCGGGCATCTGTGCCTGAGCACGCTGCACGCCGTGAACACCTACCAGGCGCTCGATCGGATCATCAACATGTTCCCGCCAGAGGGGCAGAACCAGATCTTCATGGACCTGTCGCTGAACCTGAAGGGCGTGGTCTCGCAGCGCCTGGTGCCGACCAAGAAGGGGGCCCGCGTGCCTGCCGTCGAGGTCATGCTCAACTCGCCCTACATCTCCGAGCTCATCCGCAAGGGCCAGGTGCACGACATCCACGAGGCCGTGGGCAAGGGCGCACGCGACGGCATGCAGACCTTCGACCAGTCCCTGTTCGAGCTCTTCAAGCAGGGCCACATCGACCTCGAGACCGCCCTCGACCACGCCGACTCGCGCAGCGACCTCGAGTGGCGCATCAACTTCGGCGGCGGCATCCAGAGCGTCGCGAGCAAGGACAAGTCCGGCGAGGACTTCGAGTTCCCCGAGCAGGTGGACGAGCTGCCGCAGGAGTAGGGGGCAGGGCCAAGGACCGAGGGCCGAGGGGGCGTGGCGCTCAGGACGCCTCGGGCCAGACGCGGCTGCCGCCCAGCAGCACCGTCTCGACGCGCCCGCGCAGCTCGCGGCCGGCGAACGGGGTGTTGTGGCCGCGGCTGTGGAGGCGCTCCGGGTCGACCGTCCAGGCGGCGTCGGGGTCGATGACGCAGACGTCGGCGGGCGCGCCGGGCGTGAGCGTGCCGGCCTCGAGGCCCAGCGCCCGCGCCGGTCCCGCGGTGACCCGCGCGAGCGCGGTGGGCAGCTCGCAGGCGCCGCCCGCGGCCAGGTCGAGCACGAGCGGCAGCAGCGTCTCCAGCGCCGAGATCCCGGGCGCGCTCTCGCCCAGCGGGGCGAGCTTGGCGTCGGCGTCGTGCGGCTGGTGGTCGGAGCAGACCGCCCCGATGACCCCTTCTGCCACGGCCGCGCGCAGGGCCGCGCGGTCGCCCGCGCTGCGCAGCGGCGGGCGCACGTGGGCGCGCGTGTCGAAGCCGTGCAGGTCCGCCTCCGTCGAGGTGCAGCTGGTGGGCCGCCACGTCGGCGCTCACGGCCAGGCCGTCGGCGCGGGCGCGCGCCAGCTGCGCCGCGCCGGCGGCGCTCGAGAGGCGGCCGACGTGGACCCGGGCGCCGGTATCGGCGGCCAGCGCCAGCAGGCGTGCGAGCGCGGTGGTCTCGGCGGACACGGGGACGCCGGCCAGCCCCAGGCGGGTCGCGACGGGACCCTCGTGGGCACAGCCCGGTGACAGCCAGGGGTCCTGCGGCGCCAGCATGACGGTGATGCCGTGGGTGGCGGCGTAGGCGAGCGCGGAGCGCAGCACGTGCGTGTCGTTCACCGGGCGGTCCGCCTGCCCGAGCGCCACGCAGCCGGCCCTCGCCAGCGCCAGCATCGGCGTGAGGTATTCGCCCTCGAGCCCGACGGTGAGCGCGCCCACCGGGCGCACGCGCGCGCGCCCGGCGTCCGCGGCCCGCTGGCGGATCAGCTCGACGGTCGCCGCCGTGTCGATCACGGGCCTGGTATCGGGCGGGCAGCACAGCGTCGTGACGCCGCCGGCGGCGGCCGCGCGCGACTCCGAGGCGATCGTCCCCTTGTGCGTCGCGCCCGGCTCGCGCAGGCGCGCGCACAGGTCGACCAGGCCCGGGCAGACGATGCGGCCGCTCGCGTCGATGCGCTCGGCGCGCGCGAAGCCGTCCGGCGCCTCCCCGATCGCGGCGATGCGTCCGCCGTCGATGCAGACGTCGGCGACGCGGTCGACGCCGCCCGCCGGATCGATGACGCGCCCCCCGCAGACGACGAGCGCGCTCATGTGCCCGCCTCGCGCGCGATCGGCGCGGTGCCCGTGACCAGCGACATCACGGCCATGCGGATCGCGATGCCGTTGGTGACCTGGTCGAGGATCACCGACTGCGGCCCGTCGGCGACCGCCGAGTCGATCTCGACGCCGCGATTGATCGGGCCGGGGTGCATCACGATGGCGTCGGGCCGGGCGAGGCGCAGGCGCTCCGGGGTCATGCCCCAGCCCGCGAAGTATTCCGACTCGCTCGGCAGCAGCGCATGCTCCATGCGCTCGCGCTGCAGGCGCAGCAGGATCACGACGTCGACATCGGCCAGGCCGGCCTCGATGTCGTGGCAGACCTCGACGCCGAGCTCCTCGACCCCGGCCGGCAGCAGCGTGCGCGGCGCGACCACGCGGATCTCGCGCGTGCCGAGCGCGCGCAGGCAGTGGATCTCCGAGCGCGCCACGCGCGAGTGGCGCACGTCGCCGACGATCGCCACCCGCAGACCCTCGAAGCCGCCCTTGTGGCGCCGGATCGTGAGCGCGTCGAGCATGGCCTGGGTCGGGTGCGCGTGCTGGCCGTCGCCGGCGTTGATCACGTGCACGTCGTCGGCGACGTGGCGCGCGACGAAGTGGGCGGCGCCCGACAGGCCGTGGCGGATGACGAACAGGTCGCACTGCATCGCCTGCAGGTTGGCGAGCGTGTCGAGCAGGGACTCGCCCTTGGCGGTCGCCGAGGTCGCGACGTTGATGTTGAGCACGTCGGCGGACAGGCGCTGCGCGGCGAGCTCGAAGGTGGTGCGCGTGCGCGTGCTGGTCTCGAAGAACAGGTTCACCACCGTGTGCCCGCGCAGCAGCGGCACCTTCTTGATGGTCTTGTCGTTGACCCCGGCGAACGACTCGGCGAGGTCGAGGATCCCGGTGATGCGTTCGCGCCCGAGGCCCTCGGTGGTCAGGAAGTGACGCAGGTGGCCGTCGGGCCCGAGCTGCACCTCCGCCGCCTCAGCCATCGACGGGCTCCCCGGTGCGCGCGTCGCGCACGGTCAGGCCCAGGTCGTCGCGGTTGAGCCGCACCTGCTGCCCGGGGGCGAGGTCGAGCCGGGTGCCGGCGAAGTCGGCGCGGATCGGCAGCTCGTGGCCGGTGCGCTCGACGAGCACGGCGAGCAGGACGCGCGCGGGACGGCCGTAGTCGAACAGCTCGTTGAGGGCGGCGCGGACCGTGCGACCGCTGTAGAGCACGTCGTCGACCAGCAGGATCGTGCGGTCCTCGAGGCTGACCGGCAGCTCGGAACGGCGCACCTGGGGGTGCAGGCCGATGCGGGTGAAGTCGTCGCGGTAGAACGAGATGTCGAGCGTGCCGAGCGGCGCATTCGTGTCCAGGCGCTCGTGCAGCGCCGCGGCCACGCGTACCCCGCCGGTGTGGATCCCCACGACCTGGAGCTCCGCGGCCGGCACGGCGGCGCGGATCTCGTCGGCCATGCGGTCGAGCCATTGCTCGACCTGGTCGGCATCAGTCGCTGGCATGCTCGGCGAGCCATCGTTCCAGGATGAGCGAGGCGGCCATTCTATCGACATCGCCCTTGCGCGTCCTGCGGCGCCCGCCGCTGCGCCGCGCGTCCGCGAGCAGGCCCTCGGCCTCGCGCGAGGACAGGCGCTCGTCGGCCTCGTGCACCGGCAGCCGGTAGCGCATCGCGAGGCGCCGGGCGAACGCCCTGGCCTGCCGCGTTTCCCGCTGCTCGGTTCCGTCCATGTGTACCGGGATGCCGACCACCAGGGCGACCGGCCGCCAGTCGCGCAGCGCGCGGTCGAGCGCGTCCCAGTCCGGCTCCCCGCCGCGTGCGCGGATGGTCTCGAGCGGGCTCGCCGAGCGGGTCACGTCCTGGCCGGCGGCCATGCCGATGCGGCGCTGGCCGAAGTCGAAGCCCAGGTAGGTGGCGCTCACGCGTGGCCGGCGTCGGACGAGAGCAGGTCGAGATCGATGCCCATGCGCGCCGCCGCCGTGACCAGGCGCTCCTCCGGCGGCACCTCGAACAGGATGTCGCTGCTGGCCGGGCAGGTGAGCCAGGCGTTCTGGGCGACCTCGGCCTCCAGCTGGCCCGCGCCCCAGCCGGAATACCCGAGCGTGACCAGGGCCTTCTCCGGCCCCGCACCCTGCGCCATCGCCTCGAGGATGTCGCGCGAGGTCGTCACGCCGAGCTCGTCGGACAGGCGCAGCGTGCCCTCCCAGCGACCCAGGGGCGCGTGCAGGATGAAGCCGCGCTCGGTCTCCACCGGGCCGCCCTGGTAGACCGGCTGCTGGGCCAGCTCCGTGGCCGTGGGCTCGATCTCGAGGTGGCGCAGCACCTCGCCCACGGTGATCGCCAGGGGGCGGTTCACCACCAGGCCCATGGCGCCGTGCTCGGAGTGCTCGCAGACGTAGGTCAGCGTGCGGTGGAAGTTCGGGTCTTCCAGCGTCGGCATCGCCAGCAGGAAGTGGTTCGTCAGCTCCATGTGTCCTCCACGGCTCGTGCCCCGGCCGCTGCTGGCGCGCATGTGCGGGCCAATCGCCTACCCGCCCGCGCGTGTCGTCAGCGCGCCGGCGCTGAACTCCCAGGTTCGGGTGATGTAGAGCAGGTCGGTGCGCTCGCGCAACGCGTCGGGGAACGGCTCGAACGGCGCCGCCAGGCGCACGATGCGCTTCGCGGCCGCGTCGAGCACCGGCTGGCCCGAGGAGGCCTGGACGCGGACCTCGTGCAGCGACCCGTCCGCCTTGACCGCGACCACCAGCACCAGGGCGCCGGAGAGGCCACGGTCGCGCGCCGCCTCGGGGTAGTTGAGATTGCCGATCCGCTCGACCGAGCGCACCCAGTCGTGCATGTAGGTGGCGGCGTCGGACTGGCGCGTGCGCGCCGTCAGGAACATCTTGCGCGGGCGGCGCGCGTAGCGGCTGAGCGCGTCGTCGACCTCGGCCGCGAGGCGCGCGATGCGCGCCTCGTACTCCATCGGCTCCGGCTGCTCGCGGCGCATCTCGCGCTCGGTCGGCCGCGGCTCGTCGGCGCTGAGCGCCTTGCGCTCGGCCGCGCGCCGGGTCAGCACCGGCCTGGGCGCCGGTGGCTCCGGCTGCGGCGCGCCCGCCTCGAGCGGGGCGGGGGCGAGGCCCGCGCGCGCGGCCTGCTCGGGCGAGCTCACCGGCGCCCGCGGGCGCTCGCGCTGCTCGCTGTTGCCGCCGCCGGCGGCATTCGCGTTGGCCAGGAAGTCCGCCTCATCGGGGGGCTCGTCCGTGTGCTGCTGGACGAGCACGACGTCGAGTGCCCGCGGCGTGTCGCGCCCGTCCTCGAGCGGCGCGAAGCCGACGCCGAGGATCACGAGCCCGTGCAGCGCAGCGGCGAGGAACAGCGTCAGGCCGAGGCGGTCGGCGGCCGTGACGGCGGTGGCGGCTGCGCTCATCGACTGCCGGGCCGATGCGTTGCGGGGACCATGGCGTCCATTGTACCCGGCCGGCGGCAGGGCGTAGAGGCGCTCAGACCGTCCCCAGGCGCCGCTCGATCGCGTCGAGCAGCCGCTCGGCCGCGTCCGCCCCGCTGCCGCGCGCGATCTCGCGGATGCACGTGGGACTGGTCACGTTGACCTCGGTGAGGCGGTCGCCGATCACGTCGAGGCCGACGAAGGTCAGGCCGTGCTCGCGCAGCGCCGGGGCGACCTGGTCGCAGATCCAGCGGTCGGCATCGGACAGTGGCTGCGCGCGGTAGGCGCCGCCCGCGGCCAGGTTGGCGCGCGTCTCGCCCTCGCCCGCCAGCCGCGCCAGGCAGTACTCGAGCGGCTCACCGTCGACCAGCAGGATGCGCTTGTCGCCCTCGCGGATCGCCGGCAGGTAGCGCTGCGCCATGATCGGGCGCCGGTAGCGCGCGGTCAGGGTCTCGAGCACGGAGTTGATGTTCGGGTCGCGCGCGTGCAGCCGAAAGACCCCGGTGCCGCCCATGCCGTCGAGCGGCTTGACGATGGTGTCCTCCTGCTCGGCGATGAAGGCGCGCAGGACCTCGTGGCGCGCGCTCACGGCCGTCGGCGGGCAGCACTGCGGGAACCAGGCGGTGAACAGCTTCTCGTTGGCGTCGCGCAGCCCCCGTGGCCGGTTGATCACGGGCACGCCGGCCGCCTCGGCCTGCTCGAGCAGGTACGTGGCGTAGACGTACTCCATGTCGAAGGGCGGGTCCTTGCGCATCAGGACCGTGTCGAGGCGGGTCAGCGGCCCCTCGACCACGTCGAGGACGTCGTGCCAGTGGTGGTCGTCGTCGTGGACCTCGACCCGGCGCATGCGCGCCGATATCCGGCCGTCGACGAGCGCGAGGTCGGGCACGTGGATCTCGTAGAGCGTCCAGCCGCGCGCCTGGGCCGCGAGCATCATCGCCAGGGTCGAGTCCTTGTACGGCGTGATGCCCGCCAGCGGGTCCATGACGAAGCCGAGGCGCCGGCTCATGACACCGCCCCGGCGCGCGGCCCGGGTCCGGTATGCTTGTTGCTTGCGTTGGCGGGGGCAGGTGTTGGCGCAATCGCCATGGCGGGCTCGCTGGGGCCGGGCGGATCGGGCTCAATGGTACGCGATCGGGCGCCCCGCTGGCAGCCGGGCGGCGGGTGCTGTCGCGGCGCTCGGGCGACCGCTACACTAGGGATTGGTCGGACCATCTCGAGTTACGCATGCGGCTTGTTGCGATCTCTTCAGATATCGATCTAAGCCGTTGATTTCGGCCCGATTCGGCGGCTCATCGCGTTTGCCTGCCCGGTACGGGTGCGCTATCTTGCGGCGGGCACGCAACAGATTCCCGGGCCGCCCGGGCACGGCCAGGAGACAGGACGCGTAATGGGCGCAGAAGACGGGGCACTGAGCGGCCTGAAGGTCATGGTCGTCGACGACAGCAAGACGATCCGCCGGTCGGCCGAGAATCTCCTGACCAAGGCGGGGTGCGAGGTCGTCACCGCCGGCGACGGGTTCGAGTCACTCGCCAAGATCGCCGAGCACGAGCCCGACATCATCTTCATCGACATCATGATGCCCCGCCTCGACGGCTACCAGGCGTGCGCGCTCATCAAGCACAACAGCAAGTTCAAGAGCACGCCCGTGATCATGCTGACCAGCAAGGACAGCATCTTCGACCGTGCGCGCGGGCGTCTCGTCGGGTCCGAGCAGTACCTGACCAAGCCGTTCTCGAAGGAAGACCTGCTCAACGCGATCAAGGAGCATGTCGCGAGCGTGGGCTGACACGCCTCGGGCAGCCGGAGACAGACGCGAATGGCCACAGTCCTGGTGGTGGACGACTCGCCGACGGAGCAGCACGTCTGCCGCAAGATCCTCGAGCGCCACGGCTTCGAGGTGGAATCGGTGGAGGACGGCGAGCACAGCCTGGAGCGGGCACGGGAGCTGCGCCCCGACGTGATCCTCATGGACGTGGTCATGCCCGGGATGAACGGGTTCCAGGCGACGCGCCAGCTGGTGCGCACGCCGGAGACTTCGCACATCCCGGTGATCATCATCACCACGAAGGACCAGGAGACGGACCGCGTGTGGGGCATGCGCCAGGGCGCACGCGACTACATCGTCAAGCCGGTCAGGGAGGATGCCCTCGTGGCCGCCGTCAAGGCCGTGCTCGAGGGCCAGGGTACCTAGCGGGCGCCGCGGAGATCCCCGGCCGCGGGCGCGCGCAGTCACGAAATCTGGAGACGAATGCTATGGCCACCGTGCTGATCGTCGACGATTCGCCGACGGAGGTTCATGCCTACCAGCAGATGCTGGAGAAGCATGGCTTCGACGTCGAATCGGCCACCGACGGTGAAACGAGCATCAAGAAGGCCGAGGAGGTCAAGCCGGACCTGATCCTCATGGACGTGGTCATGCCCGGCATGAACGGCTTCCAGGCCACGCGGCAGCTCAACAAGAACCCTGACACGGCCAGGATCCCCGTGATCATCATCACCACGAAGGACCAGGAGACCGACAAGGTCTGGGGGCTGCGCCAGGGGGCGCGCGATTACATCGTGAAGCCGGTGAAGGAAAACGACCTGGTCAGCCGGGTGCAGGCGATCCTGGGCGACTGAGCGACCGGCAATGGCGGCAGCGGTGGCGACGAAGGAGCCGATCGACCTGCTGCTCGACTACGAGCGGCGGCTCGCGGAGGCGGGTACGCACCTGCCGTCCCGCGAGGAGGTGCGCGACCGCTGGTCGGGGATCGGTTTCCGCGTCGGCAGCGAGCGCTTCGTGGCCTCGATGGACGAGGTGCGCGAGGTGCTCGACCCGCCGACGTGCACGCGCGTGCCCGGCACCGCGCCGTGGTTCCTCGGCGTCGCCAACGTGCGGGGCACGCTCGTACCGGTCATGGACCTGCACGGTTTCGTGACCGGCGGGCGGTCCGCCCAGAGCCGGCAGTCGCGCGCGCTGATGTACCAGCGCGATGGCATCGCGGCCGCCTTTCGCGTCGACGACGTGCTCGGCATGAAGCGTTTCTACCTGGAGGAGCAGGCGCCGGTCGCGACCGGCGCCGAGGCGCTCGCACCGTACGTCAGCGGCGGCTTCCGGCGCCTGAACGAGGAGTGGCCGGTACTGAGCCTGGCCGACTTCGTCGCGAGCAGGGACTTTCTGGAGATCGCCCGGTGAGCCGCGGACACCGCAGGCACACGGGCCGTGGAGATCGGTCATGAAGTGGCTCAAGCTTCCGCGCAGGCGCCAGCCGGCCGGCAGGACATCCGGAGGCGCCACGGCTGCGTCGGGCGGCGGCAGCGAATGGTTCGCGTCCCTGCGCCTGGGTATCGGCAATCCGCTGGTGATGCTGTCGGTGGCGCTGTTCATCGCGCTGCTGGGCATGGTCCTTTCCTTCCTGTACGCGCAGGAGCTCAGCCGGCACGCGACGCTCTACAACGACATCGTCGCCGAGCAGCGCCGCCTCGCCGAGGAGATCTCGACCACGGCGGTGGCGGCCGCCGCCGGCGAGGCGGAGGCCTACGATCGCCTGCAGCGCCTCACCGAGGAGTTCCGCGCGACCCTGGACACGCTCCGCAACGGCAGCGCCGAGCAGGGTCTGCCGCGGCTGCCCGACGAGTTCGCGCCGCAGCTCGAGGCCCTGGAGGGCACCTGGAACGTCGAGCAGGTCAACCTCGAGGCGATCTCGGCCAGCCGCGAGTCGGTGCAGCAGATCAACGAGTACATCGCCGAGATCCAGGCCAGCTCGGAGGAGCTGCTCGTCCAGACCAGCCGCGTGGTCGACCAGCTCGTGGAGCGCAACGCGGCACCCGATCGCGTCCAGGCGGCGAGCCGCCAGCTGTGGCTGCTGCAGCGGGCGCTGGGCGCGCTGGAACAGGTCCAGGCGGGGGGCGGCGAGGCCCGTGCCGCGGCCGAGCGCTTCGCGCGCGATGCCGCGCTCTACGGGCGCGTGCTCGACGGCATGCTGCAGGGCTCGGAGCGCCTGGACATCGAGCAGGTGCAGGCGCCGGAGGTGCGCCAGACCCTGCGTGATCTCGCGGTGAATTACGCGCCGGTGCGGCGCCATATCGACTCGATCACCGAGCTGGCGCCCGAGCTCCAGCTCACCAGCCAGGCGGCGAACGAGCTCCAGGGCAACCTCGGCACGGCGCTGGCGCGGCTCGAGCAGGCGGTCTCGCAGCGCGGCGGGGCGAACACCGTGCTGCTCGTGGCGATCGCGTTCGGCGGGGTCGTGCTGGTGCTGCTGATCACGATGGCCTGGCTGTTCATCCGCCGCGAGCGCAATCGCCTGTGGGAGCAGGCCGAGCAGAACCGCCGCAACCAGCGCGCGATCCTGCGCCTGCTCGACGAGCTCTCGACGCTGGCCGACGGCGACCTGTCCACGCACGCCACGGTCACCGAGGACATCACCGGTGCCATCGCGGACTCCGTGAACTCCGCGATCGACGCGCTGCGCAGCCTGGTGACCACGATCAACGCCACCGCCGAGGACGTCGCGCGCGCGGCCGACCGCACGCAGTCGACGGCGATCCGCCTCGCCGAGGCCAGTAACCACCAGGCGCGCGAGATCGCTGCGGCCAACGAGCAGATCACCGAGATGGCCTCGTCGATGGAGCGCGTGTCCGAGAACGCCCGCGGCTCGGCCGAGGTGGCGATGAAATCGGTCACGATCGCCTCGAACGGTGCCGAGACCGTGCGCCGCTCGATCTCCGGCATGGACTCGATCCGCGAGCAGATCCAGGAGACCTCGAAGCGTATCAAGCGCCTCGGCGAGTCGTCGCAGGAGATCGGCGACATCATCGGGGTGATCAACGACATCGCCGAGCAGACGAACATCCTCGCGTTGAACGCCGCGATCCAGGCCTCGACGGCCGGCGAGGCGGGGCGCGGCTTCGCGGTCGTGGCGGACGAGGTCCAGCGCCTCGCCGAGCGCGCCTCGGATGCGACCAAGCGGGTCGAGGCGCTGATCAAGACGATCCAGAACGACACCAACGAGGCCGTCCAGTCGATGGAGCAGTCGACGGCCGGCGTGGTCAGTGGCGCCAAGCTGGCCGAGGAGGCCGGCGGCGCCCTGGGCGAGATCGAGTCGGTCTCGAAACAGATCGCGGAGCTGATTCAGCAGATCTCGCAGGAAGCCGATCAGCAAGCCTCCACCGCGGTCGAGATCTCCGAGACGATGAACGTCATCCAGGGGATCACGATCCAGACCTCCGACGGCACCAGCGAGACGGCGACCTCGATCGGCGAGCTCACCGCGCTGTCGCAGGAGCTGCGCGAGTCGGTCACGGGCTTCAAGCTGCCCGAGGAGATCGATCCGCAGCGGCGCTCGCGCTCGACGGTGCGTGGCGGCAGCGCCGGCCTCGCCTAGGAGACTGTCCGGGAAACCATGAGCCCGACACGCGCCAATCGCCCCGCCGCGCCTGACGGCGTGCAGGCGACGACCGGATCATGAGCATGGGACAGACGGTCGAAATCAACTCGGTCGCGACGGTCCTGCGCGAGCTGACGCCGCTGATCGAGGAGGTGCAGCGCACACTCGAGCAGGGGCTCGAGAGCGGCGACCCGGCTGCGGGCACGGATGGCGTGGCGGGGCGACTCAACGAGATCCGCGGCACGCTGCAGCTGCTCGAGCTCGAGGGCCCGTCGCTGCTCGTGGACGAGATGCGCGTGCTGGCGATGGAGCTCGCGCTCGGCCGGGTCGAGGTCGTGGCCCCGGCGCTCGAGGTCCTGCTCAAGGCCGTGTTCAGGCTGCCCGACTATCTCGACCGCCTGCAGGCCGGGCACGCCGATCGCCCGGCGGTGCTGCTGCCGCTGCTCAACGAGCTGCGCGCGGCCCGCGGTGCCGACCCCTCGACGAGCGCGCGGTGTTCCGGCCGCAGCTCGAGCCCGCGGCCCCGGCGCGCGCCGGCGCCGCGGCGGCGGACGACGACGACCTCCGCCAGCTGGCCCGGCGCCTGCGCCCGCGCTTCCAGAAGGCGCTCCTGGGCTGGTACCGGGGTGACGACATCGCCGCCCGCCTCGGCGAGCTGGGCGTTCTCGGCGAGCTCTCCGAGGCCACGGGCAACCCGCGAGCGAGCGCCTGTGGCGCGTCTGCGGGGCCTTGACCGAGTCACTCGCGGACCAGGGCCTCGACAGCGACCGCGACGTCAAGGTGCTGATGGGCAAGGTCGAGCGCCTGCTGAGCCAGCTGGTGCGCGAGGGCGAGGCCGCGCTCGAGCGCACGATCCCGCTCGACCTGTTGCGCAGCCTGCTCTACTACGTGGCTCGTTCCGGCTCCGACACCCCGCGGGTACGCGACGTCAAGGAGACCTACCATCTCGAGGAGCTGCTGCCGGGCAGCGACGTCCAGGCGGACTTCGAGGGACCGAACCGGGGGCTGCTCGAGGTCGTCGGCGAGGGCATCCGCGACGACCTCGCGAGCATCCGCGACGCGGTCGAGATCTATGTGCACAGCGACGAGCGCCGGCCGGACGTGCTCGAGGGCCTGCCCGAGCGCCTCGGCAAGGTCGCCGACACCTTCAGCATGCTCGGGCTCGTCGAGGACCACGACACCCTGCAGCGCGAGGCCGACGCGCTCGCCGAGGTCGACCGCCTGGAGGCAGGCGACGCCGAGCGTCGCATGCAGCAGCTGGCCGACGTCCTGCTGCGCGTCGACAGCGACCTGTCGGACCTGCAGAGCGGGCGCCCGCGCGCGGGCGGTGATGACAGCGGCCTCGCGATCCGCGCGCTGCCGGACTCGGAATACCGGCCGCTGCTCTCGGCCATCGTGCAGGCAGCACTCGAGGACCTGTCCAAGGTGCGCGAGGCCGTCGGGGTCTACTGCAGCGACCCCGACGCCGACATCGAGGCCGTTGCGGAGGTGCCGGCGCTGCTCACGGAGATCGAGGGCGCGGCGCGCATGCTGCCGCTCGGCCACGTGCAGCCGCTGGTGCGTGACCTGCGCGCCTACGTGGAGCGCGAATTCGTCCGCGGCGGCCAGCAGCCGTCCGACGATGCCCAGATCCTGATCGCCGACGTGGTCGCCGGGGTGGAATACTACCTCGAGGCGGTCGACCACGACCGCGCCGGCATGACCCACCTGCTCGAGAGCGCGACGCGCGCGATGGCGGCCCTCGACTCCGGGGCGCCACCGATCACGCATGCCGAAGACGAGCAGGTGGTGATCGGCTCGGGCGACGGCCCGGTCGAGGACCTCGCGGCCTCGGCGCCGGCCGATGCGGTTGCGGGCGGGGACGACGCGGCGGAGCCCGCTGCGCCCGGCCCCGGGGTCGCCGCGGATGACGCCGACGCGGCTGCCGGGGGCGTCGATTTCGACCTCGGCGAGCCGGCCGCGGACGCGGCGCCGGGCGTCGGCCCGGACGAGCCCGGGGCCGCGTCCGCATCCGCGCCCGGCGAACCGGCCGAGATCGACTTCGACCTCGGCGCGCCCGCGCCCGCGCAGGCGCCCGAGGCGTCGCCGTGGGAGGAGACCGAGGCGTCGCCGTGGGAGGAGACCGAGGCGTCGCCGTGGAGGAGCCCGAGGTCGAGGACCGGGGCGCCCCGGGGCGGACGTGCCCGAGCTCGACCTCGACGGGCTCGAGCCGGCGGACGCCGACGACGCGAATGCCGGGCGCAGGGCGCCCCGGCCGGCGGGCCCGGGGCGGAGGCCGAAGCGGGCGCCGGGGCCGGTGCCGACGAGGCGATCGACGAGGGGATCGAGCTCGAGGCCGGGGCCGCGGAGCCGGGCGACGGCGGTGGCGAGCCGGAGTCCGGGCTCGAGGCACCGGGCGGGCCGGAGGCGGAACCGGCGGCCGTGCCGCACCCGGAGACGGGGCCGCGGGCGGCGCCCCCCGTGGAGGAGACACCCGACGACGCCGGGGCCGCGCCCGGCGCGCGCGCCGGCGTGGACCCGGCCGCGAGCGGCTCGCAGTACGCCATCGTCGGCGACGACGTCGACGACGAGATCGTCGATGTCTTCATCGAGGAGGCGCTCGGCGAGCTCGACAAGATCAACGAGCACCTGCCGACCTGGAAGGCGAACCCCGAGGACCAGGATGCGCTGGTCGTCATCCGGCGCGCGTTCCATACGCTCAAGGGCGGCGGCCGGCTCGTGGGCGCGGAGCTCATCGGCGAGTTCTCCTGGTCGATGGAGAACATGCTCAACCGGGTGATCGATCGCAGCATCAGCGCCTCGCAGCCGGTGTTCGACACCCTCGACGAGTCCTCGGCGCGCTGCCGCAGCTGATCGAGCAGATCCGCGGCAACCAGGCCCCGATCGAGGGCATCGATGACCTGATCGAGCGCGCGCACGCGCTCAGCCGCGGCGAGGAGCCGCCGCCCGGTGGCGGTGGCGGCGGGGTGGCACCGCCGGGGCCGCGCGCCGGCGCGGGCGGCGCCGGCGCGGATAGCGGTGGCGCCGGGGCACCGCCGGGCGACGATGCCGGGGGCGCGCCCGACCCGGCGGGCCGCGACGCCGGCGACGGGGCGGGCCCGGCCGGCGCGGCGCCCGGGGATGCCCCGGCGCAGGCGGCGGAGGCCGTCGGGGCCACCGAGGCCGGCGAAACCCCGGCCGGGGCGGACGATCCGCTGCTCGAGATCTTCGCGCGCGAGGCCGAGACGCACCAGGCGGTGCTGCGCGCCGAGTTCCTCGACCACGGGGAACCGGGGCCGCGCCCCGTGCGCGACGAGGTCCGGCGCGCCCTGCACACGCTCGTCGGCAGCGCGCAGACGGCGGGCTGCGACGAGATCGCGGAGCTCGCCGGCCAGATGGAGGAGATCGTCAGGGCGCGGCGGGACGCCGACGCCGAGCTCACGGCCGAGGAGGTGCGCCTGTTCCGCGAGACGATCACCACGCTCGATCGTCTGATCGCGGATCTCGAGGGCGAGGCCGCGGTCGACACGCGCGAGATCCGCGACCGCCTGGACGCGACCCGACAGGAGGTCGTGTCCGAGATCGAGGCGGCCCAGGACCAGGGCGAGAACGAGCTCCTGGACATCTTCCTCGAGGAGGGCGACGAGCTGCTCGAGGCCTGCGACCGTGCCGTCGCGCGCTGGCGCGAGAGCCCCGAGGACCCGGAGGCGGTGAGCGATCTGCAGCGCAGCCTGCATACGCTCAAGGGCGGCGCCCGCATGGCGAGCTTCCCGCCCATCGCCGACCTCACGCACGAGGTCGAGTCGATGATCAACGCGATCGACGACGGCCGCTGCCGCCTCGACGACGAGGTGTTCGATCTCCTGCAGGAGGCCGTGGACGCGCTCACCGTGCTGCTGGAGCAGGCGCGGGGGCGTCAGCCGGTGACCCGCGTCGAGTGGCTGATCGAGGACCTGCAGAACCTGCGCGCGCGCAACAGCGTCGCGCCGCCGGAAGACGGCGGTGCGGCGGACGCGGGCGGGGCCGGGCCCGACGGCAGCGCGGGCGAGGACGCGGCGGACGGCGAGGCCGCCGGGGCCTCGGCGCCGGCCGCGGACGCCGGGGGCGGCGACGGCGCCGAGCAGCCTGCGGCAGCCGCCGAGGCCGCCGCCGGGGACCAGGGGCGGCGGCGTGGCCGCCGCTGGGACGACGCGGAGCCCGTGGCGGGGGCCGGGGCCCAGGGCCAGCCGGGCACCGACCAGATACGGGTCCAGTCCGAGCTGCTCGACAACCTGGTGAACTTCGCCGGCGAGGTCAGCATCTACCACTCGCGCCTCGGCGAGCAGATGGGCCAGTACCGCTTCAACCTGAACGAGTTCGAGCAGACGGTGAGCCGCCTGCGCGACCAGCTGCGCACCATGGAGAACGAGACCGAGTCGCAGATCCTGCACCGCAGCGAGAAGGCGCAGCAGGAGGCGCCGCGGCGCCAGGACTTCGACCCGCTGGAGTTCGACCGCTATACGCGGATCCAGGAGCTGTCCGCGCGCGCTCGGCGAGTCGCGTCGGCGACCTCGCACTCCATCCAGGGGATGCCTCGAGAACCTCGACGCGCGACGCCGAGACCCTGCTGCTGCAGCAGTCCGCGGGTCGCATACGGAGCTCCAGGACGGGCTCATGCAGACGCGCATGGTGCGCTTCGACGGGCTGCGCGCGCGCCTCGGGCGCATCGTGCGCCAGACGGCCACGGAGGTCGGCAAGAAGGCTCAGCTCACCATGTCGGGCGGCGAGCTCGAGGTCGACCGCTCGATCCTCGAGCGGATCGTGGCGCCGCTCGAGCACATCCTGCGCAACGCCGTGTCGCACGGCATCGAGTCGCCCGCCGATCGCCAGCGCGCAGGCAAGCCGGAGCAGGGCACGATCCGGCTCGACCTGCATCGCGGGGGTACCGATGTCGTCATCGACATCAGCGACGACGGCCGCGGCATCGATCCGGCCGCCGTGCGGCGCAAGGGGATCGAGCGCGGTCTGATCGACGCCGACGACCAGCTCGACGACAACGAGGTGATCAAGCTGATCCTCGAGACCGGGTTCTCGACCGCGCAGGAGGTGACGCAGATCTCCGGGCGTGGCGTCGGCATGGACGTGGTCGACGCCGAGGTTCGCCGTCTCGGTGGCACGCTCGGGATCCACACGCGCAAGGGGGCGGGCTCGCGCTTCACCGTGCGCCTGCCGGTCACGCTGGCGATCAACCAGGCCGTCCTCGTGCAGGCGGGCGAGGACACCTACGCGATCCCGATCGCCTCGATCGAGGGCGTGACCCAGGTCACCGCCGGCGAGCTGCGCGAGCACTACGTGGACGAGTCGAAGCCGCTCACCTATGCCGACAACGACTACCGGGTGCAGCACCTCGGCTCGCTGCTCGGGACCTCGGAGCCGCGGCTCGACAACAGCGAGGTGAGCTACCCGGTGATCATGATCCGGGCCGGTGACGACCGCGTGGCGCTGCACGTCGATCAGCTGCTCGGGCGGCGCGAGGTCGTGGTCAAGCCGCTGGGTGCGCCGCTCAACATGCTCGCGGGTATCTCCGGCGCCACGATCATGGCCGACGGCGACGTCGTTCTGATCCTCGACATCGGCGGCCTGCTGCGCACCGAGGGCCGCTTCGTCGCGGCCGAGCCGGCGCTGGAGGAGGAGGCCGAAGGGGACGCCGAGGCCGGCGCAACCAAGGAGCCCGCGCCCACGGTGCTCGTGGTCGACGACTCGATCACGATCCGCAAGGTCACCCAGCGCATCCTGGCGCGCAACGGGATCAACGTCGCCACCGCGAAGGACGGCGTGGATGCGCTGTCGTGGATGTCCCAGGCCGTGCCCGACCTGATCCTGCTGGACATCGAGATGCCGCGCATGGACGGCTACGAGGTCGCGACCTACGTCAAGGGCGAGGATCGGCTCAAGCACGTGCCCATCATCATGATCACCTCGCGCACCGGCGAGAAGCATCGCCAGCGGGCCGAGGACATCGGCGTCGACCACTACCTGGGCAAGCCGTACCAGGAGGGCGAGCTGATGGAGCACATCGGCAAGCTGATCCGCCTGCCGGAGGCGGCGTAGCGCATGGCCGCCGAGGGCGGGCGTCAGCTCAAGTGCCTGGTGCTGCCGGTCAAGGGCACGCCGGTCATCATCCCGAACTCGGCGGTCGCCGAGATCATCACCCAGCAGGACATCGCCCCGAGCGAGGAGACCCCCGACTGGTTCCTGGGTACCGGCTCCTGGCGTGGCGCGGAGATCCCCCTGATCGCGTTCGATCGCCTCTGCGGGGAGCGCCAGGACGTGCCGCCCGCGCCCGGGCGGTTCATCATCCTGTTCGGGCTGGAGGGCGACGGCGCGCCCCCCTTCTACGGCATCCGGATCGAGGCCCTGCCTCGCAGCGAGACGGTCGACGGGGAGCGCCTGCGCACCGCGGCCGGCCCGGCCCACGCGAGCGAGTGCGTGGCCGCGCGCGCGACGGTGGGCGGCGATCGCGAGTGCCTGGTGCCGGATTTCGACGCGCTCGCGCAGACGCTCGCGCGCTACGCCCGCAGCCGCGCCTGAGCGGCCCCGCCGGCCTCAGTCGAGGTCGCCGTGCAGCCCCTGCAGCACCGCCAGCGCGGCGACCGCGGCCGTTTCCGTGCGCCAGCACGCGCGGGCCGAGGCGCATGCCGCGGCAACCGGCCGCGTAGGCCGCCTCGCGCTCGGGCGGGCTGAAGCCGCCCTCGGGGCCGGCCACCAGCGTCAGCCCGGCGGCCGGCGCGAGGCCGCGCGGGCCCGCCGTCGCGCCCGGATCGAGCAGCACGTGCGGGTGCGCCCGCGGCGCCGTCGTCGCGAGCCACTCGCGGAAGCCCGCCTGGGCGTCGAGATGCGGCACGCGGGTCCGCCCCGACTGCGCCGCCGCCGCCGCGAGCACGCCCGCCCAGTGGCGCGCCTTGCGGGCGATGCGCTCGCCCGCCGGGGCGCCGTGGCTGCGCTCCATGACCACCGGGACCACCCGGGCCACGCCCAGCTCGACCGCCTTCTCCAGGGTGTAGTCCATGCGCTGGCCGCGCGAGATGCCCTGGACGAGGGTGATCGCGAGCGGTGATTCCACGTCGCGGGCCTCGAACGACTCGACCTCGGCCGCGGCGCTGCGCTTGCCGGTCACCACGAGATGGGCGTGCCAGTCGCCCGCGGCGCCGTTGAACAGCCGCAGCGCGGCGCCGTCGCGCAGGCGCAGCACGCGCAGGCAGTGGTGGACGGTGTCGCCGGGCAGCTCGACGCGGGTGCCGACGGCGAGCTCGGCGTCGATGGGCGCGCGCGGGACGCGCATCAGGTGGTCGCGGCGCCGGGGAGGTGGGCGGGGAGACGCTGGATCATGTCGCGGCGCCTCCGCGCGTGGCCCGGATGGAGCCGTAGCCCGGATGAAGCGGAAGGCGGAATCCGGGGAATGGACCGCCGGATGCGGGCGCATTCCGGGGCCCCGGATGCAGCGAAGCTGCATCCCCGGATTCCGCTTCGCTCCATCCGGGCTACGCGGCCCGGCCGTTCAATAGCGGTAGTGCCCGGGCTTGTACGGCCCGTCGACATCGACGCCGATGTAGTCGGCCTGGTCGGCGGTGAGGCGCGTCAGGTTGGCGCCGATCTTGGTCAGGTGCAGGCTCGCGACCTCCTCGTCGAGGCGCTTGGGCAGCACGTAGACCCGGTGCTCGTAGTCCTGCGGGCGCTGCCAGAGCTCGATCTGGGCCATCACCTGGTTGGTGAACGACGCCGACATCACGAAGCTCGGGTGGCCGGTGGCGCAGCCGAGGTTCACCAGCCGGCCCTCGGCCAGCAGGATGATCTTCTTGCCGTCGGGGAAGGTGATGTGGTCGACCTGCGGCTTGATGTTGTCCCACTCGTAGGACTTCAGGCTCGCGACGTCGATCTCGTTGTCGAAGTGGCCGATGTTGCAGACGATGGCCTCGTCCTTCATCGCCGCCATGTGCTCGTGCGAGATGACGTTGTAGTTGCCGGTCGCGGTGACGACAGATGTCGGCCTGGTCGCAGACCTCGTCCATGGCCACGACACGGTAGCCCTCCATCGCCGCCTGCAGCGCGCAGATCGGGTCGATCTCGGTGACCCACACGGTCGCGCCCATGCCGCGCAGCGCCTGCGCGCAGCCCTTGCCGACGTCGCCGTAGCCCAGCACCACCGCGATCTTGCCCGCGATCATCACGTCGGTGGCGCGCTTGATGCCGTCGATCAGCGACTCGCGGCAGCCGTAGAGGTTGTCGAACTTCGACTTGGTCACCGAGTCGTTGACGTTGATCGCGGGGAAACGCAGCGTGCCCTCGCGCTCCATCCTGTAGAGGCGGCTGACGCCGGTGGTGGTCTCCTCGGTCACGCCCTCGATGGCCTCGGCGAGCTTGGTGTACCAGCCGGGGCTCGACTCGAGGCGCTTGCGGATCGCGGCGAACGCGGCACGCTCCTCGTCGCTGCCCGGGTGGTCGAGGATCGACGGGTCGGCCTCGGCCTTGGCGCCGAGCGTGACCAGCAGCGTGGCGTCGCCGCCGTCGTCGAGGATGCGGTTGGGCAGGCCGCCGTCGGCCCACTCCATGATCCGGTGGGTGTACTCCCAGTAGTCCTCGAGCGACTCGCCCTTCCAGGCGAACACCGGCACGCCGGTGGCCGCGGTCGCCGCCGCGGCATGGTCCTGGGTGGAGAAAACGTTGCACGAGGCCCAGCGCACGTCGGCGCCGAGCGCCTTGAGCGTCTCGATCAGCACCGCGGTCTGGATGGTCATGTGCAGCGAGCCCGCGATGCGGCAGCCCGCCAGCGGCTGCTCGGCGGCATAGCGCTCGCGCAGCGCCATCAGGCCGGGCATCTCGGTCTCGGCGATGGCGATCTCCTTGCGCCCCCACTCGGCGAGCGAGGGGTCGGCGATCGCGCAGTCGGAAGCGATGGTTTCGGGGACAGCGTTCATCGTGGTCTAACTCCGTTGTCGAGTCGGACGAGCGCCGTTTGCTTCGGATTCGCCGGTGTGCCCGAGCCTGGTCCCGCCCCGTCAGGGTGACGTCGCCGGCCGCGGTCGACCGCGGCGGGCAGGGCGGGATTGCAGCGCTCCTCGGGGCCGGCGCGACCGCCCGTCTCCCGCGACGGGCGGTCCGGTGAACCGGGTCAGGCGGTGGCCGACACCCTGGCGTCGGCGCGCAGCGCCTCGGCCTTGTCGGTGCGCTCCCAGGGCAGCTCCACGTCCTCGCGCCCGAAATGGCCGTAGGTCGCGGTCTGCGCGTAGATCGGGCGGAGCAGGTCGAGCATGCGGATCGATGCCCGTAGGGGCGCAGGTCGAAGTGCTCGCGCACCAGCGTCTCGATGCGCCGGTCGTCGATCGTGCCGGTGCCGAAGGTGTCGACGCTCACCGAGGTCGGCTCGGCCACGCCGATGGCGTAGGAGAGCTGGATCTCGCAGCGCGCGGCGAGCCCGGCGGCGACGACGTTCTTGGCCACGTAGCGCGCCGCGTAGGCGGCCGAGCGGTCGACCTTGGACGGGTCCTTGCCGGAGAAGGCGCCGCCGCCGTGGCGGGCCATGCCGCCGTAGGTGTCGACGATGATCTTGCGCCCGGTCAGGCCGCAGTCGCCCATCGGGCCGCCGATGACGAAGCGGCCGGTGGGGTTGATGTGGATATCTCCGCGTGGCACTGTCCAGCCACTCGCCCGGCAGCACCGGCTTGAGGATGTGCTCCATCACCGCCTCGTGCAGGTCCTTCTGGGATCTCCGGAGTCGGCGTGCTGGGTCGACAGCACCACGGCGTCGATGCCGACCGGCTGGCCGTCGCGGTAGCGCAGCGTCACCTGGCTCTTGGCGTCCGGGCGCAGCCAGTCGAGCTCGCCGCCACGGCGCACCTCGGCCTGCTTGCGCACCAGGCGGTGCGCGTAGGTGATCGGCGCCGGCATCAGCACGTCGGTCTCGTCCGAGGCGTAACCGAACATCAGCCCCTGGTCGCCCGCGCCCTGCTCCTCGGGCTCCTGGCGGTCGACGCCCTGGGCGATGTCGGGCGACTGCTTGCCGATGCCGTTGAGCACCGCGCAGGTC
Organism: Halofilum sp. (in: g-proteobacteria); assembly: GCA_034521365.1. Classification (GTDB taxonomy): domain Bacteria; phylum Pseudomonadota; class Gammaproteobacteria; order XJ16; family Halofilaceae; genus Halofilum. The sequence continues at coordinate 395,807 of JAXHMQ010000007.1, read as the reverse complement.
GCGCCGTCGAAGCCCATGTCGGAGTCGTTGTAGCCGATCTCCAGGATCGTCTTGCGCACGATGTCCTCGAGATCGACCCACGCGGTGGTCGTGACCTCCCCGGCGACCAGCACCAGGCCCGTCTTGACCAGCGTCTCGCAGGCACAGCGGCCCTGGGGGTCCTGCGCGAGGATATCGTCGAGAACGCGGTCGGAGATCTGGTCGGCGATCTTGTCCGGATGGCCTTCCGACACCGACTCCGAGGTGAAGAGGTATTCGCTCATGGTGCTCGTTGGCCCCTGGTCCGTTGGAAGTCGAACCGCGTATTCTCGCCACTGGCCCGCGTCTTGTCCAGCCGCCGGGCGCCGACATGGCCCGCCATGGGCGCCTCAAGCCCCTGAGTCCCGCCGGAATTCCCCCGCGCGCCGAGCGCCGCCCCTACGGCTGTGCACGCATGAGCGTGCGCAGCTCTTCCTTCTCCGCCTCGGTCAGCGCGCGTTCGCTGGAGGCGTCCATCAGCGCCGCGCGCCGCTCGCGCCGGGCCCGCTCGGCGATGCGCCGCACGGCGTCGTCGAACTCCTGCGCCAGTGCCTGCTCCCGGTCGCTGCCGGACTCCGTGGCGAACTCGTAGGCCGCGAGGCGTTCCAGGTGCTTCTGCTCGGAGGTATCGCGGTAGGCCTCGAGCAGCTGCGCGGTCGTCGCGTCGGGCTCGGCGACGGCGCGTGCGCGCAGGTCCGCGAGCAGGCTGGCGCCGGGCTGGGCGCCCGCCAGCGCCGGCTCGTCGGCGGCCAGGCGGTTGCCGAGCCGGGGATGCTGCAGCAGCAGCGCGATCGCGGTGCGCATCGGTGTCATGCGCACGGCGGAGGGCGGCCGCGGGCGGCTGCGCCCCCCGCCCCGCCCGGCGCTCGGGCGCGGCGGTGGCCTCGAGATCCGCGCGCAGGCGCTCGGGCGTGAGCCCCACGCTGGCGGCCAGCCGGTCGATCAGCAGGTCGTGGTAGACGCCGGCCGGCATGCGCGCCAGCAGCGGGCGCGCCTCCGCGGCGAGCTGCGCGCGGCCGCCCACGGTCGTGGTGTCGACATCGGCGCGCAGGCGCTCGATGAGGTAGTCGGCGAGCGGCAGCGCCTGCGCCAGGCGCTGCTCGAACGCCTCCGGGCCCTCGGCACGGACGACGCTGTCGGGATCCTCGCCCTCGGGCAGGAACAGGAAGCGTGCCTCGCGGCCGTCGGTGAGCACCGGCAGCGTGTTGCCGAGCGCGCGCCAGGCTGCCTGGCGGCCGGCCTCGTCGCCGTCGAAGCAGAACACGACCTCGCCGACGGCGGCGAACAGGCGCTCGATGTGGGTCTCGGTCACGGCCGTGCCCAGCGTCGCGACCGCGTAGTCGATACCGTGCTCGGCCAGCGCGACCACGTCCATGTAGCCCTCGACGACCACCAGCCGCGGCAGCTGGCGGCGTGCCCGGCGCGCCTCGTAGAGGCCGTAGAGCTCGCGCCCCTTGTGGAACACGGGCGTCTCGGGCGAGTTGAGGTACTTCGGGGTGCCGTCGTCGAGCACCCGCCCGCCGAAGGCCACGGTGCGCCCGCGCCGGTCGCGGATGGGGAACATGACGCGGCCGCGGAAGCGGTCGTAGACACGGCCCGAGTCCTCGTGGCGGTTCACCAGGCCGGCCCGCAGCAGCGTCTCGGTGTCGCCCGCCTCCGCCCCGTCGACCAGGTGGGTCCAGCCGGCGGGCGCGTAGCCGATGCCGAAGCGCGCGGCGGTCGCGCCCGAGATGCCGCGCGCCTTGAGGTACTCGATCGCCGCCGGCGCCTTGCGCAGCTGCGCGCGGTAGAAGCGATCGGCGGCGGCGAGGGCGGCGTAGACCGGGTCGAGGCCCTCGCCGCCGCGCTCGGAGCCGCCCTCGCGGGGCACGTCCAGCCCGAGCGACTCGGCCAGCGTCTCCACGGCCTCGACGAAGCCGAGATGCTCGTAGTCCATGAGGAAGCCGAGCGCCGAGCCCCCGGCGCCGCAGCCGAAGCAGTAGTAGAACTGCTTGGTCGGGCTGACGGTGAACGACGGGGTCTTCTCGTCGTGGAACGGGCAGCACGCCACCCAGTTGCTGCCCTGCTTCTTCAGCGGCACGCGCGCATCGACGACGTCGACGATGTCGACGCGCGCCAGCAGGTCGTCTATGAACGCTTGCGGGATTCTGCCCGCCATCGCCGTTCCCGGGGGTGGTCTCAGGAGGCCGTCCGCGTGGTCGGTGCCGTGGCAATCGCCTCGCTGTGGTGCGCGCGCGGCAGGCTCACGGTTACCGCCGCCCAGGGGCAGGCCCGGCGCTCGCACGACCGCGACGTGGCGGTGTCGGCATCGACCGGGCATCGTGCGCAGGCTAACCGAGCGCCCGGCGCCCTGGCGAGCGCGCCCACGCCAGGGGTCAGCGCAGCGCGTCCGGCCAGCGCGCGTTGATCGCGGCGGCGGCGCCGGTCTCGACGCCACGGGGCAGGCCGCCGCTGTCGCTGGTGATCGCGTCGAGCGTGTCCTCGTCGACGGGCAGCTCGCCGTGGTAGCCGGCCATCGCGAGCCGGTGGGCGAGATACGGGGCCACGCGGGCGCGGTGGAGCGGGCGCACGTTGGCGGCGAACACCTGGCCGGCGTCCAGCTGGGCCGAGTGCAGCTGCGCCAGGCGCAGCTCGATCGCGGGATCGGCGGCGAGCAGCAGGCGGAAGCGGTCGTCCAGCGCCCGGCGCAGGCTGTCGTGCGCGCTCAGCAGGTGGTCGAGCTCGCGCTCCGGCACGACATGGGCGTCGTCGACCACCAGCGCGGCCGGGCGATCGTCGCCGACCAGGGCGCGCAGCTGGCGCGCGAGCTCGCGAAGCACTCGCGGCGGTCCTCCGGCACCGGCCGCACCAGCACGCGCAGCATGTCGACGATCACGCGCTCGGCCGTCAGTCCCGGCTCGCCGCGCACGACGAAGAAATGGAAATCCTCGCCGGCGCGCGCCATGAGCTGGATGAGCAGCGAGGTCTTGCCGCTGCCCGCCTCGCCCTTGAGCACGGGCAGCATCTCGCCGGTGCGCAGCTGCTCGGCGAGCATGTTGAGCTGCATCTCGACCGCATCGTCCACGAACAGCTCGTTGGCGCCGGCGTTGTCGCGAAACGGCTGGCGCTCGAGGCCCAGGATGCGCCGGGCGTTGTCGCTCAGCGTGCGCGTCGGCGCCGGCGTATCGTCGTCGCGGTCGCCGCCGCGCAGGCGCCCGACGAGCTCGCGCAGGGCGCTGGTGGTGCGCTCGAGCACCGGCATCACGCCGGTGCCCGGGTCGCGTCGGCCGCCGCGAGCGTGGCGTCGAGCGCGTCGTCCTCCACCGCGTCCACCAGGCTGGCGCTGCCGATCGCGTCGAGCAGCACCAGCCGGATCCGGCCCGCGCGGGCCTTCTTGTCGCCCGCCATGAGGGTGCGCATGCGCTCGCGGCCCACCGGCGGCGGCGTCACCGGCAGCCGCGCGCGCCGCACCAGGGCCTCCACGCGCTCGCGCGAGTCGGCGCCGATCCGGCCCAGGCGCTCCGAGTGCGCCGCCGCCATGCACATGCCCGCCGCGATCGCCTCGCCGTGGAGCCAGCTGTCGTAGCCGGTCGCGGTCTCGATGGCGTGGCCGAAGGTATGCCCCAGGTTGAGCAGCGCGCGGTTGCCGTGCTCGTGCTCGTCGGCGGCGACGATCGCCGCCTTGATGCGGCAGGAGCGCTCGATCGCGTGTGCCAGGGCCGCGCGCTCGCGCGCGAGCACGGCCTCGACGTTGGCCTCGAGCCACTCGAAGAACGCGTCATCGGCGATCAGCCCGTACTTGAGGATCTCGGCGAGACCGGCGCTCAGCTGCCGGTCGTCGAGGCTGTCGAGCGTCTCGGTATCGGCGATCACGGCCCGCGGCTGGTGGAACGCGCCGATCATGTTCTTGCCGCGCGGATGGTTCACGCCCGTCTTGCCGCCGACGGACGAGTCGACCTGGGCCAGCAGGGTGGTGGGGACCTGGATGCACGCGACCCCGCGCTGGTAGATCGCGGCCGCGAAACCGGCCATGTCGCCGACGACGCCCCCGCCCAGCGCCACCACGGTCGTGTCGCGGTCGCAGCCGGCGTCGACGGCGGCGTCGAGAATGCGCTCGAGCGTGCGCAGGTCCTTGTGGCGCTCGCCGTCGGGCAGCACGCACTCGGCCACGCGGGCGCCGCCGAGCGCCGCGCGCACGCGTCCCGCGTACAGCGGCCCCACCGTCTCGTTGGTGACCAGCAGCGCGCTGTCGCCCGCGAGCAGCGGCTCGAGCGCCGCCGGCGCGCGCAGCAGCCCGGCGCCGATCCGGATCGGGTAGGCGCGCTCGCCCAGCTCCACGTTGACGGTGATGGTGCTCATGGGCGCCATTGTCTCCAGGGCCCGGCGCGCGGCACCGCCGTGCCGGCGGGCGAGCGCGCGCCGCGTGCGGGCCTTCAGGGCTCGGCGGGCAGCGCCGCCAGAATGCGCTCGACCGTGTTCCGGCGCCGGCGGCGGTCCGTCTCGACGACGATGTCGGCGACTTCGCGGTAGAGCGGGTCGCGCTCGCGCTGCAACCGCTCCAGTGTAGCTTCCCGGTCGGCCACCTGCAGCAGCGGCCGGCCGCGATCGTGGCGGGTGCGCCGCAGCTGCTCGGCGACGGAGGTGGAGAGGTAGACGACCGTGCCGCGGGTGGACAGGTTGCGGCGGTTGGCGGGGTCGAGCACGGCGCCGCCGCCCGTGGCGAGCACGATGCCGTCGCGCCCCGTGAGGGCGTCGATCATGGCCTGCTCGCGCCGGCGGAAGCCCGACTCGCCCTCGAAGTCGAAGATCGTGGGGATGTCGACGCCGCAGCGCCGCTCCAGCTCACGGTCGGCGTCGACGAACTCGAGCTCCAGCGCGCGCGCCAGCTCGCGCCCGATGGTCGTCTTCCCCGCGCCCATCGGGCCCACGAGGAAGACGCGGCGGGCGCCTGCCGGGCGCGGTCCCACGGCGCCTCAGTTCTCGAGGCCCGTGCTGCCCTTGACGATCTTCGGCGTCACGAACACGAGCAGCTCGCTCTGGTCGTTCTCCTGGATGCTGCTCTTGAACAGGTTGCCGATGACCGGCAGGTCGGAGAAGAACGGCACGCGCTCGACCTGGCGGTTCTTGGTCTGCTCGTAGATCCCGCCGAGGACGACGGTCTCGCCGTTGTCGACCAGCACCTGCGTCTGGACCTCGCGGGTATCGATCGAGGGCACCCCGGCGAAGACCTCGCCGACGGTATCGTTGGTCACCTGGAGGTCCATGATGATGCGGTCGTCGGGGGTGATCTGCGGCGTGACCCCGAGCGACAGCACCGCCTTCTTGAACGACACGCTGGTGGCGCCGCTCGAGCTCGCCTCCTGGTAGGGGATCTCGACACCCTGCTCGATCACCGCCTCCTTCTGGTTCGCGGTGATCACGCGCGGCGTCGAGATGATCTCGCCGCGGCCCTCGGCCTGCAGCGCCGAGAGCTCGAGCTCGAGCAGGGTGCCGAACGGCAGCTTCGCGAGCGCGAGCGCGACCGAGCCGGCCGGGTTGGTCACCGGCAGGTTGACGTTGTAGCGGTTGTCGATCGGGTCGTTGTCGATGAGGTTGTCGACCTGGTCGCTGTTGTTCGACAGCACCGCGCCCTGGCCGTCGTTGGTCGTATCGCGGTGGACGCCGAAGCGCACCCCGAGCTCGCGGTTGAAGTCGTCGGTGGCGACCACGATGCGCGACTCGATCAGCACCTGGCGCACCGGCACGTCGAGGCGCGAGACCAGGCGGCGGGCCTCCTCGAGATTGTCGGCCGTGGCGCGCAGCAGCAGCGTGTTCGTGCGCTGGTCCACGGTGACGCTGGCGCGCTCGGACAGCAGGCTCGAGCTCTCGCTCTTGAGGATGTTGGCCAGGTCGGAGGCCTTGGCGTAGTTGACCTGGACGTACTCGGTGCGCAGCGGCGCGAGCTCCTGCTCCTGCTGGCGGGCCTCGAGGCGGGCCTGCTCGCGCGCCGCGATCTCCTGCTGCGGCGCCACGAAGATGACGTTGCCGTTGCGCCGCTTCCCGAGCCCCTCCGACTGCAGGATGATGTCGAGCGCCTGGTCCCAGGGGACGTTCTTGAGGCGCAGCGTCAGGCTGCCCGAGACGCTGTCGCTGACCACGACGTTGAGGCCGGTGAAGTCGGCGAGCAGCTGCAGCACCGAGCGGACCTCGATGTCCTGGAAGTTGAGCGACAGCTTCTCGCCGGTGTACTCGGGCTTCTCGGCCTCCTGCTCGGCGACCTCCTCCTCGGTCAGCGGCTTGAGCTCGACCGTGACGGTGCTGCCGGACTGGTAGGCCAGCTGCTCGTAGTCCTCGGTGCGCGGCGTGATGCGGATGCGCCCGCGCTCGCCGCGCTGCAGGATGTCGACGTACTGCACCGGCGTCGCGAAGTCGAGCACGTCCAGGCGCTTGCGCATGTCCGCGGGGATGGTCGTGCCGAGCAGGTCCACGACCACGTCACCGCCCTCGCGCTCGATGTTGATCGGCACGTCCGGCCCCGCCAGCTCGACGATCACGCGGCCCTGGCCCTCGCGGCCCCGCCGGAAGCTGATGTCGCGGATGCCGCTGCCCGTGCCCGCGTCGGAGGCGCTCGCGCGGAACGGCTCGCCCGTGTCACCGCCGGCGTCGGGAACCGCTGTCGTGTCGCCGGCACCGCCATCCGCCTCGGCATCGCCATCGCCCTCGGCGGTCGCCGTCGCCGCCTGCCGGCCGCCGAGCGAGAGCACCACCGTGTTGCCCTCGACGCGGGTGCGGTGCTGCGGGATCTCGCTGAGGTTGAGCACGATCCGCGTGCGGCCCTGGGCCTCGGCTATGTTGATCGACTCCATTGCGCCGACGCCCATCGGGATGCGCCGCTTCCCCGTCTCGTTGCGCGTGTCGGGGAGGTCGAGCGCGATGCGGGCGGGCTCGCGGATGGTGAAGCTGCGCGGGTCGCTTATCGGCTGCGCGAGCTCGAAGCGGATCTCCACCCGGTTGCCCGGCAGCACCGAGTAGTCGACCGACTTCAGCGCGTTCGCGGGTTGCTCGGCATCGTTGGCCGCGTGCCCCGCGGCTGCCGCGAGCAGCAGCAGCAACGGCGCCAGCAGGCGCCCGTGGCGCGGTACGATTCGGCGGCAGAGCTCGATCATGGCGTTCTCCGGTATCCGGAAGACTGTCGGACGGGATCCGTTTCGTGGCGGCAGCAGGCGCATGGTTCCCGGCCCGTCTCCTAATCGTCGCTCAGGCCCAGGGCGGCGTCGCGTTCCATCCATCCGCCCTGGCCATTGGGCACGATCTCGACCACCTCGATCGAGCCGGCCTGCACGGCCGTGATGCGCCCGTAGTTCTGGCCCATGTGGTTGCCCGGCAGCACCTGGTGGACGGTGCCGTCCGGCGCCCGCACGAGGCCCCACTGGCGGCCGTCGCGGCTCAGCGTGCCCACCATGTCGAGGCTGTCGAGCGGGAACTGCTCGAGCGGCTCCTTGCGCCGGTCACGATCCGGCTGGAGCCCGGCGCTCTCCTGCTGTTGCTCCTGCTCTTCCTCGCTCATCGCGAAGCCGGCCTGCGGCACGAACGGGTCGCGCAGGGCCGCGGGATTGTAGCTGAAGCTCTGGTACGGCTCGAATTCGGGCAGCGGCTCGATCTTGCCGCCCGGGCGCTGCTTCGTCTTCTCGACGAACGTGCGCAGGTCCGACATGTCGTTCGAGCAGCCGCCCAGCAACAGCGCCAGGGCGGGCAGGATCGTCGCGATGCGCAGCGCCGGTCGCAGCATCACTTGTTCCCCTTGTTGCCCTGGTCCTTGGCGGCCTGGCGCTGCTCCTCCTCCGTGAGGTAGCGGTAGGTCTTGGCCGTGAGCGTCATGTTCAGGTCGCCGTCGCCGGCCGACTGCTTGTTGCCGCCGCCGGTGGCGATCTCGATGTCGTGCAGGGTCACGATGCGCGGCAGCGCCGCGAGCCCCGACACGAACTTGCCGAATTCGTGGTAGCTGCCGGTGACCCGCAGCTCGATCGGGTACTCCGCGTAGAACTCGAGCTTGCGTTCGTTGCCGGGCTTGAAGTACTTGACGTCGAGGCCGGCCGCGACCGATGTCTGCGACAGGTCGACGAGCAGGCTCTCCATGTCGGTCTCGTCGGGCAGCTGGCGCAGCATGGCGCCGAACGAGCGCTCCATCTCGTCGAGCTGCTCCTTGTAGGCATCGAGCCGCGCGGCCTTGCTCTGCATGGTCTCGAACTGGCCGCGCAGCTCCTGCTCGCGCCGCTCGGCGCGCTCGAGGTCGGCCAGCGCCGGCTTGACCAGGAACCAGCCCATGCCCGCCACGATCGCGACCGCGATCAGCAGGATCACGAGATACTGGATCGGCTTCGGCGCCGTCCCGATCTTCTTGAGATCGTTGACGTCGAGATTGTTCAGCTTCTGGAAGGCCTCCCCGACGTCCATGGTCAACCCCCCTTCGTGCCCGACGCGCCGTCGCTGCTTGCGCTCTGGCTGGCGTCGTCCTGGTCATCGTCCGGCGTCGTCTGCGCCAGGTGCAGGGTGAACGAGTTCACCTGCTCGTTCTGCCCGGTCTCGATGACCTCGAGGCGCGGATTCTTGAGCCACGGTGACGAGCCGAGATTGCGCATGTACGCGGAGACGCGCGCGTTGGACTCGGCGCGGCCCTTGAGCGTCAGGTCGTCGCCGCTCTGGGTGACGCTGGTCAGGTAGACGCCGTCCGGCAGTGTCGCCGCGAGCTCCGAGAACAGGTGCACGATCTGCGGCCGGCGCTGCTGCAGGCGCTGGATGACGTTCATGCGCGCGAGCAGGCGCTGCTTGGTCTGCTCCAGCTCGCGGATCTCCTTGATCTCCTCCTGCAGGACGGCGATCTGTTCCTGCAGGTAGCTGTTGCGCTGCTCCTGCTGCTCGATCAGGCCGTTGACGTGGTACCAGCCGTAGCCGCCGACCGCGGCCGCCAGCACGGCGCCGAGCACCGCCTGGCGGGCGAATTCCTGGGTGAGCTGCTTGCGTCGCTCCTCGCGCCACGGCAGCAGGTTGATCTTGGCCATGTCAGGCGTACCCCCGCGCCGCGAGGCCGCAGGCGATCATCAGCGCCGGGGCATCGGCGGTGAGACGCTGGCGGTTCACGCGCCCGCCGAGCGCCATGCCCTGGAACGGGTTGGCGATCGCGGTGGGCGTGCCGATGTGGGCCTCGATGAACTCGTCGATCCCGGGGATCGCGGCGCAGCCGCCGGCCAGCAGGATCTGGTCGACACCCTCGTAGTCGCTCGAGGAAAAGAAAAACTGCAGGAAGCGGCTGACCTGGTGGGCCATCGTCGTCTTGAACGGCTCCAGCACCTCGGGCTCGTAGTTGTCCGGCAGCCCCCCCTGCTTCTTTACGCGCCCGGCGTCCTCGTAGGACAGCCCGTAGCGGCGCATGATCTCCTCGGTCAGCTGCTTGCCGCCGAATGGCTGCTCGCGCGTGTAGATCAGCTCGCGGTCGTTGATGACGTTCAGCGTGGTCAGCGTCGCGCCCACGTCCACCACGGCCACGGTGCGATCCACGCCCTGGTCGGGGAGCATGTCGGGGACGGCGCGGCAGACGTGCTCGATCGTGTACGGCTCCACGTCGACCGCCTTCGCCGTGAGCCCGGCGAGCTCCACCGCCGCCGAGCGCATCTCCACGTTCTCGCTCTTGGAGGCGGCGAGCAGCACGTCGACGGTCTCCTCGGTGCCCTGGGTGGGACCGACGACCTCGAAATCGAGGTTGATCTCCTCGAGCGGGTAGGGGATGTACTGGTCGGCCTCGAGCTGGATCTGCGTCTCCATGTCGTCTTCCGACAGCGAGGCCGGCATGGTGATGATCTTGGTGATCACGGCCGAGCCGGGCACGGCGACCGCGGCCAGCTTGGACTTCGATCCCGACTTCTTGACCGCCTTGCGGATCGCCTCGCCGACGGCCTCGACGTCCTGGATCACCTTCTCGGCGACGGCCTCCGACGGCAGCGGCTCGACGGCGTGCGCCTCGACGCGGAAGCCGCTGCCGCTCCGGCTCAGCTCGACGAGCTTGATCGAGGTCGAGCTGATGTCGATCCCGATGATCGGGGGCTGCTTGGGCTTGAACAGGAACACGGCCTCATCCGGGACCCGGGGTCCACTGGGCTTGATGGATGGTAATTCGGTTTAAATAATAGCCGCAAGTTTCTCAAATGACTACGTTATCGGCCGATCCGGCCTCCGCGAGTCCCGGCGGGGGCGCCGGGCGGCGCCGGGCGGGCTCCCCCGGCGCGCCCGCGCGGACCCCGAAACCGCGCCATGGCGCGGTTTCGGGCGCGGCGGGTCGCCCGGCCGGGCGCGAGCCGGCTACCCCGCGCCGGCGCCGCGGGTGCACGCCGGCGCCGACGGGCGTGGCCGCATGGCCGCCGGGCGGTACCGGCGGCCGCCGCCACACCGGCGCGCGCATGTGGCTCCGCGCCGGGCACGCGCAGTATACTCGCCGGCTCGCCGATTCACTCTAGCATGACCCATACCAGACTCATGGCCACGAGCTCCCGGATCTTCGTACGCATCATCAAGTGGCTCGTCGCCATGGGGCTCGCCGCCGCCACGGCGGGCCTGCTGCTGGTCGGCGGTGCCTACCTCTACCTCGAGCCCCGCCTGCCGCCGATCGACCAGCTGCGCGAGGTGCAGCTGCAGGAGCCGTTGCGCGTGCACGCGAGCAACGGCGACCTGCTCGCCGTCTACGGCACCAAGCGGCGCGTGCCGCTCGAGATCGAGGAGATCCCGCAGCAGGTGAGCGACGCCTTCATCGCCGCGGAGGACGACCGTTTCTACGAGCACCCCGGCGTCGACTGGATGGGCATCGTGCGCGCGGCCTGGAACCTCGTGCTGACCGGCGAGAAGGGCCAGGGCGGCAGCACGATCACGATGCAGGTCGCGCGCAACTTCTTCCTCACGCGCGAGAAGACCTACCTGCGCAAGATCAACGAGATCCTGCTCGCGCTCAAGATCGAGCGCGAGATATCCAAGCCGGAGATCCTCGAGCTCTACCTCAACAAGATCTACCTCGGCCAGCGCGCCTACGGCGTCGGGGCCGCGGCCCAGATCTACTACGGCAAGGGCGTCGGCGAGCTGACCCTGGCCGAGACGGCGATGATCGCCGGGCTGCCCAAGGCGCCGTCGAGCTACAACCCCGCCGCCAACCCCGAGCGTGCCCGCGAGCGCCGCGATTACGTCCTGCGCCGGATGCACGACCTCGGCATGATCGACGACGACACCTTCGACGCGGCGCGGGCGGTGCCGATCGCGGCGGAGCCGCACGCGGCGCCGCTCGAGGTGGACGCGCCGTACGTCGGCGAGCTCGCGCGGCTCGAGGCCGTGCAGCGCTTCGGCGAGGAGATCTACGAGCAGGGCTACCACGTCTACACGACCATCGCGGCGGAGAAGCAGCGGGCGGCGACGGCGGCGCTGCGCGAGGCCCTGGTCGACTACGAGACCCGCCACGGCTACGCGGGTCCGCTGGCGACGGTCGACGCGGCGCGCGTGCCCGCCGCCGAGCTCCTGCGCGAGCGGATCGCCGCCCCGGAGCCGTTGCCGGGCGAGGCCGAGGCCACCGCGGCGGGCGGCGAGGAAGCCGGGGATGAACACGCTGCGACCGATCGAGATCGACACCATTCTCGCGGAGCACGGGCCGGTGGGTCACCTCGAGCCCGCTCTGGTGATCGCGGTCGAGGAGGAGCGCGCGCTGGTCTACCGCCGCGCCGGCCGGCTCGACCCGGTGCCCTGGGAGGCCATGCAATGGGCCGCGCCCGACGACGCCGGCGAGGACGCGGAGGAGCCGAAATACGGTCCCGCCGACGTGCTCGCCGTCGGCGACGTGGTCTACGTCACGCCGGGTGGCCCGGGGCCGGGGCTGCGCCTCGGACAGGAGCCCCAGCGTCGAGGGCGCGCTGGTGTCGCTGGCCCCCGACGACGGCGCCATCCGCGCGCTCTCGGGGGGCTTCGACTTCGGCCGCAGCAAGTTCAACCGCGTGACCCAGGCGGGCGCCAGCCCGGCTCGAACTTCAAGCCGTTCATCTACTCCGCGGCGCTTAACGACGGGTTCACGCCGGCCACGCTTGTCAACGACGCCCCCGTCGTCTTCGATGACCCGGCGCTCGAGGACACGTGGCGCCCGGAGAACTATAGCGGCCGGGTGTTCGGGCCGACGCGCCTGCGCGAGGGGCTGGTGTACTCGCGCAACCTGGTGTCGATCCGGGTGCTGCTGTCGATCGGCATCCCGTACGCCATCGACTACGTGCAGCGCTTCGGCTTCCCCGAGGACCAGCTGCCGCACGACCTCACGCTCGCGCTCGGCAGCGCCGCGCTGACGCCGTTGCAGGTGGCGACGGGCTACAGCGTGTTCGCCAACATGGGCTTCCGCGTCGAGCCTTACCTGGTCACGCGCATCAGCGACGGCGAGGGCAACGTGGTCTACCGCGCCAATCCCGCCGCGGTGTGCCCCGAGCCGTGCGAGCGGGCGCAGACCGGCGACGGCGAGGCGGATGCGGATGGCGCCGACGCCGAGGCGGCGAAGGCGGCGGCGAGGAGCCCGAGGGCACGCCGATGGAGGAGCAGGAGCGTTCCGGGAAGCTCGCCAACGTCGGGGTGCCGGACCGCGAGCGCGCCCCCGAGCCGCGCTTCGCCGAGCGCGTCATCGAGGAGCGCAACGCCTACATCGTGCGCAGCTTCCTGCGCGACGTGGCCCGCCGGGGCACCGGGCGCGGCACGCGCGCGCTCGGGCGCGACGACATCGCCGGCAAGACCGGGACCACCGACGACCAGCTCGATGCCTGGTTCTCCGGCTTCAACAGCTCGCTCGTGACCACCGCGTGGGTCGGCTACGACCGGATGGAGTCGCTCGGCCCGCGCGAGACGGGGGCGCGCGCGGCGTTGCCGATGTGGATCGACTACATGGAGGTGGCGCTGCGCGACACGCCCGAGGAGTGGCCCGAGCTGCCGCCGGGCATGGTGACCGTGCGCATCGACGCCGAGACCGGCGAGTATGCCGGTCCCGGGACCGACAACGCGGTCTTCGAGATCTTCCGCGAGGGCAACGCGCCGCGGCCGTCACCGTCCGCCAGCGGCGGCGGCAACGGTGGCAGCAGTGATGGCGGCAGTGGTGGCGGCAACGGCGGCAACGGGTCCGAGCCGCTCTTCTGAGGGGGCCGGCAATGGCGCGACGACGCAGGCGCAGGCACGAGGCCGGCGGTGTGCCGGCGGGGACCGGCGCGGCGGGGCGGACGCGCACCGAGGTCGCCCAGGTCGCTGCGCGGCTGATGGCCGAGGAGGGCGTGCACGGCTTCGCCGAGGCCAAGGCCAGGGCGGCGGCCCGGCTGGGGGTCCGCGGGCGCCATGCGCTGCCGCGCAACGACGAGATCGAGGCCGAGCTGCGCAGCTACCAGGCGCTGTTCCAGGGCGACGAGCACCGGCGCTGGCTCTGCGCCAAGCGCCGCGCGGCGCTCGACGCCATGGAGCTGCTGGCCGCGTTCAACCCGCGGCTGGCGGGCTCGGTGCTGCGCGGGACCGCGCCCGAGGACGCCGAGGTCACGCTGCACCTGTTCGTCGACCCGCCGGAGGCGGTCGCGACCTTCCTCTATGACCGCGGCATCCCCTGGGAGCTCGACGCCTGGGTCGGGCGTTTCGGCGGCGGCCGCGAGATCGAGCTGCCGCTCTACCGCATCAGCCCGGGCGGCCAGCCCGTGCGCCTGATCGTCTTCCCCGCCGAGGGCCTGCGCGAGTCCCCGCGCTCGCCGGTCGACGGCAAGCCCATGTCGCGCGCCGGCCCGGCCGAGGTCGAGGAGCTCCTCGCGGAGGAGCCGCAGACGTAGCGCAGCGAACCGCGAATGGACGCGAATGTGCGCGAATGGCGCCGCGGTTCAGTGGCCTGCAGCGCCCATCAGGAGCCATAAAATACACGCAATGTCGGGCTGGTGGCACGAACCGTGATCCAGCACTGGCAGTGCGTCCGCGGCACCGCAGCGAAGCGCCGCTGCCGCCACGCCGCTGAGCTATTCGCGTCCATTCGCGGTTCCGCCGGTACTGCCCTCCTGCCTGCCCACGCGCCTTCACGGTGTCGACCATGACGCGCACGTGCTCGGGGTCGATCGCGGGGTGGACGCCGTGGCCGAGGTTGAAGACGTGGCCGGGGGCGTCGCCGGCGCGCTCGAGCACGCGGGTGGTCTCGCGGGCGACGGTGTCGGGCGCGGCGTAGAGCGCGCAGGGATCGAGGTTGCCCTGCAGCGCGACGCGGTCGCCGACACGCCGGCGGGCCGCGGCGATGTCCGTGGTCCAGTCCAGGCCGAGCGCGTCGGCGCCGGTGTCGGCGAGCGCCTCGAGGTACTGGCCGCCGTTCTTGGTGAACAGGATCACCGGCACCGGGCGCCCGTCCGCGTGGCGCACCAGCCCCTCGACGATGCGCCGCATGGGCGCGAGCGAGAAGCGGTGATAGGCGTCGGGCTCGAGCACGCCGCCCCAGGTGTCGAACACCTGGAGCACCTGGGCGCCCGCGGCGACCTGGGCATTGAGGTAGGCCGCGGTGGCATCGGCCAGCTTCGCCAGCAGCCGCTCGAGCAGCTCCGGGCGGTCGTAGAGCATCGCCTTGATGGTCGCGAACTCCCGCGAGCTGCCGCCCTCCACCATGTAGGTCGCGAGCGTCCACGGGCTGCCGGCGAAGCCGATCAGGGGCACCCGGCCGCCGAGCTCGCGGCGGGTGAGCCGCAGCGCGTCCATGACGTAGCCCAGTTCGGCCTCCGGGTCCGGGACGTGCAGGGCCTCGATCGCGCGCGCGTCGCGCAGCGGGTGCTCGAGGCGCGGTCCCTCGCCGGCGACGAAGTGCAGGCCGAGGCCCATGGCGTGCGGGATCGTGAGGATGTCCGAGAAGATGATCGCCGCGTCCAGGCCGAAACGGTCGACCGGCTGCAGCGTGACCTCGCAGGCGAGCTCGGGCGTCTGGCAGAGCGTGAGGAAGTCGCCGGCGCGCTCGCGCACCGCGCGGTACTCGGGCAGGTAGCGCCCGGCCTGGCGCATGATCCAGACCGGCGGCCGGTCGACGGGTTGGCGCGCGAGCGCGCGCAGCAGGCGGTCGTTGGCGAGAGCGGCCATCGGTGGTTCCGTGCGCTGGTCGGCGGTGCGGCCACGGGGCGCGTGGCCGCGGCGGGTCAGGACAGCCGGGCCTTCACGCGGGCGCTCACGGCGCCCATGTCGGCGCGACCCTGGACCTGCGGCTTGAGGATGCCCATGACGCTGCCCATGTCCTTGATCGAGGCGGCGCCGGCGCTGGCGATCGCCTCGTCCACCAGGCGCTCGATCTCGTCGTCGCCCAGGGGCTGGGGCAGGAACTCGGCCAGGACATCGAGCTCGGCGCGCTCCTTGCGCACGAGGTCGTCGCGACCGGCCGCCTCGTACTGCTCGAGCGACTCGCGGTACTGCTTCGCCAGCTTGTCGAGCACCGCCAGCGTGGCCGCGTCGTCGAGCTCGGTGCGCTCGTCGACCTCGCGCTGCTTGATGGCGGCGTGGATCTGCCGCAGTGCCCCGAGCCGCTCCTTCTCGCCGGCCTTCATGGCCTGCTTGATCGCGTCGGACAGGCGCTGCTTGATCGTGGGCTCGGGCATCGTGGCGTCCCGGTCGGGCGACCGGGTCAGTAGAAGCGGACGCGGCGCTGCTGTTCCTTCGCGAGCTTCTTCTGGTGGCGCTTGACCGCCGC
This sequence comes from Halofilum sp. (in: g-proteobacteria), assembly GCA_034521365.1. Lineage (GTDB taxonomy): Bacteria > Pseudomonadota > Gammaproteobacteria > XJ16 > Halofilaceae > Halofilum. The sequence continues at coordinate 380,098 of JAXHMQ010000007.1, read as the reverse complement.
GGCGCGCTTGCGCTTGCGCTCGGCGGTCGGCTTCTCGTAGAACTCGCGTCGGCGCGACTCGGTCAGGATGCCGGCCTTCTCGCACGAGCGCTTGAAGCGGCGCAGCGCGACCTCAAAGGGCTCGTTGTCGCGTACACGTACCGATGGCATGGATCAGGATCACCCCTGGCTGCATGTCGTCGCCCGGGCCGCCGACGGCCGCCGGGCGGGCGTAAGCGCGCAAGTTTATCACGTCGGGCGCGCGAGGCAATGCGCGCGGCCGCGCGCGCCGTGTCGCCGACCGGGTCCGCGTCCGTATACTGCGCGCCATGCGCGTGCTCGGCATCGAGACCTCCTGCGACGAGACCGGCGTCGCCGTCTACGACACGGCCGCCGGGCTGCTTGGCCATGCCCTGCACAGCCAGGCCGAGGTGCACGCCGACTACGGCGGCGTGGTCCCGGAGCTCGCCTCGCGCGACCACGTGCGGCGGCTGCTGCCGCTGGTCGAGCGGGTGCTCGCCGATGCCGGGCTCGCGCGCGCCCGGCTCGACGCGGTCGCCTACACCGGCGGCCCCGGCCTGGTCGGGGCGCTGCTGGTGGGGGCGGCCGCCGCCCAGGGGCTCGCCTGGGCGCGCGGCATCCCGGCGCTGGCGGTGCACCACATGGAGGCGCACCTGCTGGCGCCGATGCTCGAGCCCCGGCGGCCCGGGTTCCCGTTCGTGGCGTTGCTCGTCTCCGGCGGCCATACCCAGCTGGTCGCGGTCGACGCGCCCGGGTCGTATCGCCTGCTGGGCGAGACCGTCGACGACGCCGCCGGCGAGGCCTTCGACAAGACCGCCCAGCTGCTCGGCCTCGGTTACCCGGGCGGTCCCGCGCTGGCCCGCGCCGCGGCGCACGGGCAGGCGGGCGCGTACCGGTTCCCGCGGCCGATGACCGACCGGCCCGGGCTCGATTTCAGCTTCAGCGGCCTGAAGACGGCGGTGCGCCACGCGCTCGCCGCCAGCGACGGCTCCGCGCGCGCGCGCGCCGACATCGCGCGCGGCTTCGAGGACGCCGTGGTCGAGACCCTGGTGCGCAAGTGCCGCCGGGCCCTCGATCAGGCCGGCATGGGCCGCCTGGTGGTCGCCGGCGGGGTCGGCGCCAACCGCGCGCTGCGCGCGGCGCTCGCCGACCTGGAGGGGGCCGAGCTGTACTTCCCGCGGCTGGAGTTCTGCACGGACAACGGGGCGATGATCGCCTACGCCGGCGCCTGCCGGCTCGCCGCCGGCGAGGCCTCGCCGCGGCGGATCGCGGCGCACCCGCGCTGGCGCCTGGCCGACCTCGCGCCGCCGCCGGCGCCGGCGTGAGCCGGGGTCAGGCCTTCCCGAGCAGGCGCAGGACGTTGCCCCGGTGGCGCCAGAACAGCGCCAGCGACACGACGGCGGCGACGGCGACCAGCGCCGGCATGCGTGTCACCCAGCCGACGTACGCCGGCGCCAGGGCGAACGTGACCAGCGCCGCGACCGACGAGACGCGGGCCACGGCCACGACCACCAGCCAGGTGGCCACCGCCATCAGCCCCGCCCAGGGCGTGGCGCCGAGCAGCGCACCCAGCGCGGTCGCCACGCCCTTGCCGCCGCGGAAGGCGAAGAAGACCGGGTAGAGGTGGCCGAAGAAGGCGGCTGCCCCGGCCAGGGCCCAGGCGGCGGGCTCCGGCGTGAGCGCGCGCGCCACCGCCACCGCGGCGAGGCCCTTGAGCATGTCGCCGGCGAGGGTCAGCGCGGCCGCGTCCCTGCCGGCGACGCGCAGCACGTTGGTGGTGCCCGGGTTGCGCGAGCCCCCGGTGCGCGGATCCGGGCGGCGCAGCACGCGGCAGACGACGATCGCGGAGGCGATCGACCCGAGCAGGTAGCCGAGCACGATCAGGCCGGCGAGCAGCAGCGGCGCGGTGTCCAACGGGGCGCTCCGGGCGGCGTTCGCGACGCGATTGTACCCGTGCCGGCAGGCCGCGGCACGCGCGACGCTGGAGCCCGGGGCCGCCGCGCGCGTACGCTGGGAGCCCTTCCCCGGCCACGGGCCGCGACCACCGGCAGCGAGGACGAGCTTGGACCCCGCCCCCGACGAGATCGACCTGAGCGCCGTGGCGCGCGCGCGCGAGCGCGCCGCCGCGACCTACGATGACGGCGCCGGGCTCCAGCGCGAGGTCGCCGACGAGCTGCTCGAGCGGCTCGCCGCGGTCCGCGTCGAGCCGGCGCGCATCGTCGACCTGGGCTGTGCCACCGGCTACGCCGCGCGCCGCCTGCAGCGGATGTATCGCGCGGCGCAGGTGATCGGCGTCGAGCTGGCGCCGGCCATGGCCGCGCGCGTGCCCGGGCGCTGGCGCCCCGGCCGCCGCCCGGCCGGCGTCTGCGCCGACCCGCGGCGGCTGCCGCTGGCCGACCAGAGCACCGATATCGTGTTCTCCAACCTGGTGCTGGACCGCGTCCCCGACGTGCGCGCGCTGTTCGCCGAGGTCCGGCGCGTGCTGCGCCCGGAGGGGGTGCTGATGTTCTCGACCTGGGGGCCGGACACGCTGTCCGAGCTGCGCGCGGCGTGGGCCGAGGTCGACGACGCGGTGCACGTGCACACCTTCCTGGACATGCACGACATCGGCGACGCCGTGCTCGCCGCGGGGCTGACCGACCCCGTCATGGACGTCGACCGCGTGCGCCGGGGCTACGACGACGTGCGTGCGCTGATGCGCGCGCTCAAGTGCGTCGGCGCGCACAACGCGACCGCCGGGCGCCGTCGCGGCCTGACGCCGGGCGGGGCCCTGCGCCGGGTCGAGGCCGCCTACCCGCACGCGGGCACGGCGTCCGGTATCGCGGCCACCTGGGAGATCGCCTACGGCCACGCCTGGGGTGCGACCACGCCGCGGCCGGGGTCGGGCACGGCGCAGGAGTTTCACGTGCCGATCGAATCGATCGGGCGCGCCCGCGCGAATGCCGGCTGAGGTAGAGTATCGCCCCGTGCGGGTGCGGCGGCGCTGGTGCACGGCCCGTGTCGCGGCCACGCGCCGGGGGGTCCCCGGGCGGCGCCGATTGAGCGGGTCATGGCCATGCGCTAGCATTACCGGCTGGACACGCTTGGCCTGCCGCTTTCCCGTCGGTGGGCCATGCCCGGCACACGCCGGGCTCCACCGGAAACGTTGCGGGGCGACGAGCGCGTGGCCCGACCTCCCGCCGCGCACCGGCCTCCGGCCGGAACCGGGATACAAGAGCTTCGCTGGAGAATCAGGGTATGCGGCCTCTCATCACCAGGATCGCTGCGCTGGCCGGCCTCGCGCTGGGTGTGAGCGCGCCGGCGCACGCCGAGTGGGCAGTCAACATGCCGCAGGGCGTGACGTCGCTCAGCCGCGAGGTCTACAGCCTCCACATGCTGATCTTCTGGATCTGCGTGATCATCGGCATCGTGGTCTTCGGGGCGATCGTCTGGTCGATCATCCACCACCGCAAGTCGAAGGGCGCGGTAGCGGCCCAGTTCCACGAGAGCACGACCGTCGAGCTCATCTGGACGATCGTGCCGTTCATCATCCTCGTGGTGATGGCGATCCCGGCCGCCGGCGTGCTCGTCAAGATGGAGGACAGCGGCGGCGCGGAGCTCACCGTCAAGGTCACGGGCTACCAGTGGCTGTGGCACTACGAGTACGTCGGCGAGGGTGTCGATTTCTACAGCAGGCTCGATACGCCCCGGCAGGCGATCCTGAACCAGCAGGAAAAGCAGGAGGACTACATCCTGTCGGTGGACAATCGCCTGGTCCTGCCGGTCGGCCAGAAGGTGCGTTTCCAGCACACCTCCGGAGACGTGATCCACTCCTGGTGGGTGCCGGCCCTGTCGGTCAAGAAGGATGCGATCCCGGGCTACATCAATACCAACTGGGCACTGATCGAGGAGCCGGGCGTCTATCGCGGCAAGTGCGCGGAGCTCTGCGGCCGCGGGCACGGTTTCATGCCGGTCGTCGTCGAGGCGGTGCCGCCCGCGGAGTTCCAGGCCTGGCTCGACGAGCGCAGGCAGGCCTCGCAGCAGGCGCAGTCGGATGAGGGCGCGGCGACGAAGGTCGCCCGGACTAGGAGGCTGTCCGAGCAACCATGAGCCTACTGCGCGCGCACCACAGCGGCCGCTTTCAGCGATCGTTCGACTCGCATGCGAACCACCATGCTCGTCTCACGATCGCTGAAATCGCCTCGCTGTGCCACGCGCTCGCTACGGCACAGATTACTCGGACAGCCTCCTAGGCGCGGGCCCGAGAGACAGCTTCCAGGAGTTGACAATGAGCGCAGTGAGTCACGACGTCGATCACCACCACGACGAGCACGGTCCGGGGTACGGGATCTCGCGCTGGGTCTTCACGACCAACCACAAGGACATCGGTACCCTCTACCTGTTCTTCTCGCTGCTGATGTTCTTCGTCGGCGGCTTCATGGCGCTGATCATCCGCTCGGAGCTGTTCCAGCCGGGCCTGCAGCTGGTCGATCCCGCGTTCTTCAACCAGATGACCACCATGCATGCCCTGGTGATGATCTTCGGCGCGGTCATGCCGGCCTTCGTGGGCCTGGCGAACTGGATGGTGCCGATGATGGTCGGCGCGCCGGACATGGCGCTGCCGCGCATGAACAACTGGAGCTTCTGGATCCTGCCGTTCGCCTTCGCGATGCTGCTGTCGACGCTGTTCATGCCGGGCGGCGCGCCCGGCCGGCGGCTGGACGATGTATCCGCCGCTGGTGCTGCAGACGGGCGCCGCCTTCCCGTTCCTGATCTTCGCCATCCACCTGATGGGCATCAGCTCCATCATGGGTGCGATCAACGTCATCGCGACCATCTTCAACATGCGCGCGCCGACCATGACGCTGATGAAGATGCCGCTGTTCGTCTGGACCTGGCTGATCACCGCCTACCTGCTGATCGCGGTGATGCCGGTGCTGGCCGGCGCGGTGACCATGCTGCTGACCGACCAGTTCTTCGGCACCACCTTCTTCAGCGCGACCGGCGGCGGCGACCCGGTGATGTTCCAGCACATCTTCTGGTTCTTCGGTCATCCCGAGGTCTACATCATGATCCTGCCGGCGTTCGGGATCATCTCGCAGATCATCCCGACGTTCGCGCGCAAGCCGCTGTTCGGCTACAGCTCGATGGTGTACGCCACGGCGTCGATCGCGTTCCTGTCGTTCATCGTCTGGGCGCACCACATGTTCACGGTGGGCATGCCGCTGGCCGGCGAGCTGTTCTTCATGTTCTCGACCATGCTGATCGCCGTGCCCACGGGCGTGAAGGTGTTCAACTGGGTGGCGACCATGTGGCGCGGCTCGATGACCTTCGAGACGCCGATGCTGTTCGCGCTGGCCTTCGTGATCCTGTTCACCATCGGCGGCTTCTCCGGGCTGATGCTGGCCATCGCGCCGGCGGACTTCCAGTACCACGACACCTACTTCGTGGTGGCGCACTTCCACTACGTGCTGGTCCCGGGCGCCGTGTTCGCGATCATCGCGGGCGTCTACTACTGGCTGCCCAAGTGGACCGGCCACATGTACGACGAGAGCCTCGGCAAGTGGCACTTCTGGCTGTCGGCGATCTTCGTCAACGTGCTGTTCTTCCCGCAGCACTTCCTCGGCCTGGCCGGCATGCCGCGCCGTATCCCGGACTACTCGCTGCAGTTCGCCGAGTTCAACATGGTCTCGACCGTGGGGCGCCTTCGGCTTCGGGTTCTCGCAGCTGCTGTTCGCCTGGCTGGTGATCAAGTGCGTGCGCGGCGGTCAGCCCGCCACGGACCAGGTCTGGGAAGGCGCCCAGGGCCTCGAGTGGACGCTGCCGTCGCCGGCGCCGTATCACTCGTTCGAGACACAGCCCGAGGTCAAGTGAGCCGGGGCCCGGAGGCGCCGGCGTGAGCCAGGGCGGGCGCATCGATGCGCGCACGCGGCGTCGCATCGCCTGGACGGCGGCGGGCCTGGCCCTGCTCGCCGTCGGGTTCTACGTGGCATTCTTGCTGGTGACGGTGGCCGCGCGCTGACCGCCCGGCCCGGCCAGAAGATACGAGAGGACAACAACCGATGACTGCAGCCGCTCCCGGCCACGGCCACTACTACGTCCCGCACCAGACCCGCTGGCCCATCCTGGGCTCGATCGGGCTCACCCTGCTGCTGAGCGGATTCGCCGCCTACCTCAACGGCAGCGATGCCGGCGTGATGGTCGCCCTCGTCGGGGCGGCGTTCACCCTCTACATGGTCTTCGGCTGGTTCGGGACCGTGATCGGCGAGTCCGAGAAGGGCTTCTACAAGGACTGGGAGGACCGCTCGTTCCGCATGGGCATGGGCTGGTTCATCTTCTCCGAGGTGATGTTCTTCGCGGCCTTCTTCGGCGCGCTCTTCTACGCCCGCGTCTATGCCGTGCCGTGGCTGGGCGGCGAGGGCTCGGGCGCCGCCACCCAGGCCGTGTTGCACGAGGCGTTCCAGGCGGCGTGGCCGACCAACGGGCCCGCGGACGTGGGCGGCGCCTTCCGGGCGATGGGCGCGTGGGGCCTGCCGGCGATCAACACCGCCATCCTGCTCTCCTCGGGCGTGACCGTCACGCTGGCCCACTGGGCGCTCAAGCACGGCCAGCGCGGGGCGCTGGTGCTGTGGCTCACGGCGACCTGGCTGCTCGGTGGCCTGTTCGTGGGCCTGCAGGCCTTCGAGTACTACGAGGCCTACGCGCACCTGAACCTGACCCTGGGCACGGGGATCTACGGCTCCACGTTCTTCATGCTGACCGGGTTCCACGGTTTCCACGTGACCCTGGGCGCGATCATGCTGATCGTGATCACGCTGCGCGCAGCCAGGGGGCACTTCACCCCCCAGCACCACTTCGCCTTCGAGGCCGTGGCGTGGTACTGGCACTTCGTGGACGTCGTGTGGCTGGGGTTGTTCGTCTTCGTCTACTGGCTCTGAGGGCGCCTGGCGCCGGTTCCGCCCGCCGCCTCGGGCCGGGCCGGTTCCTTCCTTTGCTGTGCGGCAAAGAAAGGGACGAAAGGAAACGCCCCTTCTGCGCGCGGTGCCGGGCGCCGGGCCCGGGGCGATTGCGGCTGGGCGCGCCGGGCTCCAGCCCGGCCTGGCGGGCGCTTCCGCCGAGCTGGAGCTCGGCGTTCCCGGCCGGCAGCGCCGTAGCCCGGTCTCGCCCTTCGGCGCCATCTGGGCTGCCACTTCTTCGGCAGGTGCCATTCGGGCTGTGCCCCGGACGGAGACCGCCGCCCGCCGCGGCCCGCGGTCGGGCGATACAATCCGCGCGCGGCGCGGGTCAGTCGGACAGGCCCCTAGCGGACCGCGTTGGGCTCGATCCAGCCGGCCCAGCCGGCGATGAGCAGGAAGACGAAGGCGGCGATCGAGAGCCCGATGCGCCACGAGAGCGCCTTCACCGCCCGGTCCGAGCCCGAGTCGTCGCGCAGCACGAAGTACAGGCCCGAGCCCAGGCTGCCGATGATCACGAACAGCAGGGCGATGACGAAGAGCTTGGCGAGCATGGCGGGCTCCGCGATCCGGTGTAAACATCCATTATACCGTGCCGTGCCATGAGCACGGCGAGCTCCCGGCACAGGCCGCGCTGGCTGCCCTGGCTGGCGGCGCTCGCGGCCCTGGCCCTGTTTTCGGGCCTGGGCGCGTGGCAGTTGCAGCGCGCGGGCGAGAAGCGCGAGCTACTGGCCGCGCTGGAGCGCGGCGCCGCGGCCCCGGCGCGGGCGCTCGCGGGCACGCCGGCCGGCCTGCGGCAGCAGGCGTTCGCCCGCGTGCGTGCCCGCGGGCGCTTCCTGGACGCGCGCCAGTTCCTGCTCGACAACCGCACCCTGCGCGGGCGCACGGGGTTCGACGTCCTGACGCCGCTGGTGCTCGCCGGCGGCCGCACAGTGCTGGTCGACCGCGGCTGGATCGCCGCCGGGCCGGCGCCGCGAGCCCGCCGGCCCGATCGGCCCGGGACCGAGGGCACCGTGCGGGTGACCGGCCGCCTCTGGCTGCCCGCAGGCCGCCGTCGCCCTGGGGCCTGCGCTGGCGCGCAGCGAGGGCTGGCCGCGGCTGACGACGCGCGTGGACTACAGCTGCCCTGGAGGCGGCCCTCGGCGGCCGCTGGTGCCTGCCGCCATCCCGCTGCCGACGGCGAGGCCCCCTGGGTGCTGGAGCCGCGCGGGCTCGAGCCGGCGTTCGGGCCCGCGCGCCACTACGGCTACGCCGGTGCAGTGGTTCGCGCTCGCGCTCACCGTCGGTGGTGGTCGCGGCGATCCTGGTCTACCGGCCGCCTGCGAGGAGGGCATCGATGAGCGAGCAGGGCGACGACGCGGTCCGCGCCGGCCGCCTCAGGCTGCTGGCGGTCGCGGCGGTGTTCGTCGTGCCCGTGCTGGTGGCGGTGGCGTGGTACTTCGCGGCGCCCCGGCTCGCGCCGGGCGGCTCCGCCCACGGCAGCCTGATCGAGCCGGCGCGCCCGCTGGAGCCGTTCGAGGTCCCCCGCGCCAACGGCGACCCGTTCGGGCTCGACGACCTGCGCGGGCGCTGGACGCTGGTGCACGTCATCGGCGACGCATGCGAGGCGGCCTGCCGCGAGCGCGTCCACTACACGCGCCAGATCCGCGCCGCGCTCGGCGAGGACCGCCTGCGGGTGCAGCGCGTCGCGCTGGCGCACGACGGCGCCGGGACGCGCGGGCTGGCCTCGATCCTGGACGCGCACCCGTACCTGACCGTGCTGGAGAGCCCGGCGGGTGGACCGCTGCGGCGCCAGCTCCCGGAGGCCGATGCGAGCACCGTGCTCCTGATCGATCCCCACGGCAACCTGATGATGCGCTTTCGCGGCAGCGTCGAGCCCTCGGACATCCTCGACGACCTCGAGCACCTGCTGAAGCTCTCGCGGATCGGCTGATCGATGCGCCGCGACCGCACGCTGTTCGGGCTGTCCCTGCTCGCCACCGTGCTCGCGCTCGGCGTCGTGGTCCTGGGCGCCTGGGTGCGGCTGTCCGACGCCGGCCTCGGGTGTCCCGACTGGCCCGGCTGCTACGGCCACCTGGACGTGCCCGCGACCGCCGCCGAGATCGAGGCGGCCAATGCCCGCTACGCCGGCCGGCCGGTGGAGACCGCCAAGGCCTGGAAGGAGATGGTGCACCGCTACGCGGCGGGCACGCTCGGCCTGCTCGTGGCCGCCATCGCCGCCCGCGCCTGGGCGCGCCGCCGCCGCGGCGTGCCGGTGGCGCTGCCGGGCGCGTTGCTGGTGCTGGTCGTGCTCCAGGCCCTGCTCGGCATGTGGACGGTGACGCTGCTGCTCAAGCCGCTGATCGTGGTCGCGCACCTGCTCGGCGGCCTGGCCCTGCTGTCCGGGCTCGCCTGGCTGGCGCTCGCGCACGCGCCGCGCCTGCCCGCGCTGCCGCACCCGCCGCGGCTGCGAGCGCTGCTCGTCCTGGCGCTCGCGGTGCTCGTCGCCCAGATCGCGCTCGGCGGCTGGACCAGCTCGAACTACGCCGCGCTGGCCTGCCCCGACCTGCCGACCTGCCAGGGCGAGTGGTGGCCGCCGATGGACTTCGCCAGCGCGTTCGTCCCCTGGCACGGGCTCGGCATCGACTACGAGGGCGGCATCCTCGACGGCCCCGCGCGTACCGCGATCCACGTGGCGCACCGCCTGGGCGCGGTCGTGGCCACGCTGGTGACCGGCGCGCTCGTGCTCGCCTGCGCCTGGCCGGGCCGCGCGCGCCACCTGCGCCGCGCCGGCGCCGCGGTGGGCGCGCTGCTGGCGGCGCAGGTGGCGCTGGGCCTGGCCAACGTCGCCTGGCCTGCTTCCCCTGCCCGTGGCCACGGCCCATAATGGCGGCGCCGCGCTCCTGCTGCTCGCGCTCGTCGGGCTGCTGCACCTGCTGACCCGGTCGCCACTCGATGCCCGCTGAGAACGCCCTGATCCGCGCCGTCCCCGGGATCGCCCACTGGCGCGCCTACCTCGAGCTGTGCAAGCCCAAGGTGGTCGCGCTGATCGTCTTCACGGCCATGGTGGGCATGCTGCTTGCCGTGCCCGGCGCGGTGCCGCGGTGCCGTTCTCGGCAACGCTCGGGATCACGCTCGCGTCGGCGGCCGCCGCCGCGCTCAACCATCGTCGTCGACCGCGAGGCGGACGCGCGCATGAAGCGCACCGACCGCCGGCCGCTGCCCAGCGGCGTGCTCGACACGGGCCGCAGCGTGGCCTTCGCGGCCGTGCTGGCCGCGCTCGGCATGTTCGTGCTGGCCGCCGGCGTCAACCTGCTCACGGCCGTGCTCACGTTCGCCTCGATGGTCGGCTACGCGGTCATCTACACGCTCTACCTCAAGCGCGCCACCCCGCAGAACATCGTGATCGGCGGCGCCGCCGGCGCGATGCCGCCGGTGCTCGGCTGGGCGGCGGTCACCGGCGAGGTCCACCCGCACGCGCTGTTGCTGTTCCTGATCGTGTTCGTCTGGACACCCCCGCACTTCTGGGCCCTGGCGCTGCACAAGCGCGACGAGTACGCCCGCGTCGACATCCCGATGCTGCCGGTAACCCACGGCGAGGCGCTCACGCGCCTGCACATCCTGCTCTACACGGTCCTGCTGCTCGTGGTCACGCTGCTGCCGTACCTGGCCGGCATGAGCGGGCTCGTGTACCTGGCCGCGGCGCTCGGCTTCGGTGGCCGCTTCCTGCAGCACACGTGGCGGCTGTGGCGCCGGGCGCCGCAGGGGCAGGCCATGCGCACGTTCGTGTTCTCCATCACCTACCTCATGGGGCTGTTCGGCGCGCTGCTCGTGGACCACTATGTCAACGTGCTCGGCGCGAGCCTCTCCCAGGGGCCCGCGGCCGGCGCCTGAGCGGGGCCGGGGACAGCCCCGCGCACCCCGGGAGGAGCGCGACCATGCCCGAGATCGTGATCGGCGAGGCGCCCGGCGTGCGCATCACCGAGCGCATCCGCCACCAGGGATTCTTCTTCGGCCATCGCGATACCGACCTCGAGCAGCGCTGGCTCCCCGAGGTGGCCGCGCTCGATCCGGCCACCCTCGACTGGCCCGAGGGCGCGGTCGTGCTGCGCGTGCTGCACCACGTCACCCGCGTGCGCCACGTCTGGGGCGAGGCCCTGCCGGCCACCGATGAAACCGTGGCGTCCGCGCAGGTCTACGCGCGCGCGGACGCCGTGCTCGCCACCGGGCCGGGCGAGCTCGAGGCGCTCGGGTCGCGCCTGCGCGACCCGGCCGCGGCCGCGCGCACCCTGCGGGGATCCGGACGCGGCGGGATCATCGTCGACCCCCGCAGCGGCGGCTGGGCGAAGCTGCGCGCCGGTGAGCGACTGGCGCCCGCCTGAGCGGCCCCTCTCCCGGACGCTGCCGAACCTTGAACCGTTCGACACTCCCGGCGTGAACCGCGTCACGGACAGGGTCGCCGGCCCGTCCGTACGATGACGTGCAAAGGTCGCCTCGCCGGCGGCCGGCGTCACCCGGAGGTCACGCTTCCATGGATATCGATCAGCTGCTCACGGTGTGGGCGGACAGCCCGGCCTTTCCGCGGCCATCTGGCTCGTCCTGCTCGTCACCGCGCTCTACCTCGCGCGCGGCCCCGCGCACGACCTGTTCGACGCCGCCGGGCGCCTGTTCGAGCGCGGCCTGCGGGTCGCCGCGCGCGCGCTGCACCGCGGCGAGGCGCTGCTCGTGCGGCGCAACCGCGAGGTGCTGCTCGGGCTCGCGGCCGAGTCCGCCGAGCGCGACATCGAGCGCGAGTTCGAGCGCGTCGGCAACGTCGTCAGCCGCGATCTCGCCCACTACCCGGCGCTGCAGCGCGAGCTCTCCGAGATCATCACGAAGATCGACGAGGACTACCGCGCGTCGACGCACGAGCCGCCCATGCCGCCGCCGTGGACCGAGGCGGTCGAGGCCGTCGCCGCGATCGAGGCCCGCGATCCCTCGGTCGCGCACGTGCTCGAGGACATCAGGGGCTCGCTGGAGAAGTCCAGCGCGCGCGCGCTCGTCGAGTACCGCAAGCGCAGCGGCGAGCGCCACGCCCGCCTCAAGCGCATGCTGCCGTACTGGCGCAGGCTGTCGTCGAAGCTGAGCGCCGTCTCGAGCCAGATCACGGGACTCGAGGAGCGCGCCGGCAAGATCGACACCCACATGGACCGCTACGAGCGCATCCGCGCCGGCGAGGACGCCATGGCGCGCACGCTGTCGTCGTCTTCGCTGACGCAGTTCCTGATCGCGGGTCTCGTGCTGGTAATCGCGACCTTCGGCGCGATCATCAACTTCCACCTGATCGCGCTGCCGATGTCCGAGATGGTCGGCGGCAACTCCTACATCGGCCCCATGCAGACGGCCGATGTCGCCGCGCTCGTGATCATCATGGTCGAGATCACGATGGGCCTGTTCCTGATGGAGTCGCTGCGCATCACGCGCCTGTTCCCGGTGATCGGCGCGCTCGACGATCGCAAGCGCCGCGCGATGGCCTGGATCGCCTTCACCATCCTGTTCGCGCTCGCGGGCATCGAGGCCGCGCTCGCCTACATGCGCGACATGCTGGCCGCCGACAACCAGGCCCTGGTGCAGATGCTCTCGAGTGCCGGCGATGAGGGTGGCGCGGCGGCCGCGACCGAGGGCGGCGTCTCGGGCGAGGCCACGCTGCGGGTCATCCCGCAGATCGGCCAGATGCTGCTCGGCTTCATGCTGCCGTTCGCGCTGACCTTCGTCGCCATCCCGCTGGAGTCGTTCATGCACGCGGCGCGCACGGTCGTGGGCGTGATCGCGGTGGGCCTGCTGCGCACGCTGGCGACGGTGTTCCGCGTGCTGGCGTCGGGCAGCCGCGCGCTCGCGCGCGTGCTGGCGCAGGTCTACGACGTGCTGATCTTCCTGCCGCTGGCGATCGAGCGCCTGGCGCGCGGCGCGCGCGGCCCGGGCCGTCGCACGAAGGCCGCTAACGCGGCCGGGGAGGGCTGACATGCGCCGCCGGATCGCAGTGATCACGCTGGTCGCGGCCGTTGCCCTGGCCGCCGGCTGCTCGAGCGGTGGCCACGGGCGCGCGGTGTACCTGCTGATGGACACCTCGGGCACGTATACCCGGGAGCTCGACCGCGCCAACGCCATCGTCAACTATCTGCTCGGCACGCTCGAGCCCGGCGACTCGCTCGCGGTCGCGCGCATCGACAGCGCCAGCTTCAGCGAGAAGGACATCGTCGCGCGCACGACCTTCGACGGCCGCCCGTCCAAGGCCAACGACCAGAAGCGTGCCTTCCGCGAGGCCATGAGCGGTTTCTTCTCCGGCCTGGAGTCGGCCCAGTACACCGATATCAGCGGGGGGTTGCTGCAGGCGGGCGAGTGGCTCGACGAGACCGCGGCCGCGGAGCGCCACGTGCTGATCTTCTCCGATCTCCAGCAGGAGCTGCCGCCCGGCCACAAGCGCGACTTCGAGCTGCCGCTCGAGGACACCCACGTGGTGGCGCTCAACGTGGCCAAGCTGCGCCCCGATCAGGTGGACCCGGAGCGCTACCTGGACCGCGTGGCCCGGTGGCGCGAGCGCGTCGAGGCCGCGGGGGGAACTTTCCGCGTGATCAACGATCTATCCCGGCTGGAAGGACTGCTGCGCCCGGCGTGACGACGCGCCCCGGCGCAGGTGGACAGAGGCTCTCGGGCCCCGGCGGCGACGCCGGGGCCCTTTGTGGTGCGCCGGGCCGGCGCGCCAGCGCCGTGCCCGGCGCTGGATAACCGGTAAGCGAAAGCGAGCCGGGAAGTGACCTGGGGGTGCAAGTCCCCTGCGGGCCCTGGTGACGGGAACCGCGAGCCGAACGGCAAGGGCATCATCGCGAGGTGTTGTCTGAAGGAAGCCGCAGGCGAAGCTCCGACCCGACGAACAGGAATCGCATACGAGGCGTGTCGTCGCGGGCGAGAAGGCCACAGATCTTCGAACCCGATGTCACCCGGAACGGCGATACGTAAATGCGGCGGGCGTGGAGTGAAGGTCACGCGTCTTACCCCGGGAGGTCTGTCGGCCTGCCGTGAGCTACCGGCGCCGCGAGGTGTCGGGATGGGCCGACAGAAGTCAGCCGAGGCCATAGTAGCCGCCGGCACGGGGCGGCGAAGGGCCGAACGCGCGGAGCCGATCCGGCACCGGAGTGCTCGATGACCGAAGGAGGCATAGACGGGGCGGTTGAGAGGCCGCCGCATCCCGGAGGGCCGACGGCGGAACCGTCGGAGGTACGGGTGATGGATGCCAAGCGGCCACGGCGCGCTCGGGAGAAGCCGGGTCCGGGTCGACGGCGCTGCTGGAGGCGGCGCTGTGTCGCGACAATCTGATGGAGGCGTATCGACGGGTGGTGCGCAACGCCGGAGCCCCGGGCGTCGACGGTGTCACCGTCGATGCCCTGTGGGACTGGTGCCACGCGCACTGGTCGTCGATCCGCCGGCAGTTGCTGGAAGGGACCTACCGTCCCGCGCCGGTGCGACAGGTCCTGATCCCCAAGCCCGGCGGTGGTCGCCGGACACTGGGGATCCCGACGGTCGGTGACCGGCTGATCCAGCAGGCGCTGGTGCAGGTGCTCACCCCGATCCTCGATCCGACGTTCTCGGGCGACAGCTACGGCTTCCGCCCGGGGCGGGGTGCCCACGACGCCGTGCAGCGTGCCCGCGGGCACGTCGCGGCGGGGCACCGCTGGGCGGTGGATCTCGATCTGGCGCAGTTCTTCGATCGGGTGAACCATGACGTGCTGATGGCACGTCTGGCCCGCCGGATCGGGGACAGACGGGTGTTGCGCCTGATCCGGCGTTACCTGCAGGCCGGTGTCATGGCCGGTGGCGTGACTTCGCCGCGAGGCGAGGGAACGCCACAGGGCGGTCCGCTGTCGCCGCTGCTGTCGAACGTCCTGCTGGACGACCTCGACCGGGAACTCGAACAGCGGGGCCACCGCTTCGTGCGCTATGCCGATGACGTGACCGTCTACGTGAGGTCACCGGCGGCGGGCACGCGCGTGCTGGCCTCGCTGGAGCGGTTCCTGTGGCGGCGGCTGCGGCTGGTGGTCAACCGCGACAAGAGCGCGGTGGACCGGCCATGGAAGCGAACGCTTCTGGGCTACACGATGACCGCCCACCGTCAGCCGAAGCTGCGGGTGGCGCCCGCCTCGGTGCAGCGGCTCAAGGTCCGTATCCGGACCGAGCTGCGCCGTGGTCGGGGCCGTCGCCTGACGCGGGTGCTGGCAAGGCTGAGACCGGTGATCCGGGGCTGGGTGGCGTACTTCCGGCTGGCCGAGGTGAAGGCGGCGTTCGAGGCGCTGGACCAGTGGGTCCGGCGTCGCCTGCGCTGTCTGCTGTGGCGCCAGTGGAAACACTGGTCCACGCGCGCCCGCCGGCTGATGCAACTCGGTGTCGAACGCTACCGCGCCTACCGCTCGGCGACCAACGGGCGTGGCCCGTGGTGGAATGCAGGTGCCTCGCACATGCATGCCGCCGTGCCGGCGCGGTGGCTGCACCATCAGGGACTCGTGAGCTTCCTCGGGGAGTACCGTCGACTCGCGTGCGATGCGTGAACCGCCGTATACGGTCCCGTACGTGCGGTGGTGTGAGAGCCGGGGCGGGTGACCGTCCCGGCTACTCGATGCCGCACACGACGAAGCCCGGCAGCGCCGGGCTTCGCGATGGGCGCGCCGCGCCGTGACGGCGCTCAGGCGTCCAGCACCATGCTCTTGCGGATCTTCTTCATGGCGTTGGATTCGAGCTGGCGGATGCGCTCGGCCGACACGCCGTAACGGTCGGCCAGCTCCTGCAGCGTCGCGCGCTTCTCGTCGGCCAGCCAGCGGGCCTGGAGGATGTCGCGGCTGCGCTCGTCCAGGTCCTCCAGCGCGTGCACCAGCTGATCGTGCGAGTGCTCGCTCGCGTCCTGGCGCTCGGCCAGCGTGGCCGGGTCGGCCTCCGCCTGCTGGAGCCACGACGAGGGCGAGAACTGCTCGTCCTCGTCGGCGTCCACCGGCGCGTCGAAGGAGGTGTCCTGGCCGGCCAGGCGCGACTCCATCTCGAGCACGGTCTTCGGCTCGACGCCGAGATCCTCGGCCACGGCGTTGACCTCGTCGTTCGAGAACCAGCCGAGGCGCTTCTTCGACGAGCGCAGCTTGAAGAACAGCTTGCGCTGGGCCTTGGTCGAGGCCACCTTGACGATGCGCCAGTTGCGGATCACGTACTCGTGGATCTCGGCGCGGATCCAGTGGACCGCGAACGAGATCAGGCGCACGCCGACATCCGGGTCGAAGCGCTTCACCGCCTTCATCAGGCCGATGTTGCCCTCCTGCACCAGGTCGGCCATGGGCAGGCCGTAGCCCTTGTAGCCGCGGGCGATGTGGACGACGAAGCGCAGCTGCGACAGGATCAGCTGCTGGGCCGCCTGCAGGTCATGCTCGTCGCGCAGCTGCCGCGCGAGGCGCTGTTCCTCCTCGAAGTCGAGAACGGGCAGGCTGTTGACGGCCCGGATGTAGCCGTTCAGGTCGCCCGTGACCGCGGGCAGCTGGTGCTGTGTAGTCGTAAGCAGCGCAGTGCTCATGGAAGGCTCTGCCTCCGTTGGATGATCTGGGACTATTTTAGCACTCCTGCGCTGAGACTGCTAAGCGGCGGCGAAGTTCCCCGGCGGCCTCAGCCGGGCTCGATCGCGCGCAGGTGGCGCCCGACGGCGAGCCAGGAGCCGACCAGCCCGAGCCCGGCGCCGGCGAGGATCAGCAGCCCCGACTCGTCCGCCGCGAGCCCGTGCAGGCGGAAGCCGCTGCCGTAGGCCGCCGCGAGCCGCGCCGCGGGCCCGGCCAGCAGCGCGCGCCCGGCGGCCAGCAGCAGCCAGGCCAGCGCGGCGCCCAGCAGGCCGTACCAGAGCCCGGTGTAGAGGAAGGGTCGCCGGATGAAGGCGTCGCTCGCGCCGATGAGCTTGGTGACCTCGATCTCCTCGCGGCGATTGAGGATGTCGAGGCGGATGGTGTTGCCGATGATCAGCAGCACGCCCGCCGCCAGCAGCAGGGCGATGACCGTCACCCCGCGCTCGATCAGGCCGAGCAGCGCGTAGAGCCGCTCGACCCACTCGAGGTCGAGCTGGGCGCGGTCGACCCCCTCGATCGCCTCCAGCTCCCCGGTCAGCCGGCCCAGCGCCGCGGGCGAGCGGCCGCCGACGCCCGCCGGCTCGACCACGACCACCGCCGGCAGGGGGTTGCGCTCGAGCGCCTCGAGGGCCTCGTCGAAGCCTGCGAGCGCGCGGAACTCCTCGAGCGCCTGCTCGGCCGAGATCCGCTCGACCACGGTGACGTCGTCGCGCGCGGCGATCCGGTCGCCGATCGTGGCGGCGCGGGCGGGATCGAGGCCCGGCTCCAGGTAGACGGATACGCGCGCGCCGGTGTCCCAGCCGCCGGTGGCGCGCTCGGCGTTCTTGAGCAGCATCCACAGCGCACCGGGCAGCGCCAGCGCGACCGCGATCACCGCCACCGTCAGCAGGCTCGCCGCCGGGTTGCGCCACATGCGCCCGAGGCTGCCGAGCGCGGCCCGCGGGTGCTCCTGGAGCCAGGCCAGCAGGCGCGCGCCGGCGCGGCCACCGCCGCCGCGGCGGCGGGGCCGCCGTGGCGGCTGCTCGCGACCGCGGGCGCCGCGCTCAGGCCGGCGCGCCAACCGGGCCTCCAGCGAAGTCGTCGCGCGCCAGTCGGCCGCCGGCCAGTGACAGCACCGGCAGGCCGAAGGCCTCGGTCAGCGCGATGTCGTGGGTCGCGACCAGCACCGTCACGCCCACCCGGTTGAACTGCACGAACAGCTCCATGATCTCGCGTGACAGCGCCGGGTCGAGATTGCCCGTGGGCTCGTCGGCGAGCAGCAGCGGCGGGCGGTGGACCACCGCGCGCGCGATGCCCACGCGCTGCTGCTCGCCGCCCGAGAGCGTGATCGGCATCTGGCGCTCCTTGTCGAGCAGGCCGACCTTGTCGAGCGCCGCGCGCGTGCGCCGGCGCAGCTCGCCCGAGCGGTAGCCGGCGATCACCAGCGGCAGCGCGACGTTGTCGAACACGGTGCGGTCGTAGAGCAGGTGGTGGTTCTGGAACACGATGCCCATCTGGCGGCGCAGCCAGGGCACGCGCCGCGTGGGCAGGGTGCCGAGGTTGACGTTGTGCACCAGCAGGGTGCCGCGGGTGACGCGCTCGATCAGCGCGATCAGCTTGAGCAGCGTCGACTTGCCCGCCCCGGAGTGCCCCGTGAGGAACGCCATCTCCCCCTGCGGCAGGTCCAGCGACACGTCGGTCAGCGCCTCGAGCCGCCCGGGGTAGCGCTTGTTGACGTGGTCGAAGCGGATCATGAAGGCACTGGGGTGGGGCAACGGACAGGAACCGCGAATGGACGCGAATGTGCGCGAATGTAGCGCCGCGGTGTGCCACGCCTTCGTGGAGCTTCGCTGGAGAGCCGAGAGAACCACAGATGAACACAGATGGACACAGATTGGCCGCGTCGCTGCGTTCGATGTTGGAGGAGCTGCGCTGACGACGCGCGGGACCGATCGGCCAACCAGCGAAGCTCTTGCCGACGTGGCGAGCCACAGGCGCTCATCTGTGTCCATCTGTGTTCATCTGTGGTTCTGCGGGCTTCCGCCGACCGCGAGCCGACAGCGGAGCTCTCGCGGCCCCCGGCCGTCCCGCGGCACCATTCGCGCACATTCGCGTTCATTCGCGGTTCTCTTCGGCGGCTTCGTCGTCTCCCAGCAGGGCGTCGACGAAGGCCTCGGGGTCGAAGGGGCGCAGGTCCTCGGGGCGCTCGCCGACGCCGATGAAGCGGATCGGCAGGCCGGTCTCGGCGACCACGGCGAAGGCGACGCCGCCCTTGGCGGTGCCATCGAGCTTGGTGAGCGCCAGCCCGGTCACGTCGACCGCCTCGCCGAACTGGCGCGCCTGCGCGATCGCGTTCTGGCCCGAGCCGCCGTCGAGCACGAGCAGGGTCTCGTGCGGCGCGGTCTCGTCGAAGCGCGTGATCACGCGCCGCACCTTGCGCAGCTCGTCCATCAGGTTCGACTGCGTGTGCAGCCGGCCCGCGGTGTCGGCGAGCACCACGTCGGCGCCGCGCGCGCTGGCGTGCGCGAGCGCGTCGTGGATCACCGCGGCGGCGTCGGCGCCGGTCTTCTGCGCGATCACCGGCACGCCGGCGCGCTCGCCCCACCGCTGCAGCTGCTCGACCGCGGCCGCGCGGAAGGTGTCGCCCGCGGCGAGCAGCACGGAGTGGCCCTCGTGGCGGAGCTTCTGCGCGAGCTTGCCGATGGTCGTGGTCTTGCCCGAGCCGTTGACCCCGACGACGAGCATCACCCAGGGCTTGCCCGGCGGCGGCTCACGCCCGCCGGTCGCGGCCGGGGTGAGCAGCTCGACCAGCGTGCGCCGCAGCACGGCGCGGACCTCGTCCGCGCTGCGCGCGCGCTTCGCCTCGCGCCGCAGCGTCTCGACGATGCGCCCCGTGGCCG
Source organism: Halofilum sp. (in: g-proteobacteria) (assembly GCA_034521365.1). GTDB lineage: Bacteria > Pseudomonadota > Gammaproteobacteria > XJ16 > Halofilaceae > Halofilum. The sequence continues at coordinate 360,685 of JAXHMQ010000007.1, read as the reverse complement.
CGACGCCGACGTCGGCGAGCAGCAGCTCCTCCTCGATCGACTCGAGCAGCTCGTCGTCGAGGGCGCGGCCGCCGAAGAGCGCGCGCAGGCCCCCGGCCATGCGCCCGCGCGTGCGCGCGAGCCCGGATTCGAGCGCCCCGGCGTCGTCCCCGGGTCGGGCATCCCGGTGGATCCCCGGTGGTATCCCGGTGGATCCCGGCGGGATCCCGGTGGTATCCCCGGTGGCATCCCCGGTGGCATCCCCGGCCGCAAGCTCGGGGGTGTCGTCGCGTTTCTTGCGACCCTTGAAGAGGCCGAACAGGTTCATCGCGCGTGCATGCTCCGGGGGCGACGAGGGACTGTCGTGGCGCCATTACGCGACGGTAACCGCGCGTTCATTCCGCGCCACGGCGCATTCGGGTAGCCTGATCTCGATGCACCGCCCCGGGGCGCGGGGCCGGCACGGTGCCCGCGGCTCGGCGTGTGCCCCGGCGACCATCGAGGCCGGTATGCTACCAGCCCCTCCGGGCACGGCCCAGCGCCGCCCCCCCGGGGATTGCGCAGGTATCGGGAGACGCCATGAAACGCACTGCGGCCGCCCCGCTGGTATTGCTCGCGGCACTGCTCGGCGCTGCGCCGGTCGGCGCAGCCGAGGTCCACGAGTTCCAGCTGGACAACGGCATGAAGGTCCTGGTGCGCGCGGATCAGCGCGCCCCGGTCGTGGTCTCGCAGGTCTGGTACCGCGTCGGCAGCGTCGACGAGCACCGCGGGATCACCGGGATTTCCCACGTCCTCGAGCACATGATGTTCAAGGGCACCGACGACTACGGCCCGGGCGAGATGTCCGAGGTGATCGCGCGCCACGGCGGCCAGGAGAACGCGTTCACGAGCCACGATTACACGGCCTACTACCAGCAGGTCGCGGCCGAGCACCTGGGGCTGATGCTCGAGCTCGAGGCGGATCGCATGACCGATCTCACGCTCGCGCCCGAGCAGTTCCAGCGCGAGGTGCGTGTGGTCCAGGAGGAACGTCGCCAGCGCGTCGAGGACCAGCCGCGCTCGCTGACCTACGAGCGACTGCGCGCGGCGGCGTTCCCGTCCTCGCCGACGCGCACGCCGATCATCGGCTGGCGCGCGGACCTGGAGTCGATGACCGCCGCCGAGGTGGAGCGCTGGTACCAGCAGTGGTACGCGCCCAACAACGCCGCGCTCGTGGTGGTCGGTGACGTCGACCCGCAGCGCGTGCTCGCGCTCGCGCGCGAGCACTTCGGCGACAAGGAGCGGGTCGATCTCCCGCGTCGACCCGCGCCCAGCGAGGTGGAGCCGCGCGGCGAGATTCGCCTCGAGGTGCATGCGCCCGCGACCGTGCCGTACCTGGCGATGGGCTGGCGCGTGCCGTCGCTGACCACGGTCGAGGACGAGGCCGACGTCTACGCGCTCGACGTGCTGGTCGGGATCCTCGATGGCGGGCGCAGCGCGCGCATCGAGAGCAACATCGTGCGCGGCAGCGGCGTCGCCTCCGGGGCCGGCGCGAGCTATTCGCCGCTGGCGCGCACCGAGACGCTGTTCACCGCCGGCGGCACGCCGGCCCAGGGCCGGGACGTGGCGGCGCTCGAGCAGGCGCTGCGCGACGAGATCGAGCGCCTCAAGAGCGGCGAGATCGGCGCCGCGGAGCTCGAGCGGGTGAAGACCAACGTGCGCGCCAGCGACGTGTTCCAGCGCGACTCGATGTTCTACCAGGCCATGCGCATCGGGCGGCTCGAGACGGTCGGCGTCGGCCAGGAGGCCTACGACGCCTACCAGGAGGGCATCCGCGCGGTGACCGCGGCCGACGTGCGCCGGGTCGCGCGCACGTATCTCACCGACCAGCGCCTGACCGTGGCCCGGCTCGTGCCCGAGGGCGTCGACGACGCCGACGGGCGGCGCCCGGCCGACGCAGGCCCCATCGAGGGAGAGAGCATTGTCCAGTAAGCGCCCGATCCGACAGGCGCTGCTCGCGGCCGCGGCCCTGCTGGCCGCGGGCACGGCGCAGGCAGCCCCCGAGATCCAGCAGTGGACCACGGACAACGGCGCGCGCGTGCTGTTCGTGCGTGCGCCCGAGATCCCGATGGTCGACGCGCGCGTGACCTTCGACGCGGGCGCGGCGCGCGACGGCGGCCACCCGGGCATCGCGCGCATGGTGAGCAACCTGCTGATGTCCGGCACCGACCGGCTCGACGCGGACGCCCTCGCGCAGGCGATCGAGCGCGAGGGTGCCGAGGTCTCCACCGGCTCGGCGCGCGACATGGCCTGGGTGGAGATGCGCAGCCTGACGGGCGAGGAGCACCTGCCCGAGATCGCCGACACCGTGGCCGCGATCGTCGCGCGGCCGGCGTTCCCCGAGGCCGAGGTGGCGCGCGTGCGCGACCAGCAGCTCACCGCGATCGAGGAGCAGGCGCAGTCGCCGGGCTCGATCGCCCGCGACCGGCTCTGGAGCGCGCTCTACGGCGAGCATCCCTACGCGCACGATCCGCTGGGCAGCCCCGACAGCCTCGAGCGGATCGGGCGCGCGGCGCTGGGCGACTTCCACGGGCGCTACTACGTGGCCGCCAACGCCAACGTCGCCATCGTCGGCGACATCGACCGGGCGCGGGCCGAGCGCCTCGCCGCGACACTCGTGGGCGGGCTGCCGCGCGGCGAGGCCGCGCCGGCGCTGCCACCCGTGCCGCGGCTCGAGGAGGACGTCACGATCCGCGAGCCGTTCCCGTCGACCCAGGCGCACGTGCTGATCGGGCGACCCGCGGTCGAGCGCGGCTACGCCGACTGGCCCGCCCTGTACGTGGCCAACCACGTGCTCGGCGGCGGCGGCTTCACCTCGCGCCTGTTCTCCGAGGTGCGCGAGCAGCGCGGCCTGGTCTACAGCATCTACAGCTATGTCAGCCCGATGGCCGCCAGCGGCCCGTTCGTGGTCGGCCTGCAGACGCGCGGCGACCAGGCGGAGAAGGCCCTGTCGATCGTGCGCGAGCAGCTCGCGGGCTTCGCCGGGTCGGGGCCGACGGCGGCCGAGGTCGAGGACGCGGTGAAGAACATCGTCGGCGGCTTCCCGCTGCAGGTCGACTCGAACGGCGAGATCTCGAGCTACCTGTCGATGATGCGGCTTCTACGGCCTGCCCACGGACTACCTGCGCCGCTTCCCCGGGGACGTGCAGGCCGTCCGGCGCCGACGCCGCGCGCGCGGCATTCCGCGAGGTCGTCGGCGAGCGCCCGCGCGTCACCGTGATCGTCGGCGGGGGCCGCGCCGAGGGCGGCGGTGGCGGTGGCCAGGAGTCGGAATAACACCGTCCGCATCATCGGCGGCGAGTGGCGCGGCCGCCGGCTGCGCTTCTCGGCGGCCCCGGGGCTGCGCCCGACCTCCGACCGGCGGCGCGAGACCCTGTTCAACTGGCTCGCGGGCGACCTCGAGGGCGCGCGCTGCCTGGACCTGTTCGCCGGCTCCGGCGCGCTGGGGCTCGAGGGCCGCCTCGCGCGGCGCCGGCCGGGTGGCGCTGGTCGAGGCCTCGCGCGAGGTCGCCGCCGCGCTGGCGGCCAGCGTGCGTGCGCTCGACGCCGGCGCGCGCGTGCAGGTCGTGCACGCCCAGGTGGCGCGCTACCTCGACCGCATGCCGAGCCGGCGGACATCGTGTCCTCGACCCGCCGTTCGCGCGGCCGCGCCTGGCGGCCGACACGGCGCGGCGCCTCGCCGACGGCGGCTGGCTCGCCCCGGGGGCGCGGGTCTACCTCGAGCTCGACGCGCGCAGCCCGCGTCCCGAGGTGCCGGCCGGCTGGGAGCTGCTGCGCGAGTCCACCGCCGGCGACGCGCACGCGCTGCTCTACGCCACCGGCGCGTACTGAGGCCCGCGGCGCCGGCCGCGGCCGTGCGCGCGTACTCTCGCCAAGGCGCCAGGCACGCCAAGGCCTGAAGGAGCTCGAGCCGACGTTCGGCGGCGGTGGACTGGCGTGATCGGCCGCGGGCCTCGCAGCGCCGTGCCCGAAGTCGCTCTCGCGGAGACCGGCAGAGAACGCAGAGCTGCGCGGCACCGGAGTATGGCGCCCGGCCGCTCGTGAAAGGCCTGCGGCCCGCCGCAGGCATTCCGCCAAGCGGCGGCCGAGCCATGCACCCTGCACCGCCTCAGCGTTCTCTGCGGTCTCCGCGAGAGATCCTGCGCACGGCGCCGGACGTGCTGCACACGCGCCGGGCCTCGCACACGGCCGGACAACGTGCCTGTCCGTACCTTGGCGAGCCTGGCGTCTTGGCGAGAGTAATCACGCACGGCGACAGCACAGCAACGTTGTCGGTACACTGACCAGATGAGCGAGTCCAAGCCGCGTGCCGGCCTGTTCGTCACCTGCCTGGTCGATCTCTTCCGCCCCGTGGTCGGCTTCGCCTCCGCCCGGCTGATCGAGGCCAGCGGGTGCGAGGTGGTCGTCCCCGAGCAGACGTGCTGCGGGCAGCCCGCCTACAACTCCGGCGACCGCGCCGACACGCGCCGCCTCGCGACGCAGGTCATCGACGCGTTCGCCGACTGCGACTACGTCGTCGTGCCGTCGGGGTCCTGCGCGGGCACGATCCGCAGGCATTACCCGCGGCTGTTCTCGCCCGAGGAGGAGCCCGCACGGCACGCCGCGGCCGAGGCGCTGTCGGCGAAGACCTGGGAGCTGGTGGAGTTCCTCGTCGATGCGCGCGGCGTCGACCTGCAGGGCGTGCAGTTCGACGGCATGGTGACCTACCACGACTCCTGCACCGGGCTGCGCGAGCTGCGGGTCAAGGACCAGCCGCGGCGCCTGCTGCGCCAGGTCGCCGGCCTGACGCTGTCCGAGTCGGAGGGCTGCGAGGAGTGCTGCGGCTTCGGGGGCACCTTCTGCGTCAAGTACCCCGAGATCTCGACGCGCATGGTCGCCGACAAGTGCGGCAAGCTCGGCGCCAGCGGCGCCGGCACCGTGCTCGCCGGCGACGTCGGCTGCCTGATGAACATCGCCGGCCGCCTCACGCGCGAGGGCTACGACCTGCGCGCGCGCCACGTCGCCGAGGTCCTCGCCGGCATGACCGACGAGCCGGCGATCGGCGAGCCCGGCGAGGCGAGCTGGGGCGCCGTGCGCGGCTCCCAAGGTCGAGGCGTCGGGTGCAGGCCGCGTGCGTCCGGCCGCGCGCCAGGCTCCGCCGGCGGCACTGGCCAGCGGTCGTCGCGCGGACCTCGAGGATCGCCGAGGCGCCGGCAGCATGCGCGTCGACACTGCGAACGGAAGAACGTCAAGCTTCGGACTTGGCGAGCTTGGCGCTCGCCAGAGAAGCCCGCCGACGCGCGGCCGAAGCGTCACCGCGACTCGCGCCCTCCACGCCTTGGCGACCGGCTCGGCGTGGTCCCGCGCTGGCGAGCCTGGCATCTAGTCGCCTGATCTCACGCCGGCGGCCGGCGCGCCGGCGATAGCGCCCGGGCCGTCGTCCAGTCGCTGTGGCCTCGGCGGTTCGCGTCTGGCGAGACGGGCTCGGGCACCCGCGGCGCCTTGGCAGCCCGCCGTCGGCCAGGCTGCGCACGCCGCCGAGCCTGCGTCTCGGCCGACGGTCACCGCGCACTGCGCCCAGACGCCGCGGCGAGCCCTGGCGTCTCGGGCGAGCAGAGTTGCGCCGGCGACTGGCGGCACCGCATCCGCCGCGCCCGGAGTCGTCGCGGGCGCGTCACGTGCCCGCTGGCGCGCTCGGTCCGATGTCATTGAGCGGGAACACCTGATGGAAATCCGCACGCAGCTGTTCAAGTCGAGCGCGCGCGCGGCGCTCGGGGATGCGCGCCTGCAGAGCGCGCTGGAGAACATCCAGACGGGGTTCCCCGGCAAGCGCCGCAAGGCCGTCGACGGCGTCCCCGAGTGGGAGCAGATCCGCGAGCACGGCACGGCGGTGCGCGACCACACCATCGCGCACCTGGACACCTACCTCGAGCGCTTCGAGCAGCGCGTCGCGGACAGCGGCGGCCAGGTGCACTGGGCCCGTGATGCCGACGAGGCCTGCGCGGCCGTGGCCGAGATCTGCCGGGCGGCGGGCGCGCGCAAGGTGACCAAGGGCAAGTCGATGGCGAGCGAGGAGATCGGCCTCAACGAGTACCTCGAGGACCGGGGCTTCACGCCGATCGAGACGGACCTCGGCGAGTACATCCTGCAGCTGCGCGGGGACAAGCCGAGCCACATCATCGCGCCCGCGATCCATCTCAAGCGCGACCAGATCCGCGAGGCCTTCCACGCCCACCACGACCCCTCGGTGCACGCGGACTCCGACGACCACGCCGAGCTGCAGGCCGAGGCGCGCCGCGTGCTGCGGCGGCAGTTCCTCGAGGCCGACGTCGGCATCACCGGCGCCAACTTCTGCATCGCCGAGACGGGCAGCACGGTCATCGTCACCAACGAGGGCAATGGCGACCTCACGCAGTGCCTGCCGCGCGTGCACGTCGTGGTCGCGGGCATCGACAAGATCGTGCCGACGCTCGAGGACACGACCACGCTGCTGCGCCTCCTGGCGCGCTCCGCGACCGGCCAGGACATCACGGTCTACACCACGTTCTCGACGGGGCCGCGCCGCCGCGACGACCTGGATGGCCCGGAGGAGTTCCACGTCGTGCTGGTCGACAACGGCCGCGCCGAGATGCTCGGCGGCGAGCTCGAGCCGATGCTGCGCTGCATCCGCTGTGGCGCGTGCATGAACCACTGCCCGGTCTACGGCGCGGTCGGCGGCCACGCCTACGGCTGGGTCTATCCCGGGCCCATGGGCGCGGTGCCGACGCCGCAGATGGTCGGCATCGAGCGCGGCCGCCGACCTCCCCAACGCGAGCACGTTCTGCGGTCGCTGCGCCGAGGTCTGCCCGGTGCAGATCCCGCTGCCCGACCTGATGCGCTGCTGGCGCGAGCGCGAGCACGAGGGCGGCCACCAGCCGGCGCTCGCGCGCTGGGGCCTGGGCGTGTGGTGCGCGGGCTGGCCGCGGCGGCCAGCGGCTGTACCACGCGCTCGCCGCGCTGCAGGCGCGCGCGTGCTCGCCCGCGCTCGGCGCGCGGCGCGGGCGCCTGCGACGGCTGCCGCTCGCCGGCGGCTGGACCCGCGGGCGCGACCTGCCGGCGCCGCCGGGCACGCACGTTCACGGCCCGGTGGCGGGCCGGGCAGCGAGTGAGCGCGCGCGATCACGGTGCTGGGCGCGATCCGCCGGCGCCTGGGCCGCGCGGCCGAGGATGCCGCCGCACGCGGACCGCGCGCCTCGAGGCGCGTCCGGCGGGTCCGCTGCCGGCCGCCGCCCGCGGCGCCCCGGCGGAGCTGCGGCAGCGCTTCTGCGAGCGGGCGCGCGTGGCCGCGGCCGAGGTGGAGGAGATCGGGCACGCGCACCGGCTGGCCCGGCGCTCCGCGGCGCGCCTGTGCGCCACGGCCGGCTACGAGCCCCGGGTCGCGCATGCGCCCGATGCGGCCCTGGCCGCGCTCGACTGGGACGGTGCCGGGCTCAGCGCCGAGGCGCGCGCGCGCGCGCCGACCACCGCGTGCGCTGCATCAGCGTCGCCGCCTGCGGCGTGGCCGAGACCGGGACCTGGCGCTCGCCTCGGGCCCCGCGTCCCCGGTGACCCTGGGCTTCCTGCCCGAGGTCCACGTCGTGGCGCTGTCGGCCGACCGGCTCGTGGGCTCGTACGAGGAGGCCTGGTCGCTGCTGCGCGCCCGCGGTCCCCTGCCGCGCACGATCAACTGGATCACCGGGCCCTCGCGCTCGGCCGACATCGAGCAGACGCTCCAGCTCGGCGCCCACGGACCGGTTCGCCTGGGTGATCGCGCTGGTCTAGCCCCGGACACCGCGGGCGCGCGTGCCACAATCACTGCTGCGAGGAGCCGAAGGTGACGTGGCAGGGCGCCTTCGGCGATCGTTCGGGTCACGTGGGAACTCACCACGCTCCCCTCGACGATCGCCCAAATTCGCTCGTTGGGCCACGCGCTCGCTAGGAGGCTGTCCGAGAGAAACCATGAGCCGTATGGCGCGCGTACCACAGCCACTGCTGCGAGGAGCCGAAGGCGACGTGGCAGGGCCGCTTCCAGCGATCGCCCCACTCACATGGGAGCCACCATGCTCGTCTCTACGATCGCTGAAATCGCCTCGCTGTGCCACGCGCTCGCTGACGGCACAGATTACTCGGACAGCCTCCTGAGGGGCGCAGGTTCTCAGCGACCCTCGTCGTCACCCCCGAGACGCCGGCGCACGTCGCGGCGCCGGGTCTGCTCGGCGAGGTCCACGTGGTGGCCGGACTCGTCGGCACGGCGGCGCGGGCCCAGCAGGGCCCAGGCCACCAGCGCCACGATCCCGATGCCGAGGATCACCAGCACCAGCAGGTCGGCGGAAGGGTCCATGCTGCTGTATCCCGTGGCCGCGTGTGGGCCGTGTGGCGGTCGCGCGCGCCAGCGTGACACGCCGCCGTCCCCGCGGCCAGTCCCGGTGCGGGCGCGCGTCACGGACTGACCGGCAGCGTCACATTGCGCCAGTGGGGCGTAAAAGTTGCATGGTAATGACCGGGTATACCCGCGCACGGCCGCCACGGGCACATGCCGGTGGCGGCCCGGGGAGAGCGTGCCGCGGCCATGATCAGCGACAGCGACAAGACACCCGTGCCGGTCGACCTGCTGCGGCCCGGCCTGTACGTGAGCGAGCTCGACCGTCCGTGGATCGAGACCCCGTTCCCGTTCCAGGGCTTCCGCATCGAGGGCGAGGCCGAGCTCGAGCAACTGCGCGCCTGTTGCCGTTTCGCCTACGTCGATGTCGAGCGCTCGGCACGAGGCCGCCGTGGACGCGATGTGGCACGACTCCGCGCGCCAGGGCACGCGCCCGACGGCGGCGACGGCCACCCCGGTATCCCGCCCCGCGCGCGAGCGCCGTGCCCATGCTGGCCTGCTGCAGCGCGGCGAGGTCTACCCGGACCGCGACCGTTTCAGCGTGCTCGTGCGGGCCGCGGCCGCGGCCCGCCAGCAGGCGCTGGGGGCGGTGCGCGCGGCGCTCGCGCACATCCACGATGGTCGTGGCGTGGACCTGCCGGCGCTGCAGGCCGCGGTCGAGGAGCTCGCCGAGATCGTCGGCGAGGATCCGAGCGCGGCGCTGTGCCTGACCAACCTCAAGCGTCACCACGAGTACACGGCCGTGCACTCGGTGAACGTGAGCGTGCTCGCGCTCGCGCTGGGGATGCACCTCGGGCTCGGGCAGCGGACCCTGGAGCAGGTCGCCCTGGGCGCGCTGCTGCACGACGTCGGCAAGGTACGGATCCCGGCCGCGCTGCTCGACAAGCCCGGCCCGCTGACGCCCGACGAGGCCGCCATCGCGCGGCGCCACCCGCAGGAGGGGCACGACCTCGTGGCCGCGGGCGGGGACGCCGCGCGCGCCGTGCTCGAGATCATCCGCATGCACCACGAGCGCGTCGCCGGGGACGGCTACCCGCGCGGGCTCGCCGGCGACCGGATCCCGCGCCACGTGCGCATCGTCGGCCTGTGCGATGCCTATGACGCCATGACGACGACCCGGGCGCACGCCGCCGCGCTGGTCCCCGACAAGGCGCTGCAGGAGCTCTACCGCGACGCACCCGGCGCGTTCGGCGTCGACCTGGTGCAGGAATTCATCCGCTGCCTCGGGATCTTCCCGGTGGGCAGCGTGGTCGAGCTCGACGACGGCAGCGTCGGCGTGGTCGTCGCCGCGCCCGCCGGTGCCGGCCTCTGGCCCACCGCGCTGCCTGCTGCGCGCCGCCGACGGCACGCCGTTCGAGAAGCGCCTGCTGGTCAATCTCGCGGCCGCGCGGACGACGAGCAGCGAGCTGGGGGGCGGCGTATCAGCGCGCCTCGGCCGCGCGAGGCCGGCGTCGACGCGGCCGCGATCGCGGCCGGCGAGTTCGGCCTGCAGGCCGCCTGAGGCGCCGCCACCGCCCCGGGCGTGGCGCTGCTGGCGTGTCCCTTGCACGCGGGCCGGGCGTGCCGCCCGCGACCACGAGGGCGCCGGCACGACTGCGGATCCGCGACGGCATGATGCCCTTGGGGAGTGCTCCGGGTGAGCGACGTCGGCAACAAGATCAAGCTCTCGGTGGGCGCGCTGCGCCCCGGGCTGTACGTCGACACCCTCGACCGCCCCTGGGTGGAGACCCCGTTCCTGTTCCAGGGCTTCACCATCCGCGACGACGACGAGATCCGCACCCTCCAGGACTACTGCCGCTTCGTCGATGTCGACGCCGAGCGCTCCGAGGCCGGCCCGGCCGAGGCCGCGCGCCAGGCCGCGGTACGCGAGCAGCAGGCCGCGCCGGCGGCGCAGCGGCCCGGCGGCATCGTCCCGGCGGGTGCCGGCCGCCAGGGTCCGGCACGGGAGCGCCCGTTCGGCACGCAACGCGCACCGGACGACGAGCACTTCCGCGAGCTCGTGCGCGCCGCCGAGGTCGGTCGCGGCCAGGCCCGTTCCGCCGTCGACCGCGTCATGGACGATATCCGCCTGGGGCGCAGCGTGGACGCGCAGGGTACGCGCGAGGCCGTGGAGGATCTCGTCGGCCGCGTCTCGGCCGACGCCAGCGCGGCCCTGTGGCTGACCAATCTCAAGAACCGCGACGAGTACACCTCCATCCACTGCGTCAACGTGTGCGTGTTCGCGCTCGCCTTCGGCCTCCACCTCGGCCTCGACCAGGCCATGCTCACGCGCCTGGGCATGGGCGCATTGCTGCACGACGTCGGCAAGACCCGCACGCCGCCGGAGCTGCTCAACAAGACCGGGCCGCTGACCGAGGAGGAGTTCGCCATCATCAAGCGCCACGCGCAGGACGGCTACGAGCTGATGAAGGCCACGGGAGACGTCCCGGACGAGGTGCTCGAGATCATCCGCCTGCACCACGAGCGGGTCGACGGCTCCGGCTACCCGCTGGGGCTCCACGGCGAGGACGTCCCGCTGCACGTGCGCGTCACGGGCCTGGCCGACGCCTACGACGCGATGACCAGCGATCGCAGCTACCAGTCCGCCTTGTCCGCGGACGACGCCCTGCACCAGCTCTACCAGCAGGCCCGGGAGTCGTTCGGGGATGACCTGGTCCAGGAGTTCATCCGCTGCGTCGGGATCTTCCCGGTCGGCAGCGTGGTGCAGCTCGACAACGGCGCGGTGGGCGTGGTGGTGGCCACGCGCGCCGATGCCCGGCTGCAGCCGACGCTGCTGCTGGTGCGCAGCCCGGACGGCGCATACTACGACAAGCGCGTATTGCTGAACCTCGCCGCCGAGGCCGCCGGCGACGAGCGCAACTCGCCGCGGCGGATCGCGCGTGCGCTGCACCCGTCCCAGGTCGAGGTCGACGTCACCGGGATCGTGGCCAGCGAGTTCGGCCTGGCGGTCTCGGCGTGAGCCAGCCCGTGCAGGCGACATTGCGCCGGGTCACGCCCTGCGTTGCAATACGATCCAGCCCGGAAGCCGAGAGCCGATGAGCACGGTCCCCGCCATGAGCAGCTCGCCCTCCCTCGTCCGCGTCGTCGTCAGCCAGCTGTGCAAGGGCCTCTACGTGGCCGAGCTCGACCGGCCCTGGACCGAGGTCCCGCTCATGTTCCAGGGCTTCGAGATCCGCGACGACGAGGAGCTCGACATCCTGCGCGGCCACTGCGCCCACGTGTACGTCGACGCGGCGCGCTCGCGCCAGGACGCGATGCGGGCGCTCGAGCCGGAGGCGGAGGCCGCGGCGGCGGACGAGCCGAGGCAGCGGCGCGCGGGCCGCGAGCGCAAGGACATCGCCGACGTGCTCGGTCGCGACCGGCAGCCGGACACGGAGGCCTTCCGCGAGCTGGTCGCGGAGGCGAGCACGGGCCGCGGCGCGGCGCTCGATTTCCTCGATGACGCCATGTCGCGCGTGCAGGCGGGTGGCGGCCTCGATGCCGCCGGCGCACGCGATGTCGTCGGCGAGCTGGCCTCGATCGTATCGCGCAACACGGCCGCCTCGCTGTGGCTCACCAACCTGCGTGAGCGCGACGAGTACACCACCCGCCACTCGGTCAACGTCTGCGTGCTGATGCTGACGTTCGGGGTGCACCTCGGCCTCGAGCGCACCGAGCTCGAGCGCTTCGCGATGGGCGCGCTGCTCAGCGACGTGGGCATGACGAAGACGCCGTCCGAGATCCTGAACAAGCGTGGCAGCCTCACCGCGGAGGAGTGGGCGGTCATGAAGCGCCACCCCGAGGACGGCCTCGAGATCGTCAAGGCGGCCGGCCACGTCCCGCGCGAGACCCGGGAGATCATCCAGCTGCACCACGAGCGCCTCGACGGCAGCGGCTACCCGTTCGGCCTGCAGGGCGGCCAGGTGCCGCTGCATGCACGCCTCGCCGGCCTGCTCGACACCTACGACGCGATGACCAGCCCGCGCGTCTACCAGGACGCGATGCCGCCGGACCGGGTGCTGCAATACCTCTACAACGAGGCGGAGGGGACCTTCGGGGCCACGCCGGTGCAGCAGTTCATCCGCTGCGTCGGTGTCTATCCGGTCGGCAGCCTGGTCGAGCTCGACAACGCCGCGGCGGGCGTGGTGATCGGGTCGCCGCCCGACGCGCGCGTGAAGCCGACGGTGCTGCTGGTGCGCACGCCGGACGGCGACTTCTACGACAAGCGCGTCGTGCTGAACCTGGCCGCGGAGGCCGAGGCGGGCGGGCCGAGCGCGCGCGCCGTGCGCCGCGTGCTCGACCCGGTCGCCGAGGGCATCGACGTGCCCGAGGTCGTGGCGATCGAGTTCGGCCTGGACCAGGATGCCGGCGTCGGCGCGGCGCGCTGCGCGCAGCGCGAAACCGGCCTACCCGGCTCCCGTTCGCCTGCAGGTGCCGTAGGCCGGCTTCGGCCGCAGGCCGACGCCGGCGTGGGCCTGTGGTCTGGCTCAGGCTTCGCCGATCCTGACCGCGATGTTCTTGGTCTGCAGGTAGTTGTCCAGCGCCTCGAGCCCCTTCTCGCGCCCGTAGCCCGAGCGCTGCATGCCGCCGAAGGGGGTCTCGACGCCGCCGGCGAACCACTCGTTGACGTAGACCTGGCCGGCGACCAGCTGCCGGGAGGTGTGCAGCGCGCGGTCGAGGTCGCGCGTGAACACGCCGGCCACCAGGCCGTAGTCGGTGCCGTTGGCGAGCTCGATCGCCTCCTCGGCGGTGCGGAACTTCATCAGCGCCAGCGCCGGCCCGAAGATCTCCTCGCGCGCGATCTCCATGTCCGGGCGGACACCGGTGAACACCGTCGGCTGCATGAAATGGCCGGGCCGGTCGATGCGCTGGCCGCCCGTGGCGGCGGTCGCGCCCGCGTCCACGCCCGCCCGGCAGAGGCGCTCCACGCGCTCGCGCTGCGCGGCCGAGATCAGCGGCGTCAGGTCCGGGTTCTCGAGCCCGTGGCCCACGCGCAGGCCCTCGGCGAGGGCCACGGCGCGCTCGACGAGCTCGTCGTGCACGGACTCGTGCACGAGCACGCGCGCCAGCGCCGAGCACACCTGGCCGGCGTTGAAGAAGATGCCGCTCCTGATGCTCGCGAGCACGGTGTCGAGCTCGGCGTCGTCGAAGACGATGCCCGCCGACTTGCCGCCGAGCTCCATCACGCAGGGCACGACCCGCTCGGCCGCGGCGTGCAGGATCGAGCGCCCCGTGGGCACCGAGCCGGTGAACACGATCTGGTTCACCTGCGGGTGTGCAACCAGCGCGGCGCCCGCCTCGTCGCCGTAGCCGGTGAGGATGTTGACCGCGCCCTCGGGCGCGCCGGCGCGCTCGCAGGCGACCCCGAGCAGGGTCGCGGCGAGCGGTGCCAGCTCCGGCGTCTTGATCACCACGGCGTTGCCGGTGGCCAGCGCGGCGGCCAGGGAGCGCGCGGCCAGCGCCACGGGGAAGTTCCAGGGCACCACCTGGGCCGAGACCCCGAGCGGCTCGCGCACGGTCCAGTCCACGTAGCCGTCGCCGAGCGGGATCGAGCGGCCCTCGATCTTGTCGGCCATGCCGCCGTAGTACTCGAAGTAGCGCGCCGCCTCCTCGAACTCGTGGCGCGCGTCGTCGAGCGCCTTGCCGGACTCGCGGCAGAGCAGGTCGGCGCCACGGTCGGTGAGCGCGCGGATCTCCGCGGCGATGCGGAGCATGAGCTCCAGGCGCCGCTCCGGGCGCGGCGCCGTGAGCGCACGCGCGCGGTGGCAGCGCGCGGCGGCCCGTACCGCCGTGTCGACGTCGTCGGCGTCGGCCAGCGCCACCTCGGCGACGGTCTCGCCGGTGCCCGGGTCCTCCACCGGCAGGCGTCGCCGGGCCTCGACCCAGCGCCCGCCGATGAAGCTCTGCCACAGGGGCTCGATCCCGGCTGCCGCGCGGCTCATGCCGAGCTCGTCTCCCGCGTCTGCCCGGCCGCGTGCACGCTCGCGGGCACGAGGCGGCGGGCCACCCACTGGTGGAAGTGGTGCGTGGGGATGTCCTGCACCGGCGAGAACACGCCACCGCCGTAGGCGGGCGAGGCGCGACCGCGTTGCATGCCCTCGACCATGCTCACGTCCTCCTCGAAGACCGTTCGCCATGCCTGCAGCTGCGACTCGCGCGCCGCGGCGTGCTCGTCGTCGACGGCGGCATCGCCGACGTAGCTGATGCGCAGGTGCTCGCGGGTACGCTGCTCCGAGATCGGCTCCAGCAGGACCACGAAGAAGCGGTCGGCCTGCAGGCCGATGAGCGCATTGGGGTAGAGCGAGAGGTACTCCGCCTCGCGCTCGCGCTCGCGCGGCCACTGCGACAGCTTCGGCATCGTGATCCCGGCGACCTCGGCGAGATTGTAGACGCGCGTGCCCTGTCCGGCGAACGACTCGCCGTCCTCGTCGAGCACGATGTAGTGATCCTCGAGGCGCGAGTAGCTGTTCAGCCCGGGGTGCACCCAGGGCAGGTGGTAGGACTCGCAGTAGTTCTCCACCGCGAGCTTCCAGTTGGCCTCGACATCGAGCACGAGCTGGCCGTCACCCGGGCCGGCCGGGCGCAGCTCCCGTGGGCCACAGCGGCCCCAGAAGGCCTCCCAGCGGCGCATGACCGGCTCGATGTAGTCCTCGAACGACGCCGCGTTGCCGTCGAGGTTCACGAACACGATGTCGCACCAGACCGCGCAACGCACCTCGCGCAGCCCGTGGCGGCTCTTGTCGAAGCCCTCGCAGGAGTGGCAGTTCATGCCGCCGATGTGCGGTGTGCCCTTGAGCGAGCCGTCGAGGCCGTAATGCCAGGAGTGGTACGGGCAGCGCAGGCCCGCCTCGACCTTCGTCGGCTGGTCGACGAGCTGCCGGCCGCGATGGCTGCAGACGTTGTGGAACACGCGCACCTCGCCCTGGCGGTCGCGCAGCATGATCAGCGGCACGCCGAGCAGGCGGGTGGGGTGGACCTCGCCCGGCTCGGTCACGTCGCTGGCGAAGCCCAGCGCCGTCCAGGTCGGCGCGAACACGGTGTCGCGCTCGAGCGGCAGGAACGCCGGGTCGGTGTACACGCCGTTCGGCAGGCCGCTGGCGCTCGCCGTGTCCGCGAGCACGTTCTCGACGCCCGCCGGCATGGCGCCCCGGGGGGCGGTGTTGAATGGGTCGCGCATGTTGCCTCCGCTGACGCTCCTGGCCGGTTCCCGGCGGCGGCCGGGATCGATGACTTCCCGTAATCTAGAATTGCGCCAAACGCGCTCACAAAGGATGATTTCGCACGTCACCCATGAGGAATGCTCATGTCGGAACGCCCCTCGCCCCTGCCGCCGCTGCAGACGCTGCGCGGCTTCGAGGCGGCCGCGCGCCTGGCCAGCTTCACCCGCGCCGCCGATGAGCTCGCGCTGACGCAGGGCGCGGTCAGCCGCCAGATCCGCAACCTCGAGCAGCGCCTGGGCGTGTCGCTGTTCGTGCGCGGCGACCGCGGCGTGCGCATGACGCCGGCCGGCGCACGCTACGAGGTGGCCGTGCGCGAGGCGCTCGAGCGGGTGGCGCGCGCCACGGCGGAGATCGCCGTCGCCGTCGAGCACGGCGCCATCACCGTCGGCGCGACGAGCGCGATCGCGTCGCTGTGGCTGATGCCGCGCCTGACCGGCTTCCGCCAGCTCGAGCCCGAGCTCGACATCCGCGTGCTGGCATCGGACCGGGACTCCGAGCGCGCGAGCGAGGAGGTCGACCTGGTGATCGAGTACGCGCGCAGGCCGCTCACGGGCGAGGGGGTACGGCGCCTGTTCGAGGGCGAGGTGTTCCCGGTGTGCAGCCCGGAGTACCTGCGCGGCCGCGCCGCCCCGGCCGATCCTTCCGAGCTGCCGGGCGAGACGCTGCTCGCGCTCGACGATGACCACCCCGACTGGATGGGCTGGAGCGAATGGCTCTCGGAGCGAGGCGTGGCGGGCGGGCCCGTGCGCCGGCCGGTACGGATCAACAACTATCCCGCGCTGCTGCAGGCGGCGGTCGCGGGCCAGGGGATCGCGCTCGGCTGGCGCCACCTGGTCGACGACTACCTGGCGACCGGCAGCCTGGTGGCGCTGCTCGACGATCGCGTCGAGGGGCGCGGCGCGTTCTTCGTCAGCAGTACCCGCCCGGTGCCGGACGAGAGCCCCGTGGCGCGCCTGCGCGAGTGGCTGGTCGCGGCGGCCGAGCGTCTCGGCTGAGTGGCCTCAGCGGCCGTCGCCGCGCCCGCGGCGCGACGCGCCGCGCAGTGCCGCCGCGAGGCGCTGCCACCAGGGACGGGTATGCAGGCGCAGGCGGGCATCGGCGTGCTCGCGGCAGTGCGCCTGGAGGTGCTTGACCAGCTGGTGGGCGGTGGTCGGGTCGAGGCGCGCATCGCTGGCGGCGCCCTGCACGAGCATGTTCGGCGTGGCCGGGTTGAACACGATCAGCCGCTTCCAGTGGCTCGAGGCCACGCGCCAGCCCGGCAGCGCGACCGCGCCGTAGGTCGGCACCGCGCTCTCGGGCTCGCCCGCCGCGTCCGCGAGCCAGCCCTGCATCCAGTCGGCCTGCATGGCGACGTCCTCGAGCGACCCGGATTCCGTCCAGTCGGGGAAGTGCAGCTGGTCGCCATCGAACGCGACCTGCGCCCGCGCGCGCGGCCTGGGCCCGGTCCAGCCCCAGCGCCGCGGGACCCGCCGGGCCTTGGTATCGACGCAGAAGACACCGCGCGTGCCCAGCACGAGGTGGTTGATACGGTGGTGGGCCACGTGGACGTCGTGGAACACCCAGTAGGCCTGGCGCATGAGCAGCGCCAGTGACTGCGCCGTGATCATCTGCGCGTCGATGGCGCGCCGCAGGCCGATGCGCTCGGGCCACAGGCGCAGCGCTTCCTGCGCGAACCAGCCCAGGGCCGCCACCCCGGCGAGCGCCAGCGCGACCGCGGCGAAGGTGCTGCCGCCGCGGTCGAGCGTGTCGCGGTAGACGAGGTACCACACGAACAGCGCCAGCGGCAGCCCGACCGCGGCGCCGACGAGGCGGTGATTGACCGATTCCAGGCGCCGCGAGAGCGCGCGTGCCGGCTCGCGCAGCAGGCCGCGGTCGCGCGAGCGCTGTTGTGGGCGGGTCACGAACAGCCAGTGCGTCAGGAACACCAGCCCGACGTAGGCCGCCACCGGCAAGGCGAACAGGGCCACGGGGCCGATCAGGGGCATGGCTGGCTCATTTCCTGGCCCGTTGCAGCGTGTGGAGCCTGCGGGGCTGCGCCACGCCCCGACGGCGTCCAATGTCGTCGCGGCGCCGTCGCGCGTCAAGCCGCACGCCGGGCGGATTGCGGCCCCTCGCCCCTTGCGGCAAGCTGGCCGCCCACCGAAGCGCGAGGCCAGCCATGGAGGTCACCGCCGTCTACCCCGGCACGTTCGATCCGATCACGCACGGCCACGCGGACGTCGCCGAGCGCGCCAGCCGGATGTTCAAGCGGGTAATAATCGCGATCGCGGCGAACCCCGGCAAGCAGCCCTTCTTCGAGCTGGCGGAGCGGGTGGCCTTCGCCGAGGCCGTGTTCGCGGACCAGCCCAACGTGGAGGTAAAGCCGTTCGACGCCCTGCTGGTCGACTACGCCCGTGCCGAGGGCGCGAGCGTGATCCTGCGCGGCCTGCGCGCGGTGTCCGACTTCGAGTTCGAGGTCCAGCTCGCGGGCATGAACCGCCGCCTGGCGCCGGAGATCGAGACCCTGTTCATCTCCGCGGCGCAGGAGTACGGCTTCGTCTCGTCGAGCCTCGTGCGCGAGATCGCCTCGCTCGGCGGCGACATCACCGAGTTCGTCCACCCCGACGTCAAGGCTGCCCTCGATGCCCGCTTCGGGCGGTAGCGACGAACGGCTCTCAGCGAACCGCGAATGGACGCGAATGTTCGCGAATGGCGCTGTGGTGTCATCGGTCGAAGCGGAGCTGCGCTGAACCAGAGGCGGCCCGGGCAGGCGCGCGGAACCACAGATGGACACAGATGAACACAGAGGATCGTGTCGATCGTGGCGATACCGCAGGAGCTTCGCTGGCGGGCCGCTTCTACAATGACCGTTCAGCTACGCTCCTCTTCGCGAGCCCGTTCCCCGGAATGATTCTGTGTCCATCTGCGGTTCTCCATGGCAATAGCGCAGCTCCACGAGCCGGCATGGCTTGCACGGCGCCATTCGCGAACATTCGCGTCCATTCGCCGGTTCCATGATCAGCCGTAGCCTGGATCGCACTGACGTTGCTCTACGCTGCTGGGCCGCCGTGCGGCGGCCCCGGCGGCCGAGGTGGTGGCGCGAGGCTGGGCGATCCTGCGGCGCACCCAGCGGCGACGGCGGCGGGAGGGATGTCCTGGCGGCGGGCGGCAATGCCTTCGACGCCGCGGTGGCCGTCAGCGCGGCGCTCGCCGTGGTCGAGCCGTACGGCTCCGGTCTCGGCGGCGGCGGCTTCTGGCTGCTGCACGAGGCCGATTCGGGGCGCGACGTCATGGTCGACGGCACAGCGCGCGGCCGCTGGCGGCGACGCCGACGATGTACCAGGACGCCGACGGCGGGCTCATCGAGCGCGCCTCGATCGACGGCCCGCTCGCGGCCGGCATCCCGGGCGAGCCGCGGCGCTCGCGCACATCGCCGAGGCCTACGGCCGCCTGCCGCTGGCGCGCCTGCTGGCGCCCGCGATCGAGCTGGCGCGCGCCGGCTTCGCGGTCGACGCGCACTACCGCGACATGGCCGCGTTCCGGGCCGAGGTGCTGCGCCGCTCGGATGCGGCGGCCGACACGTTCCTGCTCGACGGCGACGCGCCGCCACCCGGCTACGTGCTCGAGCAGCCCGCGCTCGCCGACACGCTCGAGGCGCTCGCGCGCGAGGGTCGCAGCGGCTTCTACGACGGCCCCGTTGCCGAACGGCTGGTCGCGGGCGTGCGCGCGCGCCGGCGGCATCTGGACGCGCGCCGATCTGCGGCGCTACCGCGTGGTCGAGCGCGAGCCGATCACCGGGCGCTACCGCGGCATGCGCATCGTCTCGGCGCCGCCGCCCTCGTCCGGGGGCATCGCGCTGGTCGAGATGCTCAATATCCTGTCCGGGTACGACCTCGACGCGCTGCCGGCGGGCGAGCGCACGCACCTCGTGGTCGAGGCGATGCGGCGCGCCTACCACGACCGCGCCCGCTACCTCGGCGACACCGACTACGTCGACGTGCCGACGGCGCGCCTCACGGACCCTGGCTATGCCGCCGGCCTGCGCGCGACCATCCGGCGTGACCGCGCCACGCCCAGCGGCGTCTTCCCGGGCGTGGCGGACGGCGATGGCGGCAGCGACACGACCCATTTCTCCATCATCGACGCCGACGGCAACCGGGTCGCGGCCACGCTGTCGATCAACTGGCCGTTCGGCTCGGGCTTCATGCCCCCGGGCACCGGCGTCGTGCTCAACGACGAGATGGACGACTTCGCGGCCAAGCCCGGCGAGCCCAACGTCTACGGCCTGGTGCAGGGTCGCGCGAACGCGATCGCCCCCGGCAAGCGGATGCTCTCGAGCATGTCGCCGACGTTCCTCGAGGGCCATGGCCGCACCGCCGTGCTCGGTACGCCGGGCGGCAGCCGCATCATCTCGATGGTGCTGCTCGCGGCGCTGGAGTTCCGTGCCGGCGGGGACCCGCAGGCGATGGTGCGCCGCGCGCGCTTCCACCACCAGTACCTGCCCGACGCCGTGCAATTCGAGCCCAGCGGGCTCGACGCCCCCGTGCGGCGCGCGCTGCGCGCTCGCGGTCACGAGCTGCGCGCGCGCGAGCGCCGCTACGGCGACATGCAGGTGGTCGTGCGCACGCGCGACGGCGGCCGCGCCACGGCCGCCGCCGACCCGCGCGGCATCGGGGTCGCGGCGACCGGCCGCGTCTTGGAAGGCGCCGACGGCTCGCGTATATTTCAGGGCCGTTGACGGGGGCTCCCCGGCGCGCCCGCCGGCACGCCCGCGACGCGGTAGCGCGACCTTCTTCCCCGGGTGCGCCGGACCGCCGCTTCCAGTCGCAGCGCACCACACGCGGGAGTTCGTCCACCGATGCCTCGAAGCCGGAGCCGCCCCGCCGCCGCCCTCGTGGCCGCCGTGCTCGTCGCCGCGGCGCCCGTGTCCGCCCAGGACGGCGACGGCACGCTGGTCGGGCGCATCGCGGGCGCGGGCGGCGTGTTCGACTTCACCAAGCTCGACGCGGGCGGCGCGGCGCTCGCCGACCAGCAGGCGATCTACACGATCACGCCGTGGACCTGTGTGCGCGACGACGCCACGGGTCTCATGTGGGAGGTCAAGACCACCGATGGCGGCCTGCGCGACCAGGGCCACACCTACACCTGGTACAACCCGGACCCGGAGGAGAACGCCGGCGCGCCCGGCACGCAGGACTGGCGGCGAGTGCGCCGGCGGCATCGCCTGCGACACGCGCTCCTATGTCGCCGCGGTGAACGAGCGCGGCCTCTGCGGCCACGGCGACTGGCGCATGCCGACGCGCGCCGAGCTGCGCACGATCGTCGACTACGAGGCCAGCTTCCCCGCGATCGACACCGGCGTGTTCCCCAACACCGTCGCCACCTCGTTCTGGACCAGCGAGGCCAACGAGACCTACCCGGGCTTCGCCTGGCACACGGATTTCAAGTTCGGCCTCGCGAGCTACTACTTCAGCAAGAACGGCCCCAAGGCCGTGCGCCTCGTGCGCAGCCTCGACGGCTCGTAGGCGCGTTTTCGCCGAAGGCGAACGCGCGCATTGCGAGCGCGCGTATCGCCCGTTACCCGCCCCCGCGCGATCGACGTGATTGGCGGCCGGAGGCCGCTCCCACAGGGATAGCGATGGACCCCGGTGGAATCGGCCGCGGCGACCCGTAGCCCGGATGAAGCCGGAGGCGGAATCCGGGAGGTGAGCCGGGCCCGTTCCCCGGATTCCGCTTCGCTCCATCCGGGCTACGTGAACAGCGCCGCGAGCGCCGATCCCCGTCCCCCTACGTCTGGCAGCGCGGGCAATACACCGTCGCCCGCTGCCCCCGCGTCGAGCTGCGCAGCGGTCGGCCGCAACGCCGGCAGGGCTCGCCCGCGCGGCCGTAGACCGCGAGCTCGATGCGGAAATACCCCGGCGCGCCGTCGGCGCTGGTGAAGTCCCGCAGGGTGGTGCCGCCGTGCTCGATCGCGGCCGCCAGCGTCGCCCGGACCGATTCCGCGAGGCGGTCATAGCGCGCCCGGGCGATGCGGCCGGCGGGCCGGCCCGGGTGGATCCCCGCCGCGAACAGCGCCTCGGCCGCGTAGATGTTGCCGACGCCGACGACGATGCGCCCGTCCATGATGAACTCCTTCACCGCGCGCCGCCGCCCGCGCGCGCGCCGGTAGAGGTAGTCGCCATCGAACGCGGGGTCGAGCGGCTCCGGCCCGAGGCCGGCCAGCAGGGGGTGCGTCGCGTCGGCGCCCTCGAGCCAGTGGATCGAGCCGAAGCGGCGCGGGTCGCGCAGGCGCAGGCACTCGCCGCCCGCGAGCAGGACGTCCACGTGGTCGTGGGTGCCCGGCGGGGTGTCGTCGGGCACCACCCGCAGGCTGCCCGACATCCCGAGGTGCAGCATCAGCGTGCCCCGCGCGGCGCGCAGCAGCAGGTACTTGGCGCGCCGCTCGACGGCCGTCGATGCGCATGCCGGCGAGCGCGTCGCAGCGCGTCGACGGGCACCGGCCAGCGCAGGCGCGCCGCGCGCACGCGGGCGCCGGCGATGCGGCCGGCCCTCGACATGCTGCGCGATGCCGCGGCGGGTGGTCTCGACCTCGGGCAGTTCGGGCATCGGCGCCGCTACTCGCCGCCGGCCGCGGCCGGCGGCCGCCAGTCGAGGCGCCGGCGGCGGCGTCGGCCCCCAGCTCGAGGCCGTAGCCCGCGCCGTCCGGCACCAGCACGAGCCCGGCCTCGCGCCGCGCGATGCGCCAGCGGTGCGCGCGGCCGTCCGCCGTGTCGACGCGCAGCCGGCCGAGGTCGTCGCCGCGGCGGCTCGAGCACGAAGCGCTCGGCCTGCGCGGCCTGCCAGCGCGGCAGCCCAGCGCTCGGCGCTGCCGTTGCCGCGCTCGAGGCGCCAGGGTGCGGTCGGGTTGGCGCGCTCGGCGTGCGCGGCGGGTGTCTCGATGCGCACGGGCGTGCTGCCGGGGCAGCAGGCTGGCGGCGGCGAGGCCGTCGAGCCCGCGCGCGCAGCAGCGGCCGCGCCCGGTCGGCGACCAGGCAGAGGCGGTCGCTCGCGCGCACGTAACGGCGCCCGTCCGCGGCGCGGTCGCCGAACGCCAGCTCGGTGCCGCCGGCCAGGAGCACCACGCCCGGCGGCTCGAGGCCGAAGCGTGCCGGGTCGTGCTCGCCGGCCGGTAGCAGGCGTCGTGCGGCGCTCGCCCAGCACGGCGAGCGCGGTCACCACGCGCCCGTCGCGGGCCGGGCGCTGGATCGGCGCGGCTCGAGGTGCCAGCCGTCCTCGCGCCGCTCCAGGCGCAGCGTGGCGCGCGTCGGCGTCGCGCGGGAAGCGCAGCCTCGGCCGCGCGCACCCCGGCCGGGTCGACCCCGGTCAGCGGCGCCGGGCCCCGGTCCCCGCGCGGCAGCAGCCACGCCAGCAGCGCGAGCACCGCCGCGGCTGCCAGCAGGCCCGCGTTGATCCAGGCGCGCCGGCGCACTAGAGCCGCCGCCGCCGCAGGCCGATCCAGATGCCGACGGCCAGCAGCCCGGCCGGCAGCGCCACCAGGAAGCCGAGCCCCGCGATCGCCAGCGCCGTGCGCGACAGGTCGATGGCGATGTCGTCGGGCGCGTCCGGGGCGATCCGGATGTGCTCGTGGTCACCCACGAGCCAGTCGACCAGGCGCCGGCCGAGCTCGCGGTTCGCGCCGTTGCCGAGGTAGGCGTTCGCCAGGTGGTCGCCGTCGCCGATCACGGCGACCCGCTGGGGGTTGCCCCCCGCGGCGCCGCGCACCGCCGCGATCCCGAGCGCCAGCGGTCCCTTCGGCTCGCCCGCGCCGCGTTGCACGTCGCCCTCGAGCGGGCCGCTCTCGGCCCAGCTCCGGGGGCGGCTGCGCAGCAGCTCCGTGTGCGCCCAGCCGCCGGTGTCGCCGCTCTCCAGGGCGGTGGCCTGCGGCAACAGGGTCACGCCCTCGAGCCCGCGGGTCACCGGGTGGTCGCCGTAGTCGTCGACCACGGCGAAATCGGGGCGGTCCGTGCCCACCAGGCTGGCCGCGGGGTCGACCACGACGCCGGCGCGCCGACGCACGCCCAGGACCGCGCGCAGCTCGTCGAGGCCGGTGTCGGCGCCGGGCTCGGTCAGCCACAGCAGATGGCCGCCGCGCTCGACGTAGCGGCGCACCGCGGCGCTCTCGCCGGGCAGGTAGCGCGCCTGCGGGCTGGCGATCACCAGCAGGTCGGTGTTGTCGGGGATGTCGGGCACGGTCGCCAGCTCGTGCGTCTGCACGCGCAGCCCCGCCTGGCGCAGGCGGTCGCCGAAACGGCCCAGGTCGAAGTTCGCGCGGCCGTTCGGGTCGCGCTCGCCGTGGCCGCGCAGGAACACCACCCAGCGCGTGCCCTCGCGCGCGAGCCGCGCGAGGGCGTTGGTCACGGACTGCTCGGAGATGCGCTGCAGGCGCTGCTCGCGCTGGCCGGCGCGCAGGATCAGCTCGCCGCTGCCACGGATGCCGAGCTCGCGCGCCAGGCCGGGGTTGGTCTCCGGGTTCACGAACTCGAGCGTGATCGCGGCGCCGGCGCGGCGGTAGCGCTCCACCAGGTCGCGGATGGCCTCGCGCTCGAGCGGCGCCGGGCCGATGTAGGCGGTGGCCTGCACCGGGCGCTCGAGCAGCGCGAGCACGTCGCGGCTCTTCGCGCTGAGCGTGTTGTGGCTCGCCTGCGTCCAGTCGGCCTGGTAGCGGTAGCTCGCGCTCAGCCACGCGAGCAGGCCGATCACCGCGGCGATCAGCACGGTGAATACCACGCTGTCGAGCCGCAGGCGCCGGCGGGTCTGGCGGTCGAGCCTCATCGCCTTGCCCCGCTCACCGCTGCAGGCGCTCGTTGTCGAGGCGACGGACCGCGAGCACCAGGAACAGCGCCGCGAACAGCGCGAAGAAGGCCACCGCGCCGGTGTCGAACAGGCCGGTGAAGAAGGGCTTGAGGTGGGTCGATGGCGCCGGGTAGGCGAGCACCTGCGCCCAGGTGCCGCCCAGGTTGCGACCCCACTCGCCCAGCAGCAGCAGGAGCAGCAGCAGGCCGAGCGTCGCGACCGCGGCGATCACGGGGCTGCGGCTCAGGGCGGAGAGACAGGTTCCCGCTGCCGCCGCCGCCGTGACGAACAGCAGCGCGCCCAGGGCCGCCAGCGTGAGGGCGCCGCCGTCGACGTCGGTCACCGCTGCCAGCGCCGCCGGCATGAGCGCGGTCAGCGCGACCATCGCCGCGAGCACGCTCATGACGCCGAGGAACTTCCCGAGCACGACATCGGCCGTGGCCACCGGCGCGGAGAGCAGCAGCGCCAGGGTGGCGTTGCGCCGCTCGCCCGCGACCAGGTGCATGGTCAGCAGCGGCACGGCCACCAGGTGGACCGTCGTCGCGGCGCCGAACAGCCGCGGCACCAGGAACGCGGTGACCCCGGGGCCGCCCCCCGCCGACTGCAGGCGCGGCTGCAGCTGCAGGTAGCTGCTCGAGGTGCAGCAGGAAGATGAATGCCACGACCGCCTGCACCGCGGCCAGCACCACCCAGGCGACCGGCGAGCGGAACAGGGCGGCCGCCTCGCGCGCGGCGATCGCGCGGATCATGCCGGCGGCCCCGCGGCCGTGTCGTCGTCGGCGGCGTCGCGCGTCGTGACGGCTACGAAGAGCTGCTCGAGGCCGGGTTGCTCGGGCACGAGTGCCGCCAGCCCCCAGCCGGCCCGCACGGCGTGCTCGCCGAGCGCCCGCGGCTGCGCGCGCGCCGGATCGAGGCGGACGCGGAAGCGACCCGCCGCGAGCGGCTCGAGCCGCGGTCACGCCCGCGAGCCGCTCGAGCTCCGCCGCGGGCGGCGGTGCGTCGAGGTCGCAGGACGACCGCGTCGGGTGGCCCCGCCGGCGTCGCCGTGTCGGCCGCGTAGGCGATGCGCCCGCGGTGCATGATCGCGACGCGCGAGCACACCGCCTGGACCTCGGGCAGGATGTGGGTCGACAGGATCACGCCGTGATCGTGGCCGAGCGCCACGATCAGCGCCCGGATCGCGCGGACCTGGATCGGGTCCAGGCCCACCGTCGGCTCGTCGAGCACGATCGCCGCCGGGCTCGTGCACGATCGCCTGCGCGATCCCGACGCGCTGGCGGTAGCCCGAGCGACAGGTTGCCGATCCGCCGCCCGCCCATGCCCTCGAGCCCGCAGCGCCGCAGCGCGCGCGTGACCGCCGCCGCGCGCCGGGCGCGCGCAACCCGGCGCAGCGCGGCCGCGAAGCGCAGGAACTCGGTGACCGTCATGTCCGGGTACAGCGGCGGCTGCTCGGGCAGGTAGCCGAGCGCCGCGCTTGGCGCGGCGCGGCTGCTCCAGCAGGTCCGACGCCGTCGATCAGCGACCCGGCCCGCTGCTGGGCGCGAGCGTGCCGCAGAGCATCTGCATCGTGGAGGTCTTGCCGGCGCCGTTGGGGCCCAGCAACCCGAGGACGTCGCCGCGCTCGAGGCGCAGGTCGACGGCGTCGACCGCGCGCAGGGCGCCGTAGTCGCGGCACAGGCCCTCGGCCTCGATCAGGGCGGCCGGCTGGTGCATGCGGGGGAGATCCGGTTCGGCGCGGCGGCGCGCGTCGCCGCGCGGCAACGATAGCGGCTCGTGCCGCGCAGCGGCAAGCGGCCGTGCAGGTGTTGCCCGCCGCAGCGGGGAAGTGGATCCCCGCAAGCGGTCGGCGTGGCACCCGGGCAGCATGGCGCGACGGTTGCGCGGTCGCGGCAAGGCGGACCGTCTCTGTAGGCGCCCGCGCTGCGTGCTATCCTCGCTGCTGCGCCAGGGTCCCACGGATGCCTGCGTCCCGGGCCGGGCGTGGCCCGTCCGACTCCCGCGAGGCAACGATGCACCAGTTTCTCGATCTGCTCGGCTCCGGTCTGCTCGACCTGGACCTCCTCGGATACGTCATCGCCGTGCTCGTGATGACGCACGTGACGATCGTCTCGGTCACGATCTACCTCCACCGCGCGCAGGCGCACCGCTCGGTCGACCTGCACCCGGCCGTGGCCCACTTCTTCCGCTTCTGGCTGTGGCTGACCACCGGCATGCGCACCATCGAGTGGGTCGCGATCCACCGCAAGCACCACGCCCACACCGAGACCGAGAACGACCCGCACAGCCCGCACCAGGTCGGCATCTGGAAGGTGCTGCTCGAGGGCACCGAGCTCTACCGCGCCGAGGCGAAGGATCAGGACACGCTCGCGAAGTACGGGCACGGCACGCCCGACGACTGGATGGAGCGCAACGTCTACGCGCGCCTCGAGACCGGGGGCATCGCGCTGCTGGGCGTGGTCGCGTTCGTCCTGTTCGGCGTGGTCGGCCTGACCGTCTGGGCGATCCAGATGATCTGGATCCCGCTGTGGGCGGCCGGCGTGATCAACGGGCTGGGCCACTACATCGGCTACCGCAACTTCGAGAGCGCGGACGGCTCGACCAACCTCTCGCCGCTGGGCGTGCTCATCGGTGGCGAGGAGATGCACAACAACCACCACGCGTTCCCGAGCTCCGCGAAGTTCTCCCAGCGCTGGTACGAGCTCGACGTCGGCTGGCTCTACCTGCGCCTGCTCTCGGCCTGCCGCCTGGCGACGATCAAGCGGGTCGCGCCCTGCCCGATGATCGACCCCACCAAGCGCACGATCGACTTCGAGACCGTCAAGGCCGTGGTCGTGGCACGCATGCACGTCATGCGCAGCTACACCACCCGGGTCACCCTGCCCGTGCTGCGCGGCGAGCTGCGGCGCGCCGACGAGCGCTACCGGCGCCTGCTCAAGCGCGTGCGTCGGGCACTGGTGCGCGAGGAGTCGCGCATCGACGAGAAGACCCGGGCCGAGCGCGACCGTGCCCTGCGCGTGAGCGAGCGCCTGCAGACGGTCTACGAGTATCGCCGCCGGCTGCAGGAGCTGTTCGCGAGCCGCACGCTGAGCCAGGAGCGCCTGGTGCAATCGCTGCAGGAGTGGTGCGCGAGCGCCGAGGCGTCCGGCATCAAGGCACTGCAGGACTTCGCCGCGCACCTGCGCGGTTATCGCCTGCAGGCGACCTGAGGCGGGCGCTCAACCCCGGGCGGGCGGCGCGCCCGCGCGCGCCGGGACCGTCTGCTCCAGGAACAGGCGGGCCGTGTCGCGCCAGTCCCCCGACGAACAGGAACAGTGGACGCTCGAGGCCGGGATCGCGGCCGGCGCCTGCTGCCGGGTGGAACACGCGCGTGTCCGCGCCGCGGTCCCAGACCACCAGCCGCTCCAGCCCGCGCGTCGCCAGGCGGATCTCCGGGTAGCCCGGGCAGGGCATCGTCGGGAAGTCTCCGGGATGGATCACCTCGACGTCGTGGCCCTGCTCGCGCAGCCACTCGGTCACGGCCGCGAGCGTCGTGACGACACCGTTGACCTGCGGGAGCCACGCGTCGGTGACGATGGCGAGCCTCATGCCCGAGGTGCCTGCGCGCTGTCCTCCACCGCGGTGGTGGGGGACGGGTCCCCGTGGCCGATCGTGGCCCAGCGGCGTATCTCCATGCGGCCGTCGTGGTGCTCGACGAGCGCGGTGCAGGATTCCACCCAGTCGCCGCAGTTGTAGTACGTCACCCCACCGATGTCGCGGATCTCCGCATGGTGGATGTGGCCGCAGACCACGCCGTGGAAGCCGCGCCGGCGGCAGTCCCACGCGACGGCGTCCTCGAACCTGGAGATGTAGCTCACGGCCTTCTTGACGCGGCGTTTCACGTGCGCGGAGAGCGACCAGTAGCCGTAGCCGAAGGTCTCGCGGAAGCGGTTGAACCAGCGGTTGAACCAGAGCAGGAGCTCGTAGCCCCTGTCGCCCAGGAAGGCGAGCCAGCGATGTCCCTGAACGACACTGTCGTACTGGTCACCGTGGATCACGAGCAGGCGGCGGCCGTCGGCGGCGAGGTGCTCGGTCCGGTCGCACAGGGTGATGTTGCCGAGCTCGATCTCGCCGTAGCGCCGCAGGAACTCGTCGTGGTTGCCGGTCACCAGGTACACGCGGCAGCCGCGCCTGGCCTTGGTGAGCACGCGCCGGATGACGTCCGTGTGGGCCTGCGGCCAGTAGATCCGCGACCTGAGCCGCCAGCCGTCGATCACGTCCCCTACCAGGTAGAGCCGCTCGCAGCGATGGTGCTTGAGGAAGTCGGACAATGCCTCGGCGCGCGCACCGGGCGTTCCGAGGTGGAGGTCGGAGATCCAGACCGCGCGCAGGCCCGCGCGAGAGGCTTCCCGTGCAGTGGTCGCGGGGGCGCCGCGCGCGGGTCGACGCGGCGTGGCGATCGGGTCGGGCTGGTCGCTCGCCGCCGCCTCGCGCAGGAGCGATGCGAGCGTCGTCGGGCCGCGGCGATTCATGCTGCGCAGGAGACCAGCGGCGCTTTACGTGCGTGTGACGCGCGTGTGAATCCCCGGTGACAGCTACCCGCCGGCGTGTCGTCACAGGCCAAGGCGCCGTCGTCCCGCCGCAGGCGGGTGTGCCCGCCCACGCCCTACGATCGATGCCGGTGACGCCGCGGCGGCGCGGAACCCAGCGCCGGCGAGCCGGGTCCAACCCGCCGGGGCGTGCATCGGTGCCGTGTCCCGGGTTTTTGCGGCAACGCGGGCCCGGGCGAACAGCGACGGGCGAGGAGCTCTGCCAATGACCAGCGAGCGCGACAACGTGAACTACCAGCAGTCCATCGACCAGGGCGGCCGACAGGTGCCGGTGAACCTGCGCCAGACGGGCGACCCCGGCATCCGCATGCTCATCTCCAACCGCGTGCGCAAGTCGGCCTACTGGCACCTCTCGGTCGAGGAAGGCTGCTGGCGCGCGACCGTGTACAACCGCATGTACCACCCGCGCGGCTACGTGCGGCCCGAGGACGGCGGCGCCATGGTCGAGTACCGCGCGCTGGTCAACGACGTCACCCTGTGGAACGTGGCGGTCGAGCGCCCGATCCGCGTCAAGGGCCCCGACGCGGAGGCCTTCTGCGACTACGTCTGCACGCGCGACATGACCCGGGTGCCGGTGATGAAGGGCCGTTACGTGATCCTCTGCGACGAGCAGGGCCGCATCCTGAACGACCCGGTCATGCTGCGCCTGGCGAGCGACGAGTTCTGGTTCACCATCAGCGACTCGGACCTGGCGTACTGGTTCAAGGGGATCAACCACGGCATGCGCTACGACGTCGACATCGAGGAGATCGACGTCTGCCCGCTGCAGATCCAGGGACCGAAGTCCGAGGCCCTGATGGTCGACCTGGTCGGGGAGGGGATCCGCGAGGTGCCCTACTACGGGCTCATGGAGGCCCGCATCGGCGGCGTCGACTGCATCATCTCGCAGACCGGCTTCTCGGGCGAGAAGGGCTACGAGGTCTACGCCTACGACTCCACGCTCAACGCCGAGACGGTCTGGTACGCGATCAAGGCGGCCGGCGAGCGCCACAATCTCATGGTGATCGCCCCGGCGCACCACCGGCGCATCCAGGCGGGGATCCTGTCGTTCGGCCAGGACATGGACCACGAGACGAATCCCTTCCAGTGCAACCTCGGGCACATGGTCCCGAAGACCAAGGAGGCCGACTATATCGGCCGCGCGGCGCTCGAGCGCACCCGCGAGCTGGTCAACGAGGGCCGCCCCCCGTTCAGCCACCGGCTCGTGGGCCTGAAGATCGCGGGCAAGCCCGTCGAGGACTACGCGCCCGACTTCTGGCTGGTGGCGAAGGATGCCGCCAGCGAGCCCTGCGGCTGGATCACGTCGCCGTGGTACTCGCCGGAGCTCGAGATCAACGTCGGCATGGCCTACGTGCCGGTCGCGGAGTCCGAGCTCGGCACCGAGTTCGTGGCGTGGCTGCCGGAGCAGTACCAGCCGCTGCCGGGCCACCCCGTCTGGGCCCAGGTGGCGGAGATGCCGTTTCGCCCCTCGGAGAACCCGAGCGCGCGCGAGCGCGCGAAGATGGCGGGGCGTGACTACGCGTATTGAGGTGAGCGCGTAGCGGTATCGCCGTGGCGGCCAGCGCGTGCCGTGCGCGCACGAGGGAATGATGCCGGCGTCCGCCCGGCGCTGCGCGCCGGGCGGAAACCGGCCTACGCACCGTTCGGCGAGCGGGGTCTGCGACGCCCCCTCGCGTGATCCTTGGGCACAAAAAAACCCGGCCGCCGGCCGGGTTTCTCGTGTGTCCGCGCTGGCGCGGCGCGCTACTTGAGCTTCGTCTCCTTGTAGATGACGTGCTTGCGCGCCACGGGGTCGTACTTCTTCATCTGCATCTTGTCGGGCATGTTCCGCTTGTTCTTCGTGGTCGTGTAGAAATGACCCGTGCCCGCGGTCGATGCCAGCTTGATCTTCTCGCGCATCGTGGTAACCCCCTCAGACCTTGTCGCCGCGCGCGCGGATGTCGGCCAGCACGGCGTCGATGCCCTTCTTGTCGATGATGCGCATGCCCTTCGACGAGGTGCGCAGCGTGACCCAGCGCTGCTCGCTCTCGACCCAGAACCGATGCTTGTGCAGGTTCGGCAGGAACCGGCGCTTGGTCTTGATGTTCGAGTGCGAGACGTGGTGGCCGTTGGTCGGCCGCTTGCCCGTCACCTGGCAGACGCGGGACATCGGGGCTGCTCCGTATCGATCCGGGTGTCGCGAAGCCGCGCAATATATCGAATCGGGCCGGATCGGGCAAGGCCTGCCGCGGCGTCCAATCTGGCGTCGCGGCGGGCAACGGCAGTATAGTGCGTCGCCCCGGGACGCCGGCCGCGCCCCCTGCGTCGCCGGCGCGGCGGGCCCGTGGCCGCCCGGGCAGCGCCCGCGACGGAGGCCCCATGGACATCGTCTACCTGCGCGACCTGCGGGTCGAGACCATCATCGGGATTTTCGACTGGGAGCGCACCACGCGCCAGGTCGTCGGCATCGACCTGGAGATGGCGGCCGACGTCGCGCGGGCCGCCGCCAGCGACTCGATCGAGGACGCGCTGGACTACAAGGCCATCTCCAAGCGCCTGATCGACTTCGTCAGCGGCAGCTCGTACCAGCTCGTGGAGACCCTGGCCGAGGAGATCGCGCGCATCGTGCGCGCCGAGTTCGGGGTGCCGTGGGTGCGGGTGACGCTGTCGAAGCCGGGTGCCATCCGCGGGGCGCGCGACGTCGGGATCGTGATCGAGCGCGGCGAGCGCGGGTGCGGGTGATGGAGCGTGTCCACGTCTCGATCGGCTCGAACGTCGACCGCGAGGCGAACCTGCGCGGCGCGCTCGAGGCGCTGCACGCGCGCTTCGGGCCACTGGCCGTGTCGACCATCTACGAATGCCCGGCGGTCGGCTTCGAGGGCGAGGCCTTCCTCAACGCCGTGGCCGCGTTCGACAGCGACGAGCCGGTCGCGGACGTCCACGCGGCCCTGCGCGCGATCGAGGATCGCTTCGGGCGTGACCGCGCGCAGCCGAAGTTCTCGCCGCGCACGCTCGATCTCGACCTGCTGCTCTACGGCGACCGCATCCTGCGCGCGGGCCCGCTGGTGCTGCCGCGCCCGGAGATCGGGCGCGTCGCCTTCGTGCTCGGCCCGCTGGCCGAGCTCGCCGGCGACCATCCGCACCCGGTCCACGGCGAGCCGTTCACCGCGCTGTGGGCCCGCTTCGACGGCGTCGGCGCCGGCGAGCTGACGCCCGTGGACCCGGCCGGGCTGGTGCCGGACGAGGTGCTGGAGTGAAGCCGACAACGCGGGCGCGGGAGCGAGGCGCGATGGGGCAGCGACACATCGACCGGGCGCGCGAGCCCGACGGCGACGAGGCGCTGGCGATCCGCCTGGGCCGCGAGGAGCTCGCGATCCGCCGCCGCTACCAGACGCTGTCGATCCTCAACGACTTCCTGATCGGGGTCTGGTTCACCATCGGCAGCGTGTGCTTCCTGTTTCCCGCCTGGCTCGAGGTCGGCACCTGGCTGTTCATCCTGGGCAGCGCGCAGCTGCTCGTGCGGCCGCTGATCCGGCTCGCGCACCGGCTCCACCTGCGCCGGGCGCCGGCGAGCAGCTGGGAGCTCTGAGCCGCGCGGCGCGGGCGCGCTCAGGCGCCGGGTCCGGCCGGCTCCGCCAGCAGCTTGGCCATGCGCAGGCGCTCGAGGGTCTCGCCGCGACGGCGCACGTGCTCGCTGGCGACGCGCTCGAATCCCTGCTTCTCGAAGAACGCCTCGGCCACCCGGCTGGCCTCCGTGTGCAGCACCTGCACGCCCGCGGCGCGGGCATGCTCCTCGAGCAGGCGATAGATCCCCGAGGCGTAGCTCGCGCGCGTGAAGCCGGGCGCCGTGTAGAGCATGGCGACGTGGTCGACGGGGTGGAGCTGGCCGAAGGCGACGGTCTCGCCGGTGTCGGTCTCGGCGACGAGCGTCACGCCGTCGGCGAGGCGGCGCCCGAAGGCCCCGAGGTCATCCGCGAGCCCGGCCCAGGCCGCCGCCTCGGCGCCCGAGTAGGCCTGCGCGCCGGCGTGCAGGGCGGCGTCGCGGTAGACGCGCGCGAGGTCGGGCGCGTCGTCGGGCGCGTAGGGCCGGATCCGCAGCGTCATCCCGGCTCAGAGCCCCCGCCCGCCGTCCACGCTGAGCACCTCGCCGGTGACGAACGCCGGCGTCGCGGACCAGGTAGAGCAGCGCGGCCGCGATGTCCCCGGGCGTGCCCTGGCGCTCCAGCGGGGTCGCGGCGAGCACGGCCGCGCGCGTGTCGGGATCGTCGCCGCGCGGTCCCTCCGGCCACAGGATCGACCCCGGCGCGATCGCGTTGACGCGCACGCCCGGTGCGAGCTCGCGCGCCAGCGCGCGTGTCAGCATCACCAGCCCGGCCTTGGCCGCGCAGTACACCGCGTGCCCGTCGAGCGGCCGCAGGCCGTGGATGTCGGCGATATTGACGATGCTGCCGCCGGCGGCCCGCAGGGCCGGGGCGGCCGCCTGCGCGACGAAGGCGGGTGCGCGCAGGTTGCTGCCGACGAGGTCGTCGAACTGCGACGGCTCGAGCGTGCCGACCGGCGTCGGGTAGAACGTCGAGGCGTTGTTGACGACGATGCCGAGCCCGCCCCAGGCGTCCGTCGCCGCCGCGACCAGGCGCTCGCACTCCGCCGGCTCGCGCAGGTCGGCGGCCACCACGCGCGTCGAGCCCGGGCGCTCGGCCTCGAGCTCCGCGGCGAGCGCGTCCGCCTCGGCGCGCGAGCGGCGGCAATGGATGACCACGTTGGCGCCGCAGCCGTGCAGCGCGCGCGCGAGCGCGGCCCCGATGCGCCGCCCGGCGCCGGTCACCAGCGCCGTTTGGCCGGCCGGGTCCGCGGGGGTATGCTGCGTCATCGCTCGTCTCCGGCCGCGGGGCGGCGTCACGCTCGCTGATCCAGCTTACCCGATCGTCCCGGCGAACCGCACTGCCATGGCGCGCGACGCGAACCAGGCCGCCCCGATGCCCGCGCCCGGCGCCGAGGCCCGCGCGCACAGCGCGGCACTGCGGCGCCGGATCGTCGCGGAGATCGAGGCGGCCGGCGGCGCCATCCCGTTCCGCACGCTACATGGAGCTCGCCCTCTACGAGCCCGGCCTCGGCTACTACGCCGCCGCCGGCGGCGCGGCCCTCGCTGGCGGCGAGGACTTCGTCACCGCGCCCGCGGTGTCGCCGCTGTTCGCGCGCTGCCTGGCGCGCCAGTGCGCCCCCGTGCTCGCGGCCACCGGCGGCGACGTGCTCGAGCTCGGGCGCGGCAGCGGCGAGCTCGCCGCCGAGCTGCTGGCGGCGCTGGAGGCGCTCGAGGCGCTGCCGCGGCGCTACCGCATCCTCGAGCCCTCGGCCGAGCTGCAGCAGCAGCAGCACGCCCGTCTCGCGGCGCGCGTGCCGCACCTGCTCGCGCGCTGCACGTGGGAGCGTGGCTGGCCCCGGGGCCTGCACGGGGTGGTCCTCGCCAACGAGGTGCTCGACGCGATGCCGGTCGAGGGGTTCCGCGTCGCGGCGGGGGACGTGGAGCAGCGCTGCACCACGACCACCGCCGACGGTGGCCTGGGCGACGCCTGGCGCAGCGCGCCGGAGGCGCTACGCACGGCGATACGGCGCATCGAGGCCGACCTCGGGCGCGCGCTGCCGGCGGGTTACCGGTCCGAGTACAACCCGCAGCTCGACGCGTGGTTCGCCGGCCTCGCCGCTGCGCTCGAGCGTGGCGCGGTGCTGCTGGTCGACTACGGCTACGTGCGCGCCGAGTACTACCTGCCCGAGCGTTCCATGGGGACGCTGGTTTGCACGCGCGCCCACCGCGCGCACGACGATCCCTACGACTGGCCGGGGCTGACCGACATCACGGCGTTCGTCGACTTCACCGCGGTGACCGAGGCCGCCACCGGCGCCGGGCTCGAGCTCGAGGGCTTCACGCCGCAGGCGCACTTCCTGATCGGCTGCGGCCTCGACGAGGTCAGCGCCGACGCCCTGGCGAGCGAGGACGAGCGCGAGCGCCTCGCCGCGGCGCAGCAGGTCAAGCGCCTCACGCTGCCCGGCGAGATGGGCGAGCGCTTCAACGTGATCGGCTTCTCGAAGGGGCTGGAGGAGCCACTGGAGGCGTTCGCGGTGAACGACCTCAGTCGGAGGTTGTGAGCAGGGCCAAGGGGAAAGGGCCCAGGAGAAAGGGCCCAGGGCCCAGGGCGAAGGGCGAAGGGCGAAGGGCGAAGGGCGAAGGGCGAAGGGCGAAGGGCGAAGGGCGAGGGCGGAGGACCGAGGACGTAGGCGCGTTTTCGCGAAGCGAACGCGCGCAGCGAGCCCGACGCCCGATGCGCGCGTCGGCCTGCGGCCGAAACGCGCCTACGTCCTTTCCTACCTGGGCCCTTTCCTCTGGGCCCTTTCTCCTCCGCCCTCCGCCCTTCGCCCTTCGCCCTTCGCCCTTCGCCCTCCCTCCTATAGAATTGCGCCCTCCCGCGCACCCGCCGGTGCGCGCGCCGGGACACGCCGCCGATGGATCTGCTCCAGCTCGCCGTCCTCGCCCTGGTCCAGGGGATCACCGAGTTCCTGCCGATCTCGAGCTCGGCGCACCTGATCCTCGTGCCGGTGATCACGGACTGGCGCGACCAGGGGCTCGCGTTCGACATCGCGGTCCACGTGGGCACGCTGCTCGCCGTGGTCGGCTACTTCCGCGTCGAGGTCGTGCGCCTGGTGCGCGGCGGGCTGGCGCCGCTCGCCGGGCGCGCCCCCGGGCCGGACGGGCGCCTGGCGTGGCTCATCGTGCTCGCGACGATCCCGGTCGGGCTCGCCGGGCTGGCGTTCAAGGACACGGTCGAGACCGTGCTGCGCGCGCCCGCGGTCATCGCCTGGGCCAGCATCGGCTTCGGGCTGCTGCTGTGGGCGGCCGACCGCGCCGCGCCCGCGCGCCGCGACGAGCACGCGCTGGGCTGGCGCGGCGCGCTCGTGGTGGGGCTGTTCCAGGCGCTGGCGCTGATCCCCGGGACCTCGCGCTCGGGCATCACGATGACCGCCGGGCGCATGCTGGGTCTCGACCGGCGCGCCGCCGCGCGCTACTCGTTCCTGCTGTCGATGCCGGTGATCGCGCTCTCGGGGGCGCTGCAGGCGGGCGAGCTGGCGGCGACCGGGACCGACGTCGCCTGGGGCGCGCTGCTGCTCGCGACCGCGCTCGCCGCCGCCAGCGCCTGGGCCTGCATCGCGCTGTTCCTGCGCTACATCGCCCGCGTCGGCATGGCGCCGTTCGCGGTCTACCGCGTCGCGCTCGGCATCGCCCTGCTGCTGGTGTTCTAGTGTCCTTTAACGCAAGTTCGCCGTCTTTTCGCCGGCCCTCGAGGCGCCTGGCGGCGTTGCGCCTCCTCGCAATAGGATGCGCTATTACTCGTCGGCGCGCCTTGCCAGTCGCCACGATGGCTCGCCGAGAAAGATCGACGAACTTGCGTTAAAGGACACTAGGAGGCTGTCCGAGTAACCCGGCACCTACTGCGCGCGTGCCACAACCACTGCTGCGAGGAGCCGAAGGCGACGTGGCAGGGCGCCTTTTGGCGATCGTTCGGGTCACGTGGGGGCCACCACGTTTCCCTCACGATCGCCCAAATTCGCTCGTTGTGCCACGCGCTCGCTACGGCACGGATTACTCGGGCAGCCTCCTGGCGGTCCGCGGCGACAAGAACCCGTCGCCTGCGGGCAAGGCGCGCCTTGGACGGCCCGCACGGGGCTCTCTATACTCCGGCGCTTTCGTCGTACCGCCACGGGGAACGCCCCATGACCGCGCATACCTTCCGCCCGCCCGTGCGCACGCTCATGGGGCCGGGCCCCTCGGACGTCCACCCGCGCGTGCGCGAGGCCCTCGGCCGCCCGACCATCGGCCACCTGGATCCCCAGTTCGTGGCCATGATGGACGACGTCAAGGCGCTGCTGCAGTACGCCCTGCGGACCGAGAACCGGCTGACGATCCCGATCTCGGCGCCGGGCTCGGCCGGCATGGAGGCCGCGTTCGTCAACCTGGTCGAGCCGGGCGATACCGTGGTGGTCTGCCGCAACGGCGTCTTCGGCGCGCGCATGCAGGCCTGCGCCGAGCGCTGCGGGGCCACCACGGTGGTGGTCGACGACGACTGGGGCCGGGCGGTGGACCCGGACAAGGTCGCCGAGGCGCTGCGCGCGCACCCGGAGGCCTCCGTGCTCGCCTTCGTCATGGCGGAGACCTCGACCGGCGCCTGCTCCGACGCGGAGACGCTGTGCCGGCTGGCCCACGAGCACGGCTGCCTGTCGCTCGTCGACGCGGTGACCTCGCTCGCCGGCGTGCCCGTGGAGGTCGATGGCTGGGGCATCGACGCGATCTACAGCGGCAGCCAGAAGTGCCTGTCGTGCACGCCGGGCCTGGCGCCGGTGAGCTTCTCGGAGCGCGCGCTCGAGCGGGTGCGCAACCGCACCCGGCCGGTGCAGAGCTGGTTCCTCGACCTCAACCTGGTCATGGGCTACTGGGGCGACGGCGCCGCCACGGGCAAGCGGGCCTACCACCACACGGCCCCGGTGAACGCGCTCTATGGCCTGCACGAGGCGCTGGTCATGCTGAGCGAGGAGGGCATCGAGAACGCCTGGGCGCGCCACCGCCACATGCACCAGGCGCTGCGCGACGGGCTCGAGGCCATGGGCCTGGCGTTCGTGGTGGACCCGGACCACCGCCTGCCGCAGCTCAACGCGGTGTGGGCGCCGGCGGGCATCGAGGAGGCCCAGGTGCGCGCCCGGCTGCTCAACGAGTTCAATCTCGAGATCGGCGCCGGCCTCGGCGACTTCGCCGGCCGCGTCTGGCGCATCGGCCTGATGGGCTACGGCGCCCGGCGCGAGAACGTGCTGCTGTGCCTGAACGCGCTCGAGGCCGTGCTCGGCGACATGGGCGCGCCGATCGAGCGCGGCGCGGCCACCGCGGCGGCGCAGCGGGTGCTCGCGGCCTAGCTGCGGGCAGCCCGGCCGTGCACGCCGACGCGCTCCGCTACCGCCGCCTCTGGCTGGTGATCGGCTACCTGCTGGTCGCGGCGACCGCCTGGGGCTCGCTGCACCCGCAGCCGCCGGCGTGGGCGTTCAGCGCCGGCGACAAGCTGCTCCACGCCGCGACCTACGCCCTGCTGACGTTCTGGTTCGGCCAGCTCTATCCCGGCTGGCGCCGCCAGCTCGGGCTCGCGGCCGCGTTCACGCTGCTCGGTGTCGGGCTCGAGGTGGCGCAGGCGTACACCAGCGTGTACCGCCATTTCGACCTGGCCGACGCGGGCGCCTCGGGCGTCGGCACCGTGGCCGCGTGGGCCCTGCTGCGCACGCGCCTGGGCGGCGCCCTCGCGGCGCTCGACGCCCGCCTCGACCGGCGCGGCTGAGCGCCTATCGCCCGGCCTCCGGCGAGGGGCCACCCCCGGCCACCGCGGCCACCGCCGCGCGCCGGCGCCGCTCGAGCTCGGCGCCGAGCTCGGCACCACGCCATCCGGCGCGCGCGAGCGCGGCGCCGTCGACGGCGCGGGCGGCCTCGCGCGCCGCGCGCAGTCGCGCGCCGCCGGCCTCGGCCGCGCGCTCGCGGCCCTGGGCGCGGGCGATGGCGCGGCAGGCCGCCAGCACCTGCTCGAAGCGCTCGCCGCGGCGCAGCGCGTCGCATCCGGCGAGCACGGCCCAGAGCCCGTCCCCGTCGGCGTCGACCGCGGTGATCACGGCGACATGCCAGCGGG
Source organism: Halofilum sp. (in: g-proteobacteria) (assembly GCA_034521365.1). Classification (GTDB taxonomy): domain Bacteria; phylum Pseudomonadota; class Gammaproteobacteria; order XJ16; family Halofilaceae; genus Halofilum. The sequence goes on along the minus strand of JAXHMQ010000007.1, from coordinate 322,005 downwards.
CGACCAGGCGCGCCGGGTCGGCCCAGGCGCGCGGCACGGGCAGGCGCGCGCACAGGGCGGCGAGTGCGTGCTCCGGCGCCAGCGGGTGGCAGAGCGCGGCGAAGCGCACGGCGGCGGGCTCGTCGGCCGCGGCGGCCGCCTGCAGCGCGGCCCGCCCGGCATCCGTTGCGCCCGGCGCGAACAGGGGGGCGAGCTCGGGGAACACCGCGGCGAGCGCGTCGCAGGCGGCGAGCTCGTCGAAGAAGCGCGCCGGCGCGGGCTCGCCGAGGGCGCGCGCGGTCTCCTGCCACACCCGCTCCGGCACGAGGTAGTCGAGCTCGCCGCTGGCGGCGATCTCGCGCATCAGCGCGCGCGTCTCGTCGGCGACCCGGAAGCCGAGCGGCGCGAGGCGGGCGGCGAAGCGCGCGACCCGCAGCACGCGCAGCGGATCCTCGACGAAGGCCGGCGAGACGTGGCGCAGCGTGCGCGCCTCGAGGTCGGCGCGGCCGTCGTGGGGATCGACCAGCGTGCCGTCGGCGGCGCGCGCGATGGCATTGATGGTGAGATCGCGCCGCCCGAGGTCCTCCTCGAGGGTGACCTCGGGGCCGGCGTGGACGTCGAAGCCGTGGTAACCGTGACCGGCCTTGCGCTCGCGGCGTGCCAGCGCGTGCTCCTCGCCGGTCTCCGGGTGCAGGAACACGGGGAAGTCGCGGCCGACGCGCCGGTAGCCCGCCGCCTCGAGCGCCTCGGGCGTGGCGCCGACGACGACCCAGTCGCGCTCCGTGGGCGTGCGCCCCAGCAGCTCGTCGCGCACGGCGCCGCCGACGAGGTAGGTCTCCATGGCGGCCGCCGGCGCGGTCTACACGGGGCGGTGGTCGCGCCGCGCCTCGCGGCGCAGCTCCTGCAGGCGGTGCTGGCGGGTCTCATCGCCGAGGTAGTGGGGCACGACCGCCTCCACCGCGGTCGGGCAGGTGGCGCCCTCGGGGCAGACCGAGTCCAGCTGCAGCGAGGCGAAGTTGTCGCGCGAGAACGGCTTGCCCGGCACGAACTCGAGCACGTTCGCCTGCAGGCGGGCGGCCCAGCGCGGCAGCGGCAGCAGCAGGCGCCGGTAGCGCCTGAGCGAGCGCGTGTAGCGCACGAGCTCGAGCATCGTCCAGACCTCCGGGCCGCACAGGTTGTAGCGCCGGCCGAAGGTCGAGCGGTCCTCGAGCGCCGCGCACATGCGCTCGACCACGTCGCCGACATAGACCGGCTGGAAGCGGGCGGACGGGCAGACGACGGGGAAGACGGGCGCGATCCGCAGCAGGTCCGCGAACAGCGTGAACAGGCCGTCGCCCTTGCCGAAGATCACCGACGGGCGGAAGCTCGTCAGCGCCACCTCGGGTGCGGCGAAGGTGTGCAGGTGGTTCTCGGCCTCGCCCTTGGTGCGCAGGTAATGGCTCGGGGCGCTGCCCTGGTCGGCGCCGAGCGCGCTCATGTGCAGCAGCCGCCGCACCCCGTTCTTCTTGCAGGCCTCGAGCACGCGCTTGGCCAGGTCGACGTGCATGCGCCGGAACCCCTCGCCGCGGTGGCCCTTCTCGTTGAGGATCCCGATCAGGTTGATCACGGCGTCGCGGTCGGCGAAGTTGCGCTCGAGCGCCGCCGGGTCGTTGACGTCGGCCTCGACGACCTCGACGTACGGCAGCACCAGCAGCTCCTTGTGCCGCTCGCGGCGCCGGGTGAGCACGCGCACGTGCTTGCCCTGCTTGTTGAGCCGGGACACGAGGTTGAAGCCGACGAAGCCGGTTCCCCCGAGGACGCAGACACTCTCGATCTTCATGCCGTATCCGTTGTGTTGCGCCGCCGACGGCTCATGGTACCGGCAACGCCGGGGCGGGCGAAGCGCTGACTGCGGCGCCCCGCGGGCGGGGTGGGTCAGGAGGAGGCGGTCGTGTCGGCGCCGCTGCCGCGTCGCCGCCGCGATCGGCGCTTGCGACCGCGGTCCTGGCCGCCCCCGGCCGGCGTCCCTGGCGGCCGGCGGGCCGTCGCCGCCGCGCCGGCGCCCGCCGCGCTTGTCGCCGCCCGCGGGCCGCGGCGCTCGCGCGCCACCGGCGGACCCAGCTTCGCGAGGAGCTCGGCGGTGACCGGCGCCGAGGGCAGCTTGCTGCCGATGTACTCCTCGATCTCGGGCACGTAGAAGGCGGTGTCCTCGCAGGCGAAGCTGACGGCGTGGCCGCTCTCGCCGGCGCGCGCGGTGCGCCCGATGCGGTGGACGTAGTCCTCGCCGGTCTGCGGCAGATCGAAGTTGAACACGTGTGTCACGTTCGGGATGTGCAGCCCGCGGGCCGCGACGTCGGTGGCGATCAGCACGGGCAGCCTGCCGGCCTGGAAATCGGACAGCAGGCTCTGGCGCTTGCGCTGGGGCACGTCGCCGGAGAGCACGGCGGCCTGCACCTCGTTGCCCTCGAGGTAGCGCCAGACCAGCTCGGCGCCACGCTTGGTGTTGACGAACACCAGCGAGCGCGGCGGCTCCAGCTTGAGCAGGCCGACCAGCAGCGGGATCTTCTCGTCGTTCGCCGGGTGGTAGAGCACCTGCTCGACGCGGTCGGCGGTGACCTGCTCGGCGTCGGCCTGCAGGTGCACGGGGTGGTTCATGTGCTCGAAGGCGAGCTCCGTGACGCGGTAGGACAGCGTCGCCGAGAACAGCATCGACAGGCGCCTGTCCGGCGCCGGCATGCGGCGGAACAGGTAGCGGATGTCGGCGATGAAGCCGAGGTCGAACATCCGGTCCGCCTCGTCGAGGATGGCCACCTGGACCTGCCTGAGGTCGTAGATGCCCTGCTTGAGGTAGTCGATCAGGCGCCCCGGCGTGCCGATCAGGACATCGCAGCCGGCCGCGATCGCATTGCGCTGCTTGTCGTAATCGGTGCCGCCGTAGGCGAGCGCCAGCGTCAGCCCGGTGTGCCGCCCCAGGGTCTCCGCGTCCTTGTGGATCTGGATCGCGAGCTCGCGCGTGGGCGCCACGATGAACGCCCGCGGCTGGGTCGCGCGGCGCTCCTCGGCCGGTGGGTGCCGCAGCAGATGGGTGAAGGTCGCCACCAGGAAGGCCGCGGTCTTGCCGGTGCCCGTCTGGGCCTGGCCCGCCACGTCCCGGCCCGCGAGGGCGTAGGGCAGGGTGTCGGCCTGGATCGGGGTGCAGCGGCTGAAGCCGGCGTCCGCGAGGCCGCGGGCGACCTCGGAGGGCAGTTCGAAATGGTCGAAGGGTACGTCGGAGAGGTGATTATCGCTGTCTGTCATAGTCGGCTTGCTGACCCCGGGGTTCCCCAGATTGACGGCCGGGGCAAGAAATCGGGCAGAATCGTGGCATAATTATCGCTTCGCGACAATTTGGAGGCCCACCGGTGAGCGAGAATATCCAGGAGGTCAGCGACCAGACGTTCGAGAGCGACGTCCTGCAGTCCGGCACGCCCGTGCTCGTGGACTACTGGGCGGAGTGGTGCGGCCCGTGCAAGGCGATCCATCCCATTCTCGAGGAGATCGCCGCCGACTACGCGGACCGCCTCAAGGTGGCCAAGCTCAACATCGACGAGAACCCGGACACGCCGCCGAAGTACGGCATCCGCGGCATCCCGACGCTGATGCTGTTCAAGAACGGCAACGTCGAGGCGACCAAGGTGGGCGCGCTGTCGAAGTCCCAGCTCACCGCGTTCATCGACAGCAACGTCTGAGCGCGCCCGGGTGCCGGCCGCCCGCCGCGGCCCCGGCGGCCCCGGCGGCAGCGGGCGAGGCCGTCGTCGAGGGCGCCGAGGGCGCCGGCGCCGGGCCGCCCGCGCATGGCTGGACGGCCCCGGAAAAGCGTGCTACGGTCCAGCGATAAGCTTTCGGTTTTCGTCTCCCCCGCGGCGAGAACTCCCCGAATCCTTTCTTGCAGAGAACGATAACGCCGATCCGGCGCACCGCGCGCGTGCGTATCCGTATCCCAGGCGTATCCGTACAACCCCTGAAAAGCTTCAAAAACGGCACCGATGAACCTGACTGATCTGAAGTCTCGGCCCGCGACCGAATTGATCGAGCTCGCCCAGGACATGGGTATCGAGAACGTCGCGCGCTCGCGCAAGCAGGACGTCATCTTCTCGATCCTCAAGGCCCGCGCGAAGAAGGGCGAGCACATATACGGCGGCGGCGTCCTCGAGATCCTGCAGGACGGGTTCGGCTTCCTGCGCTCGGCGGACAGCTCCTATCTCGCCGGCCCGGACGACATCTACGTCTCGCCCAGCCAGATCCGCCGTTTCAACCTGCGCACCGGCGATTCGATCGCCGGCAAGATCCGCCCGCCCAAGGAGGGCGAGCGCTACTTCGCGATGCTCAAGGTCGACGAGATCAACTTCGGCCCGCCCGAGAACGCGAAGAACAAGGTCCTGTTCGAGAACCTGACGCCGCTGCACGCGACCTCGCGCTTCCGCATGGAGCGCGGCAACGGCTCGACCGAGGACATCACCGCGCGGGTGATCGACATCGTCGCGCCGATCGGCAAGGGCCAGCGCGGGCTCATCGTCTCGCCCCCGAAGGCCGGCAAGACGATGATGCTGCAGAACATCGCCCAGAGCATCGCGGCGAACTCGCCGGAGTGCTACCTGATCGTGCTGCTCATCGACGAGCGGCCCGAGGAGGTCACCGAGATGGACCGCATGGTCCAGGGCGAGGTGGTCTCGTCGACCTTCGACGAGCCCGCGAGCCGCCACGTGCAGGTCGCCGAGATGGTGATCGAGAAGGCCAAGCGCCTGGTCGAGCACAAGCACGACGTGGTCATCCTGCTCGACTCGATCACGCGGCTGGCGCGGGCCTACAACACCGTCGTGCCGTCCTCGGGCAAGGTGCTCACCGGCGGCGTCGACGCCAACGCCCTGCATCGCCCCAAGCGCTTCTTCGGCGCCGCGCGCAACATCGAGGAGGGTGGCAGCCTCACGATCCTCGCCACGGCGCTGATCGACACCGGCTCCAAGATGGACGAGGTCATCTACGAGGAGTTCAAGGGCACGGGCAACATGGAGCTCCACCTCGACCGCAAGATCGCCGACAAGCGCGTCTACCCGGCGATCAACATCAACCGCTCCGGCACGCGGCGCGAGGAGCTGCTGATGGCGCAGGAGGAGCTGCAGAAGATCTGGATCCTGCACAAGTTCCTGCACTCGATGGACGACATGGAGGCCATCGAGTTCCTCATCGGCCGCATGCAGCAGACGAAGACGAACGAGGAATTCTTCGAGCTGATGAAGCGGTGAACCGCGCCCGCCGGCGCCGTGCGCCGCTCGCGGCCGACGTGGTCGGGTAACCGACGCGACGGCCCACGGACACGATCAATGCTCTCCCTGCGCGATCTCCGGCGCCGCCTGATGCACATGCGTCTGGGACGCCGAGCCGGGCTCCTGCCGCGCTGGCAGCGCCGGCTGGTGGAAACGGTGCGCCTGGGCTACGCGGTGAGCCGCGACCTCGCCTCCGGCGCGCTCACGCTGCGGGCGATGAGCCTCGTCTTCACCAGCCTGCTGGCCCTCGTGCCGCTGATCGCGGTCAGCTTCTCCGTGCTCAAGGGGTTCGGCGTGCACAACCGCGTCGAGCCGGTGCTGCTGCGCTTGCTCGCGCCGCTCGGGCCGCGGGCGAACGAGATCACCGAGCGCATCGTCGGCTTCGTCGACAATATCAAGGTGGGCGTGCTGGGCGCGGTGGGTGTCGCGCTGCTGCTCTACACCGCGATCTCCCTGGTGCAGAAGATCGAGGAGGCGTTCAACTTCACCTGGAACGTCGACCGCAGGCGCACCCTGGTGCGCCAGTTCTCCGACTACTTCAGCGTGATCGTCGTGGGGCCGATGCTGGTCTTCCTCGCGCTCGGCATCACCGCCTCGCTGTCGAGCAGCGCTGTCGTCCAGGGGATCCTGGCGATCGAGCCGTTCGGCCTGCTCGTGCGCGTGGCGACGCGGCTGCTGCCCTACGCGCTGGTGATCATCGCGTTCACCTTCGTCTACATGCTGATCCCGAACACCCGGGTGCGCTTTCGTGCCGCGCTGTTCGGGGGCGTGGTCGCGGGGATCGTGTGGGAGACCCTGGGGCGCCTGTTCGCTGCCTTCGTCGTGACCTCGACCAACTACACGGCGGTGTACTCGGGCTTCGCGATCCTGCTGCTGTTCATGATCTGGCTCTACCTGTCGTGGCTCGTGCTGCTCACGGGGTCGACGGTCGCCTTCTACCGGCAGTTCCCCGAGTACCTCGCGGTCGGCGGCCGCGGCGGCGTGCGCCTGTCGCCGGCGCAGTCGGAGCGCGCCGGGGTGGCGGTGGCGGTGGCGGTCGCGCAGGCCTGGTACGCGGGCGAGCCGCCGCCGAACCGCGACCGCCTGGCGGCGCGCCTCGCGATGCCGGTGCAGGCGGTCGACGCGGCGCTGGCGGCCCTCGGCGCGGCCGCCCTGGTGGTGCCCGGGGGCGGCGATGGCTCGGGCTATCTGCCCGCGCGCCCGCCGGAGCGGACGCCCGTCAAGCGCGTGCTCGACGCCGTGCGTCACCACGGCGAGCGCCACGGCACCATGGCGGCTGCGACGCAGGGGCCGGAGGCAGAGGTGATGGCCGCCGTGGACATCGCGCTCGGCCAGGCGGTGGAGGGGGTCACGCTGGCGCGCCTCGCGGGCGGCGGGCGCATGGTCGAGGAGCCGGCGGCGCCCGCGCGGCGGCGGGCAGCCGGGCTGGCCGGCGTTAGCACAAGCGCGAACGACGTAGCGTCCTACGTGAGCGAGGCGAACGCCGTGATGCGGCGCTCCGCAGGGCGGCGCTGTGCGCACCCGCGGGCGTTGTCGTCGCGTGTAGGGCGCACGCTTCGCGCGGCGAGCACGCAGCAGAGCTTACCGAAAACCCGCATGGCCCCTGGCGCGTCAGCGCGCGGTGGCCGATGTCGTCGCGCCAGTAGGCGTCCGCCCAGTCGATGTGCGCGAGCGCGGCGTAGGCGCGTGCGCGCGCGTCGCCGACGCCGCGGCCCAGCGCGGTGACGCACAGCACGCGTCCGCCCGCGGTGACCACGGCGTCGTCGGCACGCGCGGTGCCGGCGTGGAATACCTTGAGGTCGTCGGCGTCCAGGCCCTCGAGCCCGCGGATGGGGTCGCCCTTGCGGTACTCGCCGGGGTAGCCGCCGGCCACCATGACCACGCCCAGCGCCGCGCGCGTGTCCCAGCGCGGCTCGACGTCGGCGAGCGTGCCGTGCGCGACCGCCTCGCACAGGTCCACGAAGTCCGACTGCAGGCGCATGAGGATCGGCTGCGTCTCCGGGTCGCCGCCGCGCACGTTGTACTCGAGCACCCGCGGCGCGCCGTCCGCCCCGATCATCAGGCCCGCGTAGAGGAAACCGCTGAACGGGCGGCCGTCGGCGGCCATGGCCGAGACCGTGGGCTCGATGATCTCGCCCATGATGCGCTCGTGCACCGCGTCGGTGACCACGGGCGCGGGCGAGTAGGCCCCCATGCCGCCGGTGTTGGGCCCGGTGTCGCCGGCGTCACGCGTCTTGTGGTCCTGGGACGAGGCCAGCGGCAGCACGGTGCGGCCGTCGACCAGGCAGATGAAGCTGGCCTCCTCGCCCTCGAGGAAGTCCTCGATGACCACGCGGGCCCCGGCGCCCCCGAGCGCGCCGCCGAGCATGTCCGCGAGCGCGTCCTCCGCCTCGGCCGTCGTGCGGGCGACGACGACCCCCTTGCCGGCGGCCAGGCCGTCCGCCTTGACGACCAGCGGCGCGCCGCGCTCGCGCACCCAGGCGCGGGCGGCATCGAGGTCCTCGAACGCCCGGTATGCCGCGGTCGGGATGCCGTGGCGCTCGAGGAATTCCTTGGCGAACGCCTTGGACCCCTCCAGCGCCGCCGCCGCCGCGCTCGGGCCGACGATCGCGCGGCCCTCGGCGCGGAAACGGTCGACGATGCCGGCGACCAGCGGCGCCTCGGGGCCGACCACGGTCAGGTCGACGTCCTCGTCACGCGCCAGCGCGACCAGCCCGTCGAGGTCTTCGGCGTCGACGGCGACGTTGTCGACCTTCGCCTCCGCCGCCGTGCCCGCGTTGCCGGGCGCGACCAGCACGCGCTCCGCCCGCGGCGACTGCGCCGCCTTCCACGCGAGCGCGTGCTCGCGCCCCCCGCCGCCGACGATCAGTACCTTCATCGAACGTCCCCGGTGGTCTTCGACGTTGAACAGGAACCGCGAATGAACGCGAATGTTCGCGAATGGTTCAGCGGTTCACCAGGGTTTGTGGAGCTCTGCGCTGACACGGGTAGAACCACAGATGAACACAGATAAACACAGAGGGCGTCGCAGTCATCGCATCGGACGCAAGAGCTGCGCTGGCCGGGCTGTCGCCGCGCCAGCGCAGCTCCGCGGTACGCGACGCCCCTACAGAGCAGATCTGTGTCCATCTGTGCTCATCTGTGGTTCTGATCGCCGCAGCGAAGCTCCGCCGGGCGTCGATACCGCACGGCGCCATTCGTGTGCATTCGTGTTCATTGCTCGGCGCATCCCTGCGCCTCGCCCCTTCGGGGCCTGCGCTTCGCGCAGTCCCGATCTGCTCCTGCAGATCGGTCGCGGTTCAATGTACAGCGTCAATGACGGAAGTGGCGCATGCCGGTGAAGACCATGGCCAGGCCGAGCTCGTCGGCGGCGGCGATGACGTCGGCGTCGCCCTTCGAGCCGCCGGGCTGGATCACGGCCTTCGCGCCGGCGCCGGCGGCGACGTCGAGGACGTCGCGGAACGGGATGAAGGCGTCCGAGGCGACGACCGATCCGGGCGTGGCGATCCCGGCCTCGGCGGCCTTGTCCAGCGCGATGCGCGCCGAGTTGACGCGGCTCATCTGGCCCGCGCCGACGCCGACGGTCGCGCCGCCGCGCGCGTAGACGATGGCGTTCGACTTGACGTACTTGCAGACCTGCCAGGCGAACAGCAGGTCGCGCTCGGTATCGGGCTCGGGCACCGCGCGGGTGACGGTGCGCAGGCCGGTGTCGTCGACGAGACCGGTGTCGCGGTCCTGCACGAGCAGGCCCCCGGCCACGCCGCGGTAGTCGAGCCCGCCCGCGACGCCGTCCAGCGGGCCGGTTCGCAGCACGCGCACGTTCGGCCTGGCGCCCAGGGCCTCGAGCGCTTCGGGCTCGACCTCGGGCGCGAGCAGCACCTCGATGAACTGGCGCCCGATCAGGGTGCGCGCGAGCGCGGCATCGAGCGCGCGGTTGAACGCGATGATGCCGCCGAAGGCGGAAACCGGGTCGGTCGCGTAGGCGCCCTCGTAGGCGGCCGCCGCGTCCGCGGCGATGGCGACGCCGCAGGGGTTGGCGTGCTTGACGATGACGCAGGCCGGCTCGGCGAACTGCTTGACGCACTCGAGGGCGGTGTCGGCGTCGGCGATGTTGTTGAACGACAGCGCCTTGCCCTGGAGCGTGCGCGCGCGCGTCACGGTGGCGGCCGGGGCGTCCGGGGCGGCGTAGAACGCCGCCCGCTGGTGCGGGTTCTCGCCGTAGCGCAGGCCGAGCACGCGCTCGAACCCGGTGTCCAGGCGCGCCGGCAGCGCGTCGTGGTCGGTCGCCTCGTGCGCGTCGAGCCAGGCGGCGATCGCCGCGTCGTAAGCGGCGGTGTGGCGAAACGCCTTCGTGGCGAGCCGACGGCGCAGCTGTGCGCCGATCCCGCCGCCGTCGAGCTCGGCAACGACCGCGTCGTAGTCGCCCGGGTCGGTGAGCACGGTCACGGCGGCCTGGTTCTTGGCGGCGGCGCGCACCATGGCCGGGCCGCCGATGTCGATGTTCTCGATCGCCTCGTCGCGGGTCACGTCGGGGCGCGCGACCGTCTCGGCGAACGGGTAGAGGTTGACCGCCACGAGGTCGATCGGTGCGATCGCGTGCTCGGCCATGGCGTCGGCGTCGGCCTCGCGTCGCCCGAGGATGCCGCCGTGGATGCGCGGATGCAGCGTCTTCACGCGGCCCCCCATGATCTCCGGGAAGCCGGTGTGCTCGGCCACCTCGGTGACCGCGATCCCGGCCTCGCGCAGCGCGCGCGCCGTGCCGCCCGTGGACAGGATCTCGACATCGCGCTGCGCGAGCGCGCGGGCGAGCTCGAGCAGGCCGGTCTTGTCCGAGACGCTGAGCAGGGCGCGCCGGACCGGCGTCACGCTGGAATCGTTCATGGGGCTTCCGCTGATTGTCGCGGCACGCCGGTCATCGCGGCGCACGTCTCCGGCACCTCAGACCTTCCCCAGGCCGTAGTACTTGAGCTTCTTGCGCAGGGTGCCGCGATTGAGGCCGAGCAGCTGCGCGGCGCGGCTCTGGTTGCCGCCGGTGCGCTCGAGGACGAACTGCAGCAGTGCCTGCTCGGTCTCGCCGATGACCATCTTGTGCAGATCGCAGGGCCGCTCTCCGTCCAGGGCCGCGAAGTAGCGCTCGAGCTCCTCGGATACGCAACGCTTCAACGGTGTCTCGGCGAGGGGCGTCTCTGCGAGGCCGCTGCAGCCGGTGGCGCGGGCGCGATTCATTCGGCAAGCCTTCCTGAAGCCGGATCGTCGGGCAATCGTACGACCTGTAGTCCTGGTTGTGCGTGCGGCGCGCGGCAGCGCGGGCGCGCCGGATTGCGCGTGCGGTGACGCCGCGATCCCCGCGGCCGCCGACCCCCGGCCCGCGGGCGGGGGAGTATAGCACGGTGACCCCGGGCTGCCGGGGTCGCCGCGTGCGCATCATCCGGTCGTGGCGGGCCGTGCCGGTGTGCCGGTCCGGGCCTGGCGCGCGCCGCGGGCCCCGACACCGTCCCGTCGGTCCCCCGGTCGCGGGACCGCTCGCGCTGCCGGCCCCTGGGCCGGGCCGACACGGTCCGCCACGGCCGAGTTGCCCGCAAGATCCGGGCCGGAATCGCCCGGGGCATCGGCGTCAGCCGAAGTCGATCTCGAAGGTGCGGGCCTCGCGCCCGGGGTCGCGCACCTCGAGGCTGACCCGCACCGGCGAGCCGGGCGCCATGCGCGCGTTCGGGTCGAGGCCGGGCAGGTACTCGCCGGGTGTGAAGTTGCGCCGGATCAGCGCCTCGCCGCGGATGTCGCCGAGGCTGATCGTCAGCAGCGGGTAGGGCTGCGCGAAACGCGCGTTGTTGACGAAGGTCGCGTCGATGATCAGGGCGTCGTCGACGTTCGGGTGGGCGTAGACGTTGCGCCGTACCAGCTCGATGCGCTCGACCGCGCGGCGCGGCGCGAGGGTGCAGCCGGCCAGGTCGCACATGTGCACCAGCAGCGGCCGCAGCGTCGGGTCCTGCGCGAACGCCTGGCGCTGCGCGAACAGCAGCTGGGCGCAGAGCGCCACCACGAGCAGCAGGTTCACGGTGCCCCAGAGCCACAGCGAGCCGCGCCCGGGACCCTCGGCGGGGGCTGCGCCGGTGTCGAGGTCGGAGAGCAGGACGCCGGCGACCCCGCGCGCGCGGCCCGCCGCCAGGTCGAGCTCCCCCTGGTCGTGATTGCGGGTCGTCGCCGTCGCGGGTCCGGACTCCAGTGGCAGCTCCTTCTGCAGGCGCGCGCGGGCGTCGAAGGTGCGCCGGCAGTGGCTGCAGCGCACGCGGCCGCCGGCGGCCTCGAGCTGGTCGTGGCCGATGCGAAAGACCGTGCGGCAGTGCGGGCACTGGGTGTTCATCGCCCCGGCCATCGCGGATCAGGCGGCGCGGCGGGTGCCGGTCAGCAGCACCCAGCCGTCGCGCTCGGCGCCGATGGCGAGCCCGTAGGCCGGCTCGAACGCCCGTACGACGTCGTCGGCCTGCTCGCGCAGGATGCCGGCGAGCGCGATGCGCCCGCCGGCCTCCTGTTGCCGGGCCAGCGGCGCGGCCGCCTGCACCAGCGGCCCCGCCAGGATGTTGGCGACGACGAGATCGTACGGGCCGCCGGTCGCCGGGCTGTCGCCCTCGGCGAGGCTCAGGCGCCCGGCGACGGCGTTGGTCGCGGCGTTGGCGCGGCTCGCCTCGAGTGCCTGCGGGTCGACATCGATGCCGTGGGCCGCGGCGGCGCCGAGGCGCAGCGCGGCGATGGCGAGGATCCCGGAGCCGCAGCCGAAGTCGAGCACGCTGGCGCCCGCGGGCGCCTGGGCCTCGAGCCATTCGAGGCACAGCGCCGTGGTCGCGTGCGTGCCGGTGCCGAACGCCAGGCCCGGGTCGAGGCGCACGACCGTGGCCGCGGGATCGTCGACGGTGGCCTCGAGCGGTGCCACCCAGAGGTGGCGTCCGAAGCGCAGCGGCTGCCAGTCGTCGAGCCACGCGCGGCTCCACTCGCGGTCCGGCAGCTGCTCGAAGGCGGGCGCATGGGCCTCGGCGTGGCCGAGGCGTGCGAGCGCGTCGGCCACCGTGTCGCGGGCGACCTGCTCGTCGAACAGCGCGACCAGGCGCGTCGCCGTCCACAGCGGCATCTCGCCGGGGCCGGGCTCGAGGATCGGGGCGTCGCCGGCGTCCTCGAACGTCACCGAGACCGCGCCCGCGCCGATCAGCGCCTCCTCGACGGCCGGCGCGTGCTCGGGATCGGAATCCACCTTGACCTGCAGCCAGGGCATGGCGTCTCAGGCCTCGCCAGCCGCGGCGTCGCCGCCCGCCATTACAGCCCCAGCTTCTTCTCGAGGTAGTGGATGTCGATGCCGCCCTGCTCGAAGCCGGCGTCCGACATGATGTCCTGCTGCAGCGGGACGTTGTTCTTGATGCCCTCGATCACGATCTCCGAGAGGGCCCCGCGCATCCGGGCGATCGCGGAGGCGCGGTCCTCGTTGTGGCAGATGAGCTTGCCGATCATCGAGTCGTAGTGCGGCGGCACCTTGTAGCCGGTGTACACGTGCGAGTCCACCCGGACCCCGGGCCCGCCGGGTGCGTGGTAGAGCTCGATCTTCCCCGGCGAGGGCATGAAGCTGCGCGGGTCCTCGGCGTTGAGGCGGCACTCGATCGCGTGGCCGCGCACCTCGATGTCCTTCTGGTCGAAGGACAGCGGCTCGCCCGCCGCGATGCGCAACTGCTCCTTGACGATGTCCACGCCGGTGACCATCTCGGTGACGGGGTGCTCCACCTGCACCCGCGTGTTCATCTCGATGAAGAAGAACTCGCCGTCCTCGTAGAGGAACTCGAACGTCCCGGCGCCGCGATAACCGAGCTTGCGACAGGCCTCGGCGCAGCGCTTGCCGATCTTCTGGCGCTGTTTCTCCGTGATCGCCGGCGCCGGCGCCTCCTCGACCACCTTCTGGTGGCGCCGCTGCATGGAGCAGTCGCGCTCGCCGAGGTGGACGGCGTTGCCGTGCTCGTCGGCGAGCACCTGGAACTCCACGTGGCGCGGGTGGGCGAGGTACTTCTCCATGTAGACCTCGGGGTTGCCGAAGGCGTTGGTGGCCTCGGTGCGTGTCATGGAGATCGCGTTCGCCAGCGCCGCCTCGCTGTGCACCACGCGCATGCCGCGGCCGCCGCCGCCGCCCGAGGCCTTGATCATGACGGGGTAGCCGATCTTGCGCGCGATGCGCTGGCACTCGTCCGCGTCCTCCGGCAGCGGCCCGTCCGATCCCGGGACGCAGGGCACGCCGGCGGCCTGCATCTCGCGGATGGCGCTGACCTTGTCGCCCATCAGGCGGATCACCTCGGCCGTCGGCCCGATGAACTTGAAGCCGCTGGACTCGACGCGCTCGGCGAAGTCGGCGTTCTCCGAGAGGAAGCCGTAGCCGGGATGGATCGCGACGGCGTCGGTGACCTCAGCGGCCGAGATGATCGCCGGGATGTTGAGATAGCTCTCGTTGGACGGGGGCGGGCCGATGCAAACGGTCTCGTCCGCCAGGCGCACGTGCTTGAGATCGCGGTCGGCGCTCGAGTGCACCGCCACGGTCTTGATGCCGACCTCGCGGCAGGCCCGCAGGATGCGCAGCGCGATCTCGCCGCGGTTCGCGATGACGACCTTGTCGATCATGGGCTTACTCGATGACCATCAGCGGCTCGCCGAATTCCACCGGCGAGCCGTTTTCGACCAGGACCGCCTTGACGGTGCCGCTGACCTCGGACTCGATCTGGTTGAGGATCTTCATGGCCTCGATGATGCACAGGGTGTCGCCGGCCTGCACCGACTGGCCCTCCTCGACGAATGACGGCGCGCTCGGCGCCGACGCGCGATAGAAGGTGCCGACCATCGGCGACTCGACCACGTGGCCCGATGGCAGGCCGCCGCCGGACGCCGCCTCGCCCCCGGACTCGCCCGTCGCGGCGGGCGGCGCCGAGGCCTGCGCCGGCTGGGGTGCGGGTGCCGCGGCGGCGGGGCAGCCGCCGGGCTGCCCCTGGCGGGAGATCCGTACCGACTCCTCGCCTTCCTTGATCTCGAGCTCCGCGATGCCGGATTCCTCGAGCAGTTCGATGAGCTTCTTGACCTTGCGAATGTCCATCGTGCCGGTCCGTGTGTCGTCGTTGTTCGCTGCGCAGCGGCGTGCGCGGGGTCAGCGCGTGGGCGCCCCGAGGCGTGTCAGCGCGGCCTCGAGCGCCAGCTCGTAGCCCTGCGGCCCGAGCCCGGAGACGACCCCGACCGCCACATCGGAGAAGTACGACTGCCGCCGGAATGCCTCGCGGGCATGCACGTTCGACAGGTGCACCTCGATGAACGGGATCGCGGTCGCGAGCAGGGCGTCGCGCAGGGCGATGCTGGTGTGCGTCAGGGCCGCCGGATTGACGATGACGAACCCCGTCGCCTCGTCCGCGGCCTGCTGCACCCGGTCGACCAGCTCGTGCTCGGCGTTAGACTGGAACGACGCCAGGCTGCGGCCGGCGTCGTCCGCGCGGCGCGCGAGCGTGGCGTCGATCTGGTCGAGGCGGGTGGTGCCGTAGTGTCCGGGCTCGCGTGAACCGAGCAGGTTCAGGTTCGGGCCGTGGAGTACCAGGACATCCGCCATGCCGGGCTCGGGGTCGCGACGAGGTCGACAAGTCTGCACGACCCGTGCGGGCATGTCCAGATCGCGCCCGTTGGCTGCGCGTTTTATGCAGATTGGCCCCTGATCCGGGCATTGCACCCGCCCGGAGGCACGCCGTTGCCCGTCTCTCGCCCTACAGGTAGGGCCGCACCAGCTCCGCGGCCTGCGCGCGCGTGAGCGCGCCCTGGTGGGTGGCGCGCACGGTGCCGTCACGGTCGATCACGACGGTGTAGGGCAGGGTGCCGCGCGGGTTGCCGTAGGCGCGCGCGATCTCGAAGGCGTCGCGCGAGCCCACGAGCAGCGGGTAGTCGACCCCGTGCTCGCGGGCGAACTCGCGCACCGGTCCCGCCTCGTCGAGGGCCACGCCGACCACCTGCAGCCCGGCGCCGCCGAGCTCGTCCTGGAGCGCGACCAGCGCGGGGACCTCGCGGACGCAGGGCGGGCACCAGGTGGCCCAGAAGTTGAGCAGCACGACCTCGCCGTCGAAACCGTCGATCGCGCGCTCGGTGCCCGCGGGCGTGGGCAGCGAGAACGCGGGCCGCCGCTTGCCCACCACGCTCGCCTCCTCGGCGGCGGGGCGCGCGCGCTCGGCGCCCGCGGCCGTGGCGCCGCCGTCGGCGAGCCAGGCACGCAGGCCGGCGCCCCCGGCGAGGCCGACGAGCCCCGCCAGCACGACCCAGACCCAGGCGTGGCGGCTCAAGCGCCGGCCTCCGGCAGCGCCCGGCGGACGTGGCGCGCGAACTCCTGCGGCCCCATGAACCCGACCACGCGGTAGCCGCGGCGCTCGACCCCGTCGGGCCCGAAGAACAGGATCGCCGGCGGGCCGTAGAGGTCATAGCGCTCGAGCAGGGCGCTGTCGCCGGCGTCGTTCGCCGTCACGTCGGTGCGCAGCAGCATCGCGTCGCCCAGAGCCCGGCGCACGCGCTCGTCGGGGAAGGTGAAGGCCTCGAGCTCCTTGCACGACACGCACCAGTCCGCGTAGACGTCGAGCATCACCGGGCGGTCGCTGCGGCGCGCCTCGGTGAGCGCCCGGCGCAGCCCCTCGACGCCCTCGACCGCGCGGAACTCGCGCCCGGCCGTGGCCGTGCCGCCGCCGTCGAGCACGCCGCGCAGCGGCTGCAGCAGGCTCTGGCCGCCGGCCGCCGCGCCCACGAGCAGGAGCGCGCCGTAGAGCACGAGCACCGTGCCGAGGCCCTTCCAGAGGCGGCGCCAGCCGCCGTCGACCGCGCTCAGTGCGCCGAGCTGCACGCCCGTGACGATCAGCAGCACCGACCACAGCACCATGGCCACGGGCACCGGCACGACGCGCTGGACGAGCCACACGGCCACGGCCAGCAGCAGCACCCCGAACGCGGCCTGGACCCGGGTCATCCAGGCGCCGGCCCTGGGCAGGTAGTGGCCGGCGAAGGTGCCGAACGCGATCAGCGGCAGGCCCATGCCGAGCCCGAGCGCGAACAGCGCCAGGCCACCCGTCACGGGGTCGCCCGACTCGGCGATGAACAGCAGCGCGCCGATCAGCGGCGGCGTCACGCAGGGACCGACCACGACCGCCGAGGTGGCGCCGAGCGCGGCGGCGCCGCCGCCCGAGCCACCGAGGCGCCGGGTGCGGGCCTCGAGGGCGTGGCGCAGGGGGCCCGGCGACTGCAGGTCGAACAGCCCGAACATGGCCAGCGCCAGCACGACGAACACCGCCGCCAGCAGCCCCAGCACCCAGGGCTGCTGGAACCATGCCTGGATCGAGGCCCCGGTGAGGCCGACCACGACCCCCACGGCCGCGTAGGCCAGCGCCATCGCCAGCACGAACACGAGCGCGAGGCCGCCGCCCCGGCGCGCGTGGCCCGCGTGCGGGTCGCCGCCGGCGATCACCCCGGCGAGGATCGGGAGCATGGGGAAGACGCAGGGCGTCAGTGCCAGCAGCAGGCCGAAGCCGACGAAGGCGAGCACCGTCCAGCCCAGCGTCCAGCTGGCCAGCGCCGCGGCGATGCGGCCCTGCTCGCTGGCGCCGGCGGGCCCGCCGGTCGTGCCCGATGAGGGGCCCGATCCCTGCGCCAGCGCGATCGAGGACATCTCCAGGGTCTTGTCGATCGGCGGGTAGCAGACGCCGATCGGCTCGTTGCAGCCCTGGTAGGTGACCTCGAGGCGCGCGCCCTCGGCGGGCGTGCCGCGCAGCGGGACGCGCACGCTGGCCTCGCCGTAGTACACGGCCGTCTCGCCGAAGAACGGGTCGTCCTTGGTCCGCGCCGGCGCGAAGCGCGGCTCGCCCAGGCTGGCCTCGCCGCCGCCGTTGAGCGTGATCTCGGTACGATCACGGTAGAGGTAGTAGTCGTCCGCGATCGTCCAGTGGAGCACGACGGTCGCGTCCGCCTGGCGCTCCGCGCCCAGCACGAACGCCTCGTCCGCCGGCAGCAGGGCGTCGCTGCCGGCGCCCGCGACCTCGTCGCCGAGCGTGGCGGCCGCGCCGGGCAGCGCGGCCGCCGCCAGCGCGAGGACGGCGAACAGGCGCTTCAGCATCGGGTGCTTGCGTCGATCCACTGGAGAAAGGCCGGCAAACCGCGTGTCAGTGGGACCGCGACGATCTCGGGCAGTTCATAGGGATGCTCGGCGCGCAGGTGCGACTCGAGCGCGGGGTATGCCGACGCGGAGGTCTTGATGATCAGCATGACCTCCTGTTCCGCCTGCACTGCAGCCGCAGCGGCGTCGCCGGCCTCGGGCTCCCAGCGGAACACCGAGGTGACCGGCGGCAGGATGTTGACGCAGGCCGCGAGGCCCGCGCCGACGACGCCGTCGGCGAGGCGGCGCGCGCTCGCCGCGTCGCCGACGGTGGAGAACACGAACAGCTGGCCGCTGTCCTCGGTCATCGCTGGCAACCCTCCTTGCACGGGGCGTGCGATTCTACCGCGGGGAGCAATCCCCCGTCGTGCCGGGTTGAAAGGGGCTGCCCCCGCCCCAAGACTCCGGTGGAGCTCGCGCACGAGGGGCCTGCGTTGCCCGCCTTCATCCTGCTGTTCCTGGTCGTCCCGCTGGTCGAGATCTACCTGCTCATCGAGGTCGGCCAGGTCATCGGCGCGCTGCCGACGGTCGGGCTGTGCGTGCTGACCGCCGTCGTCGGCGGGGCGCTGCTGCGCTACCAGGGGTTCCAGACCATGGTCCGGGCGCAGCAGAACCTCCAGCGCGGCCGCATCCCCGCGATCGAGATGTTCGAGGGCGTGGCCCTGGCGATCGGGGGCGCGCTGCTGCTCACGCCGGGCTTCGCCACCGACGTGATCGGGTTCCTCTGCCTCGTCCCGTGGTCGCGCCGCGCCATGATCCGCGCGGCGATGCGGCGCATGCAGGTCAGCTACGGGCCGCCGCCCGCCCGGTGGTCCGCCCGGTGGTCCGGGGGGCGCCCAGGGGGATGACCCCCGGCGCCACACCACCATCGAGGGCGAGTTCGAGCGCCGCGACCGCTAGCGCCCCGTGCCCGCGTCCCCGGGCCGCGGGCTTGAAATCCGCGAATTCCGCACTATCATATCTGGCACTCCTCTTGGGGGAGTGCTAACAATGCGCATAAACCCCTGATTTTCACGGCGTTTATTAGAAGGAGAACGCGTCCATGAATATCCGTCCGCTGCACGATCGCGTAGTCATCAAGCGCTTGGAGGAAGAGCGCACGAGTTCGGGTGGCATCGTGATCCCGGACACGGCGGCCGAAAAGCCGCAGCGTGGCGAGGTCGTCGCCGTCGGCAAGGGCAAGCCCACCGACAGTGGCGGCGTCCGCGAGCCGGAGGTCAAGAAGGGTGACAAGGTGCTGTTCGGCAAGTTCGCCGGCACCGAGGTCAAGATCGACGACGAGGACTACCTCGTCATGCGCGAGGACGACGTCGTCGCCGTGCTCGAGGGCTGAGCCCGCGCCGGCGCGACGACGCCCAGGCAGACAGTCAACGCATCAGACGAAATCGAAATCCGATAGAGGGTCCGAACAATGGCGGCAAAAGAAGTACGTTTCGGTAACGACGCACGCCAGCGCATGCAGCGCGGCGTCGACACCCTGGCCAACGCGGTCCGGGTAACGCTCGGCCCGCGCGGCCGCAACGTGGTCCTCGACAAGTCCTTCGGGGCCCCCAACAGCACCAAGGACGGTGTCTCGGTCGCCAAGGAGATCGAGCTCGAGGACAAGTTCGAGAACATGGGCGCGCAGATGGTCAAGGAGGTCGCCTCGCAGACCTCCGACGCCGCCGGTGACGGCACCACGACCGCCACCGTGCTGGCCCAGGCGATGATCCACGAGGGCATGAAGGCGGTCACCGCCGGCATGAACCCGATGGACCTCAAGCGCGGCATCGACAAGGCGGTCAAGGCCGCGGTCAAGGAGATGGCCAGTCTCTCCAAGCCCTGCAACGACAAGAAGTCCATCGCCCAGGTCGGCGCGATCTCGGCGAACAGCGACCACGAGGTCGGCCAGCTGATCGCCGACGCGATGGAGAAGGTCGGCCAGGAAGGCGTGATCACGGTCGAGGAAGGCTCCGGCCTGGAGAACGAGCTCGAGGTCGTCGAGGGCATGGAGTTCGACCGCGGCTACCAGAGCCCGTACTTCGTGACCAACAACCAGAGCATGCAGGCGGAGCTCGAGAATCCCTACATCCTGATCCACGACAAGAAGATCTCGAACATCCGCGATCTTCTGCCCGTGCTCGAGGCGGTCTCGAAGGAGAGCCGTCCGCTGCTGATCGTCTCCGAGGAGGTCGAGGGCGAGGCCCTGGCGACGCTCGTGGTCAACAACATCCGCGGCATCGTCAAGGTCTGCGCGGTGAAGGCGCCGGGCTTCGGTGACCGCCGCAAGGCCATGCTGCAGGACCTCGCCGTGCTCACCGGCGGCCAGGTGATCTCCGAGGAGGTCGGCATGAAGCTCGAGAATGCCGGCGTCGAGCACCTCGGCCAGGCCGGCAAGGTCACGGTCGACAAGGACAACACGACGGTCGTCAGCGGTGCCGGCAAGAAGGCCGACATCGACGCCCGCGTGGGCCAGATCAAGCAGCAGATCGAGGAGTCCACCTCGGACTACGACAAGGAGAAGCTGCAGGAGCGGCTCGCGAAGCTCGCCGGCGGCGTGGCCGTCATCAAGGTCGGCGCCGCGACCGAGACCGAGATGAAGGAGAAGAAGGACCGCGTCGACGACGCGCTGCACGCCACCCGTGCGGCGGTCGAGGAAGGCGTGGTCCCCGGCGGCGGGGTCGCGCTGGTGCGCTCGATCCAGGGCCTCGAGGGCGTCAAGGGCGACAACCACGACCAGGACATGGGCGTGGGCATCGTGCGGCGCGCGCTCGAGGAGCCGATGCGCCAGATCGTCTTCAACTCCGGCGCCGAGGCCTCGGTCGTGCTCAACAAGGTCCGCGAGGCCAAGGGCAACCACGGCTACAACGCGGCCACGGGCGAGTACGGCGACATGATCGAGATGGGCATCCTGGATCCGACCAAGGTGACCCGCTCGGCGCTCCAGAACGCCGCCTCGATCGCGGGCGTCATGATCACCACCGAGGCGATGGTGGCGGACGTCCCGAAGGACGACGACCAGGGCGGCGCCGGTGCCGGTGCCGACATGGGCGGCATGGGGGCATGGGCGGCATGATGTAAGCCGCCCGGCACCCAGCCGGCTCGACCCGAAAAGCCCCGCCCCGGCGGGGCTTTTCTTTTGTGCGGGTCATGACGCCGGCAGGAAGCCGCGAATAGACGCGA
Source organism: Halofilum sp. (in: g-proteobacteria) (assembly GCA_034521365.1). Taxonomy (GTDB): domain Bacteria; phylum Pseudomonadota; class Gammaproteobacteria; order XJ16; family Halofilaceae; genus Halofilum. Next base: position 301,401 of record JAXHMQ010000007.1, on the reverse strand, counting down.
CTGTTCGCGAATGGTTCAGCGGTATGGTGTACGCCGCGGGGCTTCGCTGAACCGATCAGAACCACAGATGAACACAGATGGACACAGATTGTGCCGGGGCAGTTCGAGCGGCAGCGGAGCTGCGCTGACAGCACGTTGATCCCGATCCGTCGACAGCGAAGCTCCGCCACGACATTCGCTATCGACGATGCCCTCTGTGTTTATCTGTGTTCATCTGTGGTTCTGCCGATAACAGCGCAGCTCCGCAGCCTGGTCGACCCGCGGCACCATTCGCGTCTATTCGCGGTTCCCTGTCGGCGCATCCGTCTCCCCTGGAACGAACACGACCCACACGGCGAAGTCGTCGCTGTGCTCGACGAAGCGATGCTCGACGCCGGCGGGGACGAACAGCAGGTCGCCGGGCTGGCAGGGGAGCTCGCTGCCGTCGCAGCGCAGCGTGGCCGCGCCGCGGGCGCCGACGTAGAACTCGCCGCGCTCGTGCGGCGTCTGCAGGTCGCGCCCGCGCGGGGCGTAGAGCTCGACGCTGGCGCCATTGTGGCGCCAGAGCTCGACGAAGCGCTCGCCGGCCGGGCCGGGGAGACGGCGCAGCGCGTCCTCCGGGGCCAGGTGGAAGGCCTCGGACGCGTCGCGGACCACCGTCGGCTCCGGCGCGCGCGGGTGTGCCCGGCGATCGTCGGCCGCGGCCTGCAGGTCCGCCACGTAGCGGGTGCGCCAGGCGGTCAGGTCGTTGTCGCGCAGCACCTCGATCATGTGCTGCCAGCGCTCGCGGCGCTCCGCGAGCGGCATCGACAGCGCCCGCTCGAGCGCGTCGCCCATGCCCTCGGTGTCGAACGGATTGACGATCAGCGCGCTCTCGAGCTCGGTGGCGGCGCCGGCGAGCTCCGAGAGCACCAGGGCGCCCGGGTCCTCGGGGTCCTGGGCGGCGACGAACTCCTTGGCGACGAGGTTCATGCCGTCGCGCAGCGGTGTGACCAGGCCCACGCGGGCGATGCGGAAGAAGCCCAGCAGCGATGCGCGCGCGAAGGTCTTGTTCATGTAGCGCGTCGGGACCCAGTCGAAGTCGGCGTAGACGCCGTTGATGTGCCCGGCCTTCGATTCGAGCGCCTCGCGCAGCTGCTCGTACTCGGCGATGTTCTCGCGCGAGGGGCTGGCGATCTGCATGAACACCGTGCGCCCGTGGCGCTCGCGGTGATGCGCCAGCAGGCTCTCGTAGGCGTCGAAGCGGTTGGGCAGGCCCTTGGAGTAGTCGAGGCGCTCGGCGCCGATGATCAGGTCGCGCGAGCCCAGGCTGTCGATCAGGCGCCGAACCCGGCGGCTGCCCGCCGACGACGCTGCCATGCGCGCCAGCGAGTCGACCTCGACGCCGACCGGCTGAGCGGTGGTGCGCACGAGGCGGCCCTCGAGCTCGACGCCGCCCTGGACGAAGCGGGCGCCGAGCCCGTAGACCAGCGAGGTCTCCAGGGCGCGCCGGTCCTCGGGGGTCTGCAGCCCGACCAGGTCGTACTCGGCGAGCGCCCGGAGCCACTCGCGCCAGCCCGGCATCGCCCTGAGCAGCCCGTAGCTGGGGAAGGGGATGTGCAGGAAGAACCCGATGGGCCGCTGGATGCCGTGGCGGCGCAGGGCGCGTGCGAACGGGATCAGGTGGTAGTCGTGCACCCAGACGAGCTCGTCGCCCCGGATCAGCGGCGCGAGCTGGGCGGCGAAACGCTCGTTGGTCGCCAGGTAGGTGTCGCGGTACTCGGGCCGGAACTCCATGCGCCCGAGCATGAAGTGGCACACCGGCCACAGGACCTCGTTGGAGAAGCCCGCGTAGTATTCGTCGTACTCGGGCCGCGAGAGCGGCGTCGTGGCGTAGGTGATGCCATCGACCTCGGTCAGCTCCGGCTCCGCGGGCGGGTCGCGCACGACCTGGCCGTTCCAGCCGAACCAGATCCCGCCGTACTCCGCCAGCGCGCCGGTCAGCGCGACCGCGAGGCCCCCGGCCTGCGGCTTCTGGCGCGACTTCGGCACGGTCACGCGATTGGAGACGACCACGAGGCGGCTCAAATCGCCTCCTCCCAGGGGCGGCTGAGGCGCAGCGCCGAGTTGATCAGCCCCACCATCGAGTAGGTCTGCGGGAAATTGCCCCAGAGCTCCCCCGTGGCCGTGTCGAGATCCTCCGACAGCAGCCCGAGCCGGGTGGTGTGCCCGAGCATGTTCTCGAACAGGCGGCGGGCCTCCTCGCGGCGCCCGACGGCCTCGAGCGCGTCGATGAACCAGAAGGTGCAGATGTTGAAGGCGTTCTCGGGCGCGCCGAAGTCATCCGCGCCGGCGTAGCGGAAGAGGTGGTCGCCACGGCGCAGGTCGGCCTCGATGGCCTCCACCGTGCCGCGGAAGCGCGGGTCGTCCCCGGCCAGGAAGTCGAGCTCGTGCAGCAGCAGGAGACTGGCGTCGACGCCGTCGTCGCCATCGAACGTGGCGGCGAAGCTGTTGCGGCGCGGGTTCCAGGCGTCGGCGCAGATGCGCTCGTGCATCCGGGCGGCGCGCTGCGCCCAGTCGTCGGCCTCGCCCTGCAGCCCGAGGTGGCGCGCGATCCGTCCCATGCGGTCGCAGGCGGCCCAGCACATCGCCGCCGAGTAGGTGTGCACGGCCGTGCGGCCGCGGAACTCCCAGATACCGGCGTCGGGCTGGTCGTAGAGCCTTGAGGCGTGCTCGGCGATCGGCACCAGGCGCCGGTAGAGCATCTCGTCACCGGGGCGCGAGAGGCGCTGGTCGAAGAACGCGTGTGTCGCCGCGAGGACGACCGCCCCGTACACGTCGTGCTGGACCTGGCGGTAGGCGTCGTTGCCGACGCGTACCGGGCCGTCGCCACGGTAGCCGGCGAGGGCCCCGGCCTCTTGCTCCTCGACCCGGCGCTCGCCGCCCAGGCCGTAGAGCGGCTGCAGCGTGGCGTGGTCATCACCGGCGGCGGCGACGAGGTTGATGATGTAGCGCAGGTACGTCTCGAGCGTGCCCGTGGCGCCGAGGCGGTTGAGCGCGTGCACCACGAAGTAGGCGTCGCGCAGCCAGCAGTAGCGGTAGTCCCAGTTGCGCCCGCTGCCCGTGACCTCGGGGATCGAGCTGGTCATCGCGGCCACGATCGCGCCCGTGTCGTCGAACGTCGACAGCTTGAGCGTGATCGCCGAGCGGATCACGCTGCGCTGCCATTCGAACGGCACCGCCAGCGTGCGGCACCAGTCCTGCCAGTACGCGCGGGTGCGCGCCAGGAAGTGCTCGCCGACGGCATCGGGCGCATCCTGCAGGCTCTCGTCGGGCCCCAGCACCAGCGTCGCCGCGGACTCCAGCACGAACGGCTGCTCCTGCAGCACGTGCGTGATCGAGGCGTCGGTGGTCAGGCGCACGACGTGATCGGCGCCCACGTAGCGCAGGTGGTTGCTGCCCTGGGTGATGCGGTAGTGATCCGAGCCGTAGCCGCAATGCGGGCGCAGGCGCACGCGCACCGTCGGCGAGCCGTGCAGGACCTCCAGGCGGCGCACGATCATCACCGGCCGGAAGACGGCGCTCGTAGTGCGTGAAGCGCGGCGCCAGGTCGGTGATCCGCAGGCGGTTGCCGGCGCCGTCGGCGAGCTCCGTGCACAGGATCGCGGTATTGCGCAGGTAGTACTGCTCCGCGGCGGCGAGACCCAGCAGCTCGATGTCGAAGAAGCCCTGCTCCGGCGCGTCGCCGTCGACCAGCGCCGAGAACACGGGGTCGCCGTCGAGGCGCGGGAAGCAGGACCACACGATACGTCCGCGGCCGTCGATCAGAGCGCTGATGCGGCAGTTGCCGATCAGCCCGAGCTCGAGCGACGGGGATTGCGGGTCGGCGGAGTCCGGGGTCGACATGGGCTCGCGGCGTCGTCCGGCGGGCGGGAACCGTTCCAAGATACCGGGCCGGGACGGGCGCGCCAAATGCCCGCGCGCGTCGCACGCGGGCGGCTATGCCCGCGCTCCTCCCTGGCCATCGCCGGCGGACAGCGCGGCGGCCACGTCGTCGAGCCAGCGCAGGGCGGCGGTCACGGATTCGAGGCGGTAGGTGGCCCGCGTGGGCCCCTGGGCATCGCCGACCCGGATCGAGACGCCGCCGTGCGCGTTGACCCACGCGAACGCGTCCTCGTCGGTCCGGTCGTCGCCGACGAATACCGGGATACGGCCCGCGAACGGCGCTTCGCGCATGAAATCCGCGACCACGCGCCCCTTGTCGCGCCCAACCGGCTTGAGCTCGAGCACGGCCTTGCCCGACTGCACGTGGTAGCCGGTGCCGAGCGCATCGCGCTGGCCGTCGAGGAACGCGCGCACCTCGTCGGCGTGTTGCGGGGCACGCGGGAAGGTGCGCCGCGAGCCGCGCCCCCCTGTCCCTCCCGGTGCACCGGGCCGGCCCCGCAGCGCGATGGCGGCGCCACGCTGCGCGAGCGCCCGGGCCTCGCGGCGCGGTAGCATGCCCCGGGCGCCACGGCGCTCGAGCCCGTGGCCCGGCCAAGGGCGGCGCGGGGCCAGCAGCGCCCAGCCCGCCACGGGCGCCAGCGCCGCGGCCGGCGCGAGAGGCCTTGCATAGGCGTGCGCCCGGCCGCACATTGCAGGACAATGACCGTGCCCGCGGACGGCGGCGTGCGCCGCCCGTGCCGGGCGCGCGTGGAGGGTAGTGACGCATGAACGGCATGCTGGACGATCCGGCGGTACGCGCCGCACGTGTCGCCGCGCACGATCGACGTGCTGCAGCAGCAGCACGAGCTCTCCGAGCTCGAGCGCGAGCGCCTCAAGGCGCGCGTGCGCGAGCTGCTGGAGCGCGAGAACGCGGTGCTGGTGGCGCATTACTACACCGCCCCCGAGATCCAGGCGCTGGCCGACGAGACCGGCGGTACGGTGTCCGACTCGCTGGAGATGGCGCGCTTCGGCAATGCCCATCCCGCGCAGACACTGGTGGTGGCGGGCGTGCGCTTCATGGGCGAGACGGCGAAGATCCTCAACCCCGAGAAGCGCGTGCTGATGACCACGCTCGAGGCGACCTGCTCGCTCGACATGGGCTGCCCCGCGGACGAGTTCGCGCGTTTCTGCGACGCCCACCCCGACCGCACCGTGGTCGTGTATGCGAACACGAGCGCCGCGGTGAAGGCGCGCGCGGACTGGGTCGTGACCTCGAGCATCGCCGTCGACGTCGTCGAGTATCTCGATGACCGCGGGGAGAAGGTGCTGTGGGCCCCCGACCGGCATCTCGGGCGCTACATCGAGCGCGAGACCGGGGCGGACATGGTGCACTGGGCGGGCTCGTGCATCGTCCACGACGAGTTCCGCGCGCGAGAGCTGCGCCGGCTCAAGGAGGCCTACCCCGACGCCGGCGTGCTGGTGCATCCGGAGTCGCCGGCCGAGGTCATCGAGATCGCCGACCGCGTCGGCTCGACCACCCAGCTGATCCGCGGCGCGCGCGAGCTGCCGCACGACACCTTCATCGTGGCGACCGATCGCGGCATCTTCCACAAGATGCGCCAGGCGGCGCCGGGCAAGCGCTTCATCGACGCGCCCACCGGCGGTGCCGGCGCGACCTGCCGCTCGTGCGCGCACTGCCCGTGGATGGCGATGAACGATCTCGAGACGCTCGCCGCGACCCTCGAGTCCGGGCGCAACGAGATCAGCGTCGACGAGGCCACCCGCCGCGAGGCCCTGCGCTCGGTGCAGCGCATGGTCGACTTCGCCCGCGAGAGCCAGGTGCGCGTGCACGGTACCGGCAGCGCCTGAGCGGCCCCGGCCGTGTTCGGGCGTCGGCGGTGCGTGCTATAATCCCGCGGCCATGATCGAGCCGAGCCGTCAATTTCCCCTGGACCGGGCGCAGGTCGCCGCGCTGCTCGAGGAGCACCACATCCTCCCGACGCAGCAGCGCATCGACATCGCGCACCTGCTGTTCCAGCGCGCCCAGCACCTCGCCGCCGAGCAGGTGCTGGCGCAGGTCAATGCCGATTACGGCCACGTGTCCAAGGCGACCGTCTACAACACGCTGGGCCTGTTCGTGCGCCGCGGCCTGGTGCGCGAGGTGCTGATCGAGCCGGGCCGCACCTTCTACGACTCGAACACGCGCGACCACCACCACCTGTACAACATCGACACGGGCGAGCTCTCCGACATCCCCGCGAGCAGCGTCCGGATCGACGGCGGCCCCGTCCTGCCCGACGGCACGCAGGTCGAGGGCATGGACCTCGTCATCCGCGTGCGCCACCGCGACTCGGGCTAGGAGGCTGTCCTCACGCCGTCGAAGCGCGTAGGCCGGTTTCGGGCCGGCGCTCGGCGCGGCCCGACGCCGGCGTCGGCCTGCGGCCGAAGCCGGCCTACGTTTCCTTCCCCGGCGTCGCAGACTTCCTGTAGAGCGGCCTCCGGCCGCGAACGGGCTGTGCCATTGGAGCAGCGGCCGTCTTCGCGCCCGGAGGGCGCTCCTACGGGTTTGCCGAGCCGCCGGGCGACGTCACGCACCCGTGTCATCGCGAGGCGCCGCAGGCGCTGTGGCGATCCAGGGCGACGGTGCGGTGGTATCGTGCCGTTCTGGATTGCCACGTCGCTTCGCTCCTCTTAATGACATCGACCATCCGTCCGGCCACAGCGCAGTAGGCGCGTTTTCGCCGCAGGCGAACGCGCGCATTGCACCCTCGCCACGCCATGCACCCAGGCATTGCGGAGCCCCGTGCCAGAGGCCCCCAATGCGGGTGGTGCCTGCCTCGACGCCCCTCACCCCGTCCCTCTCCCGCGAAGCGGGAGAGGGCCCTTCGTTTCGGCGGCGGCGGTCCGATACCGCTCGTCGCGACTCGTGATGACGCAACGACGTCATCCCCGGTTCGGGGCCCCCTGCCGGGGGCCTGAGGGGCTCGCAATGACCGGGGCGGTGGTCGATGCCACCGCGGCATCGGATCCCTGTAGGAGCGGCCTCTGGCCGCGAACGACGCGCAACCCGCGACCCGGTTTCGTGCGCGGTCACCCCGCGCGGTCGAACACCACCAGGTGCTCGAGCTCCATGCGGATGCCGATGCGCTCGCCGATCGGGTGGTCGTGGTGGCTGGGCGACAGGCACAGCACCTCCTCACCGTCGTCGAGCGCCAGCCGGTAGAGGAAGTCCGCCCCGCGGAAGGTCCGGTTGACCACGGTCGCGCTGCGCTCGCTGGCATCGTCGTGCAGGACGTCGTCCGGGCGCACCAGCAGGTAGACGGGGTCGCCGGCGCGGAAGCGTGTCGGCACCTCGCCCGCGATCGTGCCCAGCGGCGTCTCGAGGTGGCGCTCGTCGCGCACGTCGGCCATCAGCAGCGCGCCGTGGCCGATGAAGTCCGCGACGAACAGGTCGGCCGGCTCGTGGTAGAGGGTATAGGGGTCGGCCCACTGGTGGAGGTGGCCGTTGTTCATGACGCCGATGCGATCGGCGATCGCGAACGCCTCGTGCTGGTCGTGGGTCACGAACAGCGCGGTGACGTGCTCGCGCCGCAGGATCTGGCGCACCTCCTGCGCGAGCTGGGACCGGCGCTCGATGTCCTGGCTGGAGAACGGCTCGTCGAGCAGCAGCACCGTTGGCCGCGGGGCGATCGCGCGCGCCAGCGCGGCACGCTGCTGCTGTCCGCCCGAGAGCTCGTGCGGGTAGCGCTCGCCCATGCCCTCGAGGCCGACGAGCGCGAGCAGCTCCTCGACGCGATTCGCGGCGGCGGGCCGGCCCCAGCCGCGCAGGCCGAAGCCGACGTTGCGCGCCAGCGTCAGGTGCGGGAACAGCGCCAGGTCCTGGAACAGCATCCCGACCGAGCGCCGCTGGGTGGGCAGGTTCCAGCAGGGCGCGCTCGCGACCCGCTCGGCGAGCATGATCGAGCCATTGGCGACCGGCTCGAATCCCGCAATGGCGCGCAGCAGCGAGGTCTTGCCGCAGCCGGTGGGCCCGACCAGGCAGCCGATCTCGCCCGCCTCGAGCGCGAGCGTGACACCGTCCACGGCGACGGTGTCGCCGTAGCGCACGCAGACGCCGGTCAGCTCAAGCTGCGCCATCGGCCGGGCCCCTGCCGGGGCGCGAGCGGGTGATCGAGCGGCTGAGCAGGATGACGGGGATGAGCCCGGTGATCACGATCGCCAGGGCCGCGGTGGATGAATCGGCCAGGCGCTCGTCGGAGGCCAGCTCGAAGGCGCGCACGGCGAGCGTGTTGAAGTCGAGCGGGCGCATGATCAGGGTCGCGGGCAGCTCCTTGAGCACGTCGACGAACACCAGCAGCAGGGCGGTCAGCAGGCTCCCGCGCATGATCGGCAAGTGCACGCGTGCCAGCACGGTGGTGCCGCGGTAGCCGAACGAGCGCGCGGCCTCGTCCATCGAGGGGCGCACCTTACCAAGGCCGGACTCGACCGTCTGCACCGCCGCGGTCATGAAGCGCACGGCGTAGGCGAACACCAGGATGAACAGCGTTCCGGAGAGCAGCAGCCCGGTCGAGATGCCGACGTGGGCGCGCATCCAGGCATCGAGCGCGTTGTCGAACCAGCCGAACGGGATCAGGATGCCGACCGCCAGCACCGGCCCCGGGATGGCGTAGCCCATCGACGCGAAGCGCACGCAGAAGCGTACCGCGGGGTTCGAGCGCAGCCGCTGGCCGTAGGCGAGGTAGGCGGCGAGCAGCACCGTCACGCAGGCGGCGCCGGCCGCCAGCCCGAAGCTGTTGGCGACGAGGCCCGCGAACGCCGGCGTCACCATCCTGTCCCAGGTCCGCACCGCCCATACGCCGAGCTGCGCGACCGGCACCGCGAAGCCCAGCAGCAGCGGCAGGCCACAGGCCGCGACCGCGGCGGCGGCGCGCCAGCCGCGCAGCCGGACCCCGGAGAGCGCCTGGTAGCGGCCGGTCGTGTGGTGATAGCGCGCCCTGCGCCGGGAGACGCGCTCGAGCACGAACAGCAGGAACACGAACCCGAGCAGCACCGCGGCGAGCTGCGCCGCGGCGGCGGCATCGCCCAGCCCGAACCAGGTGCGGAAGATGCCGGTCGTGAACGTGCTGATGCCGAAGTAGTGCACCGCCCCGTACTCGGCCAGCGTCTCCATCAGCACGAGCGAGACGCCGGCGGCGATCGCCGGACGCGCCAGCGGCACGGCGACCGTGAAGAAGGCCCGCCAGGCGCCGCAGCCGAGCGTGCGCGCCACCTCGAGCACGCACAGCGACTGCTCGAGGAACGCGGCGCGCGCGAGCAGGTAGACATACGGGAACAGCACCAGCGCCAGCATGGCGATGGCGCCGCCCAGCGAGCGGATCTCCGGGAACCAGTAGTCGCCGTAGCCCCAGCCGGTCGCCGATCGCAGCGCCCCCTGCACGGGGCCCGCGTACTCGAGCAGGCCCGTGTAGGTGTAGGCGATGATGTAGCTCGGCATCGCCAGCGGCAGCAGCAGTGCCCAGGTGAAGAAGCGCCGCCCCGGGAACTCGCACATGCTGGTGAGCCAGGCGGTCGCCACGCCGATGACGAGCGCGCCGGCCGCGACGCCCGCCGCGAGCGTCAGCGAGTTGCTCACGTAGCGCCAGAGCACCGTGTCGACGAGGTGATCCCAGACCTCGCCGGAGGGCTGGAGCACGAACGCCACCACCGTGACGATCGGCAGCGAGAACGCGAGCGCGACCAGGCCGACGCCGAGGGTCCAGCCGTCCAGGCGGAAACGTCGGCGCAGCGGCGGCCGGCCCGTATCGAGCGCGATGGGCTGGACGACGGTGCTCATGCCGGTCGCATTCGCCTAGCGCCAGTCGACGCGGTCGAAGATCCTCACCGCCTCGGCGTTGAGCTCACCGATGCGCCCGAGCGAGACGCGGTCCTGCTTGAAGGGGTAGCGCCCCAGCTGCCGCACGGTATCGGAGACCTCGATGCCCGGGCGCACGGGGTACTCGTGGTTGACCCGTGCCAGCCACCGCTGGGCCTCGGGCGTCACCAGGTACTCCAGCAGGCGCACGGCATTGTCGCGGTTGGGCGCGTGCTCGAGCACGCCGGCCCCGGTGACGTTGACGTGCGCGCCGCGGCCGTCCTGGTTGGGGAAGAACAGGCCGACCTCGTCCGCGACGGCGCGGACCCCGGGATCGTCGGACTCCAGCATGCGCGCGTAGTAGTACGTGTTGACCACGGCGACGTCGCAGATGCCGGCGGCGAGCGCCTCGATCTGGTCCGTGTCGCCGCCCTGCGGCGGGCGCGCCATGTTCTCGACGATCCCGCGGGCCCAGTCCTCGGCCTGCTCGACGCCGTGCGCGGCGACCAGCGAGGCCAGCAGCGACTGGTTGTAGACGTTGTCCGACGAGCGGATGCAGATGCGCCCGTCCCACTTCGGCTCGGCGAGCGCCTCGTAGGTGGACAGCTCGGAGCGCTCGACGCGCTCGCGGCTGAAGGCGATCACGCGGGCGCGCATGGACAGGCCGAACCAGAGATCCTCGTCGTCCTGCAGGTGCGGCGCGAGGGCCTCGCCGAGGGCCTCCGACCGGACCGGCTGGAACAGCCCCGACTCCTCCGCCCGGTGCAGACGCGCCGCGTCGACCGTGATCAGCACGTCCGCGGGCGAGTTGCGCCCCTCGACCTCGAGGCGCTTGATCATGGCGTCGGAGCTGCCCGTGATCAGGCCCACCTCGATCCCGGTCTCCTCGGTGAAGCGCTCGAGCAGCGGCTCGATCAGCGAATCGTGGCGCGCGGAGTAGACGTTGACCGTCTCGGCGGCGGCGGGGGCGGCGGCGCCGAGCAGCGCGGCGGCGAGGGCCAGGGGCGCTGGGGTCATGCGGGCAAGGGTAGGCGCATCGCGACTCTCCGGGAACAAGCGGGTGGTGGTCGTGCGATTATACGGCCAGCGAACGCTACTGGGAATGAGACCGATTGTCATTTGGCAATGGCAGGGACGGCGCCGCGCTGTTCAGGCCGAAGCCCCGTTGCGATAATCGCGCAGCCATGAGCCCCCGCAGCGCCGCCCCCGCCCGTTCCGCCAGCCTCGCGGCGACCCCGCCGCCGGGCGCGCTGGACGCGGCCGGCGAGCGTGCGCTCGCCGCCTTCGAGGCGGCCGCCGCGGCCGCCGCCGTGACCCTGCCGGGCGGCGACTGGCGTGGCGAGGCCCGGGCGGTGTTCGCGGCCAGCGATCTCGTCGCCCGCTACGCGGCCCAGCAGCCCGCGGAGCTGGCCGACCTGCTCACCGGGCCCCTCGATGCCGCGATGGCGGCGGCGGACCTCGAGGCCGCGCTGCGCGCGCGCCTGGGGTCCGGCGTGGACACCGGCGAGGCGGACGAGGCCACGCTCGCCCGCGTGCTGCGCCGTTTCCGCCGCCGCGAGAGCGTGCGCATCGCCTGGCGCGACCTGGCCGGGCGTGCCGCGATCGATGACACCCTGGCCGAGCAGAGCGCGCTCGCCGACGCCTGCATCCGGGTGGCGCTCGAGGTGCTCGACACGCGCGCACGTGCCCGCTTCGGCACGCCCCGCTCCGGCGATGGCGAGCCCCAGGCGCTGCTCGTGCTCGCCATGGGCAAGCTCGGCGGCCACGAGCTCAATTTCTCCTCCGACGTCGACCTCGTGTTCGTCTACGGCGAGCGCGGCGAGACCGACGGCGCGCGCGCCCTCGACAATGGCGACTTCTTCACGCGCCTCGGCCAGGAGCTGATCCGCGTGCTCGAGGAGGCCACGGTCGATGGCTTCGCCTTCCGCGTCGACATGCGCCTGCGCCCGTTCGGTGGCAGCGGCCCGCTGGTGGTCCACCTCGACCAGCTCGAGCAGTACCTGGTCACGCAGGCGCGCGAGTGGGAGCGCTTCGCGCTGGTCAAGGCGCGAGCGATCACCGGTGACGCGGCCACGGTGGCGGGCGTCGAGGAGCTGCTGCGGCCGTTCGTCTACCGGCGCTACCTGGACTTCGGCGCCTTCGAGGCGCTGCGCGATCTCAAGGCGCGGCTCGAGCGCGAGGTCGAGCGCAAGGGCCTGCACGGCAACGTCAAGTACGGCCGCGGCGGCATCCGCGAGGTCGAGTTCATCGCCCAGGCCTTCCAGCTGATCCGCGGCGGGCGCGAGCCGCGCCTGCGCACGCGCGGCCTCGTCGACGCGCTCGCGGCCCTGCGCGAGCTGGGCGAGCTCGACGGCGACACGGTCGACGCGCTCGCCGCGGCCTACCGCTACCTGCGGTGCGTCGAGAACCGGCTCCAGGCCTGGGCCGACGAGCGCGTCCATGCCCTGCCGCGCGACGACGAGGCGCGCGCGCGCCTGGCGTGGACCATGGGCGCGGCGGGCTGGGACGCGTTCGCCGCCGAGCTCGGGGTGCACATGGAGCGCGTGCAGGAGTGCTTCGGGCACGTGTTCAACGTGCCTGACGAGGAAGCGGCCGCCGGCACGGGCCGTGACCCGTTCGCCGCCGTCTGGGAGGGCGAGCTCGAGGGCGGCGCCGCCGAGCACGAGCTGGCGGCGGCGGGCTACGGCGACCCGGGCGAGGTGCGGCGCCGGCTCGAGGCCGTGCGTCGGTCGAGCCGCTACCGCACGCTCAGCGCGACCGCGCGCGACCGCTTCGACCGGCTGATGCCGCGCCTGCTCGAGGAGGCGGGCGAGTCCGCCGCGCCGGAACGCACGCTCGGCCGGCTGCTCACCCTGATGGAGGCGGTCGCGCGCCGCAGCGTCTACCTGTCGCTGCTCAGCGAGCACGCCGCCGCGCGCGCGCGCCTGGTCGAGCTCTGCGCCGCCAGCGCCTGGATCGCGGACTTCGTCACCCGCCATCCCATCCTGCTCGACGAGCTGATCGATCCCCGGTCGCTGTTCGAGCCGCCGGACCGCGCCTCGGTCGAGGCCGAGATCGGCGCCGCGCTCGAGGGCGTCGGTGGCGACGACCTCGAGGCCCAGATGGACGCCCTGCGCCAGGTGAAGCAGGCCAACGTGCTGCGCGTCGCGGCGGTGGACATCACCGGCCGGCTGCCGTTGATGCGGGTCTCGGACCACCTGACCTGGATCGCCGAGGCGGTGCTCGACGCCGCCCACCGCCTCGTCTACCGCCAGGCGGTCGCGCGCTACGGCCGGCCGTGGGCCGTGCTCGACGGCAGCACGCGCGAGCCCGAGTTCGGCATCGTCGCCTACGGCAAGCTCGGCGGCATCGAGCTCGGCTACGGCTCGGACCTCGACCTGGTGTTCCTGCACGAGGGCGGGGAGGACCGGGGCACCGACGGCGAGCGCCCGGTCGACACCGGGACCTTCTTCGCACGCCTGGCGCAGCGCCTGGTGCATTTCCTCAACACGCCGACGCCGGCGGGGACGCTCTACGAGATCGACACCCGGCTGCGCCCGAACGGCTCGGCGGGCCTGCTGGTGAGCTCGCTGCCCGCCTTCGAGCGCTACCAGGGCGAGCAGGCCTGGACCTGGGAGCACCAGGCGCTCGTGCGCGCGCGCATGATCGTCGGCGGCGACGACCTGCGCGCGCGCTTCGAGGCCGTGCGCGCGGGCATCCTGCGCCAGGCGCGCGAGCGCGCGGCGCTGGCGCGCTCGGTGCTCGACATGCGCAACCGGATGGTGCGCGAGCTCGCCCGCGGCGGTGCCGATCGCCTCGACCTGAAGCAGGACCGCGGCGGTGTCGCGGATATCGAATTTATGGTCCAATACGGCGTGCTGGCCGGGGCGCACGCGACACCGGCGCTCGTCGAATATACCGACAATATCCGGCTCCTCGAGGCGCTGGCCGAGGCCGGGGAGCTCGGGGCCGACGAGGCGAATCTGCTGACCGACGCCTACCGGGCCTTCCGCACCCGCATCCACCGCCTCGCGCTGCTCGACGAGCCCGCGCTCGTCGAGCCCGACGCCGAGCTGGCCGGCTATCGTGACGCCGTGGCGCGCATCTGGGGCGAGTGGCTCGAGGCGGCCGCGGCCGACGCAGCGCCCGCGCCGCCCGGCGACCACAGCTGAGAGGGAGACAAGCGCATGTCCTTCGCCGATCGCGACGGAGTCATCTGGCTCGACGGCGAGCTCGTGCCCTGGCGCGAGGCCAGGGTCCACGTGCTCACGCATACGCTGCACTACGGCATGGGCGTGTTCGAGGGCGTGCGCGCGTACAAGACCGAGCAGGGCGCGCAGATCTTCCGCCTGCACGCGCACACGCGCCGCCTGTATGACTCGGCGAAGATCATGCGCCTGACCATCCCCTGGGACCAGGAGACGCTCAACGAGGCGCAGAAGCAGGTCGTGCGCGACAACGGGCTCGAGTCCGCCTACATCCGCCCGATGGTGTTCCTCGGCTCGGAGGGCATGGGCCTGCGCGCCGACAACCTGCAGGTCCACTGCATGATCGCGGCCTGGCACTGGGGCACCTACCTTGGCGACGAGAGCATCAAGCACGGCATCCGCGTGAAGACCTCCTCGTACACGCGCCACCACGTCAACATCTCGATGTGCCGCGCCAAGGCCAACGGCCACTATATCAACTCGATGCTCGCGCTCGGCGAGGTGACGACCGACGGCTACGACGAGGCCATGCTGCTCGACAACGAGGGCTACGTGACCGAGGGCAGCGGCGAGAACATCTTCATCGTCCACGACGGCACGCTCTACACCCCCGACCTGACCTCGGCGCTCAACGGCATCACGCGCGACACCATCCTGCACTTCGCCCAGGAGCTCGGCATCGCCGTCGTGGAGAAGCGCATCACGCGCGACGAGGTCTACATCGCGGACGAGGCCTTCATGACCGGCACCGCCGCCGAGGTCACGCCGATCCGCGAGGTCGACAACCGCACGATCGGCACGGGCTCGCGCGGCCCGGTCACGCAGCAGCTCCAGCAGATGTACTTCGACCAGGTCGAGGGGCGCCGGAGCCAGTACCCGGACTGGCTCACGCCGGTCCGCTGACGGAGGCAGCCGCGATGCCGAACCCGCATACCGCCACCCAGACGGGCCTGCGCACGCCCAACGACCAGAACCGCTACGAGGTCACCGACGCGGACCAGCCGCTGCACTGCCCGCTGCCGAACACCAGCCTGTGGAGCTCGCACCCGCGGGTGTACGTGCCGCTCGACGCCAACGGTTTCGGCAAGTGCATCTACTGCGGGGCGGAGTTCGTCAAGACGGACTAGCAGCCTGTCGGACTTAGGCTCATCTACTGCGGCGAATGGGAACCGGTTCATATTTCCGATCCTCCTCGTCAAATAGTGACCACTATTCTCCTCGGACGATCGAAAATCTGTCCTGATTCCCACTCGCCTCGCTACGACGCCCTAAGCCCGACAGGCTGCTGGGGGCTGTCCGAGCAACCGTGAGCCTGTTGAGCGCGCACCACGGCGCCCGCCGCCCCAGCCCCTGCGCGCCACGGTGTCGACCCCGGCGGGCGGCATGGCCGCGGCTGCGCGGCATCGTCACGGGCGGTGACCGGAGGTCCCGCTGATGCAGCTCTCCGTGATCATGACCACCTACAACTCGCCGCGCTGGCTGGAGAAGGTTCTCTGGGGCTACAGCGTCCAGGCGCAGCAGGGATTTCGAGGTCGTCGTCGCGGACGATGGCTCGACCGCGGAAACCGCGGAGCTGGTCGAGCGCATGCGCGCGGACACCGGTCTCACCATCCAGCACATCTGGCAGCATGATGCGGGCTTTCGCAAGTGCCGCATCCTCAACAAGGCGATCCTGCACGCGCGCCATCCCTATGTCGTGTTCTCCGACGGCGACTGCATCCCGCGGCGCGACTTCCTCGCGGTCCACGCCACGCGCGCCGAGCCTGGCTACTATCTCTCGGGTGGCTATCACAAGCTCCCGCGGGAGACGAGCGAGGCGATCGGACGCGACGATATCCTCGAAGGGCGCTGCTTCGACATCGACTGGCTGAGAGCGCACGGCCTGCCACGCGGACGCAAGAATCTGAAGCTCGTCGCGCAGGGCAGGATGGCCAGGGTCCTGAACCGGATCACGCTCACCCGCTGCAATTTCAAGGGCTCGAACGGCTCGGCGTGGCTCGACGACATCATCGCCGTCAACGGCTTTGATGAGCGCATGGAATGGGGCGGGCTCGACCGCGAGTTCGGCGTGCGCCTGGTCAATTACGGCGTACGGCCGCGCCACGTACGCTATGACGCCATCGTCGTGCATCTCGATCACGGGCGCGGCTACCGCGATCGCGAGATGATGGCCGCCAACAAGGCCTTGCGCCGGGAGCGCGAGCGCGACGGCGCATACCGGACGCCATGCGGGATCGCGCAGCTGCAGGAGGCCGGGTACCGCCCGGCTGCCCTTTCCGCCCTGGCCCATGCTGCGCAGGACGCGGCAACCGGCGCATGACGGTGTTGCATCGCCGGCGGAGCGCGACGTGGCGAAGCAGCGCGGCCAGTGCTTGCCGGCGGGAGCCGGGCTGATGCCCCGCAAGCCGCGGCGGCGCCTGACGGGACGCCTGGCTCCCCGACTGCGGCCGTTCTACAGGCGTTTCCCGTTCACGAGCCCCGTTTCCATCAGGAGCGCGGACGCGCGCGGCTGCGTGGACCTCGACCTCGGGGTGTTCTACAACCGCGTGCCGAAGGCGGCCAATTCCACGGTGATCGTGAACCTCGCCCGCGAGAGATTCGGTGAGGACATCCCCTCGAAGACGGCCAAGAGACTGTTCCGGCGTCCGGCCGAGCTCGCGCGACGCGAGCTCGAGCGCTTCGACGAGCTGTTCCGGTTCACCTTCGTGCGCAACCCCTATACCCGCGTCCTCTCGGCCTACCTCGACAAGGTCGAGCGCAAGGCCCGCATGCGCGACGACGAGCAGCGCGTTTCGAAGGGTTCCTGACCTACCTTCGAACGTGGCGGTGGACTCTATCGGAACATGCGCTTGGACACCACAACACGCTTTGTTGCTGTTGCCTCTCGGACGATTGCGAGTTCATCGGCCGCGTCGAGAACCTCGATGCGGACCTGGGCGCCGTCCTCGCCCGCATCCGGGGCGGACGCCCGGCCGAGGCGCACGCGCGCCGCGCTGGGCAACGCGCACGGGGCCACCGGGCGGGTGGCCGAGTGCTACACGCCGAAGGCGCGCGACCGGGTGCGCGCCCTCTATGCGCGCGACTTCGCCGCCTTCGGCTACGACGACGCGCTCGAGCTGTAAGGCGCTCGCGGCAGCGGCGCCGGCGCGGCTAGCCGCGCCGGGCGAGCAGCCCGCGCGCGAGGAGCTCGAGGCGGTTCAGGTGCTTGAGCAGGCGCGAGCCGTGCAGCGGATCGTAGATCCAGGGGATGGGTAACGGCCCGGTGACTGGCTCCAGCCAGTCCTCGGCCGATCGGTGGGTGGTCCATGCGCGCGCGGGCGCCAGATCCTCGCGCGCGGACGTCGCCATCCGTATTCGAGCGGATAGAAACCGCAATCCCTCGGCGCGCTCCGCCCAGCGCAGCGCAATGGACTTCGTCCGCCCGCGGTATGCGGGCAGCGTACGGTAGACCCACCATCATGAACGGGCACGGCAGGTAGCCCATCGGCCCGAATGGCGTCATTGCCGCCCGCTGATTGGCCGGCTCTCCGGGCGCGAACTCCCAGTCGCTGGCACGCAGGCGTCCGACCGAGGCGATAAAGATATCCGAGTAGTAGACCCCGGCGCTGCGCCGGCTGGGTGTCGGGAAGAAGAGATCCATGTCTGAATCGTACCTGAATCCGGCACCACCCTTGCGCTGCAAGGTACGACCTCGAACGAAGCAGGGTGAGATGAATCCGAGCGCGGAAGATTGCCTGAATCTCCGATGCAGCAGCTCGATCTCGTCGCCATCGATTTCCCGGACCGCCTGCGTATCGTCCTGAACGAAGCAGGCCAGGGTGTCGTCCTCGGCATCGTCCAGCGCTGCCTGCATGTTTTCGTACAGACCGCCGTGCTTGTGCCCCGTCTCCGGGCCTGCATGCATGACCCGGTGGCGCTGCTCGATCCTGGCGAGCTCATTCTGGGTCGCCCGGTCGGAGCTATTGTCATCGACTACGGTAATTGGAGCGTCGGGAATGCAGTCCTCGATGGATCGCACGCAGTTGGCGAGAAACTCGCCTCGATTGTACGAGAATACGTAGAAGCGGAGGCTTTTCAATTATCCGCTCCGATGCACGATGCGGGCAGCAGGTCGAGCAGCTTATGCGCGTAACCCTCGGCTCCCCAGAGGCGCCGGCCGCTGCTCTGCGAATGTATCGTGATGTAATGGCTGTCCCGATCCTCCAGGAGTTTGGCCACCCGAGCCTGCAGCGCGTCAGGGTCGCTGGCGTCGGCGAGAAAGCGCATGTATCGGTCATCGCGCCAGATGACGCCTTGCGGCGGTGGGTGGCGCTGGAGGAACACCCGGTAGCTGCCGAACTCCGACCAGCGGCGCGGCGGCTGCCGGACCAGCGCCTGCCACCATGCCCGCCGTACTCGGTCTCGAGCCAGGCCTGCATGCGGCGCACGCTCGGTGCGTGGAACACGAACGGGGTGTCGAAGTAGACCTCCAGTGCCCGTCGCCCGGTGGCTCGCTACCGAATAGCCGGTGTGCCTGGACGTTCCAGTGGCGTACCTTGTTCGGCGAGCTCGTCGGCAGGTCCCCGGTGCGGGTGAAGCACACCACGCCCTCAGGATCGACGAAGTCGGCGACCGTGGCGTGCGGCGTGACGACCACGTCCGAATCGATCGCGACCACGTGCTCGCTCGCAGCCTCGGCGGCGACGAACAGCTTGCTGAGCTGCTGCACGTGCCAGCCCGTGTGGGCCGTCCAGCGCGGCCATCCGCTGCGCCGGGTCAGGCTTCCGGCGAGGCGTGTGCCGGTGCGGCCCAGGGCGGCCTGCCAGCGGCCGCGCCGGCGCGCCCCTGAGCTCGCGCGGCAACAGCTCCGCGGTCGTGCGCAGCCGCACCGGGTGCCTGGCGAGGGGCTCGAACAGCGCCCGGTCCTCGGTCTGCACCACGAGCTCATGGGGCAGTTCGCGCAGTGGCGAGCGGGCGAGCGACGCCAGCATCAGCTCCACGTGATGGCGGTCGCCGGCCCATGTCGGGTTCGGCGGTGCAGGTCGGCAGGTCATCGGCCGTACTCCCGGCTCACGGATGCCTCATTCGGCCGGTGCCTCCGTGCCGGCGACTGGCTCGCGCGACGCGGCCAGGAGGTCGACAGATCAAAGCGGCGTAGAGGACGAAGAACATGGCGGGCTTGCCGGGCGTCGAAGATCGAATCGGTCAGCCCAAGACGATCATGCAGGCGGCGAGCGACATCGAGATCCGGCCGAGCCCGAGCGCGTTGCGGGTTGCATGGCCGGAGCACGCCGCGCGCGCATAGACCCAGCCGAGGGCTCCGAGGAACCCGAGAAATCCCGCCAGCCCGATGAGTCCGGCGTCTCGCGAGCGCTGCCGGGTAGGCAGTTGCAGCGGCTTGTACCTGGTTGGCGATCGCCGGATGGTCAGAGGCCGGCCTCGACGCCCGCGCGCGCGCGGCTCGTACTGAAGCGCTTTCCGACCCCGCCTCCGGAGAGCGGGTGGTCCCGGGAACATCGCCCAGTCCACCGCCGCGTCTGACGAAGCGCTGCCCGATCGACGTCCCTCCATCGGCGGCCTGGCGTCCTCGAAGTAGCGCTCGACCTCGCTGACGGCCTTGTCGAAGCGCTGCTGCACGCCGGTTGCCAGGGATCAGCGTACGCGGCGACGCTCGCCACGGCGACCGCTACGGCGCCGCGGCGATCGCGTAGCGGCGCAGCCCGGGTCGCCGTTGCTGCCAGGCGCAGCAGGACCACCAGCGCCCGGCAGGGTCGTCCAGGCGCCGCGGCTCCCGGAGAGGAAGCCGCCGGCCAGGCCGAGTGCCAGCGCGAGCAGCGCCAGCGCCAGGTAGGCGGTGCGCGGCGGCGGCCGCGCGAGGCCGAGGACGACGCCGTCGATGAATACCCGCCGCCAGCGCGATCGTCCCGTACTGGATGGGCCCGAAGCCGCCGCGAACCCGCGCGTAGCTTTCTGCGCCCACCTGCGCGAACAGGCCGTTGAGCCCTGCGGCGATCGCCGCCAGCGCCATCGCGCCCCACAGCACGGCGACGGGCGGGCGGGTGCGGATCCTCGGGTGCATCAACGGGACTGGCGAGCGGTGGCCGAAGCAGTGTGTCGAGCTCGCGCACCGGCGAGATCGGCGGCCCCCTGTTCGGCGATCTGGAGCAGCACCGTCGCCGTCAGCAGCAGGCATCCGCCGGCGGCGATGCGTTCCTCGGCGGCGAGCGGGCGCAGGCCGTTGCGGTGGCGCCGCAGCCAGATGACGAAGCCGGCGAGCGCCGCCGAGCAGAACATTGGTGCTGCCCGTGCCGACGACCAGCAGCAGCGTCGGCAGCAGCAGCAAGCCGAGCCACGTCACCGCTCGCAGGAGCGCCGTGGCGGCACCGTCGGACGCGAACCGGTTTGTCCTCGAGCAGGCCGGCGACGGGCGACTGGTGCAGGTGCCGAACGGTCACAGTGTGCTCCGCGATGGACGGCGGATGGTCGTCGAGGTCGGTCGTCTGGTGGTCGCGCAGGCGTGACTGCAGCCGGCGCAGGGCCCGGCGCAGGCGCGCCGAGGGGCGTCCCGCATCCACGTAACGCCCCTTGTGCACATGGCGGATGCGGTAGACGCCCGGCACGTCGAGCGGCGTGCCGCTGGTCCGCAACAGCCACCGGAAGGCGCGATCCTCGCGGCACTTCTGGAACCGCTCGGCCGGGCGCTGATAGTAACCGATGGCATCGACGTAGCCGCAGGCCCGGCAGACGTCGCCATGGGCGATCTGCAGCGGACCGGTGGCCCGCGAGGGTCGTTGGGCCGTGAACTGGCCCGTGTCGATGTCCAGCACGCGCGGCTCGGCCCCCGCGACCAGCATCGGATCGTCTTCCGCGAGCAGCGCCGTGCGGCGCTCCTCGCGCGGGTAGACGAGCGCGTCGCGGCGTCCCTGGAGCCGCTCGGCGAGGTGGTCGAGGCAGCCTTCGCGAAACATCAGGTCGCAGTCCGTGAACCAGACCCAGTCGGCCGCGGTCGCCAGCGCGGCGCGGTTGCGCCCGATCGCGCGCCGGAACAGCCGCTCCCTGGGCAGCGGTTGCCAGTTCCAGGACACGCCGGGGACCTCCAAGCGCTCGAAGAAGCGCAGCACCGCGAGCGTGCCCGGGTCCTCCTCGCTGTAGAACACGGTCATCGTGACGCGCGCGTGCGCCGGGGGCCGATTGACCAGCGAGCTCAGCTGGTAGACCAGCAGATGGCCGTACTGCCAGCAGTGGCTGACGATCTCGACGTGCAGGCGTCCCGTGCGCGCGGCGCGCTCATCCAGCGGCGGCAGCCGATCCTCGAACCAGGCGGCGGGCAGCATCCCGCTCGCGGCGACGCGGTAGAACAGGCCCTCGACGGCCTCGCGCCACGGGGCGAGCGGGGTGCTCGGGTCAGCCGTCATGCATCGGTGCACGTGCCGCGGCGGCCTCGGGGCGGCCGCCGGTCCAGCGGATGGGGCGTAGAGCATACAGGCGCCGCGCGGCTTGCGGAAAGCCGCGCCGCGGCCGCGAAGGCGGCCGGGTTCGCGCCAGGCGCCCGGATGACGCAGACTGGGGCGCCCCCGACGCCGATCGAGCCCCGTGACCGACACCGCCGCGACGCCCACGTGCAGCCTGCGCCTCCAGCACCGCGCGGGCGCGGTCCTGATCTGGCCGGAAGGCGCCCCGGAGCCCGACCCGGCCTGGTTCGATCCGGACGCGCTCGCCGCGCGCGGGCGTCTCGAGGCGGCCGGCGCCGGCCGGGGGGACGCCCGGCGCTTCGAGGCCGGCGGGCGGACGCTCGTGCTGCGCCACTACCGCCGCGGCGGCCTGGCGCAGCACGTCAGCCAGGACAAGTACCTGCGCACCGGGTTGCGCCAGAGCCGGCCCTGGCGCGAGCTGGCACTGCTCACGCGCCTGGCGGCCGGCGAGATGCCCGTGCCCTCGCCGGTGGCCGCCCGGGTCGCGCCGGTCGCCCCGCTGTCGCCCTGGTACCGCGGCGACCTCCTCACGGAGTACCTGCACGACACGCGAACGGTCGCCGACGCGTTGCGGGCGGACGGCGCCGATGCGGTCGACTGGGCGCGCATCGGGGCCACCATCGCCGCCTTCCACTCCGTCGGCGTCGACCATGCCGACCTCAATGCCCACAACATCCTCCTCGACGGGGCGGAGCGCGTGTACCTGATCGACTTCGACCGGGCACGGCTGCGCTTGGGCAGTGCGTGGCAACGGCGCAATCTTCGGCGCCTCCGCCGCTCGCTCGACAAGCTCAGCCTCGGCATGGGTGGCGTGGTCTTCGGCGAGTCGCAGTGGCGGCGCCTCCTCGCGGGCTACCGCGCCGCATGACGCATACCCGGGTAATCGGGCGGCGGTACCACTAGACTCCAGCAGCGCAAGGGATACCCCGCACCTGCAGACCCCGCAGGGCTGCGCGACTACGGCGCGGTACCATGCGGGCGCCTCGGCGTACCATGGCATGTTCCTGGATCGGCAATGACATGATCGACGATACCGGAGACCCGTACGGAGCGCGCCGGCCCGGTCGCCTTGTCGCGATGCTGATTGCGTGCGCGCGCCGGATGCCGCACAACGCGCTCGGCAAGGAGCTCGCGCACGCCCTGCGTTCGCTGGTGACTGCATTCGCACCATTGCCGCTCGACCTGGAGACCGATGGCATCCGGATGCGCTGCTGGTTCCGCGACAACCACTCGGAGAAGAAGTTCGTCTTCACGCCGTGGCGATTCGATCCGCACGAACGGGAGTTCATCAAGCGGGTGTTGCCGCGCGAAGGCACTTTCGTCGACATCGGTGCCAATGTCGGCATCTACACGCTGACGGCGGCCCAGCGGCTCGGCGGGAGCGGCCGGGTGCTCGCCATCGAGCCCAACCCCGCGATGTACCGGCGACTGGAGTTCAACGTGGTGGCGATGCGCAACGACGCCGACGACTGGCCATCCATCGAGCTCGCGCTTGTGGGCATCTCCGACGTGGCGGGCCATATCGAGCTGCACCTCGACGAGAGCAACCTCGGTGGCAGTAGCATCGTCGCTCACGCGGCGGGTGGCCGCACCATCGAGATCGAGTGCAGGGAGCTGGAAACGGTGCTGCGGGAACATGGAATCGCGCAGATCGACGTGCTCAAGATCGACATCGAGGGAGCAGAGGACCGCGCACTCGTCCCGTTCCTGGAGAGAGCCCCCGCGATGCAGTTGCCGCGGCACATCACTCATGGAGCGCTCTGAGCATCGCTGGGAACGGGACCTGGCGAGCGCGCTGCGGCGCCGCCACTACCGGTGCACTCTGAATACGCAGATGAATCGGGTGCTCACGCGCGACGAGGTGCAAGAATAGTCACTGCGGGTCAGTGGGCATTGGTGCGCCAGCGATTCCCGGAACGGATGCCTCGATCGCGATGCGGTAGCGGACGGCCATGTCCGCCCCGGCCTGCGGGCGGTGTCCCGCGCAGCCGCGCCCATGCCGTCCCCGGCGCCTCGCGTTCGGCCAGCAGCGCGACTGCCGCCTCGACCACGTCGGCCGCATCATCGGCGCGGATCAGCGCCCCCGCCGCCTCGGGAGCCGCTCGGGTCTCGCCGGCTCGTCGCGCGCTGCCGGTGGCGGACCGCGAAGCCGGGCCCAGCCAGCGCGCGATGGCCGCGCCCCGTTCCGGACGCCGCGGCCTGTTCTACGAGGAGCACGTCACAGGAAC
The DNA here is from genome assembly GCA_034521365.1 of Halofilum sp. (in: g-proteobacteria). GTDB lineage: Bacteria > Pseudomonadota > Gammaproteobacteria > XJ16 > Halofilaceae > Halofilum. The sequence goes on along the minus strand of JAXHMQ010000007.1, from coordinate 277,802 downwards.
ACCCGGTCCGAATGCTCATCCAGAAAACGATCGACCCGATCGATCTCTTGCGGCTCGAGCAGGTCACGTATGATGAAGGGATTGTCGCGGTCGTTTTCTATACCCAGCTCGCGATAGGCAATCCTGATGCGCTCGAGTAGATCCGTATCAACATCGGACTGACCGCGATGACTCCACGCGTCCGGAACCGGCTCGAGACCCAGGGTCCGCGCCGCGAACTCGAATGCACCGGGACGCTCGATGTTGATGATGCAGAACGACGAACTACCGTGAAAGCGGGTTACGAAGTCGAGAAAATGGTTGTTCCGGCGGATTATCTCGTTCATGCCATTGCGGACCGTGAAACGCGGCTGCGGCAGATTGTCCCTTTTACGCTTCTTGATGGTATTGATCGCGCGGCTTCGCAGGTAATTCATGGATGGGCGGGTATTGAGGATGAAGAATCCATTCCGATAATACTGCGCCAGCAGGTCGAGCGGTTGATAGTTGCCCCGATCGGCAAAGCAGTCGTAATCGGCAGTCCGCCACGTGCCGGACGTATGCAGGCTCGCCAAGCCGTTCTCGCGGAAGATCCGATCCAGCGTTCCGGTTCCGGTCCGCGGATGGCCCACGACGAACACCTTCCAGGCGTCTCGATCGTCCTTCGAGCGGAGTCGGAAGTTCAATCGGTTCCGCGCCCTCACCAGGCGGTATTCCAGTTCGAACAGATCAAAGGTCGGATGCATGGGCATGGTTTCAAACGTCTCGTAGAGGTGATTCTGTTGCACATTGGCCGGCCGGTCAGCGCTCCCATGGACCGGATTGGGCGTACCTGACTAGGAAGTAGCTACCGCGCGCGGCGCCCAACGGACAAAGCCAACGGTCATCAATCCGTCGCTGCGGTCATCGCGGGGATATGGATGCGCAGTGACGCCATATAATCGTCAGTGATCGTCCCGGCTGCCTCCAGGAGCTCGCCCGCGCGGTAGCCCATGGCGCGTCGGCGCTCGGGGTCGGAAAGGAGATCGCGCGCAATGCCGACCACGTCCGTCGCATCCTGACCCCGTGCCAGGGCGCCTGCGCGCTCGAGCGCGGCGCATTCGTCGTGAAAATTGTCCGTGTGCGGACCGGTAATGACGGCTCGCTCCGCGCGCGCGGCCTCGAGCACGTTGTGGCCGCCGTGTGGCACGAGTGAGCCCCCCATGATGACCAGCTCGGAAGCGGCCATGAGCGCGGGCAGCTCGCCCATCGTGTCGGCCAGGTATATTTCCGTGGTCGCCGATATGCAGTCCCCCTGACTCCGGCGAGCCACATCGTAGCCATTGGCAACAAGCGTGCGCGCGATGTTCCCACCACGTTCTGGATGGCGCGGCGCGATGACCAGCAGGTGGTCCCGGAGCCCGAGGCGATCCCAGGCGGTGGCGATCTGCCGTTCCTCGTCGTCATGTGTGGATGCCACGAGAACGAAGGGCCTCTTCAGGTCCATCGGCCCTGCTTCGGTCTCCACGGAGGGAGCGGCCAGCTTGAGATTGCCGATTACGTGGATGCGTGGCGAGGGTGCACCGAGCTCCCGGAATCGGGAAGCATCCTCGGCGGAGCGTGCAAGAACCACGGTGACGCATTCGAGGCAGAAGCGGGCGACAGGGCCCCACCAGCGCGGTGCACGCAAGCTGCGCTGCGTCAACCGTGCGTTGACGAGGGCAATGGGTATCCGTAGGCGTCGAAGCTCCGCAAAGAGGTGCGGCCACAGCTCAGTTTCCAGAATCAGTGCCGCACGAGGCCGCAGTCTCCGAAGGAAACGCCGTATCGCGCTCGGGCGATCGATCGGGAGATAGTGCACGTGCACACTCGGGCGCAAACGCTTGCGCGCAATCACGTGGCCGGTTGGTGTGCTTGTTGTCACAACGAGCGGGGAAACCTCATTGGATTCGAGGGCCTTCAACAGTGGAGCTGCAGTAATTACCTCGCCAACCGAGGCACAATGGATCCATACGGGTTGGGAGGCCGACCGGTAGTCCATGTATCCCAGGCGGCCGCGCAGATAAGCAAAGCCACCGTCGCGGGCCGCCCGGAATACCGCGTGGGCAATGAACGCTGGAGCGAGAAGCAGCCCGGCGAAGCGGTAGCGTAGCGGCAGCCTGGCGTCGGCATGTGCCTGGCCGGCGGAGGCGTGCGACGACTCGGGCGATGGATCGCGCATAGGGGCTCGCGGCGCCGGGTCGGGTTCGCTTGAATCGCTTGTGGGCCCAGAGATACTGCTCGGGTGCCCCGCGGATATGCTCCTCGATCACGTCGTTTATTCTCTGTGCGTCGGCAATGTTGTCCCCGCTCGGGAAGTTGGCGAGCATCGGTTGAATGCGCAGCTCGTAATGGCCATCGGCCCTGCGTACGGGGTGATATGGGACGACCGCGGCTCCGCTGATCCGGGCGAGCTTGGCGGTAGCCGTGCTGGCAAGCGTCGGTTGCCCGAAGAACTGCGCTTCGACCGCGTTTCGGCGGCGCGGGCTCTGGTCAGGCCCGTGCCATACGACTTCGTTGTTCGCGAGGCACCGCACGATTCGGCGTACCTGCCCGTGATGAATCTGGCGCCGAACGAAACGTGCGCGAACGCGCTCCGTCAGCGCTCGCATTACGGGGTTCCAGGGGGGTGCGTAGGTCGCCGTGAAGGGAACGCGCAACCCCAGCATCTGCCCGGCGATGTCAGTGGTGACGAAATGACCTTGCAGAAGGATTACGCCACGGCCGTGGGCCAGGGCTTCGTCGAGGTTCTCCCGGCCAGTGATCACGCTCAAGCGTTGCAGTGAGCGTGCGGGTCCCCACCACCCGTAAGCCATCTCGAACACGCTCGAGCCCAGCGCAGCAAAGTGTGCCCAGACCAGGCGTTCGCGCTCTCGGTTGCCAAGCTCGGGGAAACACAGGCGGATGTTGATGCGCGTGATGCGTCGCCGTTCGACGGCGATTGCGCAGAGTATGCGGCCGAGCCCATTTCCCAGCGGCCGACTGATACGCAGTGGAATCAGCGCCGTGGTACGCAACACCACGAGACCGAGCCAGGTGGGCCACCAGCGGGGTAACGCCAGCGCCGCCCCCCGCACGTCGAGGTGGCGCTTGCGGCTCACTTCAGCAGCCTCTGCAGATTGCGGAATCGCTCATGGTCGGCACCTTTCAGCCACTCGAACACGGCCGACTCGGCGTTGGTGATGGTCACGCCGCCGGCGCGCATGCGCTCCAGCGCATTGGCGGCGCGCGCCGGCGCGCGCGAGCAGACGGCGTCGGCCGCCACGAACGGCTCGTAGCCGGCGCGCGCGAGGCCGGCCACGGTCTGCAGGACGCAGACGTGCGCCTCCATGCCGCACACCAGCACCTGCGAGCGGCCGGTCATCTCGAGCGCCCGGGCCAGCTCGGGCGCGTGCGTGGCGCAGAAGCAGGTCTTGTCGACGGTCTCGGCGGCGGCGGGCAGGGCCTCGGCGACCGCGGGATCGGTGTCGCCCAGCCCGCGCGGGTACTGGCGCGTGACCAGCGCCGGCAGGTCGAGCTCGCCGGCGGCGCGCGCGAGCAGGCAGACGGCGTCGCGGCAGCCGGGCCAGGCGTCGCCGGGCATGGACGCGGCCAGGCGCGTCTGCACGTCGACCACCAGCAGGACGGTCTGCTCCGCGTCGAGCAGGCGCAGGGCGCTCATGGCGGCTTCCCGGGGTGTGTGCGGGCGGGCGTCATTCTACCGCTTCGCGCAGCCGGGGCACGCGCCGCTGGCCCCGATCAGCCGGCACATCGGAGCGCACGGGCGCGGGACATGCGTAGGCCGGCTCACGCGGGTCGGCTCGAGCGCAGCGAGAGCCGACGCGCCGACGCGCCGACGTCAGAGCGACCGCTACTGGTTCAGTTGGATCGGCGCGCGCGCCGCTCCCTCTCGCCCGTCACTCCGACCCGGGCTCGGCGTCCTGCGGCACGGCATCCTCCGAGAGCCAGCTGTTGACCAGGCGTACCTCGTCGACCGTCAGCGTGCCGGTGGCCTGCTGCAGCCGCAGGCGGCTGGTGATGTAGTTGTAGCGCGCGTCGGCCAGGTCGCGCTGGGCCGCGTAGAGGTCGCGCAGCGCGTTGAGCACGTCGACGGCCGTGCGCGTGCCGACGCCGCGAAGCCGGCGCGCGTGGCCTCGACCGCGGCGCTGGTTCGACTCCACCGCCTGGCGCAGCGCCTCCACGCGGCTGATGCTTGCCTCGACCGCGCGGTAGGCGTCGCGCGTGCCCTGCTCGGCCGCGCGCCGTGCCTGGACCACGCCCGACTGCGACTGCTCGAACCGGGCGCGCGCCTCGCGCGTCTGCGACTGCGTGGAGAAGCCCGACGAGACAGCGACCAGGTGAGCTGCACGCCGATGCGGTCGGTGGTCGTGTCGCCCGTCTGCCCGGCGCCGTCGAGGTTCTCGCCCTCGGTGTGGCTGGCGGTCAGCTCGACGTCGGGGTAGTAGCCGCCGCGGGCCTGGCGGATGCCGTGGCGCGAGGCCTCGGCCGCCGAGCGCGCCGCCAGGTAGCTCCGGGTTCTGCTCCAGCGCGCGCTCGACCCAGGCCGCCGGCCGAGCCGGCTCCGGGCGCTCGAGCCGCAGCTCGCCCGCGATGATCGCGAGGCTGCCCGGAGGCTGCCCGGTCAGCGAGCGCAGGGCCTCGCGCGCGTTCTCGACGCGGTTCTGGGCATCGATCTCGCGCGCGACCGCGAGGTCGTAGCTGGCCTGGGCCTCCTTGACGTCGGTGACCGGGATCAGACCGACCTCGAAGCGCTGGCGTGCCTGCTCGAGCTGGCGCTCGATCGCCTTCTTCTCCGCCTGGGCGAAGCGCAGCCCGTCCTCGGCCGAGAGCACCTCGAAATAGGCCTCGGCGACGCGCGTGATCAGGCCCTGCTCGGCCGCCGCGAGGTTGGCCTCCGCCTGCGCGACCAGCGCATCGGCGCGGTCGAGGCCCGCGAACTGCGACCAGTTGAACAGCGTCTGGCTGAGCGCGAGCGTGGCCTCGTTGCTGGTGAACGAGCCGCTGGCCGTGGTCGCTGTCCATGCTCGTGTCCTCCGGCGGTCGAGGCCTGCAGGCTGACCTGCGGCAGGACGGCGGCGCGGGCCTGCGGCCGGGCCTCGCGCGCGGCGCGGTACTCGGCGCGCGCGGCGGCGTACTGCGGGTCGTTCTGCTCGCGCGCCTGCTGGTAGATGCCGAGCAGGTCGGCGGCGCCGGCGGCGCGCCGGCGCGAGCCAGCGCGGCGGCGGCGAGCGCAGCGCGCTGGCGGCATCGGACACTGGTTCATCGGGCATGGGTCGAGGTGCTGCCTCGGATCGCAATGGTGGTCGCGGCGGTCAGCCGTCAGGCCGGCCCGGTGCCGCGACCGGCGGCGCGCTCGCCGCGTGCTCAGAATTCGAACCGGCGCGGGCGCTGGACGTTCTCCAGCGGCCCGATCCAGGTCTCGAACAGGCTCTCGACCGACCATTCCTCGGTGCCGACGCGCGCGATCTGCAGCGCCTCCATGATCGGCTGGTCCGCGCTGCCGACGATGGCGAACAGCCGCCCGCCGAGCGCCAGTGCCCGCCGGTAGGCGTCGGGCACCTCGGGCACGGCGCCGGTGAGCGCGATGGCGTCGAACTGGCGCCCCCCGTCCCAGCCCTCGGCCGCGTCCCCGGTCGCCAGGGTGACGTTGTCGCACGCCCTGAGCGCGCGCAGGCGCTCGCGCGCGCGCTCGCGACGAAGTCCTCGTGGATGTCCACCGACTCCACGTTGCGCGCCAGGCGCGCCAGGCAGGCGGTCAGGAAGCCGCTGCCGGTGCCGATCTCCAGCACGTGGTCGTCGTGGTGCAGCTCCAGGGCCTGCAGCATCCGGCCCTCGACCACGGGCGTCATCATCGTCTGGCCGTGGCCGAGCGGGATGCGCGTGTCGGAGTACGCGAGGCGCCGATAGGCGTCGGGCACGAAACGCTCGCGCGGCAGCGTGCGCAGCACGCTCGAGCACGTCGGGGTCGAGCACGGCCCAGGGGCGGACCTGCTGCTCGATCATGTTGAAACGCGCCTGCTCGTGGTTCATCGCGTCCATCGCCGGCCCCCGGTGCCGCGGCGCGGTCGAGGGTACGGCCTTTGCCCGGAGGGCCGGCAAGGCGGACGGCGCTTCGTGGCGCAACCGCGCGTCGGCCCTGGCGCTGCGGGCGCTACACTGCCGCGCTGACCGATCGGTCGGTCAGCTGGGAGTATAGCCGCGTGCCCGAGTCGCCGCAAAGCCCGCCCGCCGGCCGCGCCGAGGTCCTGGCGGCGGCCACCGACCTGTTCGGCGAGTCGGGCTTCGACGCCGTGTCGATCAGCGCGATCGCGCAGCGCGCCGGCACCAGCAAGGCGAACGTCTTCCACCACTTCGGCTCGAAGGAGGCGCTCTACCTCGAGGTCATGCGCGACGCCTGCGGCCAGTTCGCCGAGGCGGTGGAAGATCTGCGCGACGACTCGCTCGGCTTCGAGGACCGCCTGGTCGCCTTCATCCGGCGCGACATCGAGCTCATGCACGAGCAGCCCGACCGCTCGCACCTGATCCTGCGCGAGGTGCTCGAGAGCGGCCCGAGCCGCGGGCGCGAGCTCGCCGGCGAGGTGTTCCACGACCACTTCGGCGATATCGTGGCGCTGTTCGCCGAGGGCCAGCAGGCGGGCGTGTTCAGCCGCGAGGTCCCGCCCAGCGTCGGGGCGGTCGCGATGATCGCCTGCAACGTGTTCCTGTTCCAGTCGCAGCACGTGCTGCGCTACCTGCCGGGGGTCGATTTCGTCGACGACCCGGCCCGCTACGCGGCGCTGATCAGCCGCGTGCTGCTCGACGGCCTGCGGTCCCGCGGGGAGGGGGACCCGGCCAGTGAAGGGAGCGATACATGAAGAAGCGCATGTTCTTCACCGTCCTCGGGCTCGCGATCCTGTTCGGGGGCATCTTCGGCTACAAGTGGTTCGTCGCCTACAAGACGCAGCAGTTCTTCGCGAACCGCCAGGCGCCGGCCGAGACCGTGACCGCCACCGAGGCGCGCGCCGATACCTGGCAGCCGACCGTGCAGGCCGTGGGCAGCCTCACGGCCGTGCAGGGGGTCGACATCACCGCCGAGATCACCGGCAAGGTGGTGGCGGTCGAGGTCGAGGACGGCGCCGAGGTCGAGGCCGGTCAGACGCTGGTCGAGCTCGACGCCGACGGGCCTGCGCGCCGAGCTGCGCGGTGCCCGCGCCGAGGCGCGCCTGGCGGAGATCGAGCTCGAGCGCCAGCAGCGCCTGCGGCGCCAGAACGCCAATTCCGAGGCGGACGTGGACCGCGCCGAGAGCGGGCTCGAGCAGGCGCTGGCCGCGGTCGAGCAGGTGCGCTACCAGCTCGAGAAGAAGACCATCGAGGCGCCGTTCGCCGGCCGCCTCGGCATCATCGACGTCGATGTCGGCCAGTTCGTCAATGTCGGTGAGCCGATCGTCACCCTGCAGACGCTCGACCCCATCAGCGTCGATTTCACCGTGCCGCAGCAGGAGCTCGCCCGCGTCCAGGCCGGCCAGCCGGTGATCGCGCGCGCCGACGCCTTCGGCGATCGGGTGTTCGAGGGCAGCATCCGCGCGATCAGCCCCAAGGTGAACGAGCGCACCCGCAACGTCGCGGTGCGCGGCCGCCTGTCCAACCCGGAGGGCCGGCTGCGCCCCGGCATGTTCGTCGACGTGGCCGTGCAGCTGCCGGCACAGCAGGACGTCATCACGCTCCCGCAGACCGCCGTCACCTACAACCCCTACGGCGACTCGGTGTTCCTGGTCAACGAGACCCGGGCCGACGACGGCTCCACGCAGCTCACCGTCGAGCGCAAGTTCATCCGTACCGGCGCCACCCGCGGCGACCAGGTGCAGGTTCTCGAGGGCGTGTCGCCGGGTGACCGTGTCGTTACCAGCGGCCAGCTCAAGCTGCGCAACGGCTCGAAGGTCGAGATCAGCGAATCGGTCGAGCCGACGAACGATCCCTCACCCGAGCTCGGCAACCACTAGCGCCCGGGGCCGCGATGTACTTCACCGACATATTCATCCGGCGGCCGGTCCTGGCGACGGTCGTCAGCCTGCTGATCATCCTGCTGGGCGCGCGCGCGTACCTCGGGCCTGACCGTGCGCGAGTACCCGCAGGCCGAGAACGCCTCGGTCACGATCCAGACCATCTACACCGGCGCCAACGCGGATCTGGTCAAGGGCTTCATCACCACGCCGCTGGAGACCGAGATCGCCAGCGCCCAGGGCATCGACTACATCGAGTCGACCAGCGTCCAGGGCGTGTCGATCATCACCGCCAACCTGGAGCTCAACTACAACCCGTACGACGCGCTGACCCAGATCACCTCGAAGGTCAACAAGGTGCGCGGCGACCTGCCGGCCGAGGCCCAGGCCCCGACGCTCGATCTGCAGGTGGGCGATTCCACGTCCGCGATGTACATCAGCTTCTTCTCGGACGTGCTCCAGCGCAACCAGATCACCGATTACCTGACGCGCGTGGTCCAGCCCAAGCTCAATACGGTCGCCGGCGTGCAGAAGGCACGCATCATCGGCGCGCGCACCTTCGCCATGCGCATCTGGCTCAAGCCGGAGAAGATGGCGTCGCTGGGCGTGACGGCGGCCCAGGTGCGCCAGGTCCTGTCCGAGAACAACTTCCAGGCCGCGATCGGCTCCACGCGCGGGCAGATGATCAGCGTGGACCTCACCGCGCAGACCGACGTGAGCTCGGAGCAGGCGTTCCGCGACCTCGTGGTCAAGCGCACGGACAACGCGACCGTGCGCATCGGCGACATCGCCGATGTCCAGCTCGGCGCCGAGGACTACGAATCGTCGGTGTTCTTCAACGGTCAGCCGGCGACCTTCATCGGCATCAACACGGCGCCGGGCTCCAACGTGCTCGACGTGATCGCGAACGTGCGCGACGTCTACCCCGAGATCGTGCGCCAGATGCCGACGGGGCTGAAATCGGAGATCCCGTACGACGCCACCGAGTACATCGAGGACTCGATCAACGAGGTGGTCAAGACGCTGCTCGAGGCGGTCGTCATCGTCGTGGTCGTGATCTTCGCCTTCCTGGGGTCGCTGCGCAGCGTCGTCATCCCGGTCGTCGCCGTGCCGCTGTCGATCATCGGGGCGGCGTTCATCATGCTGGTGCTGGGATACTCCATCAACCTGCTGACGCTGCTCGCGATGGTGCTCGCGATCGGCCTGGTGGTGGACGACGCGATCATCGTGGTCGAGAACATCCATCGCCACATCGAGGAAGGCATGTCGCCCTACGATGCCGCCATCCGGGGCGCGCGCGAGCTCGGCGGCCCGATTATCGCGATGACGATCACGCTGCTCGCGGTGTTCGCCCCGATCGGCTTCGTCGGCGGGCTGACCGGCACGCTGTTCTCCGAGTTCGCCTTCTCGCTGGCGGGCGCCGTGATCATCTCCGGCATCGTCGCGCTGACCCTGTCGCCGATGCTGTGCTCGAGGATCCTCAAGGGCCACGGCCACGGCGAGACCCAGGGGCGGCTCGAGGCGTTCCTCGATCGCACCTTCGATCGTTTCCAGCGGTGGTACGAGCGCCGCCTGCACGGGGCCCTGAACACGCTCCCCGTGATCGTCGTGTTCGCGTTGACGGTGCTGGTCAGCTGCTATTTCCTCTACACCACCTCGAAGTCCCAGCTCGCGCCCGACGAGGACCAGGGCCTCGTGCTGGTCCAGTCGACCGGTGCGCCCACGGCCTCGCTCGACCAGACCGAGCGCTTCTCGCGGCAGGTCACCGAGATCGGCATGGAGATCCCGGCCGTCGCGCGCATCTTCCAGTTCAACGGCGTGAGCTTCGGCGGCCCGCCGGCACCGAACATCGCGATCACGGGCCTGGCGTTCAAGCCGTGGGGCGAGCGCGAGCAGACCTCGGGGCAGCTCAAGTCCGTGATCCAGGACCGGGTCGGGCAGATACCGGGGCTCAAGTCGGTGGCCTTCACCCCACCGGTGCTGCCGGGCTCCAGCGGCGGCCTGCCGGTGCAGTTCGTGATCGGCACGACCGACGAGGCGCCACAGCTCTACCAGGTCTCCGAGGAGATGCTGCGCAAGGCGAACGAGTCCGGCCTGTTCGTGTTCGCCGACTCGGACATGCAGTTCGATGAGCCGCGCGTCAACGTCAAGGTCGATCGCGAGAAGGCGGCGGACCTGGGGATCACGATGGCCGAGATCGGGCGCGAGCTGGGCTCGATGATGAGCGGCGGTTTCGTCAACCGCTTCAGCGTCCAGGGCCGGGCGTACAAGGTGACGCCGCAGGTCACGCGCATGAAGCGCCTCAACCCCGACCAGCTGCGCGATTATCACATCCGCGCCGACAGCGGCGAGCTGGTGCCGATGTCCACGCTGGTCACGCTCGAGCGGACGGTGCAGCCGCAGCAGCTCAAGCGCTTCCAGCAGCTCAACTCGGCGACCATCTCCGGCGTGCCGCGCCCGGGCGTGTCGCTCGGCGAGGCGATCGGTTTCCTGCAGCAGGCGGCAGAGGAGACGCTGCCGCAGGGCTACACGGTCGACTACGCCGGCCAGTCGCGCCAGTTCGTCGAGGAGGGCAGCGCGCTGGTGGTGACCTTCTTCCTGGCGATCGCCGTGATCTTCCTGGTGCTGGCGGCCCAGTTCGAGAGCTTCCGTGACCCGCTGATCATGCTCGTCACGGTGCCGATGGCCGTGTCGGGTGCGCTCATCTTCACGAGCCTCGGCGTGACGTCGATCAACATCTACACGCAGGTGGGCCTGGTGACGCTGATCGGCGTGATCTCCAAGCACGGCATCCTGATCGTGCAGTTCGCCAACGTGCTGCAGCGCGAGGGCTACGACAAGCGCGACGCGATCGAGCACGCCGCCGCCATCCGCCTGCGCCCCGTGCTGATGACCACGGCCGCGCTGGTGCTCGCGGTGGTGCCGCTGATCCTCGCGACCGGTGCCGGCGCCGGCGCCCGCTTCTCGATGGGCCTGGTCATCGCCACCGGCATGACCATCGGCACGCTGTTCACCCTGTTCGTGCTGCCGGCGGTGTACCTGCTGCTCGCGCGCGAGCACCAGGCGGAGGAGGCCGCGGGCGCGGCCTGATCGCGGGCGGGCGCTGCCGGGCACGTCGCGGCACGCCCGCGCGGGTCCCGGCCGCCGGCCCGCAGGTCCGGATCGCCGCGGCGCCCTGGCTCCGCCCCGCCGTCATCGCCAGGCCGACGGGGTCGGCCGTGGCGATCCAGCGGCAGCATCCATTACGGGCACACCGCGATCCGGATTGCCGCCGCGCCCGGTGGGCGCCTCTTGATGACCATCGACCGTCCGTTCGGCCACAGCGCGAGTAGGCGCGCGTTCGCCGCAGGCGAACGCGCGCATTGCAGCCCGCGCCACGCCATGCGCCCGGGCATTGCGAAGCCCCGTGCCAGGGGATGCCCTGATGCGGTGGTGCCTGCCTCGACGCCCCTCACGCCGTCCCTCTCCCGCGAAGCGCGGAGGGGCCCTGCCGTGTCGGCGGCGGCGCTCCGATACCGCCCGTCGCGACGTTTGATGACGTAACGACGTCATGCCCGGTTCGAGGTCCCCGCCGGGGGGCTTGCAATGACCGCGGGCGGCAGGCGATGCCGGCCGGGAATCGACGAGCCGCAGGAGCGGCCCCGACCGCCGGTGGCGTTCATCCGCGCCCGTGATCGCGCGGCGCGAACGGGCTGGCGACGAGGTCGTCGAGGTAGGGCAGGGTCGTGCGCGCCGTGGCGATCGCTGTCGGGTCGACGGTCGCCAGCAGCAGCTCCTCGCCCGCGCCGGCGCGGGCCGGCACGCGGTGGTCGGGCCCGGCGATGCAGCTCTCGCCGAGATAGCGCGTGCCGTTCTCCTCGCCGGCAAAGTTGGCGTAGGCCACGTAGATGCCGTTCTCGAACGCGCGCGTCGGGATCATGTGGCGCGCCACGAAGGGGTGGTCGTCGACCAGCGCGGTCGGGGCGGCCACCAGGGTCGCGCCCGCGAGCGCGGCGGCGCGCACCGCCTCGGGCATCTCGACGTCGTAGCAGATGAGCACGGCGATCGTGTGCCCGTCGAGGCCGAACAGGGTGAGCCCGTCGCCGCCGGCATAGCGGGCACGCTCGCCGGGGCCGGCGCGCAGCACCTTGCGGTGGTTGGCGACCGGCGTGCCGTCCGGTGCGATGCACCGGGCGGCGTTGCAGGTGCGCGCGCCCGCGCTCTCCGGGTAGCCGTAGACCAGCGCGATGCCGTGCGCGCGCGCGATCGCCCCGGCGCGCGCCGACGCCGGCCCGTCGGCGGGCTCGGCGCGCGCGCGCAGATCGGCGTCGCCGATGGCGTAGCCCGACAGGAACAGCTCGGGGGCGACCAGCAGCCGGGCGCCTCCGGCCGCGGCACGAGCGGCAGCGGCCTCGAGCCGCCCGAGGCGCTCCTGCGGCCCCTCGTCGCGTGCGGCGTACTGGTAGACGGCGATTGGCAGCGGCTCGGCCATGGGCTTGCGGGTCGCGGCGGCTCCGCTCGGCGTCGCGGCCCGCCAGTCTACACGCGGCCGCAGGGCGCGACCGAACCGTCCGCGTGGCTCACCGGTCGGGCGGGTTGGTCCAGTGGATGGTGACCGTGCGCCGGCCCCACTCGCGGGCACGCTCGACATCCCGGCCCATGAAGATGTCGATCTTCTTCTCCCAGCGCGCGTTCATTTTGTCGCGCACGATGTAGACGCCCTCGAGCCCGTCGATCCGCACCTCCGTCATGTGGCCCAGGCCGTGGTCGATCAGGTCGCGCGAGACGGCGATCGCCTTCATCCCGGGCTCGAGCTGGTCGCCCCAGGCGGCGAGGCCGATGTCGTTGGGCTTGGTCTCGGCCGCGCGCAGCGTGTAGGCGGTGGCGGTCACCTCCATGGACTGCGGGCCGGGGCCGCGGTCGCAGGCGGCGACGAGCAGGACGAGGGCGGCGACGACGAGGCGGCGGGCGGGTGCGTTGATCATGGGGTCCTCGCATGCTCTGGCTCGGCGGGATGTTCGCGGCCGCCGCCGCGACGGATGCGCTTGCGGTCCGGCGCGGGCGACGGTCCAATGCGCACATGATGCCCGAGGCGCCCATCGGCGTATTCGATTCCGGCTTCGGCGGGCTCTCCGTGCTCGCCGCCATTCGCGCCGTCCTCCCCGCCGAGGACCTCGTCTACTGCGCCGACCATGCCCACCTGCCCTACGGCGAGCGCGACGCCGAGGCCATCCGCGGGCGCGCGCACGCGCTCGCCGACGCGCTCGCCGCGGCCGGCTGCAAGGCCGTGGTGATCGCCTGCAACACCGCGACCGCGGCCGCGGCCGACGCGCTGCGCGCCCGCCTCGACATCCCCGTGGTCGGCATGGAGCCGGCGATCAAGCCGGCCGCGGCCGCCACGCGCAGCGGCGTCATCGGCGTGCTGGGCACCGGCGGCACGCTCGCCAGTGCGCGCTTCGCCGCGCTGCTCGAGCGCTACGCCGGCCGCCGGCGGGTGATCACGCGCCCGTGCCCGGAGCTGGTCGCCGCGGTCGAGCAGCGCCGCGCCGACCCCGGGCGCACCCGGGCGCTGGTCGCCGCCGCCGTCGAGCCGCTGCTCGCCGAGGGGGCCGACGTGCTGGTGCTGGGCTGCACCCACTTCCCCTTCCTGCGCGCGGAGATCGAGTCCGTCGCGGGGCCCGGGGTGACCGTGATCGACACGGGGCCGGCGGTCGCGCGTGAGCTGGTGCGGCGCCTGGAGGCGGCGGGCGCGCGGCGGCCGGGGACGCGGCGCGGCCGCGAGCGCTTCTGGACCACCGGCGACCCGGCCGCGCTGCGGGCCACGCTGTCGGGCCTGTGGGGCGCGGCCGAGCTCGAGCCGTGCCCGGCGCCGCGGCCGCGCGCGCAGGGCGCCAGGTAGCGCGCGCCGGGCCTCGGGCGGTGGCGGCTCAGCGCAGCGCGGCCAGGACTGCCGCGTAGTCCGGCTCCTCGCCGATCTCCGGCACGAGCTGAGCGTGCACGACGACGTCGTGCTCGTCGAGCACGAACACGGCGCGCGCGCAGGTCCCGGCCAGCGGCCCCTCCGCGACCCGCACCCCGTACGCCTCGGCGAACTCGGGCGAGCGCACCGTCGACAGCGTGGTGATGTCCCCGGTCCCCTCGGTGTCGGCGAAGCGGGCCTGCGTGAACGGCAGGTCGGCGGATACCACCAGCACGGTCGCGTTCTCCAGCCGCCGCGCCTCCTCGTTGAACCGGCGCGCCTGCGCGGCGCAGACATCGGTGTCCAGGCCGGGCACGACGTTGATCACCTTGCGTCGGCCCGCGAAGTCGGCGAGCGAGCGTTCCTGCAGGTCGCGGTCGATGAGCCGGAAATCCGGTGCCTGCTCGCCCGGTTGCGGCAGCGTGCCGCCGATCCGGATCGGGTTGCCCTGCACAGTGACGGTCGTCATGCGTACCTCCGCGTCGGTTGGATCGGGGCCCCGGGGCCGGTCGCCAAGGGTAGCGCGCGCGCCGCGGGCGCCAACCCGTTCGCGCGCGGGCGCGCGCGAGATGTGGTGTAATTGCCGCCGTCAGAGCGAGCCGCGGCCTGCCATTGACCCAGAGCCCGTTCCAGCTCCGCATCTCGCGCCGCGCCAGCCGCCTGCGCATCGACGTATCCGCGCGGCGCGGGGTGATCGTGGTGGTGCCGGAGGGCACCCCGCGCGAGATCGTGCACCGCTTCGTGCACGCCAAGCGCGGGTGGATCCGGCGGGCGCGGGACCGCGTGGCGGCCGAGGCCGGGCACCTGGCGCGCCCGGACGAGAGCGTGCCGGCGCGCCTCGATCTGCGCGCGCTCGACGCGGAATATCCGGTCGAGCGGGTCGACGGCGACCAGCTCCGGGTCGATTGTGACGGCGCGCGCGTGCTGGTGGCGGGCGCCGACGACGCGGCCGCGGTGCGCGCGGCGCTCGCGCGCTGGCTCAAGCGCGTCGGCCGCCGCCAGCTCGTGCCGCGGCTCGCCGAGCTCGCCGGCGAGCACGGCCTGCACTACGAGCGCGCCGCCGTGCGCGGCCAGCGCACGCGCTGGGGCAGCTGCTCCGGGCGCGGCACCATCAGCCTCAACTACAAGCTGCTGTTCCTGCCGCCGGCGCTGGTCGACCACGTCATGCTCCACGAGCTGGCGCACACCCGCCACCTCGACCATTCCCACGAGTTCTGGCGCCTGCTCGGCGCGCTCGATCCGCAGTGGCGCAGCCACCACACCGCGCTCACGCGAGCCATGCGCTGGCTGCCGGCCTGGGTGGAGATGGACTGAGCCCGTCGCCGGGGGCCGTCGCCGTCGCGCGACGGTGGCGATACGACCGCAGCGTCATTGCGAGGCGCCCGCAGGGCGCCGTGGCAATCCAGCGCGGCCGTTCGACGTGCCACCGCGGGCCTGGATCGCCACGGCCGCTGACGCGGCCTCGCGATGACCTCGGGGGACAATCGCCCCGGTGCCCGGGCGAAAACCCGCCGTCATTGCGAGGCGTCCGCCGGGCGCATGCACGCATGCTGTCCTTGTCGTGGCGCGGTGACCACGCCCGGCCTTGCCCGCTGCAACGTGTCGCGCTATAGGCTCGGTATCGGTTGCAGCCGGCCCACCCCCCGGCCGCGGGGGCGCGATGGTCCGCCTGTTCGCCTGTGTCCTCGCCTGGCCGCTGGGCCTGATCCTGCTGCTCAGCCTCTACGGCTGGTACCGCGCGGAGTTCCCGGCGCCGCCGGAGGATCCCGCGGCGCCCGGCGCGATCCGCTTCCCGGCGTTCCAGCGCCAGGCGCGCGACGCCATCACGCGTTTCGGGCGCCTGTCGCCGGCGGAGCAACACGCGGTCGCGGACGGCCTGCGTGCGGCGGTGCGGCCGCTCGACGACTGGCTCGGGCGGCTCGAGCGCGCGGACTACAGCGTCGTCTGCCTCGGCGAGTTCCACGAGCCGGACACCCGCCGTTTCGTCGCCGAGACCTTCCTGCCGCGCTACGCCCCGGACGTGCTCCTGCTCGAGGCGACGCCGGACGGGCTCGCGTGGATCGAGGACCGTACGGCGGCCGGGCGCGAGTACGTGCCGCTGCTGGGCGCCGATGTCGCGGGCGTGCTGCGCGCGGCGCGCGCGGCCAACCCCGCGGTCGCCGTGCGCGGCATCGAGGAGACCCGCGCCCAGGTGCGCACGCGCCGGCGCCACGAGGGCTCGCGCGATCGCTCGCTGGCGCGCAACTTCTGGCTCGCGTTCCGTCCGGGCGCGCGCCACCTGATCCTCTACGGCGCGCTGCACTGCAGCGACGACCCGGGCTGGCTCTACCGCCTGCTGCGCGTGCAGTCGCCGCCGCGCGAGGCGTTGCGCATGCTCAGCGTGCAGGTCCTGGCAGCCTGTCGGACTTGGGCTCATCTACTGCGGCGAGTGGGAATCGGTCCATATTTCCGATCCCCCTCGTCAAATAGCTCCCACTATTCTCCTCGGACGATCGAAAATCTGTCCTCGATTCCCGCTCGCCTCGTTACGACGCCCCAAGTCCGACAGGCTGCTAGGCGCCCACCAGCACGGGCCGCTCGAGGCCTTCGTCAGCTTCCTCGACCACCTCGGCATCGCCCGCGGCGATTTCGCGATCCCCGATACCCGGCGCCTGCCCGCGCCCGTGCGCGACTGGTTCGGGCTCCTCGAGCAGCAGGTGCTGGGCCGCATGGATGCCCTGGTCGTCTTCCGCGAGGGTGACGCCGGGCGCCCCGCGCACGGGGTATCCCCGGGCGATCGGGACACGCAGGCGCATTTCCGCGCAGGCGCGTTTCCGCGCAGGCACGTTTCCGCGCAGGCGCGTTTCCGCGCAGGCGCGTTTCCGCGTAGGCGCGTTTCCGCCGAAGGCGGACGCGCGCATTGCGGACGCGCGCAACGCGCCGGTCGTGTCCGGCGCGCGGCAGACCCCGTGGCCCGGATGGAGCCGCCAGGCGGAATCCGGGGATCGCGTCCCGGACTCCGCTCCGCTTCATCCGGGCTACGCATGCCGCCCAGCGTTACAGGGCCCAGGAGAGCGCCGGCTCGTCGAGGTTGGCGAGCTGCTCGCGCAGGGTGAGCACGTGCTCCTCCCACCAGCGCCCCTGGCCGAACCACGGGAAGGCCTGCTGGAATGCCGGCTCGTCCGCGCGCGCGGCGAGCCAGCCCGCGAAGTGGATCAGGCGCAGCGTGCGCAGCGGCTCGATCAGCGCGAGCTCGGCCGGGTCGAGCTCGCGGAAGGCCGTGTAGCCCTCCATGAGGGCGGCCAGCGCGGCCTCCTGCTCGGCGCGCTCGCCGGGCAGGAACATCCACAGGTCCTGGACGGCCGGTCCGGTGCGCGCGTCGTCGAGGTCGACCACGTTCGGGGCGTCGTCGCGCCAGAGCACGTTGCCCGGGTGGAAGTCGCCGTGCAGGCGCAGGCGCGTCGCCGGCACGGCTGCCCAGCGCGCCTCGATGCGCGCGAGCAGGTCGTCGGTGAGCGTGCGGTAGGCGTCGACCAGCTCCGGCGGCAGCAGCTCGGAGGCCAGCACCGAGTCGCGCGGGCCGCGGCCGAAGGTCTCGACATCGAGCGCGGGGCGGTGCTCGAAGCGCCCGGTCGCGCCGACGTTGTGCAGGCGCGCGAGGAAGCGGCCGATCACGGCCAGCGCCCGCGGGTCGTCCATCGGCGGGGCATGGCCGCCGTGGCGCGGGTAGACGCTGAAGCGGAAACCGCCGTGGCGGTGCAGGGTGGCGCCCGCGACCACGAGCGGCGCCACCAGCGGCAGCTCGTGCTCACCGCAGGCCCGTGCGAAGCGGTGCTCCTCGTCGATCTGCGCGTCGCTCCAGCGCCCGTTGCGGTAGAACTTCGCGATCACCGGCGCCTCGTCGTCGAGGCCCACCTGGTAGACGCGGTTCTCGAAGCTGTTGAGCTGCAGCAGGCGGCCGTCGCAGGCGAAGCCGAGCGATTCCACCGCGTCGAGGACGTCCGAGGGGCCGAGCTCACTGAAGCCGGGGGCGGCGGACATTGCGGACTCCGGGGCGAACCGCCCATGCTACCATTCGCGGTCGCTCCATGCGCCCCGCGCGACCCGGGAGCTCAGCGCTTGATCCTCGACACCGACCGCTTCCATCGCCTGCTCGACCGCGCCGACGACCTGATGGCACGGCTCGAGCGCGTGCTGCCCGAGGCGCCACCGCGCGTGCCCGAGGGCGACGCCATCGCCTGGCGCTGGCGGCGCAGCGGGCGCGCCGGCGGCGGTTTCGTCCCGGTCGCGCGCCCGGCCGCGGTGGCGCTCGAGGATCTCCGCGGCATCGACGACCAGAAGGCTGCCCTGGAGCGCAACACGCGCCAGTTCCTGCGTGGCCTGCCGTGCAACAACGCGCTGCTCTCGGGCGCGCGCGGCACCGGCAAGTCGTCGCTGGTGAAGGCGTTGCTGCGCGCCTACGCGGACGAGGGCCTGCGCCTGATCGAGGTCGATGCCACCGACCTGGTCGATCTGCCCGACATCGTCGCGCCGCTGGTGGACCGCGAGGAGCGCTTCGTCGTGTTCGCCGACGACCTGGCGTTCGATGCCGACGACGCCGGCTACCGCGCGCTCAAGGCGGTGCTCGAGGGCTCGGTCGCGGGGGCGCCCGACAACGTCGCCATCTACGCGACCTCGAACCGGCGCCACCTCGTGCCCGAGTACATGTCGGACAACCTCGACGCGAAGCCCGTCGACGGCGAGATCCACCCGGGCGAGGCGGTCGAGGAGAAGATCTCGTTGTCCGAACGATTCGGGCTGTGGCTGTCGTTCCACCCGTTCGGCCAGGACGACTACCTCGCGATCGTGGCTGCCTGGCTCGAGCGCGTGGATCCCGGGCTCGCGTTCGACGAGACGGCCCGGCAGGCCGCGCTGCAGTGGGCGCTCATGCGGGGCGCGCGCAGCGGGCGGGTGGCGCGCCAGTTCGCGCTCGACTGGGCCGGAAGCGCGCGCCTGTGAGCGCATCCGTTGCGCCCCGGCGACGCCCGGGGTCCGACAAGGGGGGGCAGGCAATGACGGGCAGGCAGCGATCCCCGGTCCGGGTGGTCCACCTGGACCCCGACGGCTTCGGCGACGTCTCGATCGAGCGCGCGGCCTTCGAGGCGGCGCTCGACGACGTGACCTTCGACGTGCTCGCGGATGCCGGCGATGATCTCGCCGGCACGGTCGGTCGCGCCGACGTGCTGCTCACGCACTACACCGAGATCGACGCGCAGGCGATGGAGGCCATCCGCCCCGAGGTGATCGTGCGCTACGCCACGGGCTTCGACGGCATCGACATGGAGGCCGCCAATCGCCTCGGTGTGCGCATCACGCGCGTGCCGGAGTACTGCGACGAGGAGGTCGCCGACCACGTCATCGCGCTGGCGCTGGCGCTGTGGCGGCGGCTGCCGCAGTACGGCGCCCACGTCGCGCGCGGTGGCTGGGAGTGGCGCCATGCCGCGCCCGGGCGTCGCTTCGCCGAGGCCACGTTCGGCTTCCTCGGCTTCGGGCGCAAGGCGCGGGCGAGCGCCGCGCGGGCGCGGGCGCTCGGGTGCACGCTCGTGGCCTACGATCCCCATCTCGGCGACGACGGGATCACCGACCACGGAGCCGAGCCGGTCGGGCTCGACGAGCTGTTGCGGCGCGCGCACGTGCTCTCGATCCACGCGCCGTTGACGCCGGAGACCGAGGGGCTGGTCGACGCGCGCGCGCTGGGACTGATGCCGGCCGGCGCCATCGTGGTCAACACCGCTCGCGGGCGCATCATCGACGAGGCGGCGCTGGTGGCCGCGCTCGACGCCGGCCGCCTGGCCGGCGCCGGCCTCGACGTGCTCTGCGAGGAGCCGCCGCCGAGCGGCCACCCGCTGCTCGGGCGTGATGACGTCATCGTCACGCCGCACGCCGCCTGGTACTCCGAGCAGGCCGAGCGCGACTGCCGCGAGCTCGGCACGCGCTTCGCGATCGAGGCGCTGCGCGGCGAGACCTGCGACGGCCTGGTCAATCCCGAGGCGCTCGCCGGCGCCGACGGCGCGCGGTGACGCCCGCGCGCAACCCGAACCGGAGGCCTCGATGAGCGAGCTGGCCGAGCGCGTATCCACCCCCGACCTGTGCGACGCCCATCCCGAGCGCGTGCGCGTGCTCGAGCCCATGATGGCCGGCTTCGGCGGCATCGACGCCTTCGGCGGGCCGGTCGCCACGGTCAAGTGCTTCGAGGACAACTCCGTGGTCAAGGAGCTCGCGGCGAGCGCGGGCGAGGGCCGCGTCATGGTGGTCGACGGCGGTGGCTCGATGCGCCGCGCGCTGCTCGGCGACCGGGTCGCCGCCGAGGCCGCCGCCAACGGCTGGGCCGGGCTGGTGATCTTCGGCTGCGTGCGCGACGTCGACGCGCTCGCCACCACCGCGCTCGGCATCCAGGCGCTCGGGGCGGTGCCGGTCAAGACCGACAAGCGCGGCATCGGCGACCGCGACGTGCCGGTGACGTTCGGCGGCGTGACCTTTCGCCCCGGCGACTGGGTGTACGCGGACAGCAACGGCGTCGTCGTCGCCGACGGCGAGCTCGCGCTGCCCTGGTCCTGACGCGCTGCGTTCATTTGCCCGTGGCGTACGCACGCCCACCGAGGTCATTGCGAGCGCCTCAGGCCCCCGGCAGGGGGCCCCGAACCGGGGATGACGTCGTTGCGTCATCACGAGTCGCGACGAGCGGTATCGGACCGCCGCCGCCGAAACGAAGGGCCCCCTCTCCCGCTTTGCGGGAGAGGGACGGGGTGAGGGGCGTCGAGGCAGGCACCACCGCATTGGGGCCTCTGGCACGGGGCTCCGCAATGCCTGGGTGCATGGCGTGGCGAGGGTGCAATGCGCGCGTTCGCCTGCGGCGAAAACGCGCCTACTGCGCTGTGGCCGGACGGATGGTCGATGTCATTAAGAGGAGCGAAGCGACGTGGCAATCCAGCTCGGCCGTGCCGGTTTGCGGTGCCGTCCTGGATCGCCACGGCGCCTGCCGGCGCCTCGCGATGACCTCGAGCATGGCCCGGCCGCTACAGTCTAGTCGGTGTCCGCCGGCAGGAACCGGATCGTGCCGTAGAGCGCCCGCGCGCGGGTGTCGGTGTCGTCGGCGTCGGTCATGATCGCGATGCCGTGGATCTCGCCGACATCCTCGCCGAAGGCCTTGCGCCAGTCCGCGCGGATGTCGCGGCGGTGCGTCACCCACTCGCCGACGGTACCCTCGCCGCTGCCGACCGCGAGCATGCGCGCGCGCCCGGTGTAGGCGTTGGGCCAGGTGGCGCCCGCCGGCTCGGCGCGCGCGTGGACGTAGTTGAGCGCGTTCGCGCCGAGCTTGCCGAAGAAGCCCTCGCGCACGAGGTACAGCCGCGCGCCGTAGTCGTCGCCGGCCCTGGTGCGCTCGCTCGCCTCCCCGCGCGGCAGCGCCTCGACGCGCCAGGACCACTCGATGCGCGGCGTCTCTTCCAGGTCGACGTCGACCTCGCGGTAGAGCGCGGTCGCGCTGTCGTCGGCGAGCGCGCGCACGGCGGCGCGTCCCTCGCCGCGTACGAGGCGGTAGCGGGTCTCGCCGGCGAAGTCGCGCCGGGGCCAGTCGGCGATCTCCGCCGGGGCGAAGGCGAGCGGGGACGCGGCGGTGGCGGGGCCGGATACGCCCGCTGGCAGGATCGCGAGCAACAGCGCACCGGCGGCGGCCGGGACGGTGGCCGTCGGCGGCTGCCCGGTCAGCCTCCTAGGCCTCGCCGCCGGACTCGGCCCACTCGGCGGGCGTGTAGGCGCGGATGCTGAGCGCGTGGATCGCGCCCGACTTGATGTGCTCGTCCAGGGCGGCATAGACCATGCGGTGCTTGGCGAGCAGGTTCTTGCCCTCGAAGGCGTCGCTCACGACGGTGGCCTCGAACTTGCCCCCGTCGCCGTTCACGCTGGCGCGCGCATCGGGGATGTGCGCCTCGATCTGGCGCGCGTAATCGTCGGTGCTCGCCATGCTGCCTCCGGTCGGTTGTGGACCACGATTATAGCGTGCCGCCCTCGTCCACCGAACCGTCGGCCGCGGTGATCTCGACATGCTCGACGCCGACGAACTCCTCGATCAGCGGCATGATCTCGGCGATGCGACGCTGGATGCGCTCGGAGACGATCAGCGTGCGGTCGATGCCCTCGGTCCAGCCGTAGATCGAGTGGGTGAGGTCGTCGGCCGTGCGCACGTTGTGCTGGATGTCGTGGAGCAGCTTGCGGAATTCCGAGGGCGTCGGCTGCACGCCGAGCTCGCGGAACAGCCCGGCGAGCGCGTCCATCATCGGCTCGGCCTCGGGGCCGAGGCCGAAGTCGCCCGGGGTATAGTCGTGATCGCCGACCGCGGCGCGCGGGACCCAGGCCGAGAAGCTCGCCTTCTGCAGCGAGTGGTAGAGACCCTCCTCGGAGATCAGCAGCACGAACAGGTTCTGCGGGTTCGCGGTGAAAGCGGCATCGCGGAAGTGCCACTCGCGCTCGACCAGGAAACGATACAGGCGCAGGTGCTCGCGGAAGTCGGCCGCCTGCAGCTGGTCGAGGATGAGCACCGTCTTCTCGCCCTCGGAGAAGGCGCAGGCGTCGATCAGGGCGCGCTCGAAGGCCGGGATCGGCGGCTCCTCGCGCCCGTCCTCGTCCGTGCTCGGCGGCGGCACGACCTTCGGCGGGGGCGAGTTGACCTCGGTGAAGTCGTGGTAGACGCGCTCCGGGTACTCGAGCGCATGCGCCAGCGCCATCGCGAATGCCGTCTTGCGCCGCCCGGAGTCGCCCTCGACGTTGAGCGCGGGGATCTGCCGGTCGGGCTGCGACAGCGCGCAGCGCACGTGGTAGGCGTAGTCGATGTTCGACTCGAAGCCGTGCTCGGCCATCTTCTCGCGCAGGGCGTACATCGCGCACTCCGTGGAACGACCGCACCGCACAGCTTAACGCCTGCGGCGTGCGCCCCGGCACCGCGCGTCGGCGAAACGCCGCCGCGGGGGCAGCCTACCCCGGCGCGCCGCTGAACCGCAGCGACAGGTCGAGCGCGCGCACGTCCTTGGTGAGCGCGCCGACCGAGATCGCATCCACGCCGGTCGCGGCGACCGCGCGCACCGTGGCCAGGTCGACCCCACCGGAGGCCTCCAGCCGGGCGCGGCCGCCGGTCTCGGCGACCGCCTCGCGCAGCCCGTCGGGATCGAAGTTGTCGAGCAGCAGGTGCTCGGCCCCCGCCGCGAGCGCCTCACGCAGCTGCGCCAGGCTCTCGACCTCCACGGTGAGCGCCGCGTCCGGGTGCGCGGCACGCACTGCCGCGACGGCCGCGGCGATGCCCCCGGCGGCGTGGATGTGGTTCTCCTTGAGCATGGCGGCGTCGAACAGCCCCACGCGGTGGTTGTGCCCGCCGCCGCAGGCGACCGCGTACTTCTCGGCCGCGCGCAGCCCCGGCAGCGTCTTGCGCGTGTCGAGGATGACCGCGCCGGTGGCCGTGACGGCATCGACGTAGGCCCGCGTGGCGGTGGCGACGCCCGAGAGCAGCTGCAGGAAGTTGAGCGCGGTGCGCTCGGCGGTGAAGAGCCCGCGCGCGGGCCCGTCGAGCTCGCACAGCACGTCGTCGGGCGCCACGCGGGTACCGTCGGCGACGTGCCAGGCGACCGTGATGTCCGGGTCGACCTGCAGGAAGACCTCGTCGAACCAGGGGCCGCCGCAGACGACGCCGGCCGCGCGCGCCACCACGCGGGCCCGCTCGCGCCGGTCCGCGGGGATCGCGGCGGCGCTCAGGTCGCCCGTGCCGACGTCCTCGGCGAGGGCGCGCGCCACGTCGTCGTGCACGCTGTCGGGGATGTTCAACGGTGTTCCCGCGAGGCTCGCCTGCACGCGATTGCACGCCATGCCCGCCGCGCTTGCAAGCCGGGGCGGGCCCGGTCAGCGCTGGTCGTCCTGGCCGCGCCCGGGCGCGTCCTCCGCGCGCTGGTCGACGCACTCCTCGCCGTACTCGATCTGCAGGGTCGCGTGCCCGATCCCGAAGCGCTCGCGCAGCACGCGCTTGATGCGCGCGACCAGGCGGTCGTGCTCGACCTCGCCGGTGGCGCGCGCGTGCAGGCTCAGCATCGGGCGCTCGGGCGACAGGCTCCAGGCGTGGACGTGGTGGACCTCGCTGATGCCGGCGACGGCCCCGGGCAGCACGCGCTCGATCTCGGCCGGGTCGACCTCGTCGGGCGCGCCCTCGAGCAGCACGTGGGTGGCCTCGCGCAGCAGGTACCAGGCGGAGCGCAGCACCAGCAGCGCGACCACCACGGACAGGATCGGGTCGATCGGGGTCCAGCCGGTGACCACGATCACCCCGGCGGCGACGATCGCGCCCACCGAGCCGAGCAGGTCGCCCAGCACGTGCAGCGCCGCGCCGCGCATGTTGAGGCTCGTGCGCGAGCCGCCGTGCAGCAGCACGAACGCGGCCACGTTCACCACCAGCCCCGCCACGGCGATCGCGAGCATGGTGCCGCCCAGCACGGGCGTGGGCTCGAGCAGCCGCGCCACCGCCTCGTAGCCGATCCAGCCCACGATCGCGACCAGCGCCAGGCCGTTGACGAACGCCGCCAGCACGGGGAAGCGGTGATAGCCGAAGGTGCGCCTGCGGTCGGCCGGCCGGTCGCTCACCCGGAACGCGATCCAGGCGAGCAGCAGCGAGGCGGTGTCGGTGAGCATGTGCGCCGCATCGGCGATCAGCGCCAGCGACCCGGCGAGCCAGCCGCCGACCGCCTCGACGACCATGAACGTCCCGGTCAGCGCGAGCGCGGCCAGCAACCGGCCGCGGTCGCCGGTCCCGTGTTCGTGGTCGTGGGAATGCTCGTGTGCGTGCATGCGTGGATCCGATTATCGCCGAGGCGCCGCGCGGGGCGCCGGTCGCGGCAATCCGGGCACGCCGGGCGCGCGCCACGGCCCGCGGTTCGCCTTCGGGCCGTAGGCGCGTTTTCGCCGCAGGCGAACGCGCGCATCCATTCGCGGACCTGGCCCGGCCGGACGCAGCCGTTGTTACCCCGCCCCGTCGGGCACAACGGCCCCCGAGCGCCGCTCCGCCAGCGCCTGGCGCACGATCCCGAGCGACGAGCTCAGGAACAGCGCCGCCATCGCCGCCGCCACCGCCAGGTCGGGCCACGACGTGCCGCTCACCGCCACCAGCCCCGCGGCCGCGATCACCGCGACGTTGCCGATCGCGTCGTTGCGGCTGCACAGCCACACCGAGCGCACGTTCGAATCGCCGTCGCGATACCGCAGCAGAAGCAGCGCGCACACGGCGTTCACGCCCAGCGCCGCCACCCCGACTGCGCTCATGATCAGCGCGCTCGGCTCGCCGAGCACGAACACGCGGTAGACGGCGCTGCCGAGGATCCACGCGGCCAGCAGCGCCAGCGACGCGCCCTTGATCAGCGCCGCCGTGGCGCGCACGCGCAGCGCGGCCCCGAGCACCGCCAGGCTCAGGCCGTAGGTCAGCCCGTCGCCGAGGAAGTCGAGCGCGTCCGCCTGCAGCGCCAGCGACTGGCCCTTGAGGCCGGCCACCATCTCGCCGCCGAACATGCCCAGGTTGAGCACGATCACGGTCCACAGCACGCGCCGGTACGCCGCGCTCGCGCCGCTCGCGGGCGCCTCGTCGTGACAGCAGCCAGCCATGGCGATTGCCTCCGCCGGGATTCGGGTGCAGGCTACTGCCTACAGCCACTGTAGGTTCAATGGTCATGAGCACGACCGCCGAGCTGACCATCGGCCAGC
The DNA here is from genome assembly GCA_034521365.1 of Halofilum sp. (in: g-proteobacteria). Taxonomy (GTDB): domain Bacteria; phylum Pseudomonadota; class Gammaproteobacteria; order XJ16; family Halofilaceae; genus Halofilum. Next base: position 252,143 of record JAXHMQ010000007.1, on the reverse strand, counting down.
TGGCCGGCCAGGCCGGCCTGCACGTGCAGACCCTGCGCTATTACGAGGGCGAGGGCCTGCTCGTGCCGAGCGCCCGCACCCCCGGCGGCCAGCGCCGCTACTCTGCCGCCGACGCGCGGCGCCTGCACTTCATTCGCCACGCGCGCGAGTTCGGCTTCCCCGTCGACCGGATCCGCGAGCTGCTCGCGCTCGCGGGCGAGGGCGAGCGCCCCTGCGCCGAGATCGACGCCATCGCGCGGCGCCACCGCGACGAGGTGCGCCGGCGCATCCGCCTGCTGCGCGAGCTCGAGGCCGAGCTCGACCGCATGGTCTCCGAGTGCGCCGGCGGCCGGGTCACCGACTGCCGCGTGCTCGAGGTGCTCGGCGACCACGAGCTGTGCCGCGCCGACCACGGGCACAGCGAGGAAGGGGGCCACGAGGCGAGCAGGGCGTGAACGGTCGCCGCTCCCCGGTGCTGTGCCGGCGAGCCGTGGCTGCGGCGCTCGACGCAAGGGGGCATCCGGGGACAGTAACCGACGCGAGTTCAGTATCCCAGGGTGGCATGTTCTGGCACCCAATCCCCAGAATGCTGTTGCGGCGGTGCCGGGACGCGAGGGCCGGACGATGACGGCGAACGGGATCGATGCGACGGGCCGCTGGCCCCGGTACACGCTGGCCCAGCGCCTGGTGCACTGGCTGGTGGCGGTGCTCGCGCTGCTGACCCTGGGCATCGGCCTGACCCTGGGCTGGCTCGGTTTCGAGGGCGCGCGCGACGCTTTCGGCCTCGGCGCGACCAACGCCCTCTACATCGCCCACAAGACGATCGGGGTGCTGCTGCTGGTGCTGATGCTGGCGCGCGCGGCGCTGCGGCTGTACTGCGGCAAGCCCGCGTACGCGGTCGCGCTCGCGCGGCCGCAGAGGATCGCCAGCGAGATCGTGCACGGGCTGCTCTACGTGCTGCTGCTGGCGATGCCCGTGATCGGGTGGATGGCGACGGCCGCCGGCGGCTTCCCGATCAATTTCTTCCACTGGGTCCTGCCGCCCCTGATCGGGGAGAACGAGGCGCTGTCCGAGACGCTGTATACGTGGCACCTGGGCATCGGGCTGGCGATCCTGGCACTGGTATCGATCCACGTCGCCGGCGCGCTGTATCACTGGCTGATCCGCCGCGACGGGGTGATGCAGCGGATGAGCCTGCTCCCCCGGCGTTCCACCCGAGCGGCCCGATGACCGTCGAGCCCTCCCGGCTGGCGGCCGGCAGCAGGTGGGGCAGGACCGAAAGGTGATCGCCGAGACCTACATGGCCTACCTGGCCACGCTCGCGGTGTTCTTCGCGGCGCCGCCCGGGCCCAGCCAGTCGCTGATGATCGCCAACAGCCTGCGCCACGGCGTGCGCCGGAGCACGGCGACGGTGTGCGGCGACCTCTCGGCCAACGCCCTGCAGATGACCGCGGCGGCGTTCGGCCTGACGCTGGTCATCGCGAGCTCGTACTGGCTGCTCACCGTGGTCAAGTGGGCCGGCGTCGCCTACCTGCTGTGGATCGGCTGGCGGCGCTTCACCGCGCGCGGCGCGGGTGCCCCCGGCGGCGACGGGCCACGGTATTCCGCGGGCCGGCTCTGGCGCCAGGGCTTCGTCACCTCCGCGTCCAACCCGCGCGCGATCTTCTTCTTCGCCGCGCTGTTCCCGCAATTCATCGACCTGGCGGACCCGATCGCGCCGCAGCTGCTGGTCCTGGGCGCGACCTACCTGGCCGTGGACGGGACGCTGCTCATGGCCTGGGGGCTGCTGGCCGAGCAGCTGGCGGGCCGGGTGCAGGCGATCGGCAACCGCCTCAACCGGGTCTCGGGCGGGCTCATGATGCTGGCGGCCGCGCTGCTGGCGTCGCGGGACGTCGATCCGGCCGCGGCGGGCCCGCGTTGACGCGGTGGGCGCTCACCGGCTGCGCGCCGCGCCGGCAGCGTCTTCCGCGTACCCGGTCAGCTCCACGTAGCCCCGGCCGACACGCTCGCCGGCGCGCAGCACGTCCACCGCGCCCTCCCAGTAGCGCACGACACCGTCGAGCTCCTGATCCGCCAGCACCGGCTCCACGGTGAGCCTGCCGTCGATGCCCGCGACGTCGATGCGCCAGCGGGCCGGGTAGCTGCCGCCGCGCGGGCTCGTCCAGCGGTCCAGGACGTCGAGGGCGAAGTCCGCGCGCCCGAGGCGTCGCGTGGCGCCGTCCGGGCCCACGACGACGCCGGCCGAGTGCGGGTCCGTGCCGCCGTCCGCGCGGCGCAGGCGGTAGAACATGACGTCGGTGCCGTCGTCGAGCTGCAGCGCGAACCAGTCCCAGCCGCGCTGGTCCGGGCCGAGCGCGCTGGTGCTCCACTCGCGGTCCATCCAGGCGCTGCCGGTGACGCTGCGCGCGTCGCCGTCCAGCGCGAGCGTGCCGTCGGCGGCGATGCGCGTGAGCGAGTAGTAGTACGAGGCGTTTCCCGCCGCCGCGCTCTTCTGCGACAGGCCGGCGTCGCCCTGGAGGACCGGCGCCTTGCGCGGCGCGAGGTCGAGCGCGAGCGCCTGGCCGTCGGCCGACGCCTCGAGGCGCCAGGTGTCGTCCGCGCGGCGCTCCAGGGTCCAGTCCTCGAGCCAGACGCGCACCGGCTCGCGGCTGGCGCCGGCCAGCGCCATGTCGCCGCCGCGCGCGAGGCGCTCGTGGTCGTGGAAGGCCTCGCCGGTGACGTCGGTGAGCGCGAAGTGCGCCATCCAGACGTGGTTGGTGGCCCAGCGCGACGGTCGCTCCGCCTCGCCGGGCGCGAGTCCGATGCGGAAGAAGGTGAGCTGGAAGCCGTAGCGTCGGCCCCGCTCGTCGCGCAGGTTGCCCGTGACGTACCACCACTCGTTGCGGTATTGCGGGTGCGGGCCGTGGTCGTAGGGGAAGCGGAACTCGCGCGGGTCGGTCGCGCGCGCGAACCCCTCGGCCGCCGTGCCGCCGAGGGCACCGGTGAGCTCGATGCCGGCGCCGTCCGGCGCGCGCGGCTGGTCGCTGCAGCCCGCGAGCGCCAGGGCGATGGACACGGCGGCGAGCGCGCGCATCACTCGGCCCGCAAGGCCGCGGCCGGCTCGACGCGGCCGGCGCGCCAGGCCGGCCAGGCGCCGGCGACGAGCGCGGCGACGACGGCCAGGGCGACGGCCTCGACGAGGACCGCGGGCTCGACGTCGGTGACGATGGTCCAGCCGAAGGCGCGCCGGTTGATCACGTGGATCAGCACCTCGGCGAGCACCAGCCCGAGCGGCAGCGACAGCAGCCCGGCAAGCAGGCCCAGCGTGCCCGTCTGCAGCGTGACCTGCGCGCGCACCTGGCCCGGCGTCGCGCCGGTCGCGCGCAGGATCGCGAGCTCGCGGCGGCGCTCGATCTGCAGCGCCAGCAGCGCCGTGAGCACGCCGACGAAGGCGACCAGCAGCGCCAGGGTGCGCAGCACGGTGGTGATCGCGAAGGTCTGGTCGAACACCTCGAGCGAGCGCTGCCGGATCGAGGCGCTGTCGCGCACGATCACCGGTGCCGCGGCCGTTGCCGCGGCGCGCGCGCACGCGCCGGGTGACCGCGGCGAGCGTCGGCACCGGCGGCGAGGAACACGCCGAGCGCCGAGATGCGGTCGCTGTCCCACCACTGCTCGTAGAGGTCGCGGTGCATGAGCACGATGCCGCGCTCGGTGTTGTAGTCGTAGTAGATGCCGGCGATCGGCACCGAGCGCTCGCCGCGGTCGGTCCAGAGCGTGACCGTGTCGCCGACGGCGGCATCAAAGCGCCGCGCCCAGGGCTCGGTGACCCACACGGCCTCGCCCGCGCGCCACGCCGCCCGCGCCCGCTCGGGGTCGCCCGCCTCGAGGCGGAAGGCGTCGAGGCTCGCCGGCGCCGGGTCGAGCGCGAACAGCGGCGTGGGCCCGCCCGGCCCCGCCACCTCCACGCGCCAGCCCGTGGAGACCGCGCCGACGCCGTCGATGCCACGCACGGTCTCGGCGAGGCCGTTCGGCAGCGGCGCGAAGTGGCGCGCCGCGACCCGGTCCGGCGGCGACAGGTACGAGGTCGGCGGCGAGCGTGCGTTGCAGCCAGCGGTCCACGGTGCCGCGGAAGCTGTCGATCATGACGCCGACGCCCACCGTCGCCGACAGCGCCACGGTCAGCGCGATCACGGCGAGGGCGGTGCGCGACAGCGCCGCGGTGATGCCGCGCGCGGCCATGCGCCCGAGCGGGCCGACCGCCGCGCCGAGCAGGCCCGCGAGCGGCGGCACGGCGAGCACCAGCGCGCCCGGGACCAGCAGCGCCGCGCCCAGGATGAGCGCGAACAGCGCGGCGAAGCCCGCGCCCAGGCCGCCGCCCGGCCACGCGACGAGTACGGCGGTCACCGCGAGCAGGGCCAGCCCGGCCGCGCTCGGCCAGGGCACGGCGCCAGCGCGCGCGCCGCTCGATCACGGAGCGGCGCCCGGCCGTGTCCGGCGCCGCGCCGGCGGCCTCGGCCGCCGGGCCGAGCGCGCCCGCGAGCGCCGCGCCGAGGCCGATGAGCGCGCCCTGCGCCAGCACCGCCGGGGACACGAACAGCTCGCGCACGGTCATCACGAAGTCGAGGTCGTCGATCGTGCGCGTGACCAGGCCGACCAGGCCGTGGGCGAGGGCGGCGCCGGCGAGCCAGGCCGATTGCCGTGCCGATGGCGCCGAGCAGCAGCGTCTCGGCGACCACCTGGCCGTGGACCTGGGCGCGCGTGAGCGCCGAGCGCGCGCAGCGTGCCGAGCAGGCGCCGGCGCTGAACCACGGTGAAGGTCATGGTGTTGTAGATCAGGAACACGCCGACGACGACCGCGAGCAGGCCCATCGCGCGCAGGTTGGTGCGGAACGCCGTGGTCATCTCGCGCGCCTCGCGCGTGCGCCCGGCGGCGCTCTCGAGCCGCAGGCCTGCCGGCAGCCACGCCGCGAGCCCGTCCGCCGCGCCCGGGCCGAGCTCGAGGTCGATGTAGTCGAGCCGGCCGATGCGGTCGAACCAGGCCTGGGCCGTGGCGATGTCGGCGACCAGCAGGCCGTCGAGCGCGGCCGCCGAGCGCCGGCCGGACTCGACCAGGCCGACGACCCGCACCGCGACCCGGCGCCCGGCGATGCGCACGTCGACGGTGTCGCCGGCAGCGATGCCGTGGCGCCGGGCCGTGACGGCGGCGAGCAGGGCGGTGTCGGGCTCGCTCAGGAGGCGCCCGAGGCGCTCGCCGGAGACGCGGGCCAGCCGGCCCGAGGCACCGACGTCGGCGAGCGGGTCGACGCCGAGCACGCGCAGGGTCTCGTCGCCGAGCCCGGCGAAGCCCTCGACCACGGGCGCGCTCGCGCGCACGCCGCGCTCGACTCGAAGGCGCCGGTAGAAGGCCTCGTCGAGGCCGGTCGGGGCGCCGACGATGCGATGGGTGGCGTCGCCGGTGACCTGCTCCATCGACAGGTCGAACGCGCGCGTGGCGCTCGTGGTGGCGAGATCGACCGCGACCACGACCGCGACCCCGAGCGCGATCCCCACCACCGCGAGGCCGAGCTGCCACGGGTGGCGCAGCAGCCAGCGCAGGCTCGCCTGGCGCCAGCGCGCGATCATGCGCCGGCGCGGATGCGACCGTCGTCGAGGTGCAGGACGCGGTCGGCGCGCGCCGCCACCTCGTCGCTGTGCGTGACCAGCAGCAGGGCGTGGCCCGCGCGTCGCGCCAGGCGCTCGAGCAGGTCGAGCACCAGCGTCCCGGTGTCGGCGTCGAGGTTGCCCGTGGGCTCGTCGGCGAGCACCAGCGGCGGCTCGGCGGCGAGCGCGCGCACCAGCGCCACGCGCTGCTGCTCCCCGCCCGAGAGCGCGTCGGGCATGGCACCGGCGCGCGCGCCCAGGCCGACCTCGTCGAGCAGGCCGCGACGCGCGCGCGCGCCTCGGCGCCGGCGCCGCCGGCGAGCTCCAGCGGCAGCAGCACGTTGTCGCGCACGTCGAGCGTGTCGACCAGGTTGAAGAACTGGTAGACGAAGCCGATCGAGCGCCGCCGCAGCAGGGTGCGCTCGCGCTCGGACAGCGCGGTCAGGTCACGCCCGTCGATGCGCACGTGCCCCGCGCTCGGGCGCGCGAGCCCGCTGACCACGTTGAGCAGGGTGGACTTGCCCGAGCCGCTGCGCCCGAGCAGGGCGACCGCCTCGCCGCGGGCGATCCGCAGGTTCACGCCGCGCAGGATCTCGTGCTCCCGCCCCGCCTCGCGGTAGGCGCAGTGGACGTCGTCGAGCGCGGCGATCGGGCTGTCGTGGGCCATGGTCCGCTCCGGGCGTCGCCGCTTCGATGCGGGCGCACGCGCGGTCATTGTAGCGGGGACGTCGCGTGCGCACGTGGACCGGCGTGGTCGGCCTGTGGTTCAGAGGCGCCGTGCGTGGTCTCTCGCCAAGAGCGCCAAGGACGCAAAGAACGCGAAGGATGAACATGGCGGGGGCGCGAGCCCACCACGGCGGGGCCCGTAGCACCGGGTCATTGCGAGGCGCCCGCAGGCCACCGTGGCAATCCAGGAGGTTGCATGCGGATTCGAATGCCGTCCTGGATCGCCACGGCCGTTGCCACGCTGCGCTCTTAATGACATCGACCATCCGTCCGGCCACAGCGCAGTAGGCGCGTTTTCGCCGCAGGCGAACGCGCGCATTGCACCCTCGCCACGCCATGCACCCAGGGCATTGCGGAGCCCCGTGCCAGAGGCCCCAATGCGGTGGTGCCTGCCTCGACGCCCCTCACCCCGTCCCTCTCCCGCGAAGCGGGAGAGGGAGCCCTTCGTTTCGGCGGCGGCGGTCCGATACCGCTCGTCGCGACTCGTGATGACGCAACGACGTCATCCCCGGTTCGGGGCCCCCTGCCGGGGGCCTGAGGGGCTCTTAATGAACTTCCCTGTTCATCTTCGGTTCGAGGCCCCCCGCCGGGGGGGCCTGAGGGGCTCGCAATGACGTTGCTGCGCCGGCCTCGCGATGACGGCGATGTCTGCCGGTGGGCGCGGTGGCCGTTGCCGATTCGCGAGCCCGCCATCCGTGACGAATGGTCGCGCCCACGACAGCAGGCACGTGCCTCCGCGCAAGGCCCCGCCGCTTTTCATTCTTCACATTCTTTGCGCTTCTTTGCGCCCTTGGCGCCTTGGCGAGAGGCAACGCACGACGCTTCCAGGCCACAGGCCGAACACGCCAGTCCCTGTTCGCGATCAAGCCCGCTCCTGCGGGAAGAAGCTGGGCACCGGCCTGGCGCGCTCAGCTGCGCTGGGTGGCGCGGGGCTGGGAGTCGATGTCCGTGAGCAGCTGCGGCATGCCGAGCGAGTAGCCCTGGGCATAGTCGACGCCGATCTCGCGCAGCTTCTCGAGCACGCCGGGCGTCTCGGCGAACTCCGCGATGGTGCGCTTGCCCATGGTGTGGCCGATCTCGTTGATCGAGCGCACGAGCGCGAGGTCGAGCGGGTCGTCGACGATGTCACGCACGAACAGGCCGTCGATCTTCACGAAGTCGACCGGCAGGCTCTTGAGGTAGGCGAACGAGGACAGGCCGCTGCCGAAGTCGTCGAGCGAGAACAGGCAGCCGACCTCCTTGAGCACGTTGATGAAACGCGTGGCGCTCGCCAGGTTCGAGATCGCCGCGGTCTCGGTCACCTCGAAGCACACCTGCGAGGGATCGATCAGCAGCTCGTCGAATTGCGCGATCACGTAATCGAGAAAGCCCTCGTCAGAGAGCGAGTGCCCCGACAGGTTGATCGAGCACAGCATCGGGTCCTGGCGCCGGCGTGCGCGCTCGGCGAACCAGCGGAAGGCATTGTCGACCACCCAGCGGTCGATGCCGACGGCGAGGCTGAAGCGCTCGGCCGCCGCCAGGAAGGCGCCCGGCAGGACGAGCTCGCCGGAATCCTCGCGCAGGCGCACGAGCATCTCGTAGTGTGGTGGCTCGTCGGCGTCGGCTGCCAGCGCGACGATGGGCTGGAACGCGAGCTCGAAGCGGTCGTCGTCGAGCGCGTGCTGGATGCGCGACACCCAGGCCATCTCGCCGTAGCGCCGCGCGAGCTGCGAGTCCTCCTCGTGGTAGACCTGGATGCGGTTGCGGCCCTGCTCCTTGGCCGCGTAGCAGGCCGAGTCCGCCGCCGACATGAGCGTGGAGATGCTCTCGCCCTGACCGCTCACCGGTACCAGGCCGACGCTCACGCCGATGCTGAAGGTCTTGCTCTCCCAGGCGAAGCGGAACTCCTCGATCGCCTCGCGGATGGTGTTGGCGATCGCCCAGGCCTGGTCGACCGAGCAGTGCTCGAGCAGCACCCCGAACTCGTCGCCGCCGAGGCGCGCCAGGGTGTCGCGCGAGCGCAGGTGGCCCGACAGCAGCATCCCGAGCTGGCGCAGGAGCTCATCGCCGGCGACGTGGCCGCTGGTGTCGTTGATCACCTTGAACTGGTCGAGATCGAGGTAGCACAGGGCGTGCTCCGTGCCGTGCTCGGACGCACCGGTCACCGCGCGCTCCAGCCGCGTCTCGAACTCGCGGCGGTTGCAGAGCCCCGTGAGCGGATCGTGCGCGGCCTGGAACGAGAGCTGCTCGGAGAGCCGTCGCGCCTCCGTGATGTCGCGCCCGGTGCCGCGGTAGCCGGTGAAGGTGCCGTTGTCATCGTGGACGGGCTTGCCGCTCAGGTGGAACACGCGCCGCTGGTCGGGGGCCTTCGAGAAATGCAGCTCGACCTCGAATGCCTGGCTGCCGGCGAGCGCGGACGTGCCCGACGCCTGGCCGTCGATCTCGGCGATGTGGTCCGCGAAGGCCTCCTGCAGCGAGCAGCCGAGCACGGTGTCGGGATCGACCCCGGTGACCTCCTGGAAACGCTCGGAGAGGTACGTGAAGTGGTGCGCGGCGTCCATCTCCCAGAACCAGTCCGCGGCGGTCTCGGCGAAGTCGCGGAAGCGCGTCTCGCTGGCGCGCAGCGCCGCCTCGGTGCTGCGCCGTTCGGTCAGGTCGGTCATCATCGCACCGATGCCGACCGGGTTGCCGGAGGTGTCGGGGATGGGGAACTTGACCGTGAGCACCGTGTGCTCGCCGTCGGGCAGCTCGATCTGCTCCTCGCGCTCGATGACCCGCCCGGACTCGAGCACCTCGAGGTCGTGCGCCCGGATGGCGTCGGCGCGCTCCGCCGGGTAGAGCTCGTGTGGCAGCTTGCCGCGGGCCTCGGCGTTGCTCACGCCGAGCACGCGCTCGAAGCGCCGGCTGACGAACACGTAGCGGCCGTCGTTGTCCTTGATCAGCATCTCGGCCGGGCTGTAATCGAAGATCGCGCGGATCTGCTGCTCGCGCTCACGCAGCGCGTGCTCCGCGCGGCGCCGGGCCGTGATGTCCATCATGGTGTGCTGGGTGGCGATGCGCCCGCGCCACTCGACGGAGCGCGCGCGCGCCTCGATCAGCGCGATGTCGCCGCCGCGCCGGATGGCGGCGAACTCGTACTGCTCGGTGACATCGCGGCCGGCGGCGCGGTCGTCCGCGTGCTGGCGCAGGCGGCGCCGGTCGGCGCGCGCGACGAAGGGCTCGAGCGAGGGCAGCTGCTCCACTGTCTCCGCGCAATCGAGGCCGAGCAGCGTCGCGAGCGCGTCGTTGGCGTAGAGGGGTTTCCAGTCGCGCTCGATCAGCACGCCCTGGACGGAGCCGTCGGCGAGTGCGCGGAAGCGGCGCTCCGCCTCGAGGAACTCGAGGTGCGCGGTCTGGGCCCGGCGCGCGAGGGCATGCAGCGAGCGCGCGACGCGGGCGAACGCATCGAGGCGCTCGTGGCCACCGCTCGCCGTCAGTGGCCCGGCGGTACGCTCGGCGACCGCCAGCAGGCGACGCGCGCGCTCGTCGAGCTGCGCGCGGGCCCGGCGCGCCACGACCCAGAACGCACCGCCGGCGGCGCCGGCGGCCAGCAGGGCGGCGATGGCGACGCGGCTGCCGGCGTCTGGCCCGGCAGCCGCGACACTGATGGCGGCCACGGCGACCGCGCCGGCAAAACCGGCCACGGCCAGTGGCCGGAGGATTCGGCCCGGCAGCATATTCCCGTTCCTGCGGCGCCACGCCATTACTACACTTCGCGCACATCTGCAACATCTGCGCCGGAAGCGCCATCGCCCCATGCGGTCACTGCCGAACCTGCTGAGCGCCCTGCGACTGGCGTCGATCCCGCCGCTGCTGGTGCTGGCATGGCTGGATCGGCCGCTGGCCTTCCTGGTCGTGCTGCTCGCCGCGGTGCTGTCGGACGCCGTCGACGGCTGGCTGGCGCGGCGCCTGGGCGCCACCAGTCGCCTCGGGGCGCGCCTGGACTCGCTCGCCGACTACGCCGTCTACGTCGCGGTGCCGCTCGGCGGCTGGTGGCTCTGGCCGGAGATCGTGGCGCGCGAGTGGAGCTGGTTCGCGCTGGTGGTGGTCGGCTATGCGTTGCCCGGCGCACTTGCGCTGCTGCGCTTCCGGCGCCTGTCCGCCTACCACACGTGGTCGGCCAAGCTCGCGGTCGCATTGCTGTCGGTGGCGGTGCTCGTGCTGTTCGCGGGCGGACCGGCCTGGCCGCTGCACGTGGGCGCGCCCGTGGCCCTGCTGGCGGGGCTGGAGCAGAGCCTGATCACCCTGATCGCCCCGCACCCCCGCGACCAGGTGCCCACGATCTTCCACGCCCTGGTGGCGTTCCGCGGCGGCCGGTCCGGGTAGGCGCGTTCCCGCGTAGGCGCGTTTCCGCGTAGGCGCGTTTCCGCCGAAGGCGCGATTCCGCGCGAAGTGCGGACGCGCGCATTGCGGACGCGCGCATTGCGCCCCCCGCGCTACGCACACGCGCGTGGCAAACGCGCGTTCGTGCGGTGCCTGAATCTGCGCGCGTTTCCTTCGCAAAAGCGCGCCTACGGGCTTCGATCGGCGCCGGGGAAAGCACGTTGCGGGCCGCGGGGGCGACAACGAAAAAGGCCCCGCTCCGGCGGAGCGGGGCCTCGAACGCGTCCTGCGTGCGTCGCGCTGACGCTTACATGTCGAGCGCGCTGCGAATCACGTCGGCGGCGTTCTTGCTGCCGTCGCGATTCTTGACCGGGCCGGTCTGGTAGGTGCCGCCCTGGCCGAACCAGCGCTCGATCAGCTCGGGCTTGTCCTGGATCAGCTTGCGCCCGGCCTCGGCGTAGTCCATCTCGTCATTGATGACGTAGCCGGCCATCGCGGACTGCTCCTCGACCGTGAACGTGTAGTTCTCGAGGAACTGGCCCACGTTCGGGCACTGCCAGGCATAGCCCGCGCGCGTGAGCGTGTAGACCGTGGCGCCGCCCTGGTTCGGGCCCCAGTAGTCGGCGCCGCCCTTGAGGAACTTGAGGTCGATGTTCAGGTTCATCGGGTGCGGCGCCCAGGCGAGCCAGGCAGTCCACTGGTCACGATTGTGCCGGCGCTGAACCTGCGTCAGCATGCCCGCCTCGCTCGAGGGCTGCAGCTCCCAGTCGCCGAGGCCGTAGACGTCGTCGTCGATCATCGTCTGGATGATCTGGTTGCCGTCGTTGCCGGCCTCGATGCCGTAGATGGTGCCGCCGAACTTCTCCTTGTGCTCGTCGAGATCCTTGAAGTGCTTGACACCGGCCTCCCAGGCGGCCTGGCTCACGCCGACCGTGTACTTGGCCCCCTCGAGGTTCTTGGTGACGATGTCGATCGAGCCCTTCTTCATGTTGTCCTGGACCATGCTGCGCTGCGTCGGCAGCCACAGGCCGAGGAACGCATCACGCTCGTCGTTCGCCAGCGACTGGAACATGATCGGAACCGAGGCCGTGATCAGGTCGGTCTCGTAGCCGAGCTGCTGCATCAGCCAGGTCGCCGTCTCCGTCTTGGCAGAGACGCCGGTCCAGTTCACCTGGCCGAAGCGGACGGTCCCGCACGACGCGTCCTCGGCGGCCGTCGCCGTCGAGCCGATGGCCAGCGCGGATGCCGCCGCGAGGGCCGTCAGGGTCTTCTTGATCATCATTGACCTCCACCCAGTGAAGTGTGTGTCGCCGGCCGCTGCGGGCCGGCGTGGGTCGCGACTTGCCCACCAGGGGCGACGCGACCCGCTTGCGCATCGAGCCTGATCGCGCGTGCGACCAGGGTCAACCGCGCGCCGGGGTCGGCGCGGCCGGCGGCCGCGTCCCTCAGCGCTGCTGCGTCTGCCACTGCGGATGCACCCATACGGGCGCCTCCGCGGGCGGCAACGGGTCACGGCCGGCGATCAGGTCCGCGGCCTTTTCCGCGAGCATGATCGTCGGCGCGTTCAGGTTTCCGCTCACGATCGTCGGCATGATCGACGAGTCGACCACGTTGAGTCCCTCGACGCCGTGCACGGCCGTGCTGCCGTCGACCACCGACTCGGTCCCCGAGCCCATCGCGCAGGTGCACGAGGGGTGATACGCGCTCTCGGCCGCCTGGGCGATGAACTCGTCGAGCGCCTCGTCCGAGGTGGCGTCCGGGCCCGGCGCGATCTCGCCGCCGGCATATTCCGCCAGCGCCGACTGCTCGAAGATCTCGCGCGTCAGGCGAATGCCGGCGCGCATCTCCTCCCAGTCCTCCTCGAAGCTCATGTACTGCGGGTCGATCACGGGGTGCCGGCGCGGGTCGGTCGAGCGCAGGCGCACCGTGCCGCGCGACCTCGAGCGCATCGGGCCGACGTGGGCCTGGAAGCCGTGGTCGGACACCGGGCTCTTGCCGTCGTAGCGGATCGCGATCGGCATGAAGTGATACTGCAGATCCGGGTGCTCGACGCCCGCCTGCGAGCGGATGAAGCCGCCGGCCTCGAAATGGTTGGTCGCGCCGTGACCGGTGTGCAGCAGGTACCACTGCATGCCGATCCTGATCTTGTGCAGCGGCTTGAGCGCCGGGTAGAGAGACACCGGCTGCTTGCAGTGCTGCTGCACGTACAGCTCGAGATGGTCCTGGTAGTTGCTGCCCACCCCCGGCAGGTCGACGCGCACGTCGATGCCGTGCTCGCGCAGGTGCTCGCCCGGTCCTATGCCGGAGAGCATCAGCAGCTGCGGCGAGTTGATCGGGCCGCCGGCAAGGATCACCCGCTGGCCGGCGTGCGCCTGCTCGGTGCGGCCGCGGCGCGTGTGCTCGATGCCCGTCGCGCGCTTGCCGTCGAACAGGATGCGCGTGCTCAGCGCGTGGGTGCGAACCTCGAGGTTCGCACGATCCATGACCGGCTCGAGGTAGGCGCGCGCCGTGCTCCAGCGCACCCCCTTCTTGACCGTCATCTGCATCGGCCCGAAGCCTTCCTGGCAGTAGCCATTCATGTCCGCGGTGTACGGGTAGCCGGCCTGCTTGCCGGCCTCGACGAAGGCGTCGTAGAGCGGCGACCAGCCGCGTCCCGTGGTCACGAACAGCGGGCCGTCGCCGCCGTGGTAGTCATCCGGGCCGAGGTCGCGCGTCTCGGCGCGGCGGAAGTAGGGCAGGCAGTGCTGGTACGACCAGTGCGACAGCGCCGGATCCTGCGCCCAGCGGTCGTAGTCGCGCGCGTGGCCGCGCACGTAGGCCATGCCGTTGATCGCCGAGCTGCCACCGAGCACGCGCCCGCGCGGCGTGTGCATCTGCCGGTTCGCCAGGTTCGGTTGCGGGACCGTCATGTAGTCCCAGTTGTACGTCGTGGAGTTCATCGGGTAGGACAGCGCGGCCGGCATGTGGATGCGCCAGTCCCAGTGCGGCGCGTGTCCCCCTGCCTCGAGCAGCAGCACGCGCGTCTCCGGGTCCTCGCTCAGGCGCCGCGCGAGCACGCAGCCGGCCGAGCCCGCACCGACGATGATGTAGTCCCACTGATCCTGGCGCTCGTCGCCCGTCATCGATTCCTCTCGGTCGTTTCCCCGTGTGCCGCGGCCGCCCGTGTGCTGCTGCCGGCCCTACTCGTAGGCGCTGTCGACGCCCTGGAGCTCGACGTAGACGCTCTTGCGCTGGGTGTAGAACTCGATCGCGGCCCAGCCATTCTCGCGACCCAGGCCCGAGGCCTTGACGCCGCCGAAGGGCATCTCGATCGGGGTGACGTTGTAGTTGTTCACCCAGACCACGCCGGCCTGCAGCTCCGCGGCCACGCGGTGCGCCCGCGTCAGGTCGCTGGTGAACACCCCGGCAGCGAGGCCGTACTCGGTGTCGTTCGCGCGTCGCACGACCTCGTCCTCGTCGTCGAAGGTCAGTACCGACATGACCGGCCCGAAGATCTCCTCGCGCACGATCCGCTGGTCGTCGCTGCAGCCCGCGAAGACCGTCGGGTGCACGTAGGCGCCGTCGCCGAGCGCGCCCTCGGTGGCGCGCGCGCCGCCGCACACGAGGCGCGCGTCGCTCGACTTGCCCGCCTCGATGTAGCCGAGCACGCCCTCCATGTGATCGGTGGAGATCAGCGGCCCCACCTGGGTCGCCGGGTCGAGCGGATCGCCCAGCCTGAGGCGCTCGGTGCGTGTCTTGAGGCGCTCGAGGAATGCCGCCTCGATCGAGGACTCGACGAACACGCGCGTGCCGTTGGTGCAGATCTCGCCCTGGCTGTAGAAGTTGGCCATCATGGCCGCGGACACCGCCTCGTCGAGATCGGCGTCGGCGAAGATCACGAGCGGCGACTTGCCGCCGAGCTCCATGGTCACCTGCTTGAGCGTGCCGGCCGCCGCGGCCATCACCTTCCTGCCGGTGCCGGCCTCGCCGGTGAGCGAGATCTTGGCGATGCCGGGGTGGTCGGTCAGGGCCTTGCCGGTGTCCGCGAAGCCCTGCACCACGTTGAACAGGCCCGCCGGCAGGCCGGCCTCGCGATAGATCCCGGCGAGCTTGAGCGCGGTCAGGGGCGTCAGCTCCGCCGGCTTGAAGACCATCGCGTTGCCCGTGGCGAGCGCGGGGGCGGATTTCCAGCAGGCGATCTGCAGCGGGTAGTTCCAGGCGCCGATGCCGCCGCAGACGCCGAGCGGCTCGCGGCGCGTGTAGACGAAGGCGCGCGCGAGGTCGGTGTACTCGCCGTTGATGCCCGCGGCGATGCCGCCGAAGAACTCGAGGCAGGCGGCCCCGGATTCCACGTCGGCCTCCGGCGTCTCCTGGATCGGCCGCCCCGTGTCCAGGCTCTCCAGGCGCGCGATCTCGTCGACGTTGGCGCGCAGCAGCTCCGCCGCGCGGCGCAGGATGCGACCGCGGTCGGCGGCCGGTGTGCGCGCCCATTCGCGCTGCGCCCGCGCGGCCGCCGCGACCGCGCGGTCGACGTCCTCGCTCCCGGCGAGGGCCACGTGGCACAGGGTGCGCCCATCGGCCGGGTTGACGTCGGCGAAGGTCTCGCCGGAGGCGGCGTCGCGGAAGTCGCCGTCGATGAACAGCCTTGCGTCGTCGAGCTGCATGTCGGTCATCCCGATGATTCGATGGCGTCGGCGCGGCCGCCGGCGCGGTAGTAGTCGAGCATCATGCGCAGGTAGTCGTCCGCCAGCGCGTGGTCCTGGGCGACGTCGGGTGCCCGGTGGCCCAGCGCCGCGCGCACCCAGATGCCGTCGATCAGCGAGGCCATGCCCTCGGCGGCCCGCTCGGCCGGCGCCGGCGGCAGCAGCTGGCGGAACGCGTGGCGCAGGTTCGAGCCGAGGCGGCGCACGTAGGCGCGGTGCAGGCGCGCCAGCTCGGGCGAGTGCGGCACCTGGCCGTAGAACGCGAGCCACGCCGCGGTGACGCGCGGCGTGAACTGCTCGGGCGCGAAGTTGGCCGCGATCACCCCCTCGACGCGCGCGACCGGGTCGCCGCCGGCGCCCCGCAGGCGCGTCACCGTCTCGGCCTGGAGCTCGGCGAGCAGCGCCCGCATGGTGGCCGCGAGCAGCGCGTGCTTGCCGCCGAAATAGTGACTGATGATACCGCCGGAGAGCCCGGCCGCCTTGCTGATCCGCGCGGTCGTGGTCTCGGCGAAGCCGTGGGCCTCGATCGTCTCGATGGTGGCGTCGATCAGCTGCCGGCGCCGGATCTGCTGCATCCCCAGCTTGGGCATCCGGGTCCTCCGTGCTCGTGCCGGGATCACCGTACGGATTCTTGATTGAATGGTCAAGAAAAAACCAGCGCCGGGGCCGTGACGGGACGGCGCGGGGTCGGTCTCCAGGGCTTCGCCGCCGCCGCGGGCGCGCGGCCGCCATGCGTGCGCGCGCAGCAGCATCACGCGTACCCGGGCTGCTAGCCCGCATATCTCAGAGCAGTCGCCCGGCGAGCATCGCGGCGCCGACCGCGAGCACGATCAGCGCCAGCGCGAGCAGGCGCGCCCGCCGCAGCGCCCGGCGCTCGCGCAGGTGCTCGTCGACGACCCCGGGGTGGTGTGCCAGCCAGGTGCGCACGAAGTGCCGAACATAGGGAGGCACGGCCTGGGTACGCAGGTAGGTGGCGAAATCGGCGTCGATGCGCCCGGCCGGCGCGGCCTCGCCGTGCCAGGCCGACCAGGCGTGCACGAACGTGTCGTACTCGCTCGTGCCCCGTGCCGCCGCCACCCGCTGCAGGCGCTCGGCATCGGGCGGCGGGACGCCCGCGCTCATGCCGTCGCCGGTGCGCCCGGCCGCGCCAGCGGGCGCGCCTTCCCGGGGTGCCGCGCGAGCCAGCGCGCCAGCAGGCGGTAGTGGTCGCGGTCGAAGGGCGCGCCGGCGCTCGCCCGCGCGAGCTCGCCCAGCTCGGACGGCTCACGGGTGCTGCCGAGGTAGCGCCAGCGGTCGACGACGTGGAGCTCCGCGCGGCCGGTGGCCGGGTCCTCCTCGGGGATCGCGACCGACCCGTCCAGGGCCAGGGCCGTATGCGCCGCGGCGCCAGCGCCTCGACCAGGCGCAGGTTGAAGCGCACGGGCGCCTCGCGCGCCGGTGCAGGCGCCGTGGCAGCGCCGCAGCTGGCGTGCGAAGCGCGGCCGCGTGCCGCTGCCGCGTTCCAGCCCGAGGCGGCGCAGGCGCGGGTAGAGCGAGCGCGCCAGGCGCAGGGTGCACAGCAGGGGGGCACGGAACCCGACGCCCTCGCGTGCGAAGGCGTTGCGCAGGAAGCCGTAGTCGAAGCGCGCGTTGTGCGCCGCGAGCACGCGCCCGCGCAGGCGCGCGCGCAGCTCGTCGCGCAGGGCCGTGAATGCCGGGGCCGACGCGACCATGGCGTCACCGATCCCGGTCAGGCCCTCGATGGTCGGCGCGATGCGGGTGCCGGGGTCGACCAGCGAGCTCCACTCGTCGACGACACGCCCGTCGTCGACCGCGACCACCGCGAGCTCGATGATGCGGTCGCGCCCGGGGTCGCAGCCGGTGGTCTCGAGATCGACGAAGGCGTACTGGCCCGGGAGGCAGGCCCCCGGCAGGGCGTGCGTGCTCATGCCCCGTCCGTCGCTCGGCCCCCGGGCCGGCGGCCGCGCCCGCGGGTCAGGCGCCGGTCGCCGCGCCGTCGGCCTCGGCCCGGGTGCTGCCGGCTTCGTCCCCGCCCTGCGCCTGGCGCTCGACCACCGGCAGGGTCACCGGCATGCCCGGCCGCAGCGCGCTGAAGTCCAGGTCGGGATTGTACTGGCGCAGCAGCCACACGGGCACGTTGTCGGAACGCCGCGCCAGGGTCCACAGCGAGTCGCCGCGCTGCACCAGCTCGCGCTCGGTACCGGTGATCCGGAACTGCTCGAAGAACCGGCCCTGGAGCTCCTCGTGGTATTGCAGGCGGCGCTCCTCGAAGGTCGCCGGCTCGACGCGCGAGAAGTCCAGCTCCAGGCGCTTGCCGATCACGACGGGGGTGCCATAGCGCATGTCGTTGACGCGCCGCAGCTGGCTCGCGCGCAGGTCGAGCCACTCGGCGTAGTGCCCGAGGGTCTCCGCCGCCTGCACCTCGATCGTGCCGTCGTCGCCGACCGCATAGTCGCTCGGGTCGGCCGAGAGGTCGTGCGCCGGCGCGGGCTCGGCGTCCTCGGGCGCGGTGGCGTCGACGAAGCCGGCGTCGTCGACCGCCGACGCCGGCGGCCCCAGGCGGCGCAGGCCGCCCATCAGGACCAGGCGCTGCGGCGTGGCCGGGCTCGCGTCGCCGGCCTCGGCGGCCGCGGCGTGGACCGCGCCCACCGTGGTCGCGGGCGCCGCGTCCGCGGGCGCGGGGTCTGCCTGCCCGCCCGACGCCGTCGTGTCCGCGTCCGTCGCGCCGGTGGCGCCCTCGAGCCCGGGGGCCGCGTCACTCTGAATGGATCCACCGCCGCTGGCGGCGAGCGCCACCACGGTCTCCCGGGCCGGCGCGTGCGCCGCCTCGCTGCCGCTCGCGTCGGCGACCACGGCGTCCGCGTCGGGTGCGGGCCGTCCGTCGACACGCAGCTCCTGTCCCGGATAGATGCGGTGCTGGTTGTCGAGGCCGTTGGCCGCGGCGATGCTGCCGACGCTGAGGTCGACGCGCCGGGCGATGCCCGAGAGCGTGTCGCCGCGGCGCACGGTGTAGGTGCCATCGCCGGCGCTGGCGCTGGCCTGGGCGTCGCCGCCGGGACCGGCAGGCGCAGGGTCTGGCCCGCGCGGATGAAGTTGCGGCTCGGGAGGTTGTTGAGCGCGACCAGCTCGCGCGTCGACACGCCGTAGCGCCGCGCGATGGTCGACAGCGCCTCGCCGCGGCGCACGCGGTGGTAGCGGTCCGGGACCTGGGCGTAGTAGCGCGCGCCGTCGGCGACCCGGGCGAGCAGCTCCTGCGCCGGTGCGCGGTCCGGTCCCGACGGCACCCGCAGCTCGTAGCCGCGCGGCACCCGCTTGAGGCCTTCCCAGATCGGGTCGCGCAGCGCACGGTTGAGCTCGTGCAGGCGGCCGCGGTCGACCTCGAAGGCATCGGCGAGGGCATCGACCGAGGCATAGAAAGGCAGCTCGACCGTCTCGCTGGCGATGGCCTCGCGCCGGCGCACGTCGCCGAAGTAGCGCTCGGCGTGGAAGTCGACCTCCACCGCCGCCAGGAACGCGGCGTAGAAGTTGCGCGAGGCGAAGCCCCACGTGCGGCTGTCGTAGCGCCGGGCGATGGTCGCGATGTTGCTCGTGCCGACCTTGCGCACGGCCCGGCGGATGCCCGCGAGGCCATGATTGTAGGCCGTGAGGGCGAGCGCCCAGCTGCCCGTGACCGAGTAGTTGTGCTCCAGCAGGCGCGCCGCCGCGATGGTCGATCTGAACGGATCCATGCGCTCGTCGACGACGTGGTCGATGCGCATGTAGCGCCGCCCCGTCGAGCGCGTGAACTGCCACAGGCCGGCGGCACCCACGCGCGACCAGGCGTCGGGGTTGAACGACGACTCGACGTGGGGCAGCGCCGCGAGCTCCTCGGGCAGCCCCATGCGCTGCAGGGTACGGCGGATGTGCGGCTCCCAGGCCCCCGAGCGCACCAGCCCGGCGCGGAACTTGTCCGCCTGGCCGAGCTGGAAGCGGATGTTGTACGCGGCGCGCTCGAGGCGCGCGTCGCTGACCCCGTCCGGCCACAGTGACAGGATCCGCCGGGCCTCGGGGCCGAGATCGGAGCGCTCGCTGCCGGCGATGTCGAGCAGCACGCGACGGTAGTGCTTCTTGCGCTCGCGCACGTGCGCGCTGCGCTGGCGGCGGTTCAGGCCGTCGGGCAGGTCGACGTGCTCGTAGACGATCGCCAGGTCGTCGCGGTCGTGCAGCAGGCCGCCGTCGGTCGAGACCTGCGAGTAGATCCGGGTCCAGAAGTCCACCGCCGGCTCGAGCTCGGGCGGGCGCGGGAAGACGTCCGAGGTGGCCGCGGCGGCGCCCGCGGGGGCGAGCAGGGCGAACAGCACGATGGCGGTTATCGGTCTCATGTTGCGTGAAGTCCCTGACGTAAGTTCGCCGGCCGGCGGGCCGTCGCCGGGCACCATTGTTGTGCGCGCGGGCCCCGGCTGCAAGCGCCCGGCGACGGCCGGTGCGCGCGCGCCGCGCAACGGCAGCCGTGAGCCCGGCCCGGGCCTGCGGTAGAATGCCGGCGCCGCCCGTGGCCCCAAGCAAGAGGCATACCGTGACCGACACCAAGATCTGGCTCCCGGAGTCGGACCTGCCGACGCACTGGTACAACGTCGTCGCCGACATGCCGAATCCGCCGGCACCCTACCTCGGCCCGGACGGCACGCCGGTGCCGCCGGAGGCGATGGCCGCGCTGTTCCCGCCGGGGATCCTCGAGCAGGAGGTCTCGAGCGAGCGCTGGATCCCGATCCCGGAGCCGGTGCGCGCGGCGCTGGCGCTGTGGCGCCCGTCGCCGCTCTACCGTGCGCAGCGCCTCGAGCAGCGCCTCGGCACGCCGGCGCGGATCTACTTCAAGTACGAGGGCGTGAGCCCGGCCGGCTCGCACAAGCCCAACTCGGCCGTGCCCCAGGCCTGGTACAACCACGAGGCGGGCATCCACCGCCTGACCACCGAGACCGGCGCGGGCCAGTGGGGCTCGTCCATCGCGCTGGCGGGGCAGCTGTTCGGGCTCGACGTGCGCATCTACATGGTGCGCGTGAGCTACGAGCAGAAGCCGTTCCGCAAGTCGATGATGCAGCTGTGGGGCGGCGAGGTGATCCCCAGCCCGTCGGAGCTGACCGATACCGGCCGCCAGGCGCTCGCGGCCGACCCGGACAACCCGGGCTCGCTCGGGCTCGCCATCTCCGAGGCGGTGGAGGAGGCGGCCGGGCGCGCCGACACGAACTACGCCCTGGGATCGGTGCTCAACCACGTGCTCCTGCACCAGACCGTGATCGGCCAGGAGACGAAGAAGCAGCTGGAGATCGCCGGCGACTACCCCGACGCGATCTTCGCCCCCTGCGGCGGCGGCTCGAACGTCGGCGGCATGATGTTCCCGTTCCTCGCCGACAAGGCCGCCGGCCGCGACGTCCGCCTGGTCGCGTGCGAGCCCGCCTCGTGCCCGACGCTGACCCGCGGGCACTTCGCCTATGACTACGGCGACTCGGTCGGGCTCACGCCGATCATGAAGATGTACACCCTGGGCCACGACTTCATGCCGCCCGGCATCCACGCGGGCGGCCTGCGCTACCACGGTGACTCGGTGCTGGTTTCCCAGCTCTACCACGACGGCATCCTGGAGGCCGTGGCGCCGCGGCAGATGGCCACGTTCCGCGCGGGCCAGCTCGTGGCGCAGACGATGGGCATCATCCCCGCGCCGGAGTCGGCGCACGCCGCCGCCGGGGCGATCGAGGAGGCGCTGCGCTGCAAGGAGAGCGGCGAGGCGAAGACGCTGCTGTTCACGCTCTCCGGTCACGGGCACTTCGACATGGCCGCGTACGACCGCTACCTCGCCGGCGAGCTCGAGGACTTCGAGTATCCCGAGGCCGAGGTGGAGGCCGCGCTCGAGCGATTGCCGCGTTTCGACAGCGAGCCGGCCTGATACGCGGCCACCGCAGGCGCCCGCCGGGTGCGTACAATCGGCGCGCGGGCTGCGTGGCCCGCGCGGATGCCGGAGAGGCCGATGGCCGAGCACAACAACATCCACAACATGGCCGTGTTCTGCGATTTCGAGAACATCGCGCTCGGCGTGGTCGACGCGAAGTACTCGGCCTTCGACATCAGCAAGGTCCTCGAGCGCCTGCTGCTCAAGGGCAACATCGTCCTCAAGAAGGCCTACTGCGACTGGAACCGCTACCGCGAGTTCAAGCCGGCCATGCACGAGGCCTCGTTCGAGATGATCGAGATCCCGCACGTGCGCCAGTCCGGCAAGAACTCCGCCGACATCCGCATGGTCGTGGACGCGCTCGACCTCTGCTACACGAAGGGCCACGTGGACACCTTCGTGATCGTCAGCGGGGATTCCGATTTCTCGCCGCTGGTGAGCAAGCTGCGCGAGAACGCGAAGCTGGTCATCGGGGTGGGCGTGAAGAGCTCGTCGTCGGACCTGCTGATCGCCAACTGCGACGAGTTCATCTTCTACGACGACCTGGTGCGCGATGACGAGAAGCCCGGCCGGCGCAAGCGCCGCTCCGGCAAGAAGTCCGCGTCCAAGAAGAAGGCGTCGAAGGCGGAGACGGCGGACGATCGCAGACAGGAGGCAATCGACCTCGTGCTCGCGACGGTCGAGGACCTGTTCCGCGAGCGCGGCGAGGAGGACAAGGTCTGGGGCTCGATGGTCAAGCAGGCGCTCAAGCGCCGTAAGCCCGGCTTCAACGAGAGCTATCACGGTTTCCGCAGCTTCGGCCAGCTGCTCGAGGAGGCCGGCGAGCGTGGCCTGCTCACGCTGCAGCACGACGAGAAGTCGGGTGGCTACATCGTCGAGACCTACGCCACCGACGACTGAGCCGACCCGCGGGAGGCATCATGACGGTGGAGATCCGGCCGGCCACCGCCGACGACGCCGGCGCGGTCGGCGCGCTGGCGGACACGCTGGGCTACCCGGGGGCGGTGGAGGGCCTCGCCGGGCGCCTGGCCGCGATCCTCGGCGCCGAGGGACACCGGGTGCTGGTGGCGGTGCGCGCCGACGGCACGGTCGTCGCCTGGACCCACGTGTTCGTCACGCCGCGCCTCGAGTCGTCGCCGTACGCGGAGGTGGGTGCCATGGTGGTTGCCGAGGGCGAGCGCGGCGCCGGCATCGGCAGCCGCCTGCTGGCCGTAGCCGAGGACTGGGCCGCGGCGCAGGGCGTCACGGCGATGCGCGTGCGCAGCCGCGTGGCCCGCGACGGTGCGCGCGCGTTCTACGAGGCGCGCGGCTATGCGCTGACGAAGGAGCAACGCGTGTTCGACAAGGGCATCGCCGGCGCGCAGCCGTGATCGATCAGACGTTCTCTGGCGTGGCATCGCCCGTAGCGGCGCCTCCGCCAGACGCAGTTGCCCCGGGGACCGATCGATGAGCAACGACCCGCTGTTGCAGCCGTTCTCGCTGCGCGAGCTCGAGCTCAGGAACCGCGTCCTGTCGACCAGCCATGAGCCGGCCTATTCCGAGGGCGGCATGCCCACCGACCGCTACATCGCCTACCACGTGGACAAGGCGAGGGGCGGTGTCGCGCTGACCATGGTCGGTGGCTCCGCGCTCGTGGCGCCGGATTCGCCGCCGGCCTTCGGCAACCTCGACGTCACCAGCGACGCGATCGTGCCGCACTTCCGCCGGCTCGCCGACGCGCTGCACGCACACGACTGCGCGGTCATGACCCAGCTCACCCACCTCGGGCGGCGCACGGGCCACTACACCGGCGACTGGTTGCCCGTCGTCTCGCCGTCGTGCGTGCGCGAGCCGGCGCACCGGGCGTTCCCCAAGATCCTCGAGGATCACGATATCCGGCGCATCATCCGCGCCTTCGGTGAGGCTGCCCGGCGCTGCCGCCAGGGCGGCCTGGATGGCATCGAGCTCGAGGCCTACGGTCACCTGATGGATGCCTTCTGGTCGCCGCGCACGAACCGGCGCGAGGACGAATGGGGCGGCTCGCTCGACAACCGCACGCGCTTCGCGCGCGAGGTGATCGCCGAGATCCGGCGCCAGGTGGGCGACGATTACGTGCTCGGCATCCGCATGGTCTTCGACGAGGACCTCGAGGGCGGGCTCGCGCGCGACGAGGGCCTCGCGATCGGCAAGCAGCTGGTGGCCACCGGCCAGCTCGACTTCGTCAACGTCATCCGCGGTCACATCGAGACCGACGAGGGCCTGTCGCACGTGATCGCCAACATGGGCACGCCGCAGGGGCCACAGGTCGACTTCGCCGGTGACATCCGGGCCGAGCTCGGTGGCATCCCCGTGTTCCACGCCAACCGCATCAACGATATCGCCACGGCGCGTTACGCGATCCGCGAGCAGAAGCTCGACATGGTCGGCATGACGCGCGCGCACATGGCCGATCCGCACATCGTGAACAAGGTCGCGGCCGGCGCGGAGGATCGCATCCGGCCCTGCGTCGGCGCGGGCTACTGCATCGACCGCATCTACGAGGGCGGCGAGGCGCTGTGCATCCACAACCCGGCGACCGGGCGCGAGCAGTCGATCCCCCAGGAGCTCGCGCGCGGCGATGGCCCGCGGCGCAAGGTGGTGGTGGTCGGCGCCGGTCCGGCCGGCCTGGAGGCGGCTCGCGTCAGCGCCGCGCGCGGCCACGAGGTAGTGGTGCTGGAGGCCGCCGACCGGGCGGGCGGCCAGCTCGCGCTCGCCGCGGTGGCGGAGCGCCGCCGCGAGCTCATCGGCATCGTCGACTGGCGCCTGGCCGAGCTCGAGCACCTCGGCGTGAGCGTGCGCTACAACACCTACGCCGAGGCGGAGGACGTCGCGGCGGAGGGGCCCGACATCGTGGTCGTCGCGACCGGCGGGCTGCCGAAGACCGATTTCCTCGAAACCGGCGAGGACCTGGTCGAGACCACCTGGGACGTCCTCGGGGGCCACTTCACGGCACGCGGATCGATCCTGCTCTACGACGACAACGGCCAGCACCCCGGCCCCACGTGTGCGGAGTACCTCGCCACTCGGGGCGAGAGCGTGGAGATCGTCACGCCCGAGCGCTGCATCGGCCAGCAGATCGGCGGCACCAACTACCCGGCCTACCTGCGCACGTTCCACGCCCATGGCGTGACCATCACGCCCGATCACTGGCTGCGGCGCGTCGAGCGTGGCGGCGACGGACGCCTGGCGGCGACGCTCTACAACGACTACACGAAGGCCGAGTCGACGCGCAGCTTCGATCACGTCGTCGTCGAGAACGGCACGCTGCCGCTCGACGAGGTCTACGAGGCGCTCAGGCCGGGCTCGGTGAACGGCGGCGAGACCGACATCGACGCGCTGCTCGCCGGCCGGCCGCAGGCCATCGAGCGCAATCCCGGCGGGCGCTACCGCCTGTTCCGCGTCGGTGACGCCGTCGCCAGCCGCAACGTCCACGCCGCGCTGCTCGACGCGGTGCGCCTGTGCAAGGACTTCTGAGCGCGGCGACCGTTGAGGCTTCCCGCGGTGGTGGCGTGGCGCCGGCCGGCACGCAGCATCCGGCGCGACACCCGGCACGAACGGGGCGGTGTGGATCATCCATGGACACGCGCACATGCATGCCGCGATCACGTTCGACTCGGTCCCCGGGGCGGGTGAGACTCCATCGCGGTCGTGTGCCCCGGAGGGTGTCGAGCTCCATGAACGAGTATCCCCCCAGGGACGGGCGCCGCGGCGCGGCGCCGACCGGGGTCGCGCGATGACGGCGGACGAGGGCGAGGGCCTGCTGCTGCGCCTGGCGGAGGGCGAGGCCGGTGCCGCGCAGGAGGTCATCCGGGCCTATGGCGGGCTGGTGTGGTCGCTGGCGCTGCGTTTCTGCCGCTCGCGTGCCGACGCCGAGGACGCGGTGCAGGACATCTTCACCGACCTGTGGAAGAGCGCCCATCGCTACCGCGCGAGCCGGGCGCCCGAGCGCGTGTTCGTCACCATGATCGCGCGCCGGCGGCTGATCGACCGGCTGCGGCGGGAAAAGCGGCGCACCGAGGTCGAGCCGATGTCGAGCGGCCCGGAGTCCGAGCAAAGCGTCCCAGGCGATCGCGGCGAGCGCGGCTGGGAGGCCGAGCAGGCGGCGCGCGCCATGGAACAGCTCAGCGCCGACCAGCGCCGCGTGCTGCAGATGAGCGTGGTCCAGGGCATGACCCAGCGCGAGATCGCGGAGGCCACGGACACGCCGCTCGGCACCGTGAAGACCCACATGCGCCGCGGGCTGATCCGCCTGCGTGAGCTCATGGACACGGTCGAGACGACCGCAGCCGGGGAGCCGTCGCCGTGAGCGCCGGGCACGAGCAAAGGCTCGACGAGCTCCTGCTCGAGCGCGCGACCACCGGCCTCGATCCGGCCGGGGAGGCCGAGCTCGAGCGCCTGCTGGCCGCCGCCGACGACGTCGACCCGGACGCCTACGAGGCGGCCGCGGCGTGGTTCTGGCTCGGCGCCGGCGACCCCGAGCAGCCGCTGCCCGACGACGTCGCCGAGCGCGCGCGCCGGGGCCTGGAGTCGGCACCCGCGGCCGGCGGCGACAACGTCACGCCGCTGCGGCGACGCGCCCGGCCGCAACGGCGCAGCGGAGCGCTGCTGCCGTGGGTCGCCGCCGCGGCGGCCCTGGTCATCGCGGTGACCGGCTGGTGGCCGCGCCTGCAGCCGGGGGCCGGCGGCGACCAGGCCGACCTCGCGGCGGCCCGCGCCGAGCTGGTCGAGTCCGCCCCGGACCTCGTGCGCGTGTCCTGGACGGCGACCGAGAACCCGCGCGCGCAGCAGCTGCAGGGGGGCTACGTCGTCTGGAGCGACGCCCTCCAGAAGGGCTACATGACCTTCCGCGGCATGCCCGACAACGATCCCTCCGAGCACCAGTACCAGCTCTGGGTCTTCGACGCCACGCGCAGCGAGCAGTACCCGGTCGACGGTGGCGTGTTCAACGCGCGCGCCGACGGCGGCGAGGTGATCATCCCCATCGAGAGCAAGCTGCCCGTGCGCCGGGCACAGCTGTTCGCGGTCACGCTCGAGCCACCGGGCGGCGTGGTCGTCTCCGACCGCGACCCGATCCTCTGGGTGGCGCAGCCCTCGCAGCAGCAGAGCTCCTGAGGCGCCCCCCGCGCAGGGCCCGGGCAGTCGAGCTGCCGCGGCGTGGCAGGGCCGTGCGTCGGGTCTCCCGCCAAGGCGCCAAGCAGGCCAGGGACGCCAGGGCTTTTCAGTGCAGGGCGGCTTCGATCCGGCCGAGCGACGGGCGTAGCGCCTGCGGTCGCCGCGCCCTCCGTGCGCCGAATCCCCGCGGCGGGCGCGGAGATGCGCGCAGAGTCGATGGGATGGTGGGCCGATGGCGCTGCGGGGGAACTCCGTGGCAGCCATTGAGCCGCGGCGCATCGAGGACGGGCAGGAGCGACCTCCGGTCGTGAATCGGCCCCCGCGGATGGCGAGGCGGGTCCCCTGGAGCCATGTTCGCGAGCGCAGCTCGCTCCTGCAGGCTTCGATCCGGCGCCGCGGGATCGACGCCAGCGACGCGATCCCGATGCGAACACGCCCAGGCCGGGTCGCCCGTTTCCAGGCACCGTTTCCAGGGATCTCCGCGCATCTCCGCGCCCTCCGCGAGAGCCCGCGCACGGCCCCGCCAGCCCCTCGGGGCGCGGGGTGTCGCGACGCTTCGTTTCGCTGAATGCCCTGGCGCTCCTTGCGTCCTGGCGCCCTTGCGGGAGATCCGCGCACGCGCGGCCCGCAGTCGACCGGAGCGCGATCGGGGGTGCCGTCACTGCGCGGCCGGGGTGTCGGCGAGCTCCTCGAACAGCCAGTCGCGGAACATCTTCACGCGCGGGGTCTCCGCCGCCTCCGGCAGGCACACCAGGAAGTAGGTGTGCTCCTCGTGCAGGGCATGCTCGAACGGGCGCACCAGGCGCCCGGCGGCGAGGTCGTCGGCGACCAGCAGGGCGCTGCCCAGCGCCACGCCGTGGCCGGCGATCGCCGCCTGCACGGCCATGCTCTGCTGGCCGTAGCGCGGTCCCGCGGTCGCGTCCACGCCGGTCACGCCCGCGCTCGCGAGCCAGGTGGGCCAGTCCGGGGCGCTCAGCCCGGCGCGCGCCCAGTCGACGTGGATCAGCGTGTGGTGGCGCAGGTCATCGGGCTCGCGCAGGGGCGGGTCGCCCTGGGCCAGCCACGGGCTGCAGACCGGGAACACCGACTGCGCCGCGAGCCGTTCCACGTGCAGGCCCTCGTAGTTGCCCGAGCCGTAGCGCACGGCCAGGTCGACGTCGTCCTGGCGGAAGTCGGCCATGCGCTCGGTGGCGTCGATGCGCACCTCGGTGCCGGCGTAGCGGTGGCGGAAATCCTCGAGGCGCGGCACCAGCCACTTGGACGCGAACGAGGGTGCCACGCTCACCGTCAGCGGGCGGCTGGCCTCCGCGTCGCGCACCCCGGCCACGGCCCGTGCCAGGCGATCGAAGCCGGCGCTGACCCCTGGCAGCGCGCTCTGGCCCGCCTCGGTCAGCAGCAGCCCGTGCGGGCGGCGGCGGAACAGGCGCACCCCGAGGTACTGCTCGAGGCTCTTGATCTGGTGGCTGACCGCGGCGGGCGTGACGTGGAGCTCCTCCGCCGCGCGGCTGAAGCTCAGGTGGCGGCCGGCCGCCTCGAAGGCGCGCAGGGCGTTGAGCGGGGGCAGTTGTCGGCTCATGCGTGTAGTTTAATAAAACTAAACACCAATGTAGAGATGGTCGCTTGTGATCGCGCCGGTCTGCCTTGATCATTTCCGGTGTAGAGGGCGCCGAGGGGCGGCCCGAGGACTGAGCCGAGGTATCGAGGTAATGGTGAACGAAATTTACAGGATTCAGCGCATCGCACGATGATCGGGCGGCCGACGCCGGACGCCGCGCGTGGGGTCTGCTGAGCCAGGGCCTGAGCGGCTGCGACTGGCACGGCGGCTACTACGCCGCGCCACGCGTGGCGCCGGCCCCCGCGAGCGGGCGCCGGGCCCGCCGCGACGCCCGCGAGCTGGCCGCGCTGGGCCCGGGTGCGCGCCGCGACGCCGGCCTGCCGCCGGCCGGCCGGCGCCCCGTGCGCCGCGACACGTTCTGGCAGCGGGTGGCCTCCTGGGCCCAGGCCCGCGTTCCGGCGATCCCTGCCGGGACGGCGGCTGCTGAGGGCAGCACATCCCCTGGCCCGGTCCCCGCCGGGCACCCTTGCGCGTCGGTCGACACGGGCCGGCGCGCCCTTCTGCACATAGTTGCCCCGACCCTTGCCATGCATCCGGGCACGGGGGCACGCATGTCCCGTGCAAAGGGACTCTCGCCAAGGCGCCAAGGACGCCAAGATTTCCGATGCAGGGGCCGCTCTGCACGGGAGCGGCCGGGCGTCACCCGTCCGGGGTCGTAGCCGCGGTAGCCCGGATGGAGGCGCCAGCCGGAATCCGGGGCGCGGCCGCGCCATGGCCCAGCGTGCCCCGGATTCCGCTCTCTCCATCCGGGCTGCGGCACCCAGGCCGTTGTTCGCAATCTTCGCGTCCTCTGCGCTCTTGGCGATCTTTGCGAGATCCCCGCGCACGGCGCAGGCGGGCCGCGGGGGCACGCTATCGGCTGGGGCCGTCCCGAGAATCACCCGCCCAGGTCGTAGACCGCCACGATCGGCCAGTGGTCGGACGGCGACAGGTCGCCGTGGAAGCAGTGCGGCGGCGTGCGCCGCCAGCGGGCGCGCCGCGGCGTTGGCCGCGATCCAGTCGAAGCAGGCGTTGAACTGGTGCTCGCCGGCCGCCTTCCACGCGGTCGGGATCGCCGGGAACGTCGGCGGCGGCTGCAGGCCAAGGGCCGCGAAGCAGGACACGTAGCCGGCCTCGTGCAGGATGCGGCCGGGGTGGTAGGGGTCGTTGAGGTCGCCCATGAACCAGGCCGGCTCGCCGGGGCGCACGAGCGCTTCGAGCGCCTCGACGATCGCGCGCGCCTGGGCGATGCGCGGCGACTGGCCCGTGCGCGCCTCGTCCTCGTGGCTGGTGTGGGTCAGGTGGGCGGTCGCGGCGATCACGGTGCCACCGGCGTCGGCGCGCCGCAGGCGCACCCAGAACAGGCGCCGGTCGGGCTCGTGGCTGCCGAAGCCCGGCGCGCCGTGCTCGACGTGCTCGAACAGCGCGCGGCGCCACCAGAGGTTGCCCTCGCCGCTCCAGCCGGCGAGCTCGTCGACCACGCGGTCATGGCCCGCGAGCACCGTATCGATGCAGTCGCGCGTCTCCGGGCGCAGCTCCTGCACCCCGAGCAGGTCGGGCTCGAAGCGCTCCAGGAACTGGCGCAGGGCCGGCTCGCGCGCCGGCCAGCGCTCGGTGTTCCAGAGGTTGTAGCTGCAGACCGAGACGCGCAGCGGGGTCACGATGCGGCCTGGTCCGGCAGCAGCACGGTCGAGCCGGTCGTCTCGCGGCCCTCGAGCGCCGCGTGCGCCCGCGCGGCCTCGGCCAGCGCGAACGTCTGGCCGATCTCGATGTCGACGTGGCCGGCGGCGACCACGTCGAACACGGTCGCCGCGCACAGTGCAGCAGGTCCTCGCGCGCCGCCGTGTAGTGCACCAGCGTCGGGCGCGTGAGCGTCAGCGAGCCCTTCTGGCTGAGGATGCCGATGTTGAGCGGCTCCACTGCGCCCGAGGACTGGCCGAAGCTGACCAGGTGCCCGAGCGGCGCCAGGCAGTCGAGCGAGCGCATGAACGTCGCCTGGCCCACCGAGTCGTAGACGACCGGCACGCCTTCGCCGGCGGTGAGCTCGTGCACGCGCTCGACGAAGTCCTCCTCGGTGTAGACGATCGGGTGGTCGCAGCCGTGCGCGCGCGCGAGCTCCGCCTTCTCGCGCGAGCCCACCGTGCCGAGCACGCGCGCGCCGAGGTGCTTGGCCCACTGGCAGGCGATCAGGCCCACGCCGCCCGCGGCGGCGTGGAAGAGGATCGTCTCGCCGGGCTGCACGGGGTGGGTGCGCTTGCAGCAGGTAGCGCGCCGTCATGCCCTTGAGCATGATCGCGGCGGCCTTGCGGTCCTCGACCCCGTCCGGCAGCCGCACGACCCGTGCTCGGCCGGGCATGCAGCGGCGCTCGGCGTAGCTGCCGAGCGGCGCCGAGGCGTAGGCCACGCGATCGCCCGCGGCGAAACCGGTGACGCCATCACCGACCGCCTCGACCACGCCGGCGGCCTCCATGCCCGGGGTGAATGGCAGCTCCGGGCCCGGGTAGAGCCCCGTGCGGAAGTACACGTCGATGTAGTTCAGGCCGGCCGCGGTATGCCGCAGCGAGCAGCTCGCCGGCGGCGGGCTCGCCCACCTCGACGGTCTCCCAGCGCAGGACGTCGGGTCCGCCGAGCTCGTGGATGCGGATGGCGTGGGTCACGTCGGGTCGCTCCCCTGGTGGATGGAGGCGCCAGTCTTGGCGCCTCCCCCGCGGGCGTCAAGCGCGCCGCGGCCGACGCGGTACGGCGCATGAACAATGCCGCTTAAGCGATTGATTTCTTGATTCGGGGGGCCGGCAGTGCCAAGCTTGCCCTCAGTGCCGGGGGGCCGGAGCGACGGCCGCGGCGCGATCGGGACCACAACGGGAGCCGAGCCCATGAACATCCGCCTCCTCCTCGCGCTCGCACTCGCGGCCGCCCCGCTGACCGCGCTCGCCGAGCAGCCGGGCAAGTACTGGGGCCTGAGCATCGCGGACGCCGAGGTCACCGACCAGGACGGCATCAGCGCGAACGCGTCCAACGTCGGGCTGCACCTGGGTTACCACCTCACGGACTTCCTCGGGGTGGAGCTGCAGACCGGCACGGCGGCCAGCGGGGTCTCGGGGGACCGGGACACGGGCGAGACGCGCTACGCCGGTGCCTTTGCGCGCTTCGACCTGCCGTTCAAGCAGACCAACGTCTTCTTCCTCGCCGGTGCCGCCGCGGTGGAATACGACGAGGGGCCGCCGGAGGACCTGGAGAGCGAGTCCGACGTGGCCGCCGGCTTCGGCGTCGAGCTCTACGGCAGCGAGCGCACGGCCGTGCGCCTCGAGTACATGAACTACGCCGACGACACCTACGAGACGTTCGGCATCGGCTTCGTGCACCACTTCGACTTCCCGCGCTTCCGCTAGGGACCCTCTGATCAATCATTCACGGCCGCGTTGCGGCCTCGCGGGTGTCAGGGCAGGCGCGGCGCGCAGCGCCGTAGCGCGGACTACGGCCAAGCGCCGCAACGCCGCCATGGCGCCCGCGAGGCCGTAACCCCGCGGGCTCGGCCGGTTCGGCCCCGGCGCGTCGCGGCGATCGGCCCGGGAGCATCGAACTACCGGACCGCCACCGCGCCTACCCAGGAGGCCAAAACCGACTCGAGCGCGGTCGCGACTCATTGATCAGAGGGTCCCTAGCGCACAGGCGCGGCCTCACCGTGCTCGTGTCGCCGCGTCGCGGCCCAGGCGCTTTTCCACGCAGGCACGTTCGCGCGTAGGCGCGTTTGCGCGTAGGCGCGTTTGCGCCGAAGGCGCACGCGCGCACTGCGCACGCGGTGCTGCGCGCGACGCGCCTCAGTCCAGCCGCCGATACATCACGTAGGCGTCGACCTCGCCGTGGGCCGGGTGCCGGAAGGCACCCGGCAGCGTGCCCGCGATCGCGAAGCCGAGCTTCTTCCACAGCGCGATCGCGGATGTGTTGGTGCTGACGACGAGGTTGTACTGCATGGCGCGGAAGCCGCGCTCGCGCGCGATGTCCAGCGAGTGCTCCGCCATCGCCCGCCCGATGCCGCGGCCCCGGGCCGCCGGCGCGACCATGTAGGCGCAGTTGCACACGTGGTCGCCGGGACCGCCCTGGTTCGGCTTCAGGATGTAGGTCCCGAGGACCTCGCCCGCCTGGTCAGCGACGAAGGTCTCGATGCCGGGGCCCATCCAGGCGCCGAGCGCCGCCTCGCGGCCGATGTCGGGGGGGAAGGCGTAGGTGTCGCCGGTGGCGACGACGGCGTGGAAGATCTCCCAGACCGCGTCACGGTCCGCCGCGTCGGCCGGCCGGATGCGCAGCTCGGTCATGCCGGCCTCAGAGGTAGTAGAGCAGCAGGTAGGCCACGAGCATCACGCCGACCCAGAACACCATGCTCCCGGCGGGCCAGGTGCGCGCCAGGATGCCGCGCGGGCCGTGGTGGCGGTAGAGCGCCGTCGATGGCGCGATCGAGGCGCCGGCGGCCGGTACGCTCGAGCCGCGCGCGCGCCGTGCCCAGGGCGTCGGTCAGGTGGCGCGCCAGCCAGCCGCCGGGCACGCGCCAGAGCCAGTCGACGTCCAGCGCGCGTCCCGGGCGCGGGCGCAGCAGCGGCAGCAGCGCGAAGAACACGAGCGCAGAGAAGGCCAGCAGCTCCACCTGGGCGAGGACGTGGTCGAGCGTGTAGGGGTGGTAGCTCGAGCCGTGCGGCAGGAGCGCGTAGAGCCCGGGCGGGTAGAGCCCGAGCAGCACGATCAGCACCGCGAACGCGATCATTGCGCCGCGCATCGGCGCCGGCGGGTCCTCTGCGTGCACGCCGCGCTCGCGGCCGCAGAACGTGAACCAGGGGAAGCGCAGGCCGACGTACACGAGCGCGAGCGCCGAGCCCGCCATCACCCCGAACCAGGCGGGCGCCGCGTGCGCCTTCGCCAGCGCGGCGGTGATCAGGGACTTGGAGGCGAACGCCGCGGTCAGCGGCGCGGCGGCGATCGCGAGCCCGCCCACGAAGGCGCAGGCGGCGGTGAGGCGCATCGTGCGCCCGAGCCCGCCGAGCTCGCTCATCAGGCGCCGCCCGGTGACGTAGATGACGCTGCCCGCAGCCATCAGCAGCAGCGCCTTGTAGAGGATATGGGCGACCGCGTGGGCCGCGGCGGCATCCAGCGCCAGCGGCGTGCCGACACCGATGCACACCAGCATGAATCCGACCTGGCCGACGATCGAGTGCGCCAGCAGGCGACGCATGTCGTCCGCCAGCAGCGCGTAGAGGGCGCCATAGGCGATCATCGCGAGGCCGAGCCACACGAGCAGCTCGACGCCGGGGAAGGCCACCAGCAGCACGAACACGGCGGTCTTCGTGGTGTACGCCGACAGGAACACGGTGCCGCTCGGGCTCGCCTCCGGGTAGGCGTCCGCGATCCACGGCCACAGCGGTGGCGCGCCCGCGTTGACCAGGATGCCGGCGAGCATGCACCAGGCGGCGATCGAGCTCGGCTCGATCGGGCCGATGGCGACCGAGCCGGTCTGCGCGATCCAGCCGGCGATGCCGAACATCAGCACCACGCCGCCCAGGATGTGGATGTGGATGTAGCGCAGGCTCGCGCGCCAGGCGCGCTCGGTGCCGCCCGCCCAGACCACGGCCATCGATGCCACCGCCATCAGCTCCCAGCACACGAACAGGCTGACCCAGTCGCCGGCGAAGGTGACGCCGATCGCGGCGCCCGCGTAGACGAAGGCGGCAACGTACTCGAGCGTGCGCGCGACCGGCAGCGCGAATACGGCGCCCCCCAGCGCGACCAGCGAGAACACGGTGGCGAACAGGCGCCCCGCCGCGCTCGGGTGGACCGGGTCGAGCGGCTGGCCGAGATAGTGCAGCAGCGCGCCCTCGCCCGCGGGCACGGTCCACACGGCGAGCAGCGTGAGCACGGGGGCGGTGACCACGACCGCGGCGCGTGCGCGCCCGGTCGTGAACGGCACGATGGCGGCGGCGATCAGCAGCAGCAGGCCGGGCGGGAAGCTAACCATCACTGTCCTCCGGCCGCTTGAGGATCAGCCCGAGGACGCGGGCGAGCACGACCGCGGCGACGCCGACCGCCACCGTGTACCAGGCGTAGAAGGCGTAGCTGCCGTCGATGCCGAAGCTGGCATGGTGGTGCACGACCAGCTCGGCCAGCAGCGTGAGCGCGGCCAGCGCGAGCAGGCCGCCCCAGAGCCAGCGCGGGACGCCGTAGCGATTGCCGCCGGTCATGGCGCCACCCCCACCATCTGCTCGGCGAGCGCGATCGGCACGCCGGGGAACAGGAACAGCAGGACCGTGAGCACCGCGGTGGCGGTGAGCGCGGCGACCACGGGCCAGGGCGCCTCGCCGTGGTCGGCGTGCTCGCCGTGCGCCGGCACGTCCTCGGCCTTGAAGAATGCGCTGTAGACGATCGGCAGGAAGTAGGCCGCGTTGAGCAGGGCGCTCGTGAAGATCACGCCCACCGCGACCCACTGCTCGAGTGTCCATGCCCCCATGAGCATGTACCACTTCGACACGAAGCCGGCGGCCGGGGGCAGGCCGATCATCGAGAGCGTGCCGATGGCGAACGCGCCCATTGTCCACGGCATGCGCCGGCCGATGCCGTTGAGCTGGCTGACGTAGTCCTTGTGCGCCGCCGTGTGGATCGAGCCGGCGGCGAAGAACAGCGTGATCTTGCCGAACGCATGCGCGGCGATGTGCAGCGCCGCGCCCACGGCGGTCAGCGGCGCCAGCATGGCCGCGGCGATGGTGACATACGACAGCTGGCTCACCGTGGAATAGGCCAGCCGGCGCTTCAGGTGGTCCTGGCGCATCGCCACGACCGAGGCGACGATCACCGTGAAGCCGGCGACGTAGAGCAGCCAGTCGGTGCTGGGCTGGCCCTGGAGGAAATCCAGCCCGAACACGTAGACGATCACCTTGGTCACGGTGAACACGCCCGCCTTGACGACGGCGACCGCGTGCAGCAGCGCCGACACCGGCGTGGGCGCGACCATCGCCGCCGGCAGCCAGCGGTGGATCGGCATGAGCGCGGCCTTGCCGATGCCGAACATGAACAGGAACAGCAGCAGGCCGACGGTCGGACCGTCGAAGTGGCCCGCGAGGATGCCCCCGGGCTGGAAGTCGAGCGTGCCCGTGACGGCCCAGACCCAGACCATTGCCGGCAGCAGCAGGCCGATCGAGGTCGCCAGCAGGATGCCGAGGTAGACGCGCCCGCCCAGGCGGGCCTCGTCGTCCTCGTGGTGCGCGACCAGCGGGTAGGTCGACAGCGTGAGCGCCTCGTAGAAGATGAACAGCGTCAGCAGGTTGCCCGCGAAGGCGATGCCCATCGTGCTCGCGAGCGCGATCGCGAAGCAGATGTAGAAGCGCGTCTGGCCGTGCTCGGCGTTGCCGCGCATGTAGCCGATCGAGTAGAGCGAGTTGATCGGCCACAGCAGCGAGGCCACGGCGGCGAAGAGCATGCCGAGCGGCTCGACGCGGAACATCAGCGGCATGCCGGGCACGAACTCGATCAGCGTGAGCGTCGGTCGTTCGCCCGCCAGGACCGGGGGCAGCAGCGTGGCGACGACGCCGAACAGCGCGACGGCGGCGACCAGGGTCACGCTCTCGCGCAGATTCGGCCAGCGCCCGGCGAGGTCGATCCCGATGGCCGCCGCCGCGGGCACCAGCAGCGACAGCAGGATCGCGGTCTCGGGGGACCAGGGCAGGACGCTCACGGCAGCACCCCGAGCAGCTGGCTCGCCGACTGCAGCGCGGCGCCGACGGGCAGCGCGGTGTCGAGACCGAAGTACAGGTTCGCGGCGGCCAGCACCCACGTCGGCACGACCAGCCCCAGCGGCGCCTCGGTGACCGCGGCCCGTCCCGCCGGCGCGGGCCGCAGGTAGGCCGACTCCACCACGCGCCAGATGTAGATCGCCGCCAGCAGCGACGCGATCACGATGATCGCGGCCACCGGCCAGTAGCCCTGCTCGACCGCCGCGAGCACGAGGTACCACTTGCTGACGAAGCCCGCGGTCAGCGGTACGCCGATCAGCGACAGCCCGGCGATCACGAAGGCCGCCATGGTCCACGGCATCTCGCGTCCCAGCCCGGCCATGCGATCGATGCGGCACGAGCCCACGCGGTAGACCACGCAGCCCAGCGCGAGGAAGAGCGCGCCCTTGATGAGCGCGTGGTTGAACAGGTGCAGGATCGCCGCCGCCACGCCGGTGATCGAGGCGAGCGAGATGCCCAGCGTCATGTAGCCGATCTGCGCGACGCTCGAGTAGGCCAGCAGGCGTTTCGTGTCCGCCTGGAAGATGGCCACCACCGAGGCCATGACGATCCCGACCAGCGACAGCGGCAGCAGCACGTACTGGAAGCTCATGGCCTCGAAGGCGTAGCCGGGGCCGAACACGGTGAACGCGAAGCGCAGCAGCGCGTAGAGCGCGACCTTGGTCGCCGTCGCCGCCAGCAGCGCGCTCACCGCCGAGGGCGCGTAGGCGTAGGCGTTGGGCAGCCACAGGTGCAGCGGGAACACCGCGACCTTGAGGCTGATGCCGACCGTGAGGAAGGCGAACGCCGCCTGGATGGTGCGCGTGCCCGCGAGCGCCGGCAGGCGCCCGGCGAGGTCGTGCATGTTCAGCGTGCCCGTCATCATGTAGAGCAGGCCGACGCCGATCAGCAGGAAGGTGGCGCCGATCGTGCCCATGATCAGGTACTGGAACGCGGCCGTGAGCGCGCGCCGGTCACGGCCCATCGCGATCAGCACGTACGACGAAAGCGACGAGATCTCGAGGAACACGAACAGATTGAACGCGTCGCCGGTGACCGCGATGCCCAGCAGGCCCGTGAGGCACAGCATCCAGGCCGCGTAGAACAGGCTCCGGCGCCGCGCCGGGACCTCCGCGAGGATGCTGCGCCGCGCGAAGCTCGTCGTGAGCGCGCCGATCGCCGAGACGATGAGCACGACCAGGGCGTTGAGCGTGTCGACGCGCAGCTCGATGCCCCACGGCGGGTCCCAGCCACCGACGGCGTAGGAGAGCACGGTGCCGTCGCGGACCTGCCAGTAGAGCATCGCGGCGGTGACCAGCACGAGCCAGCTCACCGCGCAGGCGAACGCCCAGGCGAGCCAGTCCTGGGCACGCGCGGCGGCGTGCTCGTCGCCGCTGCGCAGCGCCGCGCACACGGGTGCCGCGAGCATGGGCAGCGCGACCTGCAGCACGGGCAGGTGGTGCAGCACGCTCACAGGGCCTCTTCCTCGTCGACCGAGTGGATCTCCTCCTCCTCGATGCTGCCGTAGGCCTCGCGGATGCGCACGACCAGCGCGAGCCCCAGCGCGGTGGTCGCGACCCCGACGACGATCGCCGTGAGGATGAGCACGTGCGGCAGCGGGTTCGAGTAGGTGACCTCGCCGCCGTGGTTGACCAGGATCGGCGCCGTGCCGCCCTCGATCTTGCCGATCGAGATGAACAGGATGAACACGGAGGTCTGGAAGATGTTCAATCCGACCATCTTCTTCACGAGGTTGCCGCGCGAGATGACGGTATAGAAACCCGCCATCATCAGCACGATCACGACCCAGTAGTTGTAGAGCTCGGTGATCAGCATCGTCGCAGCACCCCGGCCGTCAGTCCGCGTTGCCGTGGCCGCGCGCGCCGCGACGCGCCGCGAAGCCATAGAACACTGTCACCATCACGGAGGCGACCGTGATACCGACGCCCAGCTCGATCAGCAGGATGCCCAGGTGCTGTCCGTGGGTATTGTGGCCGTCGCCGTCACCGTGTCCGCCGCCATGGCCGCCACCGAGCGCGTCGTAGTCGAGGAAGTTCTCGCCCAGCAGCAGGCAGGCGAAGCCGGTGCCGATGTAGAGCAGCGCCCCGAGGCTGACCCCGGCGCGCACCGCGGGCGGCGGAATGATGCGCTGGGTGCGCGCCAGGCCGTGGACCAGCGCATAGAGCCAGACGCCGGTGCCGAACACCACGCCCGCCTGGAACCCCCCGCCCGGGCTGTACTCGCCGTGGAACTGGATGTAGAGCGCCACCAGCAGGATTGCCGGCAGCGTGAAGTCGGAGACCTCGCGAACGATCGGGTTGCGCCTCATCGGTCCTCCGCGTCCGCGTCATCCTCGCGCCGGCGATGGCGCTCCACCCCGAGCAGCAGCAGCACCCCGATCGCCGCGGCGAACACGACCATGACCTCGCCGAGCGTGTCGTAGCCGCGATAGCTCGCCAGCACCGAGGTGACCACGTTCGGTATGCCGATCTCCTCGTAGGATTGCTCGAGGTAGCGCGGCGCGACGTGCACCTGGGCCGGATTGTCCGGCTCGCCGAAGTGCGGCATGTCGAGCGTGGCATAGACGAGCGCGGCGCCCGTCACCACGACGACGATGAGCGGGATGACGCGCCGGCGCGGGCGCGCCGGCGCCGCCTCGTCCTCGCCGGTCACGGTGAGCGTGAGCAGCAGCAGCACGGTGGTGATGCCCGCGCCGACGGCGGCCTCGGTCATCGCGACGTCGACCGCGTCCAGGTAGGTCAGCAGTGCGGCCGACAGGAAGCTGTAGATCCCGGCCAGCATGGTGATCCCCAGCAACCCGCGCAGGCGCACGATCGCGAGCGCGGTGACCGCGAGCAGCGTCAGCAGCGTGATGTTGATCAGCGTCCCGATGACCCGGCCTCCCCGCCCTCAGCGGGCGTGTCGTCCGTGCGCGGGCGCACGCCCGTCTGCAGCGCCGAGCGCGCCAGCGCGTGCGCGGCGGTCGGCCCCGTGATCAGGATGAATGCCAGCACCACGGCCAGCTTGATGCTCACCAGGCTGAAGCCGGATTGCAGCCCGAAGCCGAGCAGGATCAGGCCCGCCCCGAGCGTGTCGAGGATGCCCGCCGAGTGGGTGCGACTGAAGAATTCCGGCAAGCGCACCAGGCCGAGCGCGGCGGTCAGCGCGAAGAATGCCCCGGCGAGGATCAGCAGCCAGCTGAGCACGTCGAGCGCCACGCTCATGTCTCGTCCTCCGCCGCCTCGGCATGGCCCAGGTCCCGGTACTGGAAGAACTTGAGCAGCGCGATCGTGCCCACGAAGTTGATCAGCGCGTACACCAGGCCGATATCGGTGAACGCGGGCCGGCCCTCGAGGAAGCCCAGCGACACGATCAGCAGCACGGTCGCGGTGCCGAAGGCGTTCAGCGCGAGCACGCGGTCCGGCAGGGTGGGGCCGACGATCGCGCGCC
The DNA here is from genome assembly GCA_034521365.1 of Halofilum sp. (in: g-proteobacteria). GTDB lineage: Bacteria > Pseudomonadota > Gammaproteobacteria > XJ16 > Halofilaceae > Halofilum. Next base: position 212,951 of record JAXHMQ010000007.1, on the reverse strand, counting down.
CGAGCGCGATCGCCATGACCACGAGCAGGGCCACGGTGACCAGCGCGTAGGCCCAGAACATCAGCGCTCGCCTTCCAGGGCGGTAACGCGGCGGTCCATCTCGCCGGTCTGCAGGCCCTCGGCGGTCACATCGCCGATGGCGTGCACGACCACGACGCCGGGCTCGTCGGCGTCGAGCGACAGGGTGCCCGGCGTCAGCGTGATCGAGTTGGCGAAGCTGGCCAGCCCGAGGGCCGTGCGCTGGGAGGAGGGCGTGCGGATCACCTGCGGCCGGATCGGCAGCCGTGGGTGCCAGATCAGGCGTGTCACCTCGATATTCGAGACGACGATCTCCTTGGCCAGCCAGGGCACGTAGAGCGCGAGCCGGGACAGGAAGGCGAACGAGCGGCCGTCGGGCTCGAGCACGCCGAGGCGGTTGGCCAGCACGGTGACCCCGAGGCAGGAAGCCACGCCGAGCGACGTGACCAGGACCGTGTAGTGCCCGGAGAGCAGCAGCCAGAGCAGGAACAGGCCCAGGGCCGGGATGGCGATCTTGTTCATGCGGCCAACCCCCCGGGCCCGCGGTCGCGCGCCCGTCGTCGTTGTCGCACTGGGGCCGCCCGCATGTTCCGCGGCCCGGGCGGGAGCGGTTCGGAGTGTCGCAGAAGCCCCGGGGCGACTCAAGACGGGGCGCGGGGCCGCCTGCGCGATCCGCTTCGATTACAATGCGCCCGCAACCGAGCGGGGAGCACGCCATGATCGAGTTCGAGGACTTCGCGCGCGTCGAGATGGCGACCGGGACCGTCATCGAGGCCCGGATGAACGAGAAGGCGCGCCAGCCGGCCTACATCCTGCGGATCGATTTCGGCCCGGAGTACGGCGAGCGCACCAGCTCGGCGCAGCTGACCGCGAACTATTCCGCGGCGGAGCTCGCGGGGCGCCAGGTGGTGGCGGTGATGAACTTCCCCGCCAAGCGCGTGGCCGGGGTCAAGTCCGAGGTCCTGGTGCTCGGCGCGGAGTCCGATCACCACGGGATCGTCCTGCTCGAGCCGACCTTCCCCGTCGAGAACGGGACCCGCATCGGGTAGGCGCGGCTGTCACGCGCGCGTCATGTGCGTGCGCTGCAATGTCCGGGGATGACAGGCGAGTGACCGAGTAACGCGAATGCAGGCGACGATCCTCCTGGTAGAGGACGAGGCCGAGGTGCGCGAGATGGTCAGCCGCGTGCTCTCGCGCGAGGGCTTCGACATGATGACCGCGGCGGACGCGCCCGAGGGCCAGCAGCGGATCTCCGAGCAGGTGCCGGACCTGATGCTCGTCGACTGGATGCTGCCCAGCACGAGCGGCATCGAGTTCGTGCGCCGCTGCAGGCGCGACGAGCTCACGCGCGAGGTGCCGGTGATCATGCTGACCGCGCGCGCCGAGGAGGGCGACCGCATCCACGGCCTGGAGACCGGCGCGGACGACTACGTCACCAAGCCGTTCTCGCCGCGCGAGCTGGCCGCGCGCATCCGCGCGGTGCTGCGCCGGACCTCGGGCCAGGATTCCGAGGGCATGCTCACCGCGGGCAAGCTGTCGCTGAGCACGGTCTCGCACCGCGTCTGGGTCGACGACGCGCCGATCGACATCGGCCCGACCGAGTTTCGCCTGCTGCGCTTCTTCATGGGCCATCCCGAGCGCGTCTACACGCGCGCGCAGCTGCTCGACCACGTGTGGAGCCGCGAGGTGCTCGTCGAGGAGCGCACCGTCGACGTCCACGTGCTGCGCCTGCGCAAGCTGCTCAGGCCCCACGGGCTGGACGCGGCCGTGCAGACCGTGCGGGGGGTCGGCTATCGCTTCTCGCTCGACTGAGGCCACCCGCGGGCCGCGCCCGCCGGAGCGCCGGCGGGCTGCTGACGCTGGGGCGGGGCGACGCGCCGCCGATCCGCGGCCGCGCTGTCGCGGAGCCGTTGCTGACGATGCTGTCCGACGCCTGGAAGACGGAGCTGTGGCGCCTCGCCGGCGTGGTCGCCGCCGCCTTGGTTGCCGCGCTGCTGACCGGCCACTGGGCCCTGGCCCTGCTCGGGGGCCTGGTACTGTACGTGGCCTGGCACCTGCGCCAGATGTACCTGGTCGAGCGCTGGCTCATGAGCGGCGGCTCGATCTCGCAGGCACCCGACTCGAGCGGCATCTGGGACCAGCTGGTCCACCACATCTACCGCCTGCAGCAGCGCAACCGCCGGCGCAAGAAGCGCCTGACCGCCATCCTCGACCGCTTCCACCGCTCGACCGAGGCCATGCCCGACGCCGCCGTCGTGCTCGGCGAGAACCGCGAGATCGAGTGGGCCAACCGCGCCGCGCGCGGCCTGCTCGGCATTCGCAACCCCCAGGACCACGGCCAGCGCATCGACAACCTCGTGCGCGACCCGGCCTTCCACGACTACCTCGCGGCCGGCGACTTCGACGAGCCGTTCGACATCCGCTCGCCCACGAACGAGGACGTCGAGCTCAACGTCCGGATCATCGCCTACGGCGACGGCCAGCACCTGATGATGGCGCGCGACGCGAGCTCGATGCGCCGCCTCGAGGCGGTGCGGCGCGACTTCGTCGCCAACGTCAGCCACGAGCTGCGCACCCCGCTGACCGTGATCACCGGCTACGTCGAGTCGTTCGAGGGCGAGGCCGTCGCGCCGCACGTGCGCGAGGGGCTCGACGCCATCGAGCGCCAGTCGCGGCGCATGCTATCGATCGTCCAGGACCTGCTCATGCTCTCGCGCCTGGAGATGGAGCCGCCCGACCCGTCGGCCGCCGAGGTGGTGCCGGTTGCCGAGATGGCCGCGGGCCTGGCGCGCGATGCCGAGCGCGTGTCGGGCGAGCGCGGGCACCGCGTCACCACCGACCTCGATCCGGCGCTCGGCCTGCGCGGCGTGGCGGGCGAGCTCTCCAGCGCCTTCGGCAACCTGGTCAACAACGCCGTGCAGCACACCCCGGACGGCACCGCCGTGCGCGTCGCGTGGCGCGCCGACGGCGACGGCGCCGTGTTCACGGTGGCGGACGACGGCCAGGGGATCGACCCGCGCCATGTCGCGCGCCTGACCGAGCGCTTCTACCGGGTCGACACCGGCCGCTCGCGTGCCCGCGGCGGCACCGGCCTCGGCCTCTCGGTGGTCAAGCACGCGATCGCGCGCAACGGCGGCGAGCTCGACATCGAATCGACACCGGGGCGCGGCAGCCTGTTCCGTTGCCGCTTCCCGCCCGAGCGCGTGGCCGCGCTCGGCGAACATCCGCAGACGGTGGGGGGGAGTGCCCGGCGATGAGCGACCGGCGCCACATACACCACGAGTACGACCAGGAGCTCGATACGCTGCGCGCGCTGCTGCTCGAGATGGGCGGCCTGGTCGAGCAGCAGCTGGCCGACGGCCTGCGCGCGGTCGTCGCGCGCGACGCGGAGCTGGGCGACCGCGTCTGCACGGCGGACTACCGCATCAACTCGCTCGAGGTCCGTGTCGACGAGGAGGCGACCACGATCATCGCCCGGCGCCAGCCGACCGGCTCGGACCTGCGTCTGCTCACCGCGGCGATCCGCATCGGCACCGACCTCGAGCGCATCGGCGACGAGGCCGAGAAGCTCGGCCGCTTCGCGATCGAGTTCGCCGCCGGCCAGACCCTCGACCATGGATTGCTGCAGGGCCTGGAGCGGCTCGGCGACGCGGTGCGCGCCATCCTGCGCGAGGCCCTCGACGCCTTCGCCCGCGCCGACGGCGAGGCCGCCGCGCGCGTGGCGGCCGACGTCGACCGGGTGCGCGACGCCTACGCCGCCGTGGTGCGCGAGCTCATGACCTGCATGATGGAGGACCCGCGCACGATGCAGCGCGCGCTGCACGCGATGTGGTGCGCCCGTGCCCTGGAGCGCATCGGCGACCACGCGCGCAACGTCTGCGAGGCGGTGGTCTACGTCGTCGAGGGACGCAACATCCGCCACCGTCCGCCGGCGGGCGGGGAGGGCTGACGGCGGGATCTTGACGGGCGGGCCTGGGCGCGTCGTAATGCCGCCGTCACTTCCCCGTCATGGATCTCCAGATGACCCCCACTCGCACGCTGATCGTCGCGGGCGCCGCGCTCGCGCTCCTGTCCGCCTGCACCGAGTCCGGCGACGACGCGGGCTCGGGCGGCGACGGATCCGCCACCACGACCCGGGACCAGGTGCGCGTGGTGGGCTCGAGCACGGTCTACCCGTTCTCGAGCTACGTCGCCGAGGAGCTCGGCGCGATATCGGACCATCCCACGCCAGTGGTGGAGTCCACCGGGACCGGCGGCGGCATGAAGCTGTTCTGCGCCGGCGACGGGCTCGACACCCCCGACATCACCAATGCCTCGCGGCCGATGCAGCCCAGCGAGCTCCAGCGCTGCCAGGACAACGGCGTCACCGACATCACCGAGGCCATGATCGGCTACGACGGGATCGTCATCGCCCAGGCGAAGGAGAACGAGCCGCTCGATCTGACCCGCGAGCAGGTCGCCCTGGCCGTCGCGGCGCAGGTGCCGCAGGATGGCGAGCTGGTGGACAATCCGTATGAGCGCTGGAACGAGATCGACGCCTCGCTGCCGGACCGCGAGATCCTGATCTACGGCCCGCCGACCACGTCGGGCACGCGTGACGCCTTCGAGGAGCTCGTCATCGAGGCGGCCGCCGCGGAGATGCCGGGCTATCCGGATGGCTACGCCAGCGTGCGCCAAGACGGCCTGTTCGTGCCCTCGGGGGAGAACGACAACCTGATCGTGCAGAAGATCGAGCAGAACCGGGACTCGATCGGCGTGTTCGGCTACAGCTTTCTCGACGAGAACCGCAATCGCATCCAGGCGGCCAGCGTCGGCGGCCGCGAGCCCACGCCGGAGAACATCTCCTCGGGCGACTACCCGGTCTCGCGCAGCCTGTTCTTCTACACCAAGAACAGCCATTTCGACCGTGTGCCCGGTATGGACGCCTATGTCGAGCTGTTCATGAGTGACCAGGTGATCGGCCCCGACGGCTATCTGCGCGACCTCGGGCTGATCGCCTTGCCCGAGGAGGCGCGTGAGCGCGCCCGCCAGCGCGTCGCCGAGCGCGAGCAGGTCGAATCCTCGGACCTGAAAGCACACTAGCGGATACCCGATCAAGCCCGAGGTCCCCGCGGCACAGGGATGTGGCGGCATGCGCCACGGAGCCTGCACGTCGAGATCGATCGGCTCGTGAGCCGCTTCGTGTGCAGCAGCCCGTGCCGCGCGCCGGGCGGCTCCTCGACGCGGATCGTTCCCGCGGCCCGACCTGCAGCACGCATCCCTCCTGTAACGGAATCGTCATCTTCCCGTAGCACACGCGCAATACGCTCCCCCTATCGTTGCCAGCGCATCGCAAGCCGATGCCGCGAAGGACCAACCGAACAGAGGGGTATCCCATGCGCAACATTGCACTCGCCCTCGCCGTAAGCGGCAGCATGCTGCCCGCCGCGGCGATGGCCCAGGAGACCGTGACCGCCGACGGCTCCAGTACCGTGTTCCCGATCACCGAAGCCCTGGCCGAGGAATTCCAGATCGAGACCCGAGTACCGCATGACGGTCGGGCGTCTCCGGCACGGGTGGCGGTTTCAGCCGCTTCTGCCGTGGCGAGACCGGACATCTCCGGTGCCTCTCGCCCGATCACGTACGGGAGAGCGCCAGAAGCTGCCGCCAGTCACGGCATCGAGTACTACGAGATCCCGGTCGCTATGGACGCGATGGCCGTGATGGTCCATCCGAGCAACGACTGGGTCGATCACCTGACGGTCGAGGAGCTGCGAAGACCATCTGGGAAGCCCGAGGCCGAGGGCGAGATCACGAACTGGAGCCAGGTGCGCGACGGCTTCCCGGATCGCGAGCTGTCGCTCGTACGGAGCCGGGACCGACTCCGGCACGTATGATCTACTTCACCGCGGCCGTCGTCGGCGAGGAGCACTCCAGCCGCGGCGATTTCACCGCCAGCGAGGACGACAACGTCCTGGTCCAGGGCATCGCCAACAACCGCAACGCGCTCGGCTTCTTCGGACTGGCCTACTACCTCGAGAACCAGCAGCGCCTAAAAGCGGTGCCGATCTCGTACAAGGGCAGCGATCCGGTCATGCCGAGCAAAAAGACGGCCGGCAACGGTGAATATCAGCCGCTGACCCGCCCGCTGTTCATCTACGTCAAGAAGTCGGCGTACGAGAACAAGGATTCGGTCCAGACGTTCGTGGACGACTTCATGCTCAACCCCGAGGTGAATCGGCCGCTGGTCGACGAAGTCGGGTACGTGCCGCTGGCCGCCGAAGGCGCTTCGCGCTCGCGCAGAGAACGTCCGACGACGGCAAGGCGGGCACGGCCTTCGCCGGCGGTTCCGCAGATCGGCGTCTCGATCGAGGATCTGCTGCAGGGCGCAGCGCTCCAACTGACTCGAACGCCTCGCTGCAGCCCCGGGGCCGGCGTCGCCGGCCCCGGATCTTGTCGCCGGGCTGCAGCCCGGCGTCACTGATGGCAGCCATCCGCTGATGACAGCGACCTCCATCGCGCAAATGCAGCCGACTGACGCCTTCCTGCGACGGCGCCGCCGCGTCGATCGCTCGATGCGCGTCGTCCTGTTTCTGGCCGCGACCGTCTCGGTTCTCGTGACGGCCGGCATCGTTTTCGTGCTGGTGCGCGAGTCGATCACCTTTTTCCAGGACGTCTCGATCGTCGAATTCCTGACCGGGCACCCGCTGGACGCCTCTGTTCGTCTCCAAGCATTTCGGCATTCTGCCGCTGCTGTCGGCGACGCTGACGGTCAGCGCGGTGGCGCTGGCCGTCGCGATCCCGGGCGGCACGCTGGTGGCGATCTACCTGGCGAGTTCGCGCCCAACCGCGTGCGCGAGACGGTCAAGCCGATACTCGAGCTGCTCGAGGGCATCCCGACCGTGGTCTACGGCTACTTCGCGCTGCTGTTCGTCACCCCGCTGCTGCAGCTGGTCTTCCCCGGCTCGGCGGATTCAATCTGCTCGCGCCCGGGCTGGTCATGGGCATCATGATCCTGCCCTACGTGACCTCGGTCAGTGAGGACGCCATGCGCGCCGTGCCCAACGGGCTGCGCGAGGGCGCCTACGCGCTGGGCTTTAACCGCTTCCAGACCGCCGTGCGCGTTGTCGTGCCCGGGGCGCTGTCGGGTATTACCGCCGCCTTCGTGCTGGGTATGTCCCGCGCGGTCGGCGAGACCATGGTCGTCGCCATCGCCGCCGGGCAGCGGGCGCAGTTTACCTTTAACCCCATGGAGGGCGCGGCGACGATCCCGGCCTACATCGTTCAGGTCAGCATCGGTGACGTGGAGCACGGCACCATCGCCTACCAGACCATCTTCGCCGCCGGCCTGGTGCTGTTCGTGATCACGCTGACCTTCAACGTGATCGGCTTCTTCCTGCGGCGCCGCTTCCGCGAAGTCTACTCGAGGAGCTCCGATGGCTGTACACGCACGACTCGCGCACCGAATCGGCGCCAGCGATGCGAGCCGGCTGCCACGCACTGATCCGCGCGCAACCGCCGCATGGACCTGGTGTTCATGGCGCTGGGCATGGCGCGTGCTGCTGCATCGCCGTCGCTGATGCTGCTGTCGCTGATCCTCGGTCTGGTGGTACAGGGTGCAGGCGTCGTCGACGTGCAGTTTCTCACCAACTTCCCCTCCCGCAAGCCCGAGCAGGCGGGCATCCTCTCGGCGTGGGTCGGCAGCGCGGCCGTTATGCTCGTCACCGCCTGCCTGGCGCTGCCGCTGGGCGTGGGCGCCGGCATCTACCTGGAGGAATACGCGCCCAAGAATTGGTTGACCGATATCATCGAGGTCAACGTCACCAACCTCGCCGGCGTGCCGTCGATCATCTACGGCCTGCTGGCGCTGGGGCTGTTCCTGTTCACCTTCGGCATGGGGCAGTGGGTGGCCGTGGCCGGCCTGGTGCTGGCGCTTCTGATCCTGCCGGTGGTGATCGTCGCTACACGCGAATCGTTTCGCTCGATCCCGGGCGAGGTGCGGGAGGCAGCCCACGCACTGGGTGCCAACGACTGGCAGACCGTGTCCAGGTACCTGATGCCGGCGGCGTGGCCGGGCATCCTGACCGGTCTTGATCGTCGGGCTGTCGCGCGCCATCGGCGAGACCGCGCCGGTCATCACCATCGGTGCGCTGACCTACATCGCCTTCCTGCCGCCAGCGCCGATCACGTCGGCATTTCCATACTTGAGCTTCGAGTGGCTGACCGCGCCGTTCACCGTCATGCCGATCCAGATGTTCAACTGGGTCTCTCGGCCTCAGTCGGAGTTCCACGATCTGGCTGCCGGCGCAGGATCTGGTGTCTGCTGGTCATGACGCTGACTCATGAACGCGCCTGGCGATCTATCATCCGCTACCGGCTGCGCAGCGTCGCAGCCGCTGATGATGCGCTTCATGGACAAAATCGTTCCGCGAGGCAACGCCGATGGACGATACGCGTCCGATCAGAAACGCCGATCCGGCGCGCTGCGTACGCGCGCGCCGCGGAACGAGCCGGGTTCCGAGGCTGCGGCAGGCCGCGCTGCCGCTCCCACGGACTCCGTCCAGCACGAGACCGATCCGGCCGCAAGCGGTCGCGAGGCGGAGCGCCACGAGCCGCCTCAGGTGAAAGCCAGCGTTGCGGCACTCAGCTTCTGGTACGACGACTTCCAGGCTCTGAGTGCGGTCGACCTGCCCGTCTACGATAACCGCGTGACTGCGCTGATCGGCGCCTCGGGCTGCGGCAAGTCCACGCTGTTGCGCTGCTTCAATCGGATGCACGATCTGTACCCGGGCAATCGCTACCAGGGCGAGATCCGCCTGCAACCGGAGGACATCAACCTGGTCGGGCGGAGGACCGATCCGATGCTGGTGCGCCTGAAGGTGGGCATGGTGTTCCAGAAGCCCAATCCATTCACCAAGTCGATCTCCGAAAATGTCGCTGCCGGTCTGCGTATCCGGGGCATCAAGAAGCGTACCGTGATCGAGGAGAAGGTGGAGCAGTCGCTGCGGCGGGCGGCCCTGTGGGATGAGGTCAAGGACCGGCTGCAGCGCCCGGCAAGCGATCTATCCGGCGGCCAGCAGCAGCGCCTGTGCATCGCACGTGCCCTTGCGCCAGAGCCCGATCTCTTGCTGCTGGACGAGCCGACCTCGGCCCTCGATCCGATCGCGACGGCCAAGATCGAGGATCTGATCACGCAGCTCGGTCATCAGACGAGCATCCTGATCGTCACCCACAACATGCAACAGGCGGCACGCATCTCCGATTACACGGCCTTCATGCACCTGGGTGAGCTGGTCGAGCACGACGAGACCAACACCATGTTCACCAATCCGCAAACGGAGCGTGCCGAAGCCTATATCACGGGCCGATTCGGCTGAGCGCGGGTGTCGCGGCAGCGAGCCCGGCGCGTGATCGGAGGCGATCAAGTGGACATGTCCAGGATGGGGCAGCACATCTCGAGTGAATTCGAGTCCGAGCTCGAGCATCTCCGCAGCAAGACGATCGCCATGAGCGGCCTGGTCGAGCAGCAGCTGCGCAATGGCCTCCATGCCCTGCTCGAAGGTGACAGCGAGCTCGGGCGCGACGTGATCGCCAACGATGGAGATGTCGATGCATTCGAGATCGAGCTCGACGAGGAGTGCATACGGCTGATCGCCCGGCGGCAGCCGGCCGCGAGCGATCTGCGCACCGTCGTCGCGCTGATCAAGGTCATCATCGACCTGGAGCGTATCGGCGACGAAGCGGAGAAACTGGGCCGCTTCGGCATCGAGCTGGCGCAGGGGAGCGAGGCCGAGCGCGCCATGCTGGTGGGCGTGCGCCACCTGGGCGAGCACGCGCGGGGCATGCTGCACGAGGCGCTCGAGGTCTTTGTGCGCCAAGACGCGGCCGCGGCACGGCGGGTGGCGCTGCAGGAGTCCGCCATCGACTCGGAGTACGACGACGTCGTGCGCCACCTGGTCACGCACATGATCCTGATGGAGGATCCGGCCGCCACGCAGGCGGTGCTCGCGGCCCTCTGGTGCGCCCGCGCGCTCGAGCGGGTGGCCGATCATGCACGCAACCTCTGCGAGTTCGTCGTCTACATGGTGGAGGGCGTCGACATCCGCCACGGTGGTCCCCCGCGGCGGGCCTCGCGGAGCGCCTGAGCCCCGCACCGGCGTCCGATTCCCCGCCGGCCGGCGCGCCGAGCATGGAGCGCCGCGCGGCGAGCGGGTATCATCGGCCCTTTCGTCTGCAGGGGCTGCGACCGGACGTGGACACCGGGACCGCGATCTTCCTGTTCCTGGCGGGCGCTGCGGTGCTCGGCTACAGCGCCTACCACATGGGTCGCGCCTGGGCCATGCAGGCCCAGAGTGCCGGCGCGACCCTTCACTCCCGGCCGCACCAGTATGGCTGGTACCTGGCCGCGGCCGGAGTGCTGCCGGCCACGCTGGCCGCGGTGATCGCTGCATTCGTTCAGCTCTTCGGCTGGATCGACCTGGTCGAGTACTCCGTCCTGCTGACCGCCGCCGGCATCGCCGCGGCCGGCACCTGGTGGGCGCGGCGCCGACTGAGCCCGCTGCTGCGCGCGCGCAACGTGCTCGACAGGCTCGTGCGCCGCATCCTGCTGGCCGCCGGCGTGGTGTCCATCCTGACGACCTTCGGGATCGTCCTGTCGATCATCTTCGAGTCGATCCGCTTCTTTCAGCTGGTCAGCTTCTGGGAATTCATCACCGGTACCCAGTGGTCGCCGGGCGCGGCCTTCCTCGAGGCGGCGGGTCGCGGCGGCGAGGGCGGGGCCGAGGCCCATTTCGGCTCGGTACCGCTGTTCGCCGGCACGTTCATGATTACCATCATCGCCATGTGCGTCGCCCTGCCGGTGGGCCTGCTCTCGGCGATCGACATGGCCGAATACGCCTCGCCGCACGTGCGCGGCATCGCCAAGCCCGTGCTCGAGGTGCTCGCCGGCATCCCGACCGTCGTCTACGGCTTCTTCGCCGCCCTGACGGTGGCCCCGTTCGTGGTCGACGTCGCGGGCCTGCTCGGGCTGGAGGCGTCCTACAACAGCGCGCTCGCGGCCGGCCTCGTGATGGGCGTGATGATCATCCCGTTCATCTCCTCGCTGTCCGACGACGTGATCAACTCGGTGCCCGACGCCATGCGCGAGGGCTCCTACGCCCTCGGGACCACGCGCTCGGAGACCATCCGCCAGATCCTGCTCCCGGCCGCGCTGCCCGGCATCATCTCGGCGTTCCTGCTCGCGGTCTCGCGCGCGCTGGGGGAGACGATGATCGTGGTCATGGCCGCCGGCATGCGACCCAACCTGACGCTCAATCCGCTCGAGGACATGACCACCGTCACCGTGCGCATCGTGGCCGCGCTCACCGGCGACACCGCGTTCGACAGCGCCGAGACGCTGTCGGCGTTCGCCCTCGGCCTCGTCCTGTTCGTGATCACGCTGGCGCTCAACCTGGTCTCCACGATCCTGGTGCGCCGCTTCCGCCAGAAGTACAGCTCCTGAATCCATGAACGAGCCCGCATCCACCCGGAGGGCCGGCAACAGCGCTTTCGCCGCGAGCGAGCGCCTGCGCCGCCGACACCGCGCCGAGCGTCGCTTCCAGGCCGCGTGCATCGCCGCGCTCGCCGTCGCGGGCGCGTTCCTGGTCGTGTTCTTCGGCAGCATGATCCACACCGGCTACCCGGCCTTCGTGCAGACCGAGGTCCGCATCGAGGTCGCGTACGCGGATCCCGAGGAGTACGCGCAGTCGATCGACAGCGAGATGCGGCCCTTCGTGAGCCGCGGCTACACGCGCGGGCTCATGGGCTTGCTCGAGGACAACCCGGAGCTCGTCGGCGAGACGCGCACGCAATGGGTCCTGGCCACCGCAGCCCTCGACCAGTTCTACAAGGGTGACGCGACCGCGCTCGAGGGCGAGACGGCTGCGCGCGCGCGCGAGCTGATCGCGGCCGACCGGGTACGCTACAGCTTCAATCACTGGCTGTTCACCCACGGCGACTCCAAGATCCCGGAGCTCGCCGGCCTGAGATCGGCGATCATCGGCAGCCTCTACGTGCTCGCGCTGACGCTCGCATTCGCCTTCCCGGTCGGCGTCATGACGGCGATCTACCTCGAGGAGTTCGCGCCCGACAACCGCTTCACCCAGGCCATCGAGATCAACATCAACAACCTCGCCGCGGTGCCGTCGATCCTGTTCGGCCTGCTCGGCCTGGCGATCTTCATCAACTTCTTCGGCGTGCCCCGATCATCGGCGCTGGCCGGCGGGCTGACGCTCGGCCTGATGACGCTGCCGATCATCATCATCAGCACCCGGGCGGCGCTGCGCGCGGTGCCGGACGCGATCCGCGAGGGCGCGCTGGCGATGGGTGCGACCCGCTGGCAGACGGTGCGCGATCACGTGTTGCCCATGTCGCTGCCGGGCATCCTGACCGGCACGATCATCGGTCTGGCCCAGGCGATGGGCGAGACCGCGCCGCTGCTGCTGATCGGCATGATCGCCTATATCCCGGACGCGCCCACGAGCGTCACCGAGGCGGCCACCGTGCTGCCGGCCCAGATCTTTACCTGGGCCAGCATGCCCGAGCAGGCCTATGTCTCGCGCACGGCCGCGGCGATCCTGGTCCTGCTGGCCGTGCTGATCGCGCTGAACGCGGCCGCCGTGTACCTGCGGCGCCGGTTCGAGCACCGCTGGTAGCGCCGCCGGCCGGGAGGAACGATGCAGGCCCAACACGATTCGCAAGCCGCGTCCGAGGCGGCCGAGGATGCCCCGACGGCGGACCGCCCCGAGCGTCGACGGACCAGCCAGGCGCCGCACGTCGAGCCGGGCAGCGAGGCGATCAAGGGCCGGTCGCGCGATCTGAACCTCTGGTACGGCGAGACCCAGGCCCTGTTCGACGTCGAGCCTGGATCTCGTCGAGCGCCAGGTGACGGCGCTGATCGGGCCATCGGGCTGCGGCAAGTCGAGCTTCCTGCGCTGCCTCAACCGCATGAACGACCTGATCCCGTCGGTACGCGTCGAGGGGCGGGTCGAGATCGACGGCCAGAACATCTACGACCGCGGCGTCGACGTGGTCCAGCTGCGCTCGCGCATCGGCATGGTGTTCCAGAAGCCGAACCCGTTCCCGAAGTCGATCTACGAGAACATCGCCTACGCCCCGCGGATCCACGGCCTGGCGCGCAACCGCTCGGAGATGGACGAGCTGGTCGAGCGCTCGCTGCGCCGCGCGGGCCTGTGGAAGGAGGTCGCCGATCGCCTCGACACGCCGGGCACGGCGCTGTCGGGCGGCCAGCAGCAGCGCCTGTGCATCGCCCGCGCCGTCGCGGTGAACCCGGACCTGATCCTCATGGACGAGCCGGCCTCGGCGCTCGACCCGGTCGCCACGGCGACCATCGAGGAGCTGATCGCGGAGCTGCGGCGCAACTACACGATCGTGATCGTCACCCACAACCTGCAGCAGGCGGCACGGGTGGCGAACTACACCGCCTTCTTCCACCTCGGCCGGGTGGTCGAGTACGGCGAGACCGAGACGATGTTCGTCAACCCGCGCGAGAAGCGCACGGAGGACTACATCACCGGTCGCTTCGGCTGAGGCGCCATGCCGTGCTGTGTCCAGCGCGCGCGTCGCGGGTGTACCATGCGCGGCATACATTCGATCGCGGGGCCTGCGGGGCCCGGTAGCGGAGGGCAGCGCCATCGACAGCCTCAAGCTGGGTCAGCACATCTCGCAGGAGTTCGACGAGGAGCTCGACGACATCCGCAACCGGGTCATGACCATGGGCGGGGTCGTCGAGAAGCAGCTCGACGACGGCCTGCGCGCGCTCGTCCACGGCGACAGCGAGCTCGGGCAGCAGGTGATCGCGGGCGACTACCGGGTGAATTCGCTCGAGGTCGAGGTCGACGAGGAATGCACCCGCCTGATCGCGCGCCGCCAGCCGACGGCGAGCGACCTGCGCATCGTCGTCACCATCATCAAGACCATCACCGACCTCGAGCGCATCGGCGACGAGGCCGAGAAGCTCGGGCGCTTCGCGATCGAGATCGCCGACGAGGGCGGCCAGCCCGACCATTCGATGCTGGTCGGGATACAGCACCTCGGTGACCACGTGCGGCGCATGCTGCACGACACGCTCGACGTGTTCGCGCGCCTCGACGCCGAGAACGCCCTGCGGGTCGCCGGCGAGGAGTCGAAGATCGACCAGGAGTACGACGGCGTGGTGCGCCAGCTGATCACGCACATGATGGAGGACCCGCGCTCGACCCGGGCCGTGCTCTCGGTGCTGTGGTGCGCGCGCGCGCTGGAGCGCGTCGGCGACCATGCGCGCAACATCTGCGAGTACGTGGTCTACATGGTCGAGGGCAAGGACATCCGCCACACCAGCCTCGAGCAGGCGTCGAAGGACCTGCGCTCGCACGCAAGCGGCGGGGATGGCACGTAGGCGCGTTTCCGCGCAGGCGCGTTTCCGCGTAGGCGCGTTTCCGCCCGTAAGGCGGACGCGCGCATTGCGGACGCGCGCATGCGGACGCGCGCATTGCGGACGCGCGCGTTGCACCCGTGCATGGTGCCCACCCGCCGTGCGCTATCCCGCACGCCCATGCGCGCATTCGAGCGGCTGCGCCGCTGACGACGCGCCTACGGCCTCGCCGCCTGTTCCGAGCAACAGCATCTCCAGCAGCGCCTTCTGCGCGTGCAGGCGGTTCTCGGCCTCGCGCCACACGACGCTCTGCGCCCCGTCGATGACCTCCGCGGCGACCTCCTCGCCGCGGTGGGCCGGCAGGCAGTGCATGAACACGGCGTCCGGGTCCGCCGCCGCCATCAGGCGCGCGTCGACCTGGTAGCCGGCGAAGGCGGCGCTGCGCGCCGCCTGCTCCGACTCCTGGCCCATGCTCGCCCAGACGTCGGTGACCACGACGTCCGCGCCCGCGACCGCGCGCTCGCCGGGTCGTCGACCAGCACGGCGGCGTCGCCGGCGCGGGCGAGCGCGGCGGCGTCGGGGCGGAAGTCCGGCGGGCAGGCGATGCGCAGCCGGAAGCCGAGGATGCGCGCGGCGCTGATCCACGAGTGGCACATGTTGTTGCCGTCACCGACCCACGCCGCGGTGCGCCCGGCGATGTCACCGCGCAGCTCGAAGAAGGTCTGCATGTCGGCGAGCAGCTGGCAGGGATGGCAACGGTCGGTGAGGCCGTTGATCACGGGCACGGCGCTGCAGGCCGCGAAGCGCTCGACGTTCTCGTGTGCGCCGGTGCGGATCATCACCGCGTCGCACATCCGGCCGACCACGCGGGCCGTGTCCTCGATCGGCTCGCCGCGCCCGAGCTGGGTGTCGCGCGGCGACAGGAAGATCGCGTGCCCGCCGAGCTGGGCCATGCCGGCCTCGAACGAGAGCCGCGTGCGCGTCGACGACTTCTCGAAGATCATCGCGAGCACGCGTCCGGGCAGGGGCGCATGACGCTCGCCGCGCCGGTGCATCGCGCCGAGCTCGATGCCGCGCGCGATCAGGGCGCGGAACTCGTCCGGGCCGACATCGTCGAGCGTGAGGAAATGGCGCGGGTCCACGGTGTGCCTCAGCCCGACAGGAGCTCGCGCACCAGGGCGCTCACGCCATCGACGATCCGGTCGGCCTCGGCGTCGCTGATGACGAGCGGCGGCAGCAGGCGCACGACGTTGCCCGCGGTGACGTTGATCAGCAGGCCCGCGTCGAGCGCGGTGCGCACCAGCCCGCCACAGTCGTGCTCGAGCTCGATGCCGAGCATGAGGCCGGCGCCGCGCACCTCGCGCACGCCGTCGAGGTCGGCGAGCTGCGTCGCGCAGCCCCGCGAGCATGCGCGCGCCGAGCGTCGCGCGCGCGCGGCGAGATCCGTCGCGCTCGATCACGTCGAGCACGGCCAGGCCGGCGCGGCAGGCGAGCGGATTGCCGCCGAAGGTCGTGCCGTGGCTGCCGGGCACCAGCACCTCGGCGGCCGCGCCGCGTGCGAGGCACGCGCCGATCGGCACGCCGTTGCCCAGGGCCTTGGCCAGCGTGGTCACGTCGGCCCGGACGTCGGCGTGATCCTGCGCCAGCCAGCGGCCCGTGCGCGCCATGCCGCTCTGGATCTCGTCGCACATCAGCAGCCAGCCGTGGCGGTCGCAGGCCGCGCGCAGGCCCTCGAGGTAACCGGCCGGCGCCGGCCGGATCCCGCCCTCGCCCTGGACCGGCTCGACCAGCACGGCGACCACGTTCGCGCGGTTCGCGGCGACCCGTTCCACGGCCTCGAGATCGCCGAAGGGCACGCGCACGAAGCCCTGTACCAGCGGCTCGAAGCCGGCCTGGATCCTGCGGTTGCCGGTCGCGGACAGCGTCGCCAGGGTACGCCCGTGGAACGACCGCTCGCAGACGATCACGGCGGGCTCGTCGATGCCGCGGTCGTGGCCGTGGCGGCGCGCGATCTTCAACGCCGTCTCGTTGGCCTCGGCCCCGGAGTTGCAGAAGAACACGCGTTCCTGGCCGCAGGCCTCCGCGAGGCGCGCGCCCAGCTGCTCCTGCTGCGGGATGCGGTAGTTGTTGGAGACGTGCACCAGGGTGCGTGCCTGCTCGGCGACGGCCTCGGCGACGGCCGGGTGGGCGTGGCCGAGACCGCACACGGCGATGCCGGCGAGTGCGTCGAGGTACTCGCGCCCGGCGTCGTCCCAGACGCGTGCGCCCTGTCCGCGCACGAGCGTCACGGGCAGGCGGGCGTAGGTGGGCATGAGGGCGTCGTCGGACATGGCCCGCACCGAAACGAAAAGCGGCCGCGCGCGGCGGCCGCAGAAGCGCGCGATTATACGGCCGGTGCGGGCGAATGCAAAAGCCGCCGGCCGTTGCGCCCGATGACCGCCGGGCGGCGCGGTGCTACCATGATCGCCCCGGCCGAGGGCCGGGGGCGTCGCGCCCGCGACGCGCATCCCGAGCAGTGACGAGGTCCTTATGGACGTACAGGAGCGCATCCGCCAGCACATCGGCTCGCAGCCCGTCGTGATCTTCATGAAGGGCTCGCCGACCTCTCCCATGTGCGGTTTCTCCGCGCGCACGGCGGAGTCGCTGAAGCAGTGCGAGCGCCCGTTCGGCTGGGTCAACGTGCTGGCCGACCAGGAGATCCGCTCCGCGCTGCCGCAGTACTCCGACTGGCCGACCTTCCCGCAGGTGTTCATCGACGGCGAGCTCGTCGGCGGTTGCGACATCACCCTGCAGCTGGCCGAGCAGGGCGAGCTCGGGAAGATGGTGCAGCAGGCGGTCGACGGCGCCTCGTCGTCGGCCTGACCCGGCGCGGCCGGCCTGCGGTCGGCCGCTCAGGACCCCCGGGGCGGGGCCACGCCCGCGTGCAGCGCCTCCCAGCGATTGATCACCCGGCAGAACAGCTGCGCGGTCATCTCCGTGTCGTACACGGCCGAGTGGGCCTCGGCCTGGTCCCAGCCCAGCCCGGCCGCCTGCGCGGCCCGCGCGAGCACGGTCTGGCCGTAGGCCAGGCCGCCGAGCGTGACCGTGTCGAAGAACGAGAACGGGTGGAACGGGTTGCGCCGAATGCCGCTGCGCTCGACCGCGGCGTTGAGGAAATTGAGGTCGAGGGTGGCGTTGTGGCCGACCAGGATGGCGCGCGTGCAGCCGGCCTCGCGCACGGCGCGCCGCACCGGCTGGAACACGAACGCCAGCGCGTCGTGCTCGCTGCGCGCGGCCCGCAGGGGATGCCACGGGTCGATGCCGTTGACCTCGAGCGACTTGGGGTCGATGTTGGCGCCCTCGAACGGGATCACGTGGGTCGACACCGTCTCCTCGGGCTCGAGCCAGCCGGCGCCGTCCATGCGCAGCGTGGCCGCGGCGATCTCGAGCAACGCGTCGTTGCGCGCGTCGAAGCCGCCCGTCTCGACGTCGACGACCACGGGCAGGAAGCCGCGGAAGCGCTCCGCCATCGCCGTGCTCCGGCCCGGCTCGTACATCGTCATCCCCTGGGATCTCGATCGGCGCGAGCGCGCAGTCTGCGGCCGCCCCCCGCAAATCGCAATCGCCCCGGATGCGCTCAGCGGGGACGGCGCGGGTCCCCCCGGCGGCGGGCCTCGTCGTGCACGATGCCACGGGAGCTCGCGCGTACCGCCAGCGCCTCGAGCCAGGCCCACAGGCGCTCGCGCAGGCGCTCGCGCAGCGGGCGCCGCTCCCATTGCGCGCGCGTGATCTCGACGCTGGCGGCGAGGTCCGCGGCCAGTACCGTCGCCAGGCGCGCGGCCACGGCCGCGTCATCGACCTGCTGGTTCGCCTCGAGGTTCCAGCGCAGGCTCCAGCGGTCGAAGTTGCACGAGCCGAGCATGACGCGCTCGTCGGCGAGCAGTGCCTTGGCGTGCATGAACGCCGGCTGGTACTCGAACACGCGCACGCCGCGCTTCAGCAGCCAGCCGTAGAGACGATGCGAGGCCGCGCGCACGAAGCCGTGGTCGGTGCGCGGCCCGGGCAGCAGCAGGCGCACGTCGCAACCGCGCCGCGCGGCCCGCGACAGCGCGCGGCGCAGCTTCCACGGCGGCAGGAAGTAGGGGCTGGCGAGCCAGACGCGGCGGCGCGCGCGGCGGATGTCGTTGATCGCCGCCGCCTTGATCACGCGCGCGCCGGCCAGCGAGCCGGCCAGCGCCCGCCCGCGGCTGTCGCCCGCCGGGGCCGTCACCGGGACGTGGCAGGGCACGCGCGAGCAACGCTGCCAGTTGGCCGCGAACACCGCCCACCAGTCACCGACGCAATCTCCCTCGATGCGCAGCATGTTGTCGCGCCAGCCCCGTCCCTGGCGCGTGTCGAACGCGTCGCTCAGACCCGCGCCCCCGAGGAAGGCCATGCGCTCGTCGACGAGCAGCAGCTTGCGGTGATCGCGCACCAGGTTCCAGCTGAGCTTGAGCGGCGAGAGCACGTTGAAGCGCGCGAAATGCACCCCGGCGCCCAGCAGGCGATCGCGCTCGCGGCGGCCCAGCCCGCGGGCGCCGAAACCGTCGACCAGCAGGTGGACGACGACGCCGCGGCGCGCCGCGTCGCACAGCGCCTCGACGAACAGCGTCGTCAGCGCGCCCGGCTGCACGAGGTACATCTCGAGCGCCACGCGCGCCTGGGCGGTGGCGATCGCGCGCGCCATCGCCGGGAAGTAGCGATGACCGTCGACGAGCACCTCGAAGCGGTTGCCGTCGCGCCATGGCGGGGTCGGCTGTGCGATCGGCGCGCGCATGCCTGCGATCAGGGTTTCCCCGGTTCCAGCGGAGGTGCGAGGGCCGCGACGGTTCCGTAAACTGGAGGGCGTCGACGCTTCCCCGGATTGCCGGCTTGCGCCCCGGTCGGGGCATGCAAGGCGCGCGGCGCGCGTGCAGCGTCACCACGGGCGTGACGCGCGACGCCGCCGGGCGCGATCGAGGGTGCGGCCCGCCGCGGCGACCGCGGGACGAGCCGACGGGCCCCGGGCCCATGCGCGCGTCCGTCGTTGCCCCGTGTCATCCGGAGCGACCTTCCTTGGCGAGTGTACTGCAACTGTTCGCCGACATGCTGCGACTGCGCGCGCGCCCGCAGGACCTGCCGGCCTCGGACGGCTGGCTGCTGGGGCTCGGTGGTCGCGCTGATCGCGGCCTCGATGCTGGCCATCCGGCGGCTCTACCCGCCCGACCTCGCGTTCGCGCGCATCGGGCTCGACCTGGCCCTGCAGGTCGCGTTCGTGCTCGGGGCGTTGCGCCTGACGGGGCGACCCGAGCGCTTCCGCCAGACGTTCACCGCGCTGTGCGGCACCGGCGCGCTGCTGGTCCTGCTGACCTGGCCGCTGCTCGACGTGCTGCTCGAGCGCGAGCCCGGCGAGGACCTGTTCGCGCTGGCGATGCTCGCCCTGTTCGCCGTCTACGGCTGGAGCGTGGTCGTGGTCGGCCACATCCTGCGCCACGCGCTCGATCTGGGCCTCGGCCGCGCGGTGCTGCTCGCGCTCGCCTACATCCTCGCATCGACCCTGGTCGCCGACACGATCGTGCCCGCGCCGTCGCTGGAGGCGCCCTGATGCACGTCCACGTGCTCGGCATCTGCGGCACGTTCATGGGCGGTGTGGCGCAGCTCGCCGCGGCCGGCGGTGATCGCGTCACCGGCGCCGACGCCGGCGTCTACCCGCCCATGAGCGACCAGCTCGCCGCCGCCGGCATCGAGGTGGTCGAGGGCTGGGACCCGGGGCAGCTCGAGCCGGCCCCCGACCTCGAGGTCGTCATCGGCAACGCGATCGAGCCGCGGCGACCCGGCGGTCGAGGCGGTGCTCGACCGGGACCTGGCGTACGTGTCGGGACCCGCATGGCTGCGCGAGCGGGTCCTGCGCGGGCGCCACGTGCTGGCGGTGGCGGGCACGCACGGCAAGACGACCACGGCGAGCATGCTCGCGCACGTGCTCGCCGAGGCGGGGCTCGAGCCGGGCTTCCTGATCGGCGGCGTGCCCCGGGGCTTCGGCGTCTCCGCGCGCCCGGGCGGCGGCGCCCCGTTCGTGGTCGAGGCGGACGAGTACGACACGGCGTTCTTCGACAAGCGCGCGAAGTTCGTCCACTACGCGCCGCGGACGCTCGTGCTCAGCAATCTCGAGTACGATCACGCGGACATCTTCGAGAATCTCGAGGCGATCGAGCGCCAGTTCCACCATCTCGTGCGGACGGTGCCCGGCCGCGGCCGGATCCTGTCGCGCGCCGGCGACGCCGCGCTCGAGCGCGTGCTGGGGCGTGGCTGCTGGACCCCGGTCGAGCGCTTCGGCGACGCCGAGACGGCGCAGGCGCCGGCCGGGCAGTGGCGGTTCACGCCGGCGCCGTCGCGGCGGACGGGTCGTGCCTGCGACGGTGCACGCGCCGGACGAGGCCGAGGGCCGGGTCGAGTGGGACCTGATCGGCGATCACAACGTGGCCAACGGGCTCGCCGCGCTCGCGGCCGCCCGCCACGCCGGGGTGGCGCTGGCCGACGCCTGCACCGCGCTCGTCGATCGTTCGCCGGCGTACGCCGGCGGCTCGAGCTGCGCGGCCGCCGTCGCGCGGCGATGCGCGGTCTACGACGACTTCGCCCACCACCCGACCGCGATGCGCGAGCACGCTCGGCGGGGCTGCGCGCCGCGCGTCGGTGATGCCCGCGTCGTCGCGGTGCTCGACCTGGCCTCGAACACGATGCGCATGGGCATCCACGCCGACACCCTGGCCGCGGCGCTGGCGGGCGCCGACCGGGTCGCTGCTGCACCGCCGGCGCCGGGACCGCCTGGGACCCGCGCCCGGTGGCCGCGGCGCTCGGGCCCGGGCGCGCGCTGGTGCTGCGCGATCCGGCCGCGGTCAGCGAGACGCTGGCGGCCGACGCCGAGCCCGGCGACGACATCGTGCTCATGAGCAATGCGGGTTTCGGCGGCCTCCCGGGCGCGCTGGTCGCGCGCCTGGAGGAACGGACGGCGGAGGTGCCCGATGGCGGATGACCGGCGCGTGGCAGACCGGATCGGCAAGTACGAGCTGGGCGAGAAGCTGGGGCACGGGACCTGCGGCACGGTCTACCGCGCGCTCGACCCGTTCGTCGGCCGCGACGTGGCGATCAAGGTGGCCCACCCGGGCAAGGCGAAACCGGGGCGCTCGATCCCGACCAGGGCCGGCGCACCTTTTTCTCCGAGGCGTACGCCGCCGGCCAGCTGTCGCACCCGCACATCGTGTCCGTGTTCGACGCCGGCATCGACGATGACGACAGCTACATCGTCATGGAGTACGTCGGCGGCCACACGCTGCAGGCCTGGGGCCACGCCAGCGACGAGCGCCTGCCGCTGGAGCCGATCGTCGATATCGCCTTCCACTGCTGCCATGCGCTCGATTACGCCCATCGCCGCGGGGTGATCCATCGCGACATCAAGCCGAGCAACATCATGGTGCGCGATGATGGCACCACCTTGATCACCGATTTCTCGATCGCGCTGATGCACGCGCCTTCGGCCCCGGCACCACGCCCGGGGTCGCCGAGGGCACGCCCAACTACATGGCGCCCGAGCAGGTGCGCGGGATCGACGTCGGACCGGCCGCGGACATCTACGCGCTCGGCGCGGTGCTGTTCGAGCTGCTCACCGGCACACCGTTGTTCACCGAACGCGATGTGCAGAAGATCTTCCGCCTCATCCTCAACGGCCCGGCGCCACGGATCGCCGAGCGGACCGACGGCGTGCCCCACCGAGCTCGCCGGCGATCGTCGAGCGCGCACTGTCGAGGGATCCGGACGACCGGTTCCAGAGTGGCGCCGAGTTCGCCGCCGCGCTGTCGCGGGCATTCGACCGGCTGCGCCGCGACGAACGCCGCATCCAGCGTGCCGCCAATCGCGATCTGCTGCGCGGCATCGACTTTTTTACCGAGTTCGCCGATGCCGAGGTCGGAGGCCGGTGCTCGCTGCCAGTTCGCTGCTACAGTATTCGGCCGGGGATGACGCCATCCGCGAGGGCGAGATCGACACCAGCTTCTACATCCTCGTCCTCGGTTCGGTCGGCGTGCGCAAGGGCGGCATCGCGCATCGAGACGCTCGGCAAGGGCGACTGCTTCGGCGAGATGGGCTTCCTCGCCGAGACGCGGCGCAGCGCCTCGATCACCGCGGACAGCGACACCGTCGTCCTGCGCGTGAGCCAGGCCGCAGCTCGACCTCGCGCCGCCGGAGACGCAGCTGGTCTACTATCGTGACCTTCACCGAGACCCTGATCTACCGGCTGGCGGTGACCAGCGCGCGCCTGGCCGCGGCGCTCGGTGATGGCCACGACGGGGAGCGGGCATGAGCGCCGCGCCGCGCATCGCGCTCGCCATCACCGGCGCCTCGGGCGTGCAGTACGCCCTGCGCCTGCTCGGCTGCCTGCTCGACGGCGGCTGCCACGTCTACCTGCTGGTGTCGAAGCCGGGCCAGGTGGTCATCGGCATGGACACCGACCTCAAGGTGCCCGGACGCGTCGCCGACATGCAGCGCTTCTTCGCCGAGCGCCACGCGGACAGCCCGGGCACGGTCGAGGTGCTGGGCATGGACCAGTGGACCGCGCCCATCGCCTCGGGCTCGGGCGCGCCCGACGCCATGGTCATCTGCCCGTGCACCACGGGCACGCTCGCCGCGGTGGCGACGGGCCAGTGCGGCAGCCTGCTCGAGCGGGCCGCGGACGTCGTCCTCAAGGAGCGCCGCCGCCTCGTGGTGATGCCGCGCGAGATGCCCTTCTCGGAGATCCACCTCGAGAACATGCTGCGGCTGGCGCGCATGGGTGCGGTCATCATGCCGCCCAACCCGGGCTTCTATAATCGCCCCGGCACGATCGACGAGCTCGTCGATTTCGTCGTGGCGCGCGTGCTCGACCACCTGGACGTGCCCCACCGGCTCGTGCCGCGCTGGGGCCTGGACGACGGGGCATGAGCGACACGGGCGAGACCTATCGCCTGCCGCTGTTCCCGCTCTCCAGCGTCGTCCTGCCCGGCGGGCTGTTCGCGCTGCGCCTGTTCGAGGCACGCTACCTCGACCTCGTCAGCGAGTGCCTGCGCAACGACAGCGGTTTCGGGATCTGCCTGGTGCGCCAGGGCGGCGAGGCCGGCGAGGCGGCGCTGCCCTACGGCACCGGGACCGAGGTGCGCATCGTGGACTGGGACCGTCAGCCCGACGGGCTGCTCGGCATCACGGTCGCCGGCCAGCACAAGATCCGCGTGCACGACCTCGACGTCGAGGCCAACCAGCTGGTCGTGGCCCAGGTGACCGCGCTGCCGCCCGAGCCGGCCGAGCCGGTGCCGGAGCAGTGCCGCGGGCTCGTGGACGTGCTCGCCAAGCTCCTGCGCCAGCTCGATTCGGTGATCGCGTACGAGCAGCCCCGGCGGACGACGCGGCCTGGGTCGGCGGCCGCCTCACCGAGCTGCTGCCGCTGCCCCCGCGGGTGCGCCAGTACCTGCTCGAGCTCGACAACCCGACCGCGCGGCTCTACGAGCTGAGGCAGGCGCTCGAGTGGAGGGGAGAGGGCCCATGGAACAGGGGTCGAGGGCCCAGGGCCGAGGGCTGAGGGCTGAGGGCTGAGGCCCGCCGAGGGCTGCAGGGCGAAGCGGCGAAGGGCGAGGGCGAAGGCGCGAAGGGCGAAGGGCGCCGAGGGCGAAGGGCGAAGGGCGAACCGCGGCGAAGCGCCAGGCGGCGAAGGGCGAAGGGCTTCTTCCCCGGGCCCTGGGCCCTTGTTCCTGGGCCCTTTCCCCTCGGCCCTCCGTCCTCCGCCCTCAGCCCTCTGCGGGGTTGAACTCCCCACCCCCGTCCCCACGTAGGCAGCAGATCCGGCGCCCCCCGGGCGCCGTCGTTTTCTACCTCCCCGGAGAGCCCCATGGCCGTCGTCGAGCTTACGCAGGACAACCTCGAATCCACGATCCGCGACAACGACATCGTGCTGATCGACTTCTGGGCCGACTGGTGCGGCCCGTGCAAGTCGTTCGCGCCGGTCTACGAGAAGGTCGCGGAGAACCACCCCGACATCGTGTTCGGCAAGGTGGACATCCAGCAGCAGGAGCAGGTCGCGCAGATGTTCGGGATCCGCTCGATCCCCACGCTGGCGATCTTCCGCGAGCAGACCCTGATCATGCTCGAGGCCGGCGCCATGCCCGAGAACACGCTCGAGCAGGCGCTCGATACCGTGCGCGGGCTCGACATGGAGCAGGTGCGCGCGGACCTGAAGAAGCGCGCCGAGGAGGCGCAGCAGCAGGAGCAGGCGAGCGGGTAGGCGCGTCTTCGCCCGGCGCCGAAGGTGCCGGGCGAATGCGCGCATCGGGGTTTCCCGATAGCCGGTGGGCGCGTGCGCAACGCGCGCGTCGGCCTCCGGCCGAAACGCGCCTACGTCCCGAGGGCGAAGGGCGAAGTGTCCTCGGCCCCTTTCCCCTGGGCCCTTTCCCCTGGGCCCTTTCCCCTGGGCCCTTTCCCCTGGGCCCTTTCTCCTGGGCCCTTTCTCCTCAGCCCTCAGCCCTCAGCCCTCAGCCCTCAGCCCTCAGCCCTCGGCCCTTCCAACTCCTTCACGAACACCTTCGAGTTGCGCTGCCAGTTGTAGAGCTCGCGGCGCTCGTGCGGCAGCGCCCCGACGTCGCCGGGCTCGTAGCCGCGCTCGCGGAACCAGTGCATGGTGCGCGTCGAGAGCACGAACACGCGCTCCAGCCCGAGCGCCCCGGCGCGGGCCTCGAGCCAGTCGAGCAGCTGGCGGCCGCGGCCGCTGCCCTGGTAGTCGGGATCGACCGCGACGCCGGCGATCTCCGCGCTGCGCCCGTCGGCCATCGGG
Source organism: Halofilum sp. (in: g-proteobacteria) (assembly GCA_034521365.1). Classification (GTDB taxonomy): domain Bacteria; phylum Pseudomonadota; class Gammaproteobacteria; order XJ16; family Halofilaceae; genus Halofilum. The sequence goes on along the minus strand of JAXHMQ010000007.1, from coordinate 187,701 downwards.
TACAGCGCGCCGCAGCCGATCATCTTGCCGTCGCGCTCGATGACGGCGAAGTGCTCGATCTCCAGCTCCAGCTGCTCGCGCGAGCGCGCGCACCAGCTTGCCGTCGGTCTCCAGCGGGGCGATCAGCGCCAGGATGCCGCCGACGTCGTCGATGCTCGCGGCGCGTGTCGTCTCGTAGGCGTCGTCGGCCGTGCACGCAGCGTGCCCGCGCCGTCGCGCGTGTAGAGCTCGGCGCAGCAGCGCGCCGTCCGCGCGTGCGATCAGGTGCACGCGCCGCACGCCCCGACGCACCGCCGTGGCCGCGCTCTGCAGGTGGGCCCGGCCCTCCGGGTCGCTGTCGCCGTGCGCGGCGACCCATGCCTCGGCCGCGCCCGGGTCGAGCTGGCTGATGCGGCGTCGCCGTCGCCGCGTCGCGCACGCCGGCGTGCTCCATCAGGAACAGCAGCTTGTCGGCGCGCAGCGCGACCGCGGCCTCGGTCGCGACGTCCTCGGCGTGCAGGTTGAACACCTCGCCGGTGGGCGAGTAGCCGAGCGTGGACAGGACGACGATGTCGCCGCGGTCGAGCGCGGCCGTGATCGCCTCGGCGTCGATCCGGCGCACCTCGCCGGTGTGCTGGAAGTCGACGCCGTCGTGCATGCCCCAGGGCCGCGCGGTGACGCAGTTGCCGCCGGCCACGCGGATGCCGGCACCGGCCATGGGCGTGTTCGGCAGCCCCGTCGACAGCCGCGACTCGACCTCGATGCGCGCGCGGCCGACCGCCTCGAGCACGAGCGGCAGCGCGCGCGTGTCGGTGATGCGCAGGCCGTCGCGGTAGTGCGGCGTGAGCGCCGCCTGCGCGAGGCGCGCGTCGATCTGCGGGCGCGCGCCGTGGACCAGCACCAGGCGCACGCCGAGCCGCGCCAGCAGGGCGATGTCGTGGACCAGGGCCGCGAAGCCGGGCTCGTCCACCGCCTCGCCGCCGAAGGCGAGCACGAAGGTGCGCCCGCGGTGCGCCTGGATGTACGGCGAGGCGTTGCGGAACCAGGCGAGGTGTCCCTGCGGGTCGGCGTCCTCGGTGGTCATCGGCGGGCGGTCCGGTGGCTCGTGGCCGCGGAATTGTAACCGATTGATTTCGCGACGAAGCGCCGGCAGTCCTCCATCAGCGTCGCGCGCGCGCCGGCGTCACCGGGCGCGGCCAGCAGCGCCTCGAGCGCGGCGAGCCGGTCGTCGTCGTGGCGCCGTGGCCAGCGGAATGCGCAGAGCTGCAGCGGGCGCGCCTGGAACGCGGGGATGGCGTCGTAGTCCGCGCCGGGCGGGCCGTCGCGGCCGGGCAGCCACCGGTCGGCGCCGAGGCGGCCGCTGAAGCGGTAGAACGGGTCCGTGCCCGCGAGGAAGCGCAGCGCATAATCGACCCGGCGCCCCGGCACGGTGACGTCGTGGCTGCCGTCCCACGGCCGCTCGCCGTGCCCGGTCGTGAGCCAGGCGGCATTGCCCGGCTCGAGGAAGCGCACCGCGCGGTGGCGCGCTTGCTGCCCCCGCCACGGGTAGAGCTCGTTCGAGCGCAGCGCGGCGGCGAGTCGGACGCGGCCGTTCGGTGGCCGCGGCAGGTCGCGCCCGAACCAGTAGGCGCGCTGGGCGTTGTGCTGCTGCAGCACCAGCCCGAGCGGCACGTGCCCCGGGGCCGGCCCGAGCACCAGCGTCGCGGCCGTGTAGTGGTCGAGCTGGTGCCAGTCGTGCGGGTCACCGGCGAGGCCCGCCAGCCATTCCTGCCACGCCGGCAGCGCCGCCGGCAGGCCGGAGACGCGGAAGACGAAGTGCCACTCGAGGAAGGTGAGCCGTCCGAAGGGCGCGAGCCGCGCATGCTCGACGCGGCCGTAGGCCACCGCCCGGGCGTCGGCACCGGGCGGGGGCTCGTGCACGAACACGGCCCCGGGTCGTCCGCGTGCGCCGCCAGCCGCCGCGCGGTCGACGCGCGACCACGTGCGGCCGTCGGCGTGCAGGCGGCCGTGGGCGATGTAGTCGCGGTAGAAGTCGAGCGGGCCGGCGGCCGTCGCGGGCACGTGCAGCAGTGGCCGGTAGCGGCGCAGCAGCTCTCGCTCCACGGGCGACGCCGGGGCCGGATCGGGGGGATGCGCCGCGAACCACGCGTCGAAGCCCGGGTGCTGGGCGAAGGTCTCGGCGCCGCTGCAGCCGGCGGCGGCGGTGAGCCCGACGAGCAGCGCCGCGAGCGCCGCGCGCGGTGGCATCACCCCGCCCGTCGGGCCAGCGGCGGACGCGCCATGCAGAAACGCTCGATCAGCCCCGACAGGAGGTCCACCGTGCGCCCGAGATAGCCCAGCTCGACGTACTCGTCGGGCTGGTGCGCCTGGGCGATGCTGCCGGGGCCGAGCACGACCACGTCCATGCCCAGGCGCTGGTAGAAGGCGGCCTCGGTGCCGAAGGCGACGGCCCCGGCGGGCTCGCCGGTGAGCGTCTCGGCCGCCTGCACCACCGGCGCGTCGGCGCGGGTCTCGGCCGGCGGCGTGCCCTCGAACAGCGGCTCGAAGTGGATCGCGAGGCCGCGCCCGGCGAGCGCGTCGGTTACGCGTGCGCGGATGCGCGTGCGCTCGGCCTCCAGGTCCATGCCGGGCAGGACGCGCAGGTCGAACGACAGCTCGCACTCGCCGCAGATGCGGTTGGGATTGTCGCCGCCGCGGATCTGGCCGAGGTTGAGCGTCGGCGTCGGTACCCGGAACGCGTCGCTGTGATGCGCCCGCTGGAGCTCGTCGCGGATCGCGAGCAGCTCGCCCATGGCCACGTGCATCCCCTCGAGCGCGCTGGCGCCGTACTCCGGGTCGCTGGAGTGGCCCGAGCAGCCCACCAGGCGCAGCCGCTCCATGAAGATCCCCTTGCGCATGCGCACCGGCGCGAGACGCGTGGGCTCGCCGATCACGGCCGCCTCGGGCGCGAAGCCGTCGCCCGTGGCGAGCGCGCGCGCCCCGGCCATGTCGCACTCCTCGTCGGCAGTCACGACCAGGTGCACCGGGCGCTCCAGGTCACGCCCCGCAAAGCCGGCCGCGGCCTCGAGGGCGAGCGCGAGGAAGGACTTCATGTCGCAGCTGCCGAGCCCGTAGAGACGGCCGTCGGCCTCGGTCGCGCGAAACGGGTCGCAGGTCCAGCGATCGGCGTCCCAGGGCACCGTGTCGGCGTGACCGCCGAGCGCGAGCCCGCCGGGACCGTCACCCAGCGTGGCGACCAGGTTGTGCTTGCCGGGCTTGTCCGGGACGTCGGTGACGCGCACGCGCAGGCCACAGCCCTCGGCCCAGTCGGCCAGCAAGTCGATGACGGCCTGGTTGCTGTGGTCGAGCGCCGGGTCGCCGCGGCTGCTGACCGTGTTCTGCGCGATCAGCCGCGCGATCATCTCGCGCCGCTCGGGCAGCGCGCAGCTCACGCCCGGTCCTCGGCGTCGGTGACGGCGCCGAGCGACGCCGAGCTCACCAGCCGCGCGTACTTCGCGAGCACGCCGCGGCGGTACTTCGGCTTCGGCCGCCGCCACTCCTTCCTGCGTGCGCGCAGCTCCTTCTGCGTCAGGTCGATGCGGATCTCGTTCGTCTCGGCATCGATCGTGATCGTGTCGCCGTTGTGCACCAGCGCGAGCGGTCCCCCGAGCGCGGCCTCGGGCGTGATGTGGCCGACCACGAAGCCGTGGCTGCCGCCGGAGAAGCGGCCATCGGTGATCAGCGCGACGTCCTGGCCGAGGCCGCGCCCCATGATCGCCGAGGTCGGTGACAGCATCTCGCGCATGCCCGGTCCGCCGACCGGCCCCTCGTAGCGGATCACGACCACGTCGCCGGCCTTGACCTTGCCGTCGAGGATCGCCTGGAACGCCTTTTCCTCGGAGCCGTAGACCTTCGCGTGCCCGGAGAAGCGCGTGCCCTCCTTGCCCGTGATCTTGGCCACCGCGCCCTCGGGGGCGAGGTTGCCGTAGAGGATGCGCAGGTGGCTGTCGCGCTTGTGCGGACGGTCGAACGGCGCGATCACTTCCTGGTCGGGGGGGTACGGCTGCACGCCCTCGAGGTTCTGCGCCAGCGTGCGGCCCGTCACGGTCATGCACTCGCCGTGCAGCAGGCCGCGGTCGAGCAGCATCTTCATCAACGGCTGGATGCCCCCGATGCGGATGAGGTCCGACATCATGAAACGCCCGCTCGGGCGCAGGTCGCCGAGCACGGGCACCTTGCGCCCGATGCGCGTGAAGTCATCGATCTTGAGATTGACCCCGGCGGCGTGCGCCATCGCGAGCAGATGCAGGACCGCGTTGGTCGACCCGCCCAGCGCGATCACGACCGTGATGGCATTCTCGAACGCCTTCTTGGTCATGATGTCACGCGGCCGGATGTCGTGGGCCAGCAGCTCGAGAACGGCCGCCCCCGCGCGCTCGCACTCGGCCGTCTTCTCGTCCGCGATCGCCGCGCGCGCCGAGCTCTCCGGCAGGCTCATGCCCAGCGCCTCGATCGCCGAGGCCATCGTGTTGGCCGTGTACATGCCGCCGCACGAGCCAGCGCCCGGGATGGCGCACTTCTCGACCGCGAGCCGCTCCTCCGAGGTGATCTGCCCCTTCGCTTCCTGGCCGACCGACTCGAACACCGACACGATGTCGACGTCGTGGTCCTTGTAGCACCCGGGCATGATGGTGCCGCCGTAGACGAACACCCCCGGGCGGTCGAGGCGCGCGAGGCCGATCAGGCAGCCGGGCATGTTCTTGTCGCAGCCGCCGATCGCCACGAGCCCGTCGAAGCCCTCGCAGCCCGCAACCGTCTCGATGGAGTCGGCGATGACCTCGCGCGAGACGAGCGAGTACTTCATGCCCTCCGTGCCCATCGAGATGCCGTCGGACACCGAGATCGTGTTGAACAGCACGCCCTTGCCGCCGGCGCCATCGGCGCCCGCCACGGCCGCGTCGGCAAGGCGACCAATGTGCATGTTGCACGGCGTCATCATGCCCCAGGTCGAGGCGATGCCCACCTGGGGCCGGGTGAAGTCGTCCTCCGCGAAGCCGACCGCGCGCAGCATGGCGCGGCTGGCGGCGCGTGCGGGCCCGTCGACGACGGGCGCGGAGTGGCGGCGCGGATCGGCGGTGCGGCGCCGGGACCTGGACTGCTGGGCCATCGGTGCTCCTGCTGGGTTGTCGTGCCTGGGGCGGCGGGGAAAACCCGCCAAGCGTAGTGGGGGCCCCGCATGGGCGCAACCGATCGGCTGCGCCGGACGAACGGGTGGACAGTAGTCCCCCCGGCACGCGGTTCTCCACCGCGCTTGCGCCCGGCACTCGCCGGGCGCTTCTTTTTCCGCGCACCGGTGATGCCCGGTGGGCAGGTCCTGCGGCCGGGAGCGACGTTCGCTATAATGTGCACGAGCCCGAACCGACTGCGTGCGGGGCGGCCGGGTCCATGAACAAGACCGAGATCGTCACGCGCCTCGCGGCGCACATGGGCACGAGCAAGGCCGAGGCAAAACGGCTGCTCGATGCCCACATCGAGGCGATGGCCCACCACCTTGCCATCGGCAACCGCGTCGTGATGCGGGGCATCGGCTCCTTCTGGACGCACGAGGTACCCGGCCACCGCGGGCGTCGACCCACCGACGGCGAGACCCTGGACATCCCCCCGAAGCGCCAGGTCAGCTTCCGCGCATCGGATCGGCTGCGTGCGGACGTCCAGTCCCGGGAGCCTCCCGCTTGAACGAGCGCATCCACGAGGGTCGCCTCGCCGAGGAGATCGCCCAGGGCGACCGGGCCCGTCGCGAGCGGCTCAAGGCCATGGCGCGGGCGCTGGTCGCGGTCATCCGCGAGGGGCTCGTGCGCGACGGCCTCGTGCGCATCCACGGCTTCGGCACGTTCCGCCTGCGCCGGAGCGCACCGCGTGCCGGGCGCAATCCGCAGACCGGTGAGCGCATCACGATCCCGGCACGCAACCGCGTGCTGTTCCGCCCGGCGAAGGCGTTGCGCGAGCGTATCGACCCCGAGCGGCCACGCGCGCTGCCGGTGGGCGAGCCGCACCCGTCGCGCGAGGCGACGCTGGGGGCCGGCGGCCTGCGCGTCGGGCGGCCCTGGGGCACCGTGCCCGCCACCGCGCACCGCGCAGCCGGCGCGGCCGTCGATGCCGCGCCGGCCGAGGCCGATCCGGCAGCGGCCGCCAAGACCGGGTCGCGCGAGGCCGGCCTCGGCGTCGGTGGCGTGCGTGACAGCCACCCGGCGGGCGCGCTCGCACCCGTGGACGAGCGCCTGCCGCGCGGGTCGCGCCCCGGGCGACCCGGACCCGGAGCGTGACTGGGCCCGCGAGGAGGCCAGTGGTGCGGCGCCCACGGCGTCCGGGCGGGGCTCGCGCGAGGCCACGCTCGGTGCGGACGGCCTGCGGGTGTCGAGGGCCTCGGGACGATCCCGTCGGTGCCGTCCGACGCCGAGCGGCCGCCGGCGTACGCGCACGGCGAGCCGCCGGCCGGCCGCCCCGGAGGCGCGCAGGCGTCGCGCGAGGCCGGGCTCGGCGGCACGGTCGGGGCGAATCGGCCGGCGGGCGCATTGCCGCCGGAGCCGGAGGAAGAGGCGCTGCCGCGCGGGTCGCGCCCCGGCGACCCGGACCCGGAGCGCGACTGGGCCCCGAGGCCGCGCCGCGACACGCGGCGGCAGAGGCGCGCGGCTCGCGCGAGGCGACGCTCGGTGCGGACGGGCTGCGGGTGTCGAAGGCCTCGGGGACGATCCCGTCGGTGCCGCCCGACGCGCGAGCGGCCGCCGGCGTACGCGCACAGCGAGCCGCCGGCCGGCCGCCCCGGCGGGGCGCAGGCGTCGCGCGAGGCCGGGCTCGAGGGACACGCGGCCGATCGCCGCCCGGCCGGTGAGCTCCCGGCCGAGGAGGAGGCCGACGTGCGACCGCTGCGCACCGGCCGCGAGGCGGTCGCGGCCGCCGCGATGCCGGACGCCACCCGGCGCAGCGTGGACGCGGATTCCGCACCGGGCGCGGATGCGGACGCCGATGACGCGGCCGCCGGCGGGCGGCATCACATGACCCGGCTCGACGAGCAGCGCCAGGCGCGCAACGAGACCGCCGCGCCGGCCGAGGCGGGCGAGCGGCGGCGCCGCGGCCCGTGGCTGCTGGGCCTGCTCCTGCTGGCACTGGTCGCGGTGGCACTGTGGCTGCTGTGGCCGTCGCCCGGGCCCGGTACCCGCCCGTCCGGGGCGAGGGCACGGCCGCGGACGCCGGCGGCAGCGCAGCCGCCGAGAGCCAGGCCGCCGAGACGCCAGGCCGCCGAGAGCCAGGCCGCCGAGAGCCAGGCCGCCGAGAGCCAGGCCGCCGAGACCCAGGCCGCCGAGACCCAGGCCGCCGACGGCCGCCGAGGCCGGCCGCCAGCGCCAGGCCGCCGAGAGCCAGGCCGCCGAGCGCCAGGCCGCCGAGCGCCAGGCCGCCGACGAGCGCCAGGCCGCCGCCGAGACGCAGGCCGCCGAGACGCAGGCCGCCGAGAGCCAGGCCACCGGGACCCCAGGCCGCCGGGACGCAGGCGGCCGAGACGCAGGCGGCCGAGAGCCAGGCCACCGAGACGCAGGCGACCGGGACGCAGGCCACCGAGACCCAGGCGGCCGAGAGCCAAGGCCACCGAGATCCAGGCGGCCGAGAGCCAGGCCACCGAGAGCCAGGCCACCGAGAGCCAGGCCACCGAGAGCCAGGCCGCCGAGCGCCAGGCCACCGAGCGCCAGGCCACCGAGAGCCAGGCCACCGAGAGCCAGGCCGCCGAGAGCCAGGCCACCGAGAGCCAGGCCGCCGAGAGCCGGGCCGCCGAGAGCCGGGCCGCCGAGCGCCAGGCCGCCGGGACGCAGGCCCCCGGGACGCAGGCCACCGCGACCCGAGGCCGCCGGGACCCAGGCCACCGAGAGCCAGGCCGCCGACGAGCCACCGGGACCCAGGCCACCGGGACCGAGGCGGCACCGGACCCACGCGACCGGATCGCCACCGGGCCCAGGCCACCGGGACCAGGCCACCGGACCGGCCACCGGCAACCCGATGCGCCACCGGGACGCCAGGCCACCGGGACCCAGGCCACCGGGACCCAGGCCACCGGGACCACGGCCACCGGGACCGAGGCCACCGGGACCCAGGCCGCCGAGACCCAGGGCGCGACCGGCAGCGGCACGCCCGCGCGCGGCGGACAGCCGTTCTTCACCGGCCGCGAGTACCGCGTCGAGCGCGGCGACACGCTCTGGGGCCTGGCCGACCGCCACTACGTGAATCCCTACTACTGGCCCCACATCTGGAACCGCAACGAGGGCCTGTCGAACCCCGACCGGATCGACGTCGACCAGCTGCTGTGGCTGCCGACCCTGCAGGGTGCGCCGCAGGATCTCACCGCTGCCGATCGGCGCAGCATCGCCGAGGGCTACCTGCGCCTGTATCGGTTCTTCCGGGCACAGGGTGACGCGAACCCGCAGTACGCCCTCGTCGGGGTGCGCTACTTCGACCCGTCGGTGCTGCCGCCCGAGCTGCGCGGCACCGCGGCCGGGCGCCCGGCCGATGCGCTCGCGGCCGCCTTCGAGGCGCAGCTGCGGGCGCAGTTCCCCATCCGCTGACGACCGTTCCGCCGCGACTGCCCCGTCATGGGCAGAGGAGGCCCGCCATGCGCCCTGCGCGCTGCCGTTTCCCGTCCCGTCGCCTGCATGTCCCGCGAGGCGCTGCCTGGCTGGCCGCCGCCGTCGCCCTGCTGGCCGGCTGCGATTTCCAGCCGGCCAACCCGGAGCAGGCGGGCACGCGCTCGCTCGAGGAGATCCGCGCGGACGGCACGCTCGTCGTGCTGACGCGCAATGCGCCGACGACGTACTACATCGACCGGCTGGGCGAGCCGGCCGGCCCCGAGTACGACCTCGTGCAGGCCTTCGCCGACCACCTCGGGGTCGAGGTCGAGTTCCGCCTGCGCGACACGGTCGGCGCGATCCTGGAGGCGCTCGAGGCGGGCGAGGGTGATCTCGCCGCCGCCGGGCTGACGTATACCGACGCGCGCGCGCAGCGTTTCCGCTTCGGCGAATCGTACCAGCGGGTCACCCAGCAGGTGGTCTGCCGGCGCGACGCCGCGCGCGTGCCCGAGTCGGTCGAGGAGCTCGCGGGCCTGGACCTCGACGTGATCGCCGCGAGCAGCTACGTCGAGCGCCTCGAGGCGCTGCGCGCGGACGGGCACCCCGACCTGGAGTGGGAGGCACGCCCGGACGCGACCACCGAGCAGCTCATGCGCGAGGTTTGGCGGCGCGAGCTCGATTGCACGGTGGCCGACTCCTCGATCGTGGACATCAACCGCCGCTACTACCCGGAGCTCACCGCGCCGTTCAACCTCTCGCGCGCCCAGCCGCTGGCGTGGGCGCTGCCGCACCAGCGGGCGGACACCGCCGAGGCCATCGAGGACTGGCTCGACGGCTACCGCGCATCGGACCGCCTCGCGCAGTGGGCCGAGCGCCACTACGGCTTCTTCGAGGTGTTCGACTACGTCGATACGCGCGTGCTGATGCGACGCATCAAGAGCCGCTACCCGCGCTACCGCGAGCTGTTCGAGGCGGCCGCGAAGAAGCACGGGCTGGCGCCGCTGCTGCTCGCCGCGCAGGGCTACCAGGAGTCGCACTGGAACCCGCGCGCGCGCAGCCCCACGGGGGTGCGTGGCATCATGATGCTGACCCAGACGACGGCCCGGGAGGTGGGCGTCTCGAACCGCATGGACCCGCGCCAGAGCATCTTCGGCGGTGCGCGCTACCTCGAGCGGATGCGCGCCCGCCTCGGCGAGGAGGTGACCGAGCCCGACCGGACCTGGCTGGCGCTCGCGGCCTACAACGTCGGCTGGGGTCACCTGCGCGACGCGCGCGAGCTCGCGCGCGGGCTCGGGGCCAACCCGAACCACTGGCGCGAGCTGCGCGACGTCCTGCCGCTGCTCGCCGAGCCGCGCTACTACGCGAACCTGCGCTACGGCTACGCCCGCGGCACCGAGCCCGTGCGCTACGTCCAGCGGATCCGCGAGTACCGCCACGTGCTGCGGCGCGCGCTGCGCTGAGGGCGGCGCGGCTCTGGTAGCATCGCCGACCCGTCGATACCGGCCCCGGCCGCCCGCGCCCGATGCAACCCGAGCCGCTGATCGCCGAGCTTCCCTACCGCGCCGAGGACAGCGCCGCCCTGTTCGAGGTGGTCGCGGACGAGCCCTGGAGCATGCTGCTCGACAGCGGGGCGGCCGGCAGCGTGCGCGGGCGCTACGACCTGATCGTCGCCGACCCGGGCGTCACCCTGACCACGCGCGGCGCCGAGACCGTGATCGCGCGCCGCGACGGCAGCGACTCCTCCGGCGCCGACCCCTTCGCGCTCGTGCGCGCGGAGCTCGGCGAGCCGGCCGATCCGCCCGCGGGGGTCCCGTTCGCGGGCGGCGCGCTGGGCTATTTCGCCTACGACCTGGCACGCCGCCTCGAGCGCCTGCCGGCGCGCGCCGTCGACGCCGAGGGCATACCCGACATGGCCGTCGGCATCTACGACTGGGCGCTGGTGGTCGATCACGAGCGCCGCCGCACGCTGCTCGCCGGCGCCGGGCGCGACGCGCGCACGCGCGCGCGCTGGGCCACGCTGCGCGCGCGTTTCGCGGACCCGCCGGCGCCGGCCGCGCGCGCGCCCTTCCGGGTGCCGGGCGAGGCGCACGCCAACTTCGATGCGCGCGGCTACCGCGAGGCCTTCGGCCGGGTCCACGCCTACCTGCGCGCGGGCGACTGCTACCAGGTCGACCTGGCGCAGCGCTTCGAGGTGGCCGCGCACGGCGATCCCTGGGCCGCGTTCCGGCGCCTGCGCACGATCAACCCGGCGCCGTTCGGGGCCTACCTGAACGTGCCGGGCGTGCAGGTGCTGTCCGTGTCGCCGGAGCGCTTCCTGCAGGTCGCGGCCGATGGCCGCGTCGAGACGCGCCCGATCAAGGGCACGCGCCCGCGTGCGTCCGAGCCCGAGGCCGACCGTGCGCTGGCGGCCTCGCTGGTGTCGAGCCCCAAGGACCGCGCCGAGAACGTCATGATCGTGGACCTGCTGCGCAACGATCTCGGCCGCGTCTGCCGCGCGGGCAGCGTGCGCGTGCCCGAGCTGTTCGCGCTGGAGAGCTTCCCGACGGTGCACCACCTGGTCAGCACCGTCACCGGCACGCTCGCGCAGGGCCGCCACGCGCTCGACCTGCTGCGGGCCTGTTTCCCGGGCGGCTCGATCACCGGTGCCCCCAAGGTCCGCGCGATGGAGATCATCGAGGAGCTGGAGCCGCACCGGCGCGGGGTCTACTGCGGCGCCATCGGCTATGTCGGCTTCGACGGTGCCATGGACACCAGCATCGCCATCCGCACGCTCGTGCACTCGGGCGCCCGCGCGCGCTTCTGGGCGGGTGGCGGGGTCGTGATCGATTCCGAGGCGGAGGCCGAGTACCAGGAGACCTTCGACAAGGCCGCGGCCATGCTGGCGCTGCTGCGCGAGGCGGCCGCGGGCTGAGGCCCGATGCCCGCGCGCGCCGCGGCGACCGGCGGCCGCTGTCGTGCGCCGCGCGGCACGTATAATATGGCAGCGCGATCATCGACGGAGCGCAGCGATGAAGGAACGGCGCGCCATGCGGCGCAGGCACCTGATGTTCCACCTGCGGGTGTTCGACGCCACCTCCGGCCAGCCGCTCGGCAATCTCGTCGACATCACCCCCGGGGGGCTGATGATCACCGGCGAGCAGGGCCTGGCGCCCGGTGAGCGGCGCCGGCTGCGCATGCACCTGCCGATCGAGATCTTCGACAAGGCCGAGCTCGCGTTCGCGGCCACGGTCGCGTGGTCGAGTGACGAGGTCAGCCCGGGCCTGTACGACACCGGCTTCCGCGACCTCGAGATGCCGGACGAGGACCGCAGCCGCCTGGGCGCGCTGATCGACGAGTACGACCTGCGCGACGCCGGGTGAGGTGAGCGGCGCCGTGAAGGGCCGCGGGCAACGGCCCGCGCGCAGGCGCGAGCCGCGGGTCCGCCTGCAGCTCCGCCCGAGCGTGCGCGATGCCGACAGCGGCGAGGTCCTGGGCGAGCTCGCCGACATCTCCGGGCACGGGCTCATGCTGACCTCGTCGGCACCGCTGACGCTGCACCGCCGCTATCGCATGCACGTGGTCCTGCCCGGCGCGGCCGGGAGCCCGCTCGAGCTCAGCGCCGAGGCCGCCTGGTCCGTGCACACCCTCAATCCTGCCGGGCACCGCACCGGCTTCCGCGCGCTCGCCGTGGAGCGCGACGGGGTGCGCCTGCTCGATCGCGTCATCGAGGCCTGCTACGCCCCGGCAGGCGGGGACTGAGGGCTCAACCCTCGCCCAGTAGTGCACGCAGGTTGGCCAGCTGCTCGCGCCCGGTCGCGCGCCGGGTCTCCGGGTCCGCGGGCGCGCGCGTGCCCTCCCACACCACCTCGTCGGCCGGCAGCTCCTCGAGGAAGCGGCTGGGCTCGCAGGTGACCTCCTCGCCCCAGCGGCGGCGCTTCTCGGCGAAGGTGAGCGTGAGCGAGCGCTGCGCGCGCGTGACGCCGACGTAGGCCAGGCGCCGCTCCTCGTTGAGGCGGTCCTCGGCGAGGCTCGAGCGGTGCGGCAGGACCTCCTCCTCCATCCCCGCGACGAAGACGTGCGGGAACTCGAGACCCTTGGCCGCGTGCAGCGTCATCAGCGAGACGCAGTCGCCGGCGTCCTCGTCGTCGGCCCGGTCGAGCATGTCCATCAGCGTCAGGCGCGACACGATCGCCGCCAGGTCGCGCTCGTCGCCGTCGGCGTCGCTGGCCATGCGCCCGATCCACTCGAGCAGCTCCTCGACGTTGTCCCAGCGCTTTTGCGCGGCCCGCGGGTCGCTCGCGATGTCGTCGAGCCAGCCGCGGTAGCCGATATCCTCGACGACCTGGCGGAATACCGCCACCGGGTCGCCGCGGCGCGCGTTGTCACCCACGGCGACGATCCACTCGCCGAACTCCTGCAGCCGCCGCAGGGGCGTTCCGGCGACGTGCTCGGCCAGCCCCAGCTCGAAGCTCGCCGCGAGCATCGACACCCCGCGGTTGCGCGCGTAGTGGCCCAGCTTCTCCAGGGTGCTCGCGCCGATGTGGCGCCGCGGGGTGTTGATCACGCGCAGGAACGCGGTGTCGTCGTCGGGATTCACCAGCAGCCGCGCGTAGGCGAGGATGTCCTTGATCTCGGCGCGGTCGAAGAACGACGCCGAGCCCGAGACCCGGTAGGGGATGTTGCGCTCGCGCAGCGCCTTCTCGAACGGCTTCGACTGGAAGTTGCCGCGGTAGAGGATCGCGAACTCGCGCCAGTCGGTGCCGCCGCGCAGCCGCTTCGAGAGGATCTCGGCCGCGATGCGGTCGGCCTCGTCCTCACCCGACGGGCACGACACGATCCGTACGGGATCGCCCGCGCCGAGCTCGCTCCACAGGCGCTTCTCGAACACGTGCGGGTTGTGCCCGATGAGGTGGTTCGCGGCGCGCAGGATGCGCCCCATCGAGCGGTAGTTCTGCTCGAGCTTGATCACCTCGATCCGCGGGAAGTCCTGCTCCAGGCGCGCCAGGTTCTCCGGGCGCGCGCCGCGCCAGGCATAGACCGACTGGTCGTCGTCGCCCACCGCCGTGAGGCCACCGCCGGCGCCGACGAGCAGGCGCACCAGCTCGTACTGGGCGCCGTTGGTGTCCTGGTACTCGTCGACGAGCAGGTGGCGCACCCGGTTCTGCCACTTCTCGCGGATCTCCGGGTGCTCGCCGAGCAGCCGCACGGGCTGGATGATCAGGTCGTCGAAGTCGACCGCGTTGTAGGCGTGGAGCAGCTGCTCGTAGCGCGCGTACACCGCCGCCGCGCGCGCCTCGGCCTCGTCCGCCGCCACCGCCGGCGCCTGCGCGGCGGTGACGAAGTCGTTCTTCCAGCGGCTGATGATCGCGCGCAGCGCGTCCTCGTCGCCGAGGTTGCCGCCGGCATCGCCGCGCACGAGCTCCTTGATGGCCGTGAGGCTGTCGGTGGCGTCCATGATGGTGAACCCGCGGCGATAGCCGAGCGCGTGGCCGTCGGCGCGCAGCAGGCGCAGCCCGAGCGTGTGGAAGGTCGACACCGAGATGCCCTTCGCCGCCTCGCCCGACAGCGTGCGCGCCGCGCGCTCCTTCATCTCGCGCGCGGCCTTGTTGGTGAAGGTCACCGCGAACACGCCGTGGCCCGGCAGCCCCACGGTGCGCACGAGGTGCGCGATCTTGGTGGTGATCACGCGCGTCTTGCCGCTGCCGGCGCCGGCGAGCACGAGCAGGGGCGTGCCCACGTGGCGCACCGCGGCGCGCTGCTGCGGGTTCAGGTCGGCCATCGGTTCCCGGTCGGGGGAGGCGGAACAGGAGCAGCCATTCTAACGGCCGCCGGGGCCGGGGTCATGGAACCCGTTCACGCCGCGGCGCACCGTTGTCTTCGCGCGGCGGGCTCGTCACCATGGGGCCCGGCCCACTGCCACGCGGCGCCCCATGCACGTCGACCCCGCCACCGGTCTGCTCGATGCCGCCCGGCAGTGTCCCTCGCCCAATCGTGACCCGCGCCCGGGGCCGGGCGCGCTGGAGCTCGTCGTCATCCACGGCATCAGCCTGCCCCCGGGCGAGTTCGGCGGCGACGCGATCGATCGCCTGTTCACCAACACGCTCGAGGCCGACGCGCACCCGTACTTCCGCGAGATCGCCGGCCTGCACGTGTCCGCGCACCTGCTGATCCGCCGCGACGGCGAGCTCGTGCAGTACGTGCCGTTCCACGAGCGCGCCTGGCACGCGGGCGCCTCGAGCTGGTGCGGGCGCGAGGGCTGCAACGACTTCTCGATCGGCATCGAGCTCGAGGGCAGTGACGACACGCCCTACACGGATGTCCAGTACGAGCGCCTCGCCGCCGTTGTGGGCGCGCTGGCGACGGCTTATCCTCGGATCGGGCCGGGGCGGCTGGCGGGCCACGCGGACGTGGCCCCCGGGCGCAAGACGGACCCCGGACCGGCCTTCGACTGGGAACGGCTGGCGGCACTGCTCGAACGAACTGGGAAGCCCGCCTGATGACCCTGATCAGCGTCCTGCTCGGCCTGTTCCTCGACCGCATGCTGTTCTTCCACCGCGACAGCCCGGTGGCACGGTGGTTCGCGCGCTACATCGAGCTCGTGAGCGCGCGCCTGCCCGCCGGCTGGGAAGGCGTCGGGGGCGTGGTCACGATCATCCTGCCGCCGACGATCGTCCTGCTGCTGCTGCAGTGGACCGTGGCGTCCTGGCTGTTCGGCCTCGCCGGCATCGTGCTGGGGGTGGCCGTGCTGCTCTATACCCTGGGGCCGCTGGACATCGCCAACATCGCGGAGGACTACGTCGACGCCAGCCGGGCGGGCGACAGCGAGCGCACGCGCTGGTACTTCGAGCAGCTCATCGGCGAGGCGCCGCCCGCGAGCCGCCAGGACGAGGGCCGGCGCATGGTCGCCGCCGTGCTCTACCAGGGGCACGACAACCTGTTCGCGACGGTGTTCTGGTTCTGCCTGCTCGGGCCGGCCGGGGCGCTGCTCTACCGCCTGGCCGCCGAGCTGGCGCTGTGCCCCGGCGCGGTGGTCGGCGAGCGTCCCGCGCTGCTGCGCGCGGCGCATTTCACCCTGGGCGTGCTCGGCTGGATCCCGACGCGGCTGATCGCCTTCGGCTACGCCATGACCGGGAGCTTCGAGGAGGCGCTGGGACGCCTGCGGGGCAGCTTCCGCACCAGCGACGACCTGCTCGCCAGCAACCGCCGGCTGCTCGTCGCTGCCGGTTCGGCGGCGCTGCGCCAGGACGCGGGCCAGGCGGAGCAGGTGCCGGGGGACGAGGCCCGCGAGGAAGGGACCGAGCGGCGTTCCGGCGAGCCCGCCGACGTGGTCGACGCGGCGCGCGCGCTGGTGCTGCGCACGGGCGTGCTGTGGCTCGCCGTGCTGGCCCTGCTCACGCTGGGTGGCTGGTTCGGCTGAGCGCGATCTCAGAGCGCCGTGGCGATCGCCTTGCGCACGGTGAAGAAGCGGAAGCCGTTGATCTCGAACTCGACGCGCCGGTGCTCGGCGTCGCCGTAGTAGCGCACCACCTCGACCTCCAGGCCCTCGCGCAGCTCGATGCAGCGGCCGTGGTTGATCCAGCGCTCGTAGGCCTGGTCCTTGCCGGTGTCACGGAACTCGAGCATGGCCTCCAGCCAGAACTCCTTGCCGCAGGCGGGGTAGGTGCCCGTCGTCCGGTCGGCGGCGGCCGGTGCGGCCACCGCGGCCAGCACCAGGGCGAGCAGCGGGGTGATCAGGATCTTGCGCATGCAGCCTCCGGGACCCCGCGGGTCCGGCGCGGACGGGTCGGCCGGGTGCCGGGAGCGGCAGGCCGCGGCCGCTGAGGGACATTGTCGCCTGCCGGGGGCGCCACGGCCATACCCCCGGGCTCGCGCCGCGCGCCGCCCGCGATGCACCCCGGCGACGCGTGCTTGCCCGGCGGCGTCGCACGGCGTGCAGGACCGTTGACACCCGTTTCGCGGGTACAGTAAAAGGCCGCGCCCGCGCCGCCGGCACCCGCCGGGGCCGCGGGCACCGCCAGTCCGCCGCACAGGGGGAGGCCCCGTGACCACCGCCAGCCAGTCGCGCGAACAGCACGCCGCCGCGCCGGAGGACGCGCCCCTGCGCCGCGACGTGCGCGCCCTCGGCAACCTCGTCGGCACCGTCATCACCGAGCAGCGCGGGCCGGGCTTCTTCGAGACCGTGGAGGCCGTGCGCCGGGCCGCGATCGCCCGGCGCGACGGCGATCCCGACGCCGACGCCGACCTGCGCGCACGCCTGCGCGCGCTCGACGCGGCCGACGCGGGCGAGCTCACGCGCGCCTTCGCCACGCTGTTCCAGGTCGTCAACCTGGCCGAGGAGGTGCACCGCATCCGCCGCCTGCGCGAGCGCCAGCGCGAGGGCGAGCAACCCGAGATGGAGGGGCTGGTGGCGGCCTTCACCGAGCTGCGCGACGCCGGCTTCGGACCGGCCGAGCTGCAGCGCCTGGTCGATGATGTCCAGATCGAGCCGGTGTTCACGGCGCACCCGACCGAGGCCACCCGGCGCAGCATCCTCGAGAAGCAGCAGCACATCATCCGCGCGCTCACCGACCGGCTCGATCCGTCGATCACGCCGGCCGAGGAGCGCACGAAGCTCGAGGTGATCCGCGCCGAGGTCACCTCGGCCTGGCAGACCGAGGAGCATCCGCACCTGCGCCCGAGCGTCGCCGACGAGCTCGAGCACGTGCTGTTCTACCTCACCGACATCGTCTACCGGATCGTGCCGCCGTTCTACGAGGAGGTGGAGCACGCCCTCGAGCACGTGTTCGGCGACGATGCGGGGGAGGTGCGGCTGCCGCCGCTGCTGCGTTTCGCCTCCTGGGTCGGCGGCGACATGGACGGCAACCCGAACGTCAGCGCGGACACCCTGCGCCACGCGCTGCGCCAGCAGCGCGCGAGCATCCTCACGCGCTACCGCGCCGAGTTCACCCAGCTCGCCCGGCGCCTGTCGCAGTCGTTGTCGCGGATCGACGTCGATGCCGCCGTGCGCGATCGCGTCGCCGACTACCTCGAGCGCTTCCCCGAGGCCGCGCGCCGCATCCCGCCGCGCCATCGCAGCATGCCGTACCGCGAGCTCTGCCACCTGCTCGCGGCGCGGCTGCAGGCGACGGTCAACGACGAGGCGGACGGCTACGCGACCCCGGACGAGTTCATCGCCGACGTGCGCGCGATGGCCGACAGCCTGGCACGCAACCGCGGCACACACGCCGGGCTGCACAACGTGCGCCGCCTGCTGCGCCGCGCCGAGACCTTCGGCTTCCACCTGGCGACGGTCGACGTGCGCCAGGACGCGCGCGTCCATCGCCAGGTAATGGGGCGCTGCCTGGGCGACGACGACTGGGCGCGGCGCGACCCGGGCGAGCGCATCGCCATCCTGGAGCAGGCGCTGGCCGACGGTCGCGAGCCGCAGGCCGCGGGCGACGAGGAGAGCACGAAGACCTTCGACGTCTTCCGCGCCATCGGCGAGCTGCGCGCGCGCTACGGCCCGCGCGCGATCGGTTGCTACATCATCAGCATGACCCAGGGCCGCGACGACCTGCTCACCGTGCTGCTGCTCGCGCGCTGGGCGGGGCTCGGCACCGCCGACGGCGGCGTGGACCTCGACGTGGCGCCGCTGTTCGAGACCGTCGGCGACCTCGAGGCCGCACCCGGGATCATGCGCGAGATGCTCGCCGACCCCAGCTACCGCCGACACCTGTCGGCGCGTGGCGATCGCCAGGTGGTCATGGTCGGCTACTCCGACTCGAGCAAGGACGGGGGGCTGGTGGCCTCGCGCTGGGCGTTGCAGGTGGCCCAGACCGAGCTGGTGGCGAGCGCCGACCGCTTCGGCGTGGACCTGACCTTCTTCCATGGACGTGGCGGTACCACGAGCCGCGGTGGCGGGCGCATCCACCGCGCCATCCTGTCGGCGCCACGCGGCTCCGTGCGCGGCCGCCTGCGCGTGACCGAGCAGGGCGAGGTGATCCACACCAAGTACGGCGTGCGCTCGACCGCCATGCGCACGCTCGAGACGAGCCTGGCGCCGGTGCTCCAGGCGACCGGCGTACCGCCGGCGTACGATGACCGCGAGCCCGGCTGGGAGGCCATGATGGCGCGCATCGCGCGCGCCAGCCGCGATGCCTACCGCGGGCTCGTCTACGGCGACGAGCGCTTCCTCGAGTACTTCCGCCACGCGACCCCGATCGACGTGATCGAGCGCATGGCGATCGGCTCGCGCCCGAGCTCGCGCACGCCGGGCCAGCGCATCGAGAACCTGCGCGCGATCCCCTGGGTGTTCGCCTGGACCCAGAGCCGGCAGGTGCTGCCGGGCTGGTTCGGGCTCGGCGCCGGCCTGCAGCAGGCGATCGACGAGTGGGGCGAGGACAGCGTCGCGATCATGCTGCGCGACTGGCCCTTCCTCGCGAACGTGGTCGACGACACCGAGATGGTGCTGGCCAAGGTCGACCTCGGCATCGGCGAGCACTACGCCGATCTGGCGCCGGCCGCGAGCCGCCCGGTCTTCGACCTCATCCGCGCCGAGTACGAGCGCAGCGTCGAGCTGATCCTGCGCCTCAAGGGCAACACCCAGCTGCTCGACGACGACCGCCCGCTGAAGCGCTCGATCGGCCTGCGCAACCCCTACATGGACCCGATGAGCCTGCTCCAGGTCGACCTGCTGGCGCGCTGGCGCGCCGCCGGGCGCGAGGACGAGGCGCTGTTCCAGGCCCTGCTCGCGACCGTCAACGGCATCGCGCACGGGCTGCAGCAGTCGGGCTGAGGCGCGCGGCGGGCTATACTGCGACCCGCGACCCATCAACCCGGAGCGCTGCCGGTGCACGCCACTCGTCCCGCCGGCCGCACGCGCCGCTGGCTCGCCCGCGCCGGCATCGGTGCCGCCGCGCTCGCGGGCCTGCTCGCCTGCGGGCCGGCGCTGGTGCTGGCCGACCGCGGCCTGGGGCCGGCGCGGCACTGGTACGAGGCCGACCGCTCGAGCGCCGGCCTGGCGCCGGCGCCCGCGGACCACCCGCGGCCTTGGTGCAGGTCTACGCCGCGCGCGCGTTCCACTGGCGCGGCGTGCTCGCGGTGCACACCTGGATCGCGACCAGGCGCCGGGCGCGGCCCGCTACCGCGTCTACCAGGTGACCCGCTGGAACGCCGCGCCGGTGAGCGCCACCGCCACCCCGGACCGGGCCTGGTTCGGCAACCCGCCGCGCGTGCTGCTCGACCTGCGCGGCGCGGCGGCCGCGCGGGCTCGTGCCCGCGATCGAGGCGGCGGCGGCGCGCTACCCCTGGGCCGGGCGCTACCGCGCCTGGCCGGGACCCGACAGCAATACCTTCACGGCCTGGCTGCTGCGCCGGGTCGACGGGCTCGCGGTCGAGCTGCCGTCGATCGCGCTCGGCAAGGACTACCTGGGCCCCGCGGGCGTGCGCGCGTGCCGAGCGGCACCGGCTAGCCAGGCATCGCTGTTCGGGGTCGCGGGCATCGGCCTCGGCGGCGCCGAGGGCCTGGAGGTCAACGTGCTCGGCCTGGTCGTGGGCCGTCCGACCCGGGCGAGCTCGCGCTCGAGCTGCCCGGCATCGGCCGCGTCGGCCCGGCCGCCGCGGCCGCCGCGGGCTGAGTGCCCGGCGGCGATCGCAGTCGCCGCCGGCCAGCAGCTCGGGGCGCAGCATCCAGGCGATCTGCCAGGCCCCGTCCACCGGTTCCAGCGCCACCAGCGCCCCGGGCACGAACGCGACCGGCGGGCGCTGCGCGTCGCCGCCCACGAGCGTGGCCACGAGCGCGCCCACGAACGGCTGGTGCCCGACCAGCGCGGTGTCGCCCGGCCAGCGCGCGGCCGCGGCGGCCACCGGGTCCGGCGGGTCCTTCGGCCCCAGCCCCTCGAGGCCTTCCGGGCCGCTGGCCGGCGCCAGGCGGCGCGCCAGGATCTCCGCGCTCTGGCGCGCGCGCAGCTTGCCGCTGTCGACGATCGCGTCGCAGCCCACGCCGGCCGCCGCCATCAGAGGGTCCTTAGGGTGGCGATCCGCGCGACGTCCTGCTCGCCGTGCTGCATCACGTAGAGCATCTCGGCCTCCCCCGCGCCCGGGGCGCGGGGGCTGGTTCCGGGGCCAAGCTCCGGCGCGGCGGGCCGGGTGTCAAGCGCCGTGGCGGCTACGCCGCGGCGGTGTCGTCGCGCGCGTCCTGGCGCGGCCCGGGGTCGCCGTCCGGCGGCAGCTGCAGGCGCACGCGCAGCCCCGGCCCGTTGTCCTCGAGCCGCAGGCAGCCGCCGTGCAGGCGCGCCACCGCCGCGACCAGGCTCAGCGCCGAGGCCGCTGCCCGGCGCCGCGCGGTGGCTCTCGAGGCGCACGAAGCGCTGCAGCACTTCGTCGCGCTGGTCTCGGGGATGCCCGGCGCCGGAGTCGCCGACCTCGAGCTCGCGTGGCCGTCACGGCGTCGTGCCGCGCGCAGACGCCGGATGGTGCCGCTCTGCGGGCGTGTACTTGACCGCGTTGTCGGTCAGGTTGGTCAGGGCCTGGAACAGCAGGTCGCGGTCGGCCGTGCAGCCGACACGGGATCGTCCGCCTCCACCTCGAGCGACTGCTCGTGCGCGGCGGCGACGGGCTCGTAGAGCTCGGCGACGTCGCCGACCAGCTCGGCCAGGTCGACCTGCGTGAAGCGTCGCCGGCTGCCGGACTCGGCCTCGGCGATGCGCAGCAGGGCGTGGAAGGTGTTGAGCAGGCCGTCGGCGTCCGCGATCGCCTGGTCGAGCAGCTCGCCGTCCGGGTCGTCGCCGGCGGCCAGGCGCTCGAGCCGCCAGCGCAGCCTCGTCAGCGGCGTGCGCAGGTCGTGCGCGACGTTGTCGGAGACCTGGCGCACGCTCTCCATGAGGTACTGGATCTGGTCGAGCATGCGGTTGAGGCCGTCGGCCAGGCGGTCGAACTCGTCGTCGGCGCCGCGCGTCGGCACGCGCCGGTCGAGGTCGCCGGCCATGACCTCGCGCGCGGTGCGGTTGATGCGCTCGAGGCGGCGCGCGATCGAGCGGCTCATCACGACGCCGCCGAGGATGGCGAGCGCCACCGAGATGCCGAGCCCCCAGATCATCGCGCTCGCGATCACGCGCTGGAACACGCGCTGCGAGAGGACGTTGCGCCCGATCAGCAGGTGCAGATCGCCGTCGGGCCCGAGCGTGAACACGCGCGCGCGGATCGGGTCCGGTCCGCTCGGTGCCCCCGAGAGCCTGAACTCCACCCAGCCTGCGGCGTCGCGCTTGACGCCCCGGGGCCAGCGGTTGATGTTGCCGGCGATCGGGTCGAGCTCCGCGTCGGCGAGCAGGTACACGGAGCGCCGGCCGATGTTGGTCACGGCCTTGTTGCTGATGATCCGGGCCAGCGCCTCGATGCCGCCCTGGCGGTAGCGGTTGGCGAGCTCGGCGGCCTCGGTCGCGATCGCGGCGTCGGTCTGGCGCGCGAGGTAGCCGGCGGTGGCGTAGTGCACGAAGGCGAGCAGCGCTGCCACCGAGCCGGCGAACAGCACCACGTAGAGCAGCGCGATGCGCAGCGTGGTGCTGCGCAGCAGGTGTCGCATGGCCCCTGCGGCCACGGCGTCAGGCGCTGGTGGTATCGCCGGCGCGCAGCGTGTAGCCGGCCCCGCGCACGGTCTGCAGCAGCTCGGTATCGAAGCCGCGGTCGATCTTCTGGCGCAGGCGACTGATATGCACGTCGATCACGTTCGTCTGCGGATCGAAGTGGTAGTCCCAGACGTGCTCGAGCAGCATGGTGCGCGTGATCACCTGCCCGGCGTGACGCATGAGGTACTCGAGCAGGGCGAACTCGCGCGGCTTGAGGTCGATCGGCTGGCCACCACGGCGCACCGTGCGTGACAGCAGGTCCATCTCGAGGTCGCCGACGACCAGCCGGGTCTGCTCGCCCGAGGGCGTCTGGCGGCGCCGCAGCGCGTCGAGGCGTGCCACCAGCTCCGAGAACGCGAACGGCTTGACGAGGTAGTCGTCACCGCCCTCGCGCAGGCCGGCGACGCGGTCGTCGACCTGGCCGAGCGCCGACAGGATCAGCACCGGGGTCTGGATGCCCGCCTGGCGCACGGAGCGCACGATGGAGAGCCCGTCGACGTTCGGCAGCATGCGATCGACGATCATCGCGTCGAACGACTCGGAGAGCGCGAGGTAGAGCCCCTCCTTGCCGTCGTGGGCCACGTCCACCGCGTAGCCGTGCTCGCGCAGGCCCTTGCTCAGGTAGGCCGCGACCTCGGTCTCGTCTTCGATCACCAGGATGCGCATGGTGCCCGTCGCCGTCGTGGTGTCGGGACCAGTGTAGCCCAACGGGGACTGCTGGAAGATCGCGCCCGCCCGGTGCGCGCGCACCGGGCCGGCGCCGCGGAAGCTCAAGAGGCGGCCCCGGGGGAGGGGGCCGCCAAGCCCTGCGATTGCCCCGAGAGGGCCGGGGATCGAATCCGGCAGGGCCCGGGCCGTTCACTCCTCCTCGGGGAGGGTGAGCGACACGAACAGGGTGTTGTCGCCGCGCCGGATCTGGACGGCGACCGGGCGGCCGCGCGGCAGATCGGCGACCGCGTCGCTCGAGCCGCTCGACCGTCTGCCAGCGGCTGGCGCCCGATGCGCAACAGGATGTCGCCCGGGCGGATGCCCGCGCGGGCCACCGCGCCGGGCCCGACCTCTGCGACCAGCAGGCCGCGCTCGCCCAGCCCGAGCTCGGCGCGCTCGCCGTCGTCGAGCTCGCGCACGCCGATGTTGAGCGACGCTGTCCTCGCTGTTGCCGCCGCCGGACCCATCGCCGGCGCTGCCGGTGTCGCGGTGCTCGGAGAGCGCGCCGACCTTCACCTCGATGGTGCGGCGCTCGCCCTCGCGGATGACCTCGACCCGGGCGGTCGAGCCCACCTGCGTACGCCCGACCAGCGGCGGCAGGTCGGCGGCCGTCGGTGACCTGCTCGCCGTTGAAGCGCAGGATCACGTCGCCCGCCTGCAAGCCGGACGCGGCCGCCGGGCTGTCCGGCATGACGTCGGAGACCAGGGCACCGACCGGCTTGTCGAGGCCGAACGACTCGGCCAGGCCGCGGTCGACCGGCTGGATGGTCACGCCCAGGTAGCCGCGCTCGACCGTGCCGGTCTCCTGGAGCTGGCCCACCACGTTCATCGCGGTGTTGATCGGCACCGCGAACGACAGGCCCATGTAGCCGCCCGTGCGGCTGAAGATCTGCGCGTTGACGCCGATGACCTTGCCGTCGCCGTTGAACAATGGTCCGCCCGAGTTGCCCGGGTTGACCGCGACGTCGGTCTGGATGAATGGTGTGTAGGTGTCGTTCGGCAGGTTGCGCTCGAGCGCGCTGACGATGCCCTGGGTCGCGGTGTGGTCGAGCCCGAACGGCGAGCCGATCGCGAGCACCCACTCGCCGACCCTGAGGTCGTCGGAGTCGCCGATCTCGACGGTGGGCAGGCCCGAGGCGTCGATCTTGAGCAGGCCGACGTCGCTGGGCTTGTCCAGGCCGACGACGTCGGCCTCGAATTCACGGTTGTCGCTGAGCTTGACCACGATCTCGTCGGCCTCGGAGACCACGTGCGCGTTCGTGAGCACGTAGCCGTCGGCGGAGATGATGAAGCCCGAGCCCAGCGAGCTGCGCTCGCGCTGCTGCGGCTGGCCCTCGCCGAAGCGCCTGAAGAACTCGCGGAAGGGGTGATCGGGCGGCAGGTCCTCGAGCATCCCCTCGGGCACGCCGCGGCCCTGCTCGACCTTCTGCGTGGTCGCGATGTTGACCACCGCGTCGCGATTGTCCTCCACGATCCGGGTGAAGTCCGGCACGCCCTGGGCGGCCGCCGGCAGCGCGCCGCCGAGCAGCGCGAGCGCGGCCGCGGCAACGGTGAATGTCTGGACCAGGCTGCGCATGGTGTTCCTCCCGTGGGTCGGCGCTCGGCCGGGCGCGGCGGCCCGCTCCGATGACGCGCAGATCGTACGCCGGGCCGGCTTACGGCGGCCTGTCGCCGGCATTACCGTGCGTTCATGTGGGGCGCGGCCGGGGTGGCCGCGCGGGGCCGGTGCGGTCAGGCGCGGGCATGGCCCACTACGCGGCGGGGAAGACCGGCGGCGCGCGGTCGCCGCTGCGCGCGTGTGTCAGCAGGTGGCGGATGAAGCGCCGCTCGGCGCGGCCCAGGTTCGCGCGCGGGTGGGTCACGAGGTAGATGTCGATCGCCGGCGGGGCCTCGTATGGCGGCAGCTGCCACAGCAGGCCGGCCTGGACGTCGCGCTCGACCACGTGGATGGGCAGCGGCCCGATGCCGAGCCCGGCGACGATCATGCGGCGCACCTCCTCGAGATTCGACGAGATGCCCACCACCTGGCCGTACATCTGCAGCTGCGCGCGCAGGACCGCGACCGGGCGCAGGGCATCGGTCAGCCGGTCGGTCTTGAACGACACGAACGACTCGCCGCGCAGGTCCTCGACGTCGAGCCCGGAGTGGCCGAACAGGCGGTGGCGCGGGCCGCAGAAGAAGCCGAAGTGCTCGCGGAACAGCACCCGGTGCTCGAGCTGCGGGTCGGGCTGGCTCACCAGGCAGATGCCCAGCGTGGCGTCCTTGGCGCGCACGGCCTCGACGACGGTCGCCGAGGTGGCCACCTCGATGTCGAAGGTCACCCGGGGGTGGCGGTCGTGGAACTCGGACAATGCCGCATCGAGGGGCGGGAAGACCACGTGGCTGGCCATGTGGATGCGCAGCTCGCCGGTGATCTCCGCCTCGCTGTCCTCCATGACCTGCTCGAGGCGGCCGATGGTGCCGCAGATGTCCTGGCACTCGCGGTAGAGCACGGCGCCGTGCTCCGTGGGCTCGAAGCGGCCCGGCCCGCGCTCGATCAGGCGCCGCCCGAGCTGCTCCTCGAGCCGGCGCAGGGCGTTGCTCACGGTCGGCTGGCGCAGCAGCAGCCGGTCGGCGGCCCGCGTGATCGAGCCCTCCTGCACGATCACCGTGAAGGTGTGCAGCAGGTTCCAGTCGAAGCCGCGGCGCGCGTGGCTGCCGGGCGAGTCCGCGTGCATGGCAAGTATTCTCGATCGCTATGCTCTGCATTTTGATTATCTATTTGCGGAATGTCCATCGAGCGCCTTTAATCGGCTGGAGTCACCGGGTCCCGCCGCGGGCCGCGCGACCCCGCGCGGCCCCGCGGGACCGGAGCCCGAAGGGGGATCGCATGGCGGCATCGGACGATGCAGCGGCGGGACGCCGGCCGTGGATACTGCTGGCGCCGGCGCTGACGGCGGTCACCTTCCTGCTGGTGATCCCCGCCTGTTTCATCATCGTCTACTCGTTCTGGCTGCGCACCGCCGCCGGCGCCGAGCAGGTGGGCTTCTACCTGGACAACTGGCAGGAGGTGCTCACCGACCCGTTCTACCGCGACATCCTCCTGCAGACGCTCAAGATCGCCGCCATCTCGACCGCGTTGTGCGCGCTGATGGGCTACGTGCCCGCCTACTTCATCGCCTATGCCAATGTGAAGAACAAGGCGGTGCTGCTGCTGCTGCTGATGCTCCCGTTCTGGATCAGCTACATCATCCGCACGATGTCGTGGATCAATATCCTCGGCGTCTCCGGTGCCATCAACGTGTCGCTCCAGTGGCTCGGGATCATCGACGAGCCCATACGCATGCTCTACAACGAGGGCACCGTCATCCTCGGCCTGGTGCACTTCCTGCTGCCGTTCGTGATCCTCAACATCTACGTCAGCCTCGACGGCATCGATCGCAACCTGACCGATGCGGCCAAGTCGCTCGGCTGCACCGGGTGGCAGGCCTTCAAGGAGGTGACGCTGCCCCTGTCTCTGCCGGGCCTCGCCGCCGGCTGTCTGCTCGCGTTCGTGCTCGGTGCGGGCACCTACATCACGCCGATGATCCTGGGCGGGCCGCGCGACGCGATGTTCGCCAACCTGGTGTTCGAGGCGATCATCACGCAGCTCAACTGGCCGCTCGGCTCGGCCCTGTCACTGGTGCTGCTGGTGCTGCTCGGAGGGCTGGTGATGGTCTACACCCGGTATCTCGGCATCGACCAGATCGCGAAGAGCTTCCGCTGACATGAACCCGAGCTGGCTTGCCATACGCTCCGTGACCATCCTGGTCTACCTGTTCATGTTCGCGCCGGTGGCCGTCGTGATGTTGCTGTCGTTCAACTCGGCGCAGTTCGGCAGTTTCCCTATGGAGGGGTTCTCGTTCCGCTGGTTCGTCGAGCTCTGGTACAACGATGCGATCGTGCGCGCATTCAAGGTATCGCTGATGCTCGCCGCGTTGACGAGCGTCATAGCGACGACGCTCGGCGTGCTCGCCTCGCTCGCGATGGTGCGCTACGAGTTCCCGGGCAAGAACCTGGTGTCGACCGCGCTGGTGGCGCCGATCCTGATACCCGAGGTCGTGCTCGCCGTCGCGCTGCTGCTGTTTCTCAAGTTCCTCGGCATGCCGAAGAGCTTTCCACTGCTGCTCGCGGGCCACGTGATCTTCACGCTGCCGTTCGTCGTGCTCGTGGTGCAGGCGCGCCTCGTGGGGATCCGGCGCGAGTACGAGGAGGCATCGCTGTCGCTCGGGGCGAACCCGGTCCAGACGTTCTTCTCGGTCACGTTGCCGCTGATGCTGCCGGCCGTTCTCGCCGGCATGCTGTTCTCGTTCACGATCTCGTTCGACGATATCACCGGGACGCTGTTCTGGAAGCCAGGTGGCGTGGAGACGGTGCCGACACAGATCTTCTCCATGCTGCGCAACTCGATCAGCCCGGAGGTCAATGCCCTGGGCACGGTCATGGTCGTCGTCACCGTCGCGCTGCCCCTGCTCGGGGTCACGATCGCGCGGCGGCTCAACGCCCGCATGCGGGGACGGTGAATTCGCGGACGCGGCGACTGCCGCGCCCGCTTCGGTCCACTAGACAGGAGCCCGCGTGTCGGGCCCGGATAAGGAGGGGGGAATCGATGAGTGATTCCAAGCGATACGAGAAGCTGCTCGAGCGTTACCAGAATGGCGACATCGATCGGCGCACGTTCCTCAAGGTGCTCGGCGCCGCCGGCATCGCCTCGGGCGTGGTCGGCGGCCCGATGGGCTGGCTGAGCCGCCAGGCCATGGCGGCCAGGCCCGAGCAGGTCCGCTTCGACGGCTGGGGTGGTGTCGTCTCGGAGGCTTTCCGCGAGTATGCGTTCCAGCCCTACGAGAAGAAGACCGGCATCGAGGTGGTTGACGGCACCTTCGGTGGCGCCGACGAGTATCTCGCGCGCGTTCGCTCGAGCCAGCCCGGCGAGTTCAATATCGCCCATCTCTCGGGCGTGTTCGACTATGCCCGTTACCACAATCTCGACCTGTCGACGCGCCTCGACGAGAGCAACATCCCGAACCTGGATCTCGTGATCAAGCGCCTGCAGGAGCCGTTCCGCAAGATCACGAACGGGCGTCTATCGGCCGTGCCGTACGACTATGGCACGACCGGCATCGCCTACAACCGCAAGCACATCAGCGACGAGGAAGCGAAGGAGAAGGGGGCCAAGCTGCTCATCGACGAGCAGTACAAGAACCGCATCGGCGGCTGGAGCGAGTGGAAGACGCGCATCTGGTACGGCGCCCTGCAGACGGGCCAGGACCCCAACGGCATCGAGGACATGGAGGCCGTCTGGGACGCCATACGCGCGCATCGCGACCTGGCGCTCAAGTACTGGGGCTCGGGTGCCGAGCTGATGAGCCTGCTCGCCGAGGAGGAGATCTACACGACCGAGGCCTGGTCGGGCCGCGTGCGCGCGCTGCAGGACCAGGGCCACGACATCGGCTACCTGGACCCGCCGGGCGGCCTCGGCTGGCAGGAGTGCCTGTTCGTCATCAAGGGCAGCCCGATGGATGCCTGCGAGGAGCTGCTCAATTTCATGCTCGAGCCGCAGGTGGCGATCGCCGTGGCCGAGGGCCAGAACTATCCGCCGGCGCTCGATCCGACCAAGGTCGATCTCGGCGACGAGGTTCCGACCCTGCCGGCCTTCGATCCCTCGGGCACGCTCGACGCGCTCAATTTCTTCGATCCGGCCTACTGGAACAGCCACGAGCAGGAGTGGTCGAAGGAGTTCGGCCGCGTCCAGCGGGGCTACTGAGCGCCGGACGGTCGCGTGCTGAACGGCGGGCGGCGCCGGCCGGTGCCGCCCGCCCACCCGGAGAGTGACCATGGCGGATGGCGCAACGAACGCGGTCGAGATCCGCGGCGTGGTCGAAACGCTTCGGCGACCTTACCGCGCTGCACGAGGCCGACCTCGACGTGCCCGACGGAAGCTTCGTTACCTTCCTGGGGCCGTCGGGCTGTGGCAAGACGACCACGCTGCGCATGATCGCGGGTCTGCTCGACCCGAGCGAGGGTGACATCTTCGTGCGTGGGCGGCGCATCAACGACGTGCCGATCCACAAACGCAACCTGGGGCTGGTGTTCCAGAACTACGCCCTGTTCCCGCACAAGACGATCTACGACAACGTCGCCTTCGGGTTGAAGTACCGCAAGGTGTCGCGCGCCGAGATCATCCGGCGCGTGCGCGAGGCGCTCGAGCTGGTGCAGCTGCCCCAGGTCGAGGAGCGGCTGCCGAACCAGCTCTCCGGTGGCCAGCAGCAGCGCATCGCGCTGGCGCGCGCGATCGTGATCCAGCCCCACGTGCTGCTGCTCGACGAGCCGCTGTCGGCGCTCGACGCCAACCTGCGCGAGGAGATGCGCGTCGAGCTCAAGCGCATCCAGCGCGAGCTGGGTATCGCCACCGTGTTCGTCACCCACGACCAGGCCGAGGCCCTGGCGATGTCCGACAAGGTCGTGGTCATGAACCACGGCCTGATCGAGCAGGAGGGCTCCCCGGAGGAGGTCTACAATCGCCCGGCGACCGAGTTCGTCGCCGGCTTCCTGGGCCACTCCAACATCCTTCCCGGGACGGTCAGCGGCATCGCCGACGGCGCCGTGCGAGTGCAGCTCGACGGCGGCCCCGAGCTGCTCGCCGAGGCCGGCGATGCCGGCGGCCGGGCCGAGGGCGAGGCGGTGCGGGTGGTGGTGCGCGCCGAGCGCCTGCTGCTCGCCGAGCGACACGAGCCGGCCGACGGCGTCACCGTGATCGAAGGGCGCATCTCCACCGTGGACTACCAGGGCCAGGTCGTGCGCTACTTCATCGACGCCGGGCCGCTCTCCATCCAGGCCATCAACACGATCGACCGCCATCCCTTCGCCGAGGGCGCCACCGTGCAGGCGCGCGTCCGGGCGAGCGACTGTGTCCTCCTCGAGGGCCGCGCCGACTGACACCAGGGCACCAACGTGAGCGCAGAGACCGTGACGGACGCGACGCGGCGTCCGCCATCCAACCTGTTCTACCAGTCGCGCCAGCGGCGGCCGCTGTTCGACCGGGCCGAGGGCGTCTACATGTGGGACGTCGACGGCCGGCGCTATCTCGACGGCTGCTCGGGCGCGATGGTCAGCAACATCGGCCACTCCAACCCGCGCGTGCTCGCGGCGATGCGCGCGCAGATGGAGCGCGGCACCTTCGCCTACCGGCTGCACTTCGAGAACGCCCCCGCCGAGCGCCTGGCGACCCGGGTCGCCGGGCTGGCGCCGGCCGGCATGGACCGCGTGTTCTTCGTCTCGGGCGGCTCCGAGTCGGTCGAGAGCTGCCTCAAGCTGGCGCGCCAGTACGCCGTGGCCACGGGCAACGCCACGCGCTACAGGGTCATCGGCCGCCACCCCTCGTACCACGGCTCGACCCTCGGCGCGCTCGCGGTCACCGGCTACACGCCGATGACGGCGCCGTTCGCGCCGATGATGCACGAGATGCCGAAGATCGCCGCGCCGACCTGTTACCTCGACCGCGACGGCCTGGCCGACGACGAGCGCGGCCGCCGCTACGCGGATCTGCTGGAGACCGAGATCCGCAGGCAGGGACCGGAGACGGTGCTCGCCTTCATCATGGAGCCCGTCGGCGGCGCCTCCACCGGCGCGCTGGTCGCCCCGGACAGCTACTACCCGCGGGTGCGCGAGATCTGCGACCGCTACGGGGTGCTGCTGATCTTCGACGAGGTCATGTCCGGCGCGGGTCGCACCGGGCGTTTCCTCGCCGCGGAGCACTGGGGCGTCGTGCCCGACCTGGTGTCGCTGTCCAAGGGCTTCGCCGCGGGCTACGTGCCGCTCGGCGCGATGCTGGCGCCGGGCTGGATGGTGGAGCCCGTCCTCGACGCCGGCGGCTTCATCCACGGCTATACCTACGCCGGCAACCCGCTCGCCTGCGCCGCCGGGGACGCCGTGCTCGACGAGATCCTGGAGCGCGACCTCATGGGCAACGCGGCGCGCATGGGCACGGCCCTGCACGCGCGCCTGCAGGCGCTCATGGAGCGCCACCCGCTGATCGGCGACGTGCGCGGCCTCGGCCTGCTGCGCGCGCTCGAGCTGGTCGCCGACCGCGCCAGCATGGAACCGCTGCCACCCGCGGCGATGGCCGCCCACCGGCTGACCGAGCTGGCCTTCGAGCGCGGCGTGATCCTCTACTGGCGGCGCACACGCGGCGGTGATCGTGGCGACCACGTGATGGTCTGTCCGCCGCTGATCGTCACCGAGGCGCAGCTCGACGAGCTGGTCGCGGGCCTCGA
This sequence comes from Halofilum sp. (in: g-proteobacteria), assembly GCA_034521365.1. GTDB lineage: Bacteria > Pseudomonadota > Gammaproteobacteria > XJ16 > Halofilaceae > Halofilum. The sequence goes on along the minus strand of JAXHMQ010000007.1, from coordinate 156,555 downwards.
CGACGCCCTCGCCGCCCTGGCCGCCGAGCTGGGAGGCTAGACGCGTGCCACGCAAGGCGATCATCACCTGCGCGGTGACGGGCTCGGTGCACACGCCGACCATGAGCGAATACCTGCCCGTGACGCCGGAGCAGATCGCCGAGCAGGCGATCGGCGCCGCGGCGGCCGGCGCGGCCATCCTGCACCTGCACGCGCGCGACCCGGCCGACGGCCGTCCGAGCCCGGACCCCGAGGTGTTCATGCGGTTCCTGCCGCGCATCCGCGCGGCCACCGACGCGGTGGTCAACATCTCGACCGGCGGCGGCATGCCGATGACCGTCCACGACCGCATGCAGGCGGCACTGCGCGCGCAGCCGGAGATGGCCTCGCTGAACATGGGCACGATGAACTTCGGCCTCTACCCGGTGGCCGCGCGCTACCGGGAGTGGAAATACGAGTGGGAGCCGGGTTTCCTCGAGTCCAGCCGCGACTTCGTCTTCAAGAACACGTTCGCCGACATCGAGACCCTGCTCGCGGAGCTGGGCGAGGGCTGCGGCACGCGCTTCGAGTTCGAGTGCTACGACGTCGGCCACCTCTACACCCTGGCGCACTTCCTCGAGCGAGGCCTTGTCCAGCCGCCGCTGTTCGTGCAGTTCGTGCTCGGCATCCTCGGCGGCATCGGCGGCGACGCCGACAACCTCGCGTTCATGAAGCGCACCGCCGACAAGCTCTTCGGCGACGCCTACCGCTTCTCCGTGCTCGGCGCGGGGCGCCACCAGGTCCCGCTGGCGACGATGGGCGCGACCATGGGCGGCAACGTGCGCGTCGGGCTCGAGGACAACCTGTTCATCGAGAAGGGCGTGCTGGCGCGCTCCAACGCCGAGGAGGTCGAGAAGATCCGCGCCATCCTCGAGGGCCTGTCGCTCGAGGTCGCCACGCCCGCCGAGGCCCGCGAGATGCTCGGACTCAAGGGCGGCGATCAGGTGGCGTTCTGAGGGTCGCGGCAAGTGACTCTCGCAGCCCCGGATCGAGACCTGCAGGCCGTGCGCGCTCTCTCGCGGAGCACGCGGAGAACGCAGAGATCGATGGAGATGGATGACAGTCGAGTATCTCGCTTTTCTCCGCGTGCCTTCGCGCCCTCCGCGAGAGCGCTCGCGCACGGCCACGACATCGGCGCTGCGGGCGCTGGTCGCACAAGGGCGGGTTGAGCAACCGTGAAGGTCTACTACGCACCGATCCAGAAGACGCACGACCCGGACACGTTCCTCGTGGCCGGCGCGCAGCGGCCCATCCCCGAGGTGCCGGAGCGCGCCGAGCGGCTGCTGGCGGCGCTCGAGCGGCTCGGGCTCGTGCCCGAGGCGCCGGGCGATCACGGGCTCGGGCCGATCGCGGCGGTGCACACGCCCGAGTACCTCGACTTCCTCCAGACCATCGCGCAGCAATGGCAGTCGCTGGGCGGCTCGCGCGAGGTCGTGCCGAACGTGCACCCGGACCGGCGCGACTGCGCCTACCCGGCCTCGCCGGTGGGGCGCGCCGGCTATCACCTCGGCGACACCGCCTGCCCGGTGGCGCCCGAGACCTGGGACGCGGTGCGCACCAGCGCGCATGCCGCCGTGTCGGCCGCGCGGGCGGTGCGCGACGGCGACACGCACGCCTATGCCCTGTGTCGCCCGCCCGGGCACCACGCCTTCGCCGACATGGCCGGCGGCTTCTGCTACCTCAACAACGCCGCGATCGCGGCGGCGGAGATGCGCGCGCGGCACGCCCGCGTCGCCGTCCTCGATATCGACCTGCACCACGGCAACGGCACCCAGGGCGTGTTCTACGCGCGCGACGACGTGCTCACGGTGTCGGTGCACGTCGACCCGGACGACTTCTACCCCTTCTTCTGGGGGCACGCGGGCGAGCGCGGCCGCGGGCGGGGACTGGGCTACAATCTCAACCTGCCGCTCGCGCTGGGCAGCGGCGATGACGCCTTCCTGGAGGCGCTCGCGGCGGCGTTGCGGCGGGTGCACGCGTACGCGCCGGGCGCGCTCGTGCTCTCGCTCGGGCTCGACGCCTCCGCCGACGACCCCTTCGGCGGCCTGCGCGTGACCCCGGACGGCTTCGAGGCGATCGGCCGGCGCATCGGCGCGCTCGACCTGCCCGTGGTGCTGGTCCAGGAGGGCGGCTACCTGAGTGATACGCTGGGCGAGAACCTGTTCCGCTTCCTCACCGGCTTCACGGGGGCGCGATGATCCAGCGCGCGGACGTGCTCATCCTCGGCGGCGGCATGGCCGGGGCCTCCGCGGGCTACTTCCTCGCCCATGCGGGCATGCACGTGCTGCTGCTCGAGCGCGAGGCCCAGCCCGGCTACCACTCCACGGGGCGCTCCGCGGCGCTGTTCTCCGAGACCTACGGCCCGCGCCTGATCCGCAAGCTCTCGACCGCGAGCCGCGCGCTGCTGAGCGACCCGCCGGCCGACTTCGCGCTCGAGCACCCCGTGCTGGCGCCGCGCGGGCTGCTCGAGCTGGCCACCGCCGACGAGCTCGGCCACGTGGACGCCATGGTCGCCGAGAGGCGCGCCAACGGCGCCGCGGTCGAGCGCCTGGACGCGGACGCGGTGCGCGCGGTCGTGCCCATCCTGCGCGCCGGCGTCTTCGCCGCCGGCGTCTACGAGCCCGACGCCATGGACATCGACGTCGCCGCGCTGCACCACGGCTTCCTGCGCGGCTTCCGCCACGCCGGCGGCACGGTGGCGACGAGCGCCGAGGCCGAGGGCATCGAGCGCGACGGCGGCGGCGCCTGGCGCGTGACCACGCGCCGCGGCGCCGACTACGCGGCGCCCGTGCTGGTCAACGCCGCCGGCGCCTGGGCCGACGTCGTCGCCGAGCAGGCCGGCGTGCGCCCGCTCGGGCTGATCCCGAAGCGGCGCACCGCGGTGATGATCGACCTGCCGGCGGGCACCGACCCCGGCGCCTGGCCGCTGGCCGGCGACTGCGCCGCGAGCTTCTACTTCAAGCCCGACGCCGGTCGCCTGATGCTCTCGCCGGTCGACGAGACCCCGGTCGCGCCGCAGGACGTGCAGCCCGAGATCGAGGACGTGGCGACCGTGATCGAGCGCTTCACCGAGGTGACCACGGTCGCGGTGGAGCGCCCGGGCGAGACCTGGGCCGGGCTGCGCAGCTTCGTCGCCGACGGCGAGCCGGTCGCGGGCTACGCGCCCGACGCGGCGGGCTTCTTCTGGCTCGCCGGCCAGGGCGGCTACGGCATCCAGACCGCGGCCGCGATGGGGCGCCTGGCGGCCGCGCTGGTGCAGGGCGGCGAGCTGCCCGGCGACATGACCGGCCTCGGCCTCGCGGCCGCCGAGCTGGCCCCGGACCGCCCCTCGCTGCAGCCCGGGCCGGGCCCGTGAGCGTCGGCGCCGACGCCATCCGCAAGGCGGTCGCCGCGCGCGCCGACGACGCCCTGGCGCGCCTGGTCGGTCTCGTGCGCGAGGACAGCCGCATCGGCCGCGAGGCCGAGGCGCAGCGGCTCATGGCCGCCTGGCTCGACGAGCTCGGCCTCGACGTGCGGCGCGTGGCGATCGACCCCGAGGCCCTGCGCGAGCGGCCCGGCTTCTCGCCGCCGCTGGTCGACTACGCCGGGCGCGAGAACGTCGTCGGGGTGCATGTCCCGGCCACGGTGCGCGGGCGCTCGCTGATCCTCAATGGCCACATCGACGTGGTCCCGCCCGGGCCCGAGCGGCTGTGGACGCACCCGCCGTTCGCGCCGGCCGTGCGCGACGGGCGCATGTACGGGCGCGGCGCGGGCGACATGAAGGCCGGGCTGGTGGCCTGCGCGACCGCCTTCGAGGCGCTGCGCACGCTCGGGGTGGCGCCGGCGGCGCCGGTGTACCTGCAGTCCGTGGTCGAGGAGGAGTGCACCGGCAACGGCGCGCTCGCCTGCCTGGCCGCCGGCTATAGCGCCGACGCCGCGATCATCCCGGAGCCGTTCGCGCAGCAGCTCATGGTCGCCCAGGTCGGTGTCATGTGGGCGCGGCTCACGGTCTCGGGCCGGCCCGCGCACGTGCTCGACACGGGCGCCGGGGTGAACGCGATCGAGGCCGCGTACCGCCTCTGCGGCCACCTGCGCGAGCTGGTCGAGGGCTGGAACGCGCCCGCGCATCGACACCCCGCCTGGGCCGACCACCCGCACCCGCTGAACTTCAACCTGGGGCGCATCGAGGGCGGCGACTGGACCTCGACGGTGCCGCCGCAGGCGGTCGTCGACGTGCGTGTCGGCTTCTTCCCCGGCACCGGCCTCGCCGATGTCCGCGCGGCGATCGAGCAGGCCGTCGCCGACGCGCTGCGCGACGACGCCGCGCTCGCGGGCGCGCGCGCCGAGATCGAGTGGCGCGGCTTCCAGGCCGAGGGCGCGGAGATGGATCCGGGCCACCCGATGATGACGCTGCTCTCGGAGCTGCACGCGCAGGTCGCCGGCGGCCCGATCACGCAGCTCGCCACGACGGCCACGACCGACGCGCGCTTCTTCCAGCTCTACGGCGACACGCCGGCGACCTGCTACGGCCCCGAGGCCGACGCCATCCACGGCATCGACGAGTCGGTATCGCTCGACAGCATGATGCAGGTCGCGACCGTGCTGGCGCTGTTCATGGCCGAGTGGTGCGGCCTCGAGCCGAGCACCTGAAACCCGATCCCGCGGAGTCTCCCATGTCCATCGAGCGCCTCGACACCGGCGAACGCATGAGCCAGGCCGTGATCCACGGCGACACCGTCTACCTCGCCGGCCAGGTGGGCGACCCGGAGGCGTCCGCGGGCGACCAGGCACGCCAGGCGCTGGCGCGTGTCGACGCGCTGCTGGCGCGCTGCGGCAGCGCCCGCGGGCAGATCCTGCAGGCGACCCTCTGGCTGGCCGACATGGAGGCCGACTTCGCCGCCGTGAACGCGGCCTGGGACGACTGGGTGCCGGCCGGCGCCGCGCCCGCCCGGGCGGCCGGCGAGGCGCGCCTTGCCCTGCCCGGCCTGCGCGTCGAGGTCATCGTCGTGGCCGCGCGCGGGGCGACGTCGTGAGCGCGGGGGAGGCCGGCCCGGAGCTGACCGACGAGGCGACCTTCGGCCACTGGACCGAGGAGAAGATCCGCTTCCAGGACATCGATCGGCTCGACCACGTCAACAACGTCGCGCTCGCCGCCTACGCGGAGAGCGGGCGGGTGGAGTTCCTCGAGGCGGTGACGCCGGCGACGCTCCAGCGCGGTGACGCGCCGTTCTGGGTGATCGCCCGGCTCGACCTGCGCTTCCGCGCCCAGGCGCACTTCCCGGCCGGGTGCGCATCGGCACCTGCGTGCTGCACCTGGGCAACTCGTCGGTCACCCTCGGCCAGGGGATGTTCGACGGCGAGGGCCGGTGCATCGCCACCACGGAGTCGGTGATCGTGCTCGTCGACCCCGTCAGCGGGCGCGGCGTGGCGCTGCCCGGGCACGCCCGCGCGGCGCTCGAGGGATATTGCAGGTAGGCAACGCCCGGCGCCCGGCCGGCCGGGCGCGCTACCATCGGCCGGGCCACCACACCGGGACGCCAGGATGCCAGGGGACGACACGCTGCTGCGGCTCGCGGTCGCGCTGTTCGCGGGCCTGTTGATCGGCGCCGAGCGTGGCTGGCAACGCCGCGACGAGGCCGAGGGCCAGCGCGCCGCCGGCCTGCGCACCTTCGGCCTGGTCGGCCTGGCCGGCGGCCTCTGGGCCTTGCTCGGGCGCGAGCTCGGCGCGGCGGTCCTCGGGCTCGCCGCGCTGGCGCTCGGCGCGATCCTGGTCACGGTCTACTGGATCCAGGTGCGCGAGCGCCACGACTACGGCATCACCACCGAGGTCTCGGCCTTCGTCACCTTCGCCCTCGGCGCGGCCGCGATGCAGGGCCATCTCGCGGCGGCGGCCGGCGGCGCCATCGTGACCGCGTTGCTGCTCGGCGCGAAGCCGCCGCTGCACGGCTGGCTGCAGCGGATCACGGCGACCGAGCTGCGCGGCACGCTCAAGCTGCTGCTGATCTCGGTCGTGGTGCTGCCGGTCCTGCCCGATCGCGGCTACGGGCCCTGGGAGGCCCTCAACCCCTACCTGATCTGGTGGATGGTCGTGCTGATCGCGGCCGTGTGGTTCGTCGGCTACGTCGCCGTGCGCGTCGCGGGCACGCGCTACGGCCTCCTGCTGACCGGGCTCGCCGGCGGCCTCATGGCCTCGACGCCGCTGGCGCTGGCGTTCGCCCGCGTCGGCCACGACCAGCCGGCGCGGGCACCGGTGCTGGCAGCGGCCATCCTGGCGGCCTGCTCGACCATGTTCCCGCGCGCGCTGGCCGTCGCCAGCGTGCTCGAGCCGGCGCTGCTGGCCCCCCTGGCGGCGCCGCTGCTCGCCATGATGGGGGTCGGCTACGCCGCGGCGGCCGCGTTCTGGTGGGGCACGCGCGACAGCGCCGAGGACGAGGCCGAGCCGCCGATCCGCAATCCCTTCGCGCTCGCGCCGGCGCTGCGCTTCGGGCTGCTGCTGGCCGCGGTCACGCTGCTCGCGCACGCGCTCGAGCACTGGGTGGGCGAGGCCGGCCTGTACGTGCTGGCGATGGCGTCGGGTCTCACCGACGTCGACGCCATCACGCTCTCGCTGGCGCGCCTGGCCGGCGGCGAGACCGCGGTCGCGGTCGCGGCCACCGGCATCGTCATCGCCGCGATGGCCAACACCGTGTTCAAGGCGGGGCTGGTGATCGCCTTCGGCGGTCGCCGCCTGGGCGCGCGCGTGGCCATCGTGGCGGTCGTGATGCTCGCGGTCGGCGCGCTCGCGCTGCTGGCGTGAGACGATCGCGTCGGCGGGCGGCGCCGGCGCCCGGTGATCAGCGGCCGCTGGCCGCGGCCGCAAAGGCCTGCAGCGCCTTGCCGACCTTCTCCACCACGCCGTTGCACGGCCCCGTGTCGTGGCGCTCGGCGACGTATTCCGCGGCGTTGTAGCCGACCCGGGTCGCGCCCGATGCGTCCTCCCAGACGAGCATCTTCTGCGGCAGGTCGATGGCGGCCGTCTGGCCGCACTGCATCAGCCGCGTACCGATCTTCGGGTTGCCGAAGATCACGAGCCGGGTGGGCCGGAGCTCGAGCCCGGCGCCCTCGGCGCCGGCGGCGTGGTCGATGACCCGGAACACGGTCATCCCCTTGGCCTCCAGCGTGTCGACCAGGCGCTCGGTGGTCGTGGCCACGTCGTGCGCGCTGCGCATGCTGACCATGCCGTCGCCGGCGGCCGTGGCGGTGGCGCTGGCGAGCACCAGCAGGGCGGCGATCATTGGCTTGCTGTGCATTGCGTTCTCCCTCGTTCATGGGCCAGGCACGGTGTGCCCCCGGTAAGGGACCGTGGACGCGCCGGTCGGGTTCCCGCGGGGGCCTCGCTCAGCGCTCGGTCTCGACGAGCTCGCGGATGTTGGTCACGACGCGTTGCGCGCCGTCGTCCACCGCGCGGCGGATCAGCCGCGCGAACGGTCGCATGTAGAGCTCCAGGCGCGTCAGCTCGAAGGTGAAGGCCAGCTCCGTCGCCTGAGCGCCCCGCGGCGCGAAGTCGAAGCGGATGCGAAACCACGGCGACTGCTCGCTGGCGAACTCGACGTGGCGGTGCTCGTCGAGCGCGGTGACGCGCACCACCGTCTCGCTGCGCCGGCCGCGGTCGACACGTACCTGGCGCGCGCGCCGGCCGACGGCGAGCGCGCGGTCGTCGAGCGGCTCGAGCTCGACCACCTCGGGCGACCAGCGCGGGTAGTTGTCCAGGAAGTCGTGCACGACGAAGCCGTACACCGTCGCCAGGGGGCGCGCGATCTCGATACGGCTCTCGCTACGGACCAGGGCCCGGCCTCCGTCGCCCGTGAGGCGATCGTGATGCCGCAACGCGGGCGCGCACGCCATCGCCGGCGTGGCCGGCCATGGCACGCGCGTCAGGCGCGGCGGTAGACGTAGACCCGCTGCTGGACCTCGGCCTCCTCCGGCGCGAGCGGGAACGGGGTGAGCTGCTCGCTCGCCTCGACCTCGTGCCAGGCGCCGGCGGCCGCGAGCGCCTCGCGGCGCTCGCGGTAGTCGCGGTTGGCGTCGCCGTCGACGCGCTCGCTGACCACGAACACGCCGCCGGGCTGCAGCACGCGCACGATCTCGTCGTACGCGCCGGCCGGGGCATGTCCCAGCGTGAACACCCCGGCGGCGACCGCGGCGGCGAAGCGCCCGTCCGGGTAGTCCAGGGGCTCGCCCAGGACCTGGCGCCGGACGTCGTCGTAGCACTGGCGGCGGCGGGCCACGGCGAGCATGTCCTCGCTCATGTCCATCGCCGCCAGCTGGCGGTAGCCGAGCGCGGCGAGCAGCAGGCCCATGAGGCCGGTGCCGGCGCCGCAGTCGAGCGTGGGCGCGGCCTCGCGCGCCAGGTGGCGGCCCACCATGCCGGCGACGATCCCCGGCGTCTGGTAGCCCATCGCCATGACGTCGCGGTCGTATTGCTCGGCCCAGGCGGCGTAGCCCGCCGCCAGCGCGTCGAGGTCGCCCGCCTCGTAGACCCGGTGGAGGTGGTCGCGGCTCGTGTCGTCCATCGGTTCGTGCCTCCTCACTCGAAGCGTTGGCGGTCGCCGGGCGACATCGACAGGACCTCGACCGGCGAGTCGCCCATCGCCGCCTCGAACTCTGCCGGCGTGCCCTTGAGCGGCGGGAAGGTGCCGTAGTGGATCGGCACGGCCATCGCCGGGTCGACGAGCTGGTCGATGGCGAAGGCCGCGTGCTCGGGATCCATCGTGAAGTGGCCGCCGATCGGCACCAGCGCCAGGTCGGGCTGGTAGTAGTCGCCGATCCAGGCCATGTCGCCGAACACGCCGGTGTCGCCCATGTGATAGATGGTGAAGCCGTTCTCCAGCTCGATGATGTAGCCGGCCGGCTCGCCGCCCGGATGCACGGCGCTGTCGTGGACGAAATCGGAGCTGTGCTCGGCGCGCACCATGGTCACGGTGATGGCGTCGCCGAGCGGCTGGATCGGGCCGCTCTTGTTGAAGCGGATGAGCTGGTCACCCGGCACCAAGCCGAGCGTGCGGATGGTGTTGCCGAAGTCGGCGTTGAGCGCGACCGGCGCGCCCGTGCGCCGCGCGAGCTCTGCCGTGTCGCCCCAGTGGTCGCCGTGGGCGTGCGTGACCAGGATGAGGTCGACCCGGCCGATGTCGTCGAGGTTCTTCAGGCGTTGCGGTGTCACCGGATTGTTCGTGATGAATGGGTCGATCACGATGACCTTGCCCCCCGCCGTGGTCATCTTGAATCCGGACTGGCCGTACCACAGGAGCTCGGTGGCCTGCGCCATCGCCGCTAGCGGGGCGAGAACAAGGACCAGGGCAAGCGTGAATCTGCGCAGCATCATTTCGATCTCCTTCCTGTGGTGGCCGGTCCCGGGGCGCGACCGGGGCCGGGGCTCGCGGCCTCAGCGGCCGGGCAGCTCGATCGATCGCGTGGCGCCGCCGAGGCCATGCACGCTGTCGTGCGCGCGCAGCTCCACGCGCGAGATGTCGGCGGGGATCTCGACGCCGCCGAGCGAGCGCGTGAACGGCTGCTCGTTGGTGTGCGGGTGGTGCAGCACGCGCGTGGCCAGGACCGCGCCGTCCGGCGCCACCACCTCCCACCGGTCCGCGTAGTGGTCCCAGCCGGTATCGGCATGCGCCACGGTCACGGTGAACCGGTAGCGGCCGTCCGCCCCGGCCCGGGCGCGGGCCTCGAGCACGTCGGCCTCGCCGGCCGGCGCCGGGAGGTGCGCGGCAGCCAGGAGGAAGGCGAGCACTGCAGGGATTGCACGAGGCATGCGGGACCGCGGCGAGGTGGCGGCGGGGCACCAGCATACTGCCGTTGGCGGTCCTGCGGCCACCACCGGCCGAGCGGCCGGCCGTGGCCCGGCGGGAAGAGCGCGGCGACCGGCCCCGGCGGGGCGGCCGCCGCGAGGGGCCTACTGCTGCTGGCCCGAGCCGCCCTGGGAGCCGGACTGGCCCTGCTGGGCGCGCTGCTGCGCGATCGTGCGCAGCCGCTTCTGCAGCTCCTTGTTGCCCTTGAGCTGCTGGCTGATCTGGCGGTACTCCTTGAGCCCGAGGTCGGAGTCCTTGATCGCCGCCAGCATGTCCTTGCGCATCTTCTGCGCGTACTGCGCGCGCACCGCGCGGACCGCGCCGTAGGCGTCGGCGAACTTCTGCAGCTGGGCCTCCGTGATCTGGCTGGCGCCGTCGCCGCCCGAGCCGGAGTCCGCGTTACCGCTGTTGTCGTTCTGCGCCATGGCGGGGCCAGCGAGGACCAGCGTCAGCGCGGCGGCCAGGAGCGTGTGCAGCGTGTGTGCGTTGCGTGTGGTCACTTGTCGTCCTCCGTGGGTGGATGGAACCGGGCCGCGCGCGGCCGGCGGCCCCGCGCGAAGAGCCAATCCTGCCGGTCGGCGGGTTGCGGCGTCCTGTGCGGGGCATTACGGGGCGTTCATGTGGGCAGGGCCAAGGGCCAGAGGGCGAAGGGCGAAGGGCGAAGGGCGAAGGGCGAAGGGCGAAGGGCGAAGGGCGAAGGGCGAAGGGCGAAGGGCGAAGGGCGAAGGGCGTAGCCCGGATGGAGGCGGAGCCGGAATCCGGGGTCCGGGGTCCGGAAATGGCCCCCCGGATCCCGCTGCGCTCCATCCGGGCTACGCGTCGGTCGGGCTGTCGGCCTCGAGCTCGGCGAGGGCGGCGAGGAAGTGGTCGCCGTACTGCGCCAGCTTGTGCTGGCCGACGCCCGGGATGGCCGCCATCTCGTCGCGGTCGCGCGGGCGCCGCGCGAGCATCTCGCGCAGGGTGGCGTCGTGGAAGATGACGTACGGCGGCACGCCCTCGCTGGCGGCGAGCTCGCGCCGGCAGCGCCGCAGCGCCTCCCAGCCGCGGGCGTCGGCGGGCTCGGGCGCGGCCGGGCGCGGCGCGCGGGTGCCGGCCGCGGGGACCAGGTCCTCGCGTACCGCCAGGCTCGCCTCGCCGCGCAGCAGCGCGCGGCAGCCGGGCGCTAGGCGCAGGCCGCCGTGCCCGGCCGGGTCGGCCTCGAGCTGGCCGTGGGCGAGCAGCTGGCGCAGCAGCGACATCCAGAAGGGGCGCCCGGCGTCCGCGCCGATGCCGAAGGTCGACAGCCGGTCGTGGCCCCAGCGGCGAACGCGCTCGCCGTCCTTGCCGAGCAGCACGTCGACGACGTGGGCCGCGCCGAAGCGCTGGCCCGTGCGGTAGACGCAGGACAGCAGCTTGCGCGCGGCCTGGGTGGCGTCGCGCGTGGGCGGCGGCTGGCGGCAGTTGTCGCAGTTGCCGCAGGCGCCGGGATGGTCCTCGCCGAAGTACGCGAGCAGGCCCTGGCGGCGGCAGCCGGTGCGCTCGCAGAACGCGAGCAGGGCCTCCAGGCGCTCGCGCTCGACCCGCTTGCGCGCGTCGTCCGCGCCCGAGGCGGCGATCAGCTGGCGCACCTGGTAGACGTCGGCGAGGCCGTAGACCATCCACGCGTCGGCCGCCAGGCCGTCACGCCCGGCGCGCCCGGTCTCCTGGTAGTACGCCTCGATGCTCTTGGGCAGGTCGAGGTGGGCGACGAAGCGCACGTCGGGCTTGTCGATGCCCATGCCGAAGGCGACCGTGGCGACCACGACCAGGCCTTCCTCGTGCACGAAGCGGCGCTGGTGCTCGGCGCGCGTGCCCGCGTCGAGGCCGGCGTGATAGGGCACGGCCGCGACGCCGCGCGCGGCCAGCCATGCCGCCGTGGACTCGGCGCGCTTGCGGGTCATGCAATAGACGATGCCCGACTCGCCGGCGTGCTCCTCGCGGACGAAGCGCAGCAACTGCTCCTTCGGCTTGTCCTTGAGGCCGACGCGGTAGCGGATGTTGGGCCGGTCGAAGCTGTCCACGAAGGTCTCGGCGCCGTCGGGGAACAGCTGCTCGAGGATCTCGCCGCGGGTGCGCGCGTCGGCGGTCGCGGTCAGCGCGATCCGCGGAACCTCGGGGTAGCGCGTGCGCAGCGATGCCGAGCTGCAGGTACTCGGGCCGGAAGTCGTGGCCCCACTGGGAGACGCAGTGCGCCTCGTCGATGGCGAACAGCGCCAGCGGCGCGCGCTCGAGCTGCCCGAGCATGCGCTCGGACAGCAGCCGCTCCGGGGCGACGTAGAGCAGATCGAGCTCGCCGGCCGCCAGGGCGCGCTCGGTGGCCTGGCGCTCGGCCGCGTCGAGGCTCGAGTTGAGGCAGGCGGCGCGCACGCCGTTGTGCCGCAGTGCCTCGACCTGGTCGGACATGAGGGCGATCAGCGGCGAGATCACCACGGCGGTGCCGGTGCGCAGCAGCGCCGGCACCTGGTAGCACAGCGACTTGCCGCCGCCGGTGGGCATGAGCACGAGCGCATCGTTGCCGGCCGCCACGGCCTCGATCACCGCCGCCTGGCGTCCGCGGAAGGCGGCGTAGCCGAAGACGTCGTGCAGCACGCGCCGGGCGTCGTCGGTGCGGGTCTCGGCGGCGGCGTCGGGTGGCATCGGGCTCGGCGGCTGGCGGCGGTGGCGCACTAGCAACAGGCCCCGTCGCGCTGCACGGGCGGGCAGGGCGCGTCGCCCCAGGAGCAGAAGACGCAGCAGTCGCCGGGCTTCGGCCGCAGCAGGGCGCCGCAGTCGGCACAGTCGTGGAACCAGGTGCAGGCGTCGTCGGGCATGGTCTCGCGGCTGGCGTGGCCGCAGTGCGGGCAGGTCAGGGTCGCCGTGCGCACGATCCCGTCGTCGTGGTCAGCGGTCATGGTCGGTCTCCCCCAGGCGCTGCGCGAGCGCGCGGTAGCGGCTTACGGCCCAGGCCAGCGCGAGCAGCGGGTAATACAGCGCCAGCGCCGCGGCGAACAGGATGTAGGCGTTCGCGGCGGTGGCGTCCTCGGCACGCCGGAACACGGGCTCGGCGGCCAGCAGGCAGGTCACCACGGTCGCGCCCGGGATGGCGGCCAGCGCGAGCCAGCGCGTGGCGCCGTGCGCCGCGCGCGCGGCCAGCACGGTCGCGGCGATCCCCGCGGCGGGCAACAGCGCGGCGAGCGCCGCCAGGGCGTCGGCGAGCCCGCTCACGGCGCCCCCGGGTCGTGCGCCAGGCGTGCCAGTACCGGCTCCAGGATGCGAAACGTGGCGCCCCAGATGCGGAGGTCGCCGAGACGATAGCAGTCGACGTCCAGCGCCTGCGTGCGCCCGGCATACTCGATGCGCTCGCGCGTGCGCGCGCCGGGCCGCAGCAGGTCCTCGACCGCGAGCTCGACGACCTCGGCGACCTCTTCGGCCTGCGGCGACCAGGCCGCCGGCGGGCGTACGCGCGCCAGGAAGGGGTGGATGGCGAAGCCGGTGGTGAATGTCTCGACCACCGGCAGTGACGCCAGCACCTCGATGTCGCCGGCCGCGACCCCGATCTCCTCGACCGTCTCGCGCACCGCCGTGGCCTGCAGCGAGGCGTCGCCCGGCTCCTGCTTGCCGCCCGGCAGGGCGATCTCGCCCGCGTGCGGGCCCGCGTCGACCCGCCGGATGAGCGCCACGCGCCGCGCCCCCGCGGGCGTGCGGAACAGCGGCACGAGGACGGCGGCCCGGGTGAGCGGCGGCATGGCGGCGGTCGACTGGAGCACGCCGCCAGCATAGCAGCGCCGCCGGGCGGCCGGCGCGGCGCCGTGCATCATGGCGGGCCGTGCCTGGATATTCTCGCGGAGGCCGGGGAGGCCGCGGAGGGCGCAGAGCGAGCAGGAGATCAGTCGGCGGGTCAGTCCCGGTTGTGATGCTGGTCCCGGCGGGCTTGCCGCCTTGCCCACGGGAACCGCCGGCTGCCGCGAACCCGCTGCAGCCACTCTTGTGCTCTTGTCTTGTGCTCTTGCCTTGCTCCGCGTTCTCCGCGGCCTCCGCGAGAGCACGGGCACGGCATCGAGTAGGAGTATCCCCGTTCGTGTGTTCCGGGCACGAGCGCCGTCGTCAGCGACCGGGGGCCGGCTGGAGCAGGCGTGCGCCGCGCAGGCGGTTGAGCGTGGCCATGGCCTCGATCACGCGTGGCAGCGCCAGGTCGCCGTCCGGGCGCACCGCGATGTGCGACCAGCCGGACTCGAGCCCGGCGGCGAGCCAGGCCGGCGGGTCGTCGATGTCGCCGCGCTCGTTGGCCATGCGCGCGAGCAGCAGGCCGATCGTGCGCAGCTGCGAGGCATCGGCGAGCTGCTCGACCGCGCGCAGGTCCACGTCGCCGCGCCCGAACACGAGGGTGTCGCGGCCGCGTGCGGCGACCTTGCGCTTGCCGCGCTTGGTCTCGGGGTCGATCGAGCCCGTGTCGAGATGGCGCGTGTGCGGGCGGGCGAGCGCCCCGGCGTGCTCCTCGCGCCGCCCGGTGACGTGGCTGGCGGCGATCTCGCGCGCCCGCGCGGTCACGTCGTGCGGGCAGTAGGCGTGCATCTCGATGACCGTATCGGCGCAGTCGAAGTAGTCCCCGGAGCCGCCCATCACCAGCACCGTGGCCACCCCGAGGTCGTCGCGCAGCTGGCGCACGCGGTCGACGAACGGCGTGATCGGCTCGTGGTCCTTCGCCACCAGCGCCTGCATGCGCTCGTCGCGGATCATGAAGTTGGTCGCCGAGGTGTCCTCGTCCACCAGCAGGGTCGCCGCGCCCGCCTCGAGCGCCTCGACCAGCGCCGCCGCCTGGCTGGTCGAGCCGGAGGCGAGCTCGGTCGAGAAGTCCGTGGTCGACTTGCCGTAGGGCAGGTTGTTGATGAACGGCGAGAGATCGACGCCGGAGACGGCCCGGCCGTCCTCGGCGCGGATCTTCACCGCCGCCGGCTCGGCGACCACCTGCTCGCGCCCGTCGCCGGGGACGTGGTCGTAGACACCGAGCTCGAGCGCCGCGAGCAGGGTGGACTTGCCGTGGAAGCCGCCGCCGACGATCAGCGTGATGCCCGCGGGCACGCCCATCCCGCTGACGGCGCCGGCATTCGGTGTCTCCAGGGTGCAGCGCAGGCTCTCGGGGGCCGCGAACGCGATCGCCCCGGCCAGCGGCCGGTCGTCGATCCCGCTGCGCCGCGGCAGCAGCGCGCCGTCGGCGACGAAGCCGACCAGCCCGCGCCCGGCGAGCGCCGCGCGCAGCGCGACCTGGTCCTCGACCGCGGCGCAGTGCGCCTCCAGCGCCGCGGTGTCGAGCTCGGTGGCCTCGGCGGCGGCCATGACGATACGCGGCAGCGCCTTGCAGAGCAGGTCGCGCGCCTGGTGGCCGAGGATCCTGCGGCCCGCCGCCGGCAGGTGGACCGTGAAGCGCAGCTCCACGCCGGCCTCGGTGAACAGGCAGGCGGTGCGGTCGAGCACCGCCTGGGCGCCGGCGTCGATGCGCACCGCGTCCGCGTCGCGCGCGGCGTCGCGGAAGGCGCGCGCGAGGAAGTCGCGCGCCGCGCGCTCGCGCGGCGCGCTCGCGAACACGGCGTCGGGCAGCGCCGCCAGGTGCCAGGGCACGACCGCGCGCAGCCGCGACGGCGCCGCGAAGGGGTCGGCCTGCACGTGGTCGACGATGCAGCGTGCAGCGGTCGAACGCGTGGCGCCCGGCGATGTCCCTGTAGGCCTTGTAGCCGCGGCCGTCGATGTCCTCGAGCGTGTTGGCGAGATCGGACATGGGGCGCCCGGGCCTGCTGCGCGACGACCCCCAGCTTACCCCGCGGCGCAAGCGCGGGCAGCAGACGCCGCCGGCCGGCGGTCGGTCGGGGCGGCTGTTACTCGACCACGGTGCGCGCGGTCGTGAGGTAGGCCTGGCCCGCGTTCGACACCGTCTTGGCGTCGCCGCGCTCGGACGCCAGGTGCACGTCCTCGAGCGTGTTGCGCAGCGCGCCCAGCTGGTCCCGGATCATGCCGAGGGAGTTCTCCAGCGTGTAGCTCATGCGGTGGATCTCGGCCATGTCGGCGCTGCTCAGCGAGTCGGACGCCAGCACCTGGTCCAGCTTGGCGTTGTACTCCCTGAACAGCGCGACCGCTTCCTCGAGCGACTCGGGCTGCTTGCCCTCGAAGTGATCGACGCGCTCGTCCTCGTCGGCCAGTGCCGGGCCGGACAGGCCGAGGGCCAGTGCGATGAACGGGATCGCGAGCGAACGTTTCATGTTGCCTCCAATGAAGATAGTAATGAGTCGCATTTGCGATGGTAGATGGGGGACAACGAGGTTGCAAGCCCCGGGGGTCACACCCCCGTGCGCGGCGCCGCCACTGCGACCGGGACCCGGGGCCGCATGTGGCTCGTCGGTCGGCCGCCGGTGCCCTGCAGCATCGCTGTGGCGCGCTCGAGAGCCGCTGGTCCGACAGCGTGGCGCCGGCGACGCACGACGCCGCGCCTCGCAGGCGCTACCATTGAGGGTGTCGACGGCCCGCGCATCCGGCCCGGGCCGTGAACGGGCCGGAGGTCGTGGTCACCGCCCGTTGGCGCCGCGCGCGGCCGCCACCGGGGCCGGCCCGCGTCCTCCCCGGGGGGTACCGCATGGCAGTCGAGTACTGGATCGTCATCCTGGTGGCCGCCGTCGCGATCGCGGTGGCGGCCGGGTTCGCCTGGGGGCGCGCGTCGGCGCCCTCGGAGCAGCGCCTGCGGGCCATGACGCGCGAGCGTGACGCGGCGCGCGCCGAGGCCGAGGAGGTGCGCGCCGAGGTCGATCGCCACTTCGAGGAGAGCGCGCGCATGTTCGGGCGCCTCGCCGACGACTACCGCAGCTTCTTCGAGCACTTCGCGCGCACCGCGCAGCAGCTCGGCATGTCCGAGGGGCGCGCGCGGGCCCTGCTGCACGAGGCCGACCCGCGCCTGGCGGGGCCGGTCGATGCCGCCGCGGCGCGCGCCGGGGCGGCGCAGCGCCCCGCCCCGGAGGACCAGCCCGCGCCGGAGCCGGCGGCCGCGCAGGCCGGTGCCGGCGAAGAGGTCCCGGCAAGCGCGCAGACCGCCGCCGCGCAGCAGGAGCAGGACACACCGGAGCCGCCGCCGCGGGCGACGCGCGCCGGGACCGGCTCGCCGAGCGCGGCGGCGGCCGATGCGGACGGCGAGGCCGGGCAGGCGGCGCCCGCGGGCGAGGAGGGCGAGGTGCCGTCGCCCGCCGAGGAGTCGTCGGCCGGGGCCGGCGACACGCGCCGCGCGGCGGCGCGCCCGGCGGGCGAGCACGGGTCGGGCTGAGCGGACCGCGAAGGTAGTCCGACATCTGCCGCGGCAGCCCCGCGCCGGGGCACGCTGCCCCGCAGACGATCGCGGGGATTACCTCTGCGTCCGCGCCGCGACAGGGTGGGCAATCCATGCGCAGTCCCCGGACCCTGCGGCTCAGGCGACGATCAGCTCCTTGAGCAGCAGGCCGCCGACCGCGCCGAGATTGAGTGCCCAGACCAGCGTCAGGAAGCGGGCCAGGTTGCCCCAGAGGTCGTTGCGGACGTTGTGCGCGCACTGCCACACGGACGCGAGGATCCAGACCGAGTAGGGCATCATCACGATCGCCGAGATCACCACCAGCGCCCAGGACACCCCCCAGGACTGGACCGCCCACAGGAACAGGGCGAACAGGATCCAGCTGCCGACCACGCCCCAGAGCCAGAACAGCCTCCAGAGCGGGCCCTCGCCCCGCAGGTAGTACATCACGACGTTCGCGATCATCGTCTCGTCCCCCTGTGCGTGGCCGGTCTGCCGGCGCGGCGGCATGGCCGGGCCGGCGGGGTCTCGCCCCTGCCGAGTATGGTCCAGGCGCGCGGGCGGCGCATCCGTGCCCGACGCACGCACGCCGGTGTGGCAGATACCGGTTTTCGCCGGGCGCGGCTGCGATTACGCTTGCACCCCCGCACGCCGCAACCGGAGCTCGCCCCGATGGCCCAGTCCGCTTTCGAGGTACGTCATGCCAGCGACAACGACGTCACGACCGTCCTCGGGCGACAGGATCGCACGCGCGGCGACCTGCACGTGGGTGGCGGCGTGCGCGTACAGGGCGTCGTGCGCGGCAACATCGAGCCGGTCAGTGACCAGTGCACCGTGATCGTCAGCGAGGGCGGTCACGTCCAGGGCAACGTGCACGCCTCGCGGGCGCGCGTCGACGGGGCCGTGACCGGCGCGCTGTCGATCGACGGCCACCTCGACGTGAGCGCCACGGCCGTCATCGACGGCGACATCACCTACGGCTCGATGAGCATCGAGAGCGGCGCGCGCGTGGACGGCCACGTGCGCTGCCGCCACTCCGAGTTCAACGAGCGCGAGTAGGAGGCCGTCCGGGTAACCATGAGCCTGCTGCGCGCGCACCACAGCCATTGCTGCGTGGAGCCGAAGGCGACGTGGCAGGCCCGCTTTCAGCGATCGCTCGACTCGCATGCGAACCACCATGCTCGTCTCACGATCGCTGAAATCGCCTCGCTACGGACGCCCCAAGTCCGACAGGCTGCTAGGGCCGCTCAGGCGCAGCGCTCGAGGCGCAGACGGCCCGTGTCGTCCAGCGCGAGCCGGCCCACCACGTTGCCGTTGTCGTCGCCCACGTCCAGCGGCCCGTGCTTGCCCAGGCGCCGGCCGATCGCCTCGTAGATGCTGTCGACGTCGGTCTGCAGGCGGGTGGCCGCACGCCCGTCCTGGTAGGCGATCAGGTCCTCGGCCTGTGCCCAGGTGAGGATGGGGCCGCTGGGGAGGCTCGCGCTCATGTGCGCTCCGCGCTGCTCCGCCCGCGCCGCCCGGGCGGCGCGACCTATCGTGACACCGCCCCGGGATCGGCGCCAGACGGTGGCGCCAGGATCAGGCGCTCGCCCTGCTGGCGGAACTCGACGTGGCGCAGGAAGCTCATCCCGAGGAGCACACGCTCGCCGCCCATGCGCGGGTTGATCGAGCCGCGCACGTCGCGCAGCGCCAGGCCCCCGATCGCGATCCGGTCGATGCGCGTGCGCCAGGCGCGCACCGTGCCGGCGGCGGTGGCCACGCGGATCTGCGGGCCGCGCTCGAGCCCGAGGCCGGGGGCGATGCCGTCCGGTACCGCCACGTGGCTGGCGCCGGTGTCGACGAGGAAGGTGACCTCGTGACCGTTGATCGTGCCGGGCGCCGAGTAGTGGCCGCCGGGCCCCGGCTCGAGCACGACGCGCTCGGGGCCGCCGGCGCCGGTGACGAGGCCGCGGTTCGGGTGGTGGCGCTGCTCCAGCAGGGTCCCGAACAACACCCACACGAGCGCGAGCAGCAGCGCGAATGCAGCCGCCACCGGGGCCAGCGTGCGCAGCGGGCCGGCCATCGCCTCAGCCGCCCGACCAGCCGATCTCGCGGGCCGTGGCCGGTCCCACGACGGCATCCGCCAGTGTGGGTGGCATGACCGTCTCGCGCGGGCCCAGCGGGATGGTCGCGCCCATGATCTCGGCGCGCCGTTGCGGCAGCAGCGGCCGGCGCCCGGGATCGGCGTAGCCCTGCGGGTGGATCGGGCGACCCGTCTCGGGGTCGTACTTGTCGCTCGCGCCGACGAGGTGGAGCAGCTCGTGCGCGATGACCACGTTGTTGCGCCCGGCATACGCCGGCGCGCCGAAGCCGTTGACCACGCCGATGCCGCCCTTGCGCAGGCCCAGCGAGTGCGCCACGCGGCGCCGCTGCTCGGGGTCGTGGTAGGCGACGAACACCTGCAGGCTCGCGGGCCCCTCGAAGGTGTCGTGGCGCCAGGCCCACCAGCGCATGCGCAGGCTCCAGAGCATCGTCGCGAGCAGCTCGCCGCGCTGCGGCGGGGGCGGTGGCGCGTCGGCCACCCGGGGGGCGAGGTGGAAGTCGAAGGGGCGCTCGATGGTCGCGTCGTGGTGGGTCGCCCAGCGGCCGAACCAGCGCTCGAGCGGCTCGAGGTCGGCCGCCCGCAGGCCATCGATGTAGGCGTCCACCGCCGCCGTGCCCTCGGCGTTGATGGGGTAGACGGCCACCCAGTGGGTGCGCTCCCAGCCCGACAGCCGCAGCCGGCTGGTCCACGCGCTCAGCGCGACGAACGCCAGGACCACCAGCAGCACGGCGATGCGCAGGGTTCGGGACATGACGCGACCTCGACGGGCGAGCCATCCGTGTACCGCCCGCGGCCGCGGGCGTCAACGCACGCGGCGCGGGCCACGCCGTGGCGAGAGCCGCAGTGGAAGAGCCTGAGCCCGGCAGGCTGCTAGGATGGCAGTCCATCCACGCACCGGAGAGCCGCGATGCGCGCATGCGCGATGGCAGCGACCTTGCTGGCCGTGCTCGCCCTGGGCGTGGCGACGCCACGCGCCGAGGCGGCCGGGTTCCGCGTCGAGACCGTGGCCGAGGGCCTCGACCACCCCTGGGCGCTCGCCTTCCTGCCCGGCGGCGACATGCTCGTCAGCGAGCGCTCCGGGCAGCTGCTGCGGCTCGGGCCCGGCGGCGCGCGCCAGGCCACGATCGCCGGCGTCCCCGGGGTCGACGCGCGCAACCAGGGCGGGCTGCTCGACGTCGCCCTGCACCCGGAGTTCGCGGACAACCGCTGGGTCTACCTGACCTGGTCGGGGCGCTGCGGCGCCGGCAACGCCACCCACCTCGGCCGCGGGCGCCTGGCGGGCGATCGCCTGCAGGACTTCGAGACGCTGTTCGTCGCCACGCCGTGCGTCGACAGCAGCAAGCATTTCGGCTCGCGCATCGTGTTCGACCGCGAGGGCCATCTCTGGATGACGGTCGGCGAGCGCGGCCAGCGCCGCCGCGCGCAGGACCTGGGCGATCACAACGGCTCGGTCCTGCGCCTGCACCCCGACGGCAGCGTGCCCGAGGACAACCCCTTCGTCGGGCGCCCGGACGCGAAGCCGGCGATCTTCAGCTACGGCCACCGCAACCCGCAGGGCGCGGCCCTGCACCCGCACAGCGGCGAGCTCTGGATCCACGAGCACGGCCCGCGCGGGGGGGACGAGGTCAACATCCCGGAGGCCGGCGCCAACTTCGGCTGGCCGAAGACGACCTACGGGCGCGAGTACTGGGGGCCGGAGATCGGCCCGGACGAGCTGGCCGGCACGGTCCAGCCGATCCACTACTGGGTGCCCTCGATCGCGCCGTCGGGCATGGCCTTCTACACCGGCGAGCGCTTCCCGCAGTGGCGTGGCGACCTGTTCGTCGGGGCCCTGGCCCTGACCCACCTGGCCCGCCTCGAGCTCGACGGGCGCGAGGTGGTGGCCGAGGAGCGCCTGCTCGGCGACCGTGGCTGGCGCATCCGCGACGTTCGCCAGGGGCCGGACGGTTACCTCTACCTGCTCACCGATGCCGGCAATGGCCGCCTGGTGCGGCTCGTGCCGGGCTCCTAGGGCGTAGGCGCGTTTCGGCCGAAGGCCGACGCGCGCATGGCGCGTTCGAGCGCTCGATGCGCGCGTTTGCTGCGCAAAAGCGCGCCTACGGCCTCGGCGAAGGGCGAAGGGCGAAGGGCGAAGGGCGAAGGCGAAAGGGCGAAGGGCGAAGGGCGAAGGGCGAAGGGCGAAGGGCGAAGGGCGAAGGGACCAGCTCCCGGGGCTACGGCTCGCCGGGGTCGGCGGCGCGGGCCGCGGCGGCGTGGGCGCGGATGGCCGCGCGCTCGGCGGCCAGGGCGCGGCGCATCGCGTGCGGCGCCCCGGCGGCGAACGCGAGCGCGCCCAGTGAGCAGGCGGCCATGGTGAGCACCACCGGTGCCAGCGTGCCGTCGACGAGCGTCGTCGACAGCGCGCTGATGGTGCCGGCGAGGGCGAACTGGGTGGCGCCGAGCACGGCCGCCGCGGTCCCCCCGAGCGTCGGGAACAACTCCAGCGCGTTGGCGATGTTGTTGGGCGCGATCGCGCCCATGCAGGCGATCGCCACGATCACGGCCGTGGCCACGGCGTAGACGGGCGGATCATTGAGCCCGAGCACGGCCAGGGCGAGGACCGCGCCAGCCTGGACGGCGACGGCCGCGCGCAGGATCACCGTCGAGTGGTGCGTCACCAGCAGCCGGCGATTGAGCAGGTTCACGCTCGCCATGCCCGCGATGTTGGCGCCGAAGAGCATCGAGAACGCCGCGTTCGAGAGCCCGAACCACTCCTGGTAGATGAACGAGGCGTGCGTGATGAACACGAGCAGGACGCTGAAGGCCAGTGCCTGCACCGCGATGAAGCGCATCGACGCCCCGCTGCGCAGCACCGCCAGGTAGTTCGTCACCAGCGTGCGCAGCGGGGTGCGGCTGCGCGCGGCGGGCGGCAGGTGGCGGAACAGGGCCGCGTGCAGCAACGCGCCGAGCAGCAGTGCGTACGCCGCCAGCAGCACGAAGATGCCGGGCCAGGCGGTTGCGGCGAGCACGAGCGAGCCGATCGACGGCGCGAGCGCCGGCGCGATGAACATCAGCAGCCCGATCAGTCCGAACAACCGCGCGGCCTCGCTGCCGCGCGCGCGGTCGCGCACGATCGCGGGCACGGAGACGGCGCAGCAGGCACCGCCCACGCCCTGGACGACACGCCAGGCGAGCATCGCGCCGAGCGTCTCGGCGGCGGCGACCATGGCGCTGGCGGCGGCGAACAGCGCCAGCCCGCCGAGCAGGATGCGCCGCCGGCCGTAGCGGTCCGACAGCGGCCCGCCCACGAGCTGGGCCGCCCCGAGCACGATCACGTATACCGACAGCGTCAGGCCGACCGCGGCGTGATCGACGCCCAGGTCGGCGGCGATCCGGGGAAAGGCGGGCAGGTAGGTATCGAGCGCGAGCGGCCCGAGCGCGACGGTCATCCCGAGCAGGATCGCGAGCCGCGCGTGCGACATCCGGGCCGGAGCTCCTCTGGTGCGGGGTTGGCGGCCGCGGTGACGACCGTGGGCCGCCGCACAGTGTACGGCATCGGCCGCGTGCCGGTCGCCGGCGCGCCGTGGCCGGGGCGCTGGCGCGGCCGGCCCACATCGCCTATCGTGCCGCCATCATGTCCCAGGCCCGCTCGTCCGTCGCCGGTCCCTTCGACGCCCTGAACCCGGCACAGCGCGCCGCCGTCGAGCACGGCGCGGAGGCGCTGCGCGCGGGCGGGCGCCCCGGGCCGCTGCTGGTGATCGCCGGCGCCGGATCGGGCAAGACGCGCACCCTGACCGCGCGTGTCGCCGGGCTCATCCTGCACGGCGCGGACCCGCGGCGCGTGCTCCTGCTCACGTTCACCCGGCGCGCGGCGCGCGAGATGACGCGCCGCGCGCGCGGCCTGGTCGCGGAGGCGCTGGGCGACCAGGGCGGCGCGGCGGAGCTGCCCTGGTCCGGGACCTTCCACTCGGTCGGCCAGCGGCTGCTGCGCCTGCACGCGGGGCAGCTGGGCCTGTCGTCCGACTTCACCGTGCTCGACCGCGCCGACGCCGAGGACCTGCTCGACATCGTGCGCGACGAGGGCGGCTTCGCCGCGCGCACCGAGCGGCGGTTCCCGCGCAAGGGCCCCTGCCTCGCGATCTACTCGCTCGCGGTGAACGCGCGCCGATCGCTCGACGACGTGCTGCAGGCCCGCTTCCCCCAGTACGAGACGTTCGCCGAAGACCTGCGCGAGCTGTTCGCCGCCTACGTCGACGCCAAGCAGGCGCGCGATCTGCTCGATTACGACGACCTGCTGCTGTACTGGGCGCGGGCGCTGCAGGAGCCATCGGTCGCGGCGGGCATGGCGGCGCGCTTCGACCACGTGCTCGTCGACGAGTACCAGGACACGAACGCGGTGCAGGAGGAGATCCTGCTGGGCCTGTGTCCCGACGGTGCCGGCCTGACCGCGGTCGGCGACGACGCGCAGTCGATCTATGGCTTCCGCGCCGCCACCGTCGACAACATCCTGCGCTTCCCGCAGCGCTTCGAGCCGGCCGCGCGCGTGGTCACGCTGGAGCAGAGCTACCGCGCCCGCCAGCCGCTGCTGGCCGCGGCCAACGCGGTCATCGCGCAGGCGGCGCGGCGCTACACCAAGGAGCTCTACTCGCGCCGCGGCGGCAGCGAGCGCCCGTCGCTCGGGACGCTCGCCGACGAGAGCGCCCAGGTCGATCATGTCGCGGGTGCCGTGCTGGCGCGGCGCGAGGAGGGCGTCGAGCTGCACCGCCAGGCCGTGCTGATGCGCGCCGGCTGGCACTCGGGCGCGCTCGAGGTGGAGCTCGGCCGGCGCGGCATCCCGTTCGTGAAGTACGGCGGCCTGAAATTCCTGGAGGCGAGCCACGTCAAGGACGCCCTCGCCGTCCTGCGCTGGGCCGAGAACCCGCGCGACCGCGTGGCCGCGTTCCGGGCGCTCCAGATCCTGCCGGGCATCGGCCCCGGCTACGCGCGCCGCGCGCTCGCCGCGGTCGACCGCGCCGGGACGATCGGCGCCGGCCTGCAGGCGTTCGCCGCGCCGCCGGCGGCGCGCGACGAGGTCGCGGTGCTGGCCGAGCTGATGGCGCGGCTCACCGCCCCCGGCAGCCCCTGGCCCGCGCAGCCGGGGCTCGCGCGGCAATGGTACACGCGCCATATCGAGCGCCTGCACGACAACCCGCAGGTGCGCGCGCGCGACCTCGAGCAGCTCGAGCAGATCGCTCGCGGCTACCCGGACCGCGGCCGCTTCCTGGCCGAGGTCGCGCTCGAGCCGCCCGAGACCGCCGGCGACGAGGCCGGGGCGCCGCTGATCGACGACGACTACCTGGTGCTGTCGACGATCCACTCCGCCAAGGGCCAGGAATACGACACGGTCTACGTGCTGAACGTGGTCGACGGCTGCATACCCTCGGACATGGCGACCGGCGACGACGCGGAGATCGAGGAGGAGCGACGGCTGCTCTACGTCGCGATGACGCGCGCCCGCGAGCGCCTGCAGCTGCTCGTGCCGCGGCGCTTCTACCGCACCAACCAGCGGCGCCACGGCGACGGCCACGTGAGCGCGGCGCAGAGCCGGTTCCTGCCCGACGCGATCCTGGACCGCTTCGAGCGCCGCGCGCCGGGCGTCGGCGCCGATGCCGGGATGACCGCGGACGACTCGGGGACGCGCGTGGATCTCAAGCGCGCCATGCGCGACATGTGGCGGCACTAGCTGTCGGACCTGGGACGTCGTAGCGAGGCATGCGATGGCGCGGGGGTCGCGGAACGGGGGGCACGGTGACGTACCGTCGCGGCCGGGCCGGCGCGGCTTCCTGCGGCGGGTCGCCCTGCTGCCGGCGCTGGCCGGGCTGCAGGCGGTGACCGGGCGCGGGGCCCGGGCGGCGGAGACGAGGACCATGGGGCAGGGACAGGAGCCGGCGGGGCCGCGCGTCGGGGTCGCGCTCGGGGCGGGTGGCGCGGCCGGTCTGGCGCATATCGCGATGCTCGAGGTGCTCGACGAGCTCGGCGTGCGCCCGCATCACGTGACCGGCGCGAGCATCGGTGCGGTGATCGGCGCGCTGTACGCCTCCGGCATGCCCGCTCGCCGGATCCGCGAGCTCGCCGCGGGGCTGGTGGTAAGCGAGCGCGACACCTGGCGCGACGTGCTGCTCGAGAAGAGCGTGTTCCGCTGGGCCGCGCTGCTCGACCCGGAGGTCGGTCGCGGCGGTCTCATCAGCGGCGAGGCCTTCCTCGCGGATCTCTACGGGCAGCTCGACGCCCGGGATTTCGAGGACCTCCCGATCCCGCTCTCGGTGGTCGCGACGGACTTCTGGGAGCGTGCACCCGTCGTCTTCGACCAGGGGCCGTTCCGTGTCGCCGTCGAGGCCAGCATGGCGCTGCCCGGGCTGTTCGCGCCCGTGCGCCTCGACGGCCGGGTGCTGATCGACGGCGGCGCCGTCGACCCCGTGCCCTGGGACCTGCTCCCCGGCGACTGCGACCTGACCGTGGCGATCGACGTCACCGGCCGGCGCCCGCGCAGCGAGGAGCTGTCAGCGCTGGAGGTGGTCTTCAACACCTTCGAGATCATGCAGTCGAGCATCGTCGCCGCGCGGCATGAACATGGTCCCCCGGACGTGTATGTCGCGCCGGACATCGTCGACATCCGGGCGCTGGAGTTCCACCGCCTCGACGAGGTGCTCGCGCAGGCCGCGCCGGCGCGCGATGCGCTCCGGCAACGCCTGGGGACCTTGCTCGGGGCGTCCTGACCGGCCCGCGGTCGCGTGTCCCCGGTCAGGCGCCGTCCCCCGGGCGCCGGCCTGTGGATGTCGGCGCGGCCCATGCGCAGGCGTGTCGCGTCGGCCGGGCACCAGGCGATCGCCTCCGCGCGGCAGCGCGCGACGAGCGCCACCGTACCGAGCTCGGCGAGCAGCGCCTCGGCGAGGACCAGCCGGTAGCGGCGCGTGCCCACTAGCCCCCGTCCGCGTTCCCGCCCGCGGCCTGCAGCCGCTGCTCGAGGAAGCGCCGCATGCGCTGCCAGGAATCCGCGTCGGCCTCCGCGTCGTAGGCCAGCGGCAGGTCGAACTCCGCCCCGAGGCGGTCGGCCGCCGGGTTGGTGAAGGCGTGCTTCGCGCCCGGGTAGACGTGGAGCTCGTAGTCGACCTCCGCCGCCTCCATCGCCTGCCGGAAGGCCTCGACCTGCGCGTCCGGCACGAACGGATCGGAGCCCCCCGTGAGCACCAGGAGGTCGGCCTCGATGCCCGCGGGAGGTACCCCGGCCTGGGCGCCGAGCGAGCCGTGGAAGCTGACCACCGCATCGAGCTCCTTGCCGACGCGCGCCATGTACAGGGCGAGGCCGCCGCCCATGCAGTAGCCGATCGCGGCCGTGCGCCCGGCGGCGACCGTGGGGTGGGCGCGCAGCAGGTCGTGCGCCTTGTCGAAACGGCGCTCGGCCCGCTCCATGTCACTCATCACCGACTGCATGAAGGCCTGGGCGTCCTCGGGGTGCTCCGCGACCTTGCCGTTGCCGTACATGTCGAGCGCGAAGGCCGTGTAGCCGAGCTCGGCCAGCATGCGCGCGCGCCGGCGCGCGTAGGCGTCCTGACCCCACCACTCGTGCAGCACGAGCACGCCGGGTCGCTCGCCCTGGCGGGCCTCGTCCCAGGCGAAGTAGCCGCTGAATTCCTGCCCGTCGACGTCGTAGGTGACCTCCTGGGTGCGGACCTCCGCGTGGGCCGGGAGCGCGAGCGGCAGCAGGGCCAGGGCCAGCAGGGGCCGTGCAAGGCGTCTTGTCATCGTGTGCTCCTCCGGGGCAGGGGCGGCCCGCCCGCGTCGATCCCGGGCCGGGCGTCGGGACCCGGCCGCCTGCCCCGAGTGTAGCCGGCGGACCGCGGGCCGGCACGTGTCGACGGCGCGACCGATCGTCGCACCGCAGCGCCGCCGCGGCCGCGCTCACGTTGACAGGCGCGCCGCGCCCGCCAGACTGCGGGTGTCCGCAACGGGGTGCCCGGGCGATGGAGAACTACGAGGATTGGCTCGCCGAGGCCGTGCGCATGCTCCACGAGCACGACGGGCGGCGCGAGCCGGTGGCACGGGCGTTGCGCGAGCGCGTGGCGCAGGACCGCGAGCTGCAGTTCGTGCTGCTCGGCGAGGAGCTGCCCGGCGGCAGCGCGGCACGACTGCCCGAGAAGGCGATCAACGGCATCTACGACCTGGCCGACTAGCAGCCTACCAGGTGAGGTCGTCCGGGACGGGGTGATCCGCGTACGGGTCGTCCGCGTCGGCCTCCGCGCTCGCGGGCGTGTTGAGCACCACGACTGCCTTCGGGTCGAGCGCGCGGATTGCCTCGAGCGCCGCGGCCGGGACGACGTCGTAGCGCCCCTCGACGTTGACGATGCCGGCCTCGCCGCGCGCGAGCTGGCGCTGCTGCGCGCCCGTGACCGTGATCTCCTTGACGCGGCGCCCGGAGGTGAACCGGTAGGGCACGTCGCCGTCGGCCCGCGGCAGCCGCTGCGCCTTCACGACCTGGCGCAGCTGGGCCGTAGTCGCCCGGCGACCCTCCGCCGGCCGCGGCTGTCCCGCGTCCGCGTCGCCGCGCCGCGGCGAGGCGCCGGCCGTGGCCGACCGGCCCTTGCCCTTGCCCTTGCCCTTGCCCTTGCTGCCTTGTCCTTCGCCTTGCGCGCGGGCTTGCCGCGCGCGCCCCTGGGTCGGTCGTCCCGGCGGCGCTTGCGCGCCTGCTCGGGATCGGCCAGGCCGGCCTGGACGAGCTGGTCCTGCAGGGAATTGCTCATGCGCCATGCCCGTTGCTGCGATCACCGGGCGCACGAGGATAACCGACGTGGCCACGGGCGCCCATCGAGGGCGCCACGGCCGCCGGTTCAGCCGCTGCCGGTGCCGCGTGCCCGGTCGTGCGCATCGTCGGCCCCGGCATCGGCCCCCTGGTCGCCCGCAGCGATCGTGCGCGTGGCCTCCTGGTCCCCGGGCTCGGCCGGGTCGTCCGGCGTGAGGTCGAGCATGGCGGTGTCGTCGTCGGAGCTCAGCTCGATCTCCTCGCCCGCGGCACCGCCGTCGTCCGCGGGCGCGGCGTCCGCCGTCCCGTCCTCCCCGCGCGCATCGTCGCCCGCCGGGGGCGGCCCCGCATGCGCGGCCTCACCCGGGGGCGTGGCGGTGGCCTCTTCCGCGTCGAGCTCCGGAAGGGGATCGAGGTCGGGCAGGCCGGGCTCGGCCGGGCCGCCAGCGTCGTCGTCCGCGGCGTCGGACCCCTCGGGCCCGCGCGGGGCGCCACCGTGCACGGGCGCGACGTCGTCGAGGTTCGACAGATCGGGTGGCTCGAACTCGACCGTGGCCTCGACGTCACGCTCGTCGCCGGCGTTTGCGCCCGCCCCGGGCGGATTGTCGTGCTCCGGGGCCGCGGGGCCGTCGTCCGCGTCCGCGCCCGGTTGTGCAGTCTCGCCGCACCCCAGGGCCGTCTCCATCTCGCGCACCTTGGTCCAGGCCGGGTCGTTCGCCGCCGCGAGCTCGGCGAAGCGCGCCCGCTCGGCCGCGAACTCGTCGGCGGCGCCGGCCTGGTAGAGCGCCTCGAGCAGCCCGAGGCGGTAGTCCGCCGAGTCGCCGTCGTTCGCGATGGCCTCGCGCAGCACGCGCACGGCCTCCAGCGGCCAGCCCTCCACGACGTAGAGATCGGCCCAGAAGCGGGCGTCGTCGGCGGCCGGCGGTGCCGGTCGGCTCGCGGCCCGCTCGTCCTCCCAGCTGATCACCGAGTAGCCGGCGGCCGGCGGTGGCCATGCCCCCTCGCGGGCCGCCGCGTCCGCATCCGCGCCAGCGGCCCCGGCATGGTGCGCCGGGGTGGCGGGCGCCGGCGCGCTTTCCGGTTCGCTTTCGGTCTCGCTTTCCGGCTCGCCGGCGGCCCGGTCGGCGCGAGCGCGGCCGGGGCCGCGCGCCGCCGGCCCGTGGCGAAACCGGCGAGGCCGCCGAGCACGCCGCCGGCGAGCGCCGCCAGGCCCAGCAGGGGGCCGCCGCGGTGGTCGCCGGCGCTGCCGGTTGCGCGGCGATGCGCTCGAGGCGCCCGCCGATCCGCTCGACGCTGGTGCGCAGGGCGTCGAGGGCCCGCGACTGCGCGGCGAGGGTGTCGCGCAGCTGCCCGGTCTCCGCGTCGAGCGTGCCGCGCATGTCCGCTACCTGGCGCTCCAGCGCCGCCAGGCGCTGCGCGATCGCCGGGGTCGTGTCCCCGGTACTCGCGCCCGCCGCCGCGCTGTCGCCCGCCGCGGCGTCCCCGTCGCCGGCCGGCGCTGCCCGCGCCGCCGCGATCGGGCTCAGGCGGGCGGCCGCGCCCGCGGCCTCCGAGGGCACCGACGCCGTTGGCGTTGATTCCGCGGCGTCACCGGTGGCATCAGCGGTGTCCCCGGCCGCGGCCGCCGTCGTGGCTTCCCGCGGCGCCGGCTGGAGGCCGGCGGCGCGGCGGTAGGTCGCGACCGCGCGCGCCTGGGGGATCGCGGTGACCGCCGACCGCGGCGGCAGCGTCAGCGTGATCCCCGTGCGCAGGCGGTTCAGGTTGCCGTCGGGGAAGGCCTCGGGGTTCGCCTGGAGCAGCGCGGCCATCATCTGGTGGACGCTCGCCCCGGCGGCCTTCGTGGCCATGGCGATCTCCCAGGCCGATTCCCCCCGTTGCACGGGCCCGTACGTCCGCGCCGACGCCTGGTCGTCCGCGTCCTCGGTGCGCCCGGGCGCCGCCGGCGCGGCGGCGGTGACGGGCGCGGCCGGGTCCGCCACGCCGGTCGGCGGGTCGAGCAGCAGGGTGTACTCGCGCAGTAGCCGGCCCTCGGCCCCGTCGACGCGGAGCAGGAAGCGCAGGAACGGCTCGGTGACCGGCCGCACCGAGGTCACCCGGATGAAGCGGCCACCGTCGGGCCGGCTTTGGACCTCGAAGCGCAGCTCGGTCCCCGGGCGCAGCGCCGCGGCATCGGCGTCGGGCAGGGCCGCCGCGTCGGCGAGGCCGACGTCGAGGCCTGCGGGGCTCGCGGGGCCGGCGTCGTGCAGCGGGATCCAGGCCTCGAGGCGCTCGTTGAGGCGTGAATCGACGCGGGCCGGCCCCAGGCCGAGCGCGGCCACCGGGCCGCTCGCCGTCGCGGCGGCGAGCAGCGCCAGCACGGCGGCGCCGCGTGCGTGTCCGCGCCGGCGTTGGGCGTGGCATGGCACGCCCGCCGGCGGCGCGTGCCCGTGACCGCGGCCCCGTCGCGGCACCCGGGCGGCCGCATCCGTACCCGCTCGCTTGGCTCGATACACCGGTGTGCTCACTGCAGTCCCCCTCGACAGCGGCCGGCCCCCGCCGGTCGTGCAGGACGCGATTATCCCATGCTCCGGGCGCCGGGTGCCCGTCCCTGGCCATGCGGGAATCGTGCCCGGCAGGGGCGTGCGCTCGAGGCGGATCGTTGGCGCCGCCGGGTCGACGCGGCAGGGGGGCGAAGCGGGACGGGCGATGGCCCCGGGCACGGTTGACGTGCGTCTCGAGGGGCACGTATTTCACCGACCAGTCCCGGAAGCGCCGCTCGCGGATGCCCCGGACATCCAGCGTCCGGACCTGACGGTGGCGCGGGTCCTGCGCGATCCGCTCGTGGAGCGAGCGCACGGCGTCGCGCGGCTCGAGGACCCGCGGGAAGACCCCGTCGCCGTACTGCGGGACCCCGCCGACCTCGAGGCGGGGTCATTCACCCTGGATGGGCGCGGAATGCGCCCGATCGCCTATTTCACGGTGACGACCGTGCCGTCGAAGGCATGCGCCACCTTGTGCGAGACGCTGCCGATGAGGATGCCCTCGAGATTGCTCAGTCCGCTCGAGCCCATGACGATCGTGTCGGCGCCGCGCGCGCGTGCCTGTTCCAGGATCACCTCCGCGGCGCCGCCCGAGTGCCAGGCCGTGTCGACCTGCTCGAGGCCACGCTCGCGCACGCGCTGTGCCGCGCGCTCGAGCAGCTTGGCGGCGATGTCCTCGAGGACGTTGCGCGGTGCCTGCGCCGGCTCGACGTGGCCGCTCGCACCATCGCGCGGGAGCTCGGCCTGGGTGAAGCCTTCCTCCGGCGCGCCCTCGACGCCCAGGTCGGCCGGGATGTCCGACATGGCGCGGATCCAGCCGGGCACGTGGCCGTGGATCAGGGCGTGCACGACGTGCAGCGTGGCCCCGGACTGGAGCGCGATGTCGGCCGCCAGGTCGAGCGCCTTGTCGGCGTGTTCGGAACCGTCGTACGGCACCAGGATGTTCTTGCCCATGTCTGTTCTCCTTCCGGGACGGTGGTCCGGGCGAGTGTCTGCCGCACGCATGATTGCGCCGCGCGCAGCGGCGCGTCTTGATGCAGGTCAAGCAAGCGCAGCGGGCGCGGCGGCCGGCGGCTACACTCCGGGAGACATGCGTGTCGCAGCAGCAAGCATGCGGGTTCCCGGTCGCAACCTGGCGGTCGCGCTGGCCCTGGCCGCCGCGGCCATCGCGCCCGCGGCGGCGCTGGGGCCGATCCGCGTCCCCAGCGGGCCCACGTCACGGCCGTGATCGATGGCGACACGCTCGTCCTGCGGTTCCCCGGGGCCGTCGGCGACGCGCGCATCGAGCACCGCGCCAACCTGGCAGGCGTGGACGCGCCGGGTCGCGGCGAGGCGGAGTGCGCCGCCGGGACCGTGACCCGGATCGCCCGCCGACTGCTCGCGGGCCGCGAGGTGTGGATCGAGTGGGACAGCAGCGGGCCCCGGACCGGGGACGGCCGCCTGCTGGTCTACGTGGCGCATGCCGACGATCGCGATGCCGACCTCAACGCGCTCTACATCGCGCAGGGCTGGGGCTGGGTACCGCGCGCGTACCCGGCCGATCGCAAGGCGCGCTACCTCGAGCTCGAGCAGCGCGCGCGCGCCGCGGGCCGCGGGGTCTGGGGCAGCCCCTGCGCCCCGCAGCCATAGCCCCGGCCTCACGGCTCGCGCCGGTCCCCGTCGGCGCCATCGTCGGGGAACAGGTCGGCCGCCGGGTGCTCGCGATCGATCGGCTCGCCCTCCCAGGCGTACTTGCGCGGGCGCGGGGGCACGGGGTCGCGCCGGCCCAGCAGCAACGCGCACACGAGCCCCACCAGGGCACCCGCCAGGTGGTACTCGAACGAGACACCGGCCGCGAGCGGCAGCACGCCCCAGATCATGCCGCCATGGAGGAAGAACACGATCAGCGCCAGCGCGATCGAGCGGCGGTCGCGCCGCCGGACACCGGCGGTGAAGACGAACAGCATCATGCCGTAGGCGATGCCGCTGGCGCCGAGATGCACGGCCGGGCGCGCGAACAGCCATACCGCGAGCCCGGAGCCCAGCCAGATCGCGGGTAGCGCGATGGCCGCCGCCCGCGGCGTGCCGAAGGCCATCGCCGTGCCCAGGACCAGCAGCGGCAAGGTGTTGCCGAGCAGGTGGCCCCAGGAGCCGTGAACCAGCGGTGCGGTCAGCACGCCGATCAGGCCGCTCGCCGTGCCGGGGCGCACGCCGAGCGGCGCCAGCGCCCAGTCACCCATCGCGGCGAGCCCGTGGATGGCCCACAGCAGCGCCACGAGACCGGTGACGGCGGCACCGGCGGCACGCAGTCGCTCGAGATCGCTCACCGCCGTTGCCGCCGCATGGTTCGCTCCCGGTCGTGCTGCGCGGCAATGTGGACTACGCTGTCGCGCATGTGAAGCGGAGCGCCAGGGCCGGGCGGCGACCGATACTTCGGGTTCGCAATTGAATTTTGTGGGCTGGCGGCTAGGCTTTTCACACGGGCCGCCGTGTCGCGCCGGCAACCGCAGCCGACACGCGGCCGCATCCATCAACCCTGGGGAGGGGAGCCATGCCAGACAACGATCGCACGACCGACTTCGCGTCGGGCACGTTCATCGCCGACCAGGTAGGTGCCCTGCTCGAGCGCGTGCCCACGGTCCTCAGGGCCGATCACTTCGACCGCATCGTCGACGGCGTCACGCGGGCCGGGCACTGGGCGCTGCTCGTGGTCGCGGTGCTCGGGCTCGTGATCCAGGTGATCGGTGCGCCCAGTATCGGTGCGACGGCGATCCTGTGGGGCGTGGGCTGGCTGATCGCGCTGCCGCTGCTGCAGTACGTGGCGGTACAGTTTCTCGGCGCGACGCGCTCGATGGTGACCTCGAACAGCACCACGCTGGGCTCGCAGGCCTTCCTGCGCTGCTACGCCCTGGTAGCGCTCGTCGGCGCCATCGTGGCCCTGGTCGGCGCCATCGGGCAGGGGATCGACGCCCGCAGCATCCAGGTGTTTCTCTACGGCGTGGGCGTGACCGCGCTGTGGCTCGCGACCGCCTGGCTGGCGCTCAACCCCTCGCTGCTCGGGATCCGCATCAACCGGCAGTCCGGCGCGGGCGAGGAGGCCATCGGCGTGCTCTCGTTCTTCGCCAAGAGCGCGGTGCGCATCGTCCCCATCTTCTACGGCGTCACGATGATCGTCGCCGCCATCCAGGGCGTGGTGCTGGTGGTCGGCATGGTCGGCGACAGCACGACCGAGCTGATGATGGCGGTCACGCGTGCCGAGTTCTCCGCGCCGCTGGTCATCCTGGCGGTGCTGTCGCCCTTCCTCGCCTATATCGGCTTCGTCGTGTACTTCCTGGTCATCGACCTGATGCGCGGGATCCTGAGCCTTCCGGGGAGCGTGTCGGCAGGGGTTGGCCGCTCCGGCGGAGGGGCGGCTCGCGCAAGAAGGCCGCCACCAAGAAGACCGGCAGCTCGTCGGGCGGCGGATCGTGAAGCAGGCCCCCCGGGCGCGGGCGCGCCCCGCGCCCGGAGCGGCGACAGCTCCCGTGGCGGGGTAACGCGGCGCCGCTCCGCGCCGGTCGCGCACGCCAGCCGGGCCCTGCCGCCCGCTTGCACCCTCGCTGCGACGCAGCGGACGACAGGGATAGCGGCCCTTCGTGCCACGGGTCCGGGGTGCGATCATTGAACCGCACTGGGGTCTTGCAGGACGCCTGGCTGGAGTGAGGCCGCGATGGCCGATCCCGTCTGCTGGCGGTGATACGCGCCTGCGTGCCCTGCCGGCCGGGCATGGTCGCCCTGTGTGGCGGCATGGGCTCGCGGGGCCCGGCGCGGCCTGCTCGAGCCCCGCCCGCGGCGCGACGCCGTGATGTGTCGCGGCACGCCCCCCGGGGCTCGGGGGAGGGATCGTGTCTACTCGATCTTGATGTAGGCGAAGCCCTTGCTCTGGAGCTCGGCGACCTGGACCACGCCCGACTCCACGGATCCGACGCCCTCGTAGACCTTGTCCCTGGCCAGGCCCACCTGCTCGCGGGTGATGTCGCAAAGCTCGAGCTTGACATCGTAGGATGTCTGCAGGCTCTTCAGGCGCCCCTTCAGATCCTCCCGGCGCTCCCGCAGCGCCTCGTCGGCCTCGAAAGGCGTGCCCTCGAGCCGGTCGTCGGTGAGGAACCGGATGCCGTAGGAATTGAAGACGATGCGCACGTCGTACTCGCGCAGCTCGCCCTGGTAGGTGGACACCATGTTGTAGATGCTGGTGAGCATGGAGCTGAATCGGCGCGGGTCCTTGAAATCCGCATGGTAGACCACCCTGGCGGGTCCTCCCTGGGCCGCCGCGGTTTGCGCCGGCACGGCTGCGCCGGCTACCGCGAGCACGGCCACTACCGCGACCGGGGCGACCAGCCGGCCGATCGCATGGCCAAGTATCGAGACGGGGTTGGTGGCACGCGCTGGCATCAGTTCGTCTCCGGGCGATGAAGAATGACGACTCGTCGGGCCGGGGCGCCCCCGGGCGTCGTCCGAGTGGGCTTCGTACCGGCGGCCCGTATCGCTGAACGCGCGCCCTGACCGAGAACGATCAAGGTGCTCGTACGGCGGACACCATTCTACGTGCTCCCGGAGGAGCCATCCATGGCTCGCTTTCCCCGGACGTGTGGCTCGGGACCTACCTGTTTACCGGGGAGTCCGGGTCCAGGAGATACGCCATGACGTCGGCGATCTTCTCCTGGGTCAGGATCTCATTGGCGCCCATGCGCGGCATCTTGGTACACGGGAAGAACGCGTGCGGGTTGTAGATGACCTCGTACGTGTACTTCTTCATCTGCTCCGTCGTGCCGCGCTCCTTGCCGTATCCAATCAGGCTCGGCCCGAGGGTGCCCGAGCGGATCGCCTTCTTCTCTTCGAGCCGGTGGCAGTTGATGCACAGCCCGCCGGTCTCGCGGGCGCTGTGGTCATCGGTCTTGTGGCCGACGCGGAAGCCGAAGGCGTTTTCCGCGATCGCCTGGCCCTCCTTCCAGTCGCCGAGCTCGATGCCCCCGTCCGGGTACTCCATGGAGTCCTGCGCCAGGGAGGTCACCTTCTGCGCCGTGGCGCTGTCGATCTTGCCACCCTTCAGCCCGGAGCAGGTCTTCTGCAGCTCGTCCTGCGTCAGGCGCTGGCGCACCGTGGTGCCTTCCTGGGTCTTCGTGTCGACGGCGAAGCCGTTGGCCTCGAACATCAGGTAGTTGGCCAGCTCCTCGGCGCTCATCGACGTGTAGTCGACCTTGCCGGAATCCCCGGCCACGGCAGGTCCGCTGGCAAATGCAAAGACAAACAGCAATACAAGGGCAGAAAGCCCCGGATTATGGGGAATCTTGTGGTACATGGTCAGTGCTCCTCGAATCCGTGTGCTTTCGTGATCAGCGCTTCAGGTCCGGCAGAATGGCCGGCTCGCCGCGCGCCGCGTCCGTCCAGAAACTGAACATGGCAATGGCGGCGTCGGACCTGCGGTTGAGCTTGCCCTTGCGCATCTGCCAGTAGCAGCCGCGCAGGCGCTGGTAGGGACTGCGCACGGAATTCTTCCCGACTCGCTGTGCCGGCCAGGAGACTGCCTTGGTCCATTCCTTGGCGCGGTTCATGTTCGGCAGCACCGAGGCCCGGATCTGCTTGCCGGTCTCGCCATGGCAGGTGTTGCAGCTGAAGTCCATCGTGCTGGAGCGACGATAGAACATCACCTCGCCGGCGTCGCGCATCGCCTTCTCCATGGGATGATCCATCGGCGGATCCCACTCGTAACCGTTGGATCGGGCGGCGACGTAAGCCATCATGGCCCGCATCTGCGACCTGTTGCTCAGCTCGTCGGCGTCGCTGGAGAAGCCCTGGATGGTCTTCATGCAGTACGCCAGGCGACTCTCCAGGTGCATCACCCGATCGGCATCCTCGAAGTACCGTGGCATCTTCGCGTAGGCGCCCTCGAGGACACCGGGGCCCTGGCCGAAGTCACACTGCTCCAGTGATACGTTGTTCGGCCCGCGCTTTGTCTCGAACAGGGCCTTACCGTCGTCGACCACGAAATAGGCCGAATTGCTGTCCATCATCTGGAGATTCTGCGGGCTCTGGGTGAGGTAGTCGGAATCGATCTGGTCGATGAGATTGAGCAGAATCTCCTTGGGCTCTTCGTTGGTACAGTTGGCACACTGCGCGCTGGCGGTGCCCGTCACGGCCAGTAAGAGGATGGGCGCGGCGAGCAGCAGCTTTTTGCCGGCCCACAACGATCTTGTTGTCGTATGCATGAGACTCCTCCTCTCGCTTCAACCGGTACTCGCCGCCAGCTGCGTGCTGACCGGGGCGAGCCGTGGCGCCTCGGCGCCGGTTGCTGATCGCCGAAAGCCCCTCGTGGTTTCGGCGCGGCTGATCCTGTGTTTGATGTCGCGGAGCCTCTTCGGGAGGCACTCACCGTACATCAACCCTACCGATTGGCGCCGGATGTGCAACGCCGGGTTGACACGGCCGACTGCTTTCTAAAATATTACATCACCGCTATGTATGATAGACAAATCGGAGATTAGCAGCCACCAGCACTATGCATTTTTGCATATGAGAAGCAGGCTGTAATGACAGTCGTTCATAAGGCGGGCGTCCCCGGGGCGCAGCACGAGAAATCCGCCAGCCAGAGCGGGAACATGTTCGTGCATCCGTGTACGCGCAGACACAACGAAGAGACAATCAGGAGGATCCTTTGCGTAAGCGAGATCCTGTCGGGGCGCCGGCCGCCGCAATCCTTGCAGTTGGCTCATCCATGTATATCGACCCGAGCAGGACATCTCACGTTCAGCCATAACTGGGACGCCCGGATACGCGCCGACGGTACGTCGAGCCTGTTGGAAGGGTTGTCAGGAGGTTTCCGGAGTCATGAGTGATTCATTGTCCAATGTCACCTTTACCCGCCGCCAGATGCTGGCCGCGGCGGGGTCCGCAGTCGTACTGGGCTTCAGCGCACGTGCCGCGCTTGCCGACGTTGCCGCGACCGAAAAGGCCATCTCGGAAGTCGTGGGCGACAAGACTCTCAACAAGGGCCGTGTGGATCTGACTCTGCCCGAGATCGCCGAGAACGGCAGCATGGTGCCGCTGGAGGTCGAGGTCGAGAGCCCCATGACCGAGTCGGATCACGTCAAGGCCGTGCACGTGTTTGCCGAGGGCAATCCGAGCCCGGAGGTGGCGATCTTCCATTTCACCCCTGCCAACGGCCGGGCATGGGCGTCCACCCGCATCCGGCTGGCCAAGACCCAGGACATCGTGGCCGTTGCGGAGATGAGCGACGGCTCCATGTATACCGCCAGGCAGGAAGTCCGGGTCACCATCGGCGGCTGCGGCGGCTGACAGAGCGAGGAGAGATACATCATGTCCAATGCAAGAGTCAGGGTTCCGGGTTCCGTCAAGAAGGGCGAGGTGTTCGAGGTGAAATCACTCATCTCGCACAAGATGGAAAGCGGTCAACGCAAGGACGACGAGGGCAATACCATCCCGCGCATGATCATCAACGAGTTCAAGGCCACTTACAACGGCGAGGTCGTGTTTTCGGCGGATTGGTACCCGGCCATATCGAGCAACCCGTACATGGCCTTTTACATGAAGGCCCAGGAGAGCGGGGACCTGGTGCTGTCATGGACGGATGACAACAACGAGACCGTCACCAAGACCGTCGAAGTGAACGTCACCTCCTGAGGGGCATAGCAAGAGCGAACGAATCCCCTATCAGCATTGTTCGTCAAAAAGGGGTGCGGCCTGCGGGCGCCCCTTTTTTTCTTCGGCAGGAGGAAGTCTATGCTCACTCGACGCGAGTTTCTCGGCGTCACTGCGGCTGCGCTCGGCAGCGGCCTGAGCCTCCCGGCGCTGGCACGCCAGGGCCTGAGCCAGGAGGACCTGCTCGCGCCCGGCAAGGGCCTCGGGCAGGTCACGCTGCTGCACCTCACCGATCTCCACGCGCAGCTCACCCCGCTGTACTTCCGCGAGCCGAGCGTCAACCTCGGCGTCGGGGCGGCGCGCGGCAAGCCGCCGCACATCACCGGGAAGGACTTCCTCCAGCACTTCGGGGTCGAGCCGGGCTCGCTGCAGGCGTACATGCTGAGCTCGGTCGACTTCACGGCGCTGGCACGCGAGTACGGCCGCGTCGGCGGGCTCGACCGCATCGCCACCCTGGTCAAGGCGGTACGCGGCGAACGCCCGGACAGCACGATCTTCCTCGACGGTGGCGACTTCTGGCAGGGCTCCTACCCCGCGCTGGCCTCCAGGGGTGGCGACATGGTGCGCGCCATGAACGCGCTCGGCGTGGAGGCGACCACCGGGCACTGGGAGTTCACCTACGGCCAGGAGCGCGTGAAGGAGCTCATCGATCAGCTCGACTGCCCCTTCCTCGCGGGCAACGTCCGCGACACCACCTGGGAGGAGCCGGTGTTCGACTCGACCACCTTCTTCGAGCGCCAGGGCGTGACCGTCGCCGTGATCGGCCAGGCGTTCCCCTACACGCCCATCGCCAACCCCCGCTACCTGATCCCGGACTGGTCGTTCGGCATCCGCGAGGAGGCCGTCCAGAAGAGCGTGGACGCGGCGCGGGCCAAGGGCGCGCAGGTGGTGGTGCTGCTGAGCCACGACGGCTTCGACGTGGACCGCAAGCTGGCGGGCCGTGTGCAGGGCATCGACGTCATCCTGACCGGGCACACGCACGACGCCATCCCGCGCGAGCTCGATATCGACGGCACGCTGCTGGTCGCGTCCGGCAGCCACGGCAAGTTCCTCTCGCGCCTCGACCTCGACGTCGGCAGCACCGGCGTGCGCGACTATCGCTATCACCTGATCCCGGTGCTCACGGACGCGATCGAGCCGGACCCGGAGATGGCCCGGCTGGTGGAGGACATCCGCAGCCCCCACGAGGACAGGCTCACCGAGGTGCTCGGCGAGACCGAGAGCCTGTTGTACCGCCGGGGCAACTTCAATGGCACCCTCGACGACCTCATCTGCAACGCGATTCTCGAGCGCCGGGATGCGCAGATCGCGCTCTCGCCCGGCTTCCGCTGGGGCGCGAGCCTCCTGCCGGGCCAGAAGATCACGGCCGAGGACGTCTACGACGCCACCGCGATCACGTATCCCGAGACCTATCGCAGCGAGATGTCGGGCGAGATGCTCAAGACCATCTTCGAGGACGTCGCCGAGAACCTGTTCAACGAGGATCCCTATTACCAGCAGGGCGGCGACATGGTGCGTGTCGGCGGCATGGGCTATCGCATCGACGTGCGCGCGACGCGCGGCAACCGCATATCCGAGATGCGGCTGCTGCCCAGCGGCGAGCCGATCGAGCCGGGCAGCAACTACGTCGTCTCCGGCTGGGCCTCGGTCAACGAGGGCACCGAGGGGCCGCCCGTCTACGACCTCGTGATGGAGCACATCCGCGACCAGGGCACCATCCGGATCGACCCGGGCGCGCAGAACATCAAGGTCGACGCCTGATCGAAGGCCCACCATGACGGGGCTCGAGATCTCGTACTTCGGTGCGGCCCTCGCGGGCGCGCTCAGCTTCCTCAGCCCCTGCGTGCTGCCGCTGGTGCCACCCTACCTCGCGTTCGTGAGCGGCGTGTCGCTGCAGCAGCGCGAGGCGGGCGCCGCCCTGCCGGTCGCCCGGATCTTCTACGCCGCGCTCGCCTTCGTGCTGGGCTTCGCGACCATCTTCGTGGCGCTGGGCGCAACGGCCTCGAGTGTTTCCCGGTTCCTGACCGCCTACTCGAACTGGCTGACCCCGCTGGCCGGCGTGATCATCATCGTGCTGGGCCTGCATTTCCTGGGGGCCTTCCGCATCCTCTTCCTCTACCGCGAG
Organism: Halofilum sp. (in: g-proteobacteria); assembly: GCA_034521365.1. Taxonomy (GTDB): domain Bacteria; phylum Pseudomonadota; class Gammaproteobacteria; order XJ16; family Halofilaceae; genus Halofilum. The sequence continues at coordinate 116,269 of JAXHMQ010000007.1, read as the reverse complement.
GCGCGCTTCCACCCGGAGAGCAAGCCCACCGGCCTGGTCGGCGCCTACGTGATCGGGCTGGCCTTCGCCTTCGGCTGGACGCCTTGCGTCGGCCCCGCGCTCGCGGCGGTGCTGATGGTCGCCGCGCAGGAGCAGTCCGCGTGGTACGGCGCCAGCCTGCTGGCGGTCTACGCGCTCGGGCTCGGGGTGCCGTTCCTGCTGGCGGCGCTGGCGGTGGAGCGCTTCACCGCGTTCATGCAGCGCGCCAGGCGGCACATGGTGCTCGTGGAGCGCGCCATGGGCGGCCTGCTCGTGCTCACCGGCATCCTGTTCATTACCGGCTCGATGAGCGAGCTGTCCTACTGGCTGCTGGAGACGTTCCCGGCGCTGGGGGAGATTTGGAGAGGGCTGCGGGCGCGTAGCGGCCGCAGGGCCGACGCGCGCATGGGGCGTCCGAGCGCTCAGGCGACGCGCGAAGGTGCAGCGCGAGGGCGCAGCCTGACGGGCTGAAGAGCCGAGGGCGAAGGGCGCGACGGGGGACGCCGGGCCCGGGGCGGATCAGGGCCGGACGATGGTCCAGCCGGCGAGCTTGCGCTCGATGATCTCGGCGATCCCGGCCTCGACCCAGGAGACGCCGTCGATCAGCTCCTGCGGCCCGTGCCCGGTGGCGTCCATGGTGTTGCCGCAGCCGACGAACTCGATGTCGTATTGCTGCAGGCTGGTGATGCGCTCGCGTACCGGCGACGATTCCGCGTACAGCGCCTCCATGCCGGGCCCATAGACGATCACCGCGATCTGCACCTTGTCCATCCCGTAGAACTTCTGGATGTTGACGGCGTTGTAAAGGACGTTGTTGATCGTGTCGGGGTCCCCGGAGCTGAGCTGGAGCACGACCTTGCGCGGCTCGGCGAAGCTCGGCTTCGGCTCGCTGAGCTCGGTCTCCTGGTAGCCCGCGGCGTGCGCCGGCATGGCGCCGGGCGCGGCCGGCAGCAGGACCGCCGTGGCCGCGGCGAGCGCGAGGCGTCGGATCGTGTGGGACATGGCCGGCCTCCCCGGGGTCGTGTGTCGCGGCTCAGCCGTGGCGCAGCCAGAGCAGCCGGTCGAAGGAACGAACCTCGCGCAGGATGTTGATCACGGTCCGCTGGTCGCCGGCGGCGATGGCCTCCCACATCAGGTCGAGGGAGCCCAGCGTACCGTCGATCATACGCCGGAAGGCCGGGTCGGAGGCAATGTCGGGCGGCGCCGCCGCGTCGCACTCGCGATAGGCGTAGGCCGTGACGGCGAGCCGCGCGCGCAGGTCGTCGACCACCGCCTGGTCGGCGAAGTCGATGTCACGGTGACGATAGGCGTAGAGCCGGTCCATGGCGCGATTGGCCTCGCGCACGTGGTCGGCGAACACGATCACGTGGTTGCGGGCGCGCAGCTCGGCCAGCGTGGCCGGGATGCCCGCGAGCGCGTCGCGGGCCGCGTCCGTCGCGTCGGCCGCGCTCGCCCGCCCGAGGGCCTCGTCGATCCGTTCCAGGGTCTCCCCGAAGCGCGGATCGTGGGCGAACGCGGCCGGCGGCGAGTCGGCGTACGGCAGCACCTCGGCACGCCAGGCCTCGGCGCTCGCGCTCCACTCCAGGAACGGCGGGCGCGAGCGCGCCGCGCTCCAGGTAGAACATGGCCTTGCGGATGCCGTCGTACACCGGCTGCAGGTCCCCGAGGAAGGTCTCCAGGGACGCCGCCGCCAGCGCCGGGGCCGGGGCCAGGGAAAGGGCCAGGGCGAATGCCGCCACGGCGCGCTTGCGGACCGGTTGCATGGTGTAGCTCCCGCTGACTTCGGTCGAGCCCGTCGATGCCGCGTAGACCAGCCGGTCCACCGGGGGCGAGAGGCGAGGCCATGCCGGGCGACTGCGGCGAGGGATCTATGCTAGATTTTATATACATGCGGATTGACTGTCGCGCCGCCGGGGCATGCCCCGGACGGGAGAGCTGGCCGATGCCCGATCGCAGAAGCGTTCTCCTTTCCTCGCTCGGTCTCGCGGCGGGCCTGCTCGTGCGGGGCCGGACCGCGCGCGCCGAGCACTACGAGCCCACGATGAACGACGCCGGGCTCTACGAGCAGCCGTTCTTCATCGAGTCCTTCCTCGACCTCGCCGAGGACCTCGGCATGGCCCGCGATCAGGGCAAGCGCTTCGCGGTCATGTGGGAGCTAAAGGGCTGCCCGTACTGCAAGGAGACGCACCTGGTGAACTTCGCGGACCACGAGATCCGGCGGTTCGTCAGCGAGAACTTCGCCATCCTGCAGCTCAATATCATCGGCTCGCGGCGGGTGACGGACTTCGATGGCGAGGTCCTGTCCGAGAAGCGCCTGGCGCGGAAGTGGGGTGTGCGCTTCACGCCCACGACGAATTTCTTCCCGGCCGACCCGGGGGACGCCAGGGGGCAGCCCGGCGACGAGGCCGAGGTGGCGCGCATGCCCGGCTATTTCGAGCCGCCCGAATTCCTGGCCATGTATCGTTTCGTGGCCGAGCGGGCGTACCGCGACACGGACTTCCGGTCGTACCTGAAGCAGACCACGTCATGATCAGACGCCGGTCGCCCGCGGACGGTCTCGGTTGATCGTCCGATATATCGTTCCGTCAGATGCGTGTAGTCCTCGGCGCGTCGCGACCGCGGCCGCGCCCCGGTCCCATCGCGGGCCGCCGGAACAGGAGTGAGCGCCCATGGCACAAGGCCACGAGGAGTCCGGGAACCCGGGCAAGCTGACACGGCTCCCCGACGAGCCCGAATCGCGGTCGCGCCGCCGGCTGCTGACCGGCGGCCTGGCCGCCGGCACCGCGATCGCCACCGGCGCGCTGCCGTGAAGGCCGGCGGCCGGCACCGTGGACGGCGCGCCCGCCCTGCCGAGCTGGACGCAGTACCTGGGGTTCGGGGTCGATGCCCGGCCTGACGGGTCACCCTCGGGGCACGAGAGTGACGTCGTGCGGCGCAGCGTCGAGTGGCTGACGGCCACGCGCGAGTCATCGGTCAACTTCACGCCCCTGCACGAGCTCGACGGGATCATCACCCCGAACGGATTGTGCTTCGAGCGCCACCACGGCGGCATGGCCGAGGTCGACCCCGCCGACCACCGGCTCATGATCCACGGGCTCGTCGACGAGCCGATCGTGCTCACGGTCGAGGAGCTGCGCCGCCTGCCCCAGGAGAACCGCTTCTGCTTCCTCGAGTGCGCCGCGAACACCGGCATGGAGTGGCACGGCGCCCAGCTCAATGGCTGCCAGTACACCCACGGGATGGTGCACTGCGTGCAATACACCGGCGTCTCGCTGAAGCTCCTGCTCGAGCAGGTGGGCGTGAAGCCGGAGGGCAAGTGGCTGCTGGCCGAGGGCGCTGATTCCGCCGCCATGACGCGCTCGATTCCGATGGAGAAGGCGCTCGACGACTGCCTGGTCGCCTACTCGATGAACGGCGAGCGCCTGCGCCCCGAGCAGGGCTATCCCCTGCGCCTGGTCGTGCCGGGCTTCGAGGGCAACATGTGGATCAAGTGGCTGCGCCGCCTCGAGGTCGGCAGCAAGCCCTGGCACCACCGCGAGGAGACGTCCAAGTACACCGACCTGATGCCCGACGGCGAGGCGCGGCGGTTCACGTGGCTCATGGACGCCAAGTCGGTGATCACCAGCCCGAGCCCGCAGCTGCCGCCGGTCGAGCCGGGCTTCAACGTCATCAAGGGGATCGCCTGGTCGGGCCACGGCCGGGTCAAGCGTGTCGACGTCTCGCTCGACGGCGGCGTGAACTGGAAGACGGCGACGCTGCACCAGCCGGTGCTGCCCAAGTGCCTGACCCGTTTCACGCTGGACTGGGAGTGGGACGGCAGCCCCGTGCTGCTCCAGAGCCGCTGCATCGACGAGACCGGCTACATCCAGCCGACCCCGGCCGAGCTGCAGGAGGTGCGGGGCACGGAGTCGATCTATCACAACAACGGCATCCAGACCTGGCAGGTCAAAGAAGACGGGACGGTCGAGAATGTTCGCCTGGGCTGACACGAAGCGCGGTCTCGCGGCGCTCCTCGCGCTCGCCCTCGTGCCGGCGGCCGCCGCGCAGGCGCGCGACTACGGGCTCGGCCGGACGCCGAGCGAGGCCGAGATCGCCCGCTGGGACATCGACATCCGTCCCGACGGCAAGGGCCTGCCGAAGGGGTCGGGCACGGCGAAGGAGGGCGAGGCCGTCTACATCGAGAAGTGCGCCTCCTGCCACGGCGACTTCGCCGAGGGCGCCGGGCGTTATCCGGCACTGATCGGCGGCGAGGGCTCGCTCGACACCAACGAGCCCGTCAAGACGATCGGCAGCTACTGGCCGTTCGCCTCGACCGTCTGGGACTACGTGCACCGCGCGATGCCGTTCGGCAACGCCCAGAGCCTGACCGACGACGAGACCTATGCGCTGACCGCGTACCTGCTGTACGCGAACCAGCTCATCGAGTACGACCACACGCTGAACCAGGACAACCTCGCCGACGTCACCATGCCGAACGAGGACGGCTTCCACCGCAAGGAGCGACCCGAGTTCCCGGACGAGCAGGCCTGCATGGCGGACTGCAAGGAGAGTGTGGAGATCGTCGGCCGCGCCACCAACATCGGGGTGACGCCCGACGAGGAGAGCGGCGGTGGCCCCGGCGACCAGGCGGCGGCCTCGGGCAGCGGCGAGGGCGACCAGGGCACCAAGCTGGCCGGCGATCCGCAGGCGGGGAAGAAGGTGTACCAGCAGTGCAGCGCCTGCCACACCATCGAGGATGGCGGCGCCCACCGCATGGGACCGAACCTGCACGGCGTGATGGGCCGCGAGGCCGGGGGCGTGCCCGGCTTCAACGGCTACTCCCCGGCGATGAAGGAGTCGGAGGTGGTCTGGCGCGCGGAGACGCTGAAGAAGTACCTGGCGAACCCGCGCGAGTTCATGCCGGGCACCCGGATGCCGTTCGCCGGCATCGACGACGAGAAGGCCCTGCAGGACCTGATCGCCTACCTCGAGCAGGCCTCCTGACGGGGGGCCGTGCTCACGAAGGCCGCGCCGGGCCGGCCTCGGCCTCGCAGAACAGCCGGTAGAGGAGGGTGACGACCTCGCGCACCTCCTCGTTGGCCAGCGAGTAGTAGACGTTCTTGCCCTGGCGCCGGGTGGCGACGAAATCGTCGGCGCGCAGGCGCGCGAGCTGCTGCGAGACGATCGGCTGGGGCGCCCCCAGCATGTCACCCAGCTCGGACACCGAGCGTTCCCCCTCGACCAGCATGCACAGGATCATCAGGCGACCCTCGTGCGCGAGCGCCTTGAGGAAACGCGTGGCCTCGCGCGCATGCTCCAGCATGTCGGCCGATTGAGCCGGCGGCGACACGGCGTCCGCGTGGACAGGCGTGTTGGCGGTGTGCACTGTCAGTCCTCCGAATCGGCCCGCTCTATCGGCCGAATCGATGGGCCGAATCGATGGGCCGTCCCCGCAACCGGGACAGCGACGGTCAACGTACCACGTGCGGGGGTGGGCAGACGCCCGGCCATCCATGATTTCGCGATCTATGCTTCTACCTCGCAGGGCGCGCCGCAGGGGGTCGCTGCCGGCGCGTGGCGGGGTCGTGCGGCCGTCGGGGGGCCGGCCATGGCGGGCGGCGCAGCCGGCCCCGGGCTTCCTCGCGCCCCGGGGCCGGCCCGGTTGCGGCCTACAGCGGCAGGTCGCCCTGGATCGCCTGGAGGCCCGCCTCGGCACAGGCATCGTCTCTCCGCGCCGCTCGGCGCGCCGGACACGCCCACGGCGCCGACCATGGAGCCGCCGGCCTCGATCAGCACGCCACCCCCGAGCATGAGCGCGTCGTCGATGTCGCGCGCGGCGGCCTGCGGGGTGCCCGCCTTGGTGGCCTCCGCCATCTCGGTCGTGTTCGTGCGGAAGCTCACCGCCGTCCAGGCCTTGCGCCGGGAGGTTTCCGGCGTGTGCGGGCCGGCGTAGCGGTCGCGCACCATCGCCTGGGCGTTGCCGAAGCGATCCACGACGGATACGGCCACCTGGTAGTCGCGCTCGCGGCACGCCTCCAGGGCGGCGCGCGCGAGCTTGAACGCGAGCTCGGGCTTGAGTACCTCGGGATTGCCGCGAGTGCATCCTGGGCCCGCGCCGGGGCCTGGTGCAGCCCGCAGCGTCAGGGCCAGGCTGCAAAGTAGCAGTCCGGTCTTCTTGATCATGAGCGATCCTCCCTTGGTGTCTCCTGGCTGAGTCGCTCGAGCATCTCCCCGAGCAGGCCCCAGAAGGCCTCCTCGCCGGGATACCCGATGATGCGATCGACCTCCTCGCCGTCTTCGACGAGGACGAACGTGGGCGTGTAGCGGATCTCCGCGTCCAGCGAGACGTCGCCGGGCGATGGTCCGTGCAGGTCGACCCGCTGCAGGGGGGCCCGCTGCGCCTCGGATGTCCGCGGGTCAGTGTCGCCGATCTCCCGCTCCCACTCCTCGATAGGGGCAGCCCTCCTCGCGGAACATCAACAGCTCGGCCGTCTGCGCGGGGCCGGGCAGTGACAGGAGCAGAAGGGCCGATGGGACCAGGAGGGCGGCCGGGCGTGGCATGCGCTGCTGACTCCCCTGTGCGGGCCTGCGCGAGAGCCCCCGCCGCCGGCGGGTCGCTTGCGGCCGACGGGGCCGTGCCCACACATAGGATTATACATATAGCAAAGGCCGTGCACCCGGCCGCCGGGGCCGGGCGCGCGCGGCGGGCGGGCGGCCCGGGCCCCGCTCGGGCGGGGAGGCCGTTACCAGCCGGTGGCCGCGGCCACGCCCTGGCCGATGTCCGCCGGGCTGCGGACTGTGTGCACCCCGGCCTTCTCCAGCGCCGCGTACTTCTCGGCCGCCGTGCCCTTGCCGCCGGCGATGATCGCGCCGGCGTGGCCCATGCGCTTGCCCTTGGGCGGAGACCCGCGATGTAGGCGACCACCGGCTTGGTCGACATGCTGCTGGATGAACTCGGCCGCCTCCTCCTCGGCGGTGCCGCCGATCTCCCCGACCATGACGATGGCCTCGGTCTCGGGGTCGGCCTGGAACAGCTCCAGCGCGTCGATGAAGCTCGTGCCCGGGATCGGGTCGCCACCGATGCCGATGCACGTGCTCTGGCCATAACCGGGGTCGGTCGTCTGCTTGACGCACTCGTAGGTCAGCGTGCCCGAGCGCGACACGATGCCGACCTTGCCGGGCTTGTGGATCTCGCCCGGCATGATCCCGATCTTGCACTCGCCCGGGGTGATGATGCCCGGGCAGTTGGGGCCGATCAGGCGCGCGTCGGTCTGGTCGATGTACGCCTTGGCCTGGAGCATGTCCAGCGTGGGGATGCCCTCTGGTGGATGCACACGATCAGCTTCACGCCGGCATCGGCGGCCTCGACCACGGAATCCTTGCAGAAGGCACCGGGCACGTAGATCACGCTGGCGTCGGCGCCGGTCTCCTCGACCGCCTCGGCCACCGTGTTGAACACGGGCAGGTCGAGGTGTGTAGTGCCGCCCTTGCCCGGCGTGACGCCGCCCACCATCTTCGTGCCGTAGGCGATCGACTGTTCGCTGTGGAAGGTACCCTGCTTGCCGGTGAACCCCTGGCAGAGCACCTTGGTGTTCTTGTTGACGAGCACTGACATGGTTACTTGCCCTCCGCGGCGGCGATGACGCGCTGCGCGGCGTCGGTGAGACTGTCGGCGGCGATGACGTTGAACGAGGAGTCGTTGAGGATCTGGGCGCCCTTGGCCGCGTTGTTGCCCTCGAGGCGCACGACCACGGGCAGCTCGAGGCCGACCTCTTCCACCGCGGACACGATGCCTTCGGCGATCAGGTCGCAGCGCACGATGCCGCCGAAGATGTTCACCAGGATCGCCTTCACGTTCTCGTCGGATACGATGATCTTGAACGCCTCGGCCACGCGCTCGGCCGTCGCGCCGCCGCCGACGTCGAGGAAGTTGGCCGGCTCGCCGCCGTGCAGCTTGACGAGGTCCATGGTGGCCATCGCCAGGCCGGCACCGTTGACCATGCAGCCGATGTTGCCGTCGAGCGCGATGTAGTTCAGGTCCCATTCCTTGGCGCGGTTCTCGCGCGCATCCTCCTGCGACTGGTCGCGCAGCTCGCCGATGTCGGCGTGCCGGTAGACGGCGTTGTCATCCACGTTGACCTTGGCGTCCAGGCAGATCAGGTCACCCTTGCCGGTGATCACGAGCGGGTTCACCTCGATCAGGCTGAGATCCTTGTCGGCGAACAGCCGGCCGAGGCCCGTCAGGAGCCGGGCGAACTGCTTGATCTGGTCGCCGGAGAGCCCCAGGCCGAAGGCGAGCTGCCGGGCCTGGTAGGGCATGACACCGAGCATCGGGTTCACCACGACCTGGAGGATCTTCTCCGGCGTCTCCGCGGCCACCTTCTCGACCTCCACGCCACCCTCGGTCGAGGCCATGAACACCACGCGCTGCGTGCCGCGGTCCACGACCGCTCCGAGATAGAGCTCGGAGGCGATCTCGCTGGTCTCCTCGATGAGCACGCGATGGACCGGCTGGCCACGCTCGTCGGTCTGGTAGGTGACCAGGCTTCGCCCGAGCATCCGCCCGGCGGCCTCGGTGGCGGCATCGGCGTCGTCGACCAGCTCGACACCCCCCGCCTTGCCGCGCCCGCCGGCGTGCACCTGGGCCTTGACCACCCAGCGCTTGCCGGAGAGCTCGCGCACGGCGCTGCCGGCCTCGGACTTGTCGCGGATGACCTTGCCGTCGGGCACCGGCAGGCCGTACTGGCGAAAGAGCTGCTTCGCCTGGTATTCGTGGAGGTTCATGAGGTTGCTCCCGATCGGATCGTTGTGGGGCCCCCCGGCCGGGGCACGCGCCGCGCGCGTTCGCGCGCGGCTACTGCTTCTTCCTGCGCGGCGGCGGGATATGGATCGGCCGCCCGTCGACCCCGAGGGCGGCCTCGTGCAGTGCCTCGGAGAGCGTCGGATGGGCGAACACCGTGCGCATCACGTCCTCGGCCGAGCCGTCGAACTCCATGGCCAGGACCGCCTGGCCGATGAGCTCGGAGGTCTGCGGACCGGCCATGTGCACGCCCAGGATCCGGTCGCTCGCGGCGTCCGCGATCACCTTCACCATGCCGTCGGTCTCGTGCATCGCCTTGGCGCGACCGCTCGCGAGGAAGGGGAAGGTGCCCACGCGGTAGTCCCGGCCGGCGTGCTTGAGGTCCTGCTCGGTCTGGCCGACCCAGGCGATCTCGGGGTGCGTATAGATCACCCAGGGGATCGCCTCGTAATTCACCTCGCTCTTCTGGCCGGCCAGGCGCTCGGCGACCACGATGCCTTCCTCCGAGCCCTTGTGCGCGAGCATCGGGCCGCGCACGGCGTCGCCGATCGCGAAGACCCCCGGCACGCTGGTCTCGAGGTTGTCGTCGACATGGATGGCGCCGCGCTCGTCCATCATCAGTTCGACATCGTCGGAACTGATGCCGTCGGTGTTGGGGCTGCGCCCGACGGCGACGATGAGCGCATCCACGGTGAGCTGGTGCTTGCCGTCGCTGTCCTCGTACTGGATCTCGACGCTCCCGTTCTTCTTGATCTCGGTGCCGGTTACCCGGGTCCCCAGGTGAATGTCGAGGCCCTGCTTCCTGAACGCCTTGTGCGCCGACTGCGCGACCTCGTGATCGACGGCGGGGAGGAAGCTGTCCAGCGCCTCGAGCACGGTTACCTCGGAGCCGAGCCGGCGCCAGACGCTGCCCATCTCGAGCCCGATGACACCGGCGCCGATGACGCCCAGGCGTTTCGGCGGACGCTCCCAGTCGAGCGCGCCCGTGGAGGTCACGACGGTGTCGCCGGAGAGCGGGGCGGCGCCGATCTCCACCGGCGACGAGCCGGGTGCCAGCACGACATTCCTCGCCGCCACGGAGTAGGCCTCGCCGTCCCGGGGCGTCACCTGGACGCGGTTGTCCGAGTGCAGCTGGCCCGCCCCCTGGAGCCACTCGACCTTGTTCGCCTTGAACAGGCCCTCGATCCCCTGCGTGAGCTCGCCGACCGTCTTGTCCTTGCTGGCGATCATGCCCGGCACGTCCATCTCCACGTCCTTGATCCGGATGCCGTAGCGCTCGGCGTGGTCGCGGATGTTGGCGTAGTGGTGCGAGCTCTCGAGCAGCTCCTTCGAGGGGATGCAGCCGACGTTCAGGCACGTGCCGCCGAGGGCGGGCTTGCCCTGCTTGTTGATCCAGTTGTCGACGCAGGCGGTCGAGAAGCCGAGCTGGGCGCAACGGATCGCGCACACGTACCCGGCGGGACCCGCCCCCACCACAACGACGTCATACGACTTGGCCATTTCGGTGCTCCAACTGTGCGGCCTCTACTTGAACCGCGAATGAACGCGAATGTTCGCGAATATTGCCGGGCCACGAGCCCCCGGAGCGGAGCTCCCCTTTCCCGCTGGTATTGCCGACATGCGCTCAGAACCACGAATCAACACGAATCAACACGAATGGTCCGACGGTGACGCGAGGCGCATTCGTGTTCATTCGTGTCCATTCGTGGTTCATGTCCCGCGCAAACAATCCGCGCGGCGATGCAGCGCAGCTCCGGCCTCGCCACGCTCGTGCACGGCGCCATTCGCGAACATTCGCGTTCATTCGCGGTTCCGGGTCGAGACTCGAATCCGGGGCCCGGTCAGATGTCGAGCAGCAGGCGCGCGGGGTCCTCGAGCAGCTCCTTGAGCGTGACCAGGAACTGCACCGAGTCCTTGCCGTCGACGATGCGGTGATCGTAGGACAGCGCCAGGTACATCATCGGTCGGATGACGACCTCGCCGTTCTCGGCGACCGGGCGTTCCTGGATCTTGTGCATGCCGAGGATGGCGCTCTGCGGCGGATTCAGGATCGGCGTCGACACCAGCGAGCCGAAGATCCCGCCGTTGGTGATCGTGAACGTGCCCCCGGTCATCTCCTCGATGCCGATGCGGCCCTCCTGCGCGCGGGTGCCGAAATCGCGGATCGTCGACTCGATCTCGGCCATCGACAGCGTTTCGGCGTCGCGCAGGATCGGCACCACCAGCCCACGCTCGCTCGACACGGCGATGCCGATGTCGGTGTAGCCGTGATACACGACGTCCTTGCCATCGATCGAGGCGTTGATGTCCGGGAAGCGCTTGAGCGCCTCGGCGGCCGCGGTCACGAAGAAGCTCATGAACCCGAGCTTGGTGCCGTGGGTCTTCTCGAAGCGGTCCTTGTAGCGCGCGCGCAGGTCCATGACCGGCTTCATGTCGACCTCGTTGAACGTGGTCAGCATGGCCGTATCCTGCTTGGCCTGCAGCAGTCGCTCCGCGATGCGGGCCCGCAGGCGCGTCATCGGCACCCGCTTCTCCGGGCGCTCGCCGGGGGCGTAGGATACGCCCGCCTTCGCCGCGGTCTCCGCGGGCGTCGGCGCCGTCTGGTCTTCGCCTCGCGCGCGGGCGCGGCTCCGGCCGCCGTATCCTGCGCCGGCGCGGGCGACGCCTCGGCGCGCCCGGCGGATCCAGGTATTGCAGCACGTCCTCCTTGGTCAGCCGGCCGCCCTTGCCGCTGCCGGGGATCCTGCCCGGATCGAGGCCGTGCTCCTCGACCAGCTTGCGCGCTGCCGGCCCCATCCTGGGCTCATCGCCGGCCGTCTCCGTCTCCCGCGACGCCGCCTGCGCGCCGCCCGCCTGCGCGCCGCCCGCCTCGCCCGGCGGCTCGGCCTCGCCGGCGGACTGAGCCGCCGTCACCGGCGTCGCCATCAGCCGTCGCCCTCCGCCGCACGCGCGCCGAGCACGGTGTCGGCAGTAACCGAGGCGCCCTCGTCGTGGAGGATCTCCTCGAGCACCCCGTCGGCCGGTGCCGGCACCTCGAGGACGACCTTGTCCGTCTCGAGCTCGACGAGGACCTCGTCGCGCTTGACGGCCTCGCCCTTCTTCTTTGGTCCAGCTCGCGACTCGTGGCGTCCGACACCGGACTCGGGAGCTGCGGGACGGTGATGTTCGGTGCTCATCTGCGGGCTCCTCTATCGATTTCTCGGCCGCAGTGGCGCATGGCCATCCGCAGGTTCCGGGAGCGCCCGGCGAGGTGGCCCATGCCCCTGTCGGGGAGCGGCTCCGGCTTCATTCCTCGGGCTCGATGTCGAGCGCGTCTGCCACCAGCGCATGCTGCTGCTTGACGTGCCGCCTGGGTCGATGGCAGCGGGTGACGGCCGAGGCCGAGCCGGCGGCATGGCGCAGCGCCCGTTGTTCTCGCCGAACGCCACGTGCTCGAGGCGGTGCTTGATGTCGTACCAGGCACCCTGGTTGCGGGGCTCTTCCTGGCACCAGATGTACTCCTTGACGTTCGAGAAGCGCGTGATGACTCCCTTGAGCTCGTCGTACGGGAAGGGATAGAGCTGCTCGACGCGCACGATCGCGATGTCGTCGATCTCCTGCTCGCGGCGCTTGGCCAGGAGATCGTAGTACACCTTGCCGATGCACATGACGATACGTCGGACCTTCTTCGCATCCAGCGCGTCGACCTCGCCGATGACCGGGTGGAAATACCCGCCCGAGAGATCCTCGACCGCGGATGTGGCCATCTTGTGGCGCAGCAGGCTCTTGGGCGTCATCACGATGAGCGGCTTGCGGTACGGCCGGATCGCCTGGCGCCGGATCATGTGGAAGGCCTGGGCCGGGGTCGTGGGCACGCAGACCTGCATGTTGTGGTCGCCGGGACGCTGCTCGGCACACTGCTGCAGGAAGCGCTCCAGCCGCGCGGAGGAGTGCTCCGGCCCCTGGCCCTCATAGCCGTGCGGCAGCAGCAGCGTCAGGCCGCAGAGCCGACCCCACTTGGCCTCGCCGGAGGTTATGAACTGGTCGATCACGACCTGTGCGCCGTTGGCGAAGTCGCCGAACTGGGCCTCCCAGATCACCAGCGTGTACGGATCGGCGGTCGCGTACCCGTACTCGAACGCCATTACCGCTTCCTCGGACAGCAGCGAGTCGATGACCAGGAAGTTGGCCTGATCCTCGGTCACGTTGCGCAGCGGCACGTAGTTGCTGCCGTCCGTCTGGTTGTGCAGCACGGCGTGGCGATGGAAGAACGTCCCGCGCCCGGAGTCCTGGCCGGACAGTCGCACGCCGTAGCCCTCGGTGACCAGGGCCGCGTATGCCATGGTCTCCGCGAAGCCCCAGTCGATCGCGAGCGCGCCGGCTGCCATCTTGCGGCGATCGTCCATGATCTTCGCGACCCGCTTGTGCAGCTCGAAGCCCTCGGGCACGACCTCGAGCCGCGACCACAGCTCGTCGCAGCCGCTCGACCGAGACGGTCGTATCGACGTCTTCGTCCCACTGCCGGTCGATGAACGGGCGCCAGTCCACGGTGAGCTCGTTGACGAAGTCCTCGTCGGTGATGATCCGTGGCGTGACGGTGTCGCCGGCATCCATGTGCTCGCGGTACGCCTGGACCATCCGGTCGGTCTCGTCGCCGTCGACCACGCCGGCCTCGGCGAGGCGCTTCGCGTAGATCTCCCGGGTCGACGGCAAACCCTTGATCGTGCCGTACATCATCGGCTGCGTTGCCGCCGGCTCGTCGGCCTCGTTGTGGCCGTGGCGACGGTAGCAGACCATGTCGATGACGACGTCCTTGTGGAACTCGTTGCGGTAGTCGAGCGCGATCTGCGTGACGAACAGGACGGCCTCGGGGTCGTCGCCGTTCACGTGAAAGATCGGTGTGTTGATCATCTTTGCCACGTCAGTGCAGTACAGCGAGGAGCGCGTGTCCAGCTTGTTCGACGTGGTGAAACCGATCTGGTTGTTGATCACGACATGAACCGTGCCGCGCGTCGAGTAGCCGCGCGACTGTGAAAGATTCAGCGTCTCCTGCATCACGCCCTGGCCGGCCATCGCCGCATCGCCGTGCACGAGGATGGGCAGCACCACGCGGCCGCCGCGGTCGTCGTGGCGGTCCTGGCGCGAGCGCGCCGAGCCCTCGATCACCGGGTTGACGATCTCGAGGTGGGAAGGATTGAATCCCAGCGCCAGGTGCACCGGGCCCTCGTTGGTCATGTAGTCCGACGAGAATCCCTGGTGGTACTTGACGTCACCCGCGGCGAGCGTGTCGTCCTCGTGGCCCTCGAACTCCTGGAACAGGTCGGCCGGTTTCTTGCCGAGGATGTTCACGAGCACGTTGAGGCGCCCACGGTGCGCCATGCCGATGACGATCTCCTTGGCCCCCTGGTCGCCGGCGCGCTCGATGAGCTCGTTGAGCATGGGGATCAGCGATTCGCCTCCCTCGAGGGAGAAGCGCTTCTGCCCGACATACTTCGAGTGCATGCAGGCGCTCGATGTGCCTCGCGGCCGTGGCGCGCTTCGAGCACCCACTTGCGGCGCTCGGCGGAGAAGTCGGGCCGCCCGTGCGGCGTCTCGAGGCGATTCTGCAGCCAGCGCTTCTCGGCCGTATCGGCGATGTGCATGTACTCGGCACCGATGGGGCCACAGTACGTCTTGTGCAGGACCTCGAGGATCTCGCGCAGCGGCGCCTCGTCGATCCCCTGGAGCGAGCCGCTCTGGAACACGGTGTCGAGATCGGCCTCGGAGAGCTCGTGCGCCTCGAGCCTGAGCTCGTCGATCTCGGGAGCCTCCCAGCGGCCCAGCGGGTCGACCTTCGCGTGCCGGTGGCCGCGAAAGCGATAGGCATTGATCAGCTGCAGCACCCGGATCTGCTTGCGCTCGTGCTCGGCGCCGCGCGACTCGGCCGGGGCCGAGCGCACCGCGCCTCCGGTGGAGCGGAAGCGGTAGAACTGGGAGCGTACCTGCGAGGGTGGCAGGTCCGGCTGGGTCACGCCGTCGACGCGCGGGAGGCGGTCGAAATAGCGTCGCCACTCGTCGGGTACCGAGGCCGGGTCGCGCAGATAGGATTCGTAGATCTCTTCGAGATAGCCGATGTTGCCGCCGTCGAGCAGCGAGGTGCTCCACAGGGCGTGCATGCGGGATTCGTCAGTCATGGCCGGGCAGTGTCGTCGGGTCGAGGACGGGGTGCGCGCACGGCGTGCGGCGACAGGGCTCCGCTCGCGCGGGCAGGGGCGGTCGCGGGTCGCTGCACGAGCGAGCGTGGCGCTGTCGCGGGAGGGGCCAATCGCCTGTTTCGCGGAAACCGGTCGGATCGGATGATCGGTGGCGCGCCCGGGCCGGGATCGCCCGATCCCCGGCTCCCTGCCACCGCCTTGCCGTATTGAATCGTTTTGCAGGGCTGAATGCAAGGCGGCGCCCGCTTGTACGCGGGCAGCGCCGGCACGATCTTCTGCGGGTTCGGGGCGGTGGAGAAGATCCTCCGTCGGCCGGCGGCTCAGGCGGCCGGCCCGCCCGCGCCGGGCGGCAGGTGTTGCGGCAGGCGCCCGATCACGACCTGCGTGAACTCGCTGCAGCGCAGGCGGCCGCCGAGGTCGGCCGTCGTCTCGCCGTCCTCGATCGCCCCGAGCACCGCGAGGCGCAGGGCGTGGCCCAGATCGTAGCGATCGATGTGGTCGAGCAGCATGCCGAAGGCGAGGAAGATCGCGCTCGGGTTGCACTTGTCACTGCCCGCGATGTCCGGCGCGGTCCCCCCGGCCGGGTCGAACATCGCGACGTCGACCGCGTGGTCGTCGCGGAACGAGAAATTGCCCGAGGCGCCGGTGCCGAGGCTCCCGACCAGCCCGGAGGCCATGTCGGAGAGGAAGTCGCCGTACTCGTTGAGCACCAGGATGACCTCGAAATCCTGCGGCTTGAGGATGATCTTCGCCAGCAGGGCGTCGAACAGCTCGACGTGGTGCTCGATGTCCTGGTAGCCGTGCTCGCGCACCTCCCCGACGACCGACTCGAACAGGCCGTCCGTGACCCGCTGGATCGTGTGCTTCGAGGAGGAGGTCATGGTCAAGCCCTTCTTGCGCGCCAGCTCGAAGGCGAACTTGGCCGCCTGCTCGCAGGGCTCGCGCTCCACCATGCGCAGCGACACCGCGGCGTTGTTGCCGATCAGCTGACCGGGATCGTCGTAGGTGCCGCCGGTCGCGATGCGCACGATGTGGAGGTTCACGTTCTCCTTGAAGTTCGACGATATGCCCTTGATCGAGATCGCGGGGCGATAGATCACCGAGAAGCCGATCCGGCGCCGGATCAGGGCGTTGGGGCTGCGCGAGCGCGTGACCGTCGGATACTTCAGCGCCAGCTTGGTGGCGCGCATCGAGGCCTCCGCCTCGTCGATCGGCACGTCACCCTCGGCCTCGCGGCGCTCGAGCGACCAGTCGACGGGCTCGAACGCGAGGTCGATGGGCAGGGCATCGGCCACCGCGTGGACGGCCTCGGCGAGCTCGGGCCCGATACCGTCGCCCTGCAGCTCCGTGATGCGCGTCGTCATGCCGGCTTCATCCTCCGCGACCCGTATGGGCTGGCTCGCAGCCTATCTGCGCGGGACGGCTCACGCCAACGGCGCGGCAGCCCGGCGTGGCCTTCAGCCGCGGCCGCGGTTGCCATCGCTCGCCGCGGACTCGTGCTGATAGCGCGCCTTCCACTCGGCATAGGGCATGCCGTAGACGATCTCGCGTGCCTGCTCGTAGTCCATCTCCACACCGCGTTCCTCGGCGGCGGCGCGATACCACTTGGAGAGGCAGTTGCGGCAGAAGCCGGCCAGCTCCATGAGGTCGATGTTCTGCACGTCCGTACGCTCGCGCAGGTGCTGGACCAGGCCCCGGAAGGCGGCGGCCTCGACCTCGGTGCGGGTCTTCTCATCCATCGCGAACTCCTGCAGGCTTGGGTGGCATGTGCCATGCCTCGCCGTCCCCCGCGCAGGGCCCGGCGGGGCCGTGGGCCCGATTATACGGCCAAGCCCCGGGAGAGTGTCGCGTACGGCCTCCTACGCCACGATGACCCAGATCGTCGCGATAGTCCTGCTGGCCGGCATCGGGGCCTGGTGGTGGTCCGCGATGCAGGCGCGCGAGGTCGCGGTGGGCGCCGCCCGCCGGGGCTGCCGCGCGTTCGGGGTGCAGTTCCTCGACGACTCGGTGGTGCTGCGCCATTTCCGCCCGCGGCGCGACGACGGCGGCCGTCCGTGCCTGCGGCGCCTGTACGCATTCGAGTTCACGCGCTCCGGGGGCGAGCGCCACACGGGCTATGTGACCCTGCTGGGGCGGCGCCTGGTCGACGTGCACCTGGACGCGGGCGACCCGGAGCGCGAATACCCGGGCCAGCGGCTGCACTGATTCCCCGGCTCCCGGAGGTGAGCATGAGCGAATGTCCCTGCGGCTCGGGCCGCGACCACGATGACTGCTGCGGCCCGTTCCTTGCGGGCACCGACCGCCCGGCCACCGCGGCGGCGCTGATGCGGGCCCGCTACACGGCCCACACCCGCGCCGATCTCGACTACATCGAGGCCACGCACGATCCGGAGACGCGCGCCGACATCGACCGCGAGGCCACCGAGCGCTGGGCCCGGCGCGCGGAGTGGCTCGGCCTCGAGATCCTCGAGACGGTCGAGGGCGGGCCCGGCGACGAGGTCGGCGCGGTCGAGTTCGTCGCCCACTACCGCGAGCGCGGTGCGCGCCAGCGCCACCACGAGCTGGCGCGCTTCAAGCGCGACGCCGACGGTGCCTGGGTCTACGTGGACGGCGAGGCGCCGGAGACGGGGACCGTGCGCCGCGAGGGACCGCGCGTGGGCCGCAACGATGCGTGCCCCTGCGGCAGCGGCCGCAAGTACAAGAAATGCTGCGGTGCCGCCGCCTGAGTGCCGCCGCCGCGCGCGTCGACGGGCGGGTCCGGACGCGGCCGCGCTCGGGGTGCGGGCGGACCTGATCGTCACGGGGTCGCGCGGCCCCTGCGCTGCGGCGGGCCTGGCGCCCGGCAGCAGCTGCCACCGGGTCGCGCGCCGTCTCGGTGGCGGCCTCGTCCTGGTGCGCCAGGGGGCACCGATCCCGCCCCGGAAGGGAGCACAGCTGATCTGGGTCAAGACGCCGCCCCGCCGGCCCGTTAGTATGGCCGCATGCGAGCGCGGGCACGGGCCCGCGCGGAGGTGATGGCGATGATCGGAAAGATCCTGGTGCCGGTCGACGGCTCCGCGCACGCGGACAAGGCGGTAGCGCTCGGTGCCGACCTGGCGCAGAAATACGGCGGTGGGCTGGTGCTGGTCCAGGTCCACCTCATGGGGCACGTCCCGGACGAGATCCGCCAGCTGTCGGACAAGCCCGGCCGGGAGCAGCCGCCCATGGCCGTCGGCGCGGGCCACGTCGACGCGCAGCTGCCGCTCGAGGTGCTCGACGACATCGCCGACAAGCTGCTCGAGCGTGCGGCGAAGACCGCGGCCGAGCGCGGCGTCGACCAGCCCGAGACCGTCAAGCTCAGCGGCAATGCCGCCGAGCGCATCCTCGAGCAGGCGCGCGAGAGCGGCGCCGATACCATCGTGATGGGCTCGCGCGGCCTCTCCGATCTCAAGGGAATGCTCGTGGGCAGCGTCTCCCACAAGGTGGCCCACGTCTTCGAGGGCCACGGTCATCACCGTGAAGTGAGCCCGGGCGGGCGCGTGGGGGCGTCAGTCCCCGGCGTGCCCCGCGTAGATGTCGAAACGCGTGGAGCGGCCGGCTACCGTGCCGCTCGGGCGCGGGCCCGGGAGGACGCCCGCCCCGGCCGGGCGCTTGACGACCACGCGCTCGCGCGCCGCCCCCAGCGCGGCCTGCAGGAGCGCCTCGCTGTCCGTGTCCGGCCCGACCAGGGTGCGGAAGACCTGCATCTCCTTGCGCACGGCCGCCGACTTGCGCCGCGGCGGGTGCATCGGGTCGACCAGGACGACGTCGGCCGTGCGCGCCGCGAGCACGTGGCGCGCGTCGTCGTGGATGCAGGCCATGCGGGCGGCCACGGCGGCCGCGCCGGCGTCGGCGCGCGCGCGTGCCAGGCCATCCGCCAGCAGGGCCGCGACCACGGGGTGGCGCTCCACCAGCGTCACCGGGCAGCCGCGCGCGGCCAGCACGAAGGCGTCGCGCCCGAGGCCCGCGGTGGCATCGATCACGGTCGGGCGGTGTCCACGCCGCGCCCGCCGCGCGCGCCAGCGCCTCCGGCCCGTCCCCGGCGTGGCGCGCCCGGAAGCCGGCGCGCCCGTGCACGAACTCCGCGTAGACGGCGCCCGGGGCGTCGCGCCCGGTGAGCTGGAGCTGGAGCCGGTCGTCGGTCAGCCAGAGCACGAGGCGGCCCGCCTCCGCGGGCGAGGTCCGCGGCGAACCGTGCCCGAGACGCGCCGCCAGCGCGGCGCCGTCGTCGCGGCGTGCGTTCGTGGCGCACACGAGGATCGACTCATCGTGGGTGGCGACGTCGCTCATGTCACGGGACGCCTGGCGGTGGGGGCGGGACGCCCACGATAGCGGAGAACGGGGCGCGCCCGCGCGCGCAGGGAAACAGGCATCTGCACATACCCGCCCGTTGCGACCCGACCACCCCAGCCCTCAGCCCTCAGCCCGCCCCGTCATCCCCCTGCTCGAGCCGTTCCAGCCGCCGCTCGATGCGCGCGAGGCGCTGCTCGAGCCGGTCATGGGCGGCAGCCTGCGCCTGCGTCGTGGCGTCGAGCTGCTCGAGCTCGTGGCGCATCCACGCCAGCGATTCCTCGAGGGCGGTCAGGCGCTCGTCATCGCGCACGCTGCGCTCCCGTGGCCTTCTCCCGGGCGCCCTGCCGCCTCACCGCGCGCCCGGACCGGCGACCACGTTGCGCGGCCTGCCGCCCGCGAAGTCGTTGATGACCGCGGCCACCTGGTCGACCAGGCGCTGGCGCGCGTCGTGCGAGCCCCAGGCACTGTGCGGGGTGAGCACGAGGTTGGGGATGTCCCCGGCGAGCAG
Organism: Halofilum sp. (in: g-proteobacteria); assembly: GCA_034521365.1. Taxonomy (GTDB): domain Bacteria; phylum Pseudomonadota; class Gammaproteobacteria; order XJ16; family Halofilaceae; genus Halofilum. The sequence continues at coordinate 96,480 of JAXHMQ010000007.1, read as the reverse complement.
GGGATTGCCCGCGCGCGGCGGCTCGACCGTGAGCACGTCGACCCCGGCCCCGGCGATCGTGCCGGCGCGCAGGGCGTCGGCCAGGGCCTGCTCGTCCACGATGCCCCCGCGCGCCGTATTGAGCAGGAACGCCGTCGAGCGCATGCGCGCGAGCTCGGGGGCGCCGATCAGCCCGCGGGTCGCCTCGGTCAGCGGGCAGTGCAGGCTCAGCACGTCCACGCGCGGCAGGAGCTCGTCGACGGGCACGCGCCCGGCGCGCGCCCCGTCGGCGCCCGGGCGCGCGGCCACCAGCACCTCCATCCCGAGCGCCGCGGCGACGCGGGCCACGCCCTGGCCCAGGCTGCCGTAGCCGATGATGCCCAGCGTGCGCCCCGCCAGCTCGGTGATCGGGTAGTCCAGCAGGCAGAAGTGGGGGCTCTGCGCCCAGCGCCCGGCGCGCACGGCGGCGTGATAGTCCTCGAGCCGGGTCGCGAGCGCGAGCATCAGCGCGAGCGTGTGCTGGACCACCGAGGCCGTGCCGTAGCCGGTGGCGTTGCAGACCGTGACGCCGTGCCCGGCGGCGGCCTCGAGGTCGACGTTGTTGACCCCCGTGGCGGCGACGCAGACGAGCCTCAGCGACGGCGCCGCGGCGAAGGCCTCCGCGCCGACGTGCACCTTGTTGGTGATGACCAGCTCGGCGTCGCCGATGCGCCCGGGGGCTTCGTCGTTGTCGCTACGCTCGTGCCAGTCCCAGTGGTCGGCGACCGCGCGCAGCGCCTCGAGGTCGAGGCCGGGTCCCAGGGACTCCGCGTCGAGGATGCAGGCGCGCGTGAACGGGGCCTTCATGTCGCGACCACGTAACGCCGCCGGACGTCGCGCAGCAGCACGAACACGACCGGCCAGAACACCAGCGTGAGCAGCGGCGAGGCGAAGTACAGCCAGAGATTGTCGGGGGCGTGTCCGGCCATGCCGCTGATCCAGAGAACGAGGGCCTGCTTGACCACCAGGAGCACCGTCACCACGACCGCCTGCTGCGCCACCGGGAACACCCGCAGGCGCTGGTGCTCGCGGATCGCGAACGCCGTGACCAGCACGATGCCGAGCGCATTCTGCCCGAGCAGCGCGCCGCGCGCGACGTCGAGCAGCAGCCCGGCGATCCACGGCAGGGCGAGGCCGAAGCGCGGCGGCAGGGCGATGGCCCAGTACAGCACCACCATCGTGACCCAGTCCGGGCGGAACGGCTCGGCCGCGTCGGGCAGCGGCACCATGACGAGCATCAGCGCCACGACCAGCGTGAGCGGGACGACCCACCAGCGCGGCATCAGCGGCCACCCCCGGACCCCGTTCGCGCCGGGTCGCCCTCGCCCTCGCGCGGGCGCTCGCCGCCGGGCCACACCAGCAGCACCTCGCGCGAGCGGTCGAGCTGGGCCCGCGGCTCGGCCACCACCTCGGCGAACGGCCGCCCGGGGCGGCGCTCGACCTTGACCACCCGGGCCACCGGGTAGTTCGACGGGAAGCGCCCGCCGAGACCGGAGGTGACGACGAGATCACCCACGCGCACGTCGGCGCTGTTGGGGATGTAGAGCAGCTGCAGGCGGTCGGGCTCGCCGGTGCCCGAGGCGATCGTGCGCAGCCCGTTGCGATTGATCTGGACGGGGAGCGCGTGGTTGGGGTCGGAGATCAGCAGCGCGGTCGCCGTGATCGGCCCCACGTGGATGATCTGGCCCATGACGCCGTAGGCGTCGATCAGCGGCTGGCCGCGGTAGACGCCGTCGTTCGCGCCCTGGTTGATCACGACCTGCTGGCGGTAGGGGTCGAGGTCCACGGACAGCAGCTCGGCGACCAGGACCCGCTCGTCGCGTTTCGCCGACGACTCCAGCAGGGCGCGCAGGCGCTCGTTCTCGCTCTGGATCGTCTCGAACTTCTGCTGGCGCGCGCGCAGGCGCAGGTTCTCGCGCTCCAGGGCGGCGACCCGCTGCAGCAGCGTGGCACGGTCCTGCATCCGCTCCGAGCCCCAGCCGACGAGCTCGGCGGGGGCGTTGACGGCATAGCGCAGGGGCGCGATGGCGCCGGATAGGAATCCGCGCACCGTCGCGAGGTGGTGGGCCTGATGGTCCCAGACCATCAGGCTGATGGAGAGCGCGCACAACAGCAGCAGGCGCAGGATCGGGCCGGTACCCTGCTGGAACAGCGGCTGCATCAGGCGGTCCCCGCGGGCGCGGCCGGCCGCCGCCCGTGGGTGCCCGCGTTATTCCACGGAGACGAAACCGGTGCCGTGCTCATCGATCAGCTCGAGGATGCGCCCCCCGCCCCGGCACACGCAGGTCAGCGGATCCTCGGCGACGACGACGGGCAGGCCGGTCTCTTCCATCAGCAGCCGGTCGAGGTCGCGCAGCAGCGCCCCGCCGCCGGTGAGCACGATGCCGCGCTCGGCGACGTCGGCGCCGAGCTCCGGCGGGGTCTGCTCGAGCGCGGTCTTGACCGCGCTGACGATGCCGTAGAGTGGCTCCTGGAGCGCCTCGAGGATCTCGTTGGAGTTCAGCGTCAGCGAGCGCGGCACGCCCTCGGAGAGGTTGCGCCCCTTGACCTCGATCTCGAGCAGATCCTTGCCCGGGTAGGCCGAGCCGATCTCGTGCTTGACCCGCTCCGCGGTCGCCTCGCCGATCAGCGCGCCGTAGTTGCGGCGCACGTAATTGACGATGGCCTCGTCGAACTTGTCGCCGCCGATACGCACCGAGGCGGAATAGACGATGCCGTTGAGCGACATGACCGCCACCTCGGAGGTGCCGCCGCCGACGTCGAGGACCATCGAGCCCTGCGGTTCCGACACGGGCATGCCGGCGCCGACCGCGGCGGCCATCGGCTCCTCGACGAGGTAGACGGTGCGCGCGCCCGCGCCGGCGGCCGACTCGCGGATCGCGCGGCGCTCGACCTGGGTCGCGCCGCACGGCACGCACACGAGGACGCGCGGGCTGGGCCGGAAGAAGCGCGAGTCGTGCACCTTCTTGATGAAGTGCTGCAGCATCTTCTCGGTGATGTTGAAGTCCGCGATCACGCCATCGCGCATCGGTCGCATGGCCTGGATCGACTGGGGCGTGCGCCCGATCATGCGCTTGGCTTCCTCGCCGTACGCCTCGATCGACTTGGCGCCGCCCCCGCGGTCCTGGCGCAACGCCACGACCGATGGCTCGTTGAGGACGATGCCCTTGCCGCGGACATAGATGAGGGTGTTCGCGGTGCCGAGATCGATCGACAGATCGGTGGAGAAGAGTCCCCGTAAGGCGCTGAACATGCTTGGAATTATTCCCTGCGCGGTGGGCGGCGGCGCGGCGAAGCCGCTACTGTAGCAACGGGGTCGGTTAGCGGCAACCGCCGGGCGCTGCGTGGCTGATGGACCCATGTGGCCGGCGCAGCCGTGTGCAGGGGTGAGCGGGGCGCGGGTGCACGGGCCGCGCGCCTGCGAACGAACACATGAGCCACGAACACGGGAGTACCACCTTGATGCGTAAACCTACGAACCAGCATGTTCGTACCTGGTGCGCGAGCGCGCTGATCGCCGCCCTGCTGGCGTTGCCGGCCGCCGTCGCGGTCGCCCAGGGAAACGGCGGCGCCGACAGCGGCGACACGCTCGCGCTGCCGAACGAGGAGTCGAAGGAGGCAACGGCGGGTGCCGCCGACTACGGTCTCGACCAGGCCAACGCGGCGCGCGACGACGGGGAAGGCTACGGCCAGGGCCGGGCCGGCGCCCGCGGCGACAACGCCACCTCGGGTGCTGGCGCGTCCGGCGGTGTCGGCGGTGCCGGTGGTGCCGGTGGTGGCGCTGGCGGTGCCGGTGGTGCCGGTGGTGCCGGTGGTGCCGGTGGTGCCGGCGGCCGATAACCCGGACGTATCTCCGCTGTGTCGCGGCAGCCGCCGACCCGTTGCCACTGGCCGGCGGCTGCCGCAATGGCCGGGCGCGGCATCGGCGACCGCGCCCGGCCAATTTTCCTCCACCTGCCGTGGCTCCCCGACGACGTCCAGCCCGGGCGAGCTCGCGCGCGTGCGCGCCCGGGACCTGCCAAGCGGCTGACCGCGTCCCGCTCGTGGGCGGTATCCACGAATTGTGATACGGTCGCGCCCTTCTCGCGGCGGAAAGCAACCGATGTCGCTGTCTCCCGACGAGGTCCGGAAGATCGCCCGCCTCGCCCGCCTCGCCGTCACCGACGAGCAGCTCGAGGCCTACGCCGGCGAGCTGTCGAGCATCCTCGATTTCGTGGACCGGATGGAGGCCGTGGACACCACCGGCGTCGTGCCGATGGCCCACCCCCAGCAGGCCACCCAGCGGCTGCGCCCGGACGAGGTCACCGAGAGCGACCGGCGCGAGCGCTACCAGGCGCTCGCGCCCGCCGTCGAGCGCGGTCTCTATCTCGTGCCGCGCGTCGTGGGATAGCCGCGCCCGACGACCGCCCGTTCACCAGCCAGGCAGAAACACACCCATGCACGACCGGACGATCGCCGAACAGGCCCGGGCGCTCGCCGCCGGCGAGATCTGCAGCGTGGAGCTCACGCGCGCGGTCCTCGACCGTGTCGAGGCCTGCAACGCGGACTACAACGCGTTCATCAGCGTGACCCGCGAGGCCGCCCTGGCCGAGGCCGAGGCGGCCGACGCCGCGCGCGCGGCCGGCAACGCCGGCCCGCTCACCGGCGTGCCGATCGCGCACAAGGACATCTTCTGCACCGATGGTGTGCGCACGTCCTGCGGCTCGCGCATGCTCGACAGTTTCGTCGCGCCCTACGACGCCACCGTCGTGCGCAACATGCGCGACGCCGGCCTCGTCATGGTGGGCAAGACCAACATGGACGAGTTCGCCATGGGCTCGTCCAACGAGACCAGCTGGTACGGGCCGGTGAAGAATCCCTGGGATCCCGCGCGCGTGCCGGGCGGCTCCTCGGGGGGCTCCGCCGCGGCGATCGCCGCGCGCCTGGTCGGCGGTGCCACGGGCACGGACACGGGCGGCTCCATCCGTCAGCCGGCGTCGCTGTGCGGCATTACCGGCCTCAAGCCGACCTACGGCCGGGTGTCGCGCTACGGCATGGTCGCCTTCGCCTCGAGCCTGGACCAGGGCGGCCCGATGGCGCGCACGGCGGAGGACTGCGCGCTGCTGCTCGGCGCCATGGCCGGGTTCGACCCGAACGACTCGACCAGCATCGACCGCCCGGTCGACGACTACGCCGCCGCGCTCGAGCGGACCGACCTGCGCGGCCTGCGGGTCGGGTTGCCGCAGGAGTATTTCGGCGCCGGCATGGCCGACGGCGTGCGCGGCGCGGTCGAGGCCGCCGCCGAGACCCTGCGCGGGCTCGGCGCGGAGACGGTCGAGCTGTCGCTGCCACACACCGAGGCCTCCGTGCCGACCTATTACGTGGTCGCGCCGGCCGAGGCCTCGTCGAACCTGTCGCGCTACGACGGCGTGCGCTTCGGCTACCGCTGCGCCGATCCCGCCGACGTCGTCGATCTCTACGAGCGCTCGCGGGGCGAGGGCTTCGGGGCCGAGGTGCAACGGCGCATCATGGTCGGCACCTACGCGCTGTCGGCCGGGTATTTCGACGCCTATTACCTCAAGGCGCAGCGGATTCGCCAGCTCATCAGCGACGACTTCCGCCGGGCCTTCGAGTCGGTCGACGTGATCCTCGGGCCGACCTCCCCGACCACCGCCTTCGCGCTCGGCGAGCGCAGCGACGACCCGGTCGCGATGTATCTCTCGGACGTCTACACGATCGCCGCCAACCTCGCGGGCCTGCCGGGGCTGTCCCTGCCGGCGGGCTTCGCGGACGGTCTGCCGGTGGGCGCCCAGCTGGTGGGCAACTACTTCGACGAGGGGCGCCTGCTCGCGGTCGCGCACCGCTTCCAGCAGGCCACCGACCACCACGCCCGGCCGCCCGCCGGCATCGGTGCGCACGGCTGAGGTGGAGACGAGGATGGAGTGGGAGACCGTCATCGGGCTGGAGATCCACGCGCAGCTCGCCACCCGCAGCAAGATCTTCTCCGGCGCCTCGACCCGGTTCGGCAGCGAGCCCAACACCCAGGCGTGCCCGGTCGACCTCGGATTGCCGGGCGTGCTGCCGGTGCTCAACGAGGGCGCCGTCGAGATGGCGGTGCGCTTCGGTCTCGGCATCGATGCCGAGATCGCCGGGCGCTCCGTGTTCGCGCGCAAGAACTACTTCTACCCGGACCTGCCGAAGGGCTACCAGATCTCGCAGTACGAGATCCCGGTGATCGGCACCGGCAAGCTCGAGATCGCCCTCGACGACGGCACCACCAAGGTGATCGGCATCACGCGTGCCCACCTCGAGGAGGATGCCGGCAAGTCGCTGCACGAGGACTTCCACGGCATGACCGGGATCGACCTCAACCGCGCCGGCACGCCGCTGCTCGAGATCGTCTCCGAGCCCGACATGCGCTCGCCGGCCGAGGCCGTCGCCTACGCCAAGAAGATTCGCACGCTGGTGCGCTACCTGGGCATCTGCGACGGCAACATGCAGGAGGGCTCGCTGCGCGTCGACGCCAACGTCTCGATCCGGCCGGCGGGATCGCAGGCATTCGGCACACGCGCGGAGATCAAGAACGTCAACTCCTTCCGCTTCCTCGAGAAGGCGCTCAACCACGAGCTCGAGCGCCAGCGCGAGATCCTCGAGGACGGCGGCGAGGTGGCCCAGGAGACCCGCCTGTACGACCCGGGGGCGGACGAGACCCGCTCGATGCGCACCAAGGAGGAGGCCAACGACTACCGCTACTTCCCGGACCCCGACCTGCTGCCCCTGGAGGTCGACGAGGCCTTCATCGCGCGCGTGCGCGCGGGCCTGCCCGAGCTCCCCGACGAGAAGCGCGACCGCTTCATGGAGGCCTACGGGCTGGCGGCCTACGATGCGAACGTGCTCACATCCTCGCGCGAGCAGGCCGACTACTATGAGCAGGTGGTCGCGGCGGCCGGGGGCGAGCCCAAGGTCGCGGCGAACTGGGTCATGTCCGAGCTCGGCGGGGTGCTGAACGCGCGGGGCCTGGAGATCACCGAGAGCCCCGTGTCCGCGCAGGCCCTGGGGGGGCTGATCCAGCGCATCGCGGACCAGACCATCTCGGGCAAGATCGCCAAGCAGGTGTTCGAGGCGATGGTCGCCGGCGAGGGCGACGCCGATAGCGTGATCGAGGCGAAGGGCCTGAAGCAGATCACCGACGAGGGCGAGATCGAGCGCATGATCGACGAGGTGGTCGAGGCGAACCCGGGCCAGGTCGAGCAGTACCGTGCCGGCAAGGACAAGGTGCTCGGCTGGTTCGTGGGCCAGGTCATGAAGGCCTCGCGCGGCAAGGCCAACCCGGAGCAGGTCAACCGGCTCCTGAAGGCGAGGCTCGACGGCTGAGCGCGACCGTCTACAATCCCCGGTCGGGGACCATGACGAGACAGCAGCAACCAGGGGGGAATGGACCATGCTGCGCAAGGAAACGATAGCCGCGGTCGCCGCGGCACTGAGCATCCTGGCCGCGCCCGTGGCCCAGGCCGAGTACGTGGCCTACGCCGTCACCGAGGATGGCCAGCACCCGCTGCCGAAGCGCCTCGACGACGTGGACTCGCAGGCGTTGATGAACGTCGAGTGGGGGCCCTACAGCGGCCCGCAGGAGCGGGTCGCCGTCCTCAAGGTCGAGAACAAGACCCAGCAGCGCGCGATCAGCGTCAGCTATGGTGGGCAGGAGGTCAGCGCCGAGGTCGCGACCAAGGGCGTGCCGGTCAACGGCATCGAGGCGATGATGACCGATGCGCTGTTCCGCAGCGGGCGTTTCCGGGTGATGGAGCGCCAGAAGGTGAACAAGGTCCTGAAGGAGCAGGACTTCGGTGCCAGCGGGCGCGTGTCGAACGCCTCGGCGGCGAAGATCGGCAAGGTGCTGGGCGCCGAGACGCTGGTCCAGGCCGTGGTCACGCACTATGCGCCCGACTTCAAGGGCAAGGGCGGCAGCCTGGGCGGCATCACCGACGGGCTGCTCGGCGGCCTGTCGATCTCCTCGAAGAAGTCGCTGGTCGGCATGAACTTCCGCATGTTCAACGCGGAGACGGGCGAGATCACCTTCACCCAGCAGGTCAAGGCGGTCGTCGGTGACACCAGCTTCGGCTTCGGCGCGATCGGCTGGGGCAGCGGCGGCGCCGCCGGCGGGGCCTTCAACAGCTTCTCCAAGACGCCGATCGGCCGCGCGGTGATCGCCTGCGTGAACAAGGGCGTCTACGAGCTGGTCAAGGAGATCGGCGCGCAGCCGCCGTCGGGCAAGATCATCAAGGTCAGCGGCAACCAGGTCTACGTGAATATCGGCGGCGGTGCGGTCAGCGCCGGCGACTCGATGACGGTCGTGGCCCTGGGCGAGGAGCTCGTCGATCCGGAGACCGGGATCTCGCTCGGCCAGACCGAGAGCAACGTGGCCAAGCTCCAGGTCGCCAAGACGACCGAGAAGTTCTCGATCGCCCGGGTGACCTCGAAGAGCGGCAGCTTCGGCCGCGGCGACAAGGTCGTGGCCGACAAGATGCCCGAGCCGCTGCAGTTCGCCAGCAACTGGGACGGGCCCAGCGCCTCGTCCGGTGGTGGTGACAGCGGTGGCAGCAGCAACCCGAAACGACGGTAGCCATGCGCCGGCCGGGTTTCATCCCGGCCGGCATTTCCTGACGCGATCTCCGGCGGGGCGGCTCCAGCCTTCATGAACGTCAGCCTGACCCAGCGCGAATACCGCCTGCTCGTCGACCTGCTGCTCGCCGCGGACTGGGTCATCCACGGCCACCGCGGCGAGGAGCCCGCCGAGGCGGAGCCCTACCGCATGGTGATCCAGAAGTTCCTCTCGCTGGCGGGCGAGTTCGGGTATGGCGACCTGGTCGAGATCGACGCGGAGAACAACCAGTACCGCCCGACCGCGAAGCTCGAGCGCGAGACCGGCGCGTGGAAGCTGCTCGACGAGTACGACGACCTGCTGTTCTGGGAGGAGCTGATCGTGCGCCTGGCGGAGCGCGATGTCGCGCAGATGCCGGGCAAGGGCGACGTCGCCGCGATGTCCGGCGAGGAATACGACCGCCTCGCCGGCCCGCTCGAGGAGAAGTACGCCGGGGAGTTCTTCGAGCACGGGCTCGAGCGGCTGGCGCTGCGCAACAGCTGATGGCGGGTGGCGCGAGCGTGGCGCTCGCCGCCTTTCTCTGACGCTGTCGGGTTCCGCTCGCGCCTGCGGCCGGCGGGTTCCTTTCTTTGGCTTGCCCCTTCGAGCGGAACCAAAGAAAACGCACCCCGGCGACGCCGGCCCGGCCCTGCGGGCCGGGCTCCCCGCGCGCGCTGGGAGCGCCGGGGCTCCCGCCCGGCCTGGCGGGCGCTTCTGCCGAGCTGGAGCTCGGCGTTCCCGGCTGGCTGCGCCCCGGACGGGGACCGCCGCCCGCCCCGGCGCGCAGGGGACCCGGTGGCGCGCCGTACAGGCGCGACACCGGGCGAGACAGCCGGGGGTGCGTTTCTTTTGGTTCCTTTTCCTGGCGCATACCAAGAAAAGGAACCCGCCCGCGCTGGGAGGCGCGGGCGGAACGAGCGCGACGAGGTGCCGCAGGGGGCGGGCGGAACCGACGGTGCAAGGCGCGTCGCAACGCGCCGATGGTCCCTCCGGCGCATGGTGCGCCGCGGCGGCGGTCGCGCGCGTACAATGTCGCGATCGGCGGCCGCGGGGGATCCGGGATGGCCCGACGCTTCGGCTGGGACAGCCTCGGCTGGCGCTTCGCGCTGGCGCTGGCGGTCGTGTTCGCCAGCTACAATCCGAGCGGCTGGTCGTTCTGGCACTGGGCGGCGGCCGAACCGCTGTCGCCGACCCCGCTCAAGGGGATCGCGGGCGTGGTGCTGCTGATCGGCTGGGTGGTGCTGCTGCGCGCGACGCTGCGCTCGCTCGGCGGCTTCGGCATCCTGCTGGCGGCGGCGCTGTTCGGCTGCGTCGTCTGGGGCCTGCTCCACTGGGGCGTGGTGCCGCGCGGCAGCACCGAGGTGATCCGCTGGCTGGCGCAGCTGGTCGTGGTCGCCGTGCTCACGGCCGGCGTGTCCTGGTCGCACGTCCGGCGGCGCATCTCCGGCCAGTACGACATGGACGACGTCGACGAGGCCTAATCGTCGGCGTCGTGGCCGGCATCATCGGCGCGCCGTCCCACGGTGACGCGCGCCAGCCCGGCGAGGTCCGGGCGCACGCCGATGTCGACCAGGCGCTGCGCGCGCAGGAGCTCGACCACGGCCTGGGCCTGGTCGGGACCGTGCTCCACGGCGAGCAGGCCCCCGGGGCGCAGGAAGTGGGGCGCCCCGGCCGCGATCTCGCGCAGGGCGGCCAGCCCGTCGGGGCCGCCGTCGAGCGCCCGTACCGGCTCGAAGCGGGTGTCGCCCCGGCGCAGGTGCGGGTCGTCGCTGCGGACGTAGGGCGGGTTGGCGACGATCACGTCGAAGCTGCGCGCGTTCAGCGGGGCGAACCATTCCCCCTCGACGAGCTCGATGTTGTCGAGCGCGTGCCTGCGTGCGTTGCGCCGGGCCAGCGCGAGCGCCGCGGCCGAGGCCTCCACGGCCGTCACGCGCGCGTCCGGGCGTGCATGCGCGAGCGCCACGGCGACGCAGCCGCTGCCCGTGCCGAGATCCAGGATGTCGGGCCGCGCGATGCCGTGCTCGTGCAGGTGAGCCAGGGCGGCGTCGACCAGGTCCTCGCTCTCGGGCCGCGGGATCAGCACGTCCGGCGTGATCTCGAGCTCGAGCAGATCGAAGCTCGCCCGTGCCCCAGCAGGTAGGCGATCGGCTCCCCGGCGGCGCGGCGCGCGACCAGCTCCTCGAAGCGTTGCAGCGCGGGCGGGTCGATCCCGGCCTCGGGCCAGGCGTGGAGCCAGGTGCGGCCCCGCCCGAGCACGTGCGCGAGCAGCAGCTCGGCGTCGAGCGCGGGGCTGCCGGAACGCGGGAACCGCGCACGCGCGAGGCGCAGGGCCTCGTTGACCGAGGTCACTCGCCCGCCATCGCGGCCAACTGCTCGGCCTGGTGCTCGGTGGTGAGCGGGCCGATCACCTGGTCGAGGTCGCCCGCGAGGATGTCGTCGAGCCTGTAGAGCGTCAGGTTGATGCGGTGATCCGTGACGCGGCCCTGGGGGAAGTTGTAGGTCCGGATGCGCTCGGAGCGGTCGCCCGAGCCCACCTGCAGGCGCCGCTCCTGCTCCTGCTCCGCGGCCTGCTCGGCCTGTTGCTGCGACATCAGCTTGGCCTGCAGGAAGGCCAGCGCCTTGGCCCGGTTCTTGTGCTGCGAGCGCTCGTCCTGGCACTCGATCACGATCCCGCTCGGCAGGTGGGTGATGCGCACGGCGGAGTCGGTCTTGTTGACGTGCTGACCGCCCGCGCCCGCGGCGCGGAAGGTATCGACGCGCAGGTCCTTGCTGTTGATCTCCACCTCCTCCAGCTCCTCGGGCACCGGCAGCACCGCGACCGTCGCCGCGGAGGTGTGGATGCGACCCTGTGACTCCGTTTCCGGCACCCGCTGCACGCGGTGGGCCCCCGACTCGAACTTGAGATGCGAGAACACCGCCCGGCCGGACACCCGCGCGACCAGCTCCTTGTAGCCGCCGTGCTCGCCCGGGTGGGTCGAGAGCTCCTCCACCGTCCAGCCCCGGCGCTCGGCGTAACGCAGGTACATGCGGTAGCAGATCGCCGGCGAACAGCGCCGCCTCGTCGCCGCCGGTGCCGGCCCGGATCTCGAGGTAGACGTCGGAGGCGTCGCGGGGGTCCCTGGGCAACAGCAGCCGCTGCAGGTCTGCCTCGAGCCCCTCGATGCGCGCCTGCGCGTCGTCCACCTCCTCCTGCGCCAGCGAGCGCATCTCGGCGTCGCCCTCGTCGAGCATCTCGCGGGCGCCGGCCAGGTCGTCCCGGGCCTGGCGCCAGGCCGCGAATCGCTCCACCAGCTCGCTCGCCTGGGCATATTCCTGCGACAGCTCGCGGAAGCGGCCGTGGTCGCCGATGACATCGGGGTCGGCGAGCAGGCGCTCGATCTCCTCGTGGCGCTCGACCACCTGCTCGAGGCGCTTGCGGATCGACTCCTTCACCTGTCCTTTCCGTCGAGGTCGAACAGCTCGCGCGCCGCCTCGACCACTTCGTCGCGCTCGTGCCGTCCGGCGTGGCGCAGCGTGACCGTCGGGTTGTGCAGCAGGCGCGTGCTCAGCGTGTGGGCCAGGAACTCGAGCGTGTCCTCCGGCGACCGTCCCTGCTCGAGCATGCGCCGCGCCTGCTCGAGCGTGCGTTGGCGAATGGCGTCCGCCTGGGCCCGGAATTCCTTGATCGTGTCCACGGCCCCGAGGCTGCGCTGCCAGGCGACGAATTCCTCGGCCCGCGTGTCGATGATCTGCTCGGCCTCGGTCGCGGCGGAGCGGCGATGCTCCATGTTCTCCTCGATGACGTCACGCAGGTCGTCGACCGTGTAGAGGAAGACGTCGTCGAGGCGACCGATCTCGGGCTCGATGTCGCGCGGGACGGCGATGTCGACCATGAACATCGGGCGGTGGCGGCGGCGCCTGAGCGCCTGTTCCACGGCGCCCTTGCCGAGCAGCGGCAGGGTGCTCGCGGTCGAGCTGATGACGATGTCGGCCTCGTGCAGGACCTCCGGGAGCCGGGCGAGGCCGATGCCGTGGCCGCCGAAAGGCGCCGAGACCTGGATCGCCCGCTGGGGATCGCGGTTGGCCACGACGAGCTCGCGCACGCCCGCCGCGTGCAGGTGGCGCCCGGCGAGCTCGATGGTCTCGCCGGCGCCGATCAGCAGCGCGGAGACGCCGCCCAGGTCGCCGAAGATCTGCTTGGCCAGGGTGATCGCCGCGAAGGCCACCGAGACCGGGTTGGCTCCGATCGCGGTGTTCGTCCGAACCTCCTTGCCGACGGCGAATGCGTGCTGGAAGAGCTTGCCGAGCTCGAGGCCGATGGTGCCGTGCGTGTGCGCGGCGCGGAATGCGTCCTTGAGCTGGCCGGCGATCTGGGGCTCGCCCAGGATCATGGAGTCGAGCCCGCTGGCGACGCGCAGCACGTGGCGCACGACGTCGGCGTCGGTGCGCCGGTAGAGGCAGGTCTCGACCTCCTCGCGGCGCTGCCCGTGACAGCGGTGAAACCACTCGACGATGGTGCCCGCGGCGTCGGGGCTGTCCAGCGTGCAATAGATTTCTGTACGATTGCACGTGGAGACGATTGCCGCCTCGCGCACCTCGGCGAGATCGGCCAGGTCGGTCAGCGCCGTCCCCAGGCCGGTCGGCTCGAATACGACGCGCTCGCGGATTTCAACCGGCGCGGTCGTGTGGTTCAAGCCTAGGACGAGGAGAGACATCATGCGCGGGCGTGCCGACAAACGCGCAATTTTCTTCCATTGCCCGCACGTGTGACAACCAGTTACGGAATGGCTACGCCATGAGGCAGCCCGCACCCACCGACGCCGCGCGCGCCCGGTTCGTGTCCCCCGGTGGCCCCGCGCAGGCCCGCGGCGGGGTCTCTTGAAGCGCCCCGCCGCCGTGCGCGCGCTCGCGCCGCCGACGCTGCTCGCGCTGCTGGTCCTCGCGGGCTGTGCGGCGCCGGGCCGCGGGACGCCTGCGCAGCCCGAAGAGCCGGTCGAGCCGGCCGAGCGCCGCCGCGCCGGCCGAGCCCGAGGAGGCGAGGGCCGCACCCGCGCCCGAGCAGCCCCCGCAGGATACGGCGGAGGCGGCCGCCCGCGAGCGGGCCGAGCGCGAACAGCCGCCGCGCGGCCTGAGCGCCGAGAATCTCTACCGCCTGCTGGTCGCCGACCTCGCCGGTCGCCGGGGCGATATCGGCGTGGCGCTGCAGGGCTACCTGGAGACCGCACGCGAGAGCGGTGACCCGCGCGTTGCGGAGCGCGCGACGCGGCTGGCCCTCTACGCCGAGCGCACGGATGCCGCTCTGGAGGCCGCGCAGGCGCTGGGCGGAGCTGGCCCCGGACAACGCCGAGCCGCACGCGGTGCTGGCCCGGTTGCACCTGGGCGAGGCGGGTCGAGGCCGCCACGACCGAGCTCCGGCGGGTGATCGCCCTCACCGACGGCGGCGTCGACGCCGGGCTGTCCCGGATCACGACCATCGTCAGTGGCGGGCGTGACGCCGAGGCGGCGCTCGCGGCGATGGAGCGGATCACGGCCGACCACGACGATCGCGCGCTCGCCCACTACGCCCTCGCCGAGCTCGCGAGCGAGGTCGGCCAGCCCCAGCGCGCGCTCGGGGCGCTGCGGCGCGCGCTCGAGCTCGATCCCGGCTATACGGATGCGCTCGTGCTGCGCGCCGAGATGCAGCTCGAGGTCGGTCGCGCCGAGGCGGCGTTCGCCGGCCTGCGCGAGGCCCGGCGGCGCCACCCCGACGACCGCGCGCTCGCGCTCGGGCTCGCGCGCCTGCTGGTCGAGGCCGGTCGCGGCGAGGCGGCGCGCCAGGAGATGCAGCGCGCCCACGAGCGCTTCGGCGACGCCCCCGAGGCCGTCTACTCGCTGGCCCTGCTGGCGATGCAGGCCGAGATCTGGACCGACGCGAAGCTTTACCTCGAGCGCCTGGTGCAGATGGATGCGCGCACCTCGCAGGCGCACTACTATCTCGGGCGCATCGCGCAGCAGGAGGGGGAGTGCACGCGCGCCCTGCGCCACTACATCAAGGTCGGCCAGGGCGAGCACCGCTTCGATGCGGAGCTGCGGGCCGCGATCTGCATGGCCGAGGTCGGCCGTGTCGAGGAGGCCCGCCTGCACCTCGAGCGCCTGCGTGCGCGCTACGATGCCGAGGGCGCGCTCGCGCAGATCGTGATGACGCACGCGCGGGTCGAGCGCATGGCCGGCAACCCCGAGCGGACGCTGGAGGTCCTCGGTCGCGGCGTCGAGCGCTTCCCGGACAATACCGAGCTGCGCTACTCGCGCGCGCTGGCGGCGGCGGAGATGGACCGCTTCGAGCTCGCGCGCGCCGATCTCAATGCCATCCTCGAGCGCGATCCCGACAATGCGCGCGCGCTCAACGCCCTGGGCTACATGCTCGCCGACCGCAATACGGAGCTGCGCCGGGCGCGGCGCATGATCGAGCGGGCCCTCGAGCATAACCCCGACGACGCCGCGACCGTCGACAGCATGGGCTGGGTGCTGTATCGCCTCGGCCAGCCGCGCGCCGCCCTGTCGCACCTGCGTCGCGCCTGGGAGCTCGGCCGGGATGCCGAGATCGGGGCCCACCTGGGCGAGGTCCTGTGGAGCCTCGGGCGGCGCGACGAGGCACGCCGCATCTGGGCGCAGGCGCGCGAGCAGGCGCCCGACAACGCCGTGCTGCGGGAAACCGTCGAGCGGCTCGCGCCCTGATGGCCGCGGCGGACCGGGCCTGGCGCCCGGGCGGCGCCGGGTTGCTGGCGCTGGCCGTGGTCGCGTCGCTGGCGCTGGCCGGCTGCGCCGGTGGGCCGCGACCGGTGCCCGACGAGCGCGAGCGTGCCTGGGAGGAGCTGCGCGCGCGCCTGCAGGCGCTGGACGCGTGGCGCGCGGAGGGCCGGCTCGCCGTGCGCATGAACGGCGACGGCGGCCAGGCCGGCTTCACCTGGATCGAGGCCGCGGATGGCGGGTTCCAGCTGCGCCTGTCCGGGCCCTGGGGCCAGGGGGCGGCGTGGCTGCGCGGCGACGACGGCGCCGCCGAGCTGGTCACCGGCGACGGCCGGCGCCACGCCGGGCGCGATGCGCGCCGCCTGCTCGCTGCCGTCTACGGCTGGGAGCTGCCCGTCGCCGGCCTGCGCAGCTGGCTGATCGGCCTGCCCGCAGGCGGTGCCGCGTACACGCTCGATCGCTTCGGGCGCCTCGCGGCGCTCGAGTCGGGGGGCTGGCGCATCGAGTACGGGCGTTACCGCCGCGTCGGCGAGCTCGAGCTGCCCGCCGTGCTGCGGGCGCGCCATGCCGGCGGCGACACCGAGGTGCGCATCGCCGTCGACGCCTGGGACATCGGCCCCGGCGGGACCGGACGAGTCGGCCCCCGGGTCGCCGGTGCCGCTCATCGGCGGCTGATGCCGGGGGCACGGCATCCCGGCGCGCCGGAGGAATGCCCATGTGGAGCTGCGCCTGGCCGGCGCCGGCCAAGATCAACCTCTTCCTGCACGTCACCGGCCGGCGCGCCGACGGCTACCACGAGCTGCAGACGCTGTTCCAGTTCCTCGATCACGGCGATGGCCTGGCCTTCCGCGTGCGCCGCGACGGCCGGGTCCGCCGGCGTTTCGGCGCCACCGGCGTCGCGCGCGCGGACGATCTCGCCGTGCGCGCCGCGTGGGCATTGCAGCCCCATGCCGCGGACGGCATGGGCGCGGACATCGCCGTCACCAAGCGGCTGCCGGTCGGCGGCGGCCTGGGCGGCGGCAGCTCCGACGCCGCGACCGTGCTGGTGGCGCTCAACCACCTCTGGCGCTGCGGCCTGGACCGCGCGGCAGCTCGGCGAGATCTGGCGCTGGGCCTGGGCGCCGACGTGCCGGTGTTCGTGCGGGGACATGCCGCCTGGGCGGAGGGGGTCGGCGAGCGGCTCGAGCCGGCCGAGCCGCGCGAGCCGTGGTACCTCGTGCTCGTGCCCCCGGTGACCATCTCCACGGCCGCGGTGTTCGCCGACCCCGAATTGACACGCCATACCCCCCCGATCACAATACGCGACTTTCTTTCGGGGGCGGGCAGCAACGTCTGCGAGGGACCCGTGCGGCGGCGCTTCCCGGAGGTGGCCGCGGCGCTCGACTGGCTCGCGGCGCGCGGCGTTACCGCGCGGCTCTCCGGCACCGGCGCGAGCGTGTTCGCCGCCTTCACCGACGAGGGCAGCGCCCGCCGGGCGCGGCGGGCGCTGCCCGCGGCCTGGCGCGGTTTCGTCGCCCGCGGCCGCAACCACTCGCCGCTCGCCACCCGGCTGGACGCGCTCGCCGGGGACTGAGGCCGTCCGGCGCGGCCCGTGCCAGGGAGAGCGCGGAATGCGCGAAGATTGGGCCGTAGCCAAGCGGTAAGGCACCAGGTTTTGGTCCTGGCATTCGCAGGTTCGAATCCTGCCGGCCCAGCCAGAGGAATCGAAGGCTGCCGAAGCGGGGCGGCCGGCAGATGAGACCGGGTGCAGGTTCGACCGATTCGCCGGGAGCGAATCGGGACTGCGCCGCAGGCGCAGGCCCCGAAGGGGCGAGGCCCAGGGATGGGCCGAGCAATCCTGCCGGCCCAGCCAGAGGAATCGAAGGCTGCCCCGAAAGCGGGGCGGCCGGCAGGATGAGAACCGGGTGCAGGTTCGACCGATTCGCCGGGAGCGAATCGGGACTGCGCCGCAGGCGCAGGCCCCGAAGGGGCGAGGCCCAGGGATGGGCCGAGCGATCCTGCCGGCCCAGCCAGAGGAATCGAAGGCTGCCCGAAAGCGGGGCGGCCGGCAGGATGAGAGCCGGCACAGGTTCGACCGATTCGCCGGGAGCGAATCGGCACTCGCCGCAGGCGCAGGCCCCGAAGGGGCGAGGCCCGGGGATGGGCCGAGCAATCCTGCCGGCCCGGCCAGTAGAACAGTTTGCAGCAGCCGGAAGGGTCTTCCGTGTCCGATGCGTCGATGATGGTGTTCGCGGGCAACGCGAACCCGCAACTGGCAGAGGATGTCTGCGAGCACCTGAACCTGCCGCTCGGCAAGGCCAACGTCGGCCGGTTCAGTGATGGCGAGACCACGGTCGAGATCATGGAGAACGTCCGTGGCCGCGACGTCTTCATCGTCCAGCCGACCTGCGAGCCGACCAACGACAACCTGATGGAGATCCTGCTGATCTGCGACGCCCTGCGGCGCGCATCGGTGGGACGCATGACGGCGGTGGTGCCGTATTTCGGCTACGCGCGGCAGGACCGACGGATCCGACACCAGCGCGTGCCGGTGAGCGCGAAGGTCATCGCGAACATGCTGTGCACGGCAGGCATCGACCGACTGCTGACGATCGACCTGCACGCGGACCAGATCCAGGGGTTCTTCGACATCCCCGTCGACAACGTGTATGCCTCGCCGCTGCTGCTGGGCGACATCTGGAAGCAGAAGCATCCCAACATGGTGGTGGTGTCGCCCGACGTCGGCGGCGTGGTACGTGCGCGGGCGGTGGCGAAGCGCCTCGACGACACGGACCTGGCGATCATCGACAAGCGCCGGCCGCGGGCCAACGAGTCCGAGGTCATGCACATCATCGGCGACGTGCGCGATCGCACCTGCATCATCATCGATGACCTGGTCGATACCGCCGGCACGCTGTGCCAGGCGGCGCGGGCGCTGAAGGAGCACGGCGCGCGCGCGGTGGTCGCCTACGCGACGCACCCGGTGCTCTCGGGGCCGGCGGTCGGGCGCATCGACGACTCGGTGATCGACGAGCTCGTGGTCACCGACACGATCCCGCTCGGTGAGCAGGGGTCGCAGAGCCCGAAGATCCGCCAGCTCGGCGTCGCCGAGCTGCTCGCGGAGACGCTGCGGCGGGTGCACCAGGAGGAGTCGGTGAGCTCGCTGTACGTCGATTGACGCCCCGCGGTATCGCGGGACGCGCGTGCAACGGCCGGCGCTGGTCGCGGCGTCGGCGGCCGTTCGTCTTCATGGGGAAGGCGGGCGGTTTTTTTCTGTGACCGAGAGTGAGTAGTGCCATGAGCAGTGACATCGAGTTCACGCTGGAGGCGCAGACTCGTCATGACGTGGGGAAAGGTGCGAGCCGCCGCCTGCGTCGCGAGAAGAAGGTGCCGGCCGTCGTCTATGGCGGCAAGAAGGACGCAACGGCCCTGACGCTCAGCCACGACGAGGTCTGGCGCAAGCTCCAGTTCGAGGCGTTCTTTTCCCACGTCCTGACGCTCAACGTCGATGGCAAGGGCAAGGAGAAGGCGATCCTGCGCGATCTCCAGCGCCACCCGTTCAAGCCGCGCATCGCGCACATGGACTTCCAGCGCGTGGTCGAGGACCAGCCGATCCACGTGCGCGTGCCGCTGCACTTCCTCAACGAGGAGGAGTCGGTCGGCGTGCGCATGAGCGGTGGCGAGATCGGCCACCTCGAGACCGAGGTGGATGTCTCGTGCCTGCCGCGGCACCTGCCCGAGTACATCGAGGTCGACCTGGGCGAGCTGGATGTCGGTGACACGGTGCACCTCTCCGAGCTGGTGCTGCCCGAGGGCGTGACCCTGGTGGCGCTGACCCACGGCGAGGACTACGATGCCGCCGTGGCCAGCTGCCACATGCCGCGCGTGACCGCGGTCGAGGAGGCCGCGGAGCTCGAGGAAGAGGCCGAGGCCGCGGCCGAGGCCGGTGCCGAGGGCGTCGCGGAAGTCGGCGAGGAGGACCCCCTCCGAGTCCGAGGGCGAGTCCGGCGGCGACGAGTCCGGCGGCGACGAGGACAAGGAGTAGGGGCGCGTCCGGGCTGCCCGGACGCGCTCGCGGTCGCGCATGGCGGGTGCCCGCGCAGAGTTCCGGCTCGTGGTCGGGCTGGGCAACGTGGGCGCCCGCTATGCCGGGACGCGGCACAACGCGGGCTTCTGGTACGCGGACGGGCTGGCCGAGCGGCTGCAGGCATCCTGGCGTGCCGATCGCAAGGCGCACGGGTCCCTCGCCCGCGCCACGGTGGCCGGCCGCGACCTGCGGCTGCTCAAGCCCGACACCCTGATGAACCGCAGCGGCCAGGCGGTGGCCGCGGTGGCGAACTTCCACAAGATCCCGCCTGCCTGCGTGCTGGTGGCGCACGATGATCTCGATCTGCCGCCGGGTACCGTGCGCTTGAAGCACGGCGGCGGCCACGGTGGCCACAACGGCCTGCGTGACGTGGCCGCGCGGCTCGGCAGCCCCGATTTCTGGCGCCTGCGCATCGGCGTCGGTCACCCGGGTCAGCGCGCTGACGTGATCGATTACGTCCTGGCGCGTCCGTCGCCCGACGATCGCCGGGCGATGGAAGCGGCCATCGATCGCGCGCTCGACGAGAGCGAGCATCTGCTGGGCGAGGGCGACGTCGAGGCGGCCATGCACGCGTTGCACACGGGCGCCTGAGCGCGCTGCGTCGCGCCGCGAAACATCCGGAGCTCCACGACGATGGGCATCAAATGCGGCATCGTCGGCCTGCCCAACGTGGGCAAGTCGACGCTGTTCAACGCGCTGACCGCCAACGAGATCGCGGCCGACAACTATCCGTTCTGCACGATCGATCCGAACGTCGGCGTCGTGCCCGTGCCCGACCCGCGTCTCGACGAGCTGGCGGCGATCGTGCGCCCGAAGGAGGTGATCCCGACGACCATGGAGTTCGTCGACATCGCCGGCCTGGTCGCGGGCGCCTCGAAGGGCGAGGGGCTCGGCAACCAGTTCCTGGCGCACATCCGCGAGACCGACGCGGTCGCCCAGGTCGTGCGCTGCTTCGACGACGACGACGTGATCCACGTGTCGGGCCGCGTCGATCCCGCCGCCGACATCGAGACCATCGCCACCGAGCTGCTGCTCGCGGACATGGAGACCCTGGCGCGCGCGGTGGAGCGCGCGGCCAAGGCCGCGAAGTCGAACGACAGGGCGGCCGTCGCGCGCCACCGTTTCCTCGCGGCCCTGCAGGCACACGTCGACGCGGGCAACCCGGTGCGCACCTTCGACGACGTGCCCGACGACCAGCGCGCGACGCTGCGCGAGCTGCACCTGATCACCGCCAAGCCGGTGATGTACATCGCCAACGTCGCCGAGGACGGATTGCGCGACGACCCGAGGCTCGAGGCGCTACGGGAGATCGCGGCACGCGAGGGCGCCGTCGTGGTCCCCGTCTGCGCCAGGATCGAGGCCGAGCTGGCACGGCTCGAGCCGGGCGAGCGCGCGGAATTCCTCGAGGAGCTCGGCCTCGAGGAGCCCGGTCTCAATCGCGTCATCCGTGCCGGTTACGAGCTCCTCGGGCTGCAGACCTTCTTCACCGCCGGGCCGAAGGAGGTGCGCGCGTGGACCGTGCAGCGCGGCGCGACCGCGCCGCGGGCCGCGGGCGAGATCCACTCCGACATGCAGCGCGGCTTCATCCGCGCCGAGGTGGTCTCGTTCGACGATTTCGTGCGTTACGGCGGCGAGCAGGGCGCGAAGGACGCCGGCCGCTGGCGCCTCGAGGGCAAGCAGTACGTCCTCGCGGAGGGCGACGTCTGCCACTTCCGCTTCAACGTGTGAGGCCGACGACGCGCCGCTGAAGGCGCCCGCGGCGAGCACCGGGCGCCGGCGCTGGCGGGGCCGCCGGGGCGCCTTGACACCCCGCGGGGCCGGCGCCAGAATCCCGCCTCTGCCAGCCCGTGGCGATGTAGCTCAGTCGGTTAGAGCACAGCATTCATAATGCTGGTGTCGCTGGTTCAAGTCCAGCCATCGCCACCACTATCTTCCCGAGAATCAATGGCTTGTGGGGCGCGCCTGCGCCTTCGCGAGCGAGCTCGCTCCTACGAGGTCTCGATGGCCCCCGGTAGGAGCGAGCTTGCTCGCGAACCGGCCGTTCAGCCGATCACCCGCGCCAGTGCCTGGCGCAGCTCCTCGGTCTCGACCGCGCCGACGAGCGCCTGCTCGTTGTTGATCACGTAGGTGGGTGTGCCGGTCACGCCGATGCGCGCGGCCGCCTCGTGGTACTGCCGCAGGCGCTCGGCGTATTCGGGGTCGCTCCATGCGGCCTCGACCCGGTGCCCGTCCATGCCGCACTCGGATGCGATCGCGGCGAGTACCTCCGGGTCACCGATGTTGCGGCGCTCGCCGAAGTACGCCCGGAACAGGCGCTCGTGGATGCACGCGAACGTGTCGGCGCCGGCGTCCTTGGCGGCCTCGGCGAGCAGCAGCGCGCGCCGCGAGTTGGTCGTGAACGTGCGCTCGACGATGGGCAGGCCCTCGGCCTCGGCCATGCGCGTCAGCGCCGCCATCATCTGCCGCCACTGTTCCGGCGGGTAGCCCAGCTCCTCGACCGGTCGCCCCGCGGCCGGGTTGTCGGGATGGATCTCGATGTTGGCCCAGAGGATGTCGAGGTCGAACTCGTCGGTCAGCTGCAGCAGGCGCCGGCTGCCGACGTAGCAGAACGGGCAGATGTAGTCGGAGAACACTGTTACGGGTACGGCCATCGTGGAGGCTCCGGGAGTCACTGCCCCTTGGACCGCGCGCGGGCGTCGCGGGTTCGGCGCGCGTGGGCGCTCACCTCGGGCCCGGCCACCCGTCCGTCCCCGGCCCGGAGGCGCCGCCGCCGGCCGCCTCGAGCGACACCGCCCGCCAGACCCCGGCGCACAGCAGCAACAGCACGATGGTGAAGGGCAGGCCGGCGAGGATCGCGGCGGTCTGCAGCGCGGTCAGGCCGCCGCCGAGCAGCAGGGCGCCGGCCACCAGGCCGATCATGACCGACCAGAACAGGCGCTGGATGCGCGGCGGATCGGGATCGCCGCCGGCGGTCATGATGTCGATGACGAATGCCCCGGAGGTGGACGAGGTCACGAAGAAGGTCACCAGCGCGAGGCACGCGGTTGCACCGAGCAGGCCGGACAGGGGCAGACGGTCGAACATCAGGAACAGGCCCCGGCTCACGTCCTCGGCGGCCGCCGCCGCGATGCCGGCATCGGCGAACAGCTCGAGGTGCAGGGCCGTGCCGCCGAAGATCGTCATCCAGACGAGGGTGGCCCCGGTCGGGAACAGCAGGACACCGGCCAGAAACTCGCGGATGGTGCGGCCGCGCGAGATCCAGGCGATGAACATGCCCACGAAGGGCGACCAGGAGATCCACCAGGCCCAGTAGAACAGCGTCCACTGCTGCTGCCAGTCCGGCTCGCCGAAGGCGTTGCTCCAGAGCGTGAGCCCGGGGAGGCTCACGAGATAGTCCATGGTCGCCTCGCCGAGGATCTCCAGCAGGCGGATGGTCGGCCCCAGCAGCAGCACCACGAGCATGAGCGCGGCGGCAATCCCGATGTTGAGCCGGCTGACCGCCGCGATGCCCTGGTCGAGGCCGCGCGCCAGTGCCCAGGTGCCGATCGCGGTGATCGCGGCGACCGCGAGCAGCTGGACGGCGCCGTGCACCGGTATGCCCAGCAGGTAGTCGAGGCCGGCGTTGAGCTGGATCGCGCCCAGGCCGAGCGAGGTCGCCACCCCGAACAGCGTGGCCACGACGGCGACGATGTCGGCGACGTGGCCCGGCCAGCCGAGGATCCGGCGCCCGAGCAGCGGGAACAGCGTCGAGCGGATCGTCAGCGGCAGGCCGCGGCGATACCCGAAGTAGGCCAGCGCCAGCCCGACGACGGCGTAGACGGCCCAGGCGTGCAGGCCCCAGTGGAAGAAGGTCAGGCGCAGCGCACGCTCGGCCGCCGCCGCGGTGCCGCCGGGCCCGCTGGGCGGGCGCGCGAAGTGCGCGAGCGGCTCGGACACGCTCCAGAACAGCAGCCCGATGCCCATGCCGGCGCCGAACATCATGGCGTACCAGCTCAGGCGCTCGAACGCCGGCTCGCTGTAGGGCGTGCCCAGGCGCAGGTTGCCGTGGCGGCTCGCCAGCAGCAGCAGCGAGAACAGCAGCACCGCCGTGATGGCATAGCGGTAGAGCCACCCGAACCAGGCCGTGATCTGGTGCTGGAGGGTCGCGAACACGCCGGCCGCGTGCCCCGGGTCGCGCAGGACGAAGGCCACCAGGCCGAAGGCGAGCACGGCCGAGCCCGCGAAGACCGGCGGGCTGGTGCGCTTGAACACGCCGAACAGCAGTGGGCGCGGGGCTCCCGGTTCCATCCACGGCCTCGGCCGGTGGCGATGACTGGGCGCAGTCTAGCAGGCCGGCGGGCGTGGCCGGCGTGCGCCCGGGCGGTCGCTGGCGTGCGCGCCGGCGGCGCCGTAGGCTCTCGGCCTTGCGGTCGCGAGGCGGGGCGATGACACAGGCCAGCCGGGGCAATGACACGGGCACGGTGCCCGCCTGGATCGGCTATGCGCCCGCGCTGTTCGTGCTGCTTTGGTCGGCGGGCTTCAGCTTCGGCAAGCTGGGACTCGCCCACGCCGAGCCCATGACCTTCCTGGCGTTGCGCTACGGCTGCGTGCTGCTGGTGCTGGTGCCGCTGGTCGTGGCGCTGCGGCCGCCGCTGCCGCGCCGGGCCGCGGACTGGGGCCACCTGGCCGCCGTCGGGCTGCTGCTGCAGGCGCTCTACTTCGGGCTGACCTACCATGCGTTCGCGCTCGGCGGCAGCGCCGGCGGGGTCGCGCTGATCGTCTCGCTGCAACCCATCCTGGTGGCCCTGCTGGTCCCCTGGACCGCCGGCGAGCGGGTCGGGGGCCACCGCTGGGCCGGGTTGCTCCTCGGCCTCGGCGGGGCCGCCCTGGTGGTGGTCGCGCGCTCCGCGGTCGGTGGCACCACGGCGCCCGGCCTGCTCGCGGCCGCCGGTGCGCTCGCGGCGATCACCGCCGGCACCCTCTACGAGCAGCGTTTCGGGGTCCACCACCACCCGGTCACCGCGAACGCAGTGCAGTACGTCGTGGCCTTTGCCGTCATCGCCCCTGCCGCCGCGCTGCTCGAGGAGCTGCACGTGGAGTGGGTGACGGGGCTGTGGGTGGCGCTCGGCTACCTCGTGATCGGCAATTCGCTGATCGCGATCACGCTGCTGCTCGCGATGTTTCGCTACGGCGAGGCCGCACGCGTGTCGGCGCTGTTCTTCCTGGTGCCGCCGGGCGCGGCCCTGATCGCCTGGGCAGTGCTGGGGGAGGCGATGCCCCCACTGGCCTGGCCGGGCATCGCCCTGGCCACCCTCGGCGTGGCGCTCGCGACGCGCGCGCCGGCGAGGTCGGGCACGTAGCCGGTGGCGGTGGGCTCGAGGTGGCCCGGTCGAGGGCAGTTGGCGATCGTTCGACTCGCATGCGAGCCACCGTGCTCGTCTCACGGTCGCCCAGGTCACCTCGCTGTGCCACGCGCTCGCCAGGGCACAGATGACCCACTGGCGCCCCGGGTCGCGCCGGCTCGCGGGCGCCGCGTCCGGCTCCAGCGCGTTCGTGGGCCGGCCCGCCTAGCCGCAGCGTGGCCGCGCGACTCGTGGGTCTCCGCCAGATCGACCGGAACACCGGCTGCGCCTTCGCCGATCCCCGGCTCCTCGAGCGCGCCCGCCATACCCTCGCGTGCCAGCGCCCGCCAGAGCCCGACGCACAGCACGAGCAGCACGAGTGATAAGGGCAGGCCGGAGAGATCGTGGCCGTCTGCAGGGCCTCGAGGCCGCCGCCGAGCGGCATGAACAGCCCGCGGCTGACATGGATCAGCCGGGCACCCTCCCCGCGGGCGGCGCCGGGCCGCGCGCGGGGAGGGTCGTCGTCAGTGGAACTTGCCCGCGGCGAACTCGAACGCGGAGATGCGGCCGTAGAGGGCCGGCACCGACAGCGCGGGCCTCGATGGCACGGTGGCCGTCGGCCAGGCCGCCATGACGCGCTCGTAGTGCTCGCGCAGCTCCGCGTAGGCGTCGGCATCGGCGGCCCGGAACGCGTCGGCGTTGTCGTCGAGCAGCCGGCGGCCCACCTGCACGAAGCCCCAGGAGTCGTGGTACTCGTGATCGGCGACGAACTCGCCGTCGTCGATCGCCTCCTGGTACTCGTGGCGCGCCTGGTGGAGCATCGCCGTGAGCACCTTCGAGACGAAGGACGGGTCACGGCGCTGCCCGGCGGGCACGTCGTCCATTGCTGCCCGGATCGCCTCCTGCGTGGCCTCGAAGGTCGACTGCACGGCGGACCAGTCGGCGTTGCCGGTAGCCTCTCTCGCGAGCTGCTCGATGCGCGCGCAGGTCTCGTCCATGCCGCGCTCGGCGAGCGCCGCGCGCACCGCGGGCAGGTGCTCGGCGGCCGGGTGGCCCAGGTGCGTGCTGCCGATCGCGGGCTGGCCCGCCTCGTAGAGGGCGCGGCCGACCTCCATGTGCCCGAGCATCAGGGCGAGCTGGGTGTAGTAGACGCCGGGGCTCTCGGTGGCGCTGGGCCCGTAGGAGCCGGCCTCGCCGCCTTCCCCACCTTCGCCGCCGCCTTCTCCGCCTTCACCACCGGCGCCCTCGCCGCCGCCGCCGAAGACACTCATGGCGCCGGCGCCGCCGCCTTCGCCGCCTTCACCACCGGCGCCCTCGCCACCTTCGCCGCTGGCTGCGGCCTCGCCGCCTTCGCCGCCGGCTGCGGCCTCGCCGCCTTCGCCGCCGGCGCGGCCTCGCCGCCTTCACCACCGGCGCCGGGCGCAGGCGCCGCTGATCCCGGAGCCTTCGCCACCTTCACCGCCTTCACCGCCGGCCGCGGCCTCGCCACCTTCACCGCCTTCGCCACCTTCGCCGCCGGCCGCGGCCTCGCCGCCTTCGCCGCCGTCATCCGTGGCGGAAGCGACGATCAGCGACGGTGCCGCGTGCGTCCGCGGCGGCTGGGGTGAACCCGTCTCGGCCGCGGCCGCGGTGCTGCTGCCCGCGAGCACGCAGGCGCCGATTCCGACCCAGAGCTTCAGCTTCTGATTGCCCATCGTGATCCTCCGCTACGGTTCCGGTGCGCTCGCGGCGGGGGCGCCGCCGCCGGGAGAGTCACTGTGCCCGTCGGGCAATATGAATGCAAGTGATTCGCATTGCCGGTATCATTGGCGTTACCGAGACCCACGCCCGAGGAGGCAGCGCCGTGATCGTCTGTATCGCCAACGTACTGGGGGCGGAAGATGTCGCCCGGATCCGCGAGGAGCTCGCCCAGGCCGATTTCCGCGACGGCCGCGAGACCGCCGGCTGGCACGCGCGCACGGTCAAGCGCAACGAGCAGGCGAACAGCCGCGACGCGCGTGTCGTGGCCCTGCGCTCCGAGGTCGATCACGCCATCGGGGCCAGCCAGCTGTTCCAGATGGCCACGCGCCCGCGTCGGCGCATGCCGGTGCGCTTCAGCCGCTACTCCGACTCCATGGAATACGGCAACCATGTCGACGACGCGGTGATGGACGGGCCCGACGGGCCGATGCGCACCGACGTGTCGTTCACGCTGTTCCTGTCCGACCCGGAGAGCTACGACGGCGGCGAGCTGGTCACCGACACCACGGCGGGGGAGCAGAGCTACAAGCTGCCGGCCGGCTCGATGGTGGTTTACCCCTCGTCGACGCTCCACCGCGTGGCGCCGGTGACCCGCGGCGAGCGCGTGGCGGCGATCGGCTGGGCCCAGAGCACGGTGCGTGACGGCGCCCGCCGCGAGGTCCTGTTCGACCTCGACACCGCGCGCCGGCGCATGTTCGACCGCGAGGGCAAGACCGAGGACTTCGACGCCGTCAGCAAGAGCCTGGCCAACCTCCAGCGCATGTGGGCGGAGATCTGACGGCGCAGGCTGGAACCGCGAATGGACGCGAATATGCGCGAATGGCGCCTTGCTGGACTCAGGCGCTCGCCGTGGAGCTACGCTGCTGGCGGCTGGAACCACAGATGGACACCGAGGCTGCCGCAGGGCCGCCATGGTACGGTCGTGTCCCGTCAAGTGTGTAACTTTGCGGTCAGCCGGTCCGAGGTCTCCGTAGCCGGTGTTCAGGCTGCCTGTTCGAGTTCCTTGCTCGGTTGCTCGTCGGCTTCGGTGATCGCCGCCAGGCTGTGCTGGGCCATGTAGCAGCGCCCGACCTGCCACTCGTCGGACTGCTCGAGCACCACCGCCCCGACCAGGCGCGTGGATCGCGGCCTCGTTGGGGAAGATGCCGACGACGTCGGTGCGGCGCTTGATCTCCTTGTTGACGCGCTCGAGCGGGTTGGTCGAGGCGATCTTCGACCAGTGCGCCGGCGGGAACGCCGTGTGGGCGAGCACGTCGTCCTCGGCGTCGTCCATCATCGCGGCGACGCGGGCGAAGCGCGGGCGCAGCGAGTCCGCGGTCTCGCGCCACTGCGCGTGCGCCGCCGCCTGGTCCTGCTGGGCGAACGCCGTGCGGATCGCGGCGATGACCATCGCCTGGTGGCGGCGCTGGACATGGGCGCGCACATCGCGCATGAAGTGCACCCGGCAGCGCTGCCAGCTCGCGCCGAGGATGCGCCCGATCGCCTGCTTGAGGCCCTGGTGGGCGTCCGAGATCGCCAGCTGGACGCCGCTCAGGCCGCGCCCGACGAGATCGCGCAGGAACGCGCTCCAGAACTTCTCGGTCTCCGCCGGGCCCACCGCCAGGCCCAGCACCTCGCGCCGGCCCGCGGCGTTGACGCCGACGGCGAGCACGCAGGCCTTGGTCACCACGCGCCCGCCCTCGCGCGCCTTCACGTAGGTCGCATCGAGCCACAGGTACGGCCACTCGCCCTCGATCGGGCGCGCCAGGAACGCCGACACGCGCTCATCGATCGACGCGCACAGCCGCGAGACCTGCGACGAGGAGATCCCCGTCATCCCCGCCGCCTGGACCAGCGCGTCAACCGAGCGTGTCGACACGCCCTGGATATAGGCCTCCTGGACCACCGCTGTGAGCGCCTGCTCGGCCGCCCGGCGCGGCTCGAGAAAGCCCGGCAGGTAGCTCGCGTGGCGCAGCCGCGGGATCGACAGCTCCATCGAGCCCACCCGCGTGTCCCAGCGCCGGCTGCGGTAGCCGTTGCGCTGATCGGCGCGCGCCTCGCTGCGCTCGTGGCGCCCCGCGCCACAGCGGCTGTCGACCTCGGCCTCCATGAGCTCTTCGACCACCTCGCGGATCAAATCGCGCAGAAAATCGGTCTCGCCGGCCTTCTCCGCCATCTCCAGCAGTGCCATCCTGTTGTCGGTCATCGCGGTCTCCTTCGTCGTAGGGTTCCAGGTCGTCACAACCCAACTCCTGCCGGGTAGACCCGCGGTGCGCCGGCCTACCGCCTTTTACCGCACTCCTGGGGACGCTCTCCATGGTACGGTGCCATGCCCGCGCGCAGGTGCCGACCCGAGGCCCGGCAGGAACCACAAAATGAACACAAGATAAACACAAAATGGGTCACTGCGAGCACCGACGTGAGTGCCGGCACGAGCCCATTTTGTGTTCATTTTGTGTGAATTTTGTGGTTCATCCCCACGCCGTGGGCAGCCACGGCGTCACCAGCGCAGCTCCGCCGAGCCTGGCACATGCGCGGCAGCCTCTGTGTCCATCTGTGTTCATCCGTGGTTCCGATCGCTTCAGCGAAGCTCCACGGCGAGCGCCTGATTCCAGCAAGGCGCCATTCGCGCATATTCGCGTCCATTCGCGGTTCCCGGACGGGCGATGCCTGAGCGCAGGGCGGGTCAGTTGTAGCGGGCGCGGACGTAGCGGCCGTTCTCGAAGCGGTCGAAGAACTCGCCCAGGGCGGGGTGGTCGACCTGGTCCCCCGTGGCGTCCGGCTCGAGGTGGCGCTCGGCGACGTAGGTGGCGTGCCGGGCACCGTCGACGAGCACGTGGTACCAGGGCGCGTCCTTGGGCGGCCGGCTCCGGGCCATGAGCTCGTACCATTCCTGCGTGCCGTCGTACTCGGGATCGACGTCGACGATCACCCCACGGTAGTCGAACCTGCGGTGGTGCACGAGCTGCCCGATGTAGAACTTCGGTTCCGCCATGGCCCCTCCGGAAACGGTCGCGTCCAGCGTGGGCCGGCGCGCGTGGCGCGTCAAACCGCGCCGAGGCGGCCTCAGAGCGTGCGCTGCATCAGCAGGATGGTCGGGTCGTCCGGGCTGGTGCGAACGGTGAAGCCCATGCGCTCGGCGAGCGAGCGCATGGGGTCGTTGGTCGACAGCGTCTCGCCCACCATCTCGCCGAGGCCGCGGTCGCGGGCCGCCTCCATCAGGCTGCGCAGCAGCCGGCTGCCGAGCCCGGTGCCCTGGACCTCGTCGGCGACGACGATGGCGAACTCGCAGCCCTCGCCGTCGGGGGTGATGGTGTAGCGCGCCACGCCGAGCTGTACCTCCTGCCCGCCGCGCTCGGTGACCGCGATCAGCGCCATCTCGCGGTCGTAGTCGATCTGCGTGAAGCGCACGAGCATCTCGCGCGAGAGCTCCTTGAGGCTCGCCATGAAGCGCAGGTAGCGCGACGCGTCCGAGAGACTGCGCACGAAGGCCTGCTCGATCTCGGCGTCCTCGGGCCGGATGGGGCGGATGACGATCTCGCTGCCGTCCGGCGCCTGGAAGTGTTGCTGCATGTGCGCCGGGAAGGGATGAATGGCCATGTGGCCGTACGGCTCCAGCGCCGGCGGTGGTGACGCGATGGTGATGCGGGCGTCGACGACCTGTATGCCGGCGGGGCTGGCCATGAGCGGGTTGATGTCGAGCTCGATCACGTGCGGCAGCTCGCACACGAGCTCGGAGATCCGCAGCAGCGCCTCCTCGAGCGCCTCGCGGTCCACCGCGGGCATGTGGCGCCAGTCGCCCAGCATGCGGGCCACCCGGGTGTCGTCGATCATGCGCGCGGCGATGAAGCTGTTGAGCGGCGGCAGCGCCACGGAGCGGTCGCGGATGATCTCCACGGCGGTGCCGCCGGCGCCGAAGCTGATCACGGGCCCGAACACCTCGTCCCGGGCGACGCCGATCATGAGCTCGCGCGCGTGCGGCGAGGTGTGCATGCGCTCGACCGTGACGCCGCGAATGCGCGCCTCGGGCCGGGCCGCGTGCACGGCCTCGACGAGCTCGCCGTAGGTGCGGCGTACCGCCTGCGCGTTGGGGACGTTCAGGCGCACGCCGCCGACGTCCGACTTGTGCGTGACGTCCGGCGAGTCGATCTTCATCGCCACGGGGAACCCGAGTGACTCCGCGCTGACCAGCGCGTCGGCCGCCGACTGCGCCCCCACGGACGGGATGGTCGCGATACCGAACGCGCTCAGCACGGCCTTCGACTCCATCTCCGACAGCACTTGCCGGTGTTCCCCCAGCGCAGCCTCGATGATCAGGCGCGCGCCGTCCGCGTCGGGCTCGCCCGGGTGCGTGCGGGGCTCGGCCACCTGCATCAGCAGCTCGCGGTTGCGGCGCCGCTCGGCCAGGCAGGAGAAGGCCTCCACCGCGGCCTCCGGCGACGGGAAGTGGGGCACGCGGGAGTCGTAGAAACGTCGTCGCGCGGCCTCGACGCGCTCGCCGCCCATCCAGCAGGCGAGCACGGGACGCCGGCTGCGCGCGCGCGCGGCGATCACGACCTCGGCGGCCGCCTGCGGGTCGGACATGGCCTGCGGGGTGAGGATCACGAGCACGGCATCGATGCCGCGGGCGGCGAGGCAGGTCGACAGCGCCAGCTCGTAGCGCCGGGGCGGTGCGTCGCCCAGGATGTCGAGCGGGTTCGCGCGCGACCAGCTTGCGGGCATGCCGGCGTCGAGCCGTGCCAGCATGTCGTCGGTCGGGGCGGGCAGATCGATGTCGAGGTCGGCCGCGCGGTCGGCGGCGAGCACGCCCGGACCGCCCGCGTTCGTGATGACCGCGAGGCGCTCGCGGATGTCCCCGGGATACTCCGCGAGGATCTGCGCGGCGCTGAACAACTGGCTGATCGTCTGCACGCGCACCGCCCCCGCGCGCCTCAGGGCCGCGTTGAACGCGTCGTCGTCGCCCACCAGGGCGCCCGTGTGCGTCATGGCGGCACGCGAGCCCTCGGCGTGGCGGCCTGCCTTGATCACGATGACCGGCTTGATGCGCGCGACACTGCGCAGTGCGCTGAGGAAACGCCGCGGCCAGCGGATACCCTCGATGTAGAGCAGGATGCTGCTCGTCTCGCGGTCCTGTGCGAGGTAGTCGAGGACGTCGCCGAAATGGACGTCCGCGGCATCGCCGAGCGATACCACGGCGGAGAAGCCCAGCTGCCTGGGGGCCGCCCAGTCCAGGATCGCGGTGCACAGGGCGCCCGACTGCGACACCAGCGCCAGTCGACCCGGCTGCGCCACGTCAAGGCTGAAGGTCGCGTTGAGGTGCTGCGACGGGCGGGCGAGGCCGAGGCAGTTCGGGCCGACCACGCGCAGGTCGTACTGGTGCGCGATCTCGAGCGCCTGGCGCTCGCGCCGGCGGCCTGCCTCGCCCGCCTCGCCGAAGCCGGCCGACATCACCACCGCGATGCCCACGCCGTGCTCGCCGCAGTCACGCAGGATCCGGGCCACGGTGTCCGCCGGCGTCGCGATGATCGCGAGCTCGACCGGCTCGCGCACCTCGCGCAGCCGGCCGACGCAGGGCAGGCCCTGCACGTGCTCGTGATGCGGGTTGACCGGGTAGAGCCCGCCCGCGTAGCCGGCCTCGCGCAGGTTGCGCAGCACGCGCCCGCCGACCGAGGTGGCCTCGTCGTTGGCCCCGAACACGGCGATCCCGCCGGGGGCGAACAGCTGGTGCAGGAAATGCTGGCGCATGCGCGGTGTTTCCGGGTGCCGTCGCGGTGAGCCGGCGGTCACGGTCGAGTACGGCGCGCGGTGTCCGACAGGCTGCTAGTCCCCGCGGACCGTCTTGCCGTACAGGTCCTTGAGGCGCGCGTCGGGATCGTAGCGCCGTTTCAGGCGCGTGTACGCCTCGCGATCGAACTGCCGCCAGAACTCGTCCTCCGTGTAGTACGAGCTCGAGTACAGCGACTTGATCCCGCCGAGCTCGGCGACCTTGCGCTCGACCTTGCGGTTGAAATGGCCGCCCGGGTAGCCCTCGCGCGTGCGGATGACGTCCCAGAAACCGAAATTGACGTACAGCGTGTCGGGATCGAGCGGGTAGAGGTCGAAGCGCCGGTCGCGGCGCCATGCCCGGACGGGGCATATCCACACCGGGCGGATGCCGATCTCGCGGTCGAAAAAGTCGAGGAACTCCGCGGCGTGCGCCACCGGGATGTCCACGTCCTGGATCACCGATTCCGTATGCACGCCGAGCAGCCGGTTGAGCCGGCGGGTCAGCCCCCAGCGCGCGTTCCAGCGCATGATCTTCTGATAGGTCACCGAGTTGAGCCGGCGGCGGCCCAGCAGGCGCCGCACCAACGGGTTCTGGGCGTAGACGTTCTTCGAGCACCAGAACCAGTCGGTGTCCCAGCGCCAGATGAAGTCGCGGACCGAGAGATAGTCCTCGTCGCGCTCGCGGATCGAACGGTAGTAGATGTTCTCGAACGTGTAGTCGCTGGTCCACGGCGCCGACTCGGTGAATGCGCCGAGCGTCAGGTACAGCTCGTCCGGCGCGAACGCGGTGCCGTCGATGAAATCGTCCTCGCCGGCCTCGCAGCGCGCCTCCAGGTCGGCGAAGAAGGCGGCGGGGTCCGTGTGCGCGCAGCGTGGCGCAGGCGCACGTAGGGGCGGGTCTCCACCGCCAGCGTGCGCACGCGCAGGGCGTATCCCAGGGTGCCGTACGAGTTCGGGAAGCCGAAGAACAGCTCCGCGTGCTCGTTGTCGGGGCGTGCGGTCACGATCTCGCCGGCGCCGGTGAGGATCTCGAGCTCGGCAACGGAGTCGTGCACCAGGCCGTAGCGGAACGACGAGGCCTCGATGCCGACTCCGGAGACGGCGCCACCGATCGTGATCGAGCGCAGCTGCGGCACCACCGCCGGCATGAGCCCGTGCGCGAGCGTCGCGTCCACGATGGCGTCGTAGGGCGCCATGCCCTCGACGTCGATCGCGCCGGCCGCGGGGTCGACCGCGAGCACGTGGCGGAAATCGCGCACGTCGAGGGCACGACCGTGGCCGGCGCGGTCGCGGAAGAGGTTCGACGTCTCCTTGGACAGGCGCACGCTGTCGCCGGCCGCACGGTAGCGCGCCAGCAGCTGCGCGCAGCGCTGGCGGTGGCCCGCCGCGGCGGAGCCGCTGGCGTCGTCCGGCGCCGTCATTACCCGGCCGTCCGCCGCGTCTCGGTGTCGTCGGCGGCCGCTTGGAAATCGGGCGCGTACTGGTACGCCCGGCTCATCGGATAGTCGTAACCGACGTTGCCCTTGCTGAACACGATCTGGAAGAGGTGCGTATAGCCGTTGAGCGAGCGGAACATTTCCGCGCAGCCGTAGAGATAGACGCGCCAGTTGCGCCGGAAATGCTCGTCGAAGCGTTCCGGATCGAGCTGGCGGATCTCCTCCCAGTGACGGTCGAAGCGCTCCGCCCAGGCGTCGAGCGTGAGCGCGTAGTGACGTCGCAGGTTCTCGATGTCCAGGATCTCGAGCCCATTCTCTTCCATGATGTCGAGCGTCTCGGTCAGGCTCGGGATCCAGCCCCCCGGGAACACGTGCTTGCGGATGTAGAACTCCGTGTTGAACTGGCCCACGTGCCCGATGTAGTGCAGCACGCCGAGCCCGCCGGGCCTGGTCGCGCGGGCCAGCGCCTCGATTCCCGGTCGCAGCTGATCGCGCCCGCAGTGCTCGAGGACCCCCACGTGGGCGACCTTGTCGAACTGCTCGTCCACCTCGCGATGATCCGCCTCCTCGACGGCGAGGTGGGCGCCGAGCCCGTCGCGCTCGATGTCGTCGCGCAGGTCGCGCACCTGTTCGGTGGTCGCGTTGTAGCCCGTGACATCCACGCCATAGCGCTGGTGCGCGTGGTACATCAGCCCGCCCCAGCCGCAGCCGATGTCCGCCATGCGTTCGCCGGGCTGCAGCCGGAGCTTGCGGCATACATGCTCGAGCTTGTTGCGCTGTGCCTCGTCGACCGTGGTCGTGCCCTCCTTCCAGTAGGCGCACGTGTAGGTCATCGTCGGGTCGTCGAGCCAGTAGCGGAAGAACTCGCGTGGCAGC
This sequence comes from Halofilum sp. (in: g-proteobacteria), assembly GCA_034521365.1. Classification (GTDB taxonomy): domain Bacteria; phylum Pseudomonadota; class Gammaproteobacteria; order XJ16; family Halofilaceae; genus Halofilum. The sequence goes on along the minus strand of JAXHMQ010000007.1, from coordinate 61,956 downwards.
CCGTAGTGCGCCCGCGCGTTGGCCCTGGCCTGCGCGATCGTGCGGTTGGAATGGCGCCACTCGTGCCAGCGGTTGCGCACGGCAACCAGCGGATTCGGCTTCGAGAATCGGCTGTCGTAGCTGGCCCGGAAGACGGCGCAGAGGTCCCCGTCGATGTCGATCTGCTGGCGGAAGTAGGCCTCGAGCATGCCGATATAACCGAACGCGACGGCGTTCCATTCCGCGCGCGAGCTGCGGAAGGTCACGGTCGCCTCGGGCTCGCCGCTCGCGTTCGACAGCGACTCGCCGTCGCTGAACACGAAACGGAGCCCGGCACCCGTGTGGTCCAGGAACGGCGCCAGGCCACGTCTCAACAGTCTCGCCGCGAGCATCCGGTATCTCCCTGTTCGCTGCCCGGGTCCATTGAATACGGGCCCCGATGCGCGCCGTCAACCCCGGGGTTGATAGTGCGCCAGCGGCCCGCACATATCCTCCATGCGCCGCGCAGGCGCGCGACCGGGAGGTGCAGACATGGGATCGCGGTTGAGCGAAGAGCAGCGGCGGCATTTCCGCGCCACGCTGGAGGTGCGGCGCGAGGCCGTGGCCGCCGATATACGCGCCGAGCTGGCTCGGTTCGACAGCCAGCACTACGTGGACCTGGCGGGCCAGGTGGGCGACCTCGAGGACCAGGCCCTCGCGGACCTGCTCGTCGACGAGAACCTGGCCGAGATCCACCGGCACGTCCGGGACCTGCGCGCCGTCGACGCGGCGCTCATGCGCCTCCAGCAGGGGGCCTACGGCGAGTGCGTCGACTGCGGCGAGGCGATCGACCCGGGCCGCCTGGAGGCCTATCCGACGGCGCTGCGCTGCATCGAGTGCCAGGGGCGTTACGAGCGCACACATGCGCACGAGGGCCACCCGACGCTGTAAGGCGCATCGGCACTGCAGGCGCGCGGCGCGCCGCGCGCAGGCCGGCCGCCAGGCGCCCCGGGCGACGCCTACCTGCGGCCCTTCTTCGGCAGGTAGAGGTCGGTGACCGTGCCCTCGGCGATCTCCGCGGCGAAGGCGACCGTCTCGGACAGGGTGGGGTGCGGGTGGATGGTCAGCGCCACGTCCTGGACGTCGGCGCCCATCTCGATCGCGAGCGTGGCCTCGGCGGCCAGATCCCCGGCATGGGGGCCGACCATGCCGGCGCCGAGTATGCGCTGCGTGTCGGGATCGTAGAGCAGCTTGGTCACCCCGTCGTCACGACCCATCCCGAGCGCCCGCCCGGACGCGGCCCAGGGGAAGCTCGCCTTCTCGTAGGCGATGCCCTTGTCCTTCGCCTCGGTCTCGGTCAGCCCCGCCCAGGCGACCTCGGGATCGGTGTAGGCGACCGACGGAATGGTGCGTGCGTCGAAGGCCGACTTCTCGCCGGCACAGACCTCGGCGGCGACCTTGCCCTCGTGCGTGGCCTTGTGGGCCAGCATGGGCTGGCCGACGATATCACCGATCGCAAAGATATGGCCGACATTCGTGCGCTGGAACTCGTCGACCGCGATGAATCCGCGCTCGTCGACCTCGACGCCCGCGTCCTCCGCCCCGATGCTGCTGCCGTTCGGTGAGCGGCCCACGGATACGAGCACGCGGTCGAAGACCTCCGTGTCCGGCGTCTTGTCGCCCTCGAAGTGGACCTTGATCCCCTGTTTCTGGGCCTCCGCCTGGGCCACCTTCGACTTCGTGTAGATGGCCTCGTAGCGTGACTTGATGCGCTTCTCGAGGACCTTCACGAGGTCGCGGTCCGTGCCCGGCATGAGCCCGTCGGCCATCTCGCAGACAGTCACCCTCGAACCGAGGGCGTCGTAGACGCAGGCCATCTCCAGTCCGATGATGCCGCCGCCGATCACCAGCAGGCGCTTGGGGATCTCCTCGAGCTCGAGCGCGGCGGTAGAGGTCATCACGCGCCCGTCGTCCCAGGGCAGGCCGGGGATCCTCGCCGACTGTGAGCCGGCTGCGATGATCGCCTGCTCGAAGCCGACCGTCTTCGTGCCGTCCTTGCCCTCGACCGTGAGTGCAGTTGGGCGAGGTGAACCGTCCCGTGCCGTGGACGACGGTCACCCCGCGTTGCTTGGCCATCTGCTTGAGACCGCCGGTGAGCTTGCCGACGACATTGTCTTTCCAGGCCGAGAGCTTCGCGTTGTCGATCTTCGGCTTGCCGAACTCGACACCGTGCTCGGCCGCGCGCGCCGCCGAGGTGATGATCTCGGCCGTGTGCAGGTAGGCCTTGGACGGGATGCAGCCGACGTTGAGGCACACGCCGCCGAGCGAGTCATGGCGCTCGACCAGGACGACGCTCAGCCCGAGATCGGCGGCGCGGAAGGCGGCGGTATAGCCGCCCGGGCCGGCGCCGAGCACGAGGACCTGGCACTGGATGTCCGTGTCGCCCGGCGCGGATTTCGGGGCCGGCGCCTCCTTCCGCTTCGGGGGCTCGGCCTTGCCGCCGTCGTCATTCGCCTCTGTCTTCTCTGTCTCCGCCGGTTGCTCGGCCTCGGACTCGCGTGCCTCGGCGTCGTCGGCCGTCGACTCACCGCCGCCGGTGTCCGCCGCCTCGAGCGTGAGGATGACGTCGCCTTCCTTCACCTTCTGGCCGACCTCGACCTTCACCTCCTTGACCGTGCCGCCCTCGGGCGCGGGGATCTCCATCGAGGCCTTGTCGGACTCGAGCGTGATCAGCGAGTCCTCGGCGGCGATGGTGTCGCCGGGCGATACGAGCACCTCGATGACCTCGACGGAATCGAAGTCGCCGATGTCCGGTACGGGAATGTCCTTCGTCTCGCTCATGATCTCTTCCAGTCGGGCTGCGACGGCAATGGCGGTGCCAGTTCACGGGAACCGCGAATGAACGCGAATATTCGCGAATGGCGCCATGCAGGCACTGCACGCGGCGGAGCTGCGCTGTCCGGCCTGAGTCGTCGACGCGCGCTCCGGTGCATGACGCCGGATCAGCGAGCTCGCTGAGACGCGCAGATCCTCGGCGCCATTCGCGCTCATTCGCGTTCATTCGCGGTTCCCGGCTCAGCGCATGGGCATTCACAGCAGCATGCGGCGCATGTCGCCGAGGAGGCGGCTGAGGTACGTCGTGAAGCGCGCGGCGTCGGCGCCGTCGATGACGCGGTGGTCGTAGGACAACGACAGCGGCAGCATCAGTCGCGGCTGGAACTCGGTGCCGTTCCACACCGGCTCCATGCTCGCCTTCGAGACCCCGAGGATCGCCACCTCGGGCGCGTTGACGATCGGGGTGAACGCCGTGCCGCCGACGCCGCCGAGCGAAGAGATGGAGATGCGATCCGCCCTTCATCTGCTTCGGAGACAGCTTCTTGTCGCGTGCCTTCTCGCTGACCTCCATGAGCTCGCCAGCCAGCTCGGTGAGGGTCTTGCGGTCCACGTCGCGGATGACCGGCACCACCAGGCCGTCCGCCGTGTCCACGGCGATGCCCACGTGGAAGTACTTCTTGAATACCAGGTTCTCGCCGGTCGCGTCGAGCGACGTGTTGAAGCGGGGAACTCCTTCATCGCCGAGACCAGCGCCTTCATCAGGAAGGACGACGAGCGTGATCTTGACCCCCTTGTCCTTGCTCTCGGCGTTGAGCTCCTTGCGGAACGCCTCGAGGTCGGTGATGTCCGCCTTGTCGAACTGCGTGACGTGCGGGATCGTCACCCAGTTGCGATGCAGGTTCTGGCCCGTCAGCCGGTTGATCCTGGTGAGCGGCTGTGTCTCGACCTCGCCGAATTCCTGAGAAGTCGATCTCCGGCATCGGCGCCACGCCGAGGCCGCCCTCGGCGGCCGCCGGCCGCTGCATGCGTCGTCTTCACGAACGCCTTGACGTCCTCCCTGAGGATGCGGCCCTTGCGCCCGGTGCCGCCGCACGCGCGAGAGATCGACGCCGAGCTCGCGCGCGAACCTGCGCACGCCCGGCGAGGCGTGCGCCTTGCGGTGCCGCTCGGGCTCGATGTGGGCGGTGGGGGATCCCTGCCGGCCGCCGGGTGGCTCCGGCGGGCGGGTCGGCTCCTCGCCCGCGGGCGCGCCCTCGCCGGTCGCCGCGGCGGGCTCACCGGCCTCCGCGGCGCCGCGATCATCGGGCTCGGAGTCCCGCGGCTGCTCGCCCTTTGCCTCGTGGCGCTGCTCGCCGGACTGCGTGTCCGGCGCCGGGGCCGCCTTGCCGGCGTCGCCACCTTCGTCGCCTTCGCCGCTATCGTCGTCGTCGCCGGCGGCGGCTTCCGCGGCCTCCTCGACGGTGCAGATGACATCGCCTTCGGACACCTTGTCGCCGACGCTGACCTTCACCTCCTTGACGGTGCCGCCGAAGGGGGCGGGTATCTCCATCGAGGCCTTGTCGGACTCGAGCGTGATCAGCGAGTCCTCGGCCTCGATCGGTATCGCCCGGCGAGACCAGGATCTCGATGATCTCGACCGAGTCGAAGTCGCCGATGTCGGGTACGGGTACGTCCTTCGTCTGGCTCATGGTCGCGTCCCGGTTATCGTCTGGCGGCCCGCGGCAGTATCGATGCGCGCGTGTGGAACCGCGAATGAACGCGAATGTTCGCGAATGGCGCCGTGGCGGATCCCGCGCCGCAAGAGCTGCGCTGTCCGGTCTGGACGGAATACGCGCGTCATCGGTGCGGGACGGATCAGCAACGCTCCGCCAGAACCCGCACTTCCCCGGGGCCATTCGCGCATATTCGCGTTCATTCGCGGTTCCATCCCGGCGTCCGTCAGACGCTCAGGGGGTTGGGCTTGTCGGGGTCGATGCCGTACTTCCTGATCGCCTCGCCGACGCGCTTGGCGTCGATGCTGCCTGCGTCGGCGAGCGACTTGAGCGCCGCGATGGTGACCCAGTAGCGATCCACCTCGAAGAAGCTGCGCAGGGCCTCGCGGGTGTCGCTGCGGCCGAACCCGTCCGTGCCGAGCACGCGATAGGGTCGCCCCAGGAACGGCCGGATCTGGTCGGCGACGGCCTTCATGTAGTCGGTCGAGGCGACCACGGGGGCCTCGCTGTCGCCGAGGCACTGCTCCACCCAGCTGGCGCGCGCCTTGCGCGATGGATGCAGCATGTTCCACCGGTCGCAGTCGAGGCCGTCGCGGCGCAGCTCGCTGAAGCTGGTCGCGCTCCACAGGGTGCTGGCGACGCCCCAGTCGTCGCGCAGCAGGTCCGCGGCGGCGATCACCTCGCGGAAGATCGTGCCGCTGCCCAGCAGATCGACGCGGGGATGCTTGCCCTTGCCGCCGGGCTTGACCTCATCGTACTTGTAGAGACCCTTGCGAATGCCTTCCTCGGCGCCCTCGGGCATGGCCGGGTGGTGATAGTTCTCGTTCATTACCGTGATGTAGTAGAAGACGCTCTCCTGCTCCTGGTACATGCGGCGCAGGCCGTCCTGAATGATCACGGCGAGCTCGTAGTTGAACGTGGGGTCGTAGCACACGCAGTTCGGTACCGCGGTCATCGTCATCTGGCTGTGACCGTCCTGGTGCTGCAGCCCCTCGCCGTTGAGGGTCGTGCGGCCGGCCGTGCCGCCGAGCAGGAAGCCGCGCGCCTGCTGGTCGCCGGCCGCCCAGATGAAGTCGCCGACGCGCTGGTAGCCGAACATGGAATAGAAGATGTAGAACGGGATCATGTTGGTCCCGTGCGTCGAGTACGCCGTGGCGGCGGCAAGCCAGTCACACAATGCGCCCGCCTCGCAGATGCCTTCCTCGAGAATCTGGCCCTTGCGGTCCTCGCGGTAATACATGATCGAGCCGGCATCCTCGGGCGTGTACAGCTGGCCCACGGGAGAATAAATGCCCAGCTGGCGGAACATGCCGTCCATACCGAACGTGCGCGCCTCGTCGGGCACGATCGGCACGAGGTTCGGCCCGATCTTCTTGTCGCGTGTCAGCAGGGTCAGGCCGCGCACGAAGCCCATCGTCGTCGACATCTCGCGGTCGCCGCTGGAGTCGAGCAGCGGCTTGAAGATGTCGAGCGTCGGCACCTTCAGCGGGGTCGCCAGCGTCTTGCGCTGCGGCAGGTAGCCGCCGAGCTCTCGCCGGCGCTCGTGCATGTACTGGATCTCCTCGCTGTCGCCGCCGGGGTGGTAGTACTCGGCGTTGCGGGCCGCCTCGTCGTCGAGCGGGATCCGGAACCGGTCGCGCAGCTTGAGCAGCTCGTCGGCGTCCATCTTCTTTTGCTGGTGGGCGATCATCTGGCCTTCGCCGGCGGCGCCCATGCCGTAGCCCTTGACCGTCTTGGCGAGGATCACCGTCGGCTGACCGCTGTGCCTGACAGCCTGCGCATACGCGGCATACACCTTGTGCGGGTCGTGGCCGCCGCGGTTGAGGCGCCAGACGTCCTCGTCGGACATGTTCGACACCATCTCCTTGAGCTGGTCGTACTTGCCGAAGAAGTGCTCGCGGACGTATGCGCCGTCCTTCGACTTGAAGGTCTGGTACTCGCCGTCGACCGCCTCGTCCATGCGCTGGCGCAGCAGCCCGTCGTGGTCCTTCGCCAGCAGCGGATCCCAGTACGAGCCCCAGATCACCTTGATCACGTTCCAGCCGGCGCCGCGGAAGATGGCCTCCAGCTCCTGGATGATCTTGCCGTTGCCGCGCACGGGCCCGTCGAGGCGCTGCAGGTTGCAGTTGACCACGTAGACCAGGTTGTCGAGCTGCTCGCGGCGCGGCGAGCGAGATCGCGCCCAGCGACTCGGGCTCGTCGACCTCGCCGTCGCCCATGAACACCCATACCTTGCGGTCGCGCGCGGCCGCGAGCTCGCGGTCGTTCATGTACTTCATGAACCGCGCCTGGTAGATGCCCATCATCGGCGACAGGCCCATCGACACGGTCGGGAACTGCCAGAAGTCGGGCATCAGCCACGGGTGGGGATACGAGGACAGGCCATTGCCGTCGACCTCGTGGCGGAAGTTGTCGAGCTGGTCCGTGCCGAGCCGGCCTTCGAGATAGGCGCGCGCGTAGATCCCGGGCGCCGAGTGGCCCTGGATCATGACCAGGTCGCCGCCGTGCTCGTGCGACGGCGCGCGGAAGAAGTGGTTGAAGCCGACGTCGTAGAGCGTCGCCGCGGAGGCGAAGCTCGCGATGTGCCCGCCGATGCCCTCGCTCTTCTTGTTCGCGCGCACCACCATCGCGGTGGCGTTCCAGCGGATGTACGAGCGCAGCTTCCACTCGAGGTCGTGATTGCCGGGGCTGCGTTCCTCGCGGTGCTGCGGGATCGTGTTGACGTAGCCGGTCTTCGGCGAGAACGGGATGTTGATCCCCGCGCGCCGCGATTCGTCGATCAGGCGTTCCAGCAGGAAATGCGCGCGCTCGCCACCGTCGGCCTCGATGACGGTGTCCAGCGAGTCGAGCCACTCCTGGGTCTCCTGGGAATCGATGTCGTGCTCGTCAGCCATGATGTACCTCGTCGCGGTGGGCTCTCGGGAGGCGGGAGGCCGGCGCCGGCGCGCGGCGGCGCGCTGTCCGGTGCGCCGCTCGGCGGCCCCTTCGCGGGCTGCGACGCGCAACGGGCGCGACGGTGCCATGGCGCCCGCGTGAGCGGCCGCGGCCACACCGGCCGCCCCTCGGCCGATCCGGCGCCGACGGCCGAGCGATCCGCGCCATGACGCTCCGCGGGTGCCACTTGGACCGCGGCGGTGGTACCAGCGCGCGTCGACCTCGGCACGAGGCTCATGATGTAGAATGTCGACCTTTTGATTCGGCTCGCAAGCGGGAGCGCGGCGGCAATGAGCGGCATACGCAGGGCGGTGCTCGCCTACTCGGGCGGACTCGACACATCGGTGATCCTCAAGTGGCTGCAGGAGACCTACGGCTGCGAGGTGATCACCTATACCGCCGATCTGGGGCAGGGCGAGGAGCTCGAGCCGGCGCGCGCCAAGGCGGCAGGCGCTGGGCGTGCAGCAGATCTACATCGAGGATCTGCGCGAGGAGTTCGCCCGCGACTTCGTTTTCCCGATGTTCCGGGCCAACGCGCTCTACGAGGGCGAGTACCTGCTGGGCACCTCGATCGCGCGGCCGCTGATCGCCAAGCGCCTGGTCGAGATCGCGCGCGAGACCGGGGCCGACGCGATCGCACACGGCGCCACCGGCAAGGGCAACGACCAGGTGCGCTTCGAGCTCGGGGCCTACGCGCTCGCGCCCGACGTGCGCGTAATCGCGCCCTGGCGCGAGTGGGACCTGAGCTCGCGCGAGCGCCTGCTCGGCTATGCCGAGGAGCACGGGATCCCGGTCGAGAAGAAGAAGGACGGCGGCTCGCCGTACTCGGTCGACGCCAACCTGCTGCACATCTCCTACGAGGGCGGGGTGCTCGAGGATCCGGCGGCCGAGCCCGAGGAGGACATGTGGGCCTGGTCGGTGGCGCCGGAGAAGGCCCCGGACGAGCCGCGCTACATCGAGCTGACGTTCGAGGGCGGCGACGTCGTCGCGCTCGACGGCGAGCGGCTGTCGCCGGCGCAGGCATTGTCGCGCCTGAACGCGCTCGGCGGTGCCCATGGCATCGGGCGCATCGACATCGTCGAGAACCGCTACGTCGGCATGAAGTCCCGCGGCTGCTACGAGACGCCGGGCGGGACCATCCTGCTCAAGGCGCACCGCGCGATCGAGTCGATCACGCTCGACCGCGAAGCCGCGCACCTGAAGGACGAGCTCATGCCGCGCTACGCGGAGCTGGTGTACAACGGCTACTGGTGGAGCCCCGAGCGCGAGATGCTGCAGGCGCTGGTCGACCGCTCGCAGTGGCACGTCAACGGCAGCGTGCGCCTGAAGCTCTACAAGGGTGGCGTGGCCGTGGTCGGGCGCGAGTCGGCCAGCGACAGCCTGTTCGATGCCGCCGTGGCCAGCTTCGAGGACGACGCGGGCGCCTACGACCAGAAGGATGCGGAGGGCTTCATCCGCCTCAATGCCCTGCGGCTGCGGACCGCTGCCCGCATCAATCGGGGGCGGAACACCTGACGCGCGGTGGCCCGTCGGTGACGGCCGCCGGGTGACCGGAGCGCCGAGCATGCGCGATCCGCGCGAGCCCCACGACCCGCACGACCCCCTCGCGGAGGCATCGCCGTCCCCCGACACGCCCTCCGCGGTGGACCAGTTCGTGCGCATGAGCCTGCGCCAGATCCGCCGGCTCGCGATCCTGCTGGTCGGCCTGACCGTCGTACTGATCGGCCTGGTGATGCTGGTCACGCCGGGCCCCGCGCTGGTGGTCGTGCCCGTCGGCCTCGCCATCCTGGCGATCGAGTTCACCTGGGCCCGGCGCCTGCTGCGGCACGTGCGCGAGCGCGCGGCCAGGATACGCTCCGATTACTGGGGCCGGCGCTGGTGAGCGCACACAAAGAAGGCGGTGCCCCGTCCAGCGGGCACCGCCGAGGTCCGGCGGGGGAGGCGTTGCGACAACCGGGCAGGGTGGCGGCGGGCGAGCCGCCGCGCACCCCGGTGCGCCCGGCTCAGGCGAGGTCGAAGCGGTCCGCGTCCATCACCTTGTTCCAGGCCCGGGCGAAGTCGCGCACGAACTTCTCCTGCGCGTCGTCCTGGCCGTAGACCTCGGAGATGGCCCGCAGCTGCGAGTTGGAGCCGAACACCAGATCGACGCGCGTCGCGGTCCACTTGAGCTCGTCGGTGCTGCGGTCGCGCAGCTCGAACTCCTCCTCCTCGGCCGAGGTCGGCACCCACTTGTTGCCCATGTCGAGCAGGTTGACGAAGAAGTCGTTGCTCAGCGTCTCCGGCCGGTCGGTGAACACGCCGTGCTGCGAGCCGCCGTGGTTGGCGTCCAGCATGCGCATGCCGCCGACCAGCACCGTCATCTCGGGCGCGGTCAGCGTCAGCAGCTGGGCCCGGTCGAGCAGCATCTCCTCCGGCTGCACGGTGAAGCGGGTCTTCTGGTAGTTGCGGAAGCCGTCGGCCTCCGGCTCGAGCAGCTCGAAGGACTCCGCGTCGGTCCACTCCTGCGAGGCGTCGGTGCGGCCCGGGTGGAACGGGATCTCGAGCTCGACCCCGGCCTTCTTGGCCGCCTGCTCGACCGCGGCGTTGCCGCCGAGGACGATCAGGTCGGCCAGCGACACGCGCTTGTTGCCGGACTGCGCGTCGTTGAACGCCTTCTGGATGCCTTCCAGCGTGTCGAGCACCTTGGCGAGCTCCTGCGGCTCGTTGACCGGCCAGTCCTTCTGCGGCGCCAGGCGGATGCGCGCGCCGTTGGCGCCGCCGCGCTTGTCGGAGTCCGCGGAAGGTCGACGCCGAGGCCCAGGCGGTGCAGACCAGCTGCGGGATCGACAGGCCGGAATCCAGGATCTTCTGCTTGAGGTCCTTGATGTCCTTGTCGTCGATCAGCTCGTGGTCGACCGCCGGCACCGGGTCCTGCCAGATCAGATCCTCGTCGGGCACTTCCGGGCCGAGGTAGCGCGACTTCGGGCCCATGTCGCGGTGGATCAGCTTGAACCAGGCGCGGGCGAAGGCGTCGGCCAGCTCGTCCGGGTTCTCGTGGAAGTGCTTCGAGATCCTGGCGTACTCCGGATCCATCTTCAGCGACAGATCCGTGGTCAGCATCATGGTCTTCTCGCGCTGGGACGGATCGTGGGCCTTGGGCACCAGGTCCTTGTCGGCGACGTCCTTCGGCGTCCACTGGTTGGCGCCGGCGGGGCTCTTGGTCAGCTCCCACTCGTAGCCGAACAGCATGTCGAAGTAGCTGGTGTCCCACTGCGTGGGTGTCGGCGTCCAGGCGCCCTCGATGCCGCTGGTCACCGCGTGCGCGGGATCCATGCCGGCCTTGTTGTACCAGCCCAGGCCCTGCTGCTGCATCGGCGCGGCCTCGGGCTCGGCGCCGACGTTGTCCGCGTCGACGGCGCCGTGGCACTTGCCGAAGGTGTGCCCGCCGGCGATCAGCGCGACCGTCTCGTAGTCGTTCATCGCCATGCGGCCGAAGGTCTCGCGGATGTCGTGGGCGGCCTTCAGCGGGTCGGGCTCGCCGTCCGGGCCTTCCGGGTTCACGTAGATCAGGCCCATCTGCACGTTGGCCAGCGGCTGCTCCAGCTCGCGATTGCCGGAGTAGCGGCTGTTGGCATGGCTGCTGTCGGCGAGCCACTCGGTCTCGGCACCCCAGTAGACGTCGTCCTCGGGCTCCCACTGGTCCTCGCGGCCGAAGGCGAAGCCGAAGGTCTTGAAGCCCATGTCCTCGAGGGCGACGTTGCCGGCCAGGATCAGCAGGTCGGCCCAGGAGATCCTGTTGCCGTACTTCTGCTTGATCGGCCACAGCAGGCGCCGCGCCTTGTCCAGGTTGCCGTTGTCCGGCCAGCTGTTGGTGGGCGCGAAGCGCTGCGAGCCCGTGCCGCCGCCGCCGCGGCCGTCGCCGATGCGGTAGGTGCCGGCGGCGTGCCAGGACATGCGGATGAACAGCGGCCCGTAGTGGCCGTAGTCGGCCGGCCACCAGTCCTGCGACTCGCGCATCAGGGCCTGCAGGTCCTGCTTGAGGGCCTTCACGTCGAGCTTCTCGAGCTCCTCCTTGTAGTCGAAGTCCTCGCCCATGGGATTGGACAGGGCGGAGTGCTTGTGGAGGATCGAGAGGTTGAGCTGGCTGGGCCACCAGAAATCGGTTCCCGGCCCCCCGCCGTGCAGCTCCGTGCGGGAGCCGTGCATGACCGGGCATCTGCCCGCGGTCTCGATATCCTTCGGATTTGCGGCCATCTCTGTCTCCGATTGCGACTGTCTCGACCGACCGGGCGGGTCGGCGAATGCCAGAGCGCGTGTTGCCGGGCGACCGGGCGTTGCCGCCCGCTCGCCGCGCTCGGTGTACTGCAGCTGCGGCCCGGCGACCCGGCTCGCTGGCCCGCTGCGCGGCCTCCATCGGTCGGCGCATGCCCCGGGCCGGGGCCTTCGTCCGTGTCGGTGAGCGGCGCCGCGCCCGCGGGGCCTGGCGCGGCGGCGCCGCGTTCCCGGCGCCGCGGCCGCTCGCCCCGGGCCTGCGCACGAGGCGTGCACCGTGCCGACAACACATCAGGCTAACGCCGGCCGCTGAATGGTTCCAATTGAATGTCACAACCCATTCGATAGTCCTGCTCAGACCCGCCCCGCCCGCTTGCCGCGCGCCGCCCGACCGAGCAGCTTGCCGGCGGTTCCTGCGCAGCCCGATCCATGACGCTGCTGCACGCAGCCTGCCGTCCTCCTCGCCGCGGCCGTGATCGCCGTGCCCGCTGTGCCGCGCCTGCTCGGGTTCGGCTCCGTGCTGGGCTACCTCGTCGCCGGCGTCGCGATCGGCCCGGACGGGCTGCGCCTGATCACGGACGTGGACAACATCCTGCACTTCGCCGAGATCGGCATCGTGCTGTTGCTGTTCATCATCGGGCTCGAGCTGCAGCCGTCGCGCCTGTGGGTGCTGCGCCACAGCGTGTTCGGGCTCGGCGCGCTGCAGGTCATCGGCTGCGCGCTGCCGCTGGCGGCCGCGGCCTGGGCCTTCGGGCTCGGCGTCGTGCCGGCCGCCGTCGTCGGGGCCGGCCTGGCGCTGTCGTCGACCGCGTTCGTGCTGCAGCTGCTCGCCGAGCGCGCCCAGCTGACCACGCACCACGGGCGCGCCGGCTTCTCGATCCTGCTGTTCCAGGACCTCGCCGTGCTGCCGCTGCTCGCGGCCATGCCGCTGCTCCAGGCCGGCGGTGCCGGCCTGTCCGCGCGCGAGCTCGCCGTCGATGCCGTGGCGGTGGTCGCGGTGCTCGCCGCCATCGTCGTCGGCGGCCACTACCTGTTGCGCCCGGTGCTGCGCGCGGTTGCACTGGCGCGCACCCACGAGATCTTCACCGCCACGGCGCTGCTGGTCGTCATCGGCAGCGCGCTCGCGGTCTCCACGGTCGGCGTGTCGATGGGCCTGGGGGCCTTCCTCGCCGGCGTCCTGCTCGCGGACTCGGAGTACCGCCACGAGCTCGACGCCGACATCCAGCCGTTCAAGGGCCTGCTGCTGGGGCTGTTCTTCATCGCCGTGGGCATGTCCGCCGACCTGGGGCTGGTCGCCGAGCGCCCGGATCTCGTGATCGGGCTCGCCGCCGGCCTGCTGGCGATCAAGGCGGGCGTGGTCTACGTCGTCGGCCGGGCGTGGGGCATGCAGCCGGCGGCGGCACGGGCGCTGGCCGCCGTGCTGCCCCAGGGCGGCGAGTTCGGCTTCGTGCTGTTCTCGGCCGCGGTCGCGCGCGGCATCCTGGACGACACCACCGGCTCGCTGCTGATCGCGGTGGTGACCCTGTCCATGGCGGCGACGCCCCTGCTGGTGCTGCTCAACGAGCGTGTCCTGGCGCCACGGCTCGAGCCCGCCCGGCCGGCGCCGGACTTCGACCGCATCGAGGGCGCCAAGGCCCCGGTGATCATCGCCGGCTTCGGGCGCTTCGGGCAGATCGTCGGCCGCCTGCTGCGCATGGCGCGGATCCCGTTCACCGCGCTCGAGACCAACCCGATGCAGGTGGACTTCGTCCGCCGCTATGGCAGCAAGGTCTACTACGGGGACCCCTCCCGCCTCGACGTGCTGCGCGCCGCCGGCGCCGGCAGGCACGGCGCCTTCGTGCTCGCGATCGACGACGTCGAGACCTCGGTGCGCGTGGCGCAGGCGGTGCGTCACGCCTATCCGCAGCTGCCCGTCTACGCGCGCGCCCGCAACCGCCAGCACGCCCACCGGCTGATGGATCTCGGCGCCCGCGTGATCGTGCGCGAGACCTTCGACTCGAGCCTGAGCCTCGGTCGCCAGCTGCTGGAGGGGCTCGGCTGGCAGGCCGACGAGGCCGAGGATGCGGCGCGGCGTTTCCGCGAGCACGACGAGCGCACGCTCGCGCAGCAGCGTGCGCTGCGCCACGACGAGAGCGCCCTGATCCAGTCGGTCCAGGACGCCGCCACCGAGCTCGAGGAGCTGTTCGAGTACGACGGCACCCGACGCCGCCGGCACCGCCGGGCGGACCGGTCCGGCGACTGAGCGCCTGCCCGCGAGGGACTGGCCGCGCGCGGGCCACTCGCCTACCATGCCGCGCCTGAGCGGGAGCCCCCATGGACGAGTTCGACACCCCGATCGACCGCCGCGGCACGGCCAGCGAGAAGTGGGACCGCTACGCCGGGCGCGATGTCCTGCCGATGTGGGTCGCGGACATGGATTTCCGCGCCCCGGCGGCGGTGCTCGATGCCCTGCACGCGCGCGTGGACCACGGCGTGTTCGGCTACACGCGCCCGCCCGAGGAGCTGGTCGAGGTCACGCGCGCCATGCTGCGCGAGCACTACGCCTGGGACGTGGCACCGGAGTGGCTGGTCTGGCTGCCCGGGCTCGTGCCCGGGATCCATCTCGCCTGTGCCGCGGTCGGTGACGACGGCGACGCCGTCGCGTCGTTCACGCCGGTCTACCCGCCGTTCCGCCAGGCGCCCGCGCGGGCGCGGCGCGAGCGCGTCGAGGTGCCGCTCGCCGACGCCGCCGGCACGATCGACTTCGACCGGCTCGCGCGGGGGCTCACGCGGCGCACGCGGCTGCTGCTGCTGAGCCACCCGCAGAACCCGACCGGGCGGGTCTACGCCCGCGACGAGCTCGAGGCGCTGGCGGCGTTCTGCATCGAGCGCGACCTCGTCGTCTGCAGCGACGAGATCCACTACGCGCTGATCCTCGACCCGGGCGCCGAGCACGTGCCGCTCGCCAGCCTCGGCCCCGAGATCGCGCGCCGCACGATCACCCTGATCGCGCCCAGCAAGACCTACAACATCGCCGGCCTCGGCTGCTCGCTCGCGATCGTCCCGGACCCGCGGCTGCGCGCGCGCTTCGAGTCGCTGCGCGCGGGCTTCGTGCCGGGGGTGAACGCGCTCGGGTTCACCGCCGCGCTGGCGGCCTGGCGCGACGCCGGCGCCTGGCACGCGCGCCTGCTCGAGTACCTGCGCGCCAATCGCGCGCTCGTCCGCGCCGCCGTGGACGCGCACCCGCAGCTCGCGATGCACCCGCCCGCGGCGACCTACCTCGCCTGGATCGACGCGCGCGCGATCGACGCGCACGATCCGGCGCCCGCCTTCGAGGCGGCCGGGCTCGGCCTCTCCGGACCGCGCCTTCGGCGCGCCCGGCTTCGTGCGGCTCAACTTCGGCTGCCCGCGCGCGACCCTGGAGCAGGGGCTCGAGCGCCTCGGGCACGTCGCGGCGTGACGCCGTTGCTGTTGCGGCTGGGGGCACGCGGGCATACTGCGGCGATCCGCAAGCCCGGTGCCCGCGCCATGTCCGCCCGTCCCCTGCTGGCCCTGCTCGCCGCCGCCGTGCTGCTCGCCGGCCCGGCACCGGGCGCGCGCGCCCAGGCCGGGGGGCGCGGCCGCGATCGACCCCGCCGAGCTGCGCGCGGCCGACCGCACCCTGCGCCGAGATCGAGCGCGCGCTGCGCGTGGGCGACGTGCCCGAGCGCGAGCGACTGCGCGGTGTTCCTGGGCCGAGATCCCGCCCGTGCGCGATCTCGCCGCGCGCTGCGTCAGCCAGAACCAGTCCGCCCTGTCGAGCGTGCAGCAGAAGATCGACACGCTCGGCGAGGTCGAGGCGTCGGCCGCGCCCGGTGTCCAGCAGCAGCGCGCCAGCCTCGAGAGCCAGCGCACCGAGATCGAGCAGCAGCTCCAGGTCTGCCGCGTACTGCAGCTGCGCGCGGACGAGCTGCTCGATCGCGTCACGCGCCTCCAGCAGGAGCAGCTGGCCGAGCGCCTGCTGACGCGCTCGGCGCCCGCCTGGGAGGTGATCGCCGCCAACCTGGAGCAGCCCGGCCAGTGGTGGAGCACCGCCAGGCTGTTCCTGCTGCGCGACAGCGGCCTCGATGCGCTGAGCTGGGTGGAGGCGGTCGGGCTGCTGGGGCTGGTGCTGTTCTGCGCGGGCGGCGGCCTGTTCCTGCGCCAGCCGATGTTCGATGTCGCCCGGCACATGCCCGGCGGTCCGACGGTCACCGCCGGTTTCGTGCAGGCCGTGCTCGCCTGCGCCGCGAGCATCCTGCCCGCGCTCGTGACCAGCGTCGCCGCCGCCATATACCTGACCGCGATCGGGCTCGACAGCACCGACTGGGCATTCATCACGCTGCTGTCGTACGGCCTGGCGGGCTATTTCGTGTTCGTCTTCGTGGTGCGCGCGTTCCTGGCGCCGTGCCCGCCGGCGCGTTCCTACCTGCCGGCACCCGAACGCACGCTGCGCGCCGTGGCGCGGCGGCTGCGCACGCTGGCGATGCTCGTGCTGGTGGTGTCCGTGTTCTCGGCGACGCTCGTCGTCGAGGGCTTCCCGGAGCCGGTGCAGGGCTTCCTGAGGCTGCTCGTGGCGACGGTCCTGATCGTCGACCTCACGCGGATCATCTGGCTCGCGGGCGGACTGCTGCGCTGGTACGACACGCGCCTGCCGCGGCTGCTGCTCGCGGCCGCGATGCTGTTCGCGCTCGGTGCCGAGTGGGGCGGCTACCTCAATCTCTCGGAGTACGTCGTCGTCGGGGTGACCGGCTCGCTGCTGGCCTTCGGCCTGGCCTGGTTCGTGTGGCGGCTGTTCGACGACCTCTACGACGGCCTCGACGAGGGACGGCGGCGCTGGCAGCGGCGCCTGCGCGAGTCGCTCGGGGTCGAGCCGGACCGCTACATGCCCGGGCTGCTCTGGCTGCGCATCCTGACCGCGCTCGGCATCTGGGGCGGGTTCGGGCTGCTCGTGCTGCTGATGTGGGGTCTGTCGGACACGGGCCTCGCGTTCATCCTGCGCGCGCTGCACCAGGGCATCCAGATCGGGCGCTTCGAGATCGTGCCGATCAAGCTGGTCTGGGGCGTGGTGGCGCTGGTGATCCTGATCGGGGTCACCGGCTGGTTCAAGCAGCGCCTCGGGCAGCGCTGGCTGAGCCGCACGCGCATGGAGCGGGGCGCGCGCGAGGCGGTCACCACGGTGACGGGCTACGCCGGCGTGGGCGTGGCCATACTGGTCGGCCTGGCGATCGCCGGCGTCCAGTTCACCAACATCGCGCTGATCGCCGGCGCGCTGTCGGTCGGCATCGGCTTCGGCCTGCAGAACATCTTCAACAACTTCGTCTCCGGCCTGATCCTGCTGATGGAGCGGCCGGTCAAGACCGACGACTGGATCGTCGTCGGCAACACCGAGGGCCTGGTGAAGAAGATCAGCATCCGCTCCACCCAGATCCAGACCTTCGACCATGCCGACGTGATCGTGCCGAACTCGGAGATCATCCAGGGCCAGGTCGTGAACTGGATGCTGCGCGACCCCTTCGGGCGCGTGAAGGTGCCGATCCGGGCGGCCTACGGGAGCGATCCGGAACAGGTGCGCGACATCCTGCTCGGGATCGCGAACGAGCACCCGCGGGTGATCAAGGACGCCGTGCTGGCGCCGCCGCCCGACGCGCTGCTGCTGCGCTTCGGCGAGTACGGCTTCGAGTTCGAGCTGCGCGATGTTCATCCGCGACATCGATTACGTGCTGCAGGTGATCAGCGAGGTGAACTTCGCCATCGAGCGCGAGTTCCGCGCCGACGGGATCGCGATCCCGTACCCGCGCCAGGACGTGCGCATCGAGCGCATGCCGCCGCGGCCGCCGGATGGCGGCGCGCGCCGGCCCGGGCGGGCGCCGGGCCAGGGCGGCGGCCCCGATGCGATGCCGGTGACCCCGGAGGCGCGGCCGACCGTGGAGCCGTCCGAGCCGCGCGGCACGAGCGTGGGGCACAGCCAGGCGCAGCGTCTGCAGCATGGCGCCAGTGGCGGGTAGGGCCATGGTCTGGTTCTCGCAGCAGTGGCTGCGCTCGGTGCGGATCGATGGGCGGTTCAGCACCAGGCGCGCGCAGGTTCGGGCGCGCGAGCGTGCTCGACCCGTACGTTGAGCACCCGCAGCGAGCGCAACGCGGGATGGGCGGACGGATCCGGGTCCGCAGCCGTGGATCGGCGAGATGGGCGGGCCGATCAGGAGACGGCGGGGCGTGCCCGGCGGGTCCCCTCGCGGGCGCGGCAGTCGGCGAGCCCCTCGGCCAGCGTGGCGAAGCGCGGCGTCACCCCCAGCTCGCGCCGCAGGCGCGTCACGTCGAGCCGCCGTGACTCCTGCACGAACGACAGCATGCCCGGCGACAGGTGTGCCGGGGCGTCGGCGAGCGGCACGCACGGCGGGCGCGGCATGCCCGCGATGTCCGCGACGGCGTAGAGGAAATCGGTCATGGTCGTGGGGTCGCCATCGGCGACGTTGTAGATCCGCCCGGCGGGCGCCCGCAGCGCGGCCGCGTGCAGCACCGCGACGAGGTCGTCGACGTGGATGCGGTTGCTCCACGGCGCCTCGTCCGGGCACACGACCGTCATCCGGTCCAGGCGGTCCAGCGGCAGCCGGCCGGGGCCGTAGATGCCGCCCACGCGCAGCACCACGAGCTCGGTGCCGTGCGCCTCGCACCAGGCGCGGGCAATGCCCTCCGCGGCCAGGCGCCGTTGCGCGCGCGCCGTGAGCGGTGCCGGGGGGCGCGACTCGTCGACCCAGGCGCCGCCGCAGTCGCCGTACACGCCGGAGGTGCCGAGATAGACCAGGCGGCGCGGGACCGCCTCCTCGCAGGCCGCCAGGAAGCGCCGCAGGCGCGGGTCGTCGTCGTCGGCCTCGGCGCCCGGCGGCACCAGGTAGAACACGGTGCCGTCGGCCGCGGCCGCCGGCGGCTCGTCGACCTGGCGGTCGAGGTCGGTGACCACGGGTGCGATGCCCTGGCGCCCGAGCGCGTCGGCGGCGCCCTGGCTGCGCACCAGGCCCACGGGGCGCAGGCCGGCGGTGATCAGCGCACGCGCGAGGCGCCGGCCGACGTCGCCGCAACCGACGATCAGGGGGGTGAAAGGAAGCCCGGGCACGGACCCCTCCAGGGAAAGCCGTGCCCGGGATTGTCCCACACGCCGGGGAGGCGTGTTTACGGGTCGACGCAGCTGCGCCGCCGCGATTACGTCGAGACGCCACGCGTGGCGGTGAACTCCGGGTAGGCCTCGAGGCCGCACTCGGCGACGTCGACGCCGTCGTACTCCTGCTCCTCGGTGACGCGCAGGCCCATGGTGACCCTGAGGAGACCCCAGACGATGGCCGCCGTGATGCCGACCCAGAGGATGATCGACACCGCGCCGAGCAGCTGGCCGCCGAAGGAGGCGGCATCGTTCGACAGCGGCACCACCAGCAGGCCCCAGATGCCGGCCACGCCGTGCACCGAGATGGCGCCGACCGGGTCGTCGATCGTGGCCTTGTCCAGGAGGAGGATCGAGAACACCACGATCACGCCGCCGACGGCCCCGATCAGCGTGGCGGCGAGCGGGCCCGGCATCAGCGGCTCGGCGGTGATCGCGACCAGTCCGGCCAGCGCGCCGTTGAGCGCCATCGTCAGGTCGGCCTTGCCGAAGCGCAGCCTGGCGGTGAGCAGCGCCGCGATGACGCCACCGGCGGCCGCGGTGTTCGTGTTGACGAAGATCCGCGCGACCGCGTTCGCGTTCTCGATGTCGGAGACTACGAGCTGCGATCCGCCATTGAAGCCGAACCACCCGAGCCAGAGCACGAACGTGCCGAGCGTGGCCAGCGGCAGGTTCGCGCCCGGGATGGCGCGCGCCCGGCCCTCGGCGTCGTACTTGCCCTTGCGCGGGCCGAGCAGCAGACACGCCTGACCAGCGCGGCGGCGGCGCCGGTCAGGTGCACGACACCGGAGCCGGCGAAATCCTGAGAAGCCCGCCGTCGGCGAGGAAGCCGCCGCCCCATTTCCAGAAGCCCTGCACCGGGTAGATGAAGCCCGTCAGCACAACGGCAAACAGCAGGAACGACCACAGCTTCATGCGCTCCGCGACGGCGCCGGACACGATCGACATTGCGGTCGCGACGAACACGACCTGGAAGAAGAAGTCGGACATGGCCCGGAGTAGTAGGTGTCGCCGCCGCTGCCCAGCACGCCGTCCGGCATTGTCGCTGCCGCCAGGCCGCAGCAGAAAGCCGCGAGGCTTGACGGACACGACGCCGCTGACGCCGCCCGCCGTACATGATCTGGTAGCCGCACCAGCATGTACATCACGCAGGCGATCGCGTAGAGCGAGACGTTCTTGGTCAGGATCTCGGCCGTGTTCTTCGCCCGCACGAGGCCCGCCTCGAGCATCGCGAAGCCCGCGGCCATCCACATGACGAGGGCACCGCTTACCAGGAAGTAGAAGGTATCGAGCGCGTAGCTCAGTTCCGTTATCTGCTCCGCAGTCTGTCATGCTTCCACTGTTCAGCGCCCTCGGCTAAAGGCTATACGGCGCGCTGCCGGTCTCGCCGGTGCGGATGCGAACGGCCTGCTCGATGGGCTGCACGAACAGCTTGCCGTCGCCGATCTTGCCGGTGTGCGCGGCCTTGGAAACGGCCTCGATGGCGCTGCTCCGACCATGTCGTCGTCGACCGACGACGTTCAATGCGAGACCTTGGGCAGGAAGTCGACGACGTATTCGGCGCCGCGGTAGAGCTCGGTATGGCCGCGCTGGCGGCCGAAGCCCTTGACCTCGGTGACCGTCATGCCCTGCACGCCGATCTCGTTCAGGGCTTCGCGTACCTCGTCGAGCTTGTAGGGCTTGATGACTGCGACGATGAGTTTCATCGGTTCGTCTCTCCAGAAAGCTCGGAAACGCGGCCGTGCCGCTGGCAGGCCTTGAGCAGAAGGCGTGCCAGTACGGAAACTGGAGTCAATTCAGATGGTTAGAATCGGCGATGCGCCGGCCCAGGTGCACCGTCGTGGGGCGCGCCGTGCGCTGGGCCGTGCACCGCGCCTCGGTGCAGGGAGGGAACTTCGGGCCCGCGAAGTCGGCGAGTGGCCCGCGAGTCCTCGGCATCGCTCGTCGGGCCACGCCGGATCCGCCAGTCGGACCCTCGGCGACTCCGGCGTTCATCCGCGGTCCCCCGGTTCCCGGTTCCCGGTTCGCGGTTCCCGGTTCGCGGTTCCCGGTTCGCGGCCCGCGCGCTCCGGGTCAGGCCGCGCGCAGCTTGTCGGCGTGGTAGTAGATGTGGTCGCCGATGAAGCTGGCGACGAAGTAGTAGCTGTGGTCGTAGCCGGGCTGCATGCGCAGGGTGAGCGGATGGTCGTGCGCCTCGGCGGTCTCGCGCAGGAGCTCCGGGCGCAGCTGCTCGGTCAGGAACTGGTCGGCGTCGCCCTGGTCGACGAGCAGCGGCATGCGGGTCCCGCCGGCGGCGATCAGCTCGCAGGCGTCGTACGCCTTCCAGGCCTCGCGGTCGTCGCCGAGGTAGCCGGCGAATGCCTTCTCGCCCCAGGGCACCCGTGTCGGGGCGACGATCGGGGCGAATGCCGATACCGAGCGGTAGGCGCCCGGGTTGCGCAGCGCGGCGACGAGCGCGCCGTGGCCGCCCATCGAGTGGCCGCTGATCGCGCGCGTGCCGGCGATCACCGGGAAGCGCTGCTCGACGAAGGCGGGCAGCTCCGCGGTGACGTACTCGTACATGCGGTAGTGGCGCGACCACGGCTCGAGCGTGGCGTCGACGTAGAAGCCGGCGCCGGTGCCGAAGTCGTAGCTGTCGTCCTCGCCCGGCAGGCCCAGCCCGCGCGGGCTGGTGTCCATGGCCACCAGCGCGATGCCGCACTCGGCGGCGTAGCGCTGGGCCCCCGCCTTGGACATGAAGTTGTCCTCGGTGCAGGTCAGGCCCGAGAGCCAGTAGAGCACCGGGACGGCATGGTGCGCGGCCTGCGGCGGCAGGAAGATGGCGAAGCGCATCGGGCAGGCGCAGGCCTCGGACGGGTGCTCGATCGTCTGCTGCCAGCCGTCGAACGTCTTGACCTGCGCTACCGGTTCGATCGTCGTCGTCATCGCGCGTCTCAGAAGTGGATGACCGAGCGGCATGCTCTTGCCCTCGTGCATCAGCTCGAAGGCGTGGTTGATGTCCTCGAGCCCCATCGTGTGGGTGATGAAGTCGTCGACGTCGATCTCGCCCTCCATGTAGCTGTCGACGTACTTGGGCACGCCCGTGCGGCCCTTGACGTCGCCGAAGGGCGTGCCGCGCCACACGCGGCCGGTGACGAGGTTGACCGGGCGTGTGCGGATCTCCTCGCCGGCGCCCGCGACCCCGACGATGGTGGATTCGCCCCAGCCGATGTGGCAGCACTCCAGCGCCGCGCGCATGACGTCGACGTTGCCGATGCACTCGAACGAGTAGTCCGCGCCGCCGTCGAGCATGTCGACGATGACCTTGACGATCGAGTCCTCGTAGTCGTTCGGGTTGATGCAGTCCGTGGCGCCCATCGTGTAGGCGAAGTCGAACTTGTCCGGATCGATGTCGATGCCGACGATGCGCCCGGCGTTCGCCAGCCTCGCGCCCTGGATGACCGACATGCCGATGGCCCCGAGGCCGAACACGGCGACCGTGGAGCCCGGCTCCACCCTGGCCGTGTTGCGCACCGCGCCGATGCCGGTGGTGATGCCGCAGCCGAGCAGGCAGACCTTGTCCAGGGGCGCCGCGGGGTCGATCTTGGCCACGGCGATCTCGGGCAGCACGGTGTACTCGGAGAAGGTCGAGGTGCCCATGAAGTGGTAGATGGTCTTGCCGTCCTTCGAGAAGCGGCTGGTGCCGTCGAGCAGCAGGCCCTTGCCCTGGGTCGCGCGCGTGGCCAGGCAGAGGTTGGTCTTGGGCGAGCGGCAGAGCTTGCACTGGCCGCACTCGGCCCGGTACAGGGGGATGACGTGGTCGCCCCGCCTGACCGTGGTCACGTCCTTGCCGACGTCCTCCACCACGGCCCCGCCCTCGTGGCCGAGGATCGCGGGGAATACCCCCTCGGGGTCGGCGCCGGACAGCGTATAGGCGTCGGTGTGGCAGACGCCGGTGGCGACGTTGCGGACCAGGACCTCGTCGTCCTTCGGGCCGGCGACGTCGACCTCGGTGACGTCGAGGGGCGCGTTGGCTTCCCAGGCTACGGCGGCGCGCGACTTCATGGGAGGGCCCTCACGGTTGGCGGCGGGAATCCGGACGGTACTGCGCGCCCGTCCGGGCGCGCAAGCGGCAGCGGCACGGCGCATCGCGTGGCACCGCAGGAGCGAGCGAACGGGCGCGAGCGCATCGCACGGCGGAGCGGCTCGTGTCGCGAGGCTCGCTCCTACCGGCCTCGACCGAGCGGCGTCGCCGCGTTCGTGCTTCAGCCGCGTCCCTCGGTGTCGAGGCCCGCGGGCGTGTACCGCAGGACCCGCTCGCCGCTCAGGAAGGCCTCGAGCGGCTCGGCCGCGACCGCCGCGCGCCAGCCGGCGAGCACCGCGCGCGGCGCCTCGCCGGCCGCGATGCGGGCCAGCGCCTTGCGGTCGGCCAGGGTCTCGGCGTTGAGCTCGTGGGCCGCGGCCTGCAGGCGCACGATGGCCGCGAGCGCGTCGACCAGCGCCTCGCCGCGGGTGTCGAGTGTCGGCGCCGCGGCGCGCGCCGGCCCGCTGCGCCGGCGGTTGCCGCCCGGCGGCCTCGGCCACCAGCGCCAGCAGCGTGTCGCCGTGGCGCTCGGCCGCCGCCCCGCGCAGCGCGCGTACGCGTCCGAGCTGGCCGCGGTTGCGCGGGCGCGCGCGCGCGATGTCGACCAGGGCGTCGTCGCGCAGGATGCGCCCGCGCGGCACGTCCCGGCTGCGCGCCTGCTGCTCGCGCCATTCGGCGAGCGCGCGCGCCACCGCGCGCCCGGGCCCGGGGAGGCGCTCGATGCCCTTGAGGCGGCGCCAGGCCTCGGCCGGCGGGCGCTCGTAGCGCGCCGGGTCGACCAGGCGCGCGAGCTCGTCGTCGAGCCACCCCAGGCGCCCGCGCTCGGCCAGGGCGTCGCGCAACGCGTGGGACAGCGGCACCAGGTAGCGCACGTCATCGGCGGCGTAGGCCAGCGCCTCGTCGGCGAGTGGCCGTGCCGCCCAGTCGGTGCGCGCGTGCCCCTTGCCGAGGCGCACGTCGAGCAGCGTCTCGACCAGGCGTGCGAAGCCGGCCTGCTCGGGGAAGCCGAGCAGCGGCGCGGCCAGCTGCGTGTCGAACACCGGCGCCGGCACGCGGCCGGTGAGGCGGTGGAAGATCTCGAGGTCCTGGCCGGCCGCGTGCAGCACCTTGGTCACGCCCGGGTCGTCGAGCAGCTCGAGCAGCGGCCCGAGATCGTCCAGCGCGAGCGGGTCGATCAGCGCGAGGTGCTCGTCGTTGGCCACCTGCACCAGGCACAGCCTGGGCCAGTAGGTGGTCTCGCGGATGAACTCCGTGTCGAGCGCGAACCAGCTCCCGGCGCGCAGGCGGGCGACCGTGTCCGCGAGCGCGGCCGGCGTCGTGATCGGGGCGGGGGGCGCGTCCATGGCGCGCGAGCATAACAGCAAGGCGGCCGATCGCCGCCGGCAGCGGGGGCAGGGCGCCGGTGGTAGCATCGGGCATCGCCGCGGGTGAGGCCCGACCGATGGAGAACTTCCGCTGTCCCGTCTGCGAGCAGCCGACGATCGCGCCGCGCCGCAAGTGGTCCGCGAGCTCGTTCAGCCCGGTCACCTGTCCGCAGTGCGGCGCGGCGGTCTACCCGAGCGGGCGCCAGGCGAGCCTGTGGCGCATCGTCGAGTCGTTGCTGCTGACGTTGATCGTCATCCGCGCCCTGATCGACTTCTCCGCCTGGCTGGTGGTGCTCGCGCTGCTCGTGATCGCGGTCATGGAGCCGCTGCGCCTCTACCTCGTGCCGCTGGTGCGCCTCGAGCGCAGCGGCGGCGGCTTCGCGCGATGAGCGTGGCCGGGCCGCCGCGCCGGGCCGGGCGCTGACGCCGGGGCAGGCGAGATGGCCGCCGCGACCACCCTGTTCTGGCACGACTACGAGACCACCGGCGCCGACGCGCGCCGCGACCGCCCGCTGCAGTTCGCGGGGCTGCGCACCGACGAGGACCTGAACCCGGTCGGCGAGCCGCGCGTGCTCTACTGCCAGCCGCCGCGCGACCTGCTGCCGGCGCCGGCCGCCTGCGCGATCACCGGCATCGGCCCCGAGCGCGCATGCGCCGAGGGCCTGGGCGAGGCCGAGTTCGCCGCCGCCGTGCTCGAGGAGCTCGCGGTCCCCGGTACCTGCGGCGTCGGCTTCAACTCGCTGCGCTTCGACGACGAGGTCACGCGCCACCTGCTGTGGCGCAACCTGCACGATCCGTACGCACGCGAGTGGCGCGACGGCAACTCGCGCTGGGACGTCATCGACACCCTGCGCCTGGCGCGCGCGCTGCGACCGCAGGGACTCGCGTGGCCCGACCACGCCGACGGCACGCCGAGCTTCCGCCTCGAGGACCTGGCGCGCGCCAACGCCATCGAGCACGACGCCCACGACGCGCTCGCCGACGTGTACGCGACCATCGAGCTCACCCGCCGGCTGCGCGCGGCCCAGCCACGGCTGTACGACTTCGTCTACGGCGAGCGCGCCTGGCAGCGCATCGCCCGGCGCCTCGACCCGGCCGCCGGCGAGCCGGTGCTGCACGTGTCCGAGAAGTTCCCGGCGAGCCGGGGCTGCATTGCCCCGGTGGCCGCGGTGGCAGCGCATCCCTTCAAGGCGAAGTCGGTGATCGTCGCGGACCTCGACGCGGACCCCGCGCCGTTGCTGGAGCACGACGCCGAGGCGATCGCGGCGGCCCTGTTCACGCCGGCGTCGGAGCGCGATCCGGGCACGCCCGCGATCCCGCTCAAGGAGGTGGCGCTCAACCGCGTGCCCGTCGTCGTGCCCCTGAACACGCTCGACGCGGCCGCGGCCGAGCGCCTCGCGCTCGATCCCGCGCGGGCGCGCGACCACCTCGCCCGCCTGCGCGCCAGCACCGGGCTCGCCGACAAGCTGCGTGCCGTCTATGCGCACCCGCCGGCCGCCGAGGCCGACGCCGATGTCGCCCTGTACGCGGGCTTCGTCGGCGACGCCGACCGCGCGCGCATGGACGCCGTCCACCGGCGCGCCCCGGCGGAGCTGGCCGGGTTCGACCCCGGCTTCGAGGACGCGCGCCTGCGCGAGCTCTACTTCCGCTACCGCGCGCGCAACTGGCCGGGCACGCTCGGCGGCGACGAGGCCGAGCGCTGGCGCGAGCTGCGCTGGCAGCGGCTGTGCCGGGGCGCGGCCGGCAGCCCGCGCGCGCTCGCCGGCTTTCGCGAGGCGCTCGCCGCCGGTCGTGAATCGGGCCTGGTCGCGGCGCGCCTCGGGGCCGAGCTCGAGGCCTGGGCCGACACGCTGCTCGCCGACCTGCCGGCCTGCAACGGGAACGGCGATGCGTGAGCGCGCGCGCGCGGCGGCCCACGACGCGGCCGCGGCCGTGCTGTTCCTCGACGCGCGTGCCGCTGCCCTGGCAGGTGCCGGACGCGGACGCGCGCCTGGCGCGGGCGACGCCGTGGTTCCCGTCGTGGGGGCCGCCGTCGGCGCCGTCGGCGCGCTGGCGTGGTGGGCGGGCGCCGCGCTGGCGGACCCGCTGAGCGGCGCCGTCGCGGCCGTGGCGGCGACGGCGCTGGTGACCGGGGCGTTCCACGAGGACGGCCTCGCCGACACCTTCGACGGGCTCGGCGGCAGCGCGCAGCGCGAGGGCGCGCTCGCGATCATGCGCGACAGCCGGCTCGGCACCTACGGCGCGCTGGCGCTGATGCTGGTCGTGCTCGCGCGCGTGGCCGCGCTGGCCTCGCTGGGGGCCCTGGCGCCGGCCGCGCTCATCGGCGCGCACGCGCTGGCACGCCTCGCCGCGCTGCCGCTGATCCGCTGGCTGCCGTACGCGCGTGGCGACGACGGCACGGGCAAGCCGTTCGCCGGCGGCGTGACGCTGCCGGGCCTGGCGGCGGCGAGCGCCTTCACGGCGTTGCTGGGCGCGCTCCTGTGGGGCTGGCAGCTGCCGGCGGCCGCGCTCGCCGCGGGCGCCGTCGTGGCGCTGCTCGCGGCCTGGTTCCGCCGGCGCCTGGGCGGGATCACCGGCGACACCCTGGGGGCCGCGACCCAGCTGGCGGAGCTCGCCGCCGACCTCGCCCTGCTGGCGGGCACCTGATCACCCGCTGGCAGCGCAGCAGCGGCCGTGCCGGCCCCGGTGCCCGCCGGCGCCGCCCCCTCGCCGTGCAGCGCGTGCCGACAGGGGAGCCGGCCACTGCGCGACACGACACCGTAGGCCGGTTTCGGCCGCAGGCCGACGCCGGCATCGCGGCCGCGGGCCGCGCGGCGTGCTCGACCCGGCCCGCGGACGGGCGCCACGACCACGGCGCCGGTGCCGGCGTCCGGCGGCGGGGACCACCGAGACCGCAATGCCGGCGTCGCGCCGGCGCGAAACCGGCCTACGGCATGGAGCCACCGCCGCGGGCCGGTGCGCGCCTCATCGCCCCGACGCCGCGCACCGCCGCAATACCGCGAGCGCGCGCTCGGCCTCGTCCTCGGGAACGAACACGTGGTCGGTGGTGGAACGCCGACACGGTGTTCGCCGGGATCCCGGCGTCCGCGAGGCAGCGTGCCACCGCCGCCAGCAGGCCGACTGCCGCGAGATCGGAATGGATCGTCAGGGTGATCCGGCGGCACGGGAACTCGAACGCGAGCGCCGCGCGTTCCGCGGCCGTGCGCTCGACGATCACGGTCTCGCCCTCGGCCTCGCGGAAGCGCCCGAGGGGCTCGAGGCCCGCGGGGAGGGCGGCGCCGGGTGGCAGGCGGGCGAATACCCACGTGCCGGCGGTCAGCACCGCGGCCATGTCGCGCAGCAGCCGAACCGGGTCGGTCTCGCCGGTCACGCGCCGTCCCCGTGGTGGCGGACCTCGTAGCCGCCCGCGCCGCGGGGCAGGATGTCGCCCATGCGCACGGGGAAGTGACCGTCGCGGCGATCGGCCAGGTACAGGCGCAGGCCCTCGCGCACCACCGGGAACGCGAGCGCCGCCCACGGGATGTCGCGCTCCTCGAACCATCCCACCTCGAGGCTCTCGGGGCCCGCCGCGGCCCGCCCGCCGGGCACGCCGGCGCGGAACAGCACGTACACCTGGCTGATGTGGGGCAGGTTGAAGAGCGCGTACAGGGCGAGCCCCGCGGTCTCGGCGCAGGCTTCCTCCGCGGTCTCGCGCGCGGCCGCCTGGGCGAGGGTCTCGTGGTTCTCCATGAAGCCCGCCGGCACGGTCCAGTAGCCCAGGCGCGGCTCGATCGCGCGCCGGCACAGCAGGATGCGCCCGGCGTGCTCGGCGATGCAGCCGGCCACGTTGCGCGGATTCTGGTAGTGGATCTCGCCGCAGGCCTCGCAGACGTGGCGCTCGCGATCGTCCTCGGCGGGCACGCGCCAGCTGACCTCGGCGGAGCCGCAGGCGGGGCAGTAGTGGACGGGACGGATCATCGGAGCGGCATTGTCGCCCTGCCTGGATCTGCGATCCATGTGCGCTCTTGGCGGCACCCGACGGGCGCTTGATCTCTCGCGGAGGGCGCGGAGAACGCAGAGATCGAACACAATGCATTCGAGCGGAGCTTGACGTTCACTGGTAGATGTCTCCGCGGCTCTCCGCGATCCTTGCGCTCTCCGCGAGAGTCCCGGTGCACGGGCTCCGCGACATTCCATGTGCACGGGCATTGCTAGAGCCAGCCCTTGTAGCGGAAGAAGAGGTAAGGCGCGATGCCGGACAGCACCATCAGGGCGATCGCGGCCGGGTAGCCCCAGGTCCAGTCGAGCTCGGGCATGTGCTCGAAGTTCATGCCGTAGATGCTCGCGATCATCGTCGGCGGGAGGAAGACGACCGCGGCGATCGAGAAGATCTTGATGATCTGGTTCTGCTCGATGTTGATGAACCCCATGGCGGCGTCCATGAGGAAGTTGACCTTCTCGAACAGGAACGCGGTGTGCGAGAGCAGCGACTCGACGTCGCGCAGGATGTCGCGCAGCTCCTCGCGCAGCTCGACGTCGAGCAGGTTGCGCCGCGACAGGAACGACAGCACGCGCTGCTTGTCCATCAGCGACAGGCGGATCTTTCCGGTGAGGTCTTCCTGGGTGGCCAGCTGGGCGAGCGCATCGCGCATGTCGCGTCCCGATTCGCTCAGCACCGTCTGGCTGACCGCCTCCAGGTTCGTGTACACGGCCTCGAGCTCGTCGGCGAGCTGCTCGACCGTCGTCTCGAGCAGGCGCAGCAGGATCTGCGAGGCCGAGGTCGCGAGCTCGGCCTGGCGCCGCGCGCGCATGCGGAACATGCGGAAGGTCGGCAGGTCGCGCTCGTGCAGCGTGTACAGTCGCCCGTCGCCGAGTGCGAAGCCGACGTTGATGTTGCTGTAGCGCCCGTCGTCCTCGTAGAGGAAGTACGAGTTGAGGTGCAGGCCCTCCTCGTCCTCGAAGAAGCGCGCGCTGGCCTCGATCTCGGCGATCTCCTCGGCCGTCGGCAGGGACTGCGCGTAGGCCTGCTCGACCCATTGGCGCTCCTCGGCAGTCGGGTCGACCAGGTCGATCCAGACGATGGCCTCGCCCAGGTCGTCGGGGCCAGCGACGGGGCGCTGCTCGAGGAGGCCGTCGCTGACGGCGAACGCGCTGATCATGGTCTGCCTCCGGCAGGTCGCGGGCGCGTGGCCGGTGGCGCGATTGTAGCGGCGCCGGTCCCCGCTCTCACGAGGCCTCCGCCTGCGCGAGCGGCTCGATGCAGCCGAGCTCGCAGTCGCCGATGGCGCGCGCCAGCTCCGCGACCGCCTCGGGCCGCGGGAAGCTGCGGCGCCATGCCAGCGCCACCCGGCGCCGCGGCTCGGGGGCGCTGAAGGAGCGTGCGGCGAGCAGGGTGTCGCTGTAGCGGTCGAAGCCCACTGCCGTGCACGGCAGCACGGTCACGCCCATGCCGCTGGCCACCATGTGCCGGATGGTCTCGAGCGACGAGCCCTCGAGCGCGCGCTCGGGCCCCGGCTCGGTGATCACGTCGCCGGCACAGTCGGGGCAGGCGCTGAGGACCTGGTCGCGGAAGCAGTGCCCGGCGCCCAGCAGGAGCACGTTCTCGCCGGCGAGCTCGCCGGCGTCGATGCGCGCGCGCGCCAGCCAGGCGTGTCCGCGCGGCACGACCACGCGGAACGGCTCGTCGTAGAGCGGGCGTACCTCGACGCCGGCGATCTCGAACGGCAGCGCGACGATGATGGCGTCGAGCTCACCCTGGCGCAGGCGCTCGCCCAGGCGGGCGGTGTAGTTCTCCTCCACGATCAGCGGCATGTGCGGCGCTCTCGCGTGCAGCGCCGGGATCAGGTGCGGGAACAGGTAGGGCCCGACGGTGTGGATCGCACCGACCCGCAGGGGGCCGCTGAGCGGGTCCTGCGCCTGCTCGGCGAGCTGGCGCAGGGTCGCCGTCTCGGCCAGCACGCGCCGGGCCTGCTCCACCAGGCGCTGGCCCACCGGCGTGATCCCGATCTCGCTCTTGCCACGCTCGAACAGCGTGACCCCGAGCTCCGCCTCGAGCTTGCGCACGGCGACCGAGAGCGTCGGCTGGCTCACGTGGCAGGCGTTCGCGGCGCGCCCGAAGTGGCGTTCGCGCGCGACCGCGACGATGTAGCGCAGCTCGGTCAGGGTCATGGCGCGCAGGATATCAGCGTTCGCGCGGCGCCTTGCCGACCCGGTGCCGGCGTTCGCACGCACCGGGCCCCAGGACGTACACTTGGCCGTCTGCCCCACCGCAACGCGAGGAGACTACCATGAGCGACAGCGGCGACCGGCCCATCGAGCGCGTGGCCTTCCTGGGCCTGGGCGTGATGGGTGGACCGATGGCCGGACACCTCGCCCGCGCAGGCTACGACGTCACGGTCTACAACCGCACGCGCGAGCGCGCGGACGCCTGGGCGAAGAGCTACCAGGGCCGTGTCGCGGCGACGCCGGCCGAGGCCGCCGACGGCGCCCAGGTGGTGTTCACCTGCGTCGGCCGCGACGAGGACCTGCGCGAGGTCGCGCTCGGCGACGACGGCGCGTTCGCGGCGCTCGCCGACGGTGCCGTGTTCGTGGACCACACCACGGTCTCCGCCGAGATCGCGCGCGAGCTGTCGGCGGCCGCCGGCGAGCGCGGCGCGGGCTTCGTCGACGCACCCGTCTCGGGCGGCCAGGCGGGGGCCGAGAACGGCAAGCTGGCGATCATGTGCGGCGGCGACGAGGCGTCGTTCGCGCGCGCCGAGCCGGTCATGCAGGCCTACGGCGCGCGCGTGCGTGCGCATCGGCGCCGCCGGCGCCGGCCAGCTCACCAAGATGGTCAACCAGATCTGCATCGCCGGCCTGGTGCAGGCCCTGTCCGAGGGCGTCGATTTCGGCCAGAACGTCCAGGCCTCGACATCGAGGCGGTGTCCTGGAGGCGATCGCCAAGGGCGCCGCGCAGTCGTGGCAGATGGACAACCGCGCGCGCACCATGGCCGAGGGCCGGTTCGACTTCGGCTTCGCCGTGAACTGGATGCGCAAGGACCTGGAGATCTGCCTGGCCGAGGCGCGCCGCAACGGCGCCCAGCTCCCGGTCACCGCGCTGGTCGACCAGTTCTACGCGCAGGTGCAGCACCGCGGCGGCGGCCGCGACGATACCTCGAGCCTGGTGCGGCTGCTCGCCGACCCGTGAGTCCATCCGGCGGCACTTGTTCACACGCGCTCCGTGGTGACCGGCGCCGCCCCGCGGGGCCGCGCCGGGATCGCCGTCGCGCGATGTAAGTGACTGATTTGGCGGGCTGTAACCGAATGATCAAACTATGATCAATCCGAGGGCCGCACCGGCGCGCTGCCTCGCGGGGTCGCACTCCAACAATCTCTCCACAGACTTATCCACAGGAAGTGGGGATAACTCGGCGAAGCCGCGACCTGGCGGGCACTTACGGCCCCACACGGCGTCCGCGGCCGCCGCGGGGGATACCAACGGCCTCTATGTCAAGCCCTGGCGGCACACTTATGCACAGCCGCCGGGGTGCTTGCCGGCGGCGCGGGCGGGTCGGCCGGCGTTCCCGTCGGCATCGCGTAAGTTGCTGTTTTCCGGTGTTCATTCCGACTGGTCAAACTGTGGCGAACGTGGACCGGGGCGCGGCGAGTGGCCGCGCAGCGCCCGGATCCAACACGCTGTCCACACATTTATCCACAGGTTCTGGGGACAGGTGGCATTTCCGTGACGTGACAGTGACTTAGCGCTTCCGCCGCGGCCCCGGCCTCGGCGATAATGCGCGCGCGCCGGGCGCAGCCCGCGCGCCCCGCGCCACCCGATACCCTGGACCATGACCGCAGACGCGACCTTCGACGGCTTCACCTTCGCCGAGCTGCAGACGCCGACCGGCCTGGCGCGCCTGGACGCGCGCTTCCTCGAGCGCCTCGGCGAGGCCGACGCCGGGCTGCGCGATCGCCTCGAGCGTTACCGCGCCGGCGCGGCGCTGGACCCGCGCGAGCTGTCCGCGCTGCTGCTCGAGCTGGGTCCGCACGTGGAGGACTACGCGGCCGAGCTGTTCGGCGTCGAGCAGCCGCTCGCGGCCCTGCGCGCGGAGATCCGGGGCCACGATCCCGTGCTGCGGTTCAAGAACGAGTTCGTGCTGCGGCGCTGTCGCAAGCTGCGCGATACCCCCGCGACCCCGTTCGCCGAGCTCGACGCCTGGCTCGAGGCGCGCATCGCGGGCAGCGGCGACCGCGAGGCCGACGTCGCGGCCTGGGCCACGGGCCTGCTGACCGATCCCGAGCGCAACGCCGACGCGCTCGAGCGCGTGACGGCGTGGTGCGCGCTGGCGCAGCGCACGGAGGAGGGTCGGCGCGCGGTCGCCGGCTGGAGCGCCTTCGTCACCCCCGACAAGATCGATCACGCGGCGCTGGTGCCGCTGGTGGACCGGCTCGACGACGCCGCCGGCCGGCGCGAGGGGCCGCCCGAGCGCCGGCGCCGGCGCGACGGTTTCGAGCTCACCGACGCGCGCTGGGGCATGCGGCGCATCCAGGGCGAGGTCAACTACTGCATCTACTGCCACGAGCACGACGGGGACTTCTGCTCCAAGGGCTTCCCGGAGAAGAAGCGCCAGCCCGAGCTCGGCCTCAAGGTCGATCCGCTGGGCAATCGCCTGACCGGCTGCCCGCTCGAGGAGAAGGTCTCCGAGATGCACGTGTTCCGCCGCGACGGCTGGCCGCTCGCCGCGCTCGCCGTGGCCATGGTGGACAACCCGATGGTGCCGGCGACCGGCCACCGCATCTGCAACGACTGCATGAAGGCGTGCATCTACCAGAAGCAGGACCCGGTCGACATCCCGCAGATCGAGACCGGGGTGCTCACCGACGTGCTGCGCCTGCCGTTCGGGGTGGAGCTCTACCACCTGCTCGCGCGCTGGAACCCGCTGCGTCGCGAGCAGTACGTGGAGCAGCCCTACAACGGGCGCCGCGTGCTGGTCGCCGGCATGGGGCCGGCGGGCTTCACCATGGCGCATCACCTCACCATGGCCGGCTGCGCCGTGGTCGGGATCGACGGGCTCAAGGTCGAGCCGCTCCCCGCCGAGCTGCTCGAGGGCCCGGTGCGCAACTGGGACGAGCTCGAGGAGCCGCTCGACGAGCGCATCCTGCTCGGCTTCGGCGGTGTCGCCGAATACGGCATCACCGTGCGCTGGGACAAGAACTTCCTCAAGCTCGATCTACCTGACGCTCGGCGCGGCGCCACGACTTCCGGGTGCTACGGCGGCGTGCGGCTTGGGCGGCACGCGTGCGCCTCGAGGACGCCTGGGATCTGGGCTTCGACCACGTCACCATCGCCACCGGCGCGGGCCTGCCGCGCGTCGTGCACATCGGCAACAGCCTGGCCCGCGGCATGCGCCAGGCCAGCGACTTCCTCATGGCGCTGCAGCTCACCGGCGCCGGCAAGGAAAGCAGCATCGCCAATCTGCAGGTGCGCCTGCCCGCGGTGGTCATCGGCGGCGGCCTCACCGGTGTCGACACCGCGACCGAGGTGCAGGCGTACTACGTCAAGCAGGTGGAGAAGACGCTCAAGCGCTACGAGGCGCTGGTCGCCGCGCGCGGCGAGGAGGCCGTGCGCGCCGCGGCCTCAACGACGAGGACTCGGGAGACCCTCGTCGGAGTTCCTCGCGCACGGGCGCGCCGTGCGCGACGAGCGCGCCCGGGCGGCCGCGGTCGGGGAGGCGCCGGACTTCGCCCCGCTGCTGCGGGCCTGGGGCGGGGTCACGATCGCCTACCGCAAGGGGCTCAACGACTCGCCCGCCTACATCCGCAACCACGAGGAGGTCGCCAAGGCGATGGAGGAGGGGATCTTCTACGCCGAGGGCCTCGACCCGCTCCACTGCGAGCTCGACGACTACGGCCACGTGCGCGCGCTGCTGTGCCGCCGCATGCAGAGCCGTGGCGGGCGCTGGCTGGCGACCCCCGAGGAGGTGCGCCTGCCCGCGCGCGCCGTGTTCGTGGCCGCGGGCACGGTGCCGAACACGATCTACGAGCGCGAGCACAAGGGCACGTTCGCGCTCGAGGGCGACCATTTCCTGCCGCATCGTGGACCACGCCGACGGGCTGCAGCCGGTGGACGACGCCGGAGCACTGCCAAGTCGCCCGGGAGTTCGGGCCGTTCACCTCGTACCGCGAGTTCGGCCGCCTGGTGACCTTCATCGGCGACACCCACCCCGCGTTCCACGGCAGCGTCGTCAAGGCGATCGCCTCGGCGGCGCGGACCTACCCGCAGGTGCTCGACGCGCTCGGGCAGCGCCCGGCCGCCCACGAGCCGACCGCCCGGGCATGCGAGGGGTTCCTGGACGGGATCGACGACCGCCTGCACGGCGCCGCGTCGTCTCGGATCGAACCGAGACAACCCGGCCATGGCGGAGATCTGGGTACGCGCACCGCTGGCGGTGCGCAACTTCCGCCCGGGGCAGTTCTACCGCCTGCAGACGTTCGAGTCGACCTCGCCCGTGGTCGCGGGCACGCGCCTGCAGATCCCGCAGCTCACCGTCTCGGGCGCCGGCACCAAGGGCGACATGATCCGCCTGCTGGTGCTGCAGTTCGGGGCCGGGCCAAGGCTGGTGTCGCGGTTGCGCCGGGACCAGCCGGTGGTGCTCATGGGGCCGACCGGCAAGCCCACCGAGATCCCGCGCAACGAGACCGTGATGGTCGTGGCGGGGCGCTGGGGCGCGGCGGTGATGCTCGACATCGGCGCCGCGCTGCGCGCCGCCGGCAACCGCGTGCTCTACGTCGCGGCTTTCGCTCGTGCCGACGACGTCGACCACCAGGACGAGCTCGAGGCGGGCGCCGACCAGATCATCTGGTGCGACCGCCTCGGAGCCGACGATCGAGCGCCAACCGCAACGTGGACACGAGCCTCGTGGCCACCGACATGGTCGAGGTGGTGCGGCGCTACGGCGACGGCGAGCTCGGGCCCGGGCGCGGCATCCGCCTCTCGGACGTCGACCGTGTGCTGGTGATGGGCGGCACCGGCCTGCTGCGCGGCTTCCAGGAGGCGCTCGCCGACGGCGCCCTGGCGCCTCACTTCCGCCACGACGTCAAGGCGCTGGGCACCGTCGGCAGCCCCATGCAGTGCATGCTCAAGGGCGTCTGCGCCCAGTGCCTGCAGTGGCAGAAGGACCCGGCCACCGGTGAGCGCACGCGCGCGGTGTTCTCCTGCGCCGAGCAGGACCAGCCGCTCGTCCTGGATCGACCTCGACAACCTCGCCGCGCGCCAGCAGCAGAACCGCCTGCCCGACCAGCTGACCGCGATGTGGCTCGAGCACGTGCTCGAGCGCGCCGACGACGGCGAGCGCGCGAGCGCCTGAGCGCGCTCGCGTGCGCGGCCTTGCTCGGTGGCGGGCATCGCTGCCGCCGTCGCTTGCGTCCGCGCCCGCATCCGTGCGCGCGCCCCTTCGGGCCGGGCACCGGGGCGGGCGGCGGTCTCCGTCCGGGGCGCAGCCAGCCGGGAACGCCGAGCTCCAGCTCGGCAGAAGCGCCCGCCAGGCCGGGCTGGAGCCCGGCGCTCCCAGCCCGCGCGCGCCCCTTCGGGCCGGGCACCGGGGCGGGCGGCGGTCCCCGTCCGGGGCGCAGCCAGCCGGGAACGCCGAGCTCCAGCTCGGCAGAAGCGCCCGCCAGGCCCGAAAATGCGAAATGGGGTCAGAGTCGATTTTTCGGCCGTCGCCCGAATCCTCCCGGCGGCGGCGAACGGAAAATCGACTCTGACCCCGTATTTCGGTTTTCGTCGGCGGGACAGCCGCGGTCAGTAGAGGTAGACCGCGCCGGCGCCGCTCGCGGAGATGTCGGTCTGGTCGCCGCCGATGCCGGTCGCGGCACTGGGCTCGCCGCGGGCCCCGATGGCGAGCGTCTCGGCGTCGGCGGCCAGGGACAGGCCGAAGCCGAAGTTCTCGCCGGCCGGCGTGCTGGGCGGCTTCACGTACGCCGCCTGCGCCCACGTCCCGCCGCCGTCCTCGACGAACACGTACACCGCGCCGGCGCCCTCGCCCGCGCCGTCGCTCGAATCGTTTCCGCCGATGGCGACGGCGTCGCCGGCCTCGCCGTGCGCGCTCACGACGAGCGTATCGCCGTCCGCCGATAGCGCCGGGCTCCGGCCGAAGACGTCGTCCTCCCCGGTGTTCGAGGCCTTGACGTAGGCTTGCTGCAACCACTTGCCCGTGCCGTCGCGCGCGAAGACGTAGGCGGCGCCCGCGCCCGTGAGGCTGTTGTCGTCCTGGTTGCCGTCGATGCCCGTGGCGGTGCTCTGCTCCAGCGTCGCGCCGACGACCAGCGTGTCGCCGCTGCCCGAGAGGGCGACGCCGGCACCGAACTGGTCGCCGGGGTCGGTGTTCGAGGCCTTGACGTAGGCCTGCTGCGACCACGCGCCGGCGCCGTCGGGCGTGAACACGTAGGCGGCCCCGGAGTCGACCGCGTCATCGTTGTCGCCAGCGTTAACGCCCGTGCCCGAGCCGTCCTCCACGGCGGCCCCGACCGCCAGCGTGCCGGCGTCGCCGGCGAGGGCGAGGCTCGAGCCGAACCGGTCGCCGAACGAGCTGTTGTCGCCCCGGACCACGGCCTGCTGCGACCAGGGTGCGGCCGTGAATACATACGCCGCGCCGGTGTCGTTGTCCCTGAAGGGGGCCGATACCGCGAGCGTCTGCCCGTCGTCGGCGAGTGCGACGTCGCTGCCGAACCGGGCCCCGGAAGCCGGGGCCTCGGCCTTGACGTAGGCCTGCTCCGTCCAGCTCCCGGCGCCATCGCGCGTGAACACGTAGGCGGCGCCGGCGCCGTCGAGGCTGTTGTCGGATCCGTCGACATCGACCCCGCCGTTGCCGCCGTCCTCGGAGGGCGCGCCCACCGCGAGCACGTTGCCGTCGGCGGAGAGCGCGACGCTGTTGCCGAAGAAGTCGGTGTCGTCCGTGTTGGAGGCCTTGACGTAGGCCTGCTGCGACCAGGCCCCCGACGCATCGCGCACGAACACGTAGACCGCGCCCGACCGGGAGGAGTCGTTGTCCTGTGCGTCCCCGACACCGGTCGCGGCGCTGTCCTCGTCGCGCGCGCCCACCGCCATGGTGTCGCCGTCGCCCGAGACCGCCACGCTGAATCCGAAGTCGTCGCCTGGGTCCGTGTTCGAGGCCTTGAAGTAGCCGATCATGTCCTCGACGGCGACGCCGAGAAGGCCGATGTCGGTGCTGGAGGCGAGCTCGGTGCCGCCGGCGTCGCGGGCGACGATGCGATAGAGCGCGTTGTCGAAATCGGCCAGATGGACGGGGAGCGAGAGCTGCACGCTCGACGCGCCGGCCGCGACCTCGTCGTCGCCGTTGACCGTGCCGTCACCGTCGACGTCGGCCTGCGTGTACCCGGATGCGCCGTCGGGGTTCACCTCGACCACGAAGTGGTCGGCCGTGCCGGTGAATGTCCACGACAGCCGCAGCAGCTTCGGATCGCTGCCCGCCTGCGCCGACGCGCTGCTGAACGAGGCCGTGACGTCACCGGAGCCGCCATCGGTCGTAGAATCGTCCCCGTCATCGGCACTGCCGCCGCCGGAACCGCCGCCGCAACCCGCCAGTCCGAGGACGAGTATCACTGTCGCGAGCGTGCTCGCGGCGCTTTCCGTGCCGGCGGCCCCGCTGCCATGCGGGGTTGGCCGTGTCCGTGGCCTCGATCGCGCTGTGCATGTCGTGGTCTTCATTTCGTCTGCCTCCCGCGAGCACGTCACCCGGGCGCGCAGGGCCGTCGCCCTGCCACGGGATCGGGATGCTCGT
The DNA here is from genome assembly GCA_034521365.1 of Halofilum sp. (in: g-proteobacteria). Classification (GTDB taxonomy): domain Bacteria; phylum Pseudomonadota; class Gammaproteobacteria; order XJ16; family Halofilaceae; genus Halofilum. The sequence continues at coordinate 23,929 of JAXHMQ010000007.1, read as the reverse complement.
CGTTGCGTGGCTATTCCTCGACCGTCACGGTCGCGCCCTGCACCGGCGGGGTGCGGATGTCGAGCGTGCGGCCCCCGGTGGTGGTGACGGTCACGTCCTCGAGTGTCGCCGTGAACGTTTCCGCCTGGGTGTCGGTGCCGGGGCCACCATCGCCGCCGTCGGAACTGCCATCTCCGCCCGAGCCGCCGCCACCGCACGCGGCGACGGCGAGCAGCGCCGCCGCGAGGGGCGGCAGCCAGAGTGCGCGCCGGCGTCGCACGGTCGCGCCGCCGAATACGCCGCCGAGAAGGACCAGCGCGCCGCCACCACCCGCGACGCCGGCCAGTGCCATGCCCGCGTCGATCCGGATCGGACCGCGGTCGGCGAGCCGTGAGGCGAAGTCGTAGACGACCAGGTAGTTCACGGTGGCGCCGGAAGAGAGACCCGGTGGCGACCCGGCGACGCCGAAGTCGAACGTCACCGTGCCGTCGTCAGCGCCGAACGTGCCTTCGCTGCCGCGCTGCGGCTCGCCGGCATCGAGCCGGCCATCGCCGTCGGCATCGTGGTACAGGCGCACGCCCGCGACGTCGGTGTCGTCCCGCCCCGATCCGGACGCTGCCACCGTTACCACGGGGGAGTCGCCCGCAATGGCCTCGCCGCCCTCGTTGGTGACCTCGATCTGCGCCATGACGACGTCCGTGTCGCCCGCGGCGACCGTCTCGTCCGCAGGCGACGCCGAACCCCTGGCGAGCCGGAGCTGCTGGCGCTCGGCCGCCCCGACGTCGCAGTGGTAGCTGGTGTCGCCGGCACCGCCACCCGTCGCGTCGGCGTCCTGCGGCCGGGTGCCCCGAGCGGCGCGCGCGGAAGGATGCGCCCGTCGAGCGCGACGCACTCCCCGGCATCGACAGCCGGGCTGCCGGCCATGGGCTCGAGCACCACCCCGGAATCGCCGGGCAGTCCGGCGACGGACAACTGCGGGTCCGTGCCCGGCTGCTCGCCGTCGAAGCCGCCGGAGCCGCCCACGTTGCAGCTCGTCCCCGACTCGATGTTGTGTCCGAGGGAAGTGATGCTCGCGGCACTGCCGTTCGTGCTGTCTTCCAGCGTCGCGCAGTCAGGAGCCCGTTCGCGGAGCCGGCGACGATCGAGTTGTGCATGGATGCAGCTGGCGGCGAGCTCGCCCGCGGAACGCTCTCGACGTGCACCTGATGCCGGCGCCCGCTGCGTTGCGGAGACGCCGGCCGGGTGGCGTGCTCGAGCGTCGAGCCCGGGGACTAGCCAGCGTCTGGCCGACGCCGCCGCCGCGGGACGTCGCGTCGTCCGTGACGATCGTCGCTGTTCTCGATGTGCGCCACGATCGGGGCCTGGCCGGCGGCCATGGTGCGACTGGCCCCGACGCCGCTACCGCCACCCCGGCCGTCGGCGCGCTGTTCGTCGCGGAACGACGCTCCCGACGATCCGGATCCACGCGCGGCCGGCCGCGAGCGAGCCCGCCGCCGTTCGCCGCCCGCGCTGGTCGTCACTGGTGACGCGTGACAGCGCCAGCGTCATGGTCGAGCTCGGCAGCCCGGATGCCGCCGCCCCCGAGCGGCCCGGAGGCCCCGCTCGTGTCGCCGCTGGTGATCACGCAGGCTCCGCGAGCGCGGCGCCGGCGCCCTGCACGTCGAGGGCGCGCTGCGGGGCCATCGCCGCCGATCGATCGCCGGATCGCGCCCCGTGCCGCGCAGCCGCAGTGGGGCATCGATCGTCGAGACCGCCCGATCGTGACAAAGCCGTCCGTCGCCGCGAGCCGGATGCCGCCGCGAGCGTGGTGTCGTCCCTGCCGGCAGCACGACCTCGCCGAGGCCCGGCGACAGCGTTCGCCTCGTCGATCGCCGCGCGCAGCGTGCAGGCGCCGCTCGCGTCCGCTGCAGGCGCCGGCGCACCGGGATGCGCGTCGGCCGTGTCGGCCGCCGCCGTCGACGGCGACCGGCGTCCATGTTCGCGCTCGATCGCGCCGATGTCGCAGCCCTGACCCGGCCATTCAGCGCCGCCCGTTGGTCGCGGCGCACGGCATTACCGCCGAAGCTGGTGCAGCTGCCCGCGTCGATCGCCGCGCTGCCGCGAGTGGGGCAGGAAGGGCCGGTCGTGGCCATAGCGCGCAGCGGCGGCCAGGCGGGGATCGACACCAGTGATCGAGGCGCTTCCCTGCCCGAGGTTGCCGCACTCGGAGGTGTCGCCGATCAGGTTGAAGTCCGATGCCGGGTCCACGGTGCCGTCGATGCGGCAATCACGGCCGCCTCGTCGCGGTTGCCGGCGACGACGCTGTTGCCATGCCGAGCGTGACGTCGGGGCCCGCGTAGATGCCGCCGCCGGCGACCTCGCCCGCATTCGAGATCGACGCGCTGTCGCCGGTGACGGTCACGTTGTCGAGGACCGACGTGGCGGGCGACGCACTGTCCAGGTGGATCGCGCCGGCGGAGCCGGTGCCGTGGTTGCGCAGGAACGTGGCGTTGGCTGCCGTGAGCGCGCTCGCGTTGATGGCGCCCGCGCCGCTGTCCCCCGTGTTGTCCCGGAACAGGGAATGCCGGACGTCGACTTCCGAGCCGAATACGATCGAAGGCCCGCTGTTGTCCGAGATCACGACCTGCCGAGCCAGGCGGGGGCGGTCGGCACCGGGGGAGATGTTGACCACGTCGCGCAGATAGACCCCGCCGCGGAAGCCGGAGATGCGCAGGCTGAAGAGATCCAGCACGGTGCCACCACCATGGTGATGGATCGCCCGGTCGCCGAAGCCCGTAGCGGCCTCGATGACGGTCTCGCCCGCGCCGGGCCCCGGCTGGATCTCCATGCGGGCCGCGGGGTCGAGGTCGCCGACGCTGTTGTCCAGCTCGTGATTGCCCTCGATGTCGCCGTCGTCGTCCCGGCTCAGCGTGTATCGGTCCGGGCAGGATGATCTGGGCGCTCCCTGCGCTGCTGGTGAGCCCGCAGCCGCGCGCGTCGCCCGGGTTGCCGGCGGCTTCCTCGTTGAGCACGTCGATCGCCTCGCGCAGGCTGCAGGCCCCGCTGGCGTCGCCCTCGCCGGCGGTACGCGCCAGGGTGTCGACGCCATCGTCGTTGCGGCCGCCGGCCCGGCGAGGCACCCCAGCAGGATCGCGCCGAGCGCCGCGTTGCGGGTGGCGGATGCCATGCCGGGCGTGCCCCCCTCGCCGGGGCGCGGGCGACCGCAGGTATTGTGCTCGCCGCGATGTACGAAGCCGGTCGCGATCGTCGCGGCCACGGTCCTGCCCGTGGAACGCAATGCGGGTGGCGTGGTTCGGAGCATGGGCATCGGTTCGTCCCCCTTGCCGCAGGCGCTGTATCGACTCGACCTGCCCCGCGCCCGGCGCCGCTCGTGATGGCTTGCCGGGCGCCGCTGGCACCGGGGTGCGCCGCATGCCGTCGGGGCGTCCTGCGACCCGTTGCAGCGCGAGCGCCGCACACCGTTCACGGGCCAGCGTAGGCAGGCGCATGCGTGGGTCGCCATGACGCAGTTGGGGGGTTGACCGGGACGAATCCTTTACAAGACAAGGGGTTGCGTGCTGTCCGTGGCCGGGTAGGCTGGTCACGCACGGATCCGGGAGGCAGGCCCGCACACGCCGTCGCGCTGCGATGCGCGACGCGGGCCGGAGCTCTAGGGAGGGTTGGACGCCCGATGGCGGAACGGATCGCCGATCTCAGTGAATTCCTGCTGGCGCTCTACCGCGACGCGCGCGAGCAGGCGCCGGACGGCTTCCGCCGGGCCACGCTGGAGCGCCTGCGGGCCGTGGTGCCGTTCGATTTCATCGCGTGGGGCGGTGGCGAGGCCGTCGAGCGCCAGGTCAACGAGGTGCTCGTGCTGGACCAGGACGAGCGTGTGCTCACCGAGTGGCCCGAGGTGGGACCCTGGGACCGCTTCTGCGACCTGACGCTGGAGCGGCTCAACGAGACCTGGAAGTTCGACGACGTCCCCGGATACCGCAACACCCTCGCCTACAACGATCACTGGCGCCGCTACGACGTCAGCCACATGATGGCCACCATCACGCACCAGCCCCTGGCGGGCTACGTCAGCTTCCTGGGCATGTTCCACGAGGACATGGCGCGGCCGTTCGCGGAGGACGAGCGCGCCCGGCGGTACTGCTGATGCCGCACCTGGCGGAGGCGCTGCGCATCAACCGCGAGTGGACCGTCACCGCCGCAGGCAGCGGGCAGGAGGGAACGGCCCTGGTCGACGGCGCCGGCCGGATCCTCGCGAGCCGGCCCCCTTTCGAGGAGCTGCTGCGCGAGGAGTGGCACGTGCTGCCGCAAGGCCGGGTCCCGGAGGTGCTGGTGCTGGCCGGGTCGGCCGGGCGCACCTGGCGCGGCCGCCGCATCCAGGTCGAGTGCCGCGCGTTCGGCGAGCAGCTGCTGCTGCGGGTCAGACCGGCGTCGCCCCTGGACATCCTCGCACCCCGGGCGCGCGAGGCGGCCGAGCTGTTCGGCGGCGGGCTGTCGTACAAGGAGGTTGCGCGGCGAATGGGCATCTCGCCGGACACGGCGCGCAAGCACGTCGCCTGCGTCTACGAGCAGCTCGGCGTCCGCTCCAAGGCGGCGCTGGCCGCGCTGGTCGCCGAGGAGTCCGGGCGTTAGGAACCCGTCCGAGTAACCGGATATGCGGTATCGCGGACGGGTTCCTAGGGCCAAGGCCTCGGCGCGTCGATCTCCTGCCGAGCCGTTTTACGTCAGCGCGGCAGCCACAGCGACAGCGCCGGCACGTAGGTGATCACCAGCACCGTCGCGAGCAGCAGGAAGAAGAATGGCAGCGTCGCGCGGTAGAGCGTCATCACCGGCTTGCCGAAGCGGAAGCTGGCGATGAACAGGTTCATGCCGATCGGCGGCGTGAAGTAGCCGATCTGCATGTTGGCGAGGAAGATGATGCCGAGGTGCAGCGGGTCGATGCCGTAGCCGAGCGCGATGGGCACGAGAATCGGCACCATGATCACCAGCGCCGAGAAGATGTCGAGCATGGTGCCGAGCACGAGCAGGAACACGTTGAGCACGATCAGGAAGGTCCAGCGATCGTCGATCACGGCCTGGATGGCCTCGAACAGGCGTGAAGGCACCTGGGCATCGATCAGCAGGTTGGTCGACGCCAGCGATACGCCGAGGATGACCAGGATCGCGCCGACGAGCTTCATGGCCTCGCGCAGCACGCCCGGCAGCGCCGCCAGCGTGATCTCGCGCCGGATCGCCACCTCGACCACCAGCACGTAGGCGGCGGCCAGGGCGGCGGCCTCGGAGATCGCGATCAGGCCGCCGTAGATGCCCCCGAGGACCACCAGCGGCAGCGGCAGCTCCCAGGCGGCGTCGCGCAGGGCCGCGCGCGCCTCGTCGCGGTCGAAGCGCGCGCCGCGCGCCAGGTGGCGGCCCTGCCACATGCTCCATGCCGCCGAGGACGACGACCATCAGCAGATCCCGGGCAGAATGCCGACCTGAGGAAGAGCTCGTCGATGCTCGATGCAGCACCCCCACCCCCAGCTGCTGCGTGACCACCCCGTAGAGGATCAGCGGCAGCGACGGCGCGAACAGGATGCCGAGGCTGCCGGAGCTGGTGACCAGGCCGAGGCTGAAGCGGTCGCCGTAGCCGGCGGTCCGCAGCGCGGGGTAGAGCAGGGCCCCGAGCGCGACGATGGTGATGCCCGAGGCGCCCGTGAACGCGGTGAACAGGGCGCAGGTGGCCAGCGCGACGAGCGCGAGCCCGCCCGAGAGCCAGCCGAGCACGGCGTCGGTCAGGCGCACCAGGCGCTGCGGGGCGCGGCTCTCGCCGAGCAGGTAGCCGGCGAGCGTGAACAGCGGGATCGCCACCAGCACGGGCATCTCGGTCAGGCGGTAGACCTCGATGATCGCCGCCTGCGGGTCGATGCCCGCGAGCCAGAAGCCCGCCAGCGCGCTGGCCCCGATCACGGCGAACAGCGGCGCCCCGGCCAGGGCCGCGAGCAGCAGCAGCGCGGCGAGCACCGCGCTGCTCATGCCGGCAGGTCCCCGAAGGGCTGGCGCCCGCGCGCGAAGGCGAGGGCGAAGCCCGCGTAGCGCAGGGCGATCAGGCCGAAGGCGGCGGGCAGGATGGCGACCACGGCCCATGCGGGGACGTCCGCGAAGGCGGTACCGTCGAAGCCGTACTCGAGCGCCACGTAGCGCCCCCCGTGCCAGGCCAGCGCCGCGCACACGAGCGCGGTGAAGGCGCAGGCCACGGCGCGCACGCGCAGGCGCCACGCCGTCGGCAGGCTGCGGGTGAGCACGTCGATGGCGATGTGCTGGCCGCTGCGGCTCGCGACCACCGCCCCGAGCAGGCCGGACCACAGCACCAGCGACCGCAGGAGCGGCTCGATCCAGAGGATGCCGCCGCCGAAGACGCCGCGCAGGACGATCTGCAGCGCGGCGAGGCCGACCAGCGCGGCCACCGCGAGCACCAGCAGGGCATCCTCCGCCTGGCGCAGGCGCCGGGCGATGCCGGGCCCGCGCTCAGTCGCCATGCTGCCCGCGGTATTCCCGGATCAGCTCGCGCACGCGCGCGAGCAGGGCGCCATCGAACCTGCCCTCGCGCTCGAGCGTGGCCAGCGTCTCGCGCGCCACGTCCTGCCAGCGGCGCTCGGACCGCGGCCGCTCGGGCTCGACGAGCTCGATCCCCTGCTCGCGCAGCGCCGCCATCGCCTCGCGGTTGTCCGCGCGGTTGACCTCGTCGAGCCGCCCGAAGGTGTCGCGCAGCGTCGCGAGGACCACCTCGCGATCATCGGCGTCGAGCCGGGCGACCACGCGCTCGTCGAGCACGAGCATGCCGATCAGCATCAGCAGCGGCGCATCGGTCTGGTAGCGCACCCCGGTGTGCCACAGCAGCGCGATCGCCCCTGCCGGGTTGATCGAGACCCGCGTCGATCAGCCCGGTCTGCAGCGAGGTGTACACGTCCGAGATCGGCAGCGAGACCGCCGGCTGCCGCCGTTCTCGAACATGCGTGCGGAGATCCGGTCGCCCTGGGGCACCCACACGTCGCGCTCGGCGAGCTCCTCCATGCGCCGGATCGGCTTCTTCGAGAACAGGTAGGTGAAGCCGCCCTCGGAGATGCCGGCGAGCACGTAGCCCTCGCCGCGCAGGCGCTCGCGCAGCACCGGGTCGATGCGCTCGCGCACGTACTCGAGCTCCGCGTGCGAGCGGAACAGGAAGGGCATCGAGTAGACCTGCGCATCGGGGTGGATCTCGGCGATCCCGCCGGCCGTGACCACGGCCCCGTGCAGCTGGCCGATCTTCATCTTGCGCAGCACGGCACTGTCGCTGCCCATCACGCCGCCCGGGAACAGCTTCAGCGCAACGTCGCCGCCGGTGCGCTCGGCGATGGTCTCGCCGGCACCGCGCAGCGCCTCGATGAAGGCGGTGCCCGCGGGCACGACGGTGGCGATCTTCAGGGTCTGCGCGTGGGCCGGGCCCGCCAACAGCACGGCGGCCAGCGGCAGCAGGCGGACGGCGCGGCGAAGGCGTGGCTGCATGGTATTTCGCCCGTGTGTCGTCAGAAAGACGCGTCGGCGCTGGCGCGCAGCGCGCGTGCCCGCCGCTGCGCCAGGGCATTCGAAAGCGTCAGGTCGCCGGCCTCGGGGTCGCCGCGAGCACCTCGTCGAGCAGGCGCTCGTGCAGCCCGCGGTCGAACACGAGACGCGCGTAGTGCTCGGCGTAGAGCACCTTGGCCATCAGGTTGCGGCCGGAGATCTCGATCGCGCGCTCGAAGTGCTGGCGCGCGTCCGCCGGCTGGCCGCCGAGCGCCTGTGGGCGCTGCGCCAGGAGCACGCCCAGGTAGGCGTGCGCGTTGCCGTGATCGATCGTGGGCTCGATCGCGAGCACGCGCGCGAACGCCGCCTCGATCTTGGGCAGGTCGGCGAGCGCGGCGTAATCGGACGCGCGTGCGCGCACCCAGCCGGCCCAGGCCGAGGCCGCGCGGTAGAGCGTGCGCGCGTCGCCGGCGTCCTCGACCTCGGTGGCGAGCGCCACGCGGAACGCCGGGAAGCGCGCGTCGAGCGTGTCGCAGACGCGCTCGAGGCGCAGGCACAGGCCCGCGCGGGCGTAGTCCCAGGCGCGCTGGGTCAGGCGCAGCGGCTCGTCGTCGATGAACGCACCCGCGTAGGCCCCGTACAGCCGCGCGGCGGCGAGCTGGGCCTCGGCATCACCGGGCGCGCGCTCGGCGAAGGTGTCGGCCATGATCAGGTAGGCGGGCGCCCCGTCGCGCACGATCTCGGGGTCCGGCTGGCGCGCGATGGCGTCGCCGAGGCTGCCGGCGAGCCCGCCGAGGTTGGCGCAGCCGGCCGTGAGCAGCGCCGCGACGGCCGCCAGGATGCTTCGTGTCCGGGTCATCAGCGGATCGCGATCCAGGATGCCGCGCCAAGCCTACGGGCCGCCGGCCGGGATGCAAACCCTGGCAGCATGCGCCGCGGCGATGATACGCGGCTCCGCCCGCGGTGGCGCGCGTCAGCGCGCGCCGCGCCCCGCGGCCCTGGAGCCCTGCTCGCGCGCCGTCGCCCGCAGGCGGCCTTCGAGCTCGTCGGCGGGCATCGGGCGGGCGTACAGGAAGCCCTGCACGCGGGTGCAGCCCAGCCCCTGCACGACGGCGTGCTGGTGCTCGGTCTCGACGCCCTCGGCGATGACATCGAGCTCCAGCCCCGCCGCCAGCGTCAGCACGGCGCGCGTGATCGCCTGGACACCGCGGTCGGATTCCACCTGGGCCACGAAGGAGCGATCGATCTTGAGGCCGTCGAGCGGCAGGTGGGTGAGGTAGTTGAGCGCCGAGTAGCCCGTGCCGAAGTCGTCGATGTGGATGGCGCAGCCCATGGCCTTGAGCGCGCGGCAGGCGTGCGCCACGGGCTCGGGGTCGGCCATGAACTCGCTCTCGGTCACCTCGAGCACCAGGCGCCAGCCGTGCGGCGGCTCCGTGTCCAGGATCCGCTGGATGTCGCCGACGAAACCTGGTCCTGGAGCTGCTGCAGGGCGACGTTCACCGAGACGTCGATCGCCCGGCCCGCGGCCGCCCATGCCCGCGCCGCCGCGCAGGCCTGCTCGAGCACCCAGGCGCCGATGGGCACGATCAGGCCGGTCTGCTCCGCCACGGCGATGAAGCGGTCCGGCAGGACCGGCCCAGGCGCGCTGTGCCAGCGCAGCAGCGCCTCGCAGCGAGCGTGGCGCCGCTGTCGATGTCCACGATGGGCTGCCACTCGAGCCGGAACTCGTCGGCGTCCAGGGCCGAGCGCAGCGCCAGCTCCAGCTCGCGGCGCGCGCGCGCGCTGGTCGAGCTCGGGGCGTAGTAGGTGATCGCCCCGGTCTGGTCACCGCTCTGGCTGTGCAGCGCCAGCTCCGCGCGCGAGATCACCTCCTGGGCGCTGGCGCCGTCGTCGGGGTACACGGCGACGCCCATGCTGACGCTCAGGTAGACGTCGAGGCCCGCGGCCTCGATGCGCTCGGGGAAGCGGTCGGCCACGCGCCCCGCCAGCTGGTTGACCAGCTCGACCGAGGGCAGGTCCGCGAAGATCACGGCGAACTCGTCGTTGCCCAGCCGCCCGACGGTGTCGCCGGGACGGATGACGCCCCCGAGGATCTGCGCCGTGGCCGTGAGCACGGCGTCGCCGGCGGCACGTCCGCCGGTGTCGTTGGTCTCGCGGAAGCGATCGATGTCGAGCACGATCACGGCCACCGCCGCGTGGCGCTGCTCCGCGTTGTTGAGCGCCGCGACCAGCCGGTGCTCGATCAGCTGGCGGTTGCCGATGCCCGTGAGCTCGTCGTGGTAGGTCAGGTGCTGCAGGGTCCGGCGCTGGCGCAGGTAGCTGATCCCCAGCCCCATGTTGTCGGCGACCTCGGCCAGCAGGCGCATCTCCTCGGGGTCCTCGAGGTCGTCGTTCTGGCGCCCGTAGATGACCACGACGCCGGCCACCCCGTCGCCCGTGCGCAGCGGCAGCACGATGGCCGCGTCGAAGGCGAGCCCGGCGGGCACCGCGCGGTCGAGCCAGGGATCGCCGTGGCCGCGCAGGGCGTGGGGCTGGCCGTCGGCCAGGGCGTCGGTCACGACGGAGCGCGTATCCCCGTCGAGCGGGATGGACACCAGCTCGGCGGGCCCCGTCGCGGTGTCGCCGCCCGCCGAGGCGACCTGCTCGAGGCGGCCGGAGGCGCGGTCCAGCAGGCCGATCCAGGCATACGCGAAGCCGCCCTCGCGCACGGTCGCGCGGCAGGCGGCGCGCAGCAGCAGCTCCTCGTCGTTGACGCGCAGCAGGGTGGCGTTCACTGCGCGCACCAGCGCCTGTACGCGGCTGAGCTCGAGCAGCCGGTCGCGCTGGTCCGAGAGCCCGCGGTTGGAGCGCTCGAGCGCGGCCAGGAAGCGGTGCACCAGCAGGTACAGCAGGCCGCCGGTGAGCGCCACGTAGGCGAAGCCCTTCCAGGCCTGCACGCGGGCGAGCTGGTCGGGTGTCACCGTGACCGCGAGCGCCAGGCGGTCGGAGAGGATGATCCAGGCGAGACCGAGGCCCGTGTACGCCAGGGCGATCCCGATCGCGACCGGGCGGGCGCGCCACTGGCGACCGGGGCTCGGGGGTCGTTCCGTCACCGCGTCGCTCCTGCGCGCTCCGGGCCCATGAAGGGCCGCGCTGGTGACATGTCCCCAGTTCCGCCGCGCCCGGCGCGGCGGCACGCAGCGACGCCGGGCGTCGTTCCCGCGCCCGGCCGTCGCCTGCGGCCATGCCGTTGCCGTCGCGCGAGCCGGGCCCGGTTCGTGCATGATCGCGCCGCTGACGACCCCGCTCGACCTGGAGCCCCGTTGCCCGGCGCCTTCCGCCGCAGCGATGGATGATCGGCCTCGCCGTGGTCGCCCTCGCGCCGCCGGCCACCGTGCTCGGCGGCCTGCGCGGGGCCGAGGGCATCGTCTACGACTACGCCACGGCGCTCGCCGACGGCCACGAGCCGAGCGACGATGTCGTGGTGGTGGCGATCGACGATGCCTCGCTCGAGCGCATCGGCGCCTGGCCCTGGTCGCGCTACACCCTGGGCGAGATCAATGCCCTGATCGCGCGCGGGCAGCCGCGGGTCGTCGGCTACGGCCTGCCGCTGGAGACGCCCCAGAACGAGTATGCCCAGCAGACGCTCGACGAACTCCGCCACCGGCGAACCGCGACCGGCTGGCCCCGGACGCGCGGCGCCCGTTCGCCAGGCGATCCGCGACATGGGCACCGACCGTGTGCTCGCGGCCAGCTTCGAGCGCAGCGGCAACGTCATCCTCGGCGCGCGCTTCAGCGCCGCCGCGCGGCCGCCCGCCTCGCTCCCGGCCCTGCCGGTACCGCTGCGGGCGTCGGTGCTCGCGGCTGGCGAGGCGCGCGGGACGCGCCCGGCGGAACGCCTTTTCGGGCGAGTCCCCGCTCCACGTCGACCGCGTCTATCCCCCCGTGGTGCAGCTCGCGCGCGCCGTCGTCGACGGCGTCGGCCTGGGCCTGGTGCATGGTTCGGCGCCGCCGGCACCCGGCGCCTGCTGCCGCTGGCGCTGCCCTACGACGGGGACTGGCTGCCGTCGTTCCCGCTGCTGGTCTACGCGCAGGCGCGCGGCCTCGACCCCGGGGCGCTGCGGGTCACCCCGGGGACGCGGCCTGGCCGCCGGCGAGCACGTCTTCCGCACCGGGCCGGCGCTGGGGGTACACCCGGTCTACTACGACCGTGGCGCCGAGGGCGGGAGCCCGTTCCGCACGGTCTCGGCGGCCGCCGTGCACGCGCGCGAGGTGGACCCCGCCGTCTTCCGCGACCGCATCGTGCTGGTCGGGGTGACCGCGCCCAGCCTGGTCGAGCCGGTGGCCACGGCGGGCGGCGCCCGCATGCCCGTGCAGGCGTTCGCCGACGAGGTCTCGAGCCTGCTCTCGGGGCACCTCTACCGGGCCCCGGACTGGACCATATGGGCGCGCCTGGGCGCCTTCGCCGCGGTTGCGCTGTACCTGATGTTCGTGCTGCCGCGCCTGGGCACGGGCACCGCGCTCGCGCTCACCGGCCTGCTGGTGGTGGTGCTGGCCAACGCCGAGCTGGTGACGCTGTACCTGCGCGCCGCCTGGATACCGCTGCTCGCACCGGGCACCGCGCTGCTGGTCGGGCACGTGGTCCTCGGCGGCAAGCGCGCGCTGATGAGCACCCTGGTCGACTTCCAGGCCGAGCTCGCGAGCGCGAACCGCGAGCTCGCGGAGTCGCACCGCGAGGCCGGACGCCTGGACGAGGCCTTCCGCCGCCTGCAGCGCTGCAGCGCGGACGCCGCGACGCTCGAGCAGATGTATGCGCTGGGGCTCGACTTCGAGCGCCGCCGGCGCTACCCGCAGGCGGCCGACGCCTTCCGCTTCTGCGAGCGCCACGGGCGTGGCTACCGCGATGCCGCCGAGCGGGCCGCGCGCAACGACAAGCTGCAGAACTCGGTGGCGCTCGGGGGTGGCCGGGGCGGCGGCTCCACGCAGACGCTGATGGTCAGCGACGATGATGTCCAGAAGCCGATGCTCGGGCGCTACGAGCTGGTGCGCGAGCTGGGCAAGGGTGCCATGGGCACGGTCTACCTCGGTCGCGACCCGCGCATCGGCCGCGATGTCGCGATCAAGACCATGCCGCTCGACCAGGAGTTCGAGGGCCAGTCGCTGCGCGACGTCAAGCGGCGTTTCCTGCGCGAGGCGGAGACCGCCGGGCGCCTGTCGCACCCGAATATCGTCACCATCCACGACGTGGGCGAGGAGCAGGACCTGGCATGGATCGCCATGGACTACCTCCCGGGCACGCCCATGGTGCGCTTCACCCAGCCCGGCGACCTGCTGCCGCCGGCCGAGGTGTTCGGCGTGCTCGCGCAGGTGGCGGACGCGCTGGCGGTGGCCCACGACGAGCACGTCGTGCACCGCGACATCAAGCCCGACAACATCATCTACGACCGCGAGCGGGGCACGGCCACGGTCACCGACTTCGGCGTCGCGTGCCTGCTCGACCAGCGCCACACGCGCTCGGGCACGATCCTGGGGAGTCCGTCGTACATGTCCCCGGAGCAGCTCGCGGCGAGACCGCTCGATGGCCGCTCCGACGTGTTCTCCATGGGCGTGACGCTCTACCAGCTGCTGACCGGGACGCTGCCGTTCGAGGGCGAGTCGCTGTCGAACCTGATGTACATGATCACCAACGAGCGCCACCGCGACATCCGCCGGGTGAACACCGATCTGCCGACCTGCGCCAGCACGATCACCGAACTCCGCTGATGAGCAGCACCCAGCGCCGGCTACGCCTTCGCGGCGGCAGCTGGCGCAGGTGCTGCGCCGCTGCTGCGGGAGGCGCAGGGGCGAAGGGCGAAGGGCGAAGGGCGAAGGGCGAAGGGCGAAGGGCGAAGGGCGAAGGGCGAAGGGCGAGGGCGGAGGCGAAGGGCGAGGGCGAAGGGCGAAGGGCGAAGGGCGAAGGCGAAGGGCGAAGGGCGAAGGCGAAGGGCGAAGGGCGAAAGGCGAAGGGCGAAGGGCGAAGGGCGAAGGGGAAAGCGCCCAGGGAGGAAGTAGGCGCGTTTCGGCCGCAGGCCGACGCGCGCATCGGGGCCCTGAAGTGCTGCGCGCGCTCCTCGAGAAGCGCGAGCGGCTTCGGCCGCAGGCCGACGCCGGCATGGGTCCAGGGCTTTCCGTCGGGATTGGCGCGTCACGAACATGCCGGCGTTGGCCCGGCGCTACGCGCCGGCCCGAAACCGGCCTACGCCCCTGCCGCGTTCAGCGACCGTTCAGCGAGGGGCGTGGATCGGCGGCGGCAGGGATCGTGACGCTGGCCAGCGCGGAGGCCGCGATCCATGCATCGCACCCGTATCCTCGGCGTCGTGCTCGCGACGTCCCTGCTCACCGCCTGCGCCGCGGACGACCCCAACCGCAGCGCCAAGCGCGGCGCCCTCGTCGGCGCCATCGTCGGGGCCGTGATCGGCAACCAGGGTGGCGACGACCGCGACCGTTACCTCGGGGCCGCGGTCGGCGCGCTGGGCGGTGCCGCCGTCGGCGGCTACATGGACCGCCAGCGCGCCGAGCTCGAGCGCCAGCTCGCCGACGAGCAGCGCCGCGAGGCGCTCGAGATCACCGAGATCGGCGACAACGCGCTGCGCATCGGCATCGCCAGCGACGCCACGTTCGCGTTCGACCGCGCCGAGATCCAGGACCAGTTCAGGCCGACCTACGCCAAGATCGCCAGCGTGCTGTCGGACTTCGAGCGCACGATCATCCACGTCGTCGGCCACACCGACGCGGTCGGCTCGGAGACCTACAACCTCGGGCTGTCGCGGCGGCGCGCCGAGTCCGTCGGCCTCTACCTGCGCTCCCAGGGGGTCAGCGGCGATCGCCTGATCTACGAGGGCCGCGGCGAGTCCGAGCCGCTGGCGGGCAACGATACCGCCGAGGGCCGACGGCGCAACCGCCGCGTCGACATCGTGGTCAAGCCGATCGTCGAGGGCGAGCAGCGCCGCGCCTACGCGCCGCCGCCGTATCTCGGCGGGTAGCCCGGCTCAGTCGCTCGCCTTCTCGAAGCGCGACTTGTCGAGCGCGGCCGCGTAGGCCTCGCGCTGCCGGTGACGACGCCGGCATCGAGCAGGCGCTGGATCGAGACATCCATGCTCACCATGCCCTGCAACGCGCCGCTGCGGATCACGTTGTCGAGCTGGTCCGTCTTGCCCTCGCGGATGATGTTGCCCACGGCGTGGTTGTTGATCAGCACCTCGGCGGCCAGCGCGCGCCCGCTGCCATCGGCGCGGCGCAGGAGCTGCTGCGAGACCACGCCCTGCAGCGACGTCGAAATCATGTGCGGCACCTGCGCCTGGCTGCTTGGGCGGGAAGGTGTTGACCAGGCGGTCGATCGTCGAGACCGCGCCGGCGGTGTGCAGGGTGCCGAAGATCAGGATGCCCATCTCGGCGGCCGTGACCGCGAGCGACACGGTCTCGAGGTCGCGCAGCTCGCCGACCATGACCACGTCGGGGTCCTCGCGCAGGGCCGAGCGCAGCGCAGCGGCGAAGTGCGGCGTATGGCGACCGACCTCGCGCTGGCTCACGAGCGAGCGCTTGCGTGTGTGTACGAACTCGACCGGGTCCTCGATCGTGATGATGTGGCTGCGACGGCGCTGGTTGATCGCGTCGAGCATGGCCGCGAGCGTGGTCGACTTGCCGGACCCGGTCTTGCCGGTGACCAGCACGAGGCCGTTGTTCTGCAGCGCGAACTGCTGCAGCACCTCGGGCAGCCCCAGGCTCTCGAGCGACTGGATCTGGTCGGGGATCCAGCGGAACACGGCGCCGAGGCCGGCGAACTGGCGGAAGACGTTGACGCGGAAGCGGCCCAGGCCGCGGCCGGTGTAGGCGAAATCGGTGCCGTCCTCGGCGTCGAACTGCGGCGCGCGCGGCCTCCGGCATGATCTCGCGCAGCGCCTCCGCGAGCGGCGTCCGGCTGCGAGCATGGCGCTTCGTCGAGCGGACCTCGAGATCCCCGTTGCGCCGCATGCGCGGCGGGCCATCGGCCATCAGGTGCAGGTCGCCGAGCGCATCTCGCGCTGGTCGATCGGCCTCCAGCAGCGTTGCCAGATCGATCGCCGGACCGTCACGTTGCGCTCGGATCGGTGTCGCGTCGCATGTTCAGGTCTGCCTGCCAGGTCGCTGCGGGGCAGCAGGCTTGAGTCGACGACGAAGCGCTGGAACTGCTTGCGGTCGTCGGCGTGCAGGTAGGCGTCGTCCGGGTCGACCTCCTTGTTCTGCACCGCGGCGAGCAGGGCCTGGTCCATCAGCTGCATGCCGTGCTGGCTGCCGCTGCGGATCTGGTTCGGCACCTGGAACGTCTTGTCCTGGTTGATCAGGTTGGCGATCGCGTGATTGACGATCATGGTCTCGACGATCGCGCGCCGGCCGCGCCCGTCCGGTGTGCGCACCAGCTGCTGGCTGATCACGGCGCGCAGGTGCTGCGACAGGAACAGCTTGACCTGCTCGTGCTGCTCGGGGGGCATCGCGTCGATGATGCGGTCGATGGTCTTGACCGCCGAGGTGGTGTGCAGGGTGCGCGAGCACCAGGTGGCCGGTCTCGGCGGCGGTCATCGCCAGGGCGATCGTCTCCGGATCGCGCAGCTCGCCCACCGAGGATGACGTCCGGGTCCTCGCGCAGCGCGGCGCGCAGGCCGCTGCGCGAAGTCCGGCACGTGCGTGCCGATCTCGCGCTGCACGACCTGGCACTGGCCGCTGCGGTGGACGAACTCGATCGGGTCCTCGAGCGTGATGATGTTGAGCTGGTCGCGCCGGTTGATCAGGTCGATGAGCGCGGCGAGCGTGGTGGACTTGCCGGTACCGGTCGCGCCCGTGACCAGCACCAGGCCCTGGCGGTACCAGCTGACCTGCTCTATCAGCGGCGGCAGGCCGAGCTCCTGCCACTGCGGGATGTCCTCCGGCACGTGCCGGATGGTCGCGCCGACACCCGTGAGCTTGCGGAACAGGTTGACGCGGAACCGCCCGATGTCCTGCGCGCTGTAGGCGAAGTCGAGGTCGTCGCCGGCCTCGAAGCGCTCGCGCTGGCTCGGCGTCAGCACCTCGGTGACGTAACCCTCGAGCTCGGTGTCGCCGAGGTTGCGGAACTTGATCGGCATGATCTCGCCGTTCATGCGCAGCATCGGCGGCACGCCCACGGCGAGGTGGACGTCGGAGCAGCCCTGCTCCCGGCCCAGCTTGAGGAAGGCGTCGATCTTGGCCATCAACCGTCTCCGTCGGGTTGCGCGGCAGGCGGGCACAGCTCGTCCCTGCCAGCGTATCAGCAATCTGCGTGCCGCTAGCGGACGTACTCCTCCAGGTCCGTGCGCAGCTCCGTCATCGACTGGTAGCGCTGGTCGGGCTTCACCGCCATGGTCTTGGCGACGACCTCGGGCAGCCCCTTGGGCAGCTCCGGGTTCAGCTCGGCCAGCGCGGGCGGCCGCCCCTCGAGGTGGCGCAGCAGCAGGTTGCGCCGCTCCTTGTCCTGGTAGGGCAGGCGCCCGCCGAGCATGCGGTACATCACCACGCCCAGCGAGTAGATGTCGGTGCGCGCGTCCACCTGCTGACCCCGCACCTGTTCGGGCGAGGTGTAGGCCGGCGTGCCGACGAAATCGCCGGTCTGGGTGATCTCCGTGTCCTCGGGATCGCGGAATGCGGCCGCGGCGATGCCGAAGTCGACGATCTTCACCTGGTCGACGTGGCTCATCAGGATGTTGGCCGGCTTGAGGTCGCGGTGGACGACGCCGGAGCGGTGTGCCGCCGCCATGCCGAAGGTGATCTCGCGCAGCAGGCGCAGCGCCCGGTCCGTGCGCATCGGCTGGTCCTGGAGCATCTCGCGTGTCAGCGGGAAACCGGCGAAGTACTCCATCGAGATCGCGTAGAGCCCGCCGATACGCAGGAAGTCGTAGATGCGGATCACGTTCGGGTGCGTGACGCGGCGGGCGTAGCGCAGCTCCTGGACGAAGCGCTTGGCGACGCGCTCGTCCTCGGAGACGCTCTCGTTGAGGAACTTGAGGATGATCTCCTCGCCCACCGTGGAGTCCTCGAAGCGCATGACGGTGCCGAAGGCGCCGTGCCCGACCCGCTCGATGAAGCGGTAGCGGCCGTCGAGCACCGTGCCCGGCTGGAGCGCGGCCACGTCCAGGCGCGTGCCGGGCTGCAGGCGCTGCGGTGCCTCGCCGGGGCGCGCGACCATGGTCGCCGTGCCCCGCCGTGGTGGCACCGGCCGCCTCGCCCTCGGCGTCGGCGGACATGCAGCGGGCGCGGATGTTGCCCACGACCGCGCGCGCCTGGTCGCGGAAGTTGTCGGTGGCGTCCTCCATCGCGGCCTGGATGCGGTCGATCACGCCCTCGGCGGCGTCGGCCTCGGTCAGCGACTCCAGCGCGCGCAGGGCCTCGAGGCGCACCTGCAGGTCCTCGTCGGCGAGATAGCCCTGCACCGTCTCGAGCACGCTGCTGTCACCGAGCGCCGCCAGCGCGCGCAGCACGGTGGGCCGTGCGCGCGGATCCTCCTCGAGCACGCGTACCAGGTTGGGCACGGCGCTGTCGGTGCCGAGCGCCGCGAGGGCGTCGACCGCGCGCTCCTTGACCCACCAGTCCTCGTCGCCCAGGGCGGCGATCAGGTAGTCGTAGGCGCGCGGGTCGCGCGAGGCGTTGATGACCTCGATCGCCGTGCGCCGCACGAACTCGTCGTCGCTCTTGATCAGCTCGAGCATGGCGTCGACCACGCGCGGGCCGCCGATGCGCGCGAGCGCGTCGGCCGCGCGCTCGCGCACCCACCAGTCCTCGTCGCGCAGCACCGAGCAGCAGCTCGGAGATCAGGCTGGTGTCGGCGATCTCGTTGAGCACCTCGACCCCGGCGCGGCGCACGTACTCGGACTCGTCCTGCAGGATCGGCAGCAGGTAGCGCATCGTGTCGCGGGTGGCGCAGCTGGATGACGGCGTCGATGGCGCGCGACTGGATGCCGAGGTCGGGGTCGCGCAGCAGCCGCGCGAGCGAGGCGATGCTCGGCTGGATGCCGGCCTCGGCGAGGCCCTCGACCGCGGCCATGCGCACCTGCCGACTCTCGTCGGAGAGGCGCTCCTCCAGCGCCTTGGCGGTCTCGCGTGACGGGAACCGGGCGAGCAGCCGTGTCACGTGCGCGCGCAGGCTCGCGTCGGCGGCGTTGGCGCGGCTCAGGAGGCCGGGCACGATCGACTCGTCGGCGATCTGCGCCGATCACCTTGAACAGGGCGTTGTGGTCGGCGGGCTCGAGCCGGGTGGCGTAGCGCAGCAGCAGGTCGGCGTCGAGGGCGGTCCTGGTGCTGCGACAGGACCTCGATCAGCGTCGTCTTCGGCACGTCGGGCTCGGCGAACAGCGGCACCAGCCGGTTGGCGTTGTAGCGCCGGCTGCTCGCCAGGACCTTGGCCACGGCCGAGGCGACACGGGGATTGCTGCTGCGCAGGCCGTCGAAGTAGTGCTCGAGCGCGTCGTCGTCCAGCAGCTTGTAGAGGCCGACGGTGATGTTGCGGAACTGCTCGTCGGAGGCCTGGTTGAGCCGCTCGAGCAGGGCGCCGACCGCCGCTCCCGGATCACGGCGCAGCTTGCCGACGATCTCGTTCGCCGCGGGGGAGTTGACGCTGTCCTCCGCCAGCAGGCGCTGGATCAGGCGGTCGGTGCGGTACTGGCTTATGACGCCCATGGGTTGCCACGTTGGGTCGTGTCGGGCGACGTCCCGCGCGCCGGCGGGCGCCGCCGCGCCGCGCCGCGGCGGCTGCGGCCACGGCCTGCGGCTCACGACTCGGAGGCGACATCCTCGAGCTCCGCGGCCCGCACGATGTAGGCCTTGTTCACGAGACAGATGCCACCGTCGTCGAGGTGCAGCCGCAGGAACGGCTCGCCGCGCTGGTTCAGGTAGTCGAACAGGCGCCGGTGCTCGGGCAGCAGGAACTCCCGGATCGTACCCGACAGCAACGAGCCGTCCATCAGGCGCAGCTCGCAGGGCACGACCGTGATGTCGCTGGTCTCGGGCTCGCCCTCCATCGGCTCGTGGTGCACGCGCACGACCGCGCGCTTGCCGTAGAACCGGGTCTCGTCGGGATCCTCGCAGTGCACGACGATGAACGGGACGTCCGTGTTCATGATCTCGACGGGGTGTTCCGGGCGCTCCCCGCGGTCGCTCTGCTCCTGGAGATAGAGCTTGCCCTTGACGGGGCCGTCGGGATGGACCCACAGCGTCACGGGCTCTTCGCGCTTCTGGATCCGGTAGGACTCGTTGCTCATGGGCGACTCATCGGCTGCTTGATTCGAACGGGCGGCACGGACCACGCTGCGCCGCGAGTTATACTACACGTACCCGGGGGCGTCATCCGACGCCCGAATCCGCGATCATTGCCCCGTATGCACGAATCGGGCCGGACGCCTGGCGCCGCCCGGTCAGGATGGTCACCGGCGGGAGCCTCCCGATGAGCGTCATCCGGGCCACCGGCCTGAGCAAGCACTATGACGGCCGCGCCGTGGTCGACGGCATCGACCTGGACGTCGGCGCGGGCGAGTGCTTCGGGCTGCTCGGACCGAACGGTGCCGGCAAGACCACCACGCTGCGCATGCTGCTCGGCCTCACGCGCCCGAGCGGCGGTGCGCTGCGGGTGCTCGAGCACGCCGTGCCGGCCGACGCCCGCGCGATGCGCGCCCGGGTCGGGGTCGTGCCCCAGGCCGACGCGCTCGACCCCGACTTCACCGTGCGCGAGAACCTGCTCACCTGGGCCAGCTACTACGGTCTCGACGGCACCGACGCCGGGCACATCGACGAGCTGCTGCGCTTCGCGGCGCTCGACGGCCGCGGCGGCGCCTCGGTGGCCGCGCTCTCCGGCGGCATGCGCCGGCGCCTGAGCCTGGCGCGCGCGCTCGTGAACCACCCCGACATGCTGGTGCTCGACGAGCCCACCACGGGCCTCGACCCGCAGGCGCGCCAGCACATCTGGCAGCGCCTGCGCCGGCTGCGCGACGAGGGCGTGACGCTGATCCTGACCACGCACTACATGGAGGAGGCGGAGCGCCTCTGCGACCGGCTCGCGATCATCGACGGCGGCCGGGTGATCGCGCAGGGCCGCCCGCGCGACCTGGTCGCGGCCCGCATCGAGCCCTTCGTGCTCGAGCTGCGCGGCCGTGCCGCCGGCGCTGGGGCGAGGCGACGGGCGTCCGCGCTCGCCGAGCGCGTGCGAGCGGCGTCGGCGACACCCTGCTGCTGTACACCCACGACGACCGGGCCGCTGCTCGACTGCCCTGGCCGAGGCCGGCTACGGCGTCGACTACCACTAGCCGCCGCGCCAACCTCGAGGACGTCTTCCTGCGGCTCACCGGCCACGAGCTGCGCGACTGAGGGAGCGATCCGCGATGGCCAGTCCCGACCGCCTGCTGCCCGAGCTGAGCCTGCGCTTCGTGCCGGTGTGGCGCCGCAACCTGCTCGTCTGGCGCAAGCTGCTCGTGCCCTCGGTCCTGGGCAACTTCGGCGAGCCGATGCTCTACCTGTTCCTGTTCGGCTATGGCTTCGGCCGCCTGGTCGGCGAGGTCGAGCGCATGCCCTACATGGACTTCCTCGCCTCGGGGATCGTGTGCTCGTCGGTCATGTTCACCTCGAGCTTCGAGGCGCTGTACTCGGCGTTACACGCGCATGACCCAGCAGCAGACCTGGTCGGCGATGCTCAACGCGCCCCTCAACGTCGACGACATCGTCCTGGGCGAGGTCGCCTGGGCCGCCACCAAGGCGGTGCGTTCAGCGGCGCGGCCATCCTGGTGGTCGCGTCGCTCGCCGGCCTGGTCGCGGGGCCGGCGGCCCTGTGGGTGCTGCCGCTGACGGTGCTGATCGGTTTCAGCTTCGGCGCGATCGCGATGATCGTCACGGCGCTGTCGCCGAGCTACGATTTCTTCCTCTACTACTTCACCCTGGCGCTCACGCCGATGCTGCTGCTCTCCGGGGTGTTCTTCCCCATCGGCGAGCTGCCCGGCGTCGTCGCCGCGGCGGCGTTCGCGCTCCCGCTGGCCCACGCGGTCGCCCTGGTGCGCCCGCTGATGACCGGCGGCACGACCGAGCTGGCCCTGGTCCACCTCGCGATCATCACCGCCTGGGGCGCCGTCGCGCTCGTGGTCGCCACGCGCATCCTGCGCCGCCGGCTGGCGGCCTGAGGGCGTGGCCCGCCGTGACGGTTGCCGTCCGCTTGCCGCCCCGGCCGGCGCCCGCTACCGTCGCCGGGCGGCATCCGCGCGGGGCGGGGAGACCGGATCCGATCATGGCGCACGGCCACATGGTTCGCCTCGCGGCGCTGGCGCTGCTGGCGCTGCCGCTGGCAGCGGGGGCGGCGGACTCGGACGCGCACCCGGCGTTCGACGCGGTCGATGCCGACGGTGACGGCGCCATCAGCCTCGACGAGGCCCGCGCGGCGGGCGTGCCCGAGAACGAGTTCGAGCGCGAGGATATCGACCAGGACGGCGCGTTGACGCCGGCCGACTGGTATTTCGTCGACATGGACCCGGCCGCGACCAGCGGCGCGAGCCCGCGAGCCGGGCGCAGGCGCAGGGGATCTGGTGGGCGACGCCGGGGCTGAACCAGCGACCTCTGCCGTGTGAAGGCAGCGCTTCCGCTGAGCTAATCGCCCGGGACGGCGCATGCTACGGCCTTTGCGCGGGCCGATCAATGGCCTGCGCCGCATGCATCGGGGGCCCGACGGGCGTCTAGCAGCCTGTCGGACTTAGGGCATCGTAGCGAGGCGAGTGGGAATCGAGGCCAGATTTTCGATCATCCGAGGAGAATAGTGGTGACTATTTGACGAGGAGGATCGGAAATATGGACCGATTCCCACTTGCCGCAGTAGATGAGCCTAGGGCCTGTTCGAGATTAAGGTTAAACTATGCGCCCAACTCATTGAGGGAGTTGGGTACATGGCACGAACAATCCTGCGAGATGACCAGTGGGAGCGCATCGCACCGCTGCTTCCGGGCAAGGCCAGTGACTGCGGCGTGACCGCGGACAATCGCCGGTTCATCGAGGCGGTGCTGTGGCTGCTGCGTACCGGCGCCCCCTGGCGGGATCTGCCGGCAGAGTTTGGCAACTGGCATTCGGTGTATGTGCGCTTTTCACGCTGGCAACAGAAGGGCGTGTGGGATCGCCTGCTGGAAGCCGCGCGCAACGACGCCGACCTGGAGGAGGTCTTTATCGACAGCACGGCCGTGCGGGCGCACCTGCATGCGGCGGGCGCGGTAAAAAAAACGGCGCGCAAGCATTGGGCCGATCTCGTGGCGGCTGGGGAAGCAAGATCCACATGATCGCCGATGCGCTGGGCAATCCGCTGGTCTGTCGCCTCACTGGCGCCGAGCAAGCCGACATCGGCCAGGCAAGTGCTTTGCTGCAGGCCGTGGCCACGCCGGCGGCGGTGATCGGCGACAAGGGCTATGATGCCGACGCCTTGGCCGATCAGATCGAACAGCGGGGCGCCGAGGCGGTGATTCCGCCGCGCAGCAATCGGCGCTCGCCGCGCTCGTGGGATACACACCGATACCGGGCCCGCCATCTGATCGAGAACCTGTTCGCCCGCCTCAAGCAATTTCGCCGCTTGGCGACCCGCTATGACAAACTCGCTGCTCATTTCGCCGCCTTTGTCACCATCGCCTGCCTATACATATGGCTTGTTTAATTGTGAACACGGCCTAAGTCCGACAGGCTGCTAGCCTGCCGTCACATGGACGCCGACTTCTGGCACGCGCGCTGGGCCTCCGGGCGCATCGCTTCACCCCCGCGCGAGGAGGTCAACCCGTACCTCGCCGAGCACCTGGACCGGCTGGCGTCGGCACCCGGTGCGCGCGTGCTCGTGCCGCTCTGCGGCAAGAGCCTGGACCTGGCGTTCCTCGCCGGCCAGGGGCACGCGCCGGTGGGCGTCGAGCTGAGCCCGGTGGCGGTCGCGGCCGTGTTCGCCGAGCAGGGCATCACGCCGGTGCGCCAATCGTCCGGGAGGCGGTCGAGCGCTTCCGCGGCGGTGGCATCGAGGTCTGGCAGGGCGACTTCTTCGATCTGTCGACTACCGAGCTCAAGTGCTGCGATGCGCTCTGGGACCGCGCCGCGCTGATCGCGCTGCCCGCGGCGCTGCGCGCGGCCTACGTCGCCCACTGCGCGGCGCTGCTGGCGCCCGGCGCGCGCGGTTTGCTGGTGACGCTGGACTACGACCCGGCCGAGCACGACGGCCCGCCGTTCGCGGTGCCCCCGCAAGAGGTCGAGGCGCTGTACGCGCCGTACTTCGAGATCGAGGGCCTGGTGGCACCGCACGCGGTGGAGCCGAGCCCGCACCTGCGCGAGCGCGGCCTGCGCACGGTGCGCGAGGCCGTCTGGCGCGTGACCCGCAGATCCGATGTCCGCGTGAACGGGAGTGATGCATGATCGCGCTGCTCAAGCACCTGCACGTATCCATGGC
>JAXHMQ010000006.1:0-64139 GCA_034521365.1 Halofilum sp. (in: g-proteobacteria) | reverse complement strand
CCTTTGCGCGCGCCTCGATCTCCGGGTAGGTCACGTCCAGCCACTGGCGAATGACGTCCGAGTCCTGCTCCAGCGCCCGCTTGAGCGGTCGCTGCGGCGTGAGACCCCAGCGCGCCAGGTAACGACTGATGCTCGGCAGCGAGAGCTTGATCCCGAACTCGCGCTCGATCAGCGCCGCGATCACGCGACGCGTCCACAGCATGAACGGAAACTGCATCTGCTCCGGGGTTTTGTTCGCAATCCAGCGGTGAAGCTTCTTCTCCTGCGCCGCGCTCAGCTCGCGCTGCTCGCCCGCGCGCCGACCGCGTTTGCGCTGGCGCAATGCATCTTCTCCACCCGCGCGATAGCGCGTATGCCACTCGCTGACCGTCGTCGGCGCAACGCCACAGATCTGCGCCACCTCGTTCAGCGAGCGACCCTCTTCGCGCAGGCGAGCCGCCTGCAGTCGCAGTTGTTCCTGCGCGGCCGGGGCGAGCTTGCGGGCATCGGTCGATGACATGAGCGAATCATATCATGCTTCGTCTATTTGGTGCACGGGTTAATGAGGATGGGTTTTGGGACCACCGGCCCCCGTTGGGCATCGAAGACGACTCACCGTAGCACGCCGGATAAGTGTCAGACATCGTGGAACGTGTGCCGGATAAGCGGGATCAGGAACGGAGCAGGAGGCGGTGTGACAGCCGCAGGTTCTCTCGTGGACGGACGAGGAGTTGGAGGTGCTGCAGCGCGTTCGTCGGGGCGCTGAGGACATGGCGCCTGAATGGGAAGGTGGGGAAAGCCCTAGGCCACGAGCGTGCGGCGCCGTGGTGTCAACGCCGACGTCATCGAATCGCGATGATCGACAGCCTCCACTAGGAAGGATGCCATGGCCGCCGTCCACCAAGAACCCGCGAAGCGCCTGCAGCGTGGCCTCGACCGCACAGGTCTGGATGCGGCCCGCGCTGCCGCATTCGCGGGTCCACCGAGCACATCCTCCAGACGTACCTGAGCGAGGTCGGCGGACGAGCTGGTCGACGAGCTTCGACCGCTGCGCGAAGCGCTACCGCCGAGCCTCATGCTGTTGCTGGCCGGCGGCGTCCAGACGTTCGCCTGGCCTACCGGATCATCGTATCCCGGGACTGGAATATCTTGAGCCGCGCGGACCGCGCATTCGTGATGACGGCCGAGCGGACTCCGGTAACTGGAAACCGGTTCGCCTGCGTGCACCCGAACGTCTGACCATTGTCTATGTTCTTGCCACATGCCATAAAGTCCGCCATCGTACACATAAGGACGACTTGCTCGACGACAAATTGCAGCATTCTGGCAGTACACATATCGCGCTCAATATAGGCTTCAGCGATGGGGAGTAATACGGCAGCATTGCGTTCTCTGCGATTCTAATTCTTCTCGTGTTCGCAAGCGTTTACGTGTCCTCCGCTCTCCAATCCAAACTTGAATCCCACTACGCAACAGAACGTGGGGTCAAGGCCTGCATCACCTAATTCTGAGTACGGGAACTGCACTTATAGGTGCTGCCGCGATTGTGACGTCGCTCGTACTATTTGCTATGCCGGTGAACATCGAGCGTATGCCTCACGGCCTCTTTCGCCGTCTAAGCGGGGATTTGAGGTTGCTCGGCGCATTCGCGTTAGCATTCCTGCTCGCAATCGGTGTCGCCACCCTGTCGAATTTCGTTGATCAAGATCGACTCGCCCACGTAGTCCTCGCAGCATTAGGGCAATTCTGTTTACACTGTTTTCCTTCATGTACGCCTATCGGCGCGCCTGCAGTGCTCCATAATCCCTGCAGCAACTGAACATACTTGTCCATGACACCGATAAGGATTTGCGCGCCTGGGATCGACGGGCTCAGCGGGCAATGCCTCTCCTCGAACACGAAGATAGCGGAAATGCCACATCAAAGCGTCCGGAATTATTAATCACGATTTAGGTCGGACCGCATTTTTACGATAAACAATCATTGGGCCGATGGCGCAAAACGATCAGTCAGACATGCAATATCATTTGCGCGACGCTATGCCTATCGGGGGTATGAAGTGTCCGGCGCAGCGCTGGCGGCGGTGGTGACCATCAATTCTGCATACATCAATACCGAAGGTAAGACTTTCTACGACAACAATCCCTTGTTGACGATCCTCTTTATTCAGGACAGCTTCATCAACGATACCCTGGAGCACTTGCGGCAAAATGCACCGAGTGGAATAGCCCGCCACGACGAGCAGCAAATTGAACAGACACTGCAAACTATGGCCGCACTGGTACGAGTATATCTCGACATCGATTACTCAAGCCATATGCAGCGAAGAGCCACGCACATCTCGCCACAAAGTACCTCACAGATGCAGTGCAGACGGTTGTCCCTCATGACATGGCCGACGTGCTAATGGAAGGACAACGCTTGATGGGGCAGTCTGGACAATATTTCCTTGCCAGGAGATCCGAAGGATATAGCAGTGATCAGCGAAACGATTGCGTTGATCCATGCGCTCGGGTGTGCGAAAGAAGGGTACCGCCCCGTTACGATGGAAGGTATGACGCAGCTTGCGAATCTGACTTTCGAACTTTTTCACACCGAGAGTGACGAGATCGGTTTTGCGGCGGAGGAGGTCCGTAGAGATGTTGGCTTCGTTGCGAAGTCGTTCCTCAACGTTCCGGAGCCCCCACTAGCGACGTAGTAGCGCGTTCCTAGGGCCCTACTACTCATCGACCAGCGTGGAGGCTTTAGAGGCGCCACTGGCACGAATTGTCGAACGCGGTGGTGGAAGCAAATCAAGACGACGCGGACGCACAGACGGTGATAAAGAAACCTCGCGTGTTGGGCGGACGGGCTTTATCAAACGGAGAAAGAGCTACTGATCGCGTCCATACAGGCGGAGTCGCACTTCACTTTTGATGTTATGCACTGGATAACGGCGCATTACAGAGATCCTCGCGGCTGCTTCCCGAATGCGCCCGCGTGCGGCCATCACAGCTATCGGAGGAGTTGCAGGAGCATGCGACGCTGGTTGATCGCTACATTGACCTGGATTCCGGATGACAAGGACTCGGTGACGTACGTTAGACTACCGTCTTAATCGTGCAGTCTGTTCGAGGCTGCGATGAAACGCGCATCATCGGGGCTGCGATGAAATTGCAGAGGAAATCGGCAGGGTACTTTCTGTCTTGGACGTTCAAGGGCGGGAAAATATCGAACAGGATGGACCATTCTGGAAAGAGGCCTTTGCGGTCTAGCGGTGTTCTCGCTAGGCGCTGGCGATTAACGATTTTCGAACTCAGAGCGGCGATAGAAGCTCATTTGTCGGGTGAAGCTGCACCATCGCAGGAGATTGAGAAGCGCGTGGCAGACGAAATGTCGGAACGCGCTTCGGGGCTGTACGAGGGTGGACACTGGTCATCGCGAATTGATATGGCGATTGCCCAAGCCAACCAGGTAAACTGCGTCCCATTTTGGGAAGAGTGGCAAAGGTGTTGATGCCGAGGGCGGCCTAGTAGGCGTCAATGGATGTTCGTAGGTTGTAGGGCAGTCACCGATCCGATAGATCGGGACAGATTGGATGTGCAAGCGGTTCTGCCTGTGCGTCTTGCCAGCAATAGGGAGGCTGGCGCCGACATCTCCGGATCCGGTGGCGCCGTCGGCGTGGCGCCCATATGTGCACGCGTGAATCCCGGAACGTGTTCAACCTTGTTCCAGCAGTCGCTGATGGTTTTCTTCGATAACATTCTCCTTGCCCGGGATGTGGATGGGTTCGGCCATCGGCGAGGCGGTGGCGATGCCGTCGATGATCGAGGCGGCATCCGTGATGCCATCATCGGGATTGATGCCGCAGGCCTCGGCGGACGCTTCGCCTGCGGCGGCCCGTTGGGATAGCGCTCGGGATGCGCGGCGTCGATGGGCATGGAGCGCCGCCTGGCGCGCGGCATGGACGGCCTCGGCACGGCTGCACCGCCCTCGATTTCTTGGACACACGGTTGACGGTATTCAAGCGGCCAGCGGCATGGCTCATACCAGTCGCGGCGGACCTGAGCGGGGCTGCGATAGCCGTGGCGCTCGACGATCCACTGCTCGTTGTAGCGCTCGCGCCAGCGCTGCAGCGCCGTGTTGAGCTGGGCCAGGTCATGGCAGTCATGGATCCACAGCAGCTGCTCCTTGAGCGGGCCCATGAACCATTCGGCGATGCCGTTGCCCTGCGGCGCGCGCACGAAGCTCGGGCTCGATTCGATGCCGAGGAACGTCGAGTTCGTGCTGGAAGTCGTCACTGACGTACTGCGGCCCGTGATCGTGGCGCAGGGCCAGCCCCACGGCGATGTCCGCCCGGAAGCCGCCATAGACGGCGCGCACGCCCTGGCGGATCGGCTCGAGGGCCTCGAACCGGGTCGCCGGCTTGGCCGCGTGCAGCCCGAGGCACTCGAGCGTGTGGTGGTCGATCAGCGCGAACACGGTGACCGCCCCCTCGGCCGGGGTCCACGCCGCGGTGGCGTCGGTGCCCCACATCCGGTCCGGCGCCTCGGTGACGATCGTCCCGTCATGGACCTGCGGCCCGTGGGGGCGCCCGGCGCGCTGGGGCGCCAGCAGCGACTGCTCGCGCATCAGGCGCAACACCC
The DNA here is from genome assembly GCA_034521365.1 of Halofilum sp. (in: g-proteobacteria). Taxonomy (GTDB): domain Bacteria; phylum Pseudomonadota; class Gammaproteobacteria; order XJ16; family Halofilaceae; genus Halofilum. The sequence continues at coordinate 59,535 of JAXHMQ010000006.1, read as the reverse complement.
GCGGCCGGCCGGCCCGGATGCCGTGCTGCCAGCGCAGCCGCGCCCAGACCTTGCGATGGCCCTCGCCGGTGAACGGCGCATCTTCGATCGTCTCGCGGATGGAGCCCGCCAGGGCCGCATCACTGTAAGCGGTCTTCGGCCCACGCTTGGCCGGCGGCGCCGTCGCCGCCGCCTGGCGCCGCCGGTCGTAGACCGTCGAGCGGGCCACGCCCCATTCGCGCGCAACGCGCGCGACCCCGTAGCGCCGGCCCGTGGAAGTCGATACGGCGCCGCTCATGACTTCGACTTCCGCCGGGCCAAAGGGGACGGCGCTTCCTGCTGCGCGGCGATCTGCGCCTGGCGAGCGCCGCGCAGGTTGGTGGCGCTGGCGACCGTCCTCCTTGAGCAGCGATCGGCGTCGCGCTGGTCGGCCTGGCGCTGTTCAACGAGTTCGGCGACCAGGAAGGTCGTCTCGCGGCCTGGCGATCGCGCCGCGTAGCGCGGTATCTTGCTTGTCGGACTTGGCACTCATGGACACCTCCTTCATGCACGGGGACTGTGCCCCAGTCGGGTGTTCCAACAAAACCGTGGGGCGGGACAGGAGAACTGCCGGCGGGTCCGGCGTTCCAGATTGGTTCCGGCTCGACTTCGGTTGATTCGCTCACGATCTCTGTCTCCAACACGACGCTCTTATTTTATACAGGAAAAGCAAAGGCGACTGTCGGACAGGAGGTTGCTGACGCTCTTCAGGTCGTCCTCGGCGTCGTCCATCATCGCGGCGACGCGGCCGTGGCCGGCGAGGATGGTGGCGTCCTCGTCGACCAGCACCGGATTGGTCCAGCCCCACTCGCGCATGCTGTCAGCGATTTGCTTGATCTGCTCTCGCGAGTGCGTGCGCGGTTCGAAGCCAAGGGCGCGAGTTCCTCGAGCGGGCGAAGCTTCACGGCCGCCGCCGGCCAGTCCTTTTCGGTGGCCCAACGCCGCCTTGCATGAATACCCCGGTTCGAATTTCGCGGATGCAAAAATGCGGCTGCCCGGTCGGTCAGGCGCCGAGGGCGCCAGAGATCTGACCGGCTATCCCCGCCGCGTTGGCGCCTTTCTGCCCGCAGGGCGCAAGCGGAGCGCGGTGCAGCCATCGCTCGAAGCCCGAAAGGTCCGGGTCGGCTCGGCCTGCTACCCGAACTCCGATCGTCCATGCCAGCCAGCACAGCGCCGCGTCGCCAGCGAGGCGCTCGATCAGCTGTCGATACGGTTCCACTAATATCCATGTAGAGCGACGGCCCATACTTGAGCTAAGGCGACACCCCCATTTACGCACCTCCCCGGGGCCTCGGCCCCGCTACAGTGCCGGTCCTGGACCTTTCGGAGGGGGCGGGGCATGGCGGAGTTCTGCCGGGCCGACCGCATGACCATCGAGGCCTTGTCCGAACGCGGCAGTTGAACCGCCAGCTGGCGCAGCTGCTCGGCGTGACCGAGGGGCGGTGCGCTATCGCCGCCGGCGCCGGTGATTCTTCCTTGCCCTGGCGCTCCGAGCTGATCGCCCATACGCACGCCCCGCGCCCGACGATAGGCGATGTTGTCCTTCTCGAGCCCGCCGGACAGGTGCAGGCCCGCTTCGGAAAGCTTCGGCGACTGCTCGACCATCGACACCGCGTCACGGAACAGCACGCGCGCCTGGTCCTGCTTCGACGCGGCGCGCGTGGAGCCTCCGGGCGCCGCTCCTCGTCGGCGGTGAGCATGTAGAGCCTCGATGCCGGCCGCCGGCGGCGACTTGCCCGAGCCCTTCGCGGTCTCGACGAACGCCATGCGGAAGCGCCGGCAGCCGTCCGGCGCCTTCCAGCCGAACAGCGAGCCGACGATGAACTGCTGCCAGGGCAGCAGCTCGAACGGCTGGCCCTCGAAGTCCCACCGCTGTTGAGCCGCAGCACGTCGCGGAAGAACCCGATGGCCCAGTCCGCGGCCGCCGGTGTCGAACTCGATCTCGTCGGGCTTGCCGCTGCGCTCGGGATCGCTCCGAGTGGCGCCCCGGCACGCGGCGCGCACGCTCGGGCCCGCGACGACCTTGCCGCTGGTCTACGTCGCGCGCGTAGGCGGTGACCGCGTGCTCAGAAGTACCTCGCCGCCGGGTCGTCGTCTTCTTGCGCGCCACTGCTCACCTTTGCTCGGTCCGAGAGGGGTCATGCCGAACCGCGACAACAGCGACACCAGCACGTTGAGGCGCGCCGCCGTCGTCTTGTCGCCCTGCGTCCGAAACTCCGCCAGCAGGCGCGCGGCGACCCCTGGAGCGAGATCCGGTCGGAGTCGCCGGGCGCGCCCGGACGGTGCTGCGTCGACGATCTCGTGCCAACAGCGCTGCCAGGTCGTCGCCGGGCTCTTGGGCGGCTTGCCGATGCCGGCCTTCGGCTGCGGCACGCCCTGCGGCCGGCGCTCCGGGTGCGCTGGTGCAGGTACCCTTGACCGCGTGCAGTTGGGATCGGTTGTTTCGTACGCGCCATGTGGTGTCGAATTTCGGACAGTATTCTGGAGAAAAATTTTTGTGGGTACCCGCGCCGGTCTCCGCGGAGACGATTATCAAGGATTAGACCCGCCCTGCCGCTGTCGCGCATCGGCGCCGGCACCTGCTCCCGCCACCTGGAAACTGACTCTGTTCGCGATTGCGCTATCGGTCCACAGCACTCGAGCTGCAACAATTTGATCCGCCCCTCCCGTTCTCGGAAACTGCTTGCGGAAAACACAGCGCGGTTGTTCGCGCTGGTTACGGCCGGTGCGACTCGGAATTGGTCCCGCCCTTTGACCAGTACCGTATCGCCAACCGCGGGCCGGCCGCTTCGTGTCGTGTTCATGCCGCACCCCGGCCTCGACGCAGCCCGCGTGCCCGCACCAGTCGCATCCCTCACCCGCGCAGGCAGGGCAGACGCCATCGTGACCACCCCCACCTCCTTGGTCACGGTGGGCATGATGGACATGGCCGTGATGGGAGGCTCCATCGTGACCATGCTGGTCATCTTGGACATGATGAAAGGGCCCATCTTGTCCATCGTGGCCGTCTTGACCATGTTGACCGTCCCGAGAAGGTGGGCACGATGGGTCACGGTCAGCGGGACCACGTCCACTGGTCGTCGAAGCGCTCCTGCCTTGATGCCCAACCGCTCGCGAGCCCGGCGCAAGGTGCGAGTCGCGATGTCGGCCTCCTCGGCCTCGGCCTTCACTTCCTTGACCGAGCGAGCCCCTTCCGCGGTTACGGTGCGAAGGAACTCCACCGCCTGGTCGATCGCCGTCGTGCGGTTGTTCTCGGGGTCCAGGGCCTGGTCGGCGGTCGTGCTCACCGCATCGGCTACCACGCAATCCGCGACGTGGCGATGCCGTCGTCGAGCATCACCGGCTCGATGCGGAAGCCGAAGCCGGCCTCGTCGTTGCCGATGTTGTTTTTCAACGGCAGCATCGTCGCCGCCGGCCGTCGCCGTCCTCGTCACGGAAGACCGCGAAGGCGGCACGGGCTGCCGCCACCCATGAGCGACCCATGACCGCCATGAGCGCTTGCCGCTGGCGCCCCTTCGACAGGTGCGAGACCGCGAGCACGGCGACGCGTTCTGGCGCTCGGCGAGCGCCTGCAGGCTCATCATCACGCCGCGGATGTCGGTGTTGCTGTGGGTGTCGATCCGGCCAGGCCCGAGAAAGGCGGAGATCGGGTCGATGATGAGCAGGGACGCGCCGCCCATGTCGCGGATGCAGTGATTCAGCTCGTCCACGTCGTCCAGCAGTGACAAACCGCGCAGGCGCTCGCCGCTGTCGGTCGGCTCGCGGATCGCGTCGAGCTTTGTCACGCGACTCAGGTCGGCGCAGCCGCTGAGGCGGGGGACGATCGTATCCGCCGCGTCATCCTCGGCGCTGACCAGGATGACGTTGCCTGGCTCGCAGCGCGTGCGATCGACGGGCCATTGCCTGCCGGTCGTCACGATCGCCGCCATGCTTGCCGTGATCTGCGATTTACCCAGGCCGGGGTCGCCGGCGATGAGCGAAACCTTGCCGCGCGCGAACCGTTGCGGCCAGAGCCAGTCCACGGGTCGGGCCTCGATCGTGTCGAGGCGGCGCGTGATCGCACCCATGCGCCAGACGCCGGAGTCGTGATCGGCCGCGGCCGCGGCGTCGCGGCCCAAAATCTCATCCTGCGCGGCCGTGTCGCAGGCGCTCATCCACTCATGGACCGTCGCCTCGGCGACTGCGCTATAATCTCGGTCGAGCGCTTGGCCGTGCTCATCTTCGCGCCCGTTCCCGGTAGCCGCCGGGGCGGGCGCTCCATGTGCGGGGGCGCTCATGCCGCACCCGCCTCCGCGCGCTCACTGATCCACCGATCGATGTCGGACTCGCGCCAGCCGACGGCGCGCGGCCCGAGCCGCACGGGCGCAGGAAACTCGCCGCGCTGAATCCAGTAGTAGAGGGTCGAGCAGGACAGGCCGACGCGCTGCTCGACTTCTCGGCATCGAAGAACTAGTTCGCTCACGATGAGTTGCTCCGGTTCGCGCTGAACGTGACCGGACGATAGCCGAGGCGGGGATTTCCTCCCGATTTAGCGGAAACCGGGAGGCTGGCGAGGGGTACTCAGCCCGTGGAGCCAGGCGCGCGCCTGCTCGGCGGCCTGCTTGCGCTTGCGGCGGACCTCGCTCCACTTGTTTTCGACGTAGTGGCGCGTGCGCGGCTTGCCGTCGAACACGAGGGCGTCGGAGGGCGGCCCGGGCTCTGCGTTCGGGTCGCGCCTGAGCGCCGCCCACACGTCCGCGATGCCGTGGTCGGGGTAACGCTGCGCGTGGTGCGGCCGGCGGTCCAGCGATGCCGTGCGGCCGGGCGCGAGCCCAGGCGGGAACTTCATGCCGTGCCAGCGCTGCGCGCTCCACCGCGCCTTCATGGAGCACTCGCGCCGCGATCCCAGCTCGTAGCCAGCGCGCACCGCGCCTTCCGCGTCGCCCGCAGCACGCGCGCGCTCGATGCGCCCGAGGCGGTCAATGAATCGGGCGGCGTAGCCCTCTCGAGTGGGTGCGAAACCGCGCGTGCTGACGACGTAGTGCGCACGTTGCGTGGCCGCACTCGGGGTAGCGCTCGCCGTCGTGCGGAGCCCAGGCCGTCACGTCCTCGACGCTGTAGCGCACGCGGTAGTCGGTGGGCAAGCCGGCGGCCTCGAGGGTGGGCACAGCCCACGCGCGCACGTCGTCGAGATCGTCGGTGCCGACGGCTGCGTACAGCTCCTCCAGGGCCTCGCGCAGACTCGCGCTGTCGGTCGATGTGCAACGGGTTTCAGTGCGTGCCGTGATACCCGAGCCGACTTGTCGCTGTTCACGCTTCCGTTGCGGCCTCGCATGGGGGTCACTTTCGCCGCCCCGTCCCGCAGGCTGTCGAGGTAGTCTCCCCAAGCCTGCATGAGCCTCGCGCGCTCGCCGAGCCACTGTCCGGTTGTACGCCTGTCCATGCACGTCCCGGACGCGGTGGCCGAGCTGCATCTCGACGATCTCGACGGGGTAGTGCAGGCGCTCGACGGCCAGGGTGCGGAACACGGCGCGCCAGCCGTGGCCGGTCATGCGGTCGCCGTAGTCGAGCCGGGCCAGGGCGGCGTTGACCGTCGCGTCGCTCATCGGCCGGCCCTTGCCGCGCGTGCTGGGGAATACCCACTCGGAGCAGCCGACCGGCTGCATGTCGCGCGGGCCTTCGACGGCCTGGCGCGACAGCGGCACGAGAGCGGACATGCCCGGCCTTCGCCGTGACCTCCCAGCGCGCGGCGTCGAGATCAATGTCGGCCCATCGGGCTCGGCGCAGCTCGCCGGGGCGCACGGCCACCAGCGGCGCGAGGCGCAGGGCGGCGCAGGTGGCCGGCTGGCCGCTGTTGGTGTCGATGGCGCGGTACTCCCCCAGCTCGTCGGGGTCGATCACCGCGGCATGGTGGTTGGGCCTGGCGCTCTTGAGCGCGTCGCGCAGGTCGGCGGTCACGTCGCGCTCGGCCCGGCCGGTGGCGACGGCGTATCGCAGCACCTGACTCACCAGTGTCTTGACCCGGTGGGCGGTCTCGATGTGGCTCTTGCGCTCGATGCGCCGCAGCGGCTCCAGTACCTCCGGGCCGCAATCTCCGCGACGGGGCGGCGGCCGATGCTCGGGAAGACGTTGATCTCGAGCCGGCGCAGGTTGCGCGCGGCGTGGCTGGCCACGACCCTCGCCGCGGTGCTTGTGCTCGTACCACTCGCGCGCCACGTCCTCCAGGGCGGAAGCCGCCGAGGCGGCCTGTGCGGCCTTCTCGCGGCGCCGCTGGCCGACCGGGTCGATGCCGGCGTCGAGCAGCTCGCGCGCGTGCTTGCGCTTGGCGCGGGCCGCCTTGAGCCCGACGGTCGGGAAGGTGCCGAACAACAGCAGGCGCTCGCGCCCGCCGAACCGGGTCTTGAAGCGCCAGCGCTTCGAGCCCGCCGGCGTGGATGCGCAGGCCCTCGCCGTCGGCCATCTTGACCGTGCGCGGGCCGGGCTTGGCGCCCCGGATCGCCGCGTCGGTCAGCTTGTCGGTCTCGCATGCCAGTTGGGGGTAACTTCCACGCTGAGTAGGGATCGAACACCAGTTGCCCAAGGTTACCCCGGTTACCCCCGACTCCAGGGAACCGGCTGGAATCCTTCGGTCAAAAAAAAGCCCCGCAGTAAGGGCCACTTGCTGCCGGGCGGATCGGATGCTGCTGGAAGGGTAGGTGGTGGAGGCGGGGGGAATCGAACCCCCGTCCGCGGATCCTCCGCCTTCGGTACTACATGCTTAGCCGCGCCTATTGAGATTTGGCCGTCCGGGAGCCGACGGGCAGGCCATCCGGACGGCGACCCCCTCGAGATTTAACGGCTCGGCCCGGGGGAGGCCTCACCGCGAGCCCGTGTTCGTCGACGCCGGCGAAATCCGCCCACGGGCAGGCGGAAAGCCGACGCTCACGGCTGTTTAGGCCGCGAGAGCGTAGTTGTCGTCGTTGGCAACTATCTTTGGTACAGCGTTTTTTACGAGGTCACTGTGCCTCGGCATGCACCTCCGGTTTCGCGATCCACGTCGAAGCCATGTCGCCCCCGTACGTGAACATCAATATTGTAACGCCGGATGCCCGTTTCAACCACTGCTACGCTTGATGGGGCCGTGCACGCTCTCTCGCGGAGGCCGCGGAGAACGCCGAGAGGGGCAAGGAAGATGGCGCCCGCACGGTCACGCAGGCACGCGCGACGGGTCCCGGACCGGGGCCGGGCCGGAGCGCCCACGGGCCTTCGGCGATGATTACCGGGTCGGCCTGGCCATCGAGGCGCGATCGAATCTCTCCGCGTTCTCCGCGGCCTCCGCGAGAGACCACGCACGGCCCGTCCGGGCCACCGGTGTGACAGTCCGGCACCGGCGTCATCTGGCATCGTCGGGGTCGCGGGCAGTATCATGCGCGCCTTCCCACGCTCCCGAGCCGCCGGAGGGTCGATGCTCTGCCTGCCCGGGTCAGGCGCATTCTCCGAGTTCCGCCTGGCCAAGTACCGCGAAGCCCTGGCGGAGCACCTGCCGGACCTCGGCGAGCTGCACGCCTTCCACCTGCACTTCGTCGACCTCGAGCGCACGCTCGACGACGACGAGCGCGCCCTGCTCGAGCGGCTGCTCGATTACGGCGAGACCGAGCCCGTGGCCGACGCCGGCATCCTGTCGCTGGTGGTCATGCCGCGCCCGGGCACGGTCTCGCCCTGGTCGTCGAAGGCCACCGACATCGTGCACAACTGCGGGCTCGGCGCGGTTCGCCGCGTCGAGCGCGGCATCGCCTGGTACGTCGAGCGCGCCGGCCGGCCGCTCGGGCGCGCGGGCCTGGAGCCGGTGCTGCACCTGCTGCACGACCGCATGACCGAGGCGGTGGTCGACGGCCCCGATGCCGCCGCCGCGCTGTTCGAGGGCCACGCCCCCGAGCGCCTCGCCACGGTAGCGCTGGCGGGGGACGGCGTGGCGGCGCTGGAGCGCGCGGACCGCGAGCTGGGCCTGGCGCTGGCCCCGGACGAGATCGAGTACCTCGCGGCGCGCTACGCCGAGCTGGGGCGCGACCCGACCGACGTCGAGCTGATGATGTTCGCCCAGGCGAACTCGGAGCACTGCCGGCACAAGATCTTCCGCGCCGACTGGACCATCGACGGCGTCGAGCAGGAGCGCTCGCTGTTCGACATGATCCGCGCCAGCTACGCGGCGGCACCGGAGGGGATCCTCTCCGCCTACGCCGACAACGCCGCCGTGCTCGCGGGCGCGCCGGCGGCGCGGCGCTTCTTCGCCGACCCGCTGAGCGACCGCTATGTCACGGTCGAGGAGGCGGCGCCGATCCAGATCAAGGTCGAGACGCACAATCACCCGACCGCGATCTCGCCGTTCCCCGGCGCGGCCACCGGCGCCGGCGGCGAGATCCGCGACGAGGCCGCCACCGGCACCGGCGCGCGCTCGAAGGCGGGGCTGTGCGGCTTCTCGGTGTCCAACCTGCGCATCCCGGGGTTCGAGCAGCCCTGGGAGCACGACCACGGCCGCCCCGGGCGCATCGCCTCCGCGCTGCAGATCATGCTCGACGGACCGATCGGCGCGGCCGCGTTCAACAACGAGTTCGGCCGGCCGAACATCTGCGGCTACTTCCGCACCTACGAGCAGCGCGTGCCGACGCCCGAGGGCGCGAGCTGCGCGGCTACCACAAGCCGATCATGATCGCCGGCGGGCTCGGCAACGTGCGCCCCATGCACGTCGACAAGAGGCCGCTGCCGGCGGGCGCGCGCGTGGTCGTGCTGGGCGGGCCCGCGATGCGCATCGGCCTGGGCGGCGGCGCGGCCTCCTCGGTGGCCAGCGGCGCCAGCGAGGCCGAGCTCGACTTCGCCTCGGTGCAGCGCGGCAACCCCGAGATGCAGCGCCGCTGCCAGGAGGTCATCGACCGCTGCTGCGCGCAGGGCGGAGAACCTGATGCTGTCGATCCACGACGTCGGCGCCGGCGGCCTGTCCAACGCCGTGCCCGAGATCCTCGACGACGCCGCCATGGGCGGCGACCTCGAGCTGCGCGCGATCCCCAACGACGAGCCCGGGATGTCGCCGCTGGCGATCTGGTGCAACGAGTCGCAGGAGCGCTACGTGCTGGCGCTGCGGCCCGAGCGACCTGCAGCGCTTCGCCGCGATCTGCACGCGCGAGCGCTGCCCCTGGGCCGTGCTCGGCGAGGCCACCGACGAGCGTCGCCTGCACGTCGGCGACCGCGAGCTCGGCGACACGCCGGTGGACCTGCCGATGGAGATGCTGCTCGGCAAGCCGCCGCAGATGCAGCGCGACGTGCGCCGCCGCGGCGGCGCGCGGGCGCCATTCGATACCGGGCGGCATCGAGTTCGCCGAGGCCGCCTGGCGCGTGCTGCGCCTGCCGGCGGTGGCGAGCAAGGAGTTCCTGGTCACCATCGGCGACCGCACCGTCGGCGGCCTGGTGGCGCGCGACCAGATGGTGGGCCCGTGGCAGGTGCCGGTGGCCGACTGCGCCGTGACCGCTGGCCGGCTTCAGCGGTTACGCCGGCGAGGCCATGGCCATGGGCGAGCGCACGCCGCTGGCGGTGCTCGATGCCCCGGCGGCCGGGCGCATGGCCGTGGGCGAGGCCATCACCAACATCGCCGCCGCGCCCGTCGCGCGCCTCGCCGAGGTGCGCCTGTCGGCGAACTGGATGGCGGCGACCGGCGACGGCGGCGACGACGCCGCGCTCTACGACACGGTGCGCGCGGTGGGCGCCGAGCTGTGCCCGGCGCTGGGCCTCGCCATCCCGGTGGGCAAGGACTCGCTGTCGATGCAGCACGGTCTGGCAGGACGCGGACGGCGAGCAGCATGCGCGTCACCGCGCCGCTGTCGCTGATCGTCTCCGCGTTCGCGCCGGTGAGCGACGCGCGCCGGGCGCTGACACCGGAGCTCGCCACCGACGGGCGCGACACGGAGCTGGTGCTGATCGACCTCGGCGGCGGGCGCAACCGCCTGGGCGGCTCGGCGCTGGCGCAGGTCTACGGCGCAACTCGGCGACGAGCGCGCCGGACGTCGATCAGCGCCGCAGCGGCTCGCCGGCCTGTTCGCCGCCGTGCAGGCGCTGAACGCGGCGGGTCTGCTGCTGGCCTACCACGACCGCTCCGACGGCGGCCTGTTCGCGACCCTGTGCGAGATGGCGTTCGCCGGTCGGCTGCGGCCTGGACGTCGACCTCGACGGCGCTGGGCGACGATCCGCTCGGCCGCGCTGTTCGCCGAGGAGCTCGGGGCCGTCGTCCAGGTGACGCGGCGCGATCGCGCAGCGGTCGACGCCGCGCTCGCCGCGCCACGGGCTGGCCGACTGCGTGCACGTGCTCGGCGCGCCGACCGGCGACGACGAGCTGCGCATTGCGCCACGGCGGCGAGCCGGTGCTCGAGGCCGCGCGCGGCGCGCTGCAGCAGCTCTGGGCACGAGACCAGCTATCGCATGCAGGCGCTGCGCGACAACCCGGCCTGCGCCGACGAGGAGTACGACGCGCATCGCTCAGCGGCGATCCCGGGCTGCCGTGCCGCGCTCGACCTTCGACCTCGCCGAGGACGTCGCCGCGCCGTACGTCGCCGCGGGCGCGCGGCCGCCGGTGGCGATCCTGCGCGAGCAGGGCGTCAACGGCCAGGTGGAGATGGCGGCCGCGTTCGACCGCGCCGGCTTCGAGGCGGTGGACGTGCACATGAGCGACCTGCTCGGCGGGCCGCGATCGCCTGAGCGACTTCCAGGGGCTGGTCGCCTGCGGCGGCTTCTCCTATGGCGACGTGCTCGGCGCCGGCGGTGGCTGGGCCAAGTCCATCCTGTTCAACGAGCGCGCCGCGCGACGCAGTTCGACGGCCTTCTTCGCCGCGCGGCGACACGCTTCGCCCTGGGCGTCTGCAACGGCTGCCAGATGCTGGCCAGCCTGCGCGAGCTGATCCCCGGTGCCGAGCACTGGCCGCAGTTCCTGCGCAACCGCTCCGAGCAGTTCGAGGGCCGCGCTGTCGCTGGTCGAGGTGATGGAGTCGCCGTCGCTGTTCCTCGAGGGCATGGCCGGCTCGCGCCTGCCGATCGCCGTCGCCCACGGCGAGGGCCGCGCCGACCTGGGGCGGCGGCGGGCCGCCGTCGCTGGAGCAGGTGGCGCTGCGCTACCTGGACGACCGTCGGCAGGCCACCGAGACGCTACCCGGCCAACCCCAACGGCTCGCCGCGCGGCGTCACCGGCCTGACCAGCGACGACGGCCGCGTCACCATCATGATGCCGCACCCGGAGCGGGTCTTCCGCACCGTGCAGCACTCCTGGCACCCGCCGGACTGGGGCGAGGACGGCCCCTGGCTGCGCCTGTTCCGCAACGCCCGCCGCTGGCTGGGCTGACGGCGGGGCGGGCGCCGACGGCCCCGATGCGCGCGCCGGCCCGATCGCCGGGCTGGGCCCGGGCGACGGCGTCGACGTATGCTGGTACGGTGCGCCGACCCCGCGCCCGCCGCGGCGCGCACGCGTCGCCGGCGACCCGCCACCGGAGGTGACCGATGGACCGAAAGCTCTACGACCTGGCCGCGGCGGACCCGGCGTGCCGTTTCAGCCAGCACTGCTGGCGCGTGCGCCTGGCGCTGTACCACAAGGGCCTCGACTACGACGCCGAGCCCTGGCGCTTCACCGACAAGGAGGCGATCGCGTTCGCCGGCACGCAGAAGGTGCCGGTCCTCGTCGATGGCGAGCGCGTGATCCATGACTCCTGGGAGATCCTGGGCTACCTCCAGGACACCTACGCGCAGGGGCCGTCGCTGTTCGGCGGCCCCGACGCGCGCGCGCAGGTGGCGTTCTTCCGCCACTGGACCGAGCGCGTCGTGCACGCGGGCCTGGCGCCGATGATCGTGCGCGACATCTGGGCGCGGCTGCACGAGCGCGACCAGGCGTATTTCCGCGAGACCCGCGAGGCGCGCTTCGGGCGCACGCTCGAGGCGCTCGCCGAGGAGACGCCGCAGCGGCTGCCGGCCTTTCGCGAGGCGCTCGCGCCGCTGCGCGCCACGGTCGAGGCGCAGGCGTTCGTGGCCGGGGATGCCCGCGCGTGCCCGACATCCTCGTCTACGCGGCCGTGCTCTGGGTGCGCCGCGGCTCGGGGCTCGAGCTGCTCGAGCCCGATGACCCCGTGGCGGCCTGGGTCGCGCGCATGGACGCGGCCTTCGCCGGCGCCTGAGCGCGCCGCGCTACGACGACGGCCGTGAGCGCCGGGCCTCCCGCAACCCGACCGAACCCGACACCGGAGCAGACATGAGCCAACAACCGATCGCCCTGTACTACTGGCCCACCCCCAACGGCTGGAAGGTATCGATCGCCCTCGAGGAGCTGGGCCTCCCCTACGAGGTCCACCCGGTCGACATCACCCAGGGCGACCAGTTCGAGGACTGGTTCCTGGCGATCAGCCCGAACAACAAGATGCCGGCGATCGTCGATCCCGACGGGCCCGGCGGCGAGCTCGCGCTGGCCGAGTCGGGGGCGATCCTGCTCTACCTGGCCGACCGCACCGGGCGGCTCATGCCGCAGGCGCCGGCGGACTACTACCGCGCGCTGCAGTGGCTGATGTTCCAGATGGGCCACCTCGGCCCGATGGCGGGCGCAGGCGCACCACTTCCGCAACTACGCGCCCGAGCGGATCGAGTACGCGATCCAGCGCTACACCAGCGAGGTGCGGCGCATCTACAACGTCATGGACCGGCGGCTCGCGCAGAGCCCCTACCTGGCCGGCGAGGAGTACTCGATGGTCGACATCGCCTGCTGGCCCTGGGTGAAGCCCTACAAGAACCAGGGCCAGGACCTCGGCGAATTCCCGCACCTGCAGCGCTGGTTCGATGAGATCGGTGCGCGGCCGGCCGTCGCCCGCGGCCTGGAGGTGCTCGCCGACCGCCGCGACAGCGGCAAGTCCGGCCAGGGCTTCGACGAGAAGGCGCGCGAGGTGCTGTTCGGCGATACCCAGTTCCAGAAGCGCTGAGCATGGCGCTCACGGCGGCCGAGCTGCGGCCCTATCTCGAGCGCCTGGCGCGCGAGGGCCGCCTCGTGACCTACCGCGAGGTGGCCGCGGAGCTCGCGGTGCCGCCGCCGGCGACGATCCACCAGGTGGTCACCGCGCTGGAGGAGACCATGGCGGAGGATGCGGCCGCCGCTCGCCCGTTTGCTGGCCGCGCTCGTGATCAGCAAGACCCGCGACGGCCTGCCCGCGCCGGGCTTCTTCGCCCGGGCGCGGGCGCTGGGCCGCTACGAGGGCCCGGAGCAGGGCAGCGCGGCGGCCGCCTGGCATGCCGCCGAGCGCGACGCGGTGCTGCGCGGCTACCGCGATGGCGGCACGGCGCCGCCGGTGTGAGCAACGGGCTGGCCGGATCTTCCCTATAATGCGGGCAGGCCGGCGCACGTCGGCGCGCACACGTCCTGGAGGGGAAACCGCATGATCGAGCGCATCCTGTTGCCGACCGACGGCTCGAGCCACGCCAACCGGGCCGCCGCGTTCGCCGGCGCACATCGCCGAGAAGTACGGCGCGGAGGTGGTCGTGCTCCACGTCATCGACCGCGCCAATCTCGACGAGGGCGACGAGCGCATGGCCGAGGTCGAGCACGTCGCCTCGCGCGAGCGCGACACCTTGCCGTGGGTGGCCAACGTGCCCGCCGAGCTGGCGGCCATGCTGACGCCGCGGGAGAGCGCGCAGACGCAGGAGAAGATGCTCGGCTATCTCGCCGACAAGGTGGTGCGGGCCGCGACGCGCGAGCTCGAGGCGCATGGCGTGCGCGACGACCGCATCCGGGTGGTCTTCAAGAACGGTCACGCGGTCAAGCGGATCCTGGAGACGGTCGAGGAGGAGCAGCCCGACCTGGTCGTGACCGGGAGCCGCGGCGTGTCGGACCTGTCCGGGGCCTTCCAGGGGAGCGTCTCCCACCGCGTGGCGCATCTCGCCCCCTGCAGCGTGATCACCGTGAAGTAGCTTGCGGGCGCTGGCCCGGCAGGAATCGCGCCGTGGTCCTGTACGCCCGGGCGCGCGCGCCACGATGACCCCTCGTGATTCGCCGCGTCGGCGGGCATCTCCGTGCGGGCGCGGCCCGACCGGGTGATGTCCATGGCGCTCGACCTGGGCCCGCCGGCCCTCGCGTATGTCGTGGCCGCCGTCCTGCTGGCCGGGATCGTGCGCGGCTACAGCGGTTTCGGCTTCTCCGCGCTGGTCATGCTGAGCGTGTCGCTGGTGGTCGCACCGGCGCGCCTGTTGCCGGTCGTGCTGCTGCTCGAGATCGCGGCGAGCGCCTACATGATCCCGGCCGTCGTGCAGGCGGTCGACTGGCGGCGGCTCGGCCTGCTGCTCGCGGGTATCGCCGTTAGCACGCCCGTGGGCGTGCACCTGCTCGCGCGCCTGCCCGAGGACGCCGCCCGGGTAATGGTGTCGGCACTCGTGCTGGCGGCTGGCGGCGCCATCGCAGCCGGCCTGTCGGTGCCCGACCGTGGCGGGCGCCTGCTCCCGGTATCGACCGGCCTGCTGGCCGGCGGCGCCAACGGCGTGGCCGGGGTCGGCGGGCTCGTCGTGGTGGCCATGTTCCTGTCGACCGGCGCGGCGGTCGCCACGACGCGCGCGACCCTGGTGGCACTCCTGTTCGCGACCGACGTGGTCGCGATCGGTGCCGCGGGCTGGCAGGGGCTGGTGGGCTGGCCGACACTGCTGGCGTTCGGTGTGCTCGTGCTGCCGCTGTTCGCCGGCATCGCGATCGGTGGGCGCCTGTTTCTCGGCACCACCCCGGATCGGTTTCGCCGCTTCGTGCTGGGCATCCTGCTGCTGCTGGCGCTGGCCGGCATCGTGCGCGCGGCGTTGTAGAGCGGGTCGGGTCGAGCCCCCGGTGGAAGCGGGCACGGGGCGTCGCTGTCGCCGAAACGATTGCTGTACCCTGAGCGCCTTTGCCGCATGGCGGCGTCAACCGGGGAGGAGCCCGTGAGCGAACTCGATGCCGTGCTGTCGCCGGACGCCGTGTCCGGGCGGACCGTGGTGCTGCCCGAGAACGGCGAGGAGCGGGTCATCCGCGCCGCGCGCGAGCTCGCCGATCGTGGCTACGCGCTGCCCGTGCTGGTCGGGGATCGCGCGCACAGCGAGGCGACCGCCGGCGAGATCGGCGTCCACCTCGACGATATCCGCCTGGTCGATCCCGCCGATGATGCGCGCATGGACGCCTACGAGGCGCTCTACATGGAGCGGCGCCGCGCCCGCGGCAAGGCCATCGACGCGGCCGGGGCGCGCAGCGTGCTGCAGCAGCCGCTGTACCACGCCGCGATGATGGTGGCGGCGGGCGACGCCGACGCCGTGGTCGCGGGCGCCGCGACCGAGACGCGCCAGGTCATCGAGTGCGGTCTGCGCACCGTGGGGCTCGCCGAGGGGATCACGCGCGCGTCGAGCTTCTTCCTCATGCTGGTGCCGGGCTTCCGGGGCCACGAGTGGGAGCCGCTGATCTTCGCGGACTGCGCGGTCAACATCGCGCCGGATGCGGAGACACTGGCGGCGATCGCGCTCACCTCGGCCGAGACCGCGCAGCACGTCCTCGGCGAGGAGGCCCGTGTCGCCATGCTGTCGTTCTCGACCCACGGCAGCGCCGAGCACGAGCACGTGGAGCGGGTCCGCGAGGCGCTCGCCCGGGTCCGCGAGCAGGCGCCGGGGCTGGCCGTCGACGGCGAGCTGCAGGCCGACGCCGCCCTGGTCGAGTCGATCGCGGCGCGCAAGGTGGCCGCGTCGAATCCCGTGGCCGGGCGGGCGAACGTGCTCGTGTTCCCCGACCTCGACGCCGCCAACATCGCCTACAAGCTGGTCCAGCACCTCGGCGGGGCGATCGCGCTGGGCCCGGTGCTGCAGGGGTTCGCGCGACCGGTGGCGGACCTCTCGCGCGGCGCCTCGGCGGACGACATCGTCGCCACCGCGCGCCTGGCACTGGCGCTGGCCTGAGGGGCAGGGCCGCGCCCGGCACGGGGCCGGGCGCGGTCGCGCATCGCGGGCTTACTCGAAGCCCTTGTACTTGTCGAGGTAGCGCACCGGCTTCTTGAGCGCGTCCCGGCGGAAGGGATCGCCGAGCTCGGGCGTGACCATCATCTCGAGGATCGTGGTCTTGCCCTCGCGCTGGGCCTCGCAGGCCTGGCGCAGCGCCGGGCCGACGTCCTCGAGCTTGTCGACGCGCACGCCCTCGGCGCCCATCGCGCGCGCGATCTCGGCCCAGCTCGTGCCCTCGAGGTTGGTGCCGACGAAGCGCTCGCCGTAGAAGTCCACCTGGTTCTTCTTCTCGGCGCCCCACTGGCCGTTGTTGAACACCACCGCCGTGGCCGGGATGTTCTCGCGCACGCAGGTGAGCGTCTCCATCATGCTCATGCCCCAGGCGCCGTCGCCGACGTAGGCCACCGCCGGGCGCTCGGGCGCGCCGACCTTCGCCCCGAGGATCGTGGGGAAGGCATAGCCGCAGTTGCCGAAGCTCATGGCGGCGAAGAAACTGTTCGGTCGGTCGAAGCGCAGGTAGGAGTTCGACACCGAGCAGATATTGCCGATGTCGGTCGACACCATCGCGTCGGCCGGCATGGCCTTCTCGAGCTCGCGCAGCATCTGGCGCGGGTGCATGCGCTCGCTCTGCGCCGCGATCCTCTGGCTCCACTCGTCGACCTCCTGGGTCCACTGGTCGAGCTCCGCCTCCCAGGTCTCCTTCTGCTGCTGGATCTCGCGCGCGCGCTCGTCGCGGTTCTTGTCGCAGGCGAGGTCGCGCTTGGCGAGGCGCGCGTTCAGTGCCTCGGCCGCGGCGCGCGCGTCGCCGAAGATGTCCACGTCGCTCGGCTTGACCAGCCCGAGCATGCTGGCGTCCGCGTCGACCTGGATGATCTTCGCGTCCTTGGGCCAGTAGTCGAGGCCGTGCTGGGGCAGGGTGCCGAACGGCCCCAGGCGCGTGCCCAGCGCGACGACGACGTCGGCCTGGCTGATCAGCTTCATCCCGGCCTTGGAGCCCTGGTAACCGAGCGGGCCGGCCCACAGCTCGTGCGAGGCGGGGAAGGAGTCGTTGTGCAGGTAGGAGTTGACCACCGGCGAGCCGAGGCGCTCCGCGAGCTTCACGGCGGCCTCGACGCCACCCTCGCCGGACATGATCACGCCGCCGCCGGAGACGATCACGGGGAACCTGGCCTTCGCCAGCAGGTCGGCGGCCTGGTCCAGGCTGTTCTCGCCACCGGCGCCGCGCTCGATCACCTTCGGGCCGGGGATGTCGACGTCGATCTCGCCGTAGAAGTGGTCGCGCGGGATGTTGAGCTGCGCCGGCCCGCGGTCGTTGATCGCGCGGTTGAAGCAGCGGCCGGTGAACTCCGCCATGCGATCGGGGCGCATGACGTGGCCCTGGTACTTGGTGATCTTCGAGAAGATGGGCAGCTGCTCGGTCTCCTGGAAGCCACCCAGGCCGATGCCGCCGGAGCCCGTCTCGGGGGTCACCGCGACCACGGGCGAGTGCGCCCAGTAGGCCGCCGCGATGCCGGTCACGAAGTTGGTGATGCCGGGCCCGTTCTGGGCGATGCAGACGCCGTGGCGGCCGGTGACGCGCGAGAAGCCGTCGGCCATGTGTGCGGCGCCCTGCTCGTGCACGGTCGGGATGAAGCGAATGCCGGCCGGCTCGAAGATGTCCAGGGCATCCATGTAGGCGGAGCCGACGATGCCGAACACGTCGCTCACACCGTGCGAGACCATGGTCTCGACGAAGGCTTCACTGGGGGTCATCTTGGTCATGGAATGCGTCCTCTCCTCGATCTGGTTCCGCGTGATCGTTTGTGGCCGGCCTGCGCGAGCAGGGCGGGCCCGCCGGCGGGCGGGCCGGCCGCGCGCGTCGGGCGCCGGGCATGCCCGCGCCCATGATCGCATGTCGCGCCCATGCGGGGCCCAACCCCGGCAAACTCAGGAGACAGCCGGGCGTGCGGCTAGCGCCAGTTGGGCATCGCCTCTGGGGCCAGCCTCAGCCGCAGAGCTCGCGGATGAGGCGGCTGAGCTGCTCGACACCGGGCGCGATGCGCTCGCGCGCGATCGCGGAGAACCCGAGGCGGAAGTACTCCAGGGGCGGATTGCGCGCGTGGAAGGTCACGTCGCCGGACTCGATGAAGATGCTCTGCTCGGCCGCCCGCCGCGCCAGCTCGCGCGCGTCCAGCCCCGCGGGGCCGGCGACCCGGTAGGAGCTGCCGCCGAACGAGGGCGGGTGCGAGGACTCGGGCAGGTAACGCTCGAGGGCCTCGCCCATGGCCTCCCAGCGCTCGCGGTAGACCTCGGCTCATGCGCTGGACGAGGGCATCGTGATGGCCGAGCGAGAGGAACAGCGCGACGGCATGCTGGTTGTTCGCCGGTGGGTGGCGCAGCATGAGCCGGCGCAGCGCCCGCGCCTCGCGGATCAGCTCGGGCGGGCCCACCAGGAAGCCCATGCGCAGGCCGGGGTCCAGGGTCTTGGAGAGGCTGCCCAGGTAGAGCACGCGGCCCGCGTGGTCCAGGCTCTTGAGCGCGGGCGTCGGTGCGCCGTGGTAGGTGATCTCGCTCTCGTAGTCGTCCTCGATGAGCACGCAATCCGATTCCGAGGCCATCCGCAGCAGGGCCTCGCGACGCTCCAGCGGCATGGTGACGGTGGTCGGCGACTGGTGCGAGGGGGTCACGAACACGTAGTCGCAGCCACGCACGGGCGCGTCGACGACCAGCCCGTGCTCGTCGACCGGCAGCGGCCGCAGGTCGTCGGTCCTCAGCGAGAAGATGTTGCGCGCGTCCGGGTAGCCGGGCTCCTCGATGCCGACGGCGGTTCGGCGGCCCACCAGCAGTGCCGCGAGCAGGTAGAGCGCGTTCTGCGCACCGAGCGTCACCAGGATCTGGTCCGGGTCGACCCAGATCCCGCGGCGCGGCAACACGCGGGTCTGGATCTGCTCGACGAGCAGCTGGTCGTCGGCATCCAGCTGATCGCGCACGAGCGAGTCGACGGCCTGCACGCTGAGCGCCTGGCGATAGCACTCGCGCCAGGCATTGAGCGGGAAGTGATCGGGGTCGACCTGGCCGTAGATGAACGGGTACTCGAACTGCTGCCAGTTCGATCGCTTGACGATGTTGCGCTGCGTGCTCGGGCGTACGCGCACGCGCTCCCCCCAGGCGACCGCTTCGTCGTCTGCCGCGGTCGAGGCGGTGTCGCGCGCGCTGCAGGTGGCGGGCGGCTGCATCTCGGGGTTGATGAAATAGCCGCTGCGCTCGCGCGCGAGCAGGTAGCCTTCCTCGACGAGATGCTGGTAGGCGAACATGACGGTGTTGCGGGCCACGCCCAGCTGGCGCGCGAGCTCGCGGCTCGACGGCACCGGCGTGTCCGGCGGCAGGCGGCCATCGAGGATCGCGGCGACCAGCGTCTCGCGGATCTGCTGCTGCAGGCTGTAGCCGGCGGCGGACCGAGAGCCGGAACAGCTCCGGCCACATGATCTGTCGGGCGCGTGCGCTCATTCGATTCCGGGCGCGAACAGCGGATCGTGGAGAACTGGCCTACAATCTACGCGGTCTCTGGTCCTATTGGCCAGACTCCGGGCGTCGGCGACCAGATGCCTGGACCGTGCGTGCCGGGATCCACGGGCGGTTTTGCGACAGCGGACGCGGCACGATGAGCGATCGCACTCCGGGGGCAGCGCCGAAAGGCACCTGCTTGGGAGGGGGTAGCCCGAATGGAGCCCGGAGGGTGGAATCGGGGCTACGGCGCTGCCAACCGGGAACGCCGAGCTCCAGCTCGGCAACACCGCCCGCCGGGCCGGGCTGGAGCCCGGCGCTCCCAGCCAGCCGCAATCGCCCAGGCGAAGGCTCGTCGATGGCTGGGCGACGGCCGGCCGAGGCTGGGCACGAGGCGCCCAGTCATTCGGCGCGCGCCCGATTTGGCCCCATCTGTTGAACGGAACTGGACCTATGCCCTGCCCACGCACGCGCTTAACTTCGATGACGCCGGGACGCACGAGTCGATGAACCGAACGGGGACAGGGGAACGCGGCCTTGCGCGGCCGGACCCCCGGTTGACGCGGTTCCGGCACGGTGCCGACGATCCAGGTCCGACAACGATTACCGGGCACGGCCTCGGGGATCCGCACGACCATGACGATATGGAGGAAGGCCGAACGGGCGCTCGACTGGTCCGCCGAGTTCATGGGGCGGCTCGCCTGGATACTGATCCTCTACTGCATGATCCTCGGTGTCATCGACGTATTCATGCGCTACGTGCTCAACTCGGCCTCGCTGTGGATCGGCACGACGATCCAGGCCGCGATGGTGCTGATGGCCTGCACGGCCGGGATCTATGCCTTCAAGCACAATGCCTTCGTGAAGCTGGACCTGTTCTACGCGGGCCTGCACCCCAAGAGCAAGGCAATCTGTGACATCGTCACCTCGGTGTACACGTTCCTGTTTCTCGGGGTGCTCATCTGGAAGGGTGTCGGCGCGGCCCAGCTGTCCTGGATGCTGAACCAGCACACGCCGACCGCCGTGCCCATCCCGATCTACCCGATCAAGGCGGTAATACCGGTTGCGGGCGCCTTCGTGCTGCTGCTCGTGATCAGGCAGCTGGTCCATGACGTGCTGATCCTCATGGGCCGGGAAATACCGGAGTAGGAACACGCGGATGGCCTCGAGAGGCCATACGACGACAGCGCAAGGGCGAATGCCCTTTCTGGAGGGGAGAAGATGAGCAGAACCCACAACTTTGTGAAGACGACGCTTGCCAGCGCCGCTGCCCTGGCGCTCTCGGGCGCGCTCGGCTCGGCGGTGGCCGCCGGCCCGCCGGACGAGGTCACCAACTGGGTGATCCAGCCGTGCTTCGACCAGTCGGACGCGGGCTGGGCCAGCGGGATCATCCCGTGGGCCAGGGCCGTCGAGGAGGTTACCGAGGGATCCGTGCAGATCGACGTCAGGCCCGCCGGGACGCTCACGAGTGGCGGCGAGGCCTTCGGCGCGGCCGTGGGCGGCGTGACCGACGGCACGGCGTGCTGGGCGACGGTCTACGGCGGTGACATGCCCGAGGGCATGCTCGCGTTCGGCCTCCCGATGGGCGCGACCAGCCCCGAGGAGGCATGGGAGATCATGTTCGGCAACCCGAAGTACCGCGTCGGCGAGCTGGTCGAGAAGGCCGCCAACGAGCTGAACCTGCATTTCGCCGGCTGGACCGACCAGGGCCCGAACGCCATGTTCACGACGTTCCCCGTCGACGGGCTCGAGGACTTCGAGGGCAAGAAGATGCGTGCCGGGGGCCCGCAGGCGATGTTCCACGAGGCCATCGGCGGTGTGCCGGTATCCATGGGCGCCGGGGACATCTACACGGCCATCAAGCTCGGGACGATCGAGGGTACCTACTGGGATACCGGCGGCACCGACGACATGAAGTTCAACGAGGTCGTCGACTACGCGATCATGCCGGGCTGGAACCCCGCCCAGCACCAGTCCACCTACATCAATCTCGATTCGTGGAACGCCCTGACCCAGTGGCAGCGTGACCAGATCGACGGCATCTTCAAGGAGATGTACTTCAAGACCAGCCGGATGCACCTGGAAGGTGTCGACGAAGCCCTCGAGACGATCGAGGAGTCCGGCGGCACGGTCGTCGAGCTCTCCGACGAAGAGATCGCCAACATGCGTGAGGTGGCGATCGAGAAGGTCTGGCCGCAGATCGCGGAGCAGTCCGAGCTCGCCGCCGAGGGCGTCGAGAGGTACCGGCAGTTCATGAAGGACAAGGGCAAGATGTAGCCCGCTGCGGCCCGGGACGTTGCCCGAAAACGTCCGCAAGCGCGCCCGCCCGGGGAAAACGGGCGGGCGCGTGCGTGATCCCGCCCGGGCGCGCCGTGCATGGCCGCCCGGGCCGGGATCTCGCCCGCCCGGCGGCGTGGGGCCGCCGGGCGATCCGGCGGCGGCCTGGGAGGCTGTCCGAGCAACCTTGAGCCTACTGCGCGCGTATCACAGCCACTGCTGCGAGGAGCCGAAGGCGACGTGGCAGGGCCGCTTTCGGCGTTCGTTCGACTCGCATGCGAGCCACCATGCTCGTCTCACGATCGCCGAAATCGCCTCGCTGGGCCACGCGCTCGCTACGGCACAGATTACTCGGACAGCCTCCCGGGATCGCCGCGGCTCGATGCCAGCCGCCGGCGCGCGGTCCACGGGCGCGCCGGCCCGCCCGACGGCAATGACGGTAACAACGATATGAGCCTTGAGCTGATCACGCTGCTGTACTTCGTCTGCCTGTTTTTCGGGCTGTTCCTGGGGTTGCCGGTGGCCCTCGGGCTGGGCGGGACGGCCGTGTTCTTCGCGGTGCTGTTCGATCCACGGTCGTTGCCGGTGGTCGCGAGCGGGTTCTACTCGACCCCCTGGAACTCGATCCTGGTGACGGTGCCGATGTTCCTCCTCATGGGGAACCTGATCCGCTTCTCCGGGATCGCGGACGCCGCCTATGACGCCGTCTACAAGCTGATCGGCCACATCGCGGGGGGGCTCGCTATCGGTACCGTGCAGGTCTGCACCATCTTCGCGGCCGTCACCGGTATCACGCCGCCGGCGACGATCACGATGGGGCAGATCGCCTATCCGTCGATGATGCGCTACAAGTACGACCGGCGCATCGCGATCGGCTCGATCGCGGCCGGCGGCGCCCTCGGTGCCCTGATCCCGCCGAGCGTGCCGTTCATCTTCTACGGCCTGCTGGCGAACGCGTCGATCGGGACACTGTTCCTGGCCGGCGTGGTCCCCGGCCTGATGCTGGCCGTGTTCTACTCGATCTACATCGGGGTGCGGTGCTGGTGGCAGCCGCACATCGGCCCGGCGCTGCCCGCGGACACCCGCTTTACGTGGCGGGAGAAGGGCCGCGCCGTGGTGAACATCTGGCCGTTCGTCGTGCTCATCGGCGTCGTGCTCGGCGCCATCTGGGGTGGGGTGGCGACACCGACCGAGGCGGCGACCTTCGGCGCGACCGGCGCGGTGGTGATTAATATAGTCTACGGGCGCATGACGTGGCCGATTCTCAGGGACTCGCTCGCATCCACGGCGCAGCTCGCGGGTATGGGGCTGTGGATCCTGATCGGGGCTACGGTTTACGTGAACGTATTCAATGCGATGGGCATGCAGGGACTGATCACGTCTTCGGTAATGGCGATGCCGGGGGGGACGACCGGCATTCTCCTGACCATGATGCTGATCATCCTGATCCTCGGCACGGTCATGGACGACTGGGCCATCATCATGCTGTGCACGCCGCTGTTCATCCCGATCATCGACGCGCTGGGGGTGGACAAGATCTGGTTCGGTGTGCTGTTCATCGTGAACATCCAGGTGGCGTACCTCACGCCGCCGTTCGGATTCGTCCTGTTCTGGATCAAGTCGATCCTTCCGGCCGACGTCAACATGGGCAACGTGTACCAGTCGGTATGGCCCTTCGTCGTGCTCCAGCTGCTGGGGCTGGCGCTGATATTCATGTTCCCGAGCATCGCCCTGTGGCTGCCGACGGTCGCGGATTACTGATCGCAGCAGCGGCTGGCGCGGCGGGGCTGCGGCGCACCGGCGCGGTCAGGCCCGGCTGATCCTGCAGCGATGGAGCTTGAGGTTCGGCTGGCCGCAATACGGGTCCTGTCGGCCGCGGGTCAGCCGGTTCACCGAGCGTGAGGGGTGCCACGGCTGGCCCTCGCCCCAGCCGATCGGGACGAAGACGCTGTCGGGGCGGATGCCGCGGGTGATCCATGCGCGCGCGCTCAGGGCCCCGGCGGACGTCTCGACGCGCACGTCGTCGCCATCGTCGACGCCCAGGGCGCGTGCCCGGTCGGGGTGCAGCTGGCAATACAGCTCGGGCCACATCTCCTGTGCCTGCCAGAAGTAGTGCGTCCATGAATGGAACTGCGGCGCCGGCGGCCGCCCGGTGACGAGCTCGGCGTCGAAGCCCGTATCCGCCTCGGCCGTGCCCGGGTGGGCGGCGCCCGCCTCTTGGAGCCCGCCCGAGGTGGAGCCGCCGGCGGGCTCGAACCAGGTCATCGGCTCGCCCTGCTCGGCGTCCGTGTAGAAGGTCGGCAGGGCGGACAGGCCGCGCCCGGCGAATCGCTCCTCCTGCTCCGGCGTCCAGAGCTCCAGGCATCCGCTCGGCGTGGGGAAACGCCGCCCCGGCGGCTGTCCCGCCGCCGTGCTGCCCTCCAGGTACAGGGTGCCGGCCTCGGGGGCGCCCTGCTCGCGTATCGGCGTGCGCAGCCAGCGGTGCGGCTGGGCGCGCAGGCGCTCGATGGTGACCCCGTGCAGGTCCGGGGTGGCCAGGCGAAACACCTCGTCCCAGAAGACCGCCGGGTCCTTGTAGTCCTCCCTGAGGACGTCGCCGTAGCCCAGGCGGCGCCCGAGCTCGACCCAGATCCAGTGATCCGAGCGCGCCTCGCCGGGCGGCGACACCATGGCGTCGTTCCAGACGATGCGGCGGTCCTCGGCGAGGCGGCTGACACCGCCCTTCTCGATGCCGCTGGCCGCCGGCAGCACGTAGTCGGCCCAGGCAGAGGTGGCGTTGCGGAACAGCTCGACGTGGACCACGAGGTCCATGGCCTGCAGCGCCGCGCGCGTGCGCGCCTCGTCGGGCCACTGGCCGACGGGATTGTTGCTCGTGACCAGCGCGCGCAGGGGGTAGGGCTCGCCCTCGAGCGCCGCGCGGGTCCAGCCGCCGACGGTGCCGCCGGCCGGGGGCCGTCGCGGCGTCGTGCGCCGCTCTGGCGGCACGGGCATCGTGCCCCAGTCGGGCTCCGAGGCGACGTTGTAGAAGCCGCCCCCGCGGCGCCCCCAGTTGCCGGTCATGGCCGCGAGGAACATGAATACGCGGTTCGTCTGGGTGGCGTTGGCGTGCTGGTTGATCCCGCGGCTGAGGTAGAGCATGCAGCCATCGGCGGCGGCGATGGCATCCGCCAGCCAGCGGATGGCATCGGCCGCCAGCCCCGTCACCGTTGCCGCCCACTCCGGCGTGTAGCCCTCGGCGGCAACGAAGTCCCGCCACTGCTCCCAGCCGAGCACCCATTCCCGGCAGAAACGCTCGTCGTGGCGCCCGCTGGCGAACAGGTGCTGGATCAGCGACAGGCCCAGGGCCATGTCCGTGCCCGGGCGGATGGCGAGCCAGCGGTCGGCCTTGCTGGCGGTGGCGGTCAGGCGCGGGTCGACCACGACCATGCCGGCGCCGCGCTCGAGGCGCCAGCCGTTGACCAGGCCGAAGTTGACCGGCCGGGTCTCCGCCTGGTTGTCACCGATGTAGACGTGGAGGTCCGCGCTGCCGATGTCCCCGGGCGTGTAGATGTTGGCGAGGTTCGTCGAGCCCTGCACCAGCTCCAGCGCCTGGACCTTGCTCTCGTCGCAGAGGATCTGCGTGGTCAGCATGTTGGGCGTGCCCCACAGCTGCTGGAACAGCCGGGCGTATCCCAGGATGGTCAGCACCCCCGTGCGGGTCCCGAGGTAGATCGCGAGCGCCTCCGGTCCGTGCTCGTCGCGTACCCGGCGCAGGCGGGTGGCGATGTCATCCAGGGCCTCGTCCCACGACACCGCCTCGAAGCGGTCCTCGCCGCGGGCACCGATGCGCTTCAGGGGCTGCGTCAGGCGCTGGTCGCTGGCGTACATCTGCAGCGACATCTGCGACTTCGGGCAGATGCGCCCGCCGAAGATGGGGTCGTCGTCGTTGCCGAGGATGCCGACGACGGAGTCCCCGCGCAGGTGGAACTTGACCGGGCAGCCGTTGAAGCAGATGTTGCAGCCGCCCGGGCGTACCCGGTCCGCCTGGCGCTCGGGCAGGGCGACGCCATACGGCGAGGATACCGCGGCCTCGCTCAGCACCGCCCGGCGCGACGCGTCGTCCTGGACGCGGGGCACGCTGCGCCCGGCGAGCGTGTCGCGCCCCTCGCGCTCGGTGGCGTCCAGGCGGTCGAGGATGACCGTGCCCGGGCCCTGGAGGAACTGGTCGTGGTCGCGCACCCGCCGGCCGGCCGCCTGTGCGTCGGCGAGCAGGTCGTCGTGGCGCCCGAAGCGCAGGGCCTCGGTGGGACACACGCTCACGCAGGCCGGCCCGTCCCCCTGGGCCCGGCGCGGCGCGCACAGGTCGCACTTGACGGCGTGGTGCTCCACCGGGTCGTAGCCCATCGCGCCGTAGGGGCAGGCGGCGACGCATTCGCCGCAGCCGGTGCAGAGGTCCTCGTCGACCGTGACCACACCGGTATCGGGATCCTTGGCCAGTGCCTTGGGCGAGACGGGGCAGGCGCGCAGGCACGCGGGACGCTCGCACTGCTGGCAGGTCACGGTGAGGAAATCGAGGTCGGGTGCATCGGGGTCGCCGAGCCACTGCACGCGCGTGCGGTACTCGTGCGGGCCCAGGCCGTTGACCTGCTTGCAGGCGGCCTCGCAGCTCTTGCAGCCGATGCAGCGCTCGAGGTCGATCATCAGGTTGAGGCGCGGCATTGGTTCAGCCTCCCCAGGCCGTGACGTGCCACCAGTCGACCGATCCGCCGCCGGCGACGTAACCCGCGAAGAAGAGCACCAGCACCACGTGGACGCACACGCCCAGCAGGAACAGGAGTGCCAGCGCGATGTGCGTGCGGCGCCAGAAGGCCAGCACCGGGCCGGCGCGGCGACGCCCCACGAGTCGCGCCTCGCGTGCGGCGAGGCGCGCATAGCGCAGCGTTCGCCAGGGATGCGCCAGCGCGTGGCGCAGGTCGGGCGAGAACAGGGCCTCGTCGGCGCCGGGGTCGAGGGCGCTCAGCAGCTCGCGCTTTTGCCCGATGACGGCTCGCAGCCGCTCGCGCAGCGCCGGGTCGGGCTCCTGGAAGCTCTCGACCCGGCTCGCGAACACGGCCGCCGTGCGGCGTGGCAACAGGCTGCGGGCGGTCAGCCCCTGCGCCACCAGGACCACGACGAGCGAGCCAGTACCAGCCCCGGCGGTGACAGCAGGCCGCCCGGCCCCGGCGTGGGCCGTGACCGAGGATCGCGCCGGCCGCGCTGGCGACCGCATGGGCCGAGAACCATGCCGGTGTGCGCACCGCGTGGCCCGAGCGCTTGACCAGGCTGAACGCGACCGGGACGAGCAGCAGCAGCGTCCCGAGCGCCGCGAGTGCCTGGCGCGCGGGGCTGCCCGGCGTCGCGGCCGGCAGCGCGAGCGCGGAGAGCAGGGCGAGGGCCAGGCCGATGACGAGCACGCGCCGCCAGGCACGCGCAAGGCCCGCGGGGACAGGTCCCGGCGCGGCGGCGGCTTGCCGCTGCAGGCCGCGCCGGCTGCTTCGCTCCAGAGCATGGCCTTCCCCTCGCTGCCGGTGCAACGGCGGTCGTATCGTGTTCCGAGAACGGGGTCCATAGGGCCACGTTGCGGAGGGTGCTGGTACCAGCCGGCCGGGCCGGCAGTCCGCGGCATCCACGAGCGCGGTGAGCGCTGGCCCGGGCCGGCGGCGGGGCCGACGTGGCGCCGGGGGCCGTCGCGGACGCGTGGCGGGAAGCGGCCATGCACGCGCCCGCGCGCGCCCGTCGCCGTGCGGGTCGCCCGTGGTGCGGGGGACGGCCACCGGGTTTCTGGTCTAGAATTCACGCACGAACTGGTCCTATTGGCCGATTCCAGCCGCCGCATAGACTCGCTGGGGGTGTTCCGCTCCGGTCCGGTCCTCGCGGATCCTCGTCGAGGGGCGCCGGGAGCAATGGCCGGTCCGGGCGGTTGGCACCGACTCGAGAAATCCACCCCCTCGCAAGAGGGGCAGGGAGATAACCATGCGCCATTGCAATCCGTTCCGTGCCGTCGTCTCCGGGGTAGCCAGCGCCGCCATCGGCGCGGCGCTGCTGGTGGCCCCGCTCACGGCGGCGGCGAAGCCCGACGAGATTACCGTTGCCTACTTCCTCCAGTGGCCCACGGCGAACCAGATCGCCCAGGTCAACGAGTGGTACGAGGAGGAGATGGGCGTCGAGCTGAACTGGCGCTCGTTCGCCAACGGCAACGAGATGTCCGCCGCCATGGCATCCGGCGACGCTGCAGATCGCCTACTCGCAGGGCCTCGTGCCGTGGGTCGTTGCCGTGAGCAAGGGCCTGCCGCTGGACCTGGTAGGTGTGGCGGTGTCCTACGCCAAGAACGACCAGTGCGTCGTCCACGAGAGCCAGGGCATCACCCATGATGAACGCCGAAAAGCTCGAGGGACAGCGTGTCGCCTCCCCGATCGGCAACGTGACCCACTACAAGCTGCTGCGTACGCTCGAGTACCTCGGGGTCGACGCGGACAAGGTCAACATCGTGCCGATGAACGGCAACGAGGCGGCCGCGGCCCTGTCGCGCGGTGACGTGGCCATGGCCTGCGCGTTCGGGGGCCCGATCGTCGAGATGAAGAAGCACGGCTACGTGCTGATGCCGGCGGAACAGCAGCAGGCGATCGGCATCCGCGTGTTCGACGTCATCTCCGTCCGCCACGAGTTTGCCCAGCGAGTACCCGGATCTGGTCGCACAGTTCCTCAAGGTGACCGACCGTGCCAACAAGGCCTACCGCGAGGACCCGTCCAAGTACTACGATACCCTCGCCGAGGCGTCCGGGATGGAGAGGCCCGCCGCCATCGACATGCTCGGCAAGTTCTCGTTCCCGACCATCGACGAACAACTGTCGGATGCATGGATGGGCGGTACCGTGCAGAGCTTCACCCAGGAGGTGGCGGACTTCTTCGTCGAGCAGGGCGAGATGAGCAACGCCCTCGACTCGTACGAGCCCCGCATCGATGCCTCCTACCTGGAGAAGGCCAAGGGCATGCAGCTGCACGGCCGGTGGCGCGCGGCCCCCACCGGCGACCTGTTTGCGCACCCGCCGAGCCGGCGGGCATTGGGGATCTGCCATGGCGGAACTGACGGTCGACGGCGTCGCGATGCACTACGCCGTCCCGGGTGCGGAGAGCGTACACGCCCTCAGAGGACGTCTCGTTCAGCCTGGAGGATGGCGAGATCCTGGCCGTCCTCGGTCCATCCGGCTGCGGCAAGACCACGCTGCTCAACATCATCGCCGGCTTCCTCACGCCGACCGCGGGCGATATCCGGCTCAACGACGAACCGATCGTCGGCCCGAGCTCGGAGCGCGGCATGGTGTTCCAGCAGGGCGCGCTGTTCGAGTGGCTCACGGTCAGGGAGAACATCGGCTTCGGACCCAAGATGATGGGCAGGCCGAAGGCCGAGATCGACTCGCTGATCGATCACCTGCTCGAGACGGTGGGACTGCGGGATTCGGTCACGCCGCGATCTACTCGCTGTCGGGCGGCATGCAGCAACGCGTCGCCCTGGCGCGCTGCCTGGCGAACGACCCGAGCTGATCCTCATGGACGAACCGCTGGGAGCGCTCGACGCGCTGACCCGGGAGAAGATGCAAGGTCTTCTGCTGCGGCTGTGGAACGAGACCCGCAAGACCATCATCCTGATCACCCACAGCGTCGAGGAGGCGCTGTTCCTGGGCGCTCGTCTGTTCGTCATGGCGCCGCGTCCCGGTCGCATCATCAAGATGGACGAGCTCCCGTTCGCCGGTCGCGGACTCAGCGAGACGCCGCGCACGATCAAGGCCTCCCCCGAGTTCATCGAGAAGCGCGAGGAGATCCTCTCGATGATCTGGGAAATGGAAGAGGAGATCATGGGCCAGCCGGGACGCGACGACTGACAGCGGAGCACGGACATGGCGACGAGAGCAAAACGGGCCGCGAGCCCCCAGTACCGTGACCAGAGGGCGCCCTCGGCCCTGGCGGCGTCGGCTGGGAGTTGCACAGAGCAGCTTCCAGAAGCAGAAGACGGTGCATTTCGGTGATCCGTCGAGCGTCGCGCCGGGGCGCCTCTGGAGCATATTCACGATCGCCGTGTTGGGCGCCGTCTGGTTCCTCTCGGCCTACTACAACTGGACCAGCCCGATCTTCTGGCCGTCGCCGCAGGCCGTGGTGGAGCGCTTCATCACCGCGGCCACTGAGGGCTACCGCAACTTCACGCTCTGGGCGCACATCGGCTACAGCGTCTTCCGCGTGGTCGTCGGCGTGTTCTTCGGCGCACTGCGTGGGTATCCCGCTCGGGTTCGCGATGGGACTGCTCGACCGAGCTGCGCGGCATGCTCGATCCATCGTCGAGTTCATGCGGCCGATCCCGCCGCTGGCCCTGATCCCGCTGATGGTCATCTGGTTCGGCATCGGCGAGACGGCGAAGATCATGCTGCTGTTCCTGGGCGCCCTCTGGATCATGACACTCGCGGCGCGCGCCGGCGTGTTCAGCGTCTCGATCCCCAAGGTGCACGCGGCCTACTCGCTGCGGGCGACGCGGGCCCAGCTACTGCGCCACGTGATCCTGCCGAACGCGCTGCCCGAGATCTTCACCGGGCTGCGCACCGTCGATGGGTGTGTGCTGGACCACGGTGGTGGCCGCCGAGCTGGTCGCCGCCCAGAAGGCGCCTGGCTCGATGATCATGGCCGCGTCGAAGTTCATGTCCTCGGATCTGGTCGTGGTCGGTATCGTGCTCATCGGCGATCATCGGCTTCCTGATCGAGCTGGCGATGCGCACGGCGGAGAAGAAGCTCATCCCCTGGAAGGGCAAGGTCTGGATCCCCCGGCGCCGCGCCGCCCGTCGGGCCGGCACGGCGCGTCCTGCAGGCAGCCCGGGAGCGTGGCGGGCGCCGGCTGGCATCGAACCCGAATCCCAACTGGCCCTAGCGACCCGGGCTCGGGGCGCGCTACACCTGTGGCTACACGAGGACGTGACCAGCGGGCACGCCGGCACGCGGGTAGGCCTGAGGAGGTTCGAGGCATGTCTGTCACAGCCGAGGAATACGCCGACGCGGTCCGCGCCGACCGCGAGCACGTATGGCACCACCTCACCCAGCACAAGCCGATGGAGAGCAACGACCCCATGCTCATCGTGCGCGGCGAGGGCATGCGGGTGTGGGACGCCAGGGGCAACGAGTACCTCGACGCCGTCTCGGGCGGGGTGTGGACGGTCAACGTGGGCTACGGCCGTGCCGAGATCGCGGACGCGATTCGCGACCAGCTGGTGACGCTGAACTACTTCGCCCACACCGCCGGCAACATCCCGGCGGCGCGCTTCGCCGACCGGCTGATCGAGAAGATGCCGGGCCTCAACCGGGTGTTCTTCTCGAACTCCGGTTCCGAGGCGAACGAGAAGGCATACAAGATCGTGCGCCAGATCGCGCACCGCCGCCACGGTGGCAGGAAGCACAAGATCCTCTACCGCGAGCGCGACTACCACGGCACGACGATCACCGCGCTGAGCTCGACCGGGCAGAACGAGCGCAAGGACGAGTACGGACCGTTCACGCCGGGCTTCGTGCAGTTCCCGCACTGCTGCGAATACCGCTCGCAGTTCGGGCCGGTCGACGACTACGGCGAGCGCGCGGCGCAGGAGATGGAGAACGTGATCCTCGCCGAGGGGCCCGAGACCGTGGGCGCGGTGATCGTCGAGCCGATCACGGCGGGCGGTGGCGTGATCACCCCGCCGGCGGGCTACTACCAGCGGGTCCAGGAGATCTGCCGCAAGTACGATATCCTGCTGCACCTCGACGAGGTCGTCTGCGGCCTGGGCCGGACCGGCGAGTGGTTCGGCTACCAGCACTACGGCATCCAGCCCGACATCGTCACCATGGCGAAGGGTGTTGCCTCCGGGTACGCGGCGATCTCGTGCACGGTCACCACCGAGGAGGTCTTCGCGGCGTTCAAGGAGGACCCGGACGACCGCATGAGCTACTTCCGCGACATCTCGACCTTCGGCGGCTGCACCGCGGGGCCGACCGCGGCGCTGGCGAACCTGGACATCATCGAGCGCGAGGGCCTGCTCGACAACGCGCGCGCTACCGGCGCCTACCTGCTCGAGCAGCTCGAGGCGCTCAAGGGGCGTCACGCCCTGGTGGGCGACGTGCGCGGCAAGGGGCTGTTCGCGGGCGTCGAGCTGGTGGCCGACCGGGAGACGAAGGAGCCGCTGGCCGAGGGAAAGGTGATCGAGGTCGCCGCGGACTGCCAGCGCAACGGTGTCATCGTCGGGCGCACCAACCGCAGCCTCGAGGGCCTGAACAACACGATCTGCCTCAGCCCGGCGCTGATTTGCACGCGCGCCGAGATCGACCGCATCGTGGCGGCACTGGATGCGGCGATCGGCCGCGCGGCGTAGGACCCCGAGCGCGCCGGCGGGGACCACCGGCGCTTTCGACCACCCCGGGACGGATGATGGAATCTACAGCGTGAGCGCCTTCAAGCAGATTCCGGCCTTTGCTTCGAGCCTGCCGCGCTTCGAGGACCACGAGCGCCAGGAGATCCGGCACAGCACCTGCTACATGTGCGCGTGCCGCTGCGGCATCAGGGTCACGCTCGAGGACGGCAGGATCCGCTTCATCCAGGGCACGCCCGGCCACCCGGTCAACAACGGCGTGATCTGCGCCAAGGGCTCGGCCGGGATCATGAAGCAGTACTCGCGCGCGAAGCTGCGCAACCCGCTGCGCCGGCGGCGTGACGCGGAGCGCGGCGAGGCGGCGTTCGAGGAGATCTCCTGGGACGAGGCCCTCGACGAGCTCACCGCCCGGCTCGCGCACATCCGCGCGACCGACCCGCGCAAGCTCGCCTACTTCACCGGCCGCGACCAGATGCAGGCCCTGTCCGGTCTCTGGGCCACCCAGTTCGGCACCATCAACTGGGCCGCCCACGGTGGCTTCTGCTCGGTGAACATGGCCGCGGCCGGGCTCTACACCACCGGGCACTCGTTCTGGGAGTTCGGCGAGCCCGACTTCGAGCGCACGCGCTATTTCATGCTCTGGGGCGTGGCCGAGGACCACGACTCGAACCCGCTCAAGCTGGGCATCGACCAGCTCAAGCGCCGCGGGGCCAAGTTCGTCTCGGTGAACCCGGTGCGCACCGGCTACTCGGCGCTCGCCGACGAGTGGCTGCCGATCCGTCCCGGCACCGACGGCCTGCTGGCGCTGGCGATGGTGCACGTGCTGCTGCGCCACGAGCTGTTCGACTGGGACTACCTGGTGCGCTACACGAACGCGCCCTACCTGGTGGTGCAGACACCGGGGCAGGCCGGCGACGGCCTGTTCGCGCGCGATGACGAGGGCCGGCCGCTGGTGCACGACCTGGGGCAGGGGGCGCTCGCCGACGGCACCGCGAGCGGCATCCAGCCGGCCCTGCTGGGCGCCTGGGAGACGCCGGACGGGCGGCCGGCGAAGACCGTGATGACGCTCATCGCGGAGCGCTACCTCGACGAGGCCTACGGCCCGGAGGCGGTGGCCGAGCGCTGCGGCATCGACGCCGCGCGCATCGAGCGCCTCGCGCTCGAGCTCGCGCACGTGGCCTTCGAGGAGGCCATCGAGATCGAGTGCCGCTGGACCGACTGGGCCGGGCGCGAGCACGACAGCTTCCAGGGGCGGCCCGTCTCGATGCACGCGATGCGCGGCGTGTCGGCGCACTCCGAACGGGTTCCACAGCTGCCGCGCGATCCATCTGCTGCAGATCCTGCTCGGCACGGTCGACGTGCCGGGCGGGCACCGCGCGCGCGGCCCGTATCCCAAGACCACGCCGCCCGGTGTGCGGCCGCGCGGCGCGCACGGCACCGGGCGAGCCGCTGGACGCGCCGCCGCTGGGCTTCCCGACGCGACCGGAGGAGCTGGTCGTCGACGACGCCGGGCGGCCGCTGCGCATCGACAAGGCGTACTCCTGGGAGGCGCCGCTGGCGGCCCACGGGGCCATGCACATGGTGGTCACGAACGCGGTCAACGGCGATCCCTACCCGATCGACACGCTGATGCTGTTCATGGCGAACCTGTCGTGGAACTCGTCGATGAACACCGGCAGCGTCCAGGAGATGCTCTGCGCGCGCGACGACAGCGGCGACTACCGCATCCCCTACATCGTGGTGTCCGACGCCTTCCACTCCGAGATGGTCGACTACGCCGACCTGGTGCTGCCGGACACGACCTACCTCGAGCGCTACGACACCCTGTCGCTGCTCGGACCGGCCGATCTCCGAGGCGGACGCCATCTGCGACTCGATCCGCGCCCCCGTGGTCGAGCCCGACCGCAACGTGCGCCCCTGGCAGGAGGTGATGATCGAGCTGGCGGGCCGCCTCGGCCTGCCGGCGTTCACCGACGACGACGGGCAGCCGAGATACGACGGCTACCGGGACTTCATCGTGCGCCACGAGCAGGCCCCGGGGCAGGGCTTCCTCGCGGGCTGGCGCGGTCGCGACGGCGAGCGCCACCTGCGCGGCGAGCCCAACCCGGAGCAGTGGCAGCGCTACGTCGACAACCAGTGCTACTTCCGCTACGAGCTGCCCGAATCGACGCGCTTCTACAAGTTCGCCAACCGCGACTACCTCGAGCTCGCCACCGAGGCCGGCTTCATCGGCGCGCCCGAGCCCGTCGTGATGCAGCTCTACGCCGAGCCGCTGCAGCGCTTCCGCCTCGCCGGCCAGGGCCTCTACGACGGGCCGCAGCCCGCGGACCCGGTGGACCGCGAACGCCTGGTGCGCTACTTCGACCCGCTGCCGATCTGGTACACGCCGCTGGAGCAGGAGCGCGTCGCCGAGGACGAGTACCCGTTCCACGCGGTAACCCAGCGCCCGATGATGCAGTACCACTCCTGGGACTCGCAGAACACCTGGCTGCGCCAGATCCTGTCGCACAACCAGCTCTACCTGAATCGTGGCCGCGGCGAGTCGATGGGCCTGGCCGACGGCGACTGGGTGTGGCTGCGCTCGCACACCGGCCGCGTGCGCGCGCAGGCGCGACTGATCGAGGGCACGCAGCCGGACGTGGCCTGGACCTGGAACGCGGTCGCCAAGCGCGCGGGCAACTGGGGCCTGGACCCGGGCGCGCCCGAGGCCCGCCAGGGCTTCCTGATGAACCACCTGATCGCGGAGCTGCTGCCCGGCGGCGACGGCGAGCGCCGCCTGAGCAACTCCGACCCGGTCACGGGCCAGGCGGCCTGGTACGACCTGCGCATCGCGATCGAGCGCGACCCGGCGCAGGACGCCGGCCGCCAGCCCCGCGAACCGGCGGTCGGCGCCCTGGGCGAGGCCGGGCCGGCGCCGGACACGGTGCGCTACCAGACCCACGCGGCGGTGGGCCTGCACCGGCGCATCCTCGACACCTTGCTGCGGAGGTAGCATGCGCCTCGGACTCGTAATCGACCTCGACAACTGCGTCGGGTGCCATGCCTGCGCGGTCGCGTGCAAGGAATGGAACACCAGCGGCACGACCGGCCCGTTGTCGGACTACATGCCCTACGGCACGGATCCCAGCGGCGTCTGGTTCAACCGCATCCGCCACTACGAGAGCGGCGAGTACCCGGACAACGAGACGGTCAACTTCCCGATGTCGTGCCTGCACTGCGAGGACGCCGACTGCGTGACCGTGTGCCCGACCGGCGCCTCGTACAAGCGCCCGGAGGACGGCATCGTCCTGATCGACCAGGACAAGTGCATGGGCTGCAACCTCTGCGCCTGGGCCTGCCCCTACGGCGCGCGCGAGCTCGACGAGCAATCGGGCACGATGAAGAAGTGCACCCTGTGCGTGGACCGCATCTACGACGAGCAGCTGCCCGAGGCCGAGCGCCAGCCGGCCTGCGTGCTGGTGTGCCCCACGCGGGCACGCTTCTTCGGCGACCTCGACGACCCCGACTCGGACGTCAGCCGGATGGTCGCGGAGCGCGGCGGCTACGACCTGATGCCGGAGCTCGGCTACAAGCCGACCAACAAGTATCTGCCGCCGCGCGAGCGGCCGTCGGTGCCCACCGCGTCCGTGGAGCCACGCGAGGAGGGCGGCCTGCTCGAGCGCATCCGCGATCTCGCCAATCGCGCCGTCGTGCGCTGAGCCGCCATGAAGCCGACGCTCTCGATCATCCTGTTCACGGTCAGCTCGGGCGCCGGCCTCGGCCTGGTGATGCTGCTCGTGGTGCTCCAGGCCTTCGGCCTGGGCGCGCCGCTGCCGCTGCCGGCACGCCTCGGC
This sequence comes from Halofilum sp. (in: g-proteobacteria), assembly GCA_034521365.1. GTDB lineage: Bacteria > Pseudomonadota > Gammaproteobacteria > XJ16 > Halofilaceae > Halofilum. The sequence goes on along the minus strand of JAXHMQ010000006.1, from coordinate 23,565 downwards.
GCCTGGCTGCTCGGGCTCGCGCTGGTCGTCGGCGGCCTGGTCGCCTCGACCTTCCACCTGGCGAACCCGCGCAACGCGTGGAAGGCCTTCAACCGCTTCCGCACCTCCTGGCTCTCGCGCGAGGGGGTGTTCTCGGTAGCGCTGCTCGCCATGGCCGCGCTCCATGTCGGCGCCCTTTGGCTGGCGGGCGGCGATGCGCCGGGGCTGCCCGTCCTGGCGACCCTGGTGCTCGTGCTCGCGCTGGCAACGCTGTACTCGACCGCGATGATCTACGCCTCGCTCAAGCCGATCCGCCAGTGGCACAACCCGGTGGTGCCGCCGATGTACCTGCTGATGGGGCTGGCCACGGGCGGCGTGCTGCTGAGCGCGGTCGAGGGGCTCGCGGGCGAGCTCGGCGGGGTCACGGCGGGCGCCACGCTCGGGCTGCTGGTCGCGGCGGCGCTGGTCAAGGGGGTGTACTACGGCTGGATCGCCCGCCCCGCCGGGCCGACGATCAACACCGCGACGGGCATGACCCGGGCCCAGGTGCGGCTGCTCGACAGCGGCCACAGCCACGGCACCTTCCTCACGCACGAGTTCGGCAACCAGCTGCGGCGCCTGCCGCCCTGGCTGCTGCGCGCCGCCGGTGTTCGCGCTCGCCTTCGCCCTGCCGGCGCTCGTGGTCGCGGCGCTGCTGCGCGGCGCGCCGGCCGGCTGGGCCGTGCTCGGCGTCGCGGCCGCGCTGGTGGGCACCGGGGTCGAGCGCTGGCTCTTCTTCGTCGAGGCCAGGCACGTGGTCAACCTCTACCACGGTGCCCAGCGCACCTGAGCACGGGGCCGGCGCGCCGGCTCACGTCTCGATCGGCCGGACCTCGCGCGGCGGCCGCGGCACCTGGGCGCACTCCGTGAAGATCCGGGCGCGGCACTGGCGGCAGATGTCGGCGTCGAGGTCGCGGAAGATGGCCGCGATCGCGTCCGCCTTGGTGTCGAAGATCGCCTCGCGCCCGAACGTGTCCGCGTAGCCGCTGCGCTCGAGGAAGCCGTGCGGCTCCATGCGCAGCGCGCACAGGTACAGGCCCCCGCCACGCGCGCGCCAGCGCGCGGCCTCGTGCACCAGCAGCTGCGCGCCGGCGCTGTCGATGTAGTTGATCGCGCTGCACACGATCAGCAGGTGGCGGTGTCCGTCGGCCCCCTCGGCCAGGCGCGCGATGGTGTCCGCCAGCGGCTGCACCGAGCCGAAGAACAGCGGCCCGTCGATGCGGATGACCTTGATCTGCGGGCACTCGGTGAGCGGCTTGCGGCGCAGGTTGGTGAACCGGCGCTTGGGATGCTCCGGGTCGGGCGCGAGGCTGAACACCCCCGGCGAGGCGGCACGCTTGAGGAACAGGAACAGCGACAGCAGCACGCCGGCGACGATGGCGAACGCCAGGTCGGTCAGCAGCGTCGCCAGGAAGGTGACCACGAGCACCGCGCTGTCCTCGCGGCTGGCGCGCAGGGTCTCGCGGATGCGGCGGAAGTCGATGAGGTTCCAGGCGATCAGGACGATGATCCCGCCCATGGCGGCGTTCGGCAGCCAGCGCGCGAGCGGCGCGAAGATCACCACGATCCCCAGCAGGAACGGCCCGGACAGGATGCCGGCGAGCGGCGTGCGCGCGCCGGCGTCGTAGTTGATCCCCGAGCGCGTGAACGAGCCCGAGCTGGCATAGCACGAGGCGAACGCGCCGACGATGTTGGACAGGCCCTGGCCGATGAACTCCTGGTTGCCGTCGATGCGCTGGCTCGAGCGCATCGCGACGGCGCGCCCGATCGAGATGGCCTCGATCAGGCCGAGCAGCGCGATGGCCAGGGCGCTCGGCGCGAGCTGGCGCAGGTGGCCGGGGTCGAACGACGGCAGGCTCGGCTGCGGGATCGCGCTCGGGATCTCGCCCACCACGGGCACGCCGTGGGCAGCCGCGTCCAGGCCGTAGCCGGCCAGGCCGCCGGCGATCATGGCGATCAGCAGGTAGGGCCAGCCGGGGCGCACCAGGCGGATGCCGATCGCGACGGCGAAGCTGATCGCCGCGATCGCGAGCACCCGCGGCCGGGCCTCGTCGATGTGCGCGAAGACGTGGCGCCAGACCTCGGTGAACTCGTTGCCCGGCGGCACGTCGAGGCCGGTGAGGTGGCGCAGCTGGCTGGTCACGATCAGGATCGCGGCGCCGGCGGTGAAGCCCGTGATCACGGCGGGGGAGACGAAGTTCACGAGCGCGCCCAGCCGCGCCAGGCCGAAGGCCAGCTGGTAGAGGCCGGCGAGCAGCGTCAGCGTGAGCACCAGCGCGACGTAGGCCTCCGAGCCCGTCTCCGCCAGCGGCGCGATGGTGGCGTAGACCACGATCGACAGCGCCATCGTCGGTCCGGAGATGAGGTGCCACGAGGAGCCGAACAGGGCGGCGATGATCGCGGGCACGATGGCGGTGTAGATGCCGTACTGCGGCGGCAGGCCGGCGACGAGCGCGTAGGCGACGCCCTGGGGCAGCACCACGAGCGCGTTGGTGAGGCCGGCCCAGGCATCGGCGCGCACGGTCTGCGCGTCGAGCTGCGGCCACCAGCGCAGGAAGGGCAGCAGCCGGCGCAGGGTGCGGTTGGCGGCCAGGCTCACCGGCACGCCCTCGTCGCCGGCCCGGTGCGGGGCCGGGCGGGAGACCGGGCGGGTTCGGGCTGCGCTGCCACGGGTCGCGCTCCTCGACACGATGCTGCGGGCGCAGGCGGTGGGCCGCCGCCCGCGACCGGCGAGGCGCCGGCCACGGGCCAACACAAGGCCCCGCGGGGGCGCCCGCGTAGAACCAGCTCGCGGACTCTTACCGGTCCAGGTGCCCCTGCCCCTCGCGCCCCGGCGCTGCTCAGGCGGCCGTGCGCTCGCGCGCCGCGGCGAGCACCAGGTCCGAGGCCTTCTCGCCGATCATCACGGCGGCCGCGCTGGTGTTGCCGCTGACGATGATCGGCATGACCGAGCAGTCGGCCACGCGCAGCCCGTCGATGCCGTGCACGCGCAGGGCGTCGTCGACCACCGCGCCGGCGTCACGGCCCATGCGGGCGGTGCCGGTGGGGTGGAAGATCGTGGTCGCGTCGCGGCGGACGAAATCGAGCAGCTCGTCGTCGCGCTCGACGTCCGGACCGGGGGCGTACTCGCCCGCCACGTAGGGCTGCATGGCGGCGGCGGCGAGCACGCGCCGCGACTGGCGCACGCCGTCGACCATCACGCGCCGGTCGAGCTCGCTGGCCAGGTAGTTGGCGTGGATCAGGGGGTAGCGCCCGGGCTCCGGGCTGGCGATGTGCACCGTGCCGGTGCTCTCGGGCCGGAGCTGGCAGCTCGACAGCGTGAAGCCCGGGAACTCGGTGGACCGGCGAGCCCGGCGCGTCGGAGCTCAGGGTCCCGAAATGGAACTGGATGTCGGGGCGCTCGACCTCGGGCCGGCTGCGCACGAAGCCGCCCGCCTGGTTGATCCCGACGGCGAGCGGGCCGCGGCCGGCGAGCAGGTACTTGAGCCCGATGCGCATCTTGCGCCCGAGGCTGCGCAGGTCGTCGTTGGTCGTGATCGGCCGGGTGCAGCGGCAGATGACCCGGGCCTGCGAGGTGGTCCTGCAGGTTGCGGCCGACGCCGGGCAGGTGATGCACGACCGGCACGCCGGCGCCGCGCAGGACCTCGCCGTCGCCGATCCCCGACAGCTCCAGGATCTGCGGCGTGTTGATCGCCCCCGCCGAGAGCACGATCTCCCGGTCCGCGGCCACGCGGTGCTCGACGCCGTCGCGCAGGTAGCGCACGCCGACGGCGCGGCCGCCCTCGACATCGATGCCGGCACACAGGGCGCCGGTCTCCACGTCCAGGTTGGGGCGCCGCCGGGCCGGTCGCAGGAATGCCGTCGCCGTGCTGCAGCGCCAGCCGTTGCGGACGTTGAGCTGGAAATAGCCGACCCCTTCCTGGTGGGCGCCGTTGAAGTCGTCGTTGCGCGGGAAGCCGACCTGCTGGCCGGCCTCGAGGAAGGCCTCCACGAGCTCGTTGCGCTCGCCGACGTCGGTGACCGCGAGCGGGCCATCGGCGCCGTGGAAGGCGTCGGCACCGCGCGCCTGGTCCTCCGAGCGGCGAAAGTAGGGCAGCACGTCCGCGAACGACCAGCCCCGGTTGCCGCGCGCGGCCCAGTCGTCGAAGTCCTCGGCCTGGCCGCGGATGTAGATGAGCCCGTTGATCGAGCTCGAGCCGCCGAGCACCTTGCCCCGCGGCCAGTAGATGCTGCGCCCCTGCAGCTCGGGCTCCGCCTCCGTGTAATACCCCCAGTTCACCGCCTGGTTGAACATCGTCTTGCCGTAGCCGATGGGCACGTGGATCCAGGGGTAGGTGTCGCGCCCGCCGGCCTCGAGCAGCAGGACGCGATGGCGCCCGTCCGCCGACAGGCGGTTGGCCAGCACGCAGCCCGCCGAGCCCGCGCCGATGATGATGAAGTCGTAGTGCCTGCTGGCCATGGCGGGGACTCCCGTTGCGCCCGCACCGCCCGGGACCGGGCGCGGTATGCGGCGGGGCGGCACGCAGGCGGCACCTTGCATGCGTGCCCACTGCTGCCATAATGGAACAAGAACGGTTCCATAATGGAACAAACAGGTCCAGAATAAAACCATTATGCAGTCCGCGGCCCGGCCGCCCGGGCTGCGGCAAACCCCGACCGGGCGCCGCCGCGGGGCGGCACCCGGCGCTGGCGGGCCCCCGGCCCGGCGGCTGGCTGGCAAGGGGAGGTCGTGATGTCGAGCGACGACCGACGGCTGGCGCTCATGCTGCGCGTGATCGCCATCCTCGACATGCCGGCGCGGTGGGTGGGCAAACTCACCGCCTGGCTCATCGTGCCGATGATCCTGGCGCTCGTGTACGAGGTGTTCTTTCGCTACGTCCTCAACGAGCCCACGATCTGGGCGTACGACATCACGTACATGCTCTACGCCGCCATGTTCATGCTCGGGGCGGCGTACGCCCTGCAGACCGACAGCCACGTGCGCGCGGACTTCCTCTACAACATGCTGCCGGTGCGCTACCAGGCCGGCATCGACGCCTTCTTCTACATCCTGTTCTTCTTCCCCGCCCTGGCCATCTTCACGTGGCTGACCTGGCACTACGCCGCGGACTCCTGGCAGGAACTGGAACGCATCCCGACCAGCCCCTGGATGCCGCCGATCTACCCGCTCAAGAGCGTGATGCCGGCAACGGGCATCTTGCTGTTGATCCAGGGTGTCTCGGAGGTGCTCAAGAGCCTCTACATGCTGATCACGAATGAACGCTTCCGGAGCCAGTAGTCCATGAGTGATCCGACCATCGGCTTCATCGCGCTCGGCATGATCTTCGTCGGGGTGCTCACGGGCTATCCGATGGCATTCACGCTGCTGTTCATCGCGCTCGTGGCGGGCCTCGCCGGCTTCGGCGAGCAGGTGTTCTACCTGCTGACCTACCAGTTCTTCGGGCTCATGCGCAACACCACGCTGGCGGCCATCCCGCTGTTCCTGTTCATGGGCTACGTGCTCGAGCAGTCGGGCCTGATGGATCGGCTGTTCCGCGCGCTGCGCATGATGCTGGGTCGCCTCAACGGCTCGCTCTACCTGATCGTGCTGATCGTCGCCGTGATCATGGCCGCGGCCACCGGCATCGTGGGCGCCTCGATCACCGTGCTCGGCGTCATGGCGGCGCCGATCATGCAGAAATGCGGCTACCCGACGCGCATGTCCGCCGGCACGCTGGCCGCGGGGGGCACCCTCGGGATCCTGATCCCCCCGAGCATCATGCTCATCGTCATGGGACCCGTGGTCGGCGTGCCCGTGGCCGACCTGTTCACCGCGGCGATCATCCCCGGGCTGCTGCTCGGGGGCGTCTACGTCGCCTACACGCTGTTTCGCAGCTGGCTCAATCCCGCGCTGGGGCCGCCGATGACGGACGACGAGGTGGCGAGCACCTCGATGTCGCACAAGCTCTACGAGCTGGCCGTGGGCGTCCTGCCCGTGCTCGTCATCATCGGCTTCACCCTGGGTGTGATCATCTTCGGTATAGCGACCCCGACCGATGCGGCGGCCACGGGTGCGTTCGCCTCGTTCCTGCTCGCGCTGGGCTACCGGCGCCTGACCTGGGCGAAATTCAGGCTGTGTGCCCACAGGACGCTCGAGGCGACGGCCTTCATCCTGTTCCTGCTCGCCGCGGCGAACTTCTTCGGGGCGGTGTTCGCGAAGCTCGGCAGTGCCCAGGTCCTGACGGAGTACCTGGCGTCGCTGCCCCTCGGGCCGGTCCTCATGCTGATCGTGATGCTGGCGATCGTGTTCGTGCTGGGCTCACCGCTCGAGTGGATCCCCATCGTGCTCGTGGTGGTGCCGATCTTCCTGCCCACCGTGGAGACGATGGGATTCGATCCGCTGTGGTTCAGCATCCTGGTCGCGGTCACGCTGCAGACATCCTGGCTGACGCCACCGATGGCACTGGCCTCGTATTTTCTCAAGGGCGTGGTGCCCAACTGGAGCATGGGCGACATCTACATCGGCATGCTGCAGTTCGTCGTGCTGCAACTGGTGGTCGTGGGCCTGCTGATCGCGTTCCCGCAGCTGGTGCTGTGGCTGCCGGCACAGACTTGACTGCCGGATGATCGACTTGTCCGTAGCCATGATGGCGCGAGTGCGTCGAGGGGGTGATGCAAGCGAGACAAGAGCAAGCTGTAGCGCAGGGAAGACGGCAGGGGGATAGGCAGATCCCGCGACATCACACAGCCGGATACAACCGGAGACTGAAGTCATGATGAAACGAGCTCACAAGACGATGACCGCCGCGGCCGCCGCGGCCGCGCTCGTGCTTGCAGCACCGCTGCAGGCGCAGGCGCAGAAGACCTACGATCTGCAGATCCAGACGGCGACACCCTCGTCCAGCCTCTACTTCAAGCTGCTGCAGGATTTCGGTGACCGACTGAGCACCATGTCCGGCGGGCGCTTCGACGTCGAGGTGCTGCCCGACGGCGCGGTCGTCGGCGCGTTCGACATCCTCGATGCCGTCGACAACGGCGTGGTCGAGGCCGGTTTCGCCTGGCCGCACTACTGGTCGGGCAAGAACGCCGCGTACGTGCTGTTCAGTAACGTGCCCGCCTCGACCGGCCTGGATCAGCGCAGCCTGATGTCCTGGTTCAGCCGTGGCGGCGGCCTGGAGATGTACCGCCACCTCAACCAGGACATCATGGGCCTCAACACGGTCCAGTTCCTGGTGATGCCGATGGGCCCGGACCCGCTCGGCTGGTTCAAGGAGCCGATCAACTCCATGGACGACTTCCGGGAATTCAAGTACCGGGCGCCGCCGGGGATCGCCGGCAAGACCTACCAGGAGATGGGCGTATCGGCCGTGGCGATGCCGGGCGGTGACATCGTGCCGTCGGCGGAGCGCGGCGTGATCGATGCGGCCGAGTGGATCGGCCCCGCCGACGACCGCAACCTGGGCCTGGACAAGATCTGGAAGCACTACTACATCCAGGGCATGCACCAGGCGACGGACATCGGCGAGCTGCAGGTCAACAAGGACTGGTGGGAGAGCCTGCCGAAGGACCTGCAGGCGATCTTCGAGAACGCCGTGATGGCCACGACCTTCAAGACCTACAACGCCAACATCCACGACAACTCGGAGGCGATCCACGAGTTCCAGGAGGGTGGCGTGACGGTCCACGACGTGCCGGACTCCTATTTCGAGTCCTTCATCAAGGCACAGCGCAAGGTCACGAAGGAGTACACGCAGCAGAGCGAGTTCTTCTCCGAGGTGCTGGCGTCGCAGTCGGACTATGCCTCCATGGTGTATCCCTACTGGAGCCGCGTGCAGACGCTGTACGCCAACCAGATCCGCCTCGCGGAGGAGCAGAAGCAGTCCGGGACAACTGATCCCCGCGCGGCCGCGGGGCGGGCGGTCGGCCCGCCCCGGGCCGCATGGGTACGGGCCGGCGCATGCCGGCCGGGACCCGGTGGCTGGCAACCGGGGACACGATGGCGCGCAAGCGACTGACCGGCTCGACGGGTGACCGCCTGCTGCGGGTGCTCGCCGTGATCGCCGAGAGCGGCCGCCCGGTGTCCCTGTCCGAGCTCGCCGAGGGCCTGGAGCTGCCGAAGGCGACGGTCCACCGGCTGGTGAACCTGCTCGAGGACAAGGGCTTCGCCGCCAAGGACCCCGGTGATCGCCATTACGTGCCGGGCCCGAGCCTGCACCGGCTCGCCGGCGCCGTGCTCCAGCATCGACCGCTGGCGGGCGTGCGCCACTCGATCCTGCGCCGCATGGCGGAGAAGGTCGGCGAGGCCTGCAACATCGTCCTGCTCGACGGCGACGAGCCCACCTACATCGACCGGGTCGACACGGCCTGGCCGCTGCGCCTGCAGTTCGAGATCGGCTCGCGCGTGCCGATCCACTGCACCGCCACCGGCAAGCTGCTGCTGTCGCTGCAGCCACGGCGCGTGCGCGAGCGCATCCTGCGCCACAAGCCGCTCACCGCGATGACGCCGCACACGATCACGGATGCCGTCGCGCTCGAGCGCTCCCTGGAGGAGATCCGCGAGGCGCGTGTCGCCACCGACGACCAGGAGTTCCTGGCCGACATGGTCGCGATCGCGGTCCCGATCGTGCCCCCGAGCGGGCCGCCGATCGCCGCGTTGTCGGTGCACGCGCCCGTGCTGCGGCGCTCGCTCGAGGATCTGCGCGGGTTCCTGCCGGACCTGCGGGCCACGGCAGCCGACCTGGCCGACGTCATCCACCCGGACGCGGAGACCGGGCGGGCGGCGCACGGCGGCGCCTGAGCGCCGGGAGCGGTCGTTGACGCTCGCGATGCCCCTTCTATAGACTCCGCATTCGCATCAGGCGCGTAGCTCAGCTGGTTAGAGCACCACCTTGACATGGTGGGGGTCGTTGGTTCGAGTCCAATCGCGCCTACCAGACGCACCGGGCCAGCGTCGTGGTCGTCCCACACGCTGGCTTTCTTGTATCGCGGCTCGGCAAGTGGCCTTTGGTAGCGGCCACCACTGGAGGCAGCATGCCCGAGATCACCCTGCCGGATGGCAGCCGGCGCCACTACGATCAGCCCGTGACCGTCGCCCGGATCGCCGCCGACATCGGCCCGGGGCTGGCGAAGGCCGCCGTGGGCGGCCGCGTCGACGGGCGCCTGGTGGACACGGACGCCCCCGTGGACCACGACGCCGCCGTCGAGATCGTCACGCCGAAGGACGATGACGGCCTGCACATGATCCGCCACTCGACCGCCCACCTGATGGCCCAGGCGGTCAAGCAGCTGTGGCCCGAGTGCCAGGTGACGATCGGCCCCGTGGTGGAAGACGGTTTCTACTACGATTTCGCCTGCGATCACACCTTCACGCCGGAGGACCTCGAGGCGATCGAGGCGCGCATGCGCCGAGCTGGCCGAGGCGGACTATCCCGATCGAGCGCGAGGTCGTGGACCGCCACGAGGCCGTGCGGATCTTCCGCGAGCGCGGCGAGCGCTACAAGCTGCAGATCCTGGACGACATCCCGGAGGGCGAGGAGATCCGCCTGTACCGCCAGGACGACTTCGTCGACCCCTGTCGCGGCCCGCACGTGCCCAGCACCGGGCGCCTGGGCGCGTTCAAGCTCACCAAGCTCGCGGGGGCCTACTGGCGCGGCGACTCCGCCAACGAGATGCTGCAGCGCATCTACGGCACGGCCTGGCCCGACCGCAAGCAGCTCGAGGCCTACCTCGAGCGCCTGGAGGAGGCCGCCAAGCGCGACCACCGCCGCATCGGTCGCCAGCTCGACCTGTTCCACTTCCAGGAAGACGCGCCGGGCATGGTCTTCTGGCACGAGCGCGGCTGGCTGCTGTACCGCCAGCTCGAGGACTACATGCGCGCGCGCCAGCGCGAGTACGGCTACCAGGAGGTGCATACGCCGCAGATCCTCGACCGCAGCCTGTGGGAGAAGTCCGGGCACTGGGCCAAGTTCCGCGACGGCATGTTCTTCACCCACGCCGAGGAGCACGACTACGCGATCAAGCCGATGAACTGTCCGGGCCACGTGCAGCTGTTCAACCAGGGCCTGAAGAGCTACCGCGACCTGCCGCTCAAGCTCGCCGAGTTCGGCATCGTCCACCGCTACGAGCCCTCGGGGACGCTGCACGGGCTGATGCGGGCGCGGCGCTTCACCCAGGACGACGCGCACGTCTTCTGCACCGAGGACCAGCTCCAGCACGAGATCGCCGAGCTGATCCGGATGACGCTGCAGCGTCTACGCCGACTTCGGCTTCGACGAGATCGACATCGCGCTGTCGACGCGCCCGGAGGAGCGGGTCGGCTCGGACGAGGCCTGGGACAAGGGCGAGGCGGCGCTGCAGCCAGGCGCTCGACGACTACGGCCTCGAGTGGCGGCTGCAGCCGGGCGAGGGGGCCTTCTACGGGCCCAAGATCGAGTTCGTGCTGCGCGACTGCCTGGACCGTCGCTGGCAGTGCGGCACCATGCAGGTGGACTTCTCCATGCCGGGCCGCCTGGACGCGAGCTACGTGGACGAGCACGGCGACAAGCAGGTGCCGGTGATGATCCACCGCGCCATCCTGGGCTCGATGGAGCGCTTCATCGGCATCCTGATCGAGCATACCGAGGGCAAGCTGCCGCTGTGGCTGGCGCCGGTGCAGGCGGCCGTGCTGAATATCACCGATGCCCAGGCCGGGCGCGCCCGCGAGGTGGAGCAGATCCTGAAAAATCAGGGAATTCGGGCAGTTGCCGACTTGAGGAACGAGAAGATCGGCTATAAAATCCGCGAGCACACGCTCCAGCGTGTCCCGTATATGCTGGTCATCGGCGAACGGGAGCTGGAGTCCGGCGCCGTGGCTGTGCGCACCCGCGACGGCCAGGATCTCGGCAGCCGTGGTCGCCGCTGGCTGACGCGGTGGCGCGCCGAGCGTGCTTGGCCGGAGGAATCGGGCAGACGCGGATCAGCGCGCGGACCGTGTTGCAGCTTTCATGACAGGGCCACTCACAGTGCACGTAGATTCGCGGTCAGGCGGAGTTAGCGAACGAACCGAGGGTCCGAACGACGAGACAGATCGAGCACGGCCAGCAGGTGCGGCTGATCGGATCCGACGGCGAGCAGGTCGGGGTCGTGCCTCTGGAGCAGGCGCTGGAGGCCGCCGAGGAGGCCGGGCTCGATCTGGTCGAGGTGGTGCCGAACGCGGAGCCGCCGGTCTGCCGGATCATGGACTACGGCAAGTTCCGGTTCGAGCAGAGCAAGAAGAAGAACGCGGCCCGCAAGAAGACCAAGCAGATCCAGCTCAAGGAGGTGAAGTTCCGCCCGGGCACGGAAGAGGGCGACTACCAGGTCAAGCTGCGCAACCTGCAGAAGTTCCTCGAGCAGGGCGACAAGACCAAGGTGACGCTGCGCTTCCGCGGCCGCGAGATGGCGCACCGGGACATTGGCGCGCGCCTGCTCGAGCGGGTGCAGGACGACCTCTCCGAGCTGGCGACCGTCGAGCAGTTCCCGAAGATGGAGGGCCGCCAGATGGTCATGGTGCTCGCCCCCCGCAAGCATGAGGCGCGGGCGGCGGCGCCGGCGGCGTCCGGCCGACCGCAGCAGCCGGTCGACCCGTGACCAGGGTGTCGGCTGCCGGATGCGTCCGGCAATGTCCGGCATCGCGCGAGCCGTTCGCGCATTGCCGCCCCCGAGCCGCAGTGGCTCTCCGACTCGGCCGGGGGCTATCCGATGACCAACGGGAGTGGAAGCCATGCCCAAGATGAAGACCAACCGGGGCGCAGCCAAGCGCTTCGGCAAGACCGCCTCCGGGCGGTTCAAGCACAAGCAGTCGCACCTGCGCCACATCCTGACCAAGAAGGACGCGAAGCGTAAGCGCAAGCTGCGCCAGCGCGACATCGTCGAGGCGCAGGACAGCGGCCACGTCCGCCGCCTGCTGCCGTACGCCTGAGGGAGGACCGACCATGGCACGAGTCAAGCGGGGCGTCACCGCCCACGCGCGCCACAAGAAGGTCCTCGACAAGGCGAAGGGCTATTACGGCGCGCGCAGCAAGACCTACCGCACCGCGAACCAGGCCGTCACCAAGGCGGGGCAGTACGCCTACCGCGACCGGCGCCAGCGCAAGCGCCAGTTCCGGCGGCTGTGGATCGCGCGCATCAACGCCGCGGCGCGCGAGCACGGGCTGTCGTACAGCCGCCTGATCAACGGGCTCAAGCAGGCCGAGGTCGAGGTCGATCGCAAGGTGCTGGCCGACCTGGCCGTGCGCGACAAGGCCGCGTTCGGCGTCCTGGCGGAGAAGGCCAAGGCCGGCCTGCCGGGCTGACCGGCAGTGCCGCTGCGGCCATCGCTCGACGGCCGCGCCGCAGCGGCATGCCCGGCCGCGGCATGTGCCGCGGCGGATGCTGGCCGGATCCATGCATGGAGGCGGCCCCGATCGTCGATACGCGTTTCCCGCGCCGGCGAGCATGGACCAGGCATCGACCCAGGAGCTCGACGAGGAGGTCACCGCGGCCGAGCGGGCCGTGGACGAGGCGGCCGATCTCGACGCGCTCGACCGCGTGCGCGTCGAGTACCTCGGCAAGAAGGGGCATGCTCACCGCGCCGGCTCAAATCGCTCGGTCAGCTGCCGGCTGACGAGCGCCCGGCCGCGGGCGAAGCGATCAACCGCGCCAAGCAGCGCCTCGACCGAGCGCATCGAGCCCGCGGCGGCGAGCTGGCCGACGCGGCGCTCGGACGAGCAGCTCCAGCGCCGAGGCCATCGACGTCACGCTGCCGGGCCGCGGTCCCGCGGCGCGGCGGCATCCATCCGATCACCCGCACCATCGACCGCATCACGACCCTGCTGGCGCAACTCGGCTTCGAGGTCGCCGAGGGCCCCGAGGTCGAGGACGACTACCACAACTTCGAGGCGCTCAATATCCCGGCCGATCACCCCGCGCGGGCGATGCACGACACCTTCTATTTCGGTGACGGCCGCGTGCTGCGCACGCATACCTCGCCGGTGCAGATCCGCGTCGATGGAAGGCACGCGAGCCGCCGCTGCGCATCATCGCGCCGGGCCGCGTCTACCGCTGCGACTCCGACCTCACCCACACGCCCGATGTTCCACCAGGTCGAGGGCCTGCTGGTCGAGCGCGAGGTCTCGCTTCAGCGACCTGATGGGCCACCTCGAGGACTTCCTGTTGCGCTTCTTCGAGCGCGACGACCTGGCGATCCGCTTCCGGCCGTCGTATTTCCCTTTCACCGAGCCCTCGGCCGAGGTCGACATCCAGTGCGTGATGTGCGACGGGCACGGTTGCCGCGTCTGCGGCCACAGCGGCTGGCTCGAGATCCTCGGCTGCGGCATGGTCCATCCGGCGGTGTTCGGCCACGTCGGCATCGACCCCGAGGAGTGGACCGGCTATGCCTTCGGCATGGGCGTCGAGCGCCTGGCGATGCTGCGCTACGGCGTCGACGACCTGCGGCTGTTCTTCGACAACGATCTGCGTTTTCTCGGGCAGTTCGGCTGAGGCCGCGGCACGAACCTGACTGCGATTCCAGTGAACTGGCTGCGCGAATGGGTCGACGCCCCGGTCGACGGCGACGACCTGGCGGAGCAGCTCACGCTGCTCGGACTCGAGGTCGACGCCGTCGAGACCGCGGCGCCGCCGTTCAGCGGCGTGGTGGTCGGCCGCATCCGTGCGCCGTCGAGCCGCATCGCGGAAGCCGAGCGACCTGCACGTGTGCCAGGTCGATGACGGCTGGCGCCGGCGCCGCGACACGGTCGTCTGCGGCGCCGACAATGCCGCGGCCGGCCTGGTAGCGCCGTTGCGCTCCGGGTCGCGCGCAGCTGCCGGACGGCCGAGCATCGAGCGACGACCGAGCTGCGCGGCGTGACGTCGCACGGGCATGCTGTGCTCGGCCGCCGGAGCTGGGACTGGCCGAGGACGCCGCCGGGCCTGCTCGAGCTGCTCCGACGATGCCACCGTGGGCACGGCATCTGCGGCGACATGGCTCGGTCTCGACGACGCATGCATCGACATCGACCTGACGCCGAACCGCGGCGACTGCCTGTCGCGTGCGCGGGCGTCGCCCGCGAGGTCGCGGCCCTGCGACGGGCACGCGCGCCGCGGATCGAACCGGTCGCTGCCGTCGACGGATCGCACCGCGGCAGACGCGTCCAGGTCATGACCGCAGGCGTCCGACGGCGTGTCCGCGCTACTGCGGCCGCGTCATCGAGGGCATCGATCCGCGGCGCCGACACCGGACTGGCTGGCCGAGCGGCTGCGCCGCAGCGGCGTGCGGCCGGTGTCCGCCGTCGTGGACGTGACCAACTACGTGATGCTGGAGCTGGGCCAGCCGATGCACGCCTTCGACCTGCGGCGCTGCAGGGTGCGATGCGCGTGCGCCGCGTCGCGCGCGGGCGAGGCGCTGCGCGCTGCTCGACGAGCAGCGACGGTCGAGCTGCGGACGGTCGACGCTGGTGATCGCCGACGACCGCGGGCCGGTGGCGCTGGCCGGCATCATGGGCGGTGCCGCCACGGCCGTGTCCGGCGAGACGCGCGACATCTTCCTGGAGAGCGCCTGCTTCCTGCCCGCAGGCAGCTGGCCGGGCAGCGCGGCCATCGTCACGAGCTGCACACCGATTCCGCGCACCGCTTCGAGCGCGGCGTCGACCCGGAGCTGCCGCTGGCGGCGCTGGAGCGCGCCACGGCGCTGATCACCGGGATCTGCGGCGGCGAGCCCGGCCGCGCGCTGTCGATCGCGTCGAGCGCGACGCGCTGCCGGCGCGCGCGCCGATTCACGCTGCGCCGCCAGCCGCCTCGAGCGCGCTGCTCGGATCCGAGACCGGCAAGACGCCAGGCACGCGGCATGCTCGAGCGCCTCGGGCTGCAGGTGGAGGCCTCGGCCGAGGGCTGGCACGCGCGCCCGCCGAGCTGGCGCTACGACCTGGCGATCGAGGCGGACCTGGTCGAGGAGGTGGCGCGCCTGCACGGCTACAACCGCCATCGCCGCGCACGCACCACTGCGGCCGCGCATGGCGCCGCGCCTGCGACCGGAGACGTAGGCGCAGTCGACAGCGAGCTGCGCGCGACACGCTGGTCGAGCGCGGCTACTCCGAGGCCGTGACCTACAGCTTCGTCGACAGCCGCCTGCAGGGGCTGCTCGATCCCGAGGCCGAGGCCCTGATGCTGGCCAACCCGATCGCCTCGGACATGGACGTGATGCGCACCCAGCTCTGGCCCGGCCTGGTGCGCACGCTGCAGCACAACCGCAACCGCCAGCAGCGAGCGCGTTGCGGCTGTTCGAGACTGGCGCGGCGTCTTCGACGCCGCAGCCGGCGTGCACCCGGAGGTGCGCCAGCGACGACCGCCATCGCCGGGCTCATGGTCGACGGCCCCCTCGTGCCCGAGCAGTGGGACGCCGTGCGGCGCGAGGCGGACTTCTTCGACGTCAAGGCGGACGTCGAGGCGCTGCTCGCCACCGCCGACCCCGGGCGTTTCCGCTTCGAGGCGGCCCAGCACCCGGCGCTGCACCCGGCGCAGCGGCGCGCATCGCTGCGCCGATGGCGAGCAGGTCTGGGCTGGCTCGGCCGCGCTCCATCCGCGCGATCGCAGCCGCGCATGGATCTCGACCGGGCACCGATCCTGTTCGAGCTCGAGCTCGCCGCGCTCGTCCCGACGCGCCTGCCGAGCTACCGGCCGGTCTCGAGATTTCCGGCCATCCGCCGGGATCTGGCCGTGATCGTCGACGAAAGCACCAGCGCCCAGGCGCTCATCGATGCCGTGCACGCGGCCGCCCCGGAGTACCTGCGCGACATCGTTCGTGTTCGACGTGTACCGGGGCCGCGGGATCGATTCCGGTCGAAAAAGTCTCGCTTTAGGCTTGATTTTACAGGGGTTATCGCGCACTCTTACCGACGATGAGGTCGAGGCCGCCAGCGCGCGCATCCTCGAGCATCTGCGGGCCACCGAAGGGGCGACGTTGCGGGAGTAGCCCATGGCACTCACCAAGGCGCGGATGGCGGAGACGCTGTTCGAGGAGCTGGGCCTGAACAAGCGCGAGGCCAAGGAGCTCGTCGAGCTGTTCTTCGAGGAGATCCGCAATACGCTGGCGTCCGGCGACGACGTGAAGCTCTCGGGCTTCGGCAACTTCGTCTTGCGGACGAAGAACCAGCGCCCGGGTCGCAACCCCAAGACGGGCGAGGAGATCCCGATCTCGGCCCGTCGCGTGGTGACATTCCGTCCCGGCCAGAAACTGAAGGCGCGGGTGGAAGCATATGCTGGAAGCGAGCAATAACAACGAACTGGCGCCGATACCGAACAAGCGCTACTTCACCATCGGTGAAGTCAGCGAGCTGTGCGCGGTCAAGCCCCATGTGCTGCGCTACTGGGAACAGGAGTTCCCGGACCTCAAGCCGGTCAAGCGCCGCGGCAACCGCCGCTATTACCAGCGCCACGACGTGATGCTGATCCGCCAGATCCGCAGCCTGCTGTACGAGCAGGGCTTCACCATCGGCGGCGCGCGTCAGCAGCTCGCCGGCGAGGGCGCGCGGGAAGACGCCTCGCAGAGCCAGCAGGTCGTGCGCCAGCTGCGCGCCGAGCTCGAGGGCCTGCTCAAGGTCCTCAAGGGCTAGCTTCCCCCCGGTGAATCAGCCCGTGAGCTCGCGTCTCGCGGGCTCGGCGGAGAGCACCGAGAGGCATCCAGTCACCGGCTCGGCGCTGCGCGCAGCGTCCGGACCTGCAGGCCATGTCATCCGTTGTTGCTCTGCGTGCTCCGCGCCGTCGCTGCGTCCTCCGCGAGAGCAGCAGGCACTGCGCGACCGGAGCCACCGGCATTGGCCGCGCGGCTGTTCGCCGGGTTCCCGATGCCCGGCCGTTCCGCTATGCTGCGCCGTCGCGTCGGGGTGTAGCGCAGCCTGGTAGCGCACCTGCATGGGGCGCAGGAGGTCGCAGGTTCAGATCCTGCCACCCCGACCACCTCTCCCGCGCCACGGCAACGCCGTCGCCGTGGTCGCCCGCTCACGATATCCTGTCACGATGACCCGACCGGCGGCACGGCCCGGGCGCCTGCTCGGCGCATTCCTCGTCTGCGGCGAGCACCTCGACCCCGACGACCCGGACTTCCTGCGCGTCTTCGCGCTCAACGCCGTCATCCTGCTGCTCGGCGCCGCCGGCCTGATCTACGCCGCGTTCAACGGCCTGGTGATCGCCACGGCGGAGGTCCTGCCGCTGGTGGTGTTCGACCTGGCAGCGTTCGCGACGGCGCTCGGTATCGGCGTGTACCTGCGCCGCACGCGCGACATCGCGCGCTCGCCGGCGTGCCGACGCGGGCCTTCCGGCGCGCCGAGGACCTCGCCTTCCGCGTCGGCGGCGAGGAGTTCGCCGTGTCTGTCACGTGCGCGCGACCCCCGCGCCGCCGACCGCCGGGCACGCTCCGTGCGCGCCGCGGTCGAGGCGCTGGGCATCCCGGCGGCCGGCCGACGGTGCGCCGGTCACGGTATCGGTCGGCTACGACGTCTCCGCGCGCGACAGCCACCGCGACCCCGAGCGCATGTACGCGCGCGCCGACGAGGCCCTGTATCGCGCCAAGCGCGGCGGTCGCAACCGCGTCGAGGCGGCCGCGGCGCCCGAGGACTGAGGTCGCTCAAAAGGGCTGCAGGTGGAAGCGGCGCACGCCGATCAGCAGCCCGACGACACCGAGCAGCGGTGTAGGCGTCGCCGCGGCGGAAGTAGAACTTGTCGGCCCAGGTGATGCGCTTGGCCTCGTGCCCGAGCGCCGGCGGCAGCACCCGCGGCACCCAGCCCCAGGCGCCCGGCCCGACGAGCACACGGTTCCAGGCGATGCCGTCGCGGCCCTCGCTGACGTCGGCCAGCAGCATGAGCTCGCCACGCCCGACGGTCAGCAGGGGGCGGGCGTCGAGGTCCGGCCCGGCGCGCACCGGCGTGCGCTCCACGCGCACCTCCACGAACAGGTGATCGGAGGCGTAGAGGGGCTCGCGCCACCACCCGGCCTGCCCGGGCCACGGCAGCACGCCCAGGGTCGCGCCGAGCAGCAGGCCCAGGGTCAGCCCGGCGCCGCCCTGGGCGAGGTGCAGCGACCACAGTGGCAGGCTGCGCACGCCCTTGAGCAGCCAGGCGAGGGCGGCCGTGATCGCGGCGGCCCCGAGCGGCAGGTACCAGTGCGTCTGCAGCGCGCGCACGGGATTGAGCGCGAGCAGCGCGATCCACTCCCAGTCCGAGAGCACGTAGCGCCCGTACCAGTGGTAGAGCAGGTAGAGCCCGGTGGCGCCGATCACGGCGTACACCGCGATCGTGGCCTTCTGCGGCGCGGCCAGCGGCAGCAGGCTCTCGAGCCGGATGTCCGCGCTGTGGTCGCGGCAGGCGACCCAGTCGCACTGCCACACCGGCACGACGCGACGCTTGCCCTTGGCGCGCAGGTCGGCGCGCTTCTCCAGGGCGTAGTCGTGGCGCGGCAGACGCATCGCCATGCTGCCCGAGACCAGGATCTCGTCGCCCGACGCGTGGCTCTCGACCCGCGCGGCCACGTTGACGACATCACCGAAGACGTCGCGGCGCTCGACCACCGCGGTTCCCGTGTGCATGCCGATGCGGACGTGGAGGTCGAAGGCGGGATCGGCCCGGCGGCGCGCGGCGAGCACCTGCTGTATCGCGATCGCCGCCTGGAGGGCGTCCTCCGGGCGCCGGAAGACGGCCATGATGGAGTCGCCGATCGTCTTCACGATGCGCCCGCGGTAGTGGCGCACCACCGGGAAGGTGAGGCGGTTGTGACGGTCGATCATCAGGCGACCCTCGAGGTCGCCATGGCGGTCCCAGTAGCGCGTCGAGCCCTCGATGTCGGTGAACAGGACGGTCACCTCCCGGCGCGCGCGCAGGATGTACCGGGCGAGGCGTGTGGCTACGGGTCCTGGGGCTTGCATGGGCGTCGGGTCGGTCGGGCCGACTGTCACCAGTGGCGGCGCGCATGCGCCAGGAGGGAGCCGTGACCACGGGGGATCGGCGCGGGCAACGGCTGCAGGCACTGCAGGCGCGGATCGGCCGCCTCGAGGAGGAGGCGCGCGAGCTCGAGGCCGCGCTGCGCGAGGTCGACCACGGCCTGCGTCGTGTCGGCGACCGCCTCGAGCGGGCCGGCGGCGGCGACCGCGCGGCCGAGGCGGGAGCGTCGCGCGCCTGCATGCGCAGCGCGACGCGAGCCGGCGCGATCTCGAGCGCAACCGCCGCGCGCTGGAGGCGCTGCGGGCGCAGGCCGCCGCGCTCAGGGCCGAGCGGTAAGCCGGAGCAGCGAGCCCAGGTCCGCGCCGGGGCGCCCCAGGCCCAGCGCACAGGCCTCCAGCGCCGCGCTGCGCTCGGCGCCGAGTACCGGCGCGGCCTGGTCGCGGTACTTGGCGACGATGGCCTCGCGGTCCATCGGGTCGCGCGGCGTGCCGCGCGGCTCGGTCGTCCCCGATGCCAGCTCGGTGCCATCGGCCAGGCGCACCGTCACCGCGGCCAGGCGCTGCCCGGGGAAGCGCCGGCTGTAGGCGGCGCGCTCGCGTACCGCGACGCGGCCCGCCAGCTCGCGCACGGTGGCGTCGGTGAGGCCCGCGCCGGTGATCTCCTCCGGGCCCAGCCGGCCGTGGACGAGGGCGGCCGCCACCGGGAAGGCCAGGGCGTACTGCGCGACCTGGGTGCTCGCGGGCAATCCCTGGTAGAGGCGGGTCGCCTCGTGGAAGGTGTCGATGCGCACCGCGGCGATGGCGCCCGGGTCGAGGCCGTCGGCGGCGCGCAGGCGCAGGGCCGCCGTGACCGCCGGCTGGGCCCAGAAGCACACCGGGTGCGGCTTCACGTACTGCTCGGCGAGCAGCCATTCGTGCCCGAGCGTGGCCCAGGTGGGCCCGCTGGCCGGCAGCTGCGCCGGCGATGCGGCGAAGCCGCGCCGCGCCAGGTCGACGCCGGTGATGCCCGCCAGCGCGCCCCAGCCCGAGCCGTCGCGCAGCATCGACGGCGCATCGATCGCGCGTCATCGGCGCGCGCGGCGCGTGGTACTCCGCGATCCCCAGCGCGGTGGCGAGCACGTCGGCGTCCAGGCCGCGCAGGCGCCCGCGGCCGCGGCCGCGCCGAGCGCGTTCCATGCCCCGGAGCTGTGGTAGTCGCCCGCGCTGCCATGCAGCGCCACCGCGGCGCGGCAGGCGATCTCGTAGCCCGCCACGAGCGCGGCCAGGGCGTCGGCGCCGCTCGCCCGGGCGTCGGCCTCGGCGGTCGCGAGCAGCGCCGGCACCACGGCGACGCCGGCGTGGCCCTTGCCCGGCTGGTAGCCGTCGTGCCCGTCGAGGTTGTCGATGCGGGTCGCCAGCGCCCAGGCGGCGCCGGCCGGGCTCACGGCGCGGCCGTCGAAGGCCAGGCGGGCACGGGTGTCGCCGGCGCCGAACTGCGCCGCCGCGAGTCCGTAGGCGATCGCGGCGGCGTCGGTACGCCCCGCCCCGATGGCGACCCCGAGGGTGTCGAGCAGGAGCTCGCGGGCGCGCTCGGCGACCTCGGCCGGTATGTCGTCGAGGCGCAGGCCCGCGACCCACGCGGCGGCGTCGCGGGGGTCGGGGCCGGCGGCGGGTGGCGGCGACGCGCTCATGGCGTGCAGCCTAGCAGCCTGTCGGACCTGGGCTCGATCCACTGCCGGCGCCCCGAAGCCCGGCAGGCTGCCGGCCGGGGCGGGACGAGGCAGCGATGGAGCGATCACCGCTGCCAGGCATGGAAGCGCTGCAGCCAGCGCAGCGCGGCCGCCGGCGCATGCGCGCGCTTCCACTCGCCGGCCGCGAACTTCGTGGCCTCCGCCAGGGTCGGGTACGCGTGGACCGTGCCCAGGATCTTGTTGAGGCCGATACGCTGCTTCATGGCGAGCGCGAGCTCGGCGATCAGGTCGCCCGCGTGCTCGCCGACGATCGTGGCCCCGAGGATGCGATCCTTGCCGGGCACCGTCAGCACCTTGACGATGCCCCTGGCCTCGCCCTCGGCGATCGCCCGGTCGAGCTCGCCCAGGTCGTAGGTCGTGACCTCGTAGGCGCGGCCCGCCTCCCGGGCCTCCTGCTCGCTCAGCCCGACGCGCGCGACCTCGGGATCGGTGAAGGTCGCGTGCGGCAGCACGGTGTAGTCCACCCGGAACCGCCGGAATGCGCCGAACAGCGCGTTGACGGTCGCGTGCCACGCCTGGTGGGCGGCGGCGTGCGTGAACTGGTACGGGCCGACGCAGTCGCCGCAGGCGTAGATGGTCGGGATGCGCGTCTGCAGGTAGTCGTCGGTCTCGATGGTCCCGCGCGCCGTCAGCGTGATGCCGAGCCGATCGAGACCGTAGTCGGAGGTCCGCGCCGCGCGACCGACGGCAACCAGGACCGCGTCGAACGGGATGCGCACGGTCTCCTCCGCGTGCTCGCAGAGCAGTATCTGCTCGCCGTCCTCGACCCGGAACTCGCTGGCCTTGTGCCCCGTGCGCACGTCGATCCCTTCCGCGGCGAAGCGCTCGCTCACGTATGCGCCGATGTCCGCGTCCTCGATGCCCATGATCCGCTCGAGCATCTCGACCTGGGTGACCCGGCTGCCCAGGCGCGCGAACGCCTGCGCGAGCTCGCAGCCGATCGGGCCGCCGCCCAGGACCACCAGGCGCCGGGGCAGGGTCTCCAGCCCCCAGACGGTATCCGAGGTGTACCAGCTCACCTGGTCGATGCCCGGGATGGGCGGCACGAACGGCTGCGCGCCGGCCGCGACCACGATGTGGCGTGTCGTGATCTCGCGCCCGCCGACGTCGACGGTCCACGGCCCGGTGATGCGCGCCGTGCCGCGTACCACGTCGACGCCGAGCGCCTCGTAGCGCTCGATGGAGTCGTGGGGCTCGATCTCGCGGATGACGCCGTGCACGCGGCGCATGACGTCACGGAAGTCGAAATCGGCGCTCGCCGAGCGAACGCCGAACTCCTCGTGGCGCTGCACGTGCGACAGGAACCTCGCGGTCCGGATCAGCGCCTTCGAGGGCACGCAGCCCGTGTTGAGACAGTCGCCACCCATCTTCTCCTTTTCCACGAGGGTGACCTTCGCCTTCACCGCCGCGGCGATGTAGGCGCATACGAGCCCGGCCGAGCCCGCGCCGATCACGACCAGGTTGCGCTCGAAGCGCGCGGGCCTCTGCCAGCCCGCGAGCGCCCGGCGCCGCTTGAGCGCGCGCACGACCCGCTGGGCGACCAGTGGGAACACGCCGAGCAACACGAAGGCGCCCACCAGCCCGGGCGAGAGTATGCCGCCGAGCGAATCGATCTGCGCGAGCTGGGTGCCGGCGTTCACGTAGACGATCGTGCCGGCGAGCATCCCGACCTGGCTCACGACGAAGAACGTCGGCGCGCGGATCGGGGTGAGCGCCATCACGAGGTTGATGACGAAGAACGGAAAGGCCGGCACCAGGCGCAGCATGAACAGGTACAGCGCGCCGTCGCGGCGCACGCCCTCGTTGACCGCGCGCAGGCTGTTGCCGAAGCGCCGCTGCACGCTGTCGCGCAGCACGAAACGCGCGGCGAGGAAGGCGAGCGTGGCGCCGATGGTCGAGGCGAACGAGACGATCACCGTGCCCCAGAGCAGACCGAAGATGGCGCCACCGGCGAGCGTCATGATCGCGGCTCCGGGCAGCGAGAGCGCGGTGACCAGCACGTAGATGCCGAAGTAGATCGCCACCGTGGCCAGCGGACGGGCGTCGAAGAAGCGCTCGATCGCGGCCTGCTGCGAGCGGAAGTAATCGAGGCTGAAGTACTGCCCGAGATCGAGGACGAAAAACGTCACGATCGCCGCCGCGATCAACGCGACGATCGCCAGCTTGCTCTTTGGCATCGTGTGGGGTCCTTTTTGCGGGAAGGCCGTGTCTTCGTTCGCTCGCTGTCGGCTCGCGGGCGCGCATGACCACGGTGCACACGGTCGGCTATCATGCCCCGGCATGGCGGCGCGCGATCTGCCTCGTAGACCGCGTGCGCGCCCAGTCGTTCCCCGGGAGGCCGTCCAGCAACCGTGGCCCACGGCACGCGTGCCACGGCGGCCGCTACGGCACAGGTTACCCGGACAGCCTCTTGAACTGGCCATTCTCCATGAACCCGTCGCGCAGCGCCCGACTCGTGCTCCCCGGCCTGCTGGGCCCGGTGGCCGACGCCGACGCGGTCGCGTCGCTGGCCCGCGCGCGCTGCCGGCGCTCGAGCGCTTGCTGGCGCGCGCGCGCGTGCGCGACGACGGCGTCGCCGACGGCGAGGGCAGCGTATGTGCCGCCTTCGGCATCGGCGGGCCGCCGTGGCCAGTGGCCGCGCTCGCGCGCCTGGAGAGCACGATGCCGGGCCGGCGGACGACGCCACCGGCTGGTGGCTGCGCCTCGACCCGGTGCACCTGCGCGTCGACGCGAACCATGCGCGCCTGTTCGGCCCGCACGTGCTCGCCGCTGACGGCGGGCGAGGCGGAGGCCCTGGTCGGCGCGCCTGAACGAGCACCTCGCCGACGAGGACCTGCGCCTCGAGGCGCCGGCACCGGCGCGCTGGTACCTGCGCCTCGCGCAGGCGCCGGCGCTCGAGACCTGGCCGTTGCTGG
>JAXHMQ010000005.1:0-61878 GCA_034521365.1 Halofilum sp. (in: g-proteobacteria) | reverse complement strand
CGTCGGCGCCGGCCCGTCCGGCCTGTCGGCGGCGATCCGGCTGTGCCAGCTGGCCGAAGAGACCGGCAACGAGATCAGCGTCGCGGTTCTGGAGAAAGGCTCCGAGGTGGGCGCCCATATCCTCTCCGGCGCCGTGCTCGAGCCGACCGCCCTCAACGAGCTGATTCCGGACTGGAAGGAGAAGGGTGCGCCCCTGCACTCGCCGGTCACGGACGAGAAGTTCATGGTCCTCGGCAAAAAGTCGGCCATCAATGTGCCGATCTCCCTGCTGCCGCGGCAGATGCACAACGACGGCAACTATGTCGTCTCGATGGGCAACGTCTGCCGCTGGCTGGGCGAACAGGCCGAGGCGCTCGGCGCCGAGATCTATCCCGGCTTCGCCGCCCAGGAGGCCCTGTTCCACGACGACGGCTCGATCAAGGGCGTGCGCACCGGTGACATGGGCGTCGGCCGCGAGTGGCAGCAGAAGGATTCCTTCGAACCGGGCATCGAACTGCATGCGAAATACACGCTGTTCGCCGAGGGCTGCCGCGGTCACGTCAGCAAGCAGTTGATCGAGCAGTTCGGCCTGCGTGAGGACCGCGATCCGCAGACCTACGGCATCGGCATCAAGGAACTCTGGGAGATCGATCCCGCGAAGCACAAACAGGGCACCGTGATCCATACCGCCGGCTGGCCGATGGACACGAAGACCTGGGGCGGCTCGTTCCTGTATCACCTGGAGGACAACCAGGTGTACGTCGGTTACGTGATCGGGCTCGACTACCAGAACCCGCACCTGTATCCGTTCAAGGAGTTCCAGCGCTTCAAGACCCATCCGGCCATTCGCGAGACGCTCGAGGGCGGGCGCCGCGTGAGCTACGGCGCGCGTGCGCTGAACGAAGGCGGACTCCAGTCCGTACCGAAGCTGGTCTTCCCCGGCGGCGCGCTGATCGGCTGCTCGGCCGGCTTCCTCAACGTGCCCAAGATCAAGGGCAACCATACGGCGATGAAGACGGGCATGATGGCCGCCGAGAGCATCGCCGAGGCGCTGGCGCAGGGCGAGGATGCGCCGGCCACACTGACGGGTTATGAGGAGCGCTACCGCAACTCCTGGGTCCAGCGCGAACTCCACGAGGCCCGCAATTTCCGCCCCGCGGCGGCGAATTTCGGCATGGTGCTGGGATCCATCTACAGCGGGCTCGATCTCAAGATCTTCCGCGGCAAACTGCCGTGGACCCTGCACCACAAGCATGCGGACCACGAGACGCTGAAGCCGGCCGAGCGGATGCCGAAGATCGAGTATCCGAAGCCGGACGGCATCGTCAGCTTCGATCTCAACTCGAGCGTGTACCTCACCAACACGTTCCACGAGGAGGATCAGCCGGTTCACCTGACGCTCAAGGACGACTCGATCCCGGTGAACTACAACCTCGCGTACTACGACGCCCCGGAGCAGCGCTACTGCCCGGCCGGCGTGTACGAGATCGTGCGCGACGACGACGGCTCGAATCCGCGGCTGCAGATCAACGCGCAGAACTGCATCCACTGCAAGACCTGCGACATCAAGGATCCATCGCAGAACATCCACTGGATCGCACCCGAGGGCGGTGGCGGACCGAACTACCCGAACATGTAGCTCGGCCGTTCGCATCGGCGGCGCAATCGCGAGCAGGCTCGCTCACACTCGCCAAACGACCCGCTACGGCCTGCGGCAACCTGTGCGAGCGAGCCTGCTCGCGATCAACGTGCAAGCGTGTGACCGCCGCGGTATCCCGGCGCCTCATGCGTCCTGCGCGTTGCGGATGAACACGACATGCGTCTCCTCGCCGCCGTGGTCCACATGCTGGACATCGAGCACAGCCGGGAACGTCCAGCCGTCGCGCCGCACCAGCCGGGTCTCGACGGTGACCGAGCGCTGCAGGCGCACGAATGCCCAGTTGCGCGCCCATGCCTCGTTGTCGACCAGCCCGCCGGCGTCGAGCGCGCCGGTCGACAGCTGCAGCATCTCCTCACGCGAGTAACCGAGCAGGTCGGCGGCCGCCTGACTGACCCACGCGAGCGAACCATCGGCGCGCGATTGCAGCACCGGCCCGGGATAACGCTCCAGAGCCAGTTCACCGTCGGCCGACGGCTCAAGGATGTCGTGCCGATCGACGACATCAAACAGCGTGATCAGCCAGGCGGCGTTACGGCCCCAGACAACCGGCTTGACCGTCATCTCCACCGGCAGCCCGCCCGTGTCGCTCGCATCCGGGCGCGGCAGGCGAACCGGCCCATCCGTCAACGGCAGCAGCCCCATCTCGCGGCCGATCAGATCCTCGGGGCGACGCCCGAACAATCGGCCCGCCTCCGGATTCGCGAAACAGGCTCGTCCCGTGTGACCGTGGATCACCAGCTTGCCGACGGGCGACATCTCGAGCGCGAACACGAACGCGGCCGTATCCCGGTCGGGTGGCGCGGGCGACGACGCCCGCCGTTTCGTGACATCGGACACCGTGGCGACGTGGTGGCTGATCCGTTCATCGACGCCGAATACCGGCGTAACCTCCATACGATTCTCGAACAGCCCGCCGTCGCGGCGATAATTGCGGAGCACGACGGTGCAGGGCTCGCCCCGCCGGAGCGCCCCGGCCAGACGCCAGCGGCCAGGCTGGTCGCGATCGTCGCCCTGGAGGAAACGCGCATTGCGGCCGATGACTTCGCCCGGGCTGTAGCCGCCGATGCGACAAAAGATGCGATCAACATACTGGATCGGCAGATCGGGTGAATGCGCATCGGCAATGATCAATCCGCGGCGCGGCTCGTCGGCCCCGGCAGCGATCGGGGTCAGCGCCAGCTGCGCGAGATGGCGTCGCAACAGCGTCGTGACGGCTCGCAGGAGTGTCGGAATACCGTCATAACGGACGGCGCGCGTGCGGGCGCCGGCGAAGAGGACATACCGGCAGCCCGGTTCACGACCCACCGGCTGCACGGCCACGAAACGGAGTCCACGCGGGGCAGCGGCGCCGTCGGCGAGCATGACGATCGCCGGGTGCCCCTCGTCCGGCGCACGGCGCACGATCCCCGCCGCGGCGACCGACTCCACGAGCTGATCGTCCCCGAACCAGCGCACGGGGCGCCCCGTATCGGCGCATATCAGGCCCGCGCACCCCGTACGCTCGCCCAGCGCCCGAACCAGATCCTCCACCACCGGGGCCATTACTGCATCCACGCCCGACTCGCCTCCCGAACGGCCCTGTCCTCGACACCAGAGTCCCTGGCGGATCTCCGAAGGATCCCGGTAACGTCTACGTCTGCCTCAGCTGCAAAATCCACGCCAGAAGCCGGACCGGCATGACGTTTCCGCACGGTTGCGAATGATATACTCCCGCGTCCGGCCACCACTCCGCAATCGCCCCCGGACGAAACGGACCCGCCAATGACCGAGCGCAGCCCCCTGTCGCACGTCAGTTCCTCCGAGCGGCCCGGCGAGATGCTGCCGGCGGATGCGCATGCGCGGCAACACGCCCGGGTCCGCAAGGCGCATGAGACCGAACTCCTCGAGGACTACGTCGAACTCATCGCGGACCTGATCGATGCGAAGGGCGAGGCCCGGGCGGTGGAAATCGCCCGGCGGATGGACGTGCGCCAGGCGACGGTGGCGAAAATGATCCGGCGGCTGCGCGACCATGGTCTCGTGACGAGTGAGCCCTATCGCGCGGTCTTTCTCACGGACGCCGGCCGCGAAATGGCGGAGACCTCACGCACGCGCCACAGTGTCGTGCTGACCTTCCTGCGCTGGCTGGGCGTCCCCGAGGAGACCGCGCTGCAGGACGCGGAGGGCATGGAGCACCACGTCAGCGACGAAACCCTCGCGGCCATGCGCGCGCGCATCGGGCTGGACGGCGGAGCAACCGGCGACGACAACCGTTGACGCCGACTCCGCCCAGCACCCACGCAGTCAGTTAGTCTGCCCGTCCACGTCCCGGATACCGCAATGCACCGAGGCATGCTCGCCACCGATCTCCGCCAGTGCCGCGGCGTCCAGCACCCGCACGCGGCGTCGCTCGACCGCGATCACCCCTTCGTCCGCGAGCCGGCCGAGCAGCCGTGACACCGTCTCCAGGGCAAGGCCCAGATAACTGGCGATGTCATCGCGCGACATGGGCAGCCGGAAATCCGCACCGGAATACCCCCCGGCATGCAGCCGCTCGCTCAGGCTGTGCAGGAACAGCGCCAGACGCGCCCGCGCGGTGCGCCGCCCAAGGGCGACCAGGTGTTGATGGTCATGCACCAGCTCCCGACTGATGATCCGCAGCACCTGATGCTGCAGACCGGGGACATGGCACGCGACCGCCTCGAGCTGATCGAACGGCACCGCGCAGAGGTTTGTCCGCTCAAGGGCAGTGGCATCGCATTGATGGCGCCCCTCGCTGATCGCATCGAGGCCAAGCAGTTCCCCCGGCAGGTGGAAACCGATCACCTGCTCGTCACCGTCGCTGGCGGGATGGGTGGTGCGGATACAACCGGCGCGCACGACAAAAAGGTTGTGGAATTCGTCGCCCGCCCGGAAGAGAGCATCGCCCGCGTTCAGTGGCAGGCGTGTCTGTACGACGGCGTCAAGACGATGCAGCTCATCGGCCGAGATCCCCGCGGGCAGGCACAGCGAGCGCAGGGAGCAGGCGGCACACGAACGGCGCAGACGCCCGAGATCGATCACGCCTTCCTTGTCATCCGTCATCGCGAGCTCCAGGGGCCACGAGCCGGCGGCCCGAGTCTGTCAACTGCGCCGCATACAGTGCAAATGCGCAGCCGTACTATACATGACGGTCGAACCGCCGTGGTGATGCCTGCGGAACGAGTCGATCGTCACCGATCCAGCGGCTACCGCACTCGCCGAGGTGCCGGCCGTTGCCCCAAAACGGAAAAAGCCGCCCTTGGGGGCGGCTTTTTCGGGGCAACTCACCGCAACGATCGCAGTGAGGGAGAACGCCGTTCGAAGGTTACCCCCCGAGCGCCTTGTCCAGTTCCGGCAGCGCCTCGAACAGATCGGCAACGAGACCATAGTCGGCGACCTCGAAGATCGGCGCCTCGGGATCCTTGTTGATCGCGACGATCACGCGCGATTCCTTCATCCCGGCCATGTGCTGGATCGCCCCCGAGATGCCGACGGCCATGTACAGGTCCGGCGCCACGACCTTGCCGGTCTGACCGACCTGGTAGTCGTTGGGCACGTAACCGGCGTCGACCGCCGCACGACTCGCACCAACGGCCGCCCCCATTTTTCCGGCCAGGCTCTCGATCAACTGGAAGTTCTCGGCCGAGCCGACACCCCGACCGCCCGAGACGACGATTCGCGCGGTGGTCAGTTCCGGACCCTCCGACGCGGACAGATCCGCGCCGACAAAGCGGGCGAGACCCGCGTCCGTGCCGGCGTCGATCGTCTCGACTTCCGCCGAGCCGCCACCCGGCTCGACCGCGTCGAAAGAGGTCGCCCGCACCGTGATCAGCTTCGTCGCATCGGTGGACTGTACGGTCGCCATGGCATTGCCGGCGTAGATCGGCCGCACGAAGGTGTCTGCCGACACGACCGCCGATATGTCCGATATCTGCTGGACATCCAGCTTCGCCGCCACGCGCGGCATGATGTTCTTGCCGCCGGTGGTGGCCGCCGCCAGCACATAGTCGTAGTCGCCGGCGAGGCGCTCGATGATCGGGGCGACGTTCTCGGCGACGTGGTTTTCGAGATGCTCGCCTTCGGCCAGCAGCACCTTGCGCACGCCCTCGATCGAGGCCGCCTGCCGCGCCGCATCGGCGCAACCGCTGCCGGTGACCAGGATATCGATATCGCCACCGAGCTCCCGCGCGCAGGCGATCGCCGAGAGCGTGCCCGACTTCAGCTCGGTGTGGTCGTGTTCCGCGTAAACCAGAATGGCACTCATTGGATCACCTTCGCTTCGTTGCGCAGCTTGTCGACCAGTTCATCGACGCTCGATACCTTGACGCCACCCGCGCGCGCCGGCGGCTCCTCGACCTTCACCTGCTTCAGGTGCGGCGTGACATCGACACCCAGATCGGCCGTGGTGCTCTGCTCGATCGGTTTCTTCTTCGCCTTCATGATATTCGGCAGCTTGGGGTAGCGCGGCTCATTGAGCCGCAGGTCCACCGTCGCGATCGCCGGCAGCGGCAGTTCGAGGCGCTCGAGACCGCCATCAACCTCGCGCGTCACCGTTACCGCGCCATCGCCGGTCTCCAGCCCCGAGATCGAGGTGCCCTGGGCCCAGCCGCGCAGCGCCGCCAGCATCTGCCCGGTCTGGTTGGAATCGTCGTCGATGGCCTGCTTGCCCAGCAGGACGAGGTCGGGCGACTCCTGATCGCAGACGGCGCTGAGGATCTTGGCCACGGCCAGCGGCTCGACCCCGGCATCGGCCTCCACGTGCATGGCGCGATCGACGCCCATGGCGAGCGCGGTGCGCAGCTGTTCCTGCGCCTGCTGCGGGCCGATGGTCACGGCCACGATCTCGGTCGCGGTGCCGGCTTCCTTGAGGCGCACGGCCTGTTCGACGGCGATCTCGTCGAACGGATTCATCGACATCTTGATGTTGTTGGTCTCGACGCCGGAGCCGTCGCTCTTGACGCGCACCTTGACGTAGGCGTCGACCACTCGCTTTACCGGTACAAGTACTTTCATGTCACACCTGCAGGTTTGAGGAACCGGATGCTGCTGCTCTGTCCAAGGGGCAATCACGCGACACGCCCGATCGGCGCCCGGGCCCATGGGAATGTCCGGCTATACTCCGTCCCGCGGCAGCGGCCGGCGCATGTCCGGCTAAACGGGACGGCCCCGGACAAGGCGAAGTGCTCGGCGCCCGCGGGCAGGCGGGAGATTCAACCACAGCCGGCTCCGCGCCACAAACTCGCGACGCCCTGCAGCCGATTCGTCCGACTGCGGCAACGGATGCACGGGCGTGCAGTCTAGCGGCGCGGCGTCGGCCGACATCGACCGATAACGACAGCGAGTTTCAAAAATGCGTCACCATCCGGTCCCGATGCCCCGGATTCCACCCCCAGCCGGCGACGCGGGACGTGCTGATCGCTATACTCGGCGCTCTTTTTCCACGACAACGAGGCGGATTCCCCATGAGCCACAAGGATATCGATGGCCGCGCATTGGCCAGTGAGATCCTCAACGACGTCGGCGAGCGCGTCGCCGGCCTCAAGGCGGCAGGGTGGTTCCCGAAACTCGTATCTCTCAGTGTCGGCGACAACCCCGCCGCGGCATTCTATGTCCGCAACCAGCGGCGCCGCTGCGAACAGGCCGGCATCGAATTCGAGGAACGGCAGTACCGCGACGACATCAGTCCGCAGGAACTCTACGCGGCCATCTGGGCCCTGAACGCGGATCCGCGGGTCACCGGCATCATCCTCCAGCGCCCGGTCCCGAACAGCCTCTCGATCAAGCGCCTGCAGGCGGCCATCGATCCGCTCAAGGACGTCGAGGGCATGCACCCGACCTCGATCGGCAATATCGTCTACCGCGAACTGGACCTGGCGCCCTGCACCGCCATGGCCTCGGTGGAGCTCCTGCGCCGCACGGGCGTGAAGCTCGAGGGCATGGAGGCGACGATCATCGGCCACTCGGAGATCGTCGGCAAACCGATCGCCTTCCTGCTCATGGCCGAGGGCGCCACCGTGACCGTCTGCCATCACATGACCCGGGACGTCGGCATGCATTCGCGCCGCGCCGACGCCGTGTTCGTCGCGGTCGGCAAGCCGGACCTGCTCAACGGCGACATGATCAAGCCGGGCGCCACCGTCATCGATATCGGCATCAACCAGGTCATCGATGCCGACGGCAAAGAGCGCGTCGTCGGCGACTGCAACTATGCATCCTGCGTGGAGACCGCGGGCTGGATCACGCCGGTCCCCGGCGGGGTCGGCCCGGTCACCGTCTCCATCCTCATGCGCAACGCCGCGGTCGCCACCCAGCGCCTCAAGGACCACTACGAGAGCCAGCTCCACCAGCGACTCTGACGCCATGGGCAATCTGCGCGTCGCCGGTGCGTCAGACCGGAGCGCCGAACCCGCGCCATACTCGGCGGCTAACGCGGGGCCGCCCGGCTTGAGGCCGGGAACCGCACCTGGTATCGGTGGTGAAGGCAGACGATAACGGGCTGCCCGCCACTGCAGCCGCCGCAACGGGAGATCGAGGAAATGAGCGAGAGACGACGCAGGGGTGGCGGCGGCCGCGCCGCCCGGCAGGCGGCCCGCACCGGGGCCGCATCGGCCAGTGAGCTGCCGTATGTCACGCGCAACGTGCCGTACTACGAGCCCCTCTCCGAGGAGGCGCTGAGCACGATCGAGTACAACGCCGATACCGTCCTCGAGGAGATCGGCATCGATTTCCGCGACGATCCGGAGGCCCTGCAACTGTGGCGCGACGCCGGCGCTGAGGTCGAGGGCGAGCGCGTGCGCATGCCGCGCGGCCTCGCCCGCAAGCTCATCCAGGACAGCGCGCCGTCGGAGTTCACCCAGCACGCGCGCAACAGCGAGCGCAGCGTCCAGATCGGCGGCAAGAACACCGTCTTCGTGCCCGGCTATGGCAGCCCGTTCGTGCGTGACCTCGACAATGGTCGCCGCTACGGCAAGCTCGAGGACTTCCAGAACCTGGTCAAGCTCGCCTACATGAGCCGCTCGCTCCACCACTCGGGCGGCACCATCTGCGAGCCGGTCGACCTGCCGGTCAACAAGCGCCATCTGGACATGGTGTACAGCCACCTGAAGTACAGCGACAAGTGCTTCATGGGCTCGGTGACCCATCCCGACCGCGCGCAGGACACGGTCGAGATGGCGAAGATCGTCTTCGGCGAGGAGTTCGTCGCCAACAACTGCGTCATCGCCAGCCTGATCAACGCCAACTCGCCGATGGTCTTCGACGAGACCATGCTCGCCGCGGCCAAGGTCTACGCGAGCAACAACCAGGCCTGCATCATCTCGCCGTTCATCCTCGCCGGCGCCATGTCGCCGGTCACGATCGCCGCGACGCTGACGCAGATCCTGGCCGAGGCGATGGCCGGCATGGCCTTCACGCAGCTCGTGAAACCGGGCGCCCCGGTCGTCTTCGGCACGTTCGCGAGTTCCATGTCGATGCAGTCGGGGGCACCGACCTTCGGCACGCCGGAACCGGCGCTGGTCCTCTACGGCGCCGCCAACCTGGCCCGCCGTCTCGGCGTGCCGTTCCGCTCCGGCGGCTCGCTGACGGCCTCGAAGATCCCGGACGCGCAGGCGGCGACCGAGTCGACCAACACCATCGTGGCCACCGGCCTCGCGGGCGTGAACTTCGCCCTGCACTCGGCCGGCTGGGTCGAGGGCGGCCTCGCGATGAGCTACGAGAAGTTCATGCTCGACGTCGACCAGCTCGGCATGGTCCAGACCTTCCTCAACGGCGTCGATCTGTCGGAGAACGGCCAGGGGATGGACGCCCTGCGCGAGACCGGGCCGGGCAAGCACTTCCTCGGCAGCACGCACACGCAGAACAACTTCGAGAACGCCTTCTACCGCTCGACCGTCGCCGACAACAACAGCTTCGAGCAGTGGGAATCCGAGGGCAGCCTCGACGCGGCCCAGCGCGCCAACAAGCTGTGGAAGAAGAAACTGGCCGAGTACGAGGCCCCGCCGATCGACCCGGGCGTCGACGAGGCCCTGCAGGACTACGTCAACCGCAAAAAGGCCGAGTTCCCGGACTCGAGCACCTGACCCGACCCGTGACCATCCCCGGTCCGAGGGGCGCCGCCAGGCGCCCCTTTTTTGTGGCGGTGCCGGATGACGGGAACGCGAGGGAGCCGCGCGTGAACCGCGAATGGACGCGAATGGCGCCGCGGATCGGACGCGCCCCGGGAGCTTCCGGCCGATGCCTGTAGAACCACAGATGGACACAGATGAACACAGATGGGTGCTGTCGGGGCGTATCGTCAGCAAGAGCTCCGCTGCTCCCACTCCGCATCCTGCACGGCGTCAGCGGAGCTCCACCTGATCGTCGGCAATCGACGCGACAGATCTGTGTTCATCTGTGTTTATCTGTGGTTCTTACTGGTCTCCAGCGAAGCTCCACTTCGCCCGGATCCACCGCGGCGCCATTCGCGAACATTCGCGTCCATTCGCGGTTCAATCCCCGGCCCCCGACTCCTGCACGGCCGGTCGGCCTCTCGCCGTTGCGGTGACCGTGGCCTCGAAGAAGAGCGCGTGGCCGTCGTCGGTATGGCCGACGGTGTCGTGGCGCTCGAGGCTGACCTCGACCTCGACGCCGCCGGCCGCGGCGGCGCGCTCGCCGGCGAGGCGGGCGGCCTCGGTCTCGCCCCATTGGCCGGCCTCGTCGAGCGTGGCGAAGGTGGCCACGCCGTGCGGGGTGTGCACGCGGTAGCGCTCGTCGGGCAGCGGCGTGATCGTCGTCGTCGCCTGCTGGCGCACGCCGGCGACGCACCGCGCCGACCGCGTTGGCCACGTCGGCGTGCGCCACGGCCGCGCGGCGCGTGCGCAGGCGCGCGGCGATGCCGTCGGCGTAGGTCTCGGCCGGCGCCCCGAGCACGACCAGGGGCCAGCGCAGCGCCAGGCCGGCGTCGACCGCGGGCAGCACCGGGCGCGCGCCGATCGCGGCGTCGATCAGCGCCGCCGTGCCCGCCGCCGGGAACCCGTCGGGCGCCGCGCGCCGTGTCCGCGAGCGCCGCCCCCAGCACGTGGCGCGCCGCGGCCTCGGTCACCGCGTCGATCACGCGCTGCGCGAATACCACCGGCGCACCCAGGTCCCGCCCCCAGCGATCGCGCGCACGGCGCGCCAGCAGCCGCGCGCCCGCCGCCGCGGCGGGCACCGACCAGTCCGCCTGGCGCCCGAGGATGTGGGCGGCGTCGGTGGGCGTGAACCCGGCCAGGCCGACCACGCCCTGCTCGACCAGGCGCTCGAGCGCGCGCTGGCGGGTCTGCTCCGCGAACAGCGTCACCAGGTCGACGGGGCCGTCGCCGAGCCGCTCCCAGAGCAGACGCTGGCTGTGCGTGAGGCCCCCCGGGCCGCCGTGCGGCATGCGCCGGCGCTGCACGAACACGCCGGCGTGCTCGCGCAGCGGGACTCCTCGACCTGCGCGGCGAGGGTGTCGAGCACGCGCGGGTGGCGCGCCGCCAGCTGCGCCAGCGGCACCACCCGGCGCGGGCCGACCACGAACGGCGGGTCGAAGCCGAGCCGGACCTCGCTGTCGCCGCCCAGGCCGACCGTGTGCACGTCGACGGCATCCACGCGCGTGCGCCAGCCGGCCACGGTCGCCCCCTCGCGGTGGCGCCGCGGCTCCCCCGCCTCGAGCACGCCGATGTCGCTGGTGGTGCCACCCATGTCGACGACGACGGCGTCGGGCTCGCCCGCGAGATGGCGCGCCCCGACGAGGCTGGCGGCCGGCCCCGACAGGATCGTCTCGACCGGCGCGCGCAGCGCGGCCTCGACGCCGACCAGCGAGCCGTCGCCGCGCACCACCATCAGCGGCGCGCCGATGCCGTGGTGCGCGAGCAGGGCCCGCACGGCGCCGATCAGCTCGGTCAGCAGCGGCACGAGGCGCGCGTTGAGCAACGCGGTCACGGCGCGGCGCGGCGCGTCCAGGGCCGCGGAGAGCTGGTGGCCGGTGGACACCGGCAGCCCCGTCAGCTCCTCGACGAGATGCTGCAGGCGCCGCTCGTGGGCGGGGTTGCGCACCGCGAAGTGGGCCGCGATCGCGAACGCGGAGACCTCCGGCGCGCAGTCGGCGATCGCGGCGCGCGCCGCCTCGAGGTCGAGCGGGGCGAGCTCGTTGCCGCTGCCGTCGTGGCCGCCGGCGAGGAAGATCACGCGATCGCGACCCAGGGCGGCGCCCAGGCCGCCGCGGCCGAGCGCCTCGCGGCCCTGGCCGACGAGCAGCAGCGCCACGCGCCGGCCCTCGCCCTCGACGACCGCG
Organism: Halofilum sp. (in: g-proteobacteria); assembly: GCA_034521365.1. Lineage (GTDB taxonomy): Bacteria > Pseudomonadota > Gammaproteobacteria > XJ16 > Halofilaceae > Halofilum. The sequence continues at coordinate 49,948 of JAXHMQ010000005.1, read as the reverse complement.
TTCGTGGCGAGCGTGGTCGACAGCGACACCAGCGTGACGGGCTCGTCGGCGCCCGCGAGCACGGCCGCGAGCGCCTCGCCGATGCCCCGCGCCAGGTCGTCGTGGGTCGTCAACGCCTTCGCGCGGGTGCGCACGCGGCGTGACCCGTCGAGCAGCACCGCGTCGGTGTAGGTGCCGCCGGTGTCGATCCCGAGAGTGAGCGCCATCGTGTCCGCCGCGCCGTGCCAGCGAAGGCTGGTTCCGGAGGGCGCGTACGCTACTCGACGCGGCACGGCGGCGGAAGTGGTCAGCGCGCGGTTCGCCGGCCCGCCCGACCGATCCGGTGCCGGCGGCTGCGGCGCCGCGCCGTCGGGCGGGAAGTCGATGCGCACGCGGTAGTTCCCTTCGGCGTCGGGGCGCGGCAGGTTCGACACGCCCTCGTAGCGCAGCAGCGCGCCCGTCTCGGCGTGGTAGGCCACGTCGATCGGCTCGACCAGCCAGCGCAGCAGGGCGCTGTCGGGCTCCATGCGGATCACGACCGCCGGTGCGCCGAGGACCGTGCGCCGGTCGATCGCGCGCAGGCGGAAACGGACGGTGTCGAGCCGGCTCGGCACGGCGAACGGGAACGCCAGCGTCTCGCCCGCCGCGAGCGCGTCGAGGCGGCGGTAGAGCAGCACGTCGAAGCCGGCGTCGGCCACGAGCCCGGGCGGGGCATCGATCACGGCCCGCCGCAGCTCGGCGTCGCGGCCCTTGCGGTGGAACAGCGCGAGCCCGTCGCCGGCGCCGCCGGTACTCCAGGCCCTCGGCGTAGCCGGCTGCGCCGGTCCTCGAGCGCGGAAGGTCGGCGCCAGCGGGCGGCGCGAGAAATCGACCCGCTTGCGCGCGATGACCGCGCCGTCGGGCCCGCGGTAGGTCACCCGGTCGCCGAGCAGGCGCCCGTCGGCGACGCGCGGCTCGTGGATCTCGCGGTAGACGGGCTCGCCCGTCGCGAGCAGGAAGGCATGGCCCACCCGGCGCTCCAGCGCGGCCTGCGGGATGTCGCCGGCCGCGCCCGCGGACCCCGCCAGCGCAACGAGAACGACGCCCGCGAGCGGCGCGCGCCGGCGCGAATCCGCGGCGGCGCAGCCACCGAAGAGTCGCCATGCGTGGCGGGCGCCCCCGCCGCCGCCGCGCCCGTGCCGATTCCGGAGGATTGCTCGCATGACCCCATCCCGTTGCCGCCGGACCCGCATCCGCGCGGGCGGCGGCGCCGCGCCCGGCGCCCGCCGTGCCCGCTGCGGTCCCCGTTCGCCCCGGTCACGGCCGCGGTTTCGCCCACGGCGCGGGGGCGGCGCCGTGAGCACCGGGCACACCGCGGGCGGTGGCCGCCTGGCGGCCGCCTGGCAATGGCTCACCGGCGACCAGGCGCCGGCGCCGCTCGATGCCGCCTCGGACGAGCGCGTCGACTGGGCGCGCGCGCTCCCGTTCGTCGCGATCCACCTCGCCTGCCTGGGCGCGTTGTGGACCGGTGTCTCCTGGACGGCGGTGGGCGTGTGCGCCGCGCTCTACGTGGCGCGCATGTTCTTCATCACCGCCTTCTACCACCGCTACTTCTCGCACCGGGCGTTTCGCACCAGCCGGGCGTTCCAGCTCGTGATCGCGGTGCTCGCCTGCACCGCGGGCCAGCGCGGGCCGTTGTGGTGGGCCTCGCATCACCGCCACCACCACGGCGTCGCCGACGCGCACGACGATGCCCACTCGCCGGACCACCGCGGCATGCTCTGGGCGCACATGGGCTGGTTCCTGACGCGCGGCAACTACGCCACGCGCTGGCGCTTCGTGCGCGACTGGGCACGCTACCCCGAGCTGCGCTGGCTCAACCGCCTCGACTGGGCACCGTTCGTGCTGCTCGGCGCGGGCGTCTACGCCCTGGGCGCGCTGCTCGCGGCGCGCGCCCCGGGACTGGGCACGGACGGCGCGCAGCTGCTCGTGTGGGGATTCTTCATCTCGACCGTGTGCGTCTACCACGGCACCTACACGATCAACTCGCTGGCGCACCGCTTCGGCCGCCGGCGCTTCGCCACGCGCGACTCGAGCCGCAACAACTTCTGGCTGTCGCTGGTGACGCTCGGCGAGGGCTGGCACAACAACCACCACCACTACCCGGCCACCGTGCGCCAGGGCTTCTACTGGTGGGAGCTCGACCCGACCTGGTACGGCCTCGTCGTGCTGTCGTGGAGCGGCCTGATCCGTGACCTGCGCCCGGTCCCGCGCGCGGCGCTCGCGAGCCGCCGCATCGACGCGGCCGGCTGACGCCGTGGCCAGCTCCCCCGCGCAGCGCATCGCCGTCGTCGGTGCCGGCGTCTCCGGCCTGGTCGCGGCCTACCTGCTCGGCCGGCGCCACGACGTGACGCTCCTCGAGGCCGACACGCGCCCCGGCGGCCACACCCACACGGTCGAGGTCGACGACCCGGCCGGGCCGCTCGCCGTCGACACGGGCTTCATCGTGTTCAACCCGGTGCACTACCCGCTGTTCACGCGCCTGCTCGAGCAGCTCGGCATCGACTCGCAGCCCACCGACATGAGCTTCTCGGTGCGCGACGAGGCGAGCGGCCTCGAGTGGGCCGGCTCACCCTCGCTCGACACCGTCTTCGGCCAGCGCCGCAACCTGCTGCGGCCCCGCTTCTGGGGCATGCTGCGCGACATCGTGCGCTTCGGGCGCGAGGCCCGCGCGGTGCTCGACGACCCGCACGAGGCGCGCAGCGTGCGCCGCTTCGCCGCCGAGCGCGGCTACGGCGAGGCCTTCACCGAGCACTACCTGCTGCCGCTGGGCGCATCGCTGTGGTCGTGTCCCGAGCGGCGCTTCGCCGACTTCCCGGTGCGCTTCGTCGTCGAGTTCCTCGCGCACCACGACATGCTCGAGCTCGGCGCCCGGCCGCCGTGGCGCACGGTCGCCGGCGGCTCGCGGCGCTACGTCGACGCCATCCTCGGGCGCCTGCCCGGCGACGTGCTGCTCGACACCCCGGTGCGCTCGCTGCGCCGCCACGACGACCGCGTCGAGGTCACGACCGACGCCGGGCGCGGCGACTACGACCAGGTGGTGCTCGCGCTGCACGCCGACGACGCCCTGGCCCTGCTGGGCGACGACGCCGGCAGCGCCGAGCGCGAGCTGCTGGGCGCGTTCCCGTACGAGCGCAACGAGGCGCTGCTGCACTGGGATCCCGCCGTGCTGCCGCGCCGCCGGCGCTGCTGGGCGGCCTGGAACCACCTGCGCCCCGCCGGGGAGCGCGAGCGCGTGGCGGTCACCTACAACATGAACATCCTCCAGCGCCTGCGCGCGCAACGCACCTGGTGCGTCACGCTCAACGACACGGGCACGGTCGATCCCGCGCGCATCGTGCGGCGCATCGAGTACGCGCATCCGCTGTTCACGCCGGCGCGCGCGCGCGCCCAGGCCCGTCACGCCGAGCTGATCCGCCATCGGCGGACCTCGTACTGCGGCGCCTACTGGGGCTACGGCTTCCACGAGGACGGCGTGCGCAGCGCGGTCGCGGTCGCGCGCGCCTTCGGCGAGGACCTGTGATGGGCAGCGATCCGGCGCCGCTGCACAGCGCGATCTACGAGGGCCGCGTGCGCCACCGCCGGTTCCATCCGCGCGCGCACGCGTTCGCCTACCGCGTGTGCCTGCTCTACCTCGACCTCGCCGAGCTCGACCGGGTATTCGCCGGGCGCTGGCTGTGGTCCGTCGATCGCGCCAATGTCGCCGCCTTTCACCGCGCCGACTACCTCGGGCCGCCGGGGATCGCGCTGGACACCGCCGTGCGCGAGCGCGTCGCCGCCGCGGGCCGGCCCCGGCCCGCGGGCCCGATCCGCCTGCTCACGCACCCGCGCTACTGCGGCTACGTGTTCAACCCGGTGAGCTTCTACTACTGCTTCGACCCGGCCGATACGTGCGTGGAGACGATCGTCGCCGAGGTCACCAACACCCCCTGGAAGGAACGCCACGCCTACGTCCTGCCGGTCGCGAGGCCGGGCACGCGCCATCACCGCTTCCGCCTGGACAAGCAGATGCACGTGTCGCCGTTCCTGGACATGGACTACGCCTACGACTGGCGCTTCAGCGAGCCCGGCGAGCGCCTGGCCGTGCACATGCGCAACGAGCGCGCCGGCCGCTGCGAGTTCGACGCCACGCTCAGCCTCGCCCGTCGCCCGCTCGACGGGCGCGGGCTGGCGCGCGCGCTCGCCGCCCACCCCCTGATGACCGCCCGGGTCACGGCCGCGATCCACTGGCAGGCGCTGCGGCTGTGGCTCAAGGGCGTGCCGTTCCTGCCCCATCCCCGCAAGCGCGGCCGCTCCGCCGCACGCTGACCGGCGTTGCCCTGCATGGACGCGGCGCGCCGACCCCGCTACGGTCGCGCCACGACCGTGGCCAGCCGGGACCCGCGCATGATCGCCGCACGCGTGATCGCCCACCGGGGCGCATCCACCCTGGCGCCGGAGAACACCCTGGCGGCCCTGGAGAAGGCGGCCGGGCTGGGCGCGCGCTGGGTCGAGGTCGACGCGCAGATCCTCGCCGACGGCACCGTGATCGTGTTCCACGACGACACGCTCGAGCGCTGCACCGACGGCCGCGGCGCGGTGGCGGCGGCCACCTGGGCGCAGGTGCGCCGGCTCGATGCCGGCGCCGGCTTCACGCCGCGCCCGGCACCGGTGGGCGTGCCGCGCCTCGTGGACGTCCTCGGCCTGTGCCGCGAGCGCGGCCTGGGGCTCAACCTGGAGCTCAAGGCCGGCCGGGGCGAGCGCCGCGGGGCCCTGGTCGACGGCGTGCTGGCGGCGCTCGCCGAGATCCCGCCCGCGCGCGACCGGCTGCTGCTGTCGTCGTTCGACGCGAGCGCCCTGCAGCTGGTGCGCGAGCGCCGCGAGGACCTCCTCCTGGGCCTGGTGTGCGAGCGGGTCCCGTCCGACCCGCGTGCCGCGACCGCCGCCTTCGGGGGCGTCAGCCTGCACCCGGAGTGGAGTCGGCTCGACCGCGCCGCGGTCGGGCGCGTGCGCGCGGCGGGCCTGGAGCTCTACGCCTACACGCCGAACGAGCCGCGCGCGGTCGAGCGCCTCTGGGGCTGGGGCGTCGACGGCGTGATCACCGATCGCCCGGCGGAGATGCTGGCGCTGCCCGGCGCGGGCCGGCACGGATCTGTGACAGAATGAGCGCCCATTGAGCCAGCGACCCGACGGCGCATGCGCACGTTTTCCTGCCGCTGTGGCCAGCGGCTGTTCTTCGACAACACGCGCTGCCTGCGCTGCGGGCGCATGGTGGGATGGTGCCCCGGGTGCAACGCCCTGCGTGGCCTCGACCCGGCCGGCGAGGGTGTCTGGCGCTGCACCGGCGAGGGCTGTGGCCGCGAGCTCGTCGCCTGCCACAACTACGCCGTCGAGCACGTCTGCAACCGCATGGTCGAGCGCGCGCAGGCCGGCGACCCGCCCTTCTGCGACGGCTGTCGCCACAACCGCACCGTCCCCGACAGCTCGGTCCCCGGCAACCGCGAGAAGTGGGCCCGGCTCGAGGCCGCCAAGCGGCGCCTGCTGTACACGCTCGACCTGCTGGGCCTGCCCTATGGCGCCGCCGCGGACGGCCTGGAGCCGCCGCTGCAGTTCGACTTCAAGGCCGCGCTGGTGCGCGACAAGGGCAGCTGGCACCAGCTCGGGCCGGTCGAGCAGGTCTACACCGGGCACGCCAGCGGGCGCATCACGATCAACCTCGACGAGGCGGACGACGCCGAGCGCGAGAAGCGCCGCATCGACATGAACGAGGCCCACCGGACCCTGGTCGGCCACTTCCGCCACGAGATCGCGCACTACTACTGGGAGGTGCTCGTGCGCGGGCGCTGCGAGGACACGTTCCGCGAGCGCTTCGGCGATCACGACGACCCGCCCTACGGCGAGGCGCTCAAGGCCTATTACGACCAGGGACCGCCGGCGGACTGGCACGAGCGCCACGTCTCCGCCTACGCCACGATGCACCCGTGGGAGGACTTCGCCGAGACCTTCGCGCTCTACCTCGACATGGTGGCAGTGCTCGACACGGCGCATCACTGGGACATGACCGCGATCGCGCCCCCCGCCGCCGACCTCGATGCGATGGTCTCCGGCTACACCGAGCTCGGCTTTCCCCTGAACGAGCTCAACCGCGAGATGGGCCTGCTCGACGTCGTCCCCGAGGTGCTCGTCGGTCCGGTTGTCACCAAGCTTCGCTTCATCGACGAGCTCGTGCGCGGCGCGGCGGGGCGCGTGTCGCCCGCCGCCCCCGGCCGCGAGGCGCCGGCATGAGCGCGCATCCCGAGCGCACCGGTCTGCTGGCCGACTACGACCCCGGCGGGCATTTCTGCGAGCTCTACGGCTCGCGCACGCGGCCGGCGACGCACACCGGGCTGCTGTGCGCGCGCCTCGACGGCATCGGGCTCGACGACCTGCGCCAGCGTGCGCGCGACGCCGAGCTCGAGCTCTACAACTTCGGCATCACGTTCACCGTGTACACGCACAAGGACGCGATCGACCGCATCCTGCCCTTCGACGCGATCCCGCGCGTGCTCGCGCCCGACGAGTGGGCGCGCGTCGAGGCCGGCGTGCAGCAGCGTGTGCGCGCGCTGAACCTGTTCCTCCACGACGTCTACCACGCGCGCCACGTGATCAACGACGGCGTCGTGCCGCCGGACGTGGTCTTCACGAACGCGAACTACCGGCCGGAGATGGAGGGCGTCGACGTGCCCTGCGGCACCTACGTCCACATCGACGGCTCGGACCTGATCCGCGGCGGCGACGGCGAATTCTACGTGCTCGAGGACAATGCCCGCTGCCCGTCGGGCGTGTCGTACATGGTCGAGAACCGCCACGTCATGCTGCGGACCTTCCCCGACCTGATCGACGGGCTGGCGGTGCGCCCGGTATCGGACTACGGCCAGCGCCTGCGCGCCGCGCTCGACGAGACGGCGCCGCCCGGGGTGGACGATCCCACGGTCGTGCTGCTGTCACCGGGGACCTACAACTCGGCGTACTTCGAGCACATCTTCCTGGCGCGCGAGATGGGCGTGGCCCTGGTCGAGGGCCGTGACCTCGTGGTCGAGGACGACCGCGTCTACATGAAGACGATCCGCGGCCGGCAGCCGGTGCACGTCATCTACCGGCGGATCAACGACGAGTTCCTCGATCCGCGCGCGTTCAACCCCGAGAGCCTGCTCGGGGTGCCGGGCCTGATGCAGGCCTACCGCCGGGGCAACGTCGCCCTGGCGAACGCCGTCGGCACGGGGATCGCGGACGACAAGGCGCTCTACGCCTACATGCCGCGGATCATCCGCTACTACCTCGACGAGGACCCGGTCCTGCCCAACGTCGAGACGCACCTGTGCCGCGAGCGCGAGGGCCTGCAGTACACCCTGGACCACCTCCACGAGCTGGTGGTCAAGCCCGTCGGCGAGGCCGGCGGCTACGGCATCACCGTGGGCCCGCACGCGAGCGCGCGACGAGCTCGAGGCCTGCCGCCGCAAGATCCTCGAGCCGCCCGCACAACTGGATCAGCCAGCCGATGATCAATCTCTCGGTCGCGCCCACGCTGGTCGACGAGGGCATCGGCCCGCGCCACGTCGACCTGCGCACGTTCGCGGTGACCGGGCGCGACACCTGGGTGGTCCCCGGCGGGCTCTCGCGCGTCGCGCTGCGCAAGGGCTCGCTGATCGTCAACTCGTCGCAGGGCGGCGGCTCGAAGGACACCTGGGTGCTCGAGGCGGGCAAGGCGGGACCCGGCACGCCATGAGCAGCCTGCTCGCGCGCTACGCCGATGCCATCTTCTGGATGGCGCGCTACACCGAGCGCGCGGAGAACGTCGCGCGCATCCTCGACGTCAACGAGACCTTCTCGCGCGACAGCCGCGGCGGCCAGAACTGGCGCTCGATCCTGCAGCTCTACAGCGACGAGCCGCGCTTCTTCCAGGAGCACGCGAGCGCCAGTGCCGAGAGCGTGCTCTACTTCTACACGCTCGACGACCGCAACCCGACATCGATCCTCTCGGACCTGCGCGCCGCGCGCGAGAATGCGCGCACCGTGCGCCCGCTGATCTCGACCGAGATGTGGACCCAGCTCAACGTGTTCTACAACCGCGTGCGCGCGCTCGGCCCCCAGGAGGTAGCCGAGCCGCGGCTCGCGCGCTTCTGCGCGATGATCAAGGAGGGCTGCCAGACACACACGGGGATCATCGAGGGCACCTTCTACCGCGACGAGGGCTGGTGCTTCTACCAGCTCGGCAAGCACATCGAGCGCGCCGACCAGACCACGCGCCTGCTCGACACCAAGTACCACCTGCTGCTGCCGTCGGCCGGGACGTCGGCTCGCAGGTCGACGTCAGCCGCTGGAACGCGCTGCTGCGCTCCGCGGCCGGCTACCACGCGTTCCGCCACGTCCACCCGCACGGCATGACCCCGACCGACGTCGCCGGCTTCATGCTGTTCCACGAGGCGTTCCCGCGCTCGGTGGTCGCCTGCATCGGCGAGGTCCATGCCCGGCTCACGGCGCTGCGCTCGCGCTACGCCGTGTCGGGCGCGGACAGCGCGATGGCCCGGCTCGAGGAGCTGCGCGCCCTGCTGGCGACGCGCTCGATCGGCGACGTCATCGCCGGCGGCCTGCACGAGTTCCTCGACGACGTCCAGCGCCGGCTGCACGCGCTCACCGAGGACCTCGGCCGGGACCTGCTCGGCAAGGGCTGAGGCCACCCTCCCCTGCGGACCCACCCGGGCCACGCGAATCCGCCCGCGCGTGCCACGCGAAACGATCGGCGTTGCCTGACACCCGCGGAGGACGCCGCCCGATGAGATCCCCGATCGCCGCCGTGCTGCCGGCCGCCGCGCCCGCGCCCGGTCTCGTCGACCGCCTCGCCCGGCGCCTGCTCGAGGCCCGCCTGGGGCGCATCCGCGAGGGCCGCATCGTGCTCGCCGACGGCGCCTCGGAGACCGCCTGGGGCGACGCCGGCCACGCCCTGTTCGCCCGCCTCGAGGTACGCCGGTCGCGCTTCTACCGCCGCGCCGTCGCCGGCGGCGCGCTCGGCGTGGCGGCGGCCTACCTCGACGGCGACTGGGACTGCGACGACCTCGGCGGCCCTGTTCCGCATCTTCGTGCGCAACATGCACGCGACCGGGCGCCTCGACGGCGGCGGCGCCCGCCCGGCGAGCGCGCTGCACCGGGCCTGGTACCGGGCCCGCGCCAACACGCCCCTGGGCAGCCGGCGCAACATCCGCGCGCACTACGACCTCGGCAACGACCTCTTCCGCCTGTTCCTCGACGAGTCGATGACCTACTCGGCGGGCGTGTTCGAGCGGCCCGGCGCGACCCTGGAGCAGGCCCAGGCGGCCAAGCTCGACCGCATCTGCCGCAAGCTCGGCCTGCACGCCGGGCACCGCGTGCTCGAGATCGGCACCGGCTGGGGCAGCTTCGCGCTGCACGCCGCGCGCCACTACGGCTGCCACGTCACCACGACCACGATCTCCGACGAGCAGCACGCGCTCGCCGCCGAGCGCGTGCGCGCCGCCGGCCTCGGCGAGCGCGTGACCCTGCTGCAGTCGGACTACCGCGACCTCGAAGGCGAGTACGACCGGCTCGTCTCGATCGAGATGATCGAGGCCGTGGGCCACGAGTACCTCGAGACCTTCTTTGGCTGCTGCGCCGAGCGCCTGGCGCCGGACGGGCGCATGCTGCTGCAGGTGATCACGACCGGCGAGCGCGACTACGAGCGCTACCGCCGCTCGGTCGACTTCATCCAGCGCTACGTGTTCCCCGGCAGCCTCTGTCCCTCGCTCGGCGCCCTGGTCGGCGCCATCGGGCGCGGCAGCGACCTGCGCATCACCCACCTCGAGGACCTGGCGGGCGACTACGTCGAGACCCTGCGCCACTGGCGCGCCCGCTTCCACGCGCGCGCCGACGAGGTGCGCGCGCTCGGCTACCCGGAGCGCTTCCTGCGCCTGTGGGACTACTACCTGCAGTACTGCGAGGCGGGCTTCGCGGAGCGCCACATCGGTGACCTGCAGCTGGTGCTCGAGCGCCGCGACTGCCGCGCTGCCCCGATCCGCCCGGCCCTCGCCGAGGAGACACCCGCGTGAGCGCGACCCGGCCGGGTACCGCGCTGATGGTCTGGAACGTCGTCGCGCTCAACATCGGCTGGTGGTCGTGCGTGCTCGGCGCCGCCCTCGGCCCGGTGTGGCTCGGTCCGGCCGTGATCGCCGTGCTGGTGGCGATCCACCTCGCGCTGGTCCCCTGCCGCCAGCGCGAGCTGGCCACCCTGGCCGCCGTGGGCCTCATCGGCTACGCCGCCGACTCGCTGCTGGTGCTCGCGGGCGCGTTCGAGTTCCCCGCCGCCGCGCGCGTCGGCGCGCCGTCGACGGTCTGGATGGTCGCGCTCTGGGTGAATTTCGCGACCTCGCTCAACGTCGCCCTCTACTGGCTGGTCAAGCGGCCATGGCTCGGCGCCGTGCTCGGCGCCATCGGCGGGCCCCTGGCCTACGTCGGCGGCTGGCAGTTCGACGCCCTGCTGGCCCCGAGCGGGCCCTGGGTACTCACCGCCTGGGTCGCCGTGCAGTGGGCCCTCGCCACGCCGCTGATGCTCGCGGTCGCGGTCCACATCGGGCGCCGCCTGCGCCAGCCCGTCCCCCTCGAGTCCGCCGGAGCGCCCGCATGACCCAATCGATCTCTCCCTGGACCCTGCTCGGGCTCGGCTGGCTCGCCATGGCGGTGATCATGGCCGCCCTCTGGGCCGTGCAGTGGCGCACCCGCAATGCCGGCATCGTCGACGTCTGCTGGGCGCTCGGCGTCGGCATCCTGGGCGTGGCGTTCGCCGCGCTCGCCGCGGGCGACCCCGCGCGCCGGGCGCTCATCGGCGCCTGCGCGGGGCTGTGGGGCCTGCGCCTCGGGGGCTACCTGCTCGCGCGCGTGCGCGCCGAGGCCGAGGACGGGCGCTACCAGGCCCTGCGGCGCCGGTGGGGGGCGCGCACCCAGCCCTGCATGTTCGCCTTCTTCCAGGTGCAGGCGCTGTGGGCGGTGCTGTTCGCGATCCCGATGCTGGTCGCCGCCGGCAACCCCGCGCCCGCCGGCTGGGCGGATGCCCTCGGCGTGGCGATCTGGCTGGTGGCCGTGGGCGGCGAGGTCACCGCCGACCGCCAGCTCGCGCGCTTCCGCCGCGACCCGGCCAACCGCGGCGGCGTCTGCAGCGTCGGCCTGTGGCGCTACTCGCGCCACCCCAACTACTTCTTCGAGTGGCTGCACTGGTGGGCCTACGTCGCCTTCGGGCTCGCCGGCCCGTACGGCTGGATCACGCTGATGGGGCCGCTGCTCATGCTGGTATTCCTGCTCAAGGTCACCGGCGTGCCGCCGACCGAGGCACGCGCCCTGGAGAGCCGCGGCGAGGCCTACCGCGCCTACCAGCGCACGACCAACCGCTTCTTCCCGGGCCCACCGCGGCCCGACCCCCAGGGAGGAGAGCAGGCATGAGCGCCGCCCTGGTCGACACCGCCGTCGAGTGGATCGAGCGCGGGCGCGTGCCCGACGCCGCCGTGCGCGCGGGCATCCGTCGCCTGTGCGAGGCCCGCCGCGCACGCGAGACCGGCGGCGACTGCGAGGCGCGGCTTGCGCGCGAGCGCGCCTTCGTCGCCGCCATGGACGCCGGCCCGGTGGCGCCGGTGCCGGAGAAGGCGAACGAGCAGCACTACGAGCTGCCGCCCGAGTTCTTCACGCGGGTGCTCGGCCACCGCCTGAAGTACAGCGCCTGCCTGTTCGCGGATCCCGCGGGCGGTCTCGACGCCGCCGAGGACGCCGCGCTCGCGGCCACCTGCGCGCACGCCGGGCTCGCCGACGGCCAGCAGATCCTCGAGCTCGGCTGCGGCTGGGGCTCGCTGACCCTGTGGATGGCCGCGCGCTATCCCGGCAGCCGCATCACCGCCGTGTCGAACTCCGCGCCCCAGCGCGCCTTCATCGAGGCGCGCGCGGCCGAGCGCGGGCTCGACAACGTGCAGGTGCTCACCGCGGACATGAACGCGTTCGCGCCGCCGGGCGGGCCGTACGACCGCGTGGTGTCGGTGGAGATGTTCGAGCACATGCGCAACTGGCGCGTGCTGCTCGCGCGCATCGCCACGTGGCTCAAGCCCGGCGGGCGCCTGCTGGTGCACGTCTTCTGCCACCGCGAGTGCCCCTACGAGTTCGTCCCCGAGGGCAGCTCCGACTGGATGGCGCGGCATTTCTTCACCGGCGGTATCATGCCCAGCGACGGCCTGATGCTGCGCTTCCAGGACCACCTGCGGGCCGTCGACCAGTGGCGCTGGAGCGGTCGCCACTACGAGGCCACCGCCAACGCCTGGCTGGCCAACCTCGACCGCCACGCGGATGCCCTGCGTCCCGTGCTCGAGGCCACCTACGGCGCCCAGGCCGAGCGCTGGCTGCAGCGCTGGCGGGTGTTCTTCATGGCCTGCGCCGAGCTGTTCGGCCTGCGTGGCGGCGAGCAATGGTGGGTGGTCCATCACCTGCTGGAGAGACCCGCCGATGCCTGAACGCGACACGATCGGCCGCGGCCCGCTGGCGCTCGCCCTGGGCGGCGCCGTGCTGATGCTCGCGATGCTCGCCTACGGCCTCGCCCAGGGCTATTTCCTCGCCGAGGGCAGCGCCATCGCGAGCGTCACCTGGGGCCAGGTGCTGCTGGTCGACCTCTACGTCGGCTTCGCGCTGTTCGGCGGCCTGGATCGCCTGGCGCGAGGCCGGGCGGCCGGCACGCGCGGCCGCGTGGATCGTCGCCCTGCTGCTGCTCGGCAACCTCGTCGCCTGCGCCTACGTGCTGCTCGCCTGGCGCGCCAGCGCCGGCGACGCGCGCGCCTTCTGGCACGGCCGCCGGGCTTGAGCGCGGCGCCGCGGTCGACCGCAGCGGCAGCCGGAGCCCGCAGGAGCGGCCGCCGGGCGCGAATGGCCATGGCACGGCCCGCGGTCACCCCCACCCCGTCATCGCGAGGCCGGCGCAGCAACGTCATTGCGAGCCCCTCCAGGCCCCCGGCAGGGGGCCCGAACTGGGGATGACGTCGTTGGTCATCACCGAGTCGCGACGAGCGGTATCGGACCGCCGCCGCCGAACGAAGGGCCCTCCCGCTTCGCGGGAGAGGGACGGGTGAGGGCGTCGAGGCAGGCACCACCGCATTGGGCCTCTGGCACGGGCTCCCGCGATCGTCCGGGGTGCATGGCGTGGCGAGGGTGCAATGCGCGCGTTCGCCTGCGGCGAAAACGCGCCTACTGCGCTGTGGCCGGACGGATGGTCGATGTCATTAAGAGCGCAGCGTGGCAACGGCCGTGGCGATCCAGGACAGCGCCGCGGAGGGGCACGCCCGGCTCCTGGATTGCCACGGCGCCCTCACGGGCGCCTCGCAATGACCTCGTTGGCAAGGCGACCCTCCGGGGTTCGACAACGCGCGTCGATCCGCCAGACCCCGTTCGCGGGCGGAGCCCGCTCCTGCAGGCCCCGATCACCGCCGCGGGCCGGCTCAGAACCGGTCCGCGCGCAACGGCGCGAGGTCGACGGGCGGCTGGCGCCCGGCGAGCTCGTCGGCGACCCAGGCGCCCGGTGATCCCCGGCCAGCGCCAGGCCCAGGTGCTGGTGGCCGCAGGCGTAGGTCACGGCGCGCCAGCGCGGCGAGCGTCCGATCACCGGCAGCGAGTCCGGGAACGTCGGGCGAAAGCCCATCCAGTCCGTCCATCCCTGCGTGCGCAGCCCCGGGAACAGGCGCGCGCCGCGCTCGACCAGGATGCGCGCGCGGCGCGGGTCGGGCGGCCGCTCGAGGCCGGCGAGCTCGGCGGTGCCGGCCAGGCGCAGCCCGCCCGCCATGGGCGTGGTGACGAACTTGTGCTCGCCCGCCATCACCGGCATCGGCGGCCACAGCCCGGGATCGGGCAGCATCGCGTGGTAGCCGCGCTCGGTATCGAGCGGGAAGTCGTCGCCGAGCGTGCGCGCCAGGCGGCGCGAGTGGGCGCCGGCGGCGACGATCGCGCTGGTCGGCCTCGAGCGCGCCCGCCGCCGTTCGCACCCGGACGCGCTCGCCGGCCGGCTCGAGCCCGGTCACGCGCAGCTCGTCGATGCGCCCGCCGTCGGCGACCACGTCGGCCGCGAGGCGCGCGGTGAACTCGCCCGGGTCGGCGACCATCCAGGTGTCGGGGTACCAGACGCCGCCGGCGACGTGCTCGCCGAGCTGCGGCACGCGCGCGCGCAGCCCGTCGCGGTCGAGCCACTCGGCCTCGATGCCGTAGGCCTGCTTGCGCGCCACGTCCGCGCGCGCGCCGGCGAGGCCCTTCGCCGTCTCGAACGCGGTCACCCAGCCGGTATGCGCCATGAGCTCCGCCGCCGAGCGGCCCTCGACCAGCGGCCCGTAGCCCGCCATCGCCTCGGCGCACAGGGCGGCCAGCGCCGCGGTATTGGCGCGCACGCGCGCGGGCCGGGTGTTGAGCAGGAAACGCAGGAACCACGGCGCCATGCGCGGCAGGTAGCTCCAGCGCACGGCCAGCGGACCGGTCGGGTCGGCCAGCATCCTGGGCAGCGCCCGCAGCGTCTGCGCGGTCGCGACCGGCAGGATCTGGTCGGCGGGGATCGTGCCGGCGTTGCCCCAGGAGCAGCCGTGGCCCGGCGGCCCCGCGTCGACCAGGTGCACGCGGTGGCCCTCGCGCTGCAGCCAGCGGGCGCAGCAGACCCCCACGATGCCGGCCCCGATGATGACGATGTCGCGCTGGTCGTGCGCCATGGCTCGGCCCCCGATGGCGTTCAGATCGAAGGTGGGGTGTTCGCGCTCACGATCTCGCAGGGCACGTCACCCGGGTTGCGGAACCGGTGCGGCAGGCGGCTCTCGAAGTAGTAGCCGTCGCCGGCCCCGAGGCGGCGCGCCTCGCCGGCGACGGTCAGCTCGATCTCGCCGCGGATGACGATGCCGCCTTCCTCGCCGTCGTGCGCGAGCATCTCCTCGCCCGTGTCGGCGCCCGGCGCATACGTCTCGTGGAGGATGGTCATGGCACGATCCTGGCGGTCGGCACCGAGGAGGGCGAAACGGATGTCGCCGCTCGCCATGTCGGGCAGCTCGCCGGCACGGTAGAACACCTGGCGCCGCGCGCCCACGTCGAGCGTGAAGAACTCCGCCAGCGACAGCGGGATGCCGTCGAGCACCTTCTTGAGCGAGGACACCGACGGGCTGACGCGCTCGGTCTCGATCAGCGAGATGGTCGCGTGCGTCACCCCGGCGCGGCGGGCCAGCTCGCGCTGCGACAGCCCGTAGCGCGCACGCACCGCGCGCAGGCGCGGCCCCAGGCTCGTCGCGGTCGCCTCGGTCGTCTCCGTTGTCGCCATAATATCCTCAACAAGACTGGGGCAGTACGCCCATTCTATGCGCACTCCCCGCTGCCATTGTCAATTATTTTAACCGTGCTATGCTCCCGGGCAAGGGCTGCAGCAACAGGGGAAACCACCATGGCCGCACCGTCCTCGGCGGCATCCGGCGGCGCCGAGCTGTCGGCGTTCTGGATGCCGTTCACCGCGAACCGGCAGTTCAAGCAGGACCCGCGCATGCTGGTCGAGGCCGACGGCATGTACTTCACCGCCGACGACGGCCACCGCGTGCTCGATGCGACCGCCGGCCTGTGGTGCGTGAACGCGGGTCACGCCCGCAGCGAGATCACCGAGGCCGTGTCGCGCCAGCTGGGCCGGCTCGACTTCGGCCCGACCTTCCAGATGGGCCACCCGCTGCCGTTCGAGCTGGCCGAGCGCCTCACGCGAGCTGCTGCCCGAGGGCCTGGACCGCGTGTTCTTCACCAACTCGGGCTCGGAGTCGGTCGACACGGCGCTCAAGATCGCGCGCGCCTACCAGCACGCGCGCGGCCAGGGCGGGCGCTGGCGCCTGATCGGGCGTGCCCGCGGCTACCACGGGGTCAACTTCGGCGGCATCTCGGTCGGCGGCATCATGCCGAACCGGCGCCTCTACGGGCCGATGGTCGGCGGCACCGACCACCTGCCGCACACCCACGACCTCGAGCACAACGCCTTCAGCCGCGGCCAGCCGGCGAGGGGGGCGCACCTGGCCGACGAGCTCGAGAACCTCGTCGCGCTGCACGGGGCCGACACCCTCTGCGCGGTGATCGTCGAGCCGGTCGCCGGCTCCACCGGCGTGCTCCTGCCGCCGCAGGGCTATCTGCAGCGCCTGCGCGAGATCTGCGACCGCCACGACATCCTGCTCGTCTTCGACGAGGTCATCACCGGTTTCGGGCGCACCGGCGCCGCCTTCGGCGCCGAGCGCTTCGGCGTCACCCCCGACATGATCACCATGGCCAAGGGCATCACCAACGGCGCGGTGCCGATGGGGGCCGTCGCCGTGCGCCGCGAGATCCACGACGCCTTCATGCAGGGCGAGGCCGCCGGCCCGAGGATCGAGCTGACGCACGGCTACACCTATTCCGGGCACCCGGTCGCCTGCGCGGCGGGGCTCGCCGCGCTCGACATCTACGAGCGCGAGGACCTGCTCGGGCGCGCCAGCGCCCTCGAGGATTACTGGGAGCGGCGCGCCCACGAGCTCGCCGGTGCGCCCAACGTCATCGACGTGCGCAACCTCGGCCTGATCGCCGGCATCGAGCTGGCGCCGCGCGAGGGCGCGCCGGGGCAACGCGCGTTCGAGGTCTTCCGGCGCTGCTTCGACGACGGCGTGCTGATCCGGGTCACCGCCGATATCATCGCCCTGTCACCCCCGCTGATCGTCAGCGAGGAGGAGATCGACCGCATGTTCGCCACGCTCGGGGACGCGCTGCACGCCGTCGCCTGAACAACCACGGAGTTCGAGATGAGCAAGCACCTGGGGCACTGGGTCGGCGGCCGAGCACGTCGCCGGCAACAGCGGCCGCTCCGCCGAGATCTACAACCCGGCGACCGGCGAGGTCGCGGCCGAGCTGGCCTATGCCGACGCCGACGACACCCGCGCCGCCATCGCGGCGGCCCGTGCCGCCCTGCCCGGCTGGGCGGCCACGGCCCCGCTCGCGCGGGCGCGCGTCCTGTTCCGCTTCAAGGCCCTGATCGAGGAGCACTTCGAGGAGCTCGCCGGGCTGGTCTGCGCCGAGCACGGCAAGGTCCTGGCCGACGCCCGCGGCGAGGTGACGCGCGGGATGGAGGTGGTCGAGTTCGCGTGCGGCATCCCGCACCTGCTCAAGGGCGAGCACTCGGAGAACGTCGGCACCGCGGTCGACAGCTGGTCGGTGCAGCAGCCGCTGGGCGTCGTCGCCGGCATCACGCCGTTCAACTTCCCGGCGATGGTGCCGATGTGGATGTTCCCCATCGCGCTCGCCTGCGGCAACACCTTCGTCCTCAAGCCCTCCGAGAAGGACCCGTCGTGCCCGCTGCGCCTCGCGGAGCTGCTCACCGAGGCCGGTCTGCCCGACGGCGTGCTCAACGTCGTCAACGGCGACCGCGAGGCGGTCGACGCCCTGCTGACCGACGATCGTGTCGGCGCGCTCAGCTTCGTCGGCTCGACGCCGGTCGCCGAGGACGATCTACCGCACGCGGCAGCCGCGCACGGCAAGCGCGTGCAGGCGCTGGGCGGGGCCAAGAACCACGCCATCGTGCTGCCCGATGCCGACCTGGACAACGCCGCCAGCACCCTGATCGGCGCCGCCTTCGGCAGTGCCGGCGAGCGCTGCATGGCGATCTCGGTGGCCGTGTGCGTGGGCGATGCCACCGCCGATCGCCTGGTCGCGAAGCTCGGCGCCGCAGGTCGCGCGCGCTCGAAGGTCGGCCCCGGCACCGAGACGAGGGCTCGACATGGGCCCGCTGGTCACGCGCGAGCATCGCGACAAGGTCGCCGGCTACATCGACCTCGGCGTCGAGGCAGGGCGCCGAGCTGGTGGTCGACGGCCGCGAGCTCGACCGTGCCGGGCCACGAGCGACGGGCTTCTTCCTCGGGCGGCTGCCTGTTCGACCGGGTGACCCCGGAGATGAGCATCTACCGCGACGAGATCTTCGGCCCGGTGCTGTGCGTGGTACGCGTCGAGACCTTCGAGGAGGCCATCGTGCTGATCAACGCCCACCAGTACGGCAATGGCACCTGCGTGTTCACCCGCGACGGCGAGGCCGCACGGCGCTTTGCCGACGCCATCGAGGTGGGCATGGTGGGTATCAACGTGCCGCTGCCCGTGCCGGTGGCCTTCCACAGCTTCGGCGGCTGGAAGCGCTCGCTGTTCGGCCCGATGCACATCCACGGCCCCGAGGGCGTGCGCTTCTACACCCGCATGAAGACGGTCACGGCGCGCTGGCCGACGGACGTGCACGCGCCCGCCGAGTTCTCGATGCCGACGATGAAGTGACGGCGCGCGAGACCCGCGCCGGGCGGGCCGACACGTCGCACCTGGTCCGCCCGGACACCCTGCTCGGTCTCGGCTTCGTGGCGCTGTGGTCGACGGGCTTCGTCGGCGCCAAGTACGGCCTGCCCTGGGCGGGCCCGTTCGACTTCCTCGCGATCCGCTTCGCGGTCGTCGCCGTGCTCCTGCTCGCGGTGTCGCTGGTGTGGCGCGCGCCCTGGCCCGCGGATCGCCGCGCCTGGGCGCACATCGCGGTCGCGGGCCTGCTGCTGCACGGCGTCTACCTCGGCGGCGTGTTCGCGGGCATCGACGCGGGCGTGCCCGCCGGGATCACGGCGCTGATCGTCGGCACCCAGCCCGTGCTGACCGCGTTCGCCGTCGGACCGCTGCTGGGCGAGCGCCTGCGCCCGCACCAGTGGGCAGGCTTCGCGCTCGGCTTCGTCGGGCTGGTGCTGGTCGTCGGCGAGCAGCTCGCACTGCCGGCGGCGGGACGCGCCGGCGGCATCGCGGCGATCGTGCTCGCGCTGCTCGGCATCACCGCGGGCACGCTCTACCAGAAGCGCTTCTGCCCCGCGCTCGACCTGCGCTCGGGCGCGGCGATCCAGTACGCCGCGGCGGCGCTCGCGATGATCCCGGTCGCGCTCGTCTTCGACGACCAGCCGCTGCAATGGACGCCCGAGTTCGTGTTCGCGCTCGCCTGGCTCTCGGTGGTGCTGTCGCTCGGCGCGATCAGCCTGCTGTTCCTGCTGATCCGCCGCGGCGCCGCCTCGCGCGTGGCGAGCCTGTTCTACCTCGTGCCCCCGACCGCGGCCGCCTACGCCTGGCTGCTGTTCGGCGAGACCCTCGGCCCGGCCGCGCTCGCCGGCATGGCGACGATCGTGGTCGGCGTGGCCTTGGTCAATCGATCGTAGGCCGGTTCCGGGCCGGTGCCGCGCACCGGACCGACGCCGGTGCGCGAACACGCCCGCGCCGCCTCGCGGCGGCATGCCGGCGTCGGCCTGCGGCCGAAGCCGGCCTCTACATGTCCTCCGGCGAACACGCCACGCCGCCGTAGGCCGGTTTCGGGCCGGCGCGCGAACCACCCGCGGCGCCTCGCGGCGGCACGCCGGCGTCGGCCTGCGGCCGAAGCCGGCGCGACACGTCCCCGACGAACACGCCACGCCGCCGTACTTGGCCGGCTTCGGGCCGGTGCCGGCGCACACGGCACCGACGCTGGCGGATCAGGCCTCCGGCACGGGCGCGAAATAATTCAACGCCAGGCGCCCGCCGTCGGCCATGAGGGTGTGGCCGGTAACGTAGGAGGCCTCGTCCGAGGCGAGGAAGGAGACGCAGGCGGCGATCTCCCCGACCGTGCCGACGCGCCCCATGGGCGTGCGCGACAGGACCTTGCTGCGCGCCGCGGGGTCGCTGGAGAGCACGGACTCGAGCATCTCGGTGCCGATCGACCCGGGCCCGACCGCGTTCACGCGGATGCCGCGCTGCGCGAGCGAGAGCGCCATCACCCGGGTGAGCTGCTGGATACCGCCCTTGGCGACGCAGTACGGCACCTGGTCGGGCAGCGCGACCTGCTGGTTGATCGACGACATGTTCACGATCGCGCCCCCGCGCCCCGCATCGACCATCGCCCGGGCGGCGGCCTGGCCGACGAGGAACACGCCCTTGAGGTTGACCCGCAGCACGCGGTCGAAGTCGGCCTCCTCGAGCTCGAGGAAGTCGGCGGCGTGCACGATCGCGGCGTTGGCGACGCAGACGTCGATGCCGCCCCAGTCCGCCACCGCGCGATCGACCAGGGCGCGCACCTGCTCGCCGTCGCCCACGTCACAGTGGACATAGGCGGCGCGCTCGTCGCCACCGGCGGCCTGCGCGACCTCGGCCGCCGCGGCCACGCCGCCCTCGTCGTCGACGTCGGCGAGCAGCACGCGCGCGCCGTCGCGCGCGAGGCGCTCGGCGCAGCCGCGCCCGATGCCGCGCGCCGCCCCGGTGACGATGGCGACACGATCCTGGTGCTTCATGGGAGCTTCTCCGCGATGGCCCCGTCGCCGCAGGATCCGACAGGTGGGTCAGGCCGCGCAAGCCGGCGTCGATCGGGCTGCCGCGGCGCGGTTGCCGCTGTGCGTGATCTCTCGCGGAGCGCCGCAGGCCGGTTTCGGCCCGGTGCGCAGCGCCGGGCCGACGCCGGCAAGCCAGGACACGCCGGCCGCCTGGCGGCGGCGTGCCGGCGTCGGCCTGCGGCCGAAGCCGGCCTGCGGGGACTCGTCGGGCACGCCTTGCAATGGATAAAGGGCGCGCCGGGCAGGCGGCCCCGCTCAGCGCACGATGAGGACGTTCTGCTCGGCGAGGTTCGAGACCTTGCGCGACACGCTGCCGAGCAGCGCGCCGGCCATGCCGCCGCAGCCCGCGCGTGCCGATCACGACCAGCGTGGCGCCCTTCTCGCCGGCGGCCTCGACAATCGCCGACGCGGGATCGCCGCTGCGGGTGAGCGTCTCGATCGTCTTCGCGCCCTTCTTCTTCGCCTGGTCCTTGGCGTCGCGCAGGATCTTCTCCGCCACGTAGTTGAGCACGTCGCTGCGCGTGCCCACCAGGCGCTCCACCTCGGCCATGCGCGACAGCGCCGCGGGGAACTGCATGTCGCGGATCACGTTGAGGATGTAGAGCGGCTCGCCCTCGGACGCCGCGAGCCGGGCCGCGGTCTCCACCGCGCGCTGTGACGGGTCCGAGCCGTCCGTTGCCACCAGGATTCCGTTGAACAGGCTCATGCGGCGAATCTCCCCGGGTGCGCGGGCGCAGCGGACTACCGCCCGCCCCTTGCGGCGACAGCTAGTGCGGCACGATGCCGCGCAGGCGCTCGTTGCGGCGCCGGATCAGCTCCAGCGTGGTCAGCAGCAGAATCGAGAGCCCGACCAGGATCGACGCGACCGCCAGGATCGTCGGGCTGATCTCCTCGCGGATGCCCGATGAACATCTTGCCAGCGGCACGGTCTTCTGATCGGGGCCGAGCCGACGAAGTAGCACGACCACGACCTCGTCCACCGACGTGATGAACGCGAACAGCGCGCCCGAGATCACGCCCGGCGCGATCAGCGGCATCGTGACCTTGAAGAACGTGTTCGTCGGATGGGAGCCGCAGGTCGCGGCCGCCCGCACCAGGGTCTGGTCGAAGCCCACCAGGGTCGCGGTCACGGTGATGATCACGAACGGGGTGCCGAGCGCCGTGTGCGCCAGGATGATGCCGGGATACGTCTGTGCCAGCCCGACATCGGAATAGAAGAAGTACATGCCCGCGGCCGAGATGATCAGCGGCACGATCATCGGCGAGATCAGCAGCGCCATGAAGGCGTTGCGCCACGGCATGTACGAGCGCGACAGGCCCAGCGCCGCCAGCGTACCGAGCGAGGTCGCCAGGGCCGTCGAGGCGATCGCGATGATGAAGGTGTTCTTGATCCCGGTGAGCCACTCGTCGCTGGTCAGGAAATCCCGGTACCAGCGCAGCGAGTAGCCGGCGGGGTCGAACGTGAGCATCTCGCGCGTGAAGGTGAAGTACGGCTCCGCGTTGAACGAGAGCGGCACGATGATCACGATCGGCGTGATCAGGAAGAAGAAGATCAGCCCGCAGATGACCCGGTAGGTGTAGTACCAGGTCCGTTCGCCGCGGCCCGCATACTGTGGAATCGGCATCGTACTCGCTCCCCCGTCAGCCGAGCTTCATCTGGTCGACGCCCACGATCTTGTTGTACGTCCAGTACAGGCCCAGGACGACGAACAGCAGGATCGAGCCCAGCGCGGCTGCGAGGTGCCAGTTCAGCGACGTCCGTGCATGTGGTAGGCGATCCGGTTCGAGATGAAGATGTCCGGACGGCGCCGCCGATCAGCGCGGGCGTGATGTAGTAGCCGATCGAGAGGATGAAGACGAGGATGCTGCCCGGCGCCGATGCCCGGCACGGTGTTGGGGAAGTAGACCCGCCAGAACGCCGTCCAGTCGGTGGCGCCCAGCGACTTGGCCGCGCGCACGTAGGAGGGCGGGATGGTCTTCATCACCGAGTAGAGCGGCAGGATCATGAACGGCAGCAGGATGTGGGTCATCGCCGACGATCGTGCCGGTCTGGTTGTAGATCATCTGCAGCCGCTCGTCGTCGCCGACGATGCCGATACAGACCAGCGTGTCGTTGATCACGCCCTGCTGCTGCAGCAGCACGATCCACGACGAGGTGCGCACCAGGAGCGAGGTCCAGAACGGCAGCAGCACCAGGATCATCAGCAGGTTCGAGGTGCGCATCGGCAGGTTCGCCAGCAGCTACGCGATCGGGAAGCCGAGCAGGATCGTCAGGCCCGTGATCAGCGCGCTCGACAGCACGAAGGTGCGCCAGAACAGGGTCTGGTAGATCTGCATGTCGCTCGGGCACGGCTGACGATCGTCGCCGTCTGGGCTGTACTTCATGTCGATGGCCTGGAGGTAGTAGGTCATCGTCAAGGGATCGGCCTCGCGCTGCATCACGCGCCAGACCTCGGGCTCGCCCCAGTCCTCGTCGACGCCGATCAGCGCCTCCTTGTACGGGGCGCTCATGTCGCCGGCCGCGCGCCCGGTCTTCGAGAACAGGCTGCGGGCGCCCGGCATGACATAGTTGACGCGCGCCGACGCCTTGCCGAGATCGCGGTTCTCGCGCGCCTCGGCGATGTCGGCGGCCAGTGCCGCGTAGGCGGCCTCGCCACGGCAGCCGCCTCGCCGGTTCCACTCCTCGAGCGCC
Organism: Halofilum sp. (in: g-proteobacteria); assembly: GCA_034521365.1. Lineage (GTDB taxonomy): Bacteria > Pseudomonadota > Gammaproteobacteria > XJ16 > Halofilaceae > Halofilum. The sequence goes on along the minus strand of JAXHMQ010000005.1, from coordinate 26,869 downwards.
TCGGCCGTGCGCGGGAGCACGTTGGCGATCTCCGGTGCTCTCGACCGCGCGGAACAGCATGTCGGCGATCGGGATCGACGAACGATGAGCAGGATGAACAGGCACGAGCGGCAGCGACCAGCAGCAGCGCGCGCGAGCTTCTGCGCGGCGCATGGCGCGCGGCCAGGCTGTCCTTGAGCGGCGTCCCGTCCGCCGCCGCATCACGTCGTCGGTCTGCGCCGCGCACCGCCCAGCCGTCGCTGGTCGCGGTCTCTGCGCCATGTCCGGCTTGCCCGTCGGCTTCGGTCATCGGTCCGGCCTTCGGGCCGCGCAGCGCGCGGCCCCGGAAGGCCGCGGCGGGCGACCGCCCCGCGCGGGCCCGTGCGGTGCTGCCGTTGCTACGCGCCAGCCAGGCGTTGAAGCGCTCGTACAGTTCGTCGCCGGTAGTCGGCCCAGAAGATCGAGTCGTTCGCAGACCAGCGCGTTCTCCGGTTCGTCCGGCGTTGGTCGGCATGTGCGGCGCCATCGTCGATGCCCGTGCTCGGCATGCTCGCCGACCAGCGGCGCCGAGGACTTGCGGGCCGGGCCGTAGGAGATGAACTTGGCCTGGTCCGCCAGCCGCTGGGTGTCGGTCGAGAACGCGGAGGAACTGCTTGACGCCGCCTCGCTGTCGTCCACGCCCGTCCGGGACCACCCAGCCGTCGAGGTCGAAGACCTGCCAGTCCCAGAGCATCTCGACCGGCTGGTCCTCGCTCATCGATCGGCGTTGAAGAAGCGCCCGTTGTAGGCCGAGTCGCGATCGCCACCTCGCCGTCGGCAAGGCGCTGCGGCGGCTGCGCGCCGGCTGACCACCAGACGCGTCTTGTCCTTGATGGTGTCGAGCTTGGCCGAAGCGCGCGGTCCACGCCCTCGGCGGTCTCGAGCACGTCGTAGACCTCGTCCGGCGGCGACGCCGTCGGCAGATCAGCGCCCACTCGAGCGTTGCTCGCTCGGGCGCTTCTGCAAGGACGCGCTTGCCCGGGAAGGTCTCGAGTGTCGAAGAAGTCGTCGATGCCGAGTCCGGCTGCTCGCCGTCCCAGGCACTCGCGTCGTGTCCGTAGCCCGAGGGTCGTCGATAGACGATCTCGGGCACGAAGCAGTCGCGCAGACGCGCGGTCGACGAAGTCCTCGCTCGGCGGGTGCCGTCCGGCGCCGGCGCGCAGCACTCGTCATGCGATCGATCTCCATCGACGAGGCCCTCGTCGCAGAGCGCTGGATCGGCGTCGGCCGTCGACCATGTCGACCACGTCCCAGGTCGACGTTGCCGGCCTCGACCTGCGCGCGCATCGGCGCCGCCAGGCTCGTTCGGCCGATTTCGACACCGATGGACGATCTCGGTGCCCGTCATCTCGGTATAAGGCTCGTAGTACGCCCGGCGCTGGCTCTCCTCGTACGCGCCGCCCCACGAGACGTGATCGTGAGTTGCCTCGGCCAGTCGCAGCGCTGGGTGCGGCCGCCGGCCGACAGCAGCGGCCGCGACGCCGGCTACGGGTCGTACTTGAGCATGTGTCATCATTGTCAGATCTCCCTCGTGTTGACTGTGCCCGTGGCGATCGGCTCCTCGCCTGCGGGATGGCGACGCCGGCGCCGGGCCGGCATGCGCCACCGGACGCTCCGGTATCCATGGCACCGCATCGCGTGCGGGGCGTCCTCAGCGTCGAGCGCGCGGCAGTCCTCCCTGGCCCAGCCGAAGCGCACGGTCTGCCCACGGCCGGCGCGGCATGTCCTGCGCTGTCGGACTCTGACGACGAAGTCGTCGGTTCCGGCCACCCGCAGGCGGCGTGCGGATGTGATCGCCCAGGTAGATGAGCTCGCGCACCGTGCCCTCGCAGCGTGGTTGCGGTGCCCCTCGGCGTCGGCTCGACCGTGATCACCCGCTCGGGGCGGATCGACGAGCATGGTCCGCTCGCCCGCACCGGCGACGTTGACCGCCTTGCGCGATCACCCCGGACGCCGCCGCCGAGCTCGACGGTGCGCGTCGTCGCCGCTGATCTCGGTCACCTTGCCCGACAGAGCGTGTTGTTCTCGCCGATGAACTGGGCGACGAAGGCGTTGTCGCGGCTTCTCGTAGAGGTCGGCCGGCGTCGGCGAGCTGCTGGATGCGGCCATCGTCGAACACGGCGATGCGGTCCGACATCGTCAGCGCCTCGGACTGGTCGTGGGTGACGTAGACCACGGTGACGCCGAGCCGCTCGTGCAGGTGCTTGATCTCGAACTGCATGTGCTCGCGCAGCTGCTTGTCGAGCGCGCCGAGCGGCTCGTCCATCAGCACCAGCTCGGGCTCGAACACCAGCGCGCGGGCCAGCGCGACGCGCTGCTGCTGGCCGCCCGAGAGCTGCGCCGGGCGGCGGCCGCCGAACTCGCCCATCTGCACCATGTCGAGCGCCTTCTTGACCTTCTCCTCGATCTCCGCCTTGCTCATCTTGCGCACCTCGAGCGGGAAGGCGAGGTTCTCGGCCACGGTCATGTGCGGGAACAGGGCGTAGTTCTGGAACACCATGCCGATGCCGCGCTTGTGCGGCGGGACGTTGTTGATCGGCTTGCCGTCCAGCTGGATCTCGCCATGCGTCGCGGTCTCGAAGCCGGCGAGCATCATCAGGCAGGTGGTCTTGCCCGAGCCCGACGGCCCGAGCATGGTCAGGAACTCGCCCTTGCCGATGTCGAGGTTCAGGTCCTTGACGACCAGCGTCTCGCCGTCATAGCTCTTCTGGACTTCGCTGAACTGGACGAAGGCATCATCGGACGACATGTCAGCCGTGACTCCCTGGAGTAGTTGTTATCCGGTACTTCGGCGCGTTTTGATCTAAACACACGCCCCCTGTGAATTCAACTTGAACGCCCCCTGAGAAAAACTCACCCTCGCGGTGGGGAATGGGGTCAGCCGTCACCCTCCGCGAGCCAGGCATTGAAGCGCTCGTCCATCTCCTCCTGGTTCTCCGCCCACCAGAGGAAATCGTTCTGCAGCGCGTTGCGGAAATTGCCCGGCGCCGTCGGCATGTGCGGCTGGTACTCCGAGCGCACCAGCGGCAGCGAGGATTTGCGCGCGGGGGCGTACGAGACGTACTCGGTCTGCTCGGCCAGCGGGCGGGTGCCGGTCGCGAAGGCGACGAACTTCAGCACGTTCGCCAGGTTGTCGGCGCCGCGCGGGATCACCCAGAGGTCGATCTCCCACATCTGGCCGTCCCAGATGTACTCGAACGGCTGGCCCTGATTCACGATCGAGTTGAACACCCGCCCGTTGTAGGCGGTCGAGAGCGAGACCTCGCCGCTGGCGAGCCACTCCTGCGGGGTCGAGCCCGACTCCCACCAGCGGATGCTCCCGCGGATCGAGTCGAGTCGGGCGAAGGCGCGCTCCACGCCCGCGTCGGTGCGCAGCTCGTCGTAGACGTTGCCCGGCTCGACGCCGTCGGCCATCAGCGCCCACTCCAGGTTGTTGCGCGGCGTCTTGCGCATGCCGCGCTCACCGGCGAAACGCTGCGTGTCGAACACGTCCTCGACCGAGTCCGGGGCCTCGCCGGAGAAGGCGTTGCGGTTGTAGGCCCACAGCGTGGACCACAGGATCTCGCCCACCGCGCACTCGTGCAGGGTGTTGGGCAGGAAGTCCTGCATCGCCGGGGTGCCGTCCGGCGCCGGCGGCAGGATGCTCGGCGGGATGGGCTCGAGGTAGCCGTTCTCGCAGCCGCGGATGGCGTCGGCGAGGGTCACGTCGACCAGGTCCCAGGTCGCGTTGCCGGACTCGACCTGCTCGATCACCGCGTCGAAGTTGCCGGTGTACTCCTCTTCCCGGATCGGGATCCCGGTCTTCTCGGTGAACGGCTCGAAGTAGGCCTCGCGCTGGCTCTTCTGGTAGACGCCGCCCCAGCTCACGATCGTCAGCGGCTCGGGGTCGTCACCCTGGGACGCGGCGGTGACCGGCGCCAACCCCAGCACCACGGCGAGCGCCGCGAGCGCGATGGCGGTGAACCCGCGGCCGCCGGCAGCCCTCATGCGCCGACCCCGCCGGCCGCGGCGCGGGCCCGCACCTGCCGCGGCGCTGCACGGCGACCCCGCCGGGCGACGCGATCGGGGGCGCCACGGCCTCGGTGCGGGCGGCGCGGCGGCCCCGCGGGGACGCCGGCCCTCGCGCGCATGGCGTGGCGTTCGACTCGGTGCGGCTCGTGTCCATGGGAGCGACCAATCCGGCGCCCGGCGGCAGGTTGCGCCGGGCGATGCCGAGCGAGTGTAGACCGGTTTTTCGCGCCGGTTCGACGCACGATCCGCCCCGGGCACCCGGCGCATGCACGCGCCACGGTGCGCCCGGTCCATGGTTACGCCTGCGCCGCGGCAGCGGATTCCGCCGGCGGCGCGGATGACGTTTACAATCGGCGGCCCGATCGCGCGGAGCGCCGGCCATGCCCACGCTGCTCTTCCGCAGCCCCTCCGACCCCCCGGAGCGCTGGCGCGACGCGCTGCAGCGCGAGCTGCCCGGGCTCGAGGTACGCGTGTGGCCGGACACCGGCGACCCGGCCGACATCGACTACGCCCTGGTCTGGGCCTCGCCCGACGGCTTCCTGCGCGAGCTGCCCCGACTGCGGGTGGTGTTCTCGCTGGGCGCCGGCGTCGACCATCTCGTCGGGGCAGAGCTGCCGGACGGCGTGCCGCTGGTGCGCATGGTCGACCCGGCGCTCACCGAGGGCATGGTCGAGTACGTGCTCTACCAGGTCCTGCGCCACCACCGCGGCATGCCCGCCTACGAGCGCCAGCAGGGCCGGCGCGAGTGGCGCACGCACGAGCAGCCGCGTCCCGGCGAGCGCCGCGTCGGCGTGCTCGGCCTGGGCGAGCTCGGCGGCGCCTGCGCCCGTGCCCTGGCCGAGCTCGGCTTCGACGTCGCCGGCTACGCGCGCAGCCCCCGCGAGCTCGCGGGCGTGCACGTGTATCACGGCGCCGACGCGCTGCCGCGGTTGCTGGCGCGCAGCGACATCCTGGTGTGCCTGCTGCCGCTGACCGCGGCCACGCGCGGCATCCTCTCGGCCGATGCGTTCGCGTCGCTGCCCCGGGGGGCGGTGGTGATCAACGCCGCGCGCGGGGCGCACGTCGTCGAGCAGGACCTGCTGCGCGCGCTCGGCGAGGGCACGCTCGCCCACGCGGTGCTCGATGCCTTCGAGACCGAGCCGCTGCCGCCCGAGCACCCGTACTGGCACCACCCGCGGATCACGGTGACGCCCCACGTCGCCAGCCTCACCAACCCGGAGACCGGCGCGCGCCACGTCGCCGACGGCATCCGGCGCGAGCGCGCCGGCGAGCCGCTGGCGCACGTCGTCGACCCCGAGCGCGGGTATTGAGGGCACGCCCATCGCCGGCGCGATCGCCCGCACGCCAGGAGGCACCCGCGCGCGTTTCCGCCGAAGGCGGACGCGCGCAATGCCGACGCGCGCAATGTGATGGGAGATCACACCCAGTTGCAGACCGCCCCACCACCCACTAACCTCCCGCCGTCGGCGCCGCTTGGGCGCCGCCTTCCCCACACGGTCCGAGGGGTCACCATGGCGCATCCCGCCAGGCGGAGCGCATCCGGGCGCGGGCGGCGCGTGCGTGGCGCGGGCACGCCACCGACCCGTTCGCGGGCGCGGACACGGCCGAGCTAACCATGGCGAGCGGGGACGCACCGAAGCTCGACGCGTACGACGTCAAGATCCTGGCGGCGCTGCAGCGCGACGGGCGCATCACCAAGCTCAAGCTGGCCGAGGAGATCGGGCTCTCGCCGAGCCCGTGCTGGGAGCGCATGCGCCGGCTCGAGCAGAACGGCTACATCCGCGGCTACCACGCCGACGTCGATCTCGAGCGCCTGCTGCACACGGCGACCATCCTGGTCGAGGTGACCCTGCGCAGCCACCAGGCGCGGGACTTCGACCGCTTCGAGGAGGCGATCGCCGAGGTGCCCGAGATCGTCGAGTGCTACAGCACCGGCGGCGGCATCGACTACCTGCTCAAGGTGGTGGCGCTGGACATCGACCACTACCAGCGCATCATCGACGCCCTGCTGCTGGCCGAGGTCGGCATCGACCGCTACTTCACCTACATCGTCACCAAGCAGATCAAGCGCGAGCGCGAGTCGCCGCTCGTCGCGCTGCTGGACAGGGCGGAGGACCCGCGCGCGCCAAGGGGGTGAAGAGAAGGGCTGAGGGCGAAGGGCGAAGGGCGAAGGGCGAAGGGCGAAGGGCGAAGGGCCCAGGGCCCAGGGAAACGGGCTGTAGGCGCGTTTCGGCCGGAGGCCGACGCGCGCGTTCGCTGCGGCGCGAACGCGCCTACGAGCGCGCCGGGCGGAGTAAGGTCCCGGGGAGACGCGCTGGCGCATGGCCTGCCGGCAACCATCCTCGGCCCTCGACCCTTCGCCCGTCGCCCGTCGCCCGTCGCCCGTTGCCTCTGTTGCCCGTCGCCCGTCGCCCGTCGCCCGTCGCCCGTCGCCCGTCGCCCGTCGCCCGTCGCCCGTCGCCCTTCGCCCTTCGCCCTTCGCCCTCCGCCCTTCGCCCTTCGCCCTTCGCCCTTCGCCCTTCGCCCTTCGCCCTGCGCCCTTCGCCCTTCGCCCTTCGCCCTGCGCCCTGGGCGCTGGGCGCTGGGCGCTGGGCGCTTCGACCCGATCCCCCCGATACCGCCGGATCAGCTGCCGCGTCGAGCCGTCCCAGGCGCTGTCGTCGCCCGTGCCGCCGAGCAGCCCGGTGAGCTCGCGCGCGAGCTCCTTGCCGCGCTCGACGCCCCACTGGTCGAACGGGTTGATGCGCCAGATCATCGCCTGGCAGAAGACCTTGTGCTCGTAGAGCGCGAGCAGCGCGCCCAGCGTGCGCGGCTCGAGCGCGTCGAGCAGCAGCGTCACCGTCGCGGCGGTCGCCGGGCATGGCGCGGTGCGCTCGCAGGTGCTCGTCGACGCCGGCGCGGCGCAGCGCGTCGGTGCGTCCCCTCGAGCAGGGCCGCGGCCTGGCCGAGCGCGTTCGCCGCGAGCAGCGTCGCGGTCGGGATCGCCGTCGCCGCGCACGGCGATCACGTCGCAGGCGACGCGCTCGGTGCCCTGGTGCAGCCACTGGAAGAACGCGTGCTGGCCGGTGGTGCCGACCTGGCCCCAGATCGCCGGCGCGGTGGCGTAGTCGACCGGCTCGCCGTCGCGGTCGACCGACTTGCCGTTCGATTCCATCTCGAGCTGCTGGAGATACGCCGGCAGGCTCGCCAGGCGCTGCGCGTACGGCACGACCACGTGGCTCGCGGCGCCGTCGAAGTTGCGGTACCAGGTGGCGACCAGCGCGAGCCACAGCGGCAGGTTCTCGTTCTCCGGGGCATCGCGGAAATGGCGGTCCATCGCGGCGGCGCCCGCCAGCAGCTCGCCGAAGCCCTCCATGCCCAGCGCCAGCGCCACCGGCAGGCCGATGGGCGACCACAGCGAGTAGCGCCCGCCGACCCAGTCCCACAGCGGGAGGATGCGCTCCTCGTCGATGCCCCACTCGCGCGCGCGCTCGGGCCGGCCGGTGACCGCGGCGAAATGGTGGCGCACGCCGGCCTCGCCGGCCGCCGCCACCACCTGCGCCCGCGCCGCGCGCGCATTGGCGAGCGTCTCGAGCGTCGTGAACGTCTTCGAGGCCACGACGAACAGCGTGCGCGCCGGGTCGACGCCGGCCAGCGCGCTCTCGCGGTCGGCCGGGTCGAGGTTGGCCACGAAGTGCACCCGCGGCTGCGCCCGCGCCAGCGGCGCCAGCGCCTCGCAGGCGAGCCGCGGCCCGAGGTCGGAGCCGCCGATGCCGATGTTGACCACGTCGGTGATCGGGCCGCCATCGGCGCCGCGCAGCTCGCCCGAGGCGATCCCCTCGACCAGCCGCGCCATGCGCCGCTGCGCGCGCTCCACGGCCGCGTCGACGCGCTCGCCGCCGACGCTGAGCGCGCCCAGCTCGGGCGTGCGCAGGGCCGCGTGCAGCGCCGGGCGGCCCTCGGTGTGGTTGATCGCCTCGCCCGCGAACATGCGGTCGCGCCAGCCGAGCACGTCCTGCTGGCGCGCCAGGCCGAGCAGGGCCTCGAACACCGACGGCGTCAGGTGGGTCTTGGACGCGTCCAGGGCCAGGCCGGCGGCCGAGCGCGTATAGCGCACGGCGCGCTGGGGGTCGGCGGCGAACAGCTCGGTCAGCGCTGATGCCGGCGTGCGGCGGCGTGCCGCTCGACGACCTCCTGCCACGCCGGCGACCGGGTCAGCGCGCTCATGCGCCCGGCGCCTCCACGGCGACGTTGTCGATCAGGCGGGCCTCGCCGAGCTGCGCCGCCGCGAGCACCCGCAGGGCCCCCGGCGGGTCGTCGTCGCCCGGCGGCGCCAGGTCCGCGGCCCGGCGCACGGCCACGTAGCGCGGGCGCAGGCCCGCCGCCTCCAGCTCGCCGTGACGGCGTCATCCTCGAGCCGGCGCGAAATCGCGCTCGCCGGCGGCCACGCGCGCGGCCGCGCCCGCGCAGCGCCCCGTGCAGCGCCGGTGCCGCCGCCGCGCTCGTGCGCGGCCAGGTAGGCGTTGCGCGACGACAGCGCGAGCCCGTCGGCCTCGCGCACGGTGGGCACGCCGACGACCTCGACGCCGTAGTCGAGGTCGTCGGCGAGGCGCCGGATGATCAGCAGCTGCTGGTAGTCCTTCTCGCCGAACAGGGCGACGTCGGGCTCCGCCGCGTTGAGCAGCTTGGTGACCACGGTCGCCACGCCGGCGAAGTGCCCGGGACGGTCGGCACCGCAGAGGACGTCGTCGAGCCCCGGCACCCGGATGCGCACCGTCTCGTCGAGGCCGCGCGGGTACATGGTCGCCGTCGCCGGCGCGTACAGCAGGTGGGCGCCGTGCTCGGCGAGCCGCCGGCGATCGTGGTCGAGCACGCGCGGATAGCTCTCGTAGTCCTCGCCGGGGCCGAACTGCAGCGGGTTCACGAACACGCTCGCGACCACGCGCTCGGCGCGCGCCGCGGCCGCGTCCACGAGCGCCAGGTGGCCCGCGTGCAGATCACCCATCGTCGGCACGAGGGCGACGCGCTCGCCCGCGGCGCGCCACGCGCGCACGCGCGCGCGCAGCGCCGCGGGCTGCTCCTCGACGGCGAGCGCCACGCTACTCGATCGTCTGCTCGGTGCCGGGGAAGCGACGCTCACGCACGGCCTCCACGTAGTCGCGCACGGCGCCCCGGATCCCGTCGCTGCCGGCGAGGAAGTCGCGCGCGAAGCGCGGCGGCCGCGGGGTGATCCCGAGCGCGTCGTGCAGCACCAGGATCTGGCCGTCGCAGTCCGGCCCGGCGCCGATGCCGATGACCGGGACGTTGAGGTTGCCGGCGATCTCGCGCGCCAGCGCCGCGGGCACGCACTCGAGCAGCACCACGTCGGCGCCGGCGGCCTCGAGCGCGAGCGCGTCCTCGAGCATCGCGCGCGCCGACGCCTCGTCGCGCCCCTGGACGCGGTAGCCGCCGAGCTTGTGCACCGACTGCGGCTTGAGCCCGAGGTGCGCGCACACCGGGATGCCGCACTCGTCCAGGCGGCGCACGGTGGCGACCTGGGCGCTGCCGCCCTCGAGCTTGACCATCTGGGCGCCGGCCTCCTTCATCATGCGCCCGGCATTGGCCAGCGCGTCCTCCGGCGTGGCGAAGCTCATGAAGGGCATGTCCACCATCAGCAGCGCGCGCTCGAGCCCGCGGCGCACGGCCCGGGCGTGGTAGATCATGTCGTCGACGCTGACCGGGATCGTGCTGCCGTGGCCCTGGACCACCTGGCCGAGGCTGTCGCCGACGAGCACGACGTCGAGGCCGCACTCGTCGAGCACGCCGGCAAGGGCGGCATCGTAGGCGGTCAGCGCCGCGATCGGGCGCTCGTCGCGCTTCATCGCCTGCAGCGTCGCGCCGGTGACCGCGCCCTCTCGGGGAGGTATAGAAGCTCATCGCCTGCCCGGCCCGTGGACCGATGGGGGATACGCTCGATTATAACGCCAGGGGCATTCGGCGTCGACAACGAGCGGCGCGCGGCTCAGCCGGTCAGCGGCGCCGGGTTGAAGAAGTGCCGGCCGCTGCGGGTGCGGCGGATCTCGTCGAGCAGCGCGTCGTAATCGGCGTCGTTCTCGGCGAAGTTGATGTCCGTGGCGTTGACGATCAGCAGCGGCGCGTCGTCGTAGTCGTGGAAGAAGCGCGTGTAGGCATCCGCCAGGCGCTGCAGGTAGCCCGCATCCATGCCGCGCTCGTAGTCGATGCCGCGCTTCTCGATGCGCTCGCGCAGCACCTTGACCGAGGCCTGCAGGTAGACCACGAGGTCGGGGCGCGGCGGGTCGAGCACCAGATGGTCGTAGACCTGGCGGTAGAGCGCCAGCTCGTCGGCGTCGAGGTTGACCTCGGCGAACAGCCGGTCCTTCTCCATCAGGAAGTCGGCGATCCAGACCGGGTTGAACAGGTCGCTCTGCGACAGGCCGCGCAGCTGCTCGGCCCGCTGCAGCAGGAAATGCAGCTGCGTCGACAGCGCGGCCTCGCGCGGGTTGCGGTAGAAGCGCTCGAGAAACGGGTTGTGCTCGGCGCCCTCGAGCAGCAGCTCGGAGCCGAAGCTCTGGGCCAGGCGCCGCGCGAGCGTGGTCTTGCCCACGCCGATCGGCCCCTCGACGACGATGTAGCGCCCGCCGCCGCTCACGATGCGGCCTCCTCCTCCAGCGCCTCGACGGCGCCGGCGGGCACCGCGGCCGCGAGCGCGCCGACCCGGCCGGCGCCCGGGATCTCGAGCTGCGGCGCGAGCGCCGCCAGCGGCACGAGCACGAACGCGCGCTCGGCGATGCCCGGGTGCGGCAGCACCAGGCGCGCGTCCGCCGAGCCGGTGCTCGCCGTGGAGCAGCAGGTCGAGGTCGAGCGTGCGCGGCCCCCAGCGCTCGCCGCCGCGCACGCCGCCCGGCCGCGGCCTCGATCGCCTGCAGCGCGTCGAGCAGCGCGTGCGGGTCGAGCGCGGTCTCCAGGCCGCGCGACGGCGTTGACGAAGTCGGGCTGGTCCGCGCGGCCCCATGGCGGCGCTGCGGTAGAGCGCCGGAGCGCGCCGTCAGCCGCGTGCGCGGCAACCGCGCCAGCGCGTCGAGGCCGGCGCGCACCTGCGCGGCCGGGCGCGTCGAGGTTGCTGCCCAGCCCGATCCAGGCCGGCGACGCGCCGGCTCATGACCGGCGCCTGCCCCCGCGGCCGCGCGCCCGCCACCGGCGCCGGCGGCGGCCGCCGCCGTCGGCCGCCGTCCTCGCGCGCGCCCCGGGCGCGCGCTCGGCCGGCGCCTCGCCGCCGCCGGCGTCCGCCTCCATGGCCTGGCGCCACCACTCGCAGACCTCGGCGAGGTCCTCGCCGGCGTCGCGGCGCAGGCACAGGAAGTCCCAGGCGGCGCGCAGGCGCGGGTGGGCCAGCAGCCTGCGGGCGCGCTTGCCGCGGTAGCCCTCGAGCTTCGGCTGCAGGATCCAGATCTCGCGCATCGGCCCGGAGAAGCGCTTGGGCAGCGAGGTATGGGCCTGCTGCTCGTCGGCGGCGCGCGCGGCGGCGCGCTGCATCGCCATCACCGGCGGCTCGCCCTGCGCGCGCAGCTCGGCCGCGATCGCCAGCGCGCGCGGCCACAGGAAGGCGGCATAGATGAAGGCCGGCGTGACCGGCTTGGATTCGGCCAGGCGCCGGTCCGTGTTCGCCAGCACCGCCTCGAGCAGCGCCGCAAAGCCCTCGTCGCCGCGCTCGAGCGCGGCGTCGGCGGCCGGGAACAGGTACCCGAGCAGGTCGTGGCGGCGCAGCTGCTCCAGCGAGCGCAGCGCGTGGCCGGTGACGAACAGCTTGAGCACCTCGTCGAACAGCCGCGAGGCGGGGATGTCGCGCAGCAGCCCGCCGAGCTCGGCGATCGCGCCCGCGGTGCCCGGGTCCATCTCGAAGCCGAGCTTGGCCGCGAAGCGGGCCGCGCGCAGCATGCGCACCGGGTCCTCGCGGTAGCGCTCGCCGGGGTCGCCGATCAGGCGCAGGCGCCGGGCCTCCAGGTCCGCCATCGCGCCGGTGTAGTCGAGCACGGCGAAGCGCGAGATGTCGTAGTAGAGCGCGTTGACCGTGAAATCGCGGCGGAACGCGTCCTCCTCGATGGTGCCGAAGACGTTGTCGCGCAGGATGCGGCCGTCGTCGTGGACCTCGCCCTCGTCGCCGTCGCCGCCCCGGTGGTGGGCACGGAAGGTGGCGACCTCGACCACCTCGCGCCCGAAGATCACGTGCGCGAGGCGGAAGCGGCGCCCGATCAGGCGACAGTTGCGGAACAGCGCGCGCACCTCGTCGGGGGTGGCGTCCGTGGCCACGTCGAAGTCCTTCGGCTGCTCGCCGAGCAGCAGATCGCGCACGCCCCCGCCCACCAGGTGGGCCTGGTAGCCGGCCTTGCTGAGCCGGTAGAGGACCTTCAGCGCATTCGGGTTGATGTGCTTGCGCGAGATGCAGTGCTGGTCGCGCGGGATCACGCGCGGGTATTCGGCATCGGCGTGTGCGTCGCCGGCTGCCACGTCCTCTGCCGGCACCGCCGGCGCCTCAGAGTGCGGCATCGCCTTCCTCTCCGGTGCGGATGCGGATGACCCGCTCGACCGGCTCGACGAAGATCTTGCCGTCACCGATCTTGCCCGTGTGCGCGGCCCGGGCCACCGCCTCGACCGCGGCCTCGGCGACGTCGTCGGAGACGACCACGTCGAGGCGGATCTTGGGCAGGAAGTCGATCACGTACTCGGCACCGCGGTAGAGCTCGGTATGGCCCTTCTGGCGCCCGAAGCCCTTGACCTCGGTGACCGTCATGCCGTTGACGCCGCTCTCCGAGAGCGCCTCGCGCACGTCGTCGAGCTTGTACGGCTTGATGATCGCGGTGATCCGTTTCATCAGCTGGGTTCCTGCGCGGGGCGGGCGGGGCGGACCGTGGTGCACGGCCGCCTGCGAACGCGGCGTAACATAGCACGGCGCCGGGCCCGGCCCAATGCGCCACGGCACATGCGCCCGCGTGTCGGCGCCCGGCCGAGGAAGGTCGTCCGGGTCACCCGGGCCTGCTGCGCACGCGCCACGGCGGCCGCGGCGGCGCCGACTACCCGGACGGCCCCCCGCGCCGGCGGAAGCGGATCGCCGCGCGCCGCTCGCGCCGATCCGGGCGCGTGTGGTCGAACACGACCGCGGCGCGGCGCTGGCGACGCGCCTCGGCCTCCCGGCGACGGGCTACCACGCTCTCGGGGGTCTCGGTGTAGAGCGTGCGCGCCTCCGGCGCGGGGCGGCGCTGCTCGTTGAGGGCCTCGACGTCGACCACGAAACGGCCCGACGGGCTTTGCAGGTCGACCCGATCGCCGACGCGCACCTGGCGCGCCGGCTTCGCGCGCGCGCCGTTGACCGCGACCTTGCCGGCGCGCACCGCGGTGCGCGCGGCAGAGCGCGTCCGGAAGAAGCGGGCCGCCAGGCCCAGCGGTCGACACGCTGGCTGCCCTCGAGCGTCGCCCCCTCGGCCCCGCCTTGCGGGTCCTCCGCGGTCATCCCACGGTGGCGACGATCACCGTCACGTTGTCGCGACCGCCGGCGGAGACGGCCGAGCGCACGAGCTCGTCCGCCGCCTCCTGGCTCGATCCGGGTAGACGCTCAGGATCCCGGCCATCCAGGCCTCGCTGAGCTCGCCGGTGAGGCCGTCGCTGCACAGCAGGATGCGATCGCCCGGGAGCACGGCCACCGAGGTCGACTCGATGTCCTGCGGCTCCAGGTCGGCGCCGCCGACGCAGCGCGCCAGGATGTGGCGATCGGGATGGGACTCGGCGCGCTCGGCGGCGAGCAGGCCGGCATCGACGAGCGACTGCACGTAGGAGTGATCCCGGGTGATCGGATCGAGCTGGTCGCCCCGGTACAGGTAGGCGCGGCTGTCGCCGACCCAGACGAGCTCGAGGCCGTCGCTGGCGATGCGGCAGGCGACGCAGGTGGTGCCCATGCCGGCCGAGCCGCGACCGTCGCCGGCGGCGGCCAGGACATTGTCGTGGGCGCGCGCCACGGCCTGGTGCAGCGAGGTCCCCGCGCCGACCACCGCCGATTCGACCGTGTCCACCGTGATCCGGCTGGCCACCTCGCCGGCCGCGTGGCCGCCCATGCCATCCGCCACGATGATCAGGCCCGCGGCCGCGTTCACGCCCAGGGCGTCCTCGTTGTGCTCACGCCAGGCGCCGACGTCCGTCGCCTGCCCGACCGTGGCGAACCGCTGGGTCATGGTAGCCATCGAGGTCAATATCATGCAGAAGCCAAGCAAGTCCCGGGCCACGAGGCGCGCGCGCGGGCAGCCATGGTCCGGATCCCGGGGACGATGCAGGGTACCCGAACTGCGCCCATGACGACAGCCGCGGCCGCCCCGCGTTTCACCCCGTGCCCGCAGGCGGCACGCCCGCGCCGCCCGCAACCGGCCCGGGAGGCTGTCCGAGCAATCCGCGGCGCGCAAACGCAAAGCCCCGCACGAGGCGGGGCTTTGCGTTTGCATGGCGGAAGAGGGCTGGGATCGATGCGCGCCATCCCAGTGGCGCGCGCCCTTCGGGCGCGACGCGCCTACGCGCCGGCATCGCGCGATCCTCCCGATCCGTCGAACCCGGGTCGGTTCGTCCACACACCCTGCACCGCGCAAACGCAAAGCCCCGCGCGAGGCGGGGCTTTGCGTTTGCATGGCGGAGAGGTGGGATTCGAACCCACGTGGGGCGCAATGCCCCCAACCGATTTCGAGTCGGTGCCGTTATGACCGCTTCGGTACCTCTCCCGGAACTGGTCGTACCTTCCAGCCGGCCGCGCCGTACGCTGGGGCCGCGGGCCGTTCGACCCCGCGCGTCGGCCTTCGGCCGAAACGCGCCTACGCGCTGACCCGGCGCGCCGGGGCGCGCGCCATTCTAGCGCAACACCCCCGCACTGCCTATTGGGTGCCGGCGCGATCGCCTATAATCAGTCGCTTTTGCCGACCCGGAAAGCGCCCCGCATGAACCCGGACCTCGAGCGCCTCCAGCCCTACCCCTTCGAGCGCCTCGCGGCGCTGCTCGCCGGGGTGGAGGCGCCGGCGGAGCGGGCCGCGATCCGGCTGTCGATCGGCGAGCCGCGGCATGCGCCGCCGGCGCTCGCGCGCGCGGCGCTGGCGGACGCGCTCGACGGCCTGGGCCATTACCCGGCGTCGCGCGGCAGCGACGCGCTGCGCGCGTCGATCGCCGCCTGGCTGCGGCGGCGCTACGGGCTCGGGACCATCGACCCCGACACCTGCGTGCTGCCGGTCAACGGCACGCGCGAGGCGCTGTTCGCCTTCGCCCAGGCGGTCGTCGACCGCACGGCACCCCGCCCGGCGGTGCTGCTGCCCAATCCCTGCTACCAGATCTACGAGGGCGCGGCCCTGCTGGCCGGGGCCGAGCCGGTGTACTACCCGCTCGACGCCGACGGCCTGCCCGATCTCGCCGCGGTCGATGCCGCACGACTGGGAGCGCTGCCAGCTGCTCTATCTCTGCAGCCCGGGCAATCCCAGCGGCGCCGTGGTGGATCGAGACGGGCTCGCCGCGCTGATCGAGCGCGCCGAGCGCCACGACTTCGTGATCGCCGCCGACGAATGCTACGCGGAGATCTACCCGACCGAGGCCGAGCCCCGCCCGGCCTGCTCGAGGCGGCCGCGGCGAGCGGGCGCGCCGACTTCGCGCGCTGCGTGGTGTTCCACAGCCTGTCCAAGCGCTCGAACCTGCCCGGCTGCGCTCCGGCTTCGTCGCCGGCGACGCGGCCGTCCTCGACGCCTTCGCGCGCTACCGCACCTACCACGGCTGCGCCATGGCGCCGCCGGTGCAGGCGGCGAGCATCGCCGCCTGGGACGACGAGGGCCACGTGCAGGCGAACCGCGTCGCCTACCGCGAGAAGTTCGATGCCGTGCTGGACACGCTCGACGGGGCGCTCGAGGTGACGCGCCCGGCGGCCGGGTTCTATCTCTGGCCGCGCACGCCGGTCGACGACGAGACGTTCGCGCGCGACCTGCTCGCGCGGGAGAACGTGCGCGTGCTGCCCGGGCGCTACCTCGGGCGCGACGCGCACACGGGCAACCCGGGCGCGGACCGCGTGCGCATCGCGCTCGTCGCCGGCCTCGACGAGTGCGTCGAGGGCGCGCGCCGCATCCGCCGCTACGTGCGCGGCGACTGAATCGACCATCCAGGAGACCATCCGCCATGAGTGACATCCAGGGGATCATCGAGGACGCATTCGAGCGCCGCGGCGAGCTCTCGCCCCACGATGCGCCCGCCGAGCTGCGCGACGCGGTGGAGCAGGCGCTGGCCGCGCTCGACGACGGTAGCGCGCGGGTCGCCGAGCCCCGGGGCACCGGCGACTGGCAGGTCAACGAGTGGCTCAAGAAGGCGGTGCTGCTGTCGTTCCGGCTGCAAGGCCAACCAGCCGATCGACGGGCACTTCACGCAGTACTTCGACAAGGTCGAGCTGAAGTTCGCGCACTACGCCGAGGAGGATTTCCGCGAGGGTGGCATGCGCGTGGTGCCGCCCGCGGTCGTGCGTCGCGGCAGCTACATCGGCCCGGACGTCGTGCTCATGCCCTCGTACGTGAACATCGGCGCCCGGGTCGACGCCGGCACCATGGTCGACACCTGGGCCACCGTGGGCTCCTGCGCGCAGATCGGGCGCAACGTGCATCTGTCCGGCGGCGTCGGCATCGGCGGCGTGCTCGAGCCGCTGCAGGCGAACCCGACCATCGTCGAGGACAACTGCTTCATCGGCGCGCGCTCCGAGATCGTCGAGGGCGTGATCGTCGAGAAGGGTGCGGTGATCTCGCATGGGCGTCTACATCGGCCAGAGCACGCGCATCTACGACCGCGAGAACGACACGCAGTCCTGCGCGGTCGCGTGCCCGCCGGCGCCGTCGTGGTGCCGGGTACCCTGCCCTCGAGCGACGGCAAGTGCGCGCTCTACGCGGCGATCATCGTCAAGTACGCCGACGAGCAGACCCGCGCCAAGGTCGGCATCAACGAGCTGCTGCGCGGGGCGACGTAGGCCGGTTTCGGGCCGGTGCGCAGCACCGGACCGACGCCGGCTTGCGCGCTTGCCCGGCCGCCTGGCGGCGGCGTGCCGGCGTCGGCCTGCGGCCGAAGCCGGCCTACGTGGCCGTGCCCTCGTCGCGCAGCTGGCGGCGCAGGATCTTGCCGACGTTCGGTCGGCAGCTCGCTGCGCACCTCGACGCGCTTCGGCACCTTGTAGCCGGTGAGGCGCTCGCGGCAGTAGCGCCGCAGCGCCTCGGTGTCGACCTCGTGGCCCGTCTCCGCCACGACGAACAGCTTGACGATCTCGCCGGCCTCCTCATCGGGCACGCCGACACACGCCGCCTCGAGCACGCCCTCGAAGCCGACGGCGACGTCCTCGACCTCGTTCGGGTACACGTTGAATCCCGAGACCACGATCATGTCCTTCTTGCGATCGACGATACGGACCCAGCCCTCGGCGTCGATCACCGCGATGTCGCCGGTGCGGAACCAGGCGTCATCGAAGAACGCCTGGCGCGTCTCCTCGGGCTGCTCCCAGTAGCCCTTCATCACCTGCGGGCCGCGCACGCACAGCTCGCCGGGCTCGTCGACGCCGAGCACGGTGCCGTCGCCGTCGCGGACCGTGACATCCGTCGACGGAAGCGGCACACCGATGGTGCCGGTGAACGCGGTGATGTCGAGTGGATTCGCACAGACCACGGGCGCCGTCTCGGTCAGGCCATAGCCCTCGATCAGCACAGTGCCCGTCACGCGCTGCCACTCCTCCGCCACCTTGCGCTGGACCGCCATGCCGCCGCCCACCGCGAGCCGGAAGCGCGAGAAGTCCAGCCGGTGGAAGTCCTCGTTGTGCAGCAGCGCGTTGAACAGCGTGTTGACGCCGGTCATGGCCGTGAAGGGCTCCCCGCGCAGCGTCTTGACGAAATCCGGGATGTCGCGCGGGTTCGTGATCAGCACGTTGGTCGCGCCCTGCTTCACGAAGTTGAGCAGGTTCGCCGTGAGGCTGAAGATGTGGTAGAGCGGCAGCGGCGTGATCACGACCTCGCTGCCCTCGGCCGAGCCGAGCCACACCGAGATCTGCTCGAGGTTGGCGACCATGTTGCGGTGCGTGAGCATCGCGCCCTTGGCCAGGCCGGTGGTGCCGCCGGTGTACTGCAGGAAGGCGAGGTCGTCGCCGCCGACGTCCGGTGGGCTCAGGTTGCAGCTGCCGCCGCGCGCGAGCGCCTCGCGCCAGCGCACGGCCCCCGGCAACGACCACTTCGGCACCATGCGCTTGACGTGGCGCACCACGAGATTGACCAGCGTGCCCTTGAGGCCGCCGAGCATGTCGCCGAGGCCGGTGACCACGACGTGATCCACCAGAGCGCGCGTGCGCTCGTCGGCGAGCGTGTGGCAGAAGTTCTCCACGATCACGATGGCGCGCGGGCGCGCGTCGCGCAGCTGGTGCTCGAGCTCGCGCGCCGTGTACAGCGGATTGACGTTGACCACCACCAGGCCGGCCCGGAGCACGCCGTAGAGGGCGACCGGGTACTGCATGCAGTTGGGCATCATCAGGGCGACGCGGTCGCCCTTCTCGAGCCCCAGCTCGTGCTGCAGGTAGGCGGCGAAGTCGCGCGAGCGGGCGTCGAACTGCGCGAAGGTGAGCGCCGCGCCCATGCAGTGGAAGGCGTCACGGTCGGCGAAGCGGCTGCAGGCCTGCTCGAACACCGCCCCCACCGAGGGGAAGGCGTCCGCATCGATCTCCGCGGGCACCCCGGGCTGGTAGTGCTTCAGCCAGACTCGATCCATAGCGGGCCCCTCCGCGGCCTCGTGCGCGTGTGCCGCGCTCAGCGCAGCGCCTCGAAGACCCCGGCCGCGCCCATGCCGGTGCCGACGCACATCGTGACCATGCCATATCGGCCACCGCTGCGCTGCAGCCCGTGCAGCGCCGTCGCCGCGCGGATCGAGCCGGTCGCGCCGAGCGGATGGCCGAGCGCGATCGCGCCGCCGAGCGGGTTCACCCGCGCCGGGTCGAGCTCGAGGCTGCGGATCACGGCCAGGCTCTGCGCGGCGAAGGCCTCGTTGAGCTCGATCCAGTCGAGCTCGTCCTGGCGCACCCCGGCCGCGGCCAGCGCCCGCGGGATCGCCTCGATCGGGCCGATGCCCATGATCTCCGGCGGCACCCCGGCGACCGCGTAGCTGCAGAAGCGCGCCAGCGGCTCGAGCTCGAAGCGTTTCACCGCCTCCTCGCTCGCGACCAGCAGCGCGCCGGCGCCGTCGCTCGTCTGCGAGCTGTTGCCGGCGGTCACGCTGCCCTTCGCGGCGAACACGGGCCTGAGCCCGGCCAGGCGCTCGGCGTCGGTGTCGCGGCGCGGGCCGTCGTCGGCACGCACGCTCGTGCGCGTCTGCGCGAGCGCGCCACTGCCGGGGTCCGGGTCGCGGTGGACGACCTCGACGGGCGCGATCTCGGCGTCGAAGTGGCCCGCGTCCTGCGCCGCGACGGCGCGCTCGTGGCTCTGCAGCGCGAACGCGTCCTGGTCCTCGCGCGACACGGACCAGCGCTCGGCGACCCGCTCGGCCGTGATGCCCATGCCGTAGGCGATGGCGACGTTCTCGTCCACCGCGAACACCTTCGGGTTGAACGCGGGGCGCTGGCCCATGAACGGGATCATGCTCATGCTCTCGGTGCCGCCGGCCAGCACCAGGTCGGCCGCACCGAGGCGCACGCGCTCGGCGGCCTGGGCGACGCTCTGCAGGCCCGAGGCACAGAAACGGTTGACCGTCACGCCCGGTACCGAGTCCGGCAGGCCCGCGAGCAGCAGCGCGATGCGCGCGACGTTCATGCCCTGCTCGCCCTCGGGCATGGCGCAGCCGATGATCACGTCGTCGATCGCGGCCGGGTCGAGGCCCGGCGCGTCGGCGAGCGTCGCGCGCAGGGTGTCGGCGAGCAGGTCGTCCGGGCGCTTGCGCCGCAGCGATCCGCGCGGCGCCTTGCCCACCGGGCTGCGCCGGGCGGCGACGATGTAGGCGTCTCGGATGGCCGTCGTCATGCGCATGTCCTCGCGTGCATGTCCCTCGTCATCGGTAACCCGTTCCGGTCATCGTGCGTAGGCGCGTTTTCTCGAAGAGAACGCGCGCGTGTGGCGTCCGAATTCACCTGCGCGCGGCCGCATTGCGCGCGTCCGCATTGCGCGCGTCCGCCTTCGGCGGAAACGCGCCTACGTCCATCCCCACCCGCGTTGCACGTCAATTGCGCAACGGCTTGCCGGTCTCGAGCATGTGATTGATGCGCTCGCCGGTCTCCCCGGTGCGCATCAGCGCCATGAAGCCGGCGCGCTCGTGCTCGAGGATCCAGGCGTCGTCGACCTCGACCCCGGCGTCGACCTCGCCCCCGCACAGCGCCGTCGCCAGGTGGCGGCCGATACGGTAGTCGTGATCGGATATGAAGCCGCCGGCGTGCAGGTTGACCAGCCTCGCCTCGAGCGTGGCGATGCCGGGCGCGCCGGCCGCGCGGAAGCGGCGCCCGCGCAGCGGCGGCGCGGTAGCCGGCGGCCGCGAGCGCCAGCGCCTCGCTCCTGGCCGCGAACAGCAGCTCGTCGTCGTTGAACACGATGCGGTCGCCCGGCCGGAACCAGATGCCCGGCGAGCGCCTCGGCGCCGCTGCCGGTGACGCGCGCGTAGGCGATCTCCTCGAAGTAGCGCTGCAGCCACGGCATCGGGTCGCCGTCGGGCGCGAGCTCGCAGGCGCGACGCGCCAGCGCGGCGCAGCCGCCGCCGGCCGGGATCAGCCCGACACCGGCCTCGACCAGGCCCATGTAGGTCTCGAGCGAGGCCACGCGCGCGTCGCAGTGCAGCAGCAGCTCGGTGCCGCCGCCCAGCGCCATGCCGGCGGGCGCGGCGACCACGGGCACGCGCGCGTGGCGCAGCGCGGCGGTCGCCTCCTGGAAGCGGCGCACGAGCGTGTCGATGGCATCGAAGTCGCCGCCGTCGCGGGCCGCGCGCACCGCCTTGAGGTCGGCGCCGATGCAGAACGGCGGCTGCTCCTGCCACAGCACCACCGCGCGCGACCTCGCGTCTCGGCGACGCTCGACGCGAGCGTGTTGATGCCGTCGAGCACGCCGTCGCCGACGCGTGTGCATCTTGGTCTTGAAGGAACGACAGCAGCGACTTCGGTCGTCTGGCGTCCCCAGGCGCACGGCGATCGTTCTCGGCCAGATGTCCTGCCGTCTCGACCGCGCTCGCCCGAGCAGTGCTCGGGGCAGTGCTGGCGGCGGTAGACGGGATGGTCGGAGCGCGGCGCAGCTGCCGTCGCTCCCGGCGGGCGACCACGAGCCGCGCGGCGCCGTGCCGCGCCTTGGCCATCGACCCAGCGGCAGCGGCGCGCCGGGACCATGGCGTCGCCGGCGTCGATGTCCTCGGCGATCGCGCCGGCGACCTGCTGCCAGCCGCTGGCCTGCCACGGTCTCGAACGGGCCCTGCTTCCAGCCGTAGCCCCAGCGGATCGCCTGGTCGACCTCGCGCGCCGGGTCGGCGATCTCGGCGAGGTGGATAGGCGCGAGTAGTGGAACAGGTCGCGGAACGACGGCCCAGGAACTCGGCCTGCGGGTGGCCGCTGTCGCGCGAGCGGCGATACGTTGGGCCGGCCGGGTTCGCTTGACCAGCGTCTCGCAGCGATCCCGGCGCTCGGGCTGGCGTCTGCGGACGGTAGTCGCCGCGGCCCGGCTCGAGCACCTCGATGCCGCCCTTGCCCTTGCGGTAGACGCCCGCGCCGCTCTTCTGCCCGAGCGCGCCGGCGTCGAGCAGGGCCCGGCATCCCGGCGGTGCCGCGAAGGTCGTCGTGCCAGGGGTCATCGGGCAGGCTGTCGCCGCATGGTGGTGATGACATGCGCCCGTGGTATCGAGGCCGACCACGTCGGCGGTGCGCAGCGTCGCCGACCTGGGCCGGCCGATGCCGGGGCCGGTGAGGCGGTCGACCACGTCGAGACCCAGCCCCAGGCCTCGGTATGGTGCATGCGTCGAGAGCATCGAGACACGCCGATGCGGTTACCGATGAAGTTGGGCGTGTCCTTGGCCCGCACCACGCCCTTGCCGAGCGCGGTGGTGAGGAAGGCCTCGAGGTCGTCCAGCACCCGGGCGTCCGTGTGCCGCGTGCGGGATCAGCTCGACGAGGTGCATGTAGCGCGGCGGGTTGAAGAAGTGGACCCCGCAGAAGCGGGCGCCGGACGTGACTCGGCAGGCGCCTCGGCCAGCTCGCGTCGATCGGCAGAGCCCGAGGTGTTGCTGAGCCAACCATGGCGTTCGTCGCGAGCGTGGGTCGGCGACGCTGTGGCGCGCAGGTCTTGCTTGATGTCCATGCGTTCGGCCACCGCCTCGATCGACCAGGTCGCAGTCGCGCCAGTCGCTCGAGGTGCTCGGTCGTAGTTGGCCGGGCGCGATCAGGTCGGCGGCCCGCGGTGCTCGCCAGCGGGCGCCGGGCTGCAGCTTCGCAGCATGCCGATCGCCTTGTCGGCCGGCGCCGTTCGCGGCATCGCCGTCGTCGCCGTCGGCGAGCTCGAAGCAGCATCGTCTCGACGCCGGCGTTGGCCAGGTGCGCGGCGATCTGCGCCCCCATGACGCCGGCGCCGAGCACGGCCGCGCGGCGCATCGGTCGGTGGACTGGTTCGCATCAGGAGTCCGCTGTCCCGCCTCGCCGCCTGCCGTCGGCAGCCCCGGCAGCCCGGCGCTCCGCGGGCCGGTCTGCGGGCGGCCGGCTATCTTCGCGCCACCTCCTCGACGGCGGCCTTGCTCGAACCGGCTGCCCGCTCGCGCGCATTCCTCGCCTCGGCGGCCAGGGAAAGTCGTCGACGTCGATCGCCCGCTGCGTCAGTCGCCTCGCGCCACTGGCACCAGGCTGCTCGGCCTCGGATTCCGTCGGTGATCACCTGCCGTTCGACGCCACGATGCCGTC
Source organism: Halofilum sp. (in: g-proteobacteria) (assembly GCA_034521365.1). Classification (GTDB taxonomy): domain Bacteria; phylum Pseudomonadota; class Gammaproteobacteria; order XJ16; family Halofilaceae; genus Halofilum. The sequence goes on along the minus strand of JAXHMQ010000005.1, from coordinate 3,939 downwards.
AGCGCCTCGCAGTCCGCGACCGGGGTCGCCGCCTCCTCGATGCGCCGCTTGCGCAGGCGCTCCTCGAGCGGCTCCGCCTCGAGCCGCCGGGACGCCGCGTCGTGCACCAGGCGCCCTGGTCGTCGTCGGCCTCGCGGGCATCGACGTACATGCCCGCCGTGAGCCGGTCGCGCGCGGCCGAGGGCTCGAGCAGCAGCGCGGCCACGCGCCGGCCCGGCGCGGTTCGACGGCGGCAGCGACAGCGCCGCCCGCAGCGGGAACACGACCCAGCGTGACAGCGCCGATGCCCAGCCATCGGTCACCGCGGAAGTGGCGCAGTGATCTGCGTCGAGCTGCGCCCTGAACCCGGTAGAAGCTGTACGCGCCGGACCATTCCACCAGCGGCAGATCTTCCGCGGGCCGGCCATGGTCCTCGAAGCGCTTGAGCACGGCCGAGCACACGAACATGTGGATCAGCGCGTCCGCGAAACGCCCCGAGAGCATCTCCCTGGCGCTTGAGTGCTGCCGCCGAGCGTGAGCAGCGCCAGGTCGGCCGACGAAGCAGAACGCGCGCCGACATGGTCAAGGCGGCGAAGTACTTCGCAGTCGAGCCCGTGCACGGCGACGGCTGCCAGGCGCGCACGCGAGAGCCCGTAGACGGAGACGCGCGCGCGGCGTTGCCGTCGACGTAGCCGAGATGCGCCAACAGGGCCGCGATCGAAAGTCGCGCGGCCCTGCGTGCTGGTATCTCGTCCGGGCGGCCGCGATCTCGTCGATCAGGTAGGGGTGGCAGCGCATCGCGCCCTGGCCGAACACGATCATGCTGCGCGTGAGGATGTTCGCGCCCTCGACGGTGATCGCCACGGGGCACGCGGTAGGCGACCCCGAGGTAGTTGCTCGGGCCGTCGCAGATAACGGCCACTGCCGGCGGTGGACGTCCATGGCGTCGTTCATGCAGCTTCGCGGTTGCCCTCGGTGCTGGTGCTTGAGCATCGCCGAGACGACGCCAGGGCTGCTCGCCGCGGTCGAGCCGCCGACAGGGTCAGCAGGCGCGCGCGCGTCCATCATGTAGGTCTTGCGCGCCGATGCGCGCGAGCGGCTCCTCGATGCCCTCGAAGCGCCCGATCGGCAGCTTGAACTGGCGGCGCACGCGCGGCGTAGGCGCCGGTGCAGCGCGGCTGGCGGACTTGCCCGCCGCCGATGCCCAGCGCCGGCAGCGAGATGCCGCGCCCGGCCGGCCAGGCTACTCCATCAGCATGCGCCAGCCGCTGGCCGACGCTGCTCGCTGGCCGCCGATGATCGCAGTCCAGCGGGATGAACACGTCGTGGCCGCGATTGGGTCCGTTCTGGAACGCGGTCGCCAGGGGATCGTGGCGGTCGCCGAGTCTCGACGCCCGGGCGTGCTCGGCTCGGGCATCAGCAGCCAGGTGATGCCCAGCTCCTCGCTCGTCGCCGAGCAGGCCGTCGGGGTCGTAGGCCTTGAAGGCGAGGCCGAGCACCGTCGCCACCGGGCCGAGCGTGATGTAGCGCTTCTCCAGTTGGCGCGCAGGCCGAGCACCCGCTCGCCGTTGCACTCGCCCCAGCAGACCACACCCACGTCCGGGATCGAGGCGGCGTCGGAGCCGGCGAACGGTCCGGTCAGGCCGAAGCACGGGATCTCGCGGCCGTCGGCCAGGCGCGGCAGGTAGTGGTCCTTCTGCTCGTCGGTGCCGTATTGCAGCAGCAGCTCGGCCGGGCCCAGCGAGTTCGGCACCATCACGGTGACGCCGGCGGTCATGCTGCGGCTGGAGACCTTCATCACCACCTGCGAATGGGCATAGGCGGAGAAGCCCAGGCCGCCGTACTCCTCGGGGATGATCATGCCGAAGAAGCGATGCTCGCGCAGGTAGTCCCACACCTCGGGCGACAGATCGCCGCGCTCGTGCGTGATCTCCCAGGTGTTGAGCATGTGGCACAGCTGCTCGACGGGGCCGTCGAGGAAGGCCTGCTCGGCGTGCGTGAGCTGAGGCGCGCGCGTGGTCAGCAGCCTGCGCCAGTCCGGATCGCCGCCGAACAGCTCGGCCTCCCAGCCAGACCGTGCCGGCCTCGATCGCCTCGCGCTCGGTCTCCGACATCGGCGGCATCATGTCGCGGATGCGCTTGCGCAGCGGCTCCGACAGCAGGCGCTGGCGCAGCTCGGGCACGTTGAGCGGCACGAACACGACCAGGAACAGCGCCCAGAGGAAGCCGCCGGACGCCCAACCGAGCATGCCGGCGAGTCCGAGCACGACCAGGGCGACCGCGATGCCCGCGGTCCAGGCACGCAGGCCGGCGTCGAGCCGCGCCAGCGCAATCAGCGCGCCGGCGATTACGAGCAGCCAGATCAGCAAGCTCATCGGGTTGGATCTCCGTTGCGTGCGAGCGGGCGAGCGGCGGCGACCCGGCGCACCGGGCGCGACCGATCGGTCTGAGCAGTCCGTGGCTGCAACGATAGGGCGACGTGCCCCTGCGCGCAAATGCCCGCGGCGGCGGCTTGCGCACGCACAGTCATCCGGTAGGCTGTCGCGAGGCGAACCCGCCCCGGAGGGCTCGTGACACGCACGCGCACGGACGAACGCACTGACGTCGGGTGGCGCGAGTGGCTCGCCCTGCCCGAGCTCGAGATCCCGGCGGTCAAGGCCAAGATCGACACCGGCGCGCGGACCTCGGCCCTGCACGCCTGGAAGGTCGAGCCCTACACCGAGGGCGGGGCCCCCTGGGTCCGCTTCCACCTGCACCCGCTGCAGCGAGACACCGAGCTGTCGCTGGTGCGCCGCGCGCCGGTGGCCGACCGGCGCATGGTCAGCGACTCCGGCGGGCACCGCGAGTCACGCTACGTGATCGAGTCGGCCGTCCGGATCGGCGCGCACACGCGGCGCATCGAAATGACGCTGACCGATCGTGATACGATGCTTTTCCGAATGCTGCTCGGGCGCCAGGCCATGCGGGGCCTGCGCGTGATCCCCGACGCATCGTTCCTGACTGCAGCCTCGCTGTCCGCCGCCGAGGCGGCAGCGCGTTATGACCACGGGAGGTTGTCCGAGTGATCCGTGCCCTGGAGGCCGTCCCAGCAACGGTAGCGAGCGTGGCACAGCGAGGCGATTTCGGCGATCGTGAGACGAGCATGGTGGTTCGCATGCCGAGCCAGCGATCGCCGAAAGCGGCCGCTGGCGGTGGCGCGCAGCAGGCTCACGGTCACCCGGACAGCCTCCGAGCGCGTGGCACAGCGAGTCGATTGCGGCGATCGCGAGGGGAGCATGGTGGTTCCCATGTGACCCGGGGGATCGCCGAAAGCGCCCCCGCCACGTCGCCTTGCGCTCCTCGCAGCGGTGGCTGTGGCGCGCGCGCCGCAGGCGCATGATTGCTCGGACGACGTCCTGGCCCGTTCACCGCGGAGAGCCGAGCCAGCGATGAAGATCTGCGTCTGTTCGTCGCGCAATCCCCGACTCTACTCCACCCGCCGACTGGTCGAGGCAGGCAAGCAGCGCGGCCACGAGATCCGCGTGGTCAACACGCTGCGCTGCTACAACAACGTCACCTCGCATCGCCCGTCGATCCACTATCGCGGCGAGGCGCTCGAGGGGTTCGACGCGGTCATCCCGCGCATCGGCGCCTCGATCACGTTCTACGGCACGGCCGTGGTGCGCCAGTTCGAGATGATGGGCGTGTCCTCGGTCAACGAGTCGGTCGCCATCGCGCTCGGCGCGCGCAGAAGCTGCGCGCGATCACCGCCCGGCGCGCCGCGGGATCGGCCTGCCGGTCATGATGGGCTTCGCCTACTCGCCCGACGACGTCAACTACCTGATCAAGATGGTCGGCGGGCCGCCGCTGGTGGTGAAGCTGCTCGAGGGGACGCAGGGTGTCGGCGTGGTGCTCGCCGAGACGTACAAGGCCGCGGAGTCCGTCATCCAGGCATTCATGGGCCTGAACGCGGAGATCACG
>JAXHMQ010000004.1:0-51373 GCA_034521365.1 Halofilum sp. (in: g-proteobacteria) | reverse complement strand
CGCACCGGCGCCCGGTGAGCGCCGCGAGCCGCGACAGCATGCGCGCGCGCATCGCCTCAGCGGCGCGGCCAGCGCGGTCGAGGCCGGCTGCCGCCACCTCGGCGGCGAGCCGCTCGACGGCACCGACTTCTGGCAGCGCCTGCGCGACCACCAGCTGCCGTTCCTGCGCTCGATGCGCTCCAGCGACGGCCCGCTGTGGCGCATCGCGCTGCCGGCCACGCTGCTGCCCGGATCCCGGGCGAGCGCATCCTCGACTGGAACGGTCAGCAGGTGTGGCTGCGCTCGCCGGTCGCGGGCCGCGCACGTGCGCGCCGCGGCGCGCGACGCCGGCGGCCACGCCACCGCCTGTTCCGCGGCGGCGACGGCACGGTGCCCGCGTTCACGCCGCTGCCGCCGACGCTCTACCGCCTCCACGAGCGCCTCAAGCAGGCGCTCGACCCCGGCCGCATCCTCAACCGCGGCCGCATGTACCCGGACCTCTGACGCCATGCAGACGAATCTCGCGCCGTTCATCCGGGAGACCGCGGCGGGCCAGGAGGCCGACGCCATCCTGCGCACCTGCCGCCACTGCGGCTTCTGCACGCACATGCCCGACCTACCGCCTGCTCGGCGACGAGCTCGACAGCCCGCGCGGGCGCATCTACCTGGTCAAGCAGCTGCTCGAGGGCGCGGAGCCGACGCGCGCGGTGCAGACGCACCTCGACCGCTGCCTGACCTGCCGCGCCTGCGAGACCACCTGCCCCTCGGGCGTGGAGTACGGGCGCCTGGCCGACCTCGGGCGCCAGCTCGTCGAGGAGCGCGTGCCGCGGCCACGACCGAGCGCGTCGTCGCGCGCGGCCTGCTTCGAGACGTCGCTGCCGCGACCGGCGCCTGTTCGCGCACGCTGCTGGCGTGCGGGTCGAGCCTCGCGCCCGCTGGCTGCCGGCGTGTTCGCCATCACGCATCCAGCTCGGCGGCGGCCGTCGGCCTGGCCGCGACGCGCCGCAGCGGCGCGACGCGTCGCGCTGTCTCGAGGGCTGCGTGCAGCCGGCCACTGGTGCCCGGCATCGATGCCCACACCGCGCGCGTGCTCACCGAGCTCGGCATCGAGGTGGTGCGGGATCGCCGGCCAGCAGGCTGCTGCGGCGCGATCGACCAGCACCTGGGCTACCCGGAGCGAGCGCGCGCGCAGCGCATCGCCACAACCGTCGACGCCTGGCAGCCCGCGCTCGACGCCGGCGCCGACGCCATCGTGAGTGAACGCCACCGGCTGCGGCGCGCAGGTCGCCGAGTACGCGCACGCGCTCGCCGACGACCCGGACTACGCCGAGCGCGCGCAGCGCGCGACCGAGCTCGCGACCGACCCGGTGGAGCTGCTCGAGCCCTACGCCGACGCGCCTGCGCCCGGCCGGACGAGAGTGCCGCGGCGGATCGCCTTCCAGCGCCCCTGCACGCCTGCAGCACGGGCTCGGGCTCGGCGGGCGCACCGAGGCGCTGCTCGGGCGCATCGGCTTCGAGCTGACGCCTGGTCGCGCGACCCGCAGCATCTGCTGCGGCTCGGCCGGCACCTACTCCGTCCTCCAGCCCGGACCTCGCGCGCGAGCTGCGCGACGACAAGGTGCGCCAGCTCGAGCGCGGCGGCCCGCAGCTGATCGCGACCGCCAACGTCGGCTGCTGCGCCCGCATCCAGAACGGCACCCGCCGCCCGGTGCGCCGCCTTGGCTTCGAGCTGGTGACCGCGGCGCCGCCGGCGCGGGATGAGACGCGAGCCCGGCCCCGGATCCCGGCTGCCGCCTCCATCCGGGCTGCAGCGAATGGCGCATGCCGAACCTGCCAGCCATCCGTTCGCTCCCGGAGGCCGCTCCTCCTGCGGGCTTCGCCCAACCGGCGAGTGGAGCATGCCGCCGAGATCATTGCGAGGCGCCCGCCCGGGCGCCGTGGCAACGTAGGCGCGTTTTCGCCGAAGGCGAACGCGCGCATTGCCGACCCGCGCGTACGCGGCCGGGATGCCTCCAGCAACGTAGGCGCGTTTCCCGCCGAAGGCGAAGCGCGCGCATTGCCGACCCGCGTCGTACGCGGCCGGGATCCCTGCAGGCCAGAACGGTGGTGCCCACCGGCACAGCCGACCGTGGCGACCGAACCCCGAAGGGCGAATCCTGCGCGCATTCGGCCGCCGCCTGCGGCGCCGACCGAAGACGCGCCTACGCCGGCCCCGCGATGACGTACGCGGTGCCGCGGGCGTCATTAGGGGTCGCGGTCGACCATGCGCATGACCGCCTCGCCGTAGCGCGCGCCCTGGACCGCAGTCGCCGGCGAAGCAGGCGCTCGAGCTCGGCGCGCTGCGTCGGCGTCGAGCTCGATCCCGCCGCCGGCCACGTTGTCCTCCAGGTAGCGCACGCGCTTCGTCCCCGGGATCGGCACGATGTCCTCGCCCTGGCGCCAGCGCCCAGGCCAGCGCCAGGCCCCCTGGGCCGGGGTGCGCCCCGCGGCGCGCCGCCAGCTCGGCGACGGCCTCGGCCAGGCCCCGGTTCGCCTCCAGGCTGGCCTCCTCGAAGCGCGGGTTGCCGGCGGCGGAAGTCGTCCTCGGCGAGGTCGGCGCCCCGAGCGCACGCTGCCCCGCCGAGGAAGCCGCGGCCCAGCGGGCTGAACGGCACCAGGGCCGAGCACACCCAGCCGCCGGCACGCGGGCAGCACGCGCGGCTCGACCACAGCGCGTCCACAGCGGTGCTCGCTGCTGGCACGCGGCCGCGACCGGGTGCACCGCCGCGGCCCGCTCCAGCGTGGTCGCCGCGACCTCGGAGAGCCCGACATGGCGCACCTTGCCCTGCTCGACCAGGCGCGCCAGCGCCCCCATGGCGTCCTCGATCGGCACCTCGGGGTCGATGCCGGTGGAGGTAGTAGAGATCGATGTAATCGGTGCCGAGGCGCTGCAGCGACGCCTCGCCAGCGCGGCCGGCACGATGTACTCCGGATCGTTGCGCACCGGGCCGCGCGTCGGGCTGCGCCTGCGTGTCGACCAGCCCGCCCTTGGTCGCGACCACCGCCTGCGCGCGGCGCCCGGCGAGGAGACCGCCCGAGCAGGCGCTCGTTGTGACCGGCCGCCGTAGCGATCGGCCGTCTCGAACAGGCGCACCCCGAGCTCCAGGCGCGGTGCAGCACCGCCGGCCAGCGCCGTCGTCGTCGTCGACCGGCCCCGTAGACCGACGACAGCCCCATGCAGCCGAGGCCGATCTCCGGGACCACCAGGCCCCGAGCGCCGAGCTCGCGTGCGCATGCCGCTACCCTCATCCTCGTGCAATCCCGCGCCAAGCGTTAACGCCCGCGTCCAGCGCGCGTCCTTCCCGCAGGCAAATGCGCGCGTGAGCGATCGAAATGCCGCCGCGCGCCGCGCCGTCTGAACGAAATGGCCACGCGGCGCGCGCGCAATGCGAACGCCGCCTGCAGACCGAGCGGCTGGCTGCGCGCGTTCGCCTGCGGCGAAAACGCGCCTACGCCCCCGGAACCGAACGTGGACCCGGTGGACGCCACGGGCAAACGCGGCGCCGCGGACCCAGCCGGGTCATTGCGCCAGTCCACGCCGTCGATCGACAGCGACGTGCCGGTGATCTGCACGGCCGCGTCGACAAGGTAGACCGCCATGGAGCCGATCTGCCCGGGCTGCACGAACTGCCTCGAGGGCTGCTTGTGGCGCACGAGCTCGACCTTCGCCGCGTCGATCGAGATGCCGTCGCGCTCGGCGATGTGCTCGATCTGGGGCCGGATCAGCGGCGTCTCGACCCAGCCCGGGCAGATCGCGTTGCAGGTGATGCCGCGGTGCGCGTTCTCGAGCGCGACCACCTTGGTCAGGCCGACCAGCCCGTGTTTCGCCGCGACGTAGGCGGCCTTCGCCCGAATCCACCAGGCCGTGCGCCGACGCCGGTGCTGATCACGCAGGCCCAGCCGCGTTGCTGCATGTGCGGATCGCGCGCCGGATCGTGTGAAACGCGGAGTCGAGCATGATCGCCCGGATGGCGTCCCATTTCCCAGGCAGGAACGACTCGATCGGCGCGGCGTGCTGGATGCCCGCGTTGCCGCCGATGTCCACCGAGCCGAACGCCTCGACGGTGGCGTCGATCAGCCCGGTGGCCTCGTCGGGCCGCGACATGTCGGCGCCCGAGTAGCGCATCGACGCCATGGGCCTCGGCGAGCGCCCGCGCCACCGCCTCGCCCTCGCGCACGGCTCGATTCCGTTGACGTCGCCATCGCCCGCGCCGGCGAGCACGCTCGCGATCGCGCATGCCGATGCCGCTGGTCGATCCGGTCACGACCACCATCCTGCCGTAGATCCATGCCGCTGCTCCCGTGTGCGATTGATCCGCCGCGACGCGGCCGGGTGCAGCCCTCGTCGCGCACCGCCCGCGCTATGCTCAGCCGTTCATCGCCCGCGGCGCGCGGGCAAGGCGAATGGAGAACCCCGAATGAGCGAAGCCGGCGCGGTCCTGCGCGAGCCCACCGACTACGACCTCGAGCGCAGCAACATGGCGCGCTACATGCGCTGGCTCGACGAGCACGGCTACCGGCGGCGATTCCCGGACTACCACGCGCTGTTCGACTGGTCGGTGACCGACCTCGAGGCCTTCTGGGCCAGCGTCTGGGAAGTACGCCGGCGCATGCATCCCGCGGCGCACGCCCGGCGAGCGCGTCCTCGGCGAGCGCTCGATGCCGGGCGCGCAATGGTTCCCCGGGGCGCGCCTGAACTACGCCGAGAACCTGCTGCGCGAGGCCCTGCACGGCGACCCCTCGCGCCCGGCCATTCATGCCGTGTCCGAGTCGCGCGCGAGCGAGCGCCTCACCTACGGCGAGCTGCTCGAGCGCGTGGCCGCGTTCCGCGCCTTCCTCGCGGATGCCGGCGTGACGCGCGGCGACCGCGTCGCCGGCGTCGTCGCCAACACGCCCGAGGCGGTGGTCGCGATGCTCGCGACCGCCTCGCTCGGTGCCATCTGGTCGTCCGCCTCGCCCGACTTCGGCGTCGACGGCATTCACGACCGCTTCGGCCAGATCGAGCCGAAGGTCCTGGTCGCGGTCAACGGCTACGCCTACAACGGCAAGCCCTATCCACGCGCGCGACGCACGTCGACGCGCTCGCCAGCCGCCTGCCCGGCCGTCGAGCGCCAGGTCGTGTCGATCGACCAGCCCGCAGGGCGCCGGCATTCCGAAGACGCGCGCACGATCGACATGGGCACGACGCCCTCGCCGCGCACGACAGCGCCGCACGCCGGCGTTCGAGCCACGTGCCCTTCGACGAGCCCGCGTCTACATCCTGTACTCGTCGGGGACCACCGGGCGTGCCGAAGTGCATCGTCCACGGCGTCGGCGGCACGCTGCTGCAGCACGTCAAGGAACTGGCGCTGCACGGCGATATCGGCAGCCACGACGACGTCTTCTTCTACTTCACCACCACCGGCTGGATGATGTGGAACTGGCTGGTGTCCGGCCTGTTCACCGGCTGCGAGCTGGTGCTGTTCGATGGCTCGCCCGGCTACCCCGACCTCGACGTCTGCTGGCGTCTCGCCGGCGAGCGCGGCATCACCCATTTCGGCACCAGCGCCAGGTTCATCGGCGGCTGCCGCAACGCGGGCCTGCGCCCCGGCGAGCAGCACGATCTCGGCGCGTTGCGGGTGCTGTTCTCGACCGGGTCGCCGCTGCTGCCCGAGGACTTCGACTGGCTCACCGACGCCGTGCGCAGCGATCTGCTGATCGCGTCGATCTCCGGCGGTACCGACATCGTGTCGTGCTTCGTCGGCGGCTGCCCGCTGCTGCCCGTGCGCCGCGGCGAGATCCAGTGCCGCATGCTCGGGATGGACGTGCACGCCTACAACGACCGCGGCGAGCCCGTGGTCGAGGACAAGGGCGAGCTCGTCTGCCGCCAGCCCGCGCCGTCGATGCCGGTGAAGTTCTGGAACGACCCCGACGGCAGCCGCTACCGCGGGGCGTACTTCGACACGTTCCCCGGCGTCTGGGCCCACGGCGACTTCGTGCGCATCACCGAGCACGGCGGCGCCGTGATCTACGGGCGCTCCGATGCCACCCTCAACCCGGGCGGCGTGCGCATCGGCACCGCCGAGATCTATCGCCAGGTGGAGACGCTCGACGAGATCGCCGACAGCCTGGTCGTCGGCCAGCCGTGGAAGGACGACGTCCGCGTCGTGCTGCTGGTCGTGCTCAACGACGGCCAGGTGCTCGATGACACGCTGGCGCAGAAGATCCGCGACCGCATCCGCCAGGGCGCGACCCCGCGCCACGTGCCCGCGCGGATCGTCGCGGTCGACGACGTCCCCTACACGCGCAACGGCAAGAAGGTCGAGCTGGCTGTCGCCAGGATCCTGCGCGGCGACAGCGTCGACAACCGCGAGGCGATCGCCAATCCGGGCTCGCTCGATCGCATCGCGGAGCGCGAGGAGCTGTTTCAATAGCGCCCGATTCGCGAGCAAGCTCGCTCCTACACGCCCCGCCCGGCACCCGTGCCATCCTTTTGCGCGATGCCGTTGCAATGGCACGCGGCGCGCGACGCCCGCACGGGCGTAGGCGCGTCTCGGCCCGGCGCCAACGGCGGCGGGCCGATGCGCGCATCGGCGCCGACGATGTCGCACGGGTAGCGCCATCTCCGCCAGGCGCCGACGCGCGGCCGGAGGCCGCTCCTGCATGGCCCGCCCGGCACCCATGCGATCCTTTCACGCGATGCGCGTGTTCGCATTGCGCGCGTTCGCATTGCGCGCGTTCGCCTGCGGCGAAAACGCGCCTACGGTGCGAGCACGAACCAATGCACGCTCGCCATGACGCGGTTGCCCTTCGCCACGGCGCTAGTTGTACGCCACGCTCGGCAGCCAGGTGACGAGCTCGGGGAAGCTGAACACGATGATCAGGCCCAGCACCTGGAGGCCGATGAACGGGGCGACGCCCTTGTAGATGTCCGTCACGACGATCTCGGGCGGGCACACGCCCTTGATGTAGAAGATCGCGAAGCCGACCGGCGGCGTGAGGAACGAGGTCTGCAGGCAGACCGCGAACAGGATCGTGAACCACACCAGGCTCGAAGCCCATGGCCTCTCGACCACCGGTGCCACCAGCGGCAGGATGATCAGGGTGATCTCCACCCAGTCCAGGAAGAAGCCGCAGCAGGAAGGCCACGAGCAGGATCACCGCGCAGCACGCCGTAGCGGCCGAAGGGCAGGCCCAGCAGGCTGTCCTCGATTACCTGGTCGCCGCCGAGACCCGCGCAGCACCACCGGTGAAGGCGGTGGCGCCGACGAAGATGGCGAAGATGAACGCCGAGGTGCGCGTGGTCTGGCGCACGCGTCGTGCTTGACCGTCTCCAGGTTCAGCCGGCGGTTGCAAGGCGGCCAGCAGCATGGCGCCGAAGGCGCCCACGCCGGAGGCCTCGGTCGGCGTCGCGATGCCGAAGAAGATCGAGCCGAGCACCGCCAGGATCAGGAACGCCGTGGGCACCACCGCGACGATCGTGTCCCGGATCACGCGCGGGCTGATCGGCGGCATTGCCCGCCGGAGCGCGGGCGGCCGTGCGGCCGGATCGCAGGCCACGCAGCGAGCACGTAGGCGATGTAGAGTCCCGCCGAGCAGGAAGCCCGGGAAGAAGGCGCCCATGAACAGGTCGCCCACCGAGGCCTCGGGCGTGGCCAGGCGATCGGCCATGATCACGAGCATGATGCTCGGCGGGATCAGGATCCCCGAGCGTCCCGGTCGCGCAGGAGGTGCCCACCGCGAGCGCCTTGGAGTAGTTGGCCTGCAGCATCACCGGCAGCGACAGCATGCCCAGCAGCACCACCGACGCGCCGATGATCCCCGTCGTCGCCGCCAGCAGCACGCCGATCGCGATCACGGTGACGGCGTAGCCCCCGCGCACGCCCCCGAACAGCTGCACCATCGCGTGCATCAGGCGCTCGGCGACACCGGAGCGGTCCAGCATGATGCCCATGAAGATGAACATCGGCAGGGCCACGAGCGTCTCGCTCGAGACCAGGCCCCAGGTCCGGTTCGGCAGCAGCCCCATCGAGCTGCCCCAGTCGAACCACAGGTCGGCGCCGAAGTACTCGACCGCGACCGTGGCCGACCACCGCGAACGATGCACGCCCGTGCCGCCGAGCGTCCAGGCTACCGGAAACCCGTGAACAGGAGCGCGATGAAGCTGGCGAACATCGCCACCACGAGGATGACGTTCAGGTCCATCGGGCCTTCGCCGCCGTGGCGATCCGCGTCGTCGATGCGTCGGTCGGTCGCCGGTTGCCGCGTCGGGGCCGTCTGCCGCGTGCACCCGCGGCGCACGCAGCGGCCGCGGCTGGCCGAACAGCAGCGCGGTGCACTTGAGCAGGCGCGAGACGCCGGCGATCACCAGCAGCGCGAATCCCAGCGGCATGAAGAACTTGAGCGCCCAGCGATACGGCAGCCCGGCCGGCGACTGGGCCACCTCGCCCTGGAGCCAGGACTCGTGGAAATAGGGCCAGCCCATGTAGACGCCGATCGCCAGGAAGGGCAGCAGGCAGACCAGGATGCCCAGCAGCTCGATCCACGCCTGGCCACTGCAGGACTAAACTGCTCGTGGATGACGTCGACACGCACGTGGCTGATCGCTGGACGAACGCGTAGGACAGCCCGATGGGACCACGACCGCGGAGGAGATGTGCCAGCTGATCTCCTCCATGCGTGACCGACCCCTCGGAGAACACGTAGCGCGAGATCACGCTCGACCAGGATCACGGCCATGACGGCCAGCCAGAGCCAGGAGAAGAGCCTGGCCGATCCGTGTCCAGGATGACGCTGTCGAGCACGCGCGAGACTGCGCGTGGTGGGCAGCTCGGTGTGATGCTGGAAGTCCGGCGACGAGGCTGTCCCCGCCGCCCGCGGCCCGTTCGCTGCGCATCGTCCCGGCGGCGCGCTCGCGCCGCTCCGCGCTGCAATGACCCGCCCGGCGCCCGGTGTGCCGGGCGCCTGGTCTGGTGCTCACCGGACAAGCCGGGCGCTACTCGTCCAGGTCGGACGGCAGGTACGCCCGCTTGCCCCAGACCGCGTAGTCCGCCTGGAACTCCTGCTGCGACTCGAGCACGCGCGCGAAGTCCTCGTCGTTCGCCGCTTCCTCGGCGAGCACCTCGTCGGGCGACGTCGACTTGCAGCTCACTGCAGGACATCCATGTCGGGATCTGCCGACGTCTGACGCCCTTCGTTCTGGAGCTTCCTGCACGACCGGTGCCGTTCTTGTACTCGCCCTCGGCCAGGGCACGCGTGGTCGCGGCCGTGCAGGTCGTCTCGATCAACGCCTTCTGGCTATCGGAGGCCGCCTGCCACTCGTCGCCGTTGATCAGCATGTACTGCGCCGTGAACGGCTGGTGCCAGCCCGGGAAGAGGTTGTTCTTCACCACCTTGTCGAAGCCGAGGATCTGGTCGATGACCGGCAGCGAGAACTCGGTGGCGTCGATCGTGCCCTTCTCCAGCGCCTGGAACAGCTCGCCGCCCGGCATCATGGTCACCGACGCGCCGAGGCGCTCGAGGACCTTGCCGCCGAGGCCGGCGAAGCGGATCTTCATGCCCTGGTAGTCCTCGAGGCTGTCGATCGGCTTGCTGTACCAGCCGGCCGTCTCCGGACCGATGATGCCGCAGAGTTCGCGCGTGGACGTTGTAGCCCTGGTTGGCGTAGACCTCCTCGAGCATCTCGTGGCCCGGGCCTTCGTAGTACCAGGCGGTGAAGGCCCAGGGCTTGAGGCCGAAGGGCACGGCCGCGAACAGCGGCACCGCCGGCACCTTGCCCTGGTCGTAGCCGATCCAGGTGTAGCCGGCGGACACCTTGCCGTCGCTGACGGCGTTCAGGATCTCGAACGGCGGCACGAGCTCGTCGGGCTCGTAGACGCGCACCTGGACGTCGCCGCCGCTGGCCGTCTTCAGCTGCTGCTCGACATACTTCGACGGGCTGCCGAGGCCCGGCAGCTTCGAGGAAAAGGCGATCGGCATCTTCCAGCGGATCGGGTCGGCGCCCACGGGGCCGCTGACCCCGAGCAGCAGGACCGCGGCCGCGAGGCCGGCCCCTGCCAGGACCCGGCCGGCACGGCCGCGCCGCGCCCTGCGCACTGCGTGTGACGTTGTACTGCCATGGTGCAATCTCCCCTGCGGTGCGCTTCGGCAGCGGCCCGCGGCCGTGCACGCGTGGGCTTCTCCCGGCCGGGCCCGTGGGCGGCGCGCGGTGGAACCGGCCCGAGCGCTAGTGACCCGGGCGTGAAAGCGCCCGTCGCCCTCGTGCGACTCAAGAGATGTGCCAGTATCCCGGACAGGGCCAGCGAGGCGCGCAGACGCGGGCTTCAGGGTCATTGCAGCCCCAACCGGCGAGAACGGAACTGTCCGGCAATCCGAACATCATGGCGGGCCCGCGGCCGGCGCTTTCGCATGATCAGGCGGCTGCGCGGGTGTGTCCCGGAAACAGGACGCTATGTAGCGGTATCCGGACGGTCGCGGTGACGCGCGAGCCGCTCGTAGAGCCGCGAGCGCGAGATCCCGAGCGCCCGGGCCGCGCGCTGCTTGTTGCCGCCCGTCGCCTCGAGCGCCACCTCGAGCGCGCCGCGCTCGGCCTCGGCGAGCACGTCGTCGAGCCGCCGCACGCCGGGCTCGGGCGCCGGCTCGGCCGCCACCTCCGGCAGCAAGGGCGCGAAGTCGGCCGCCCCGAGGGTGGCGGCATCGCTGACCGCGCACACGCGCTGCAGCACGTTGCGCAGCTCGCGCACGTTGCCCGGCCAGTGGTAGCGCCGCAGCCGGTGCAGCGCATCCGGGGCGAGCTCGCGCTGCGCCAGGCCACCCGCGTCGGCGATGCGCTCGAGCTGGTTCTGGCACAGCGCCTCGAGGTCCACGAGGCGCTGGCGCAGCGGCGGCACGGCGATCGGCAGCACGTGCAGGCGGTAGTAGAGGTCCGAGCGGAAGCGCCCGGCCTCGACCTCGTGCTCCAGGTCGCGGCTGGTCGCCGCGATCACGCGCACATCGACGTGCTGCACCCGGTTCGAGCCCAGCGGCTCGACCTCCTGCTCCTGGAGCACGCGCAGCAGCTTCGCCTGCAGCGGCAGCGGCATGTCCCCGATCTCGTCGAGGAACAGCGTGCCGCCGTCGGCGAGCGTGAACTTGCCGGCGCGCCCGGCGCGGTCGGCGCCGGTATAGGCGCCGGGGGCAACGCCGAAGAACTCGGCCTCGAGCAGGGTCTCGGGCACCGCCGCGACACTGACGCCCACGAACGGGCGCTGCGCGCGCGGCGAGGCGGCATGGATCGCGTGCGCCAGCAGCTCCTTGCCGGTGCCGGTCTCGCCGGTGAGCAGCACGTTCGCGTCCAGGCGCGCCGCGCCGCCGGGCCTCGTTCTTGACCGCCCGCGCCGCGCGGCTGGTACCGACGAACTGGGAGAAGGTGTAGCGCGACTGGCGCTGGCGGTCGAGCTGGCGCCGCGTCGACTCGAGCTCGCGCTGGAGCACGGCGAGCTTGTCGACCACCGGGCGCAGGTAGTCGATGCGGTCGTAGAGCACGAACCCGAGACCCCCGATCACGCCGCCGTCCTCGTCGGTCACGGGCACCCGGGTGACGACGAACCAGCGCTGGCCGAACTGCATCACGTCGAGCAGGGTCGCCTCGCCGCTGTCGACCACCCGGCGCATGCGGCTCGCGGGGATGATCTCCTCGACCGGGCGCCCCGCGACCTGCTCGTCCCCCGCGAGCCCCAGCAGGACGCGGTACTTGTCGCTCATCCACACGATGCGCGCGGCCCGGTCGACCGCGATCGCCCCCTCGGAGAGGTCGGTCAGCATCTCGAAGAACGAGCTGCCCGCCCGCTCGAGCAGGGCCTCCGACTCGCCGTCGCGCGCCATGGCGCCGCCTCCCGCCCCCGTGTCGGGGCGATTAAGCCGCCAGCGCGCTGCGCGGCGCGCAGGCGCCGCCCGCGGGGGATAGGCAAGCCGGGGAGTGGTCAGTACAATGCGCAGGCCGCTGGGGCCGTAGCTCAGCCGGGAGAGCGTCGCGTTCGCATCGCGAAGGTCAGGGGTTCGATTCCCCTCGGCTCTCACCCGAGCATCCCCCATCAGCATTCCCGCATCGAGCATTCCCGAGGGGCCGCCCCGGGCGGCCCTTTCTCGTTGCCCGCCCCGGGCTCCTGGGCCCGCCTGCCCCCCGTTCCTGCACGCGCAGCACGCATGCGTTAGGCTTGTCAACAGGCGTCGTGGTAAACCCGGCCCGAGAAGGGGGAGCCGGGCCCCCGACGACCCCTTCGGCACCGAGCGCAAAGGGGGCCTCTTGGCTTCTTCACACGAGCCCGCCACTGACCCCGTCGGTCTGGCACCGCTCCCGCGATCCCGTCGCCATGCCGTCGCCCGCGAGCGGGCGTCGGGCGCTCCCGGCGGCTGCATCACCCCGGCTGCCGAGGCCCAACCGGGCCGATCCCCGCACGCCCGCGGCCTACACCACAACAACGCCGCGACATGCGTGTTCCCGAAAAGCGGCCAGCAACGAACCGGAGTCTTGCCATGAGCAACCTTGTCACCTTTCCGAGCACCACCAGCCACTCGTCCGCCCACGCCACCGTGCGCGTCGACCAGGAGATGGGCGCCTCCATCCTGTCGATGCATCCCAGCCCCCGGCCCAGCTTCACGCCGGAGCTGCTCGCCGATATCGAGGCGTGGCGCGACTCGGTCGCAGAGCTCGGGAACGGACGTCCCGCGGACGGCGCCGGCATCCGCTACGCGGTCCTGCGCTCCGACCTGGAGGGCATCTTCAATTTCGGCGGCGACCTGCAGCGCTTCGTCGACCTGATCCGCGACGGCGACCGCGAGGGGCTCATGGACTACGCGCTCGCGTGCATCCGCTGCACGCACGCGTTCTCGCGCGGCTTCGGTGCGCCGGTGACCTCGATCGCCCTGGTCCAGGGCCGGGCCCAGGGCGGCGGTTTCGAGGCCGCGCTGGCGGCGAACGTGCTGATCGCCGAGCGCGGCACGCGGCTCGGCTTCCCCGAGGTGCTGTTCAACCTGTTCCCCGGGATGGGGGCCTACAGCTTCCTCTCGCGCAAGGTCTCGCCGTCGATCGCCGAGCGCCTGATCCTCAGCGGCGACCTCTACGAGGCCGAAACGCTCTACGAGATGGGCGTGATCGACGTCCTGGCCGAGCCCGGAGAAGGGGAGGAGCGGCTGCGGTCCTACATCAGGGACGCCGACAGGCACGACCATGTCCACGAGCTCATGCAGCGCATCCGCGAGCGCCAGAACAAGGTGCCGTTCGAGGAGCTGCGCGAGATCACCGAGTTCTGGGTCGAGTCCGCGCTGCGCCTCAGCGGGCGCGAGCTGCGCACGATGGAGCGTCTCGTGCGCGCTCAGGACCGGCGCATCGGCGAGGAGGAGCGGCGCGCGAACTGAGCGCCCTCCGCCGCCGGTGCGGTGGCGACAGGTCGATGGCGGTGCCCGGCGGGCCCGGCGACGGGCGGCGCCCGCTTTGTCTCGCCCGTGGCGCGGGGGATAATCGGCCATGCATGGCAGCACGAACGGACGCGGCACATGGAGGGCGATCCGGCGCCCGTACCCGCCGGCGTAAGAGGTAGGCAAGCGCATGCCGAACGTCGTAATCGTCGATGATCAGGCGACCGACCGCCAGATCCTCGATCGGCTGACCCGCAACCTCGCCGCGGACATCGAGGTGTACGGGTTCGCTCGGCCCTACGAGGCGCTGACGTGGCTCAGTGACAACCAGCCGGACCTGATCCTGGTCGACTACCGCATGCCGGAGATGGACGGCCTCGCCTTCGTCGATGCGCTGGCCGACCTGTCCCGCTGCGCCGGCATCCCCGTGATCGTGATCACCGTGGTCGACGACGCCGACCTGCGCTACCGCGCGCTCGAATCGGGGGCGACCGACTTCCTCACCAAGCCGCTCGACCTGCAGGAATGCCAGGCCCGCTGTCGCAACCTGCTCACCCTGCGCCGCCAGCAGCTGACCATCGCGCGCCACGCCGAGCGCCTGGCGGAGGCCCGCCGGCGCACCGGGCGCGCGCTGCGCACGCTCAGCCTCGGCAACGAGCTGCTGATCGGGACCGAGTCCGAGCAGGACCTGCTCCAGGGTATCTGCCGCATCGTTTCGGAGCAGGCCGGCTACCCGGTCGTGCGCGTCGGTCTCTGGGACGACAACGGCCACCTGCACGAGGTCGCCAGCACGCCCAGCGGCGGCCTGCGCGACGCCACCGCCCTGGCCGCGCTCGACGACCATGCCTTCGCCATGCGCATCCGCCGCACGCGCGAGGCCTGGGTGCTCAACGACCTGGCCGCGGCCGACGGCACCGGCGAGTGGGCGCGGCGGCTGACCGCGGAGGGATACGGCTCGGCGGCGATCCTGCCGGTACCGATCGAGGGCCTGATCGACGGCGTGCTCGCCGTGTTCGCGCATCACGGCGACGCCTTCGACCAGGACGAGGTGGAGCTGCTGGCACGCTCGGCGAACAACCTCGGCTACGGCCTGGCCGCACGGCGCACGCGCCGGGCACGCGACCGCGCCGAGCGCGACTGCCGCTACCTGACCCACTTCGACCGCCTGACCGGCCTGCCCAACCGCAACCGCCTGCTGGAGCGGGTGCGCGAGCTGGCCGAGGGCGACGCTGAGGCCCCGCCCACCGCCGTGCTCGTGATCAACCTCGATCGCTTCAAGCTGGTCAACGATACCGCCGGCCACGACGCCGGTGATCAGCTCCTGCTCCAGGCCGTGCGCCGCCTGCAGGCAGTGCTGCGCCCGCACGATCTGCTCGCGCGCCAGTCCGGTGACGAGTTCGTGCTGCTGACCCAGTGCGACGGCGCCGACGGCGACGATCCCGGCGACCTGCTCGGCGAGCACGCCGCGCGCGAGGCGCAGCGGATCATCGAGACCATGCAGCGCCCGATCCAGGTCGCCGGCTACGACTACTACATCGGCGCCAGCATCGGCCTCAGCCGCATCGGCCGGAGCCAGGACGACCTCCAGGTCGCGCTGCGCCAGGCGGACACGGCCATGCGCCAGGCCAAGGAGGCCGGCGGCAACACCTACTCCTTCTACACGGGCGAGCTCACCGAGCGCCATACCCGCCGGCTGTCGCTCGAGGGCCGCCTGCACCGGGCGATCGAGCGCGAGGACTTCGTGCTCCACTACCAGCCGATCGTCGACCTGAACTCCAACGCCGTGATCGGCGTCGAGGCGCTCGTGCGCTGGCCCCAGGACGACGGCTCGGTGCTGATGCCCGACGCCTTCATCCCGCTCGCCGAGGAGACCGGGCTGATGGACCGGCTCGGCAACTGGGTCCTGTGGGCGGCCTGCGAGCAGGCCCGGGCCTGGCAGGCCGAGGGCCTGGCGACGAACTTCTCGGTCAACCTCTCGGTGCACCAGCTGCTCAGCGCGCAGCTGCCCGAGGATGTCTCGAAGCTGCTGCACTCGTGCGGGGCCGTGCCCGAGCGCTTCGAGCTCGAGGTCACCGAGAGCGCGATGATGACCGACCCGGCACGCACCGAGCGCATCGTGCGCGCCCTGCACGAGCTCGGCCTCGGCATCGCGCTCGACGACTTCGGCATCGGCTACTCGTCGCTGAGCCGGCTCAAGCACCTGCCGATCACCACGCTCAAGATCGACAAGGACTTCGTGCGCGGGCTGCCGAGCGACCCGGCCGAGCACACCATCGTGCGCAGCATCGTGCAGCTCGCCGAGAACCTGCGCGTGCGCGCGGTCGCCGAGGGCATCGAGAGCGGCGCCCACCAGCGCGTCCTGCGCGCCATGGGCTGCCGCCTGGGCCAGGGCTTCCACTTCAGCCCGCCGGTGCCGGCCGCCGAGCTGCGGCCCATGCTCACCCCGGACGCGGAGGCGCGCGGCGACGGCGACACCGTCTCGCCGCAGCGGCAGTCCTCGTGACCGTGCCCGCCCCCTGCCGCCGCCCGGTCGCCCGGCCCTCGCGCGCAATCGGCACGTCCCTTGCGTGCAATCGGAGTCCCGATGCGTCATCGCCGAGGGAGCACCGGCCATGAAGGCCCTGCGCACACTGATGGACCGGCTGCGGCAGCTGCGTGATCCCGCCGACACCGAGCGGGAGCAGACGCTCGTGCGCCTCGGCGTCTACGCCGCCATCATCATCTATCTCGTGAGCTACGCGCTGTGGAACTACGGCGTGCTCACGCCCATGGCGCCCACCCTGCTGGTCGTGCTCGCGTTCCTGGCGGTGTCGTGCATCTTCCTCGTCGACACCGTCATGCGCCCCGGGCTGCATGCCGGGCGCCGCTTCCTGACGAATCTCACCGACGTGGGCGCGCTGTCGCTGGTGATGGCGCTGTTCGGCGAGCAGATGGCGCCGCTGTACATCGTCTACCTCTGGGTCACGATCGGCAACGGGCTGCGCTTCGGCCAGCGCTATCTCTATACGTCCATGGTGCTCTCGACCGTGGGCTTCGCCAGCGTGATCCTGTGGAACCCCTACTGGCAGGCCAACCAGATCCTCGCCTGGGGGCTCATGGTGGGCCTGGTCGTGCTGCCGGTGTACTTCTCGAGCCTGCTCTCGCGCGTGACGCGCGCGCGCCGAGGCCGAGGCCGCGAATCGCTCCAAGAGCCAGTTCCTGGCCAACATGAGCCACGAGATCCGCACCCCGATGAACGGTGTCATCGGCATGGCGGAGCTGCTCAAGGAGACGCCGCTGACGCCGGTCCAGCGCCGTTTCGCCGAGACCATGCACCGCTCCGCCCAGGCGCTGACCGAGCTGCTCGAGAACGTGCTCGACCTGTCCAAGATCGAGGCCGGCAAGGTGGAGGCGCAGCACGGGCGCTTCGACCTCTACGCGCTCGTCAAGGACACGGCGGACATGCTGCGCCACGACGCGGAGCGCAAGGGGCTGCAGCTCGACATCCACATCGATCCACACACGCCCTACCTCGTGCGCGGCGACGAGATGCGCCTGCGCCAGATCCTGATCAACCTGGCCAACAACGCGGTCAAGTTCACCGAGCAGGGCCGCGTCGAGATCCGCGTCACGCGCACCGACGCCGCCACCGACGACGCCGCGACGGTGCAGTTCGAGGTCGCCGACACCGGCATCGGCATGTCGCCGGAGGTCCGCGAACGCGTGTTCGAGCTGTTCACGCAGGCCGACGGCTCGATCACGCGCCGTTTCGGCGGCACCGGGCTCGGCACCGCGATCGCCAAGCAGCTCGTCGAGCTGCTCGGCGGCACGATCGAGGTCGACAGCACGCCCGAGGTCGGCACCACCTTCCGGGTCACGCTGCCGTTCGAGGCGATACGCAGCGCGCCCGACGACACCGCATCGCTGGCACCGGGCGGCCGGGTGTTCCTGGTCACGCGCGATCGCCAGCTCGGGCGCACGCTCGGCGAGTGGTTCCACCTCTGGGGTCTCGAGTGCTACGCGCTGGACGACCCCGCGGAGTGCGTGCGCCGGCTGTCCGCCGGGCGCCACGACGTACGCGCCGTGTTCGTCGACGAGGCGCAGCTGCACGAGCCCGGTCAATTCCTCGAGACCTTCCAGGGGGTCGCCGAGGGCGCCGGGCTGGTGCTGATCCTGCGCACGCCCGCCGCCGAGCGCAGCGACGACCTGCCCGCGCGCTTCCCGGCGACGCTGACCCTGCCGGCCGAGAAGCCGCTCGTGTTCAACGCGCTCTACGCCGTGCAGACGGAGCTGCCCTCGGACGACCGCGTGATCGAGCTGGCCAAGCACCGCCGCGCCTCGGAGACCGCGCGCGCCGCGGCCCGGGTCCTGGTCGCCGACGACAACGCGACCAACCAGGAGGTCATCCGCCTGATCCTCGAGAACGCGGGCCACGAGGTCACCGTCGTCTCCGATGGCGAGGAGGCACTGGACGCGCTCGAGGCCGATACCTTCGACGTCGCGCTCGTGGACATGCACATGCCCAACCGCAGCGGTATCGACGTCATCAAGACCTACCGCTTCATGAGCGTCTCGGGGCCCGCGACACCGATCATCCTGCTGACCGCGAACGTGACCTCCGATGGCCTGCGCCAGGCGGAGAACGCCGGCGCGGCGGCCTACCTGACCAAGCCGGTGGGGGCGCAGCAGCTCGTCGATACCCTCGCGAGCGTGATGAACCGCGAGCCGGTCACGGTACGCGCGGCCGAGACCACCGCCGAGCCCGAGACGGACAGGGACGGGAGGGAGCAGCAGCCGGCGCCGGACACGGACACCGAAGAGCTGGTCTCGGACAAGACCATCCAGCGGCTCTCGACCATGGCACGGGACCCGGCCTTCATGGCCGAGCTGATCGACAATTTCCTGCGCGACGCCGAGTCGCTGCTGGCGAGCATGGAGACGGCCGAATCGGCCGGCAGCCTCGAGGACCTGCACTATCATGCACATGCGCTGCACGGCAGCGCGGCCAACCTGGGCGTGCACGCGCTCGCCGAGGTCGCGGCACGGCTGCGCTACGCCGACAGCACAGACCTGCGAACCGGGACCTTGCGCTACGAGCTGGCCCGGCTGCGCGAGCTGCTTGAACGCACCCGGCCGGCACTGCTGGTCCATGCGAGCGGCCGGCTCCGGCGTTAGCCTCCGGGGCCCGGGCGTGTCCGCCGCAGGCCGCGATCGCGGTAATGCGCCCTCCGGAGGCACGACGAGCGGGAGCGGGCCGCCCCAGGGGGATGGGAACGGTATCGATGTCGCGTGACAAGGGAATGGAATCACTGCGCCGCAGCCGTGCCGACGGCAACGCGGTCGCACAGGTCATGTCGACCGACCTGCTGTCGTGCACGCCGGAGACCTCGATCGCCGAGGCCGCCCGGCGCATGTACACCTCGCGGCGGTCGGCGATACTCGTGCGCGCCGATACGGCCGTCATGGGTATCTGGACCGACCAGGACGCCCTCGCCCAGAGCCTCGCCGGCACCGATCCGGGCAAGACGCCGGTGACCCGCGTGATGAGCTCGCCGGTGGCCACGATCTCCTCGCAGGTCAGCGTCGCCGAGGCCACCACCCAGTTCAAGCAGCAGGGGGTGCAGCACTACGTCGTGGTGGACGACCACGACGAGCCCTGCGGCTTCGTCTCGCGCCGCGACCTGGTGATCGCCCACGGCGTCGAGTGGTTCATGCGCCTGCACTCGGTGCGCGACGCCCTCAACGGCGCGGTACCGGTGGCGGGCCCGGGGCTGCGCGCCTCCGAGGCCATGCGCAAGATGCACGGCGAGGGCATGGACGCGCTGGTCGTGCGCGCCCCCGATGGCACCATCGCGGCGCTGACCAACCGCGACATCATCGCCTATCTCGGCTCCGGCGTCGCCGACCTGCCCGCCTACCGCCTCGCGCGCAGCCCGCTGCCAATGATCGACCAGGACGACAGCCTGTTCCGCGCGCGCAACATGCTCGTCGACCAGGGCGTGCGCCACCTCGGCGTGACCGACGCGGTCGGCACGCTGGTCGGCCTGATCGGCTCGCGCGAGATCCTCATGACGATCGACCGCGGCTACGTGGACGATCTCGAGCTCGCGCTCGAGCAGCGCGACGACGCCCTGCGCACCAGCGCCGACCGCTACCGCGCGCTGGTCGAGCGCTCGCCCGACGCGATCGCCGTGCACCACGACCAGCGCATCCTGTTCATCAACCCCGCCGGGGCCCGGCTGCTCGGCGCGCAGGCGCCCGGCCACGTCATGGGGCGCTCGATCGCCGACTTCCTGATCGAGACCCACGACCTCTCGCCCGAGGAGCGCTCGGCCTTCCTCGAGCGCGAGACCGGCTCCGCACCGCGCGAGGAGAAGCTGCTGCGCCTGGACCAGCGCGAGATCGACGTGGAGATGTCGACCCTGCCGATCACCTTTGCCGACCGGCGCGCCTGGCAGATCGTGATGCGCGACATCACGCGGCGCAAGGAGCTCGAGCGCGAGCTGCGGGTGATGGCCACCACGGACCAGCTCACCGGGATCTGCAACCGGCCGCACTTCGACGAGCACCTGCAGCAGGCGATCCGCGAGGTCGACCGTTACGACGGCAGCCTCTGCGTGATCATGTTCGACCTGGACTACTTCAAGGAGATCAACGACGCGCTGGGCCACGACAGCGGCGACGAGGTGCTCCAGCTGGTGGTCCAGCGCGTGCGCGACAAGCTGCGCGACACCGACGTGTTCGCGCGCTGGGGCGGCGAGGAGTTCATGGTGCTGGCCCCGGGCATCGACCGCGCCGGCGGCGAGCGCCTCGCCGACAAGCTCGCCGCCGCCGTGCGCACCGTGGAGGCGGGCCAGCGCGGACCCGTCACCGCCAGCTTCAGTGTCGCCATGTACCGCCGCGGCGAGCAGGCGCGGCGCCTGCTCAAGCGCCTCGACAACGCCCTCTACGCCGCCAAGCGCGGCGGGCGCAACCGCATCGAGCTGGCCGACTGAGGCACGACCCCGTGCCGCGGGCTACAGGCTGCCGGCCAGCGGGCTGGCGGCGATCCCGTCGAACACGAACTGCACCGCGAGCGCGGCCAGCAGCAGCCCCATGATGCGCGAGATCACGTGCACCCCGGTCACGCCGAGCACGCGCTGCACCCCCTCGGCCAGGCGCATCAGCACGTAGGTCACCACGAGCACCGCCGCGAGCATCGCCAGCACGATCCCCATCGCCATGACATCGGGCTTGGCCTCGGCGATCAGCACGATGGTCGCGCCGATCGTGCCCGGCCCCGCGATCAGCGGCGTGGCGATCGGGAACACCGAGATGTCCTGGCGCGTCGCCGCCTCGGCGTTCTCCTCGAGCGTGGTCGACACGGCGCCCGAGTCGCGCGCGAACACGAGATCCACGGCGATGAGGAACAGCAGCAGGCCGCCGGCCGTGCGCAACGCGGCCAGCGTGATGTCGAGGCTCTCGAGCAGCAGCCGGCCGAAGACCGCGAAGAACAGCAGGATGCCGCCGGCGATCAGGATGGCGCGCAGGGCGTAGCGGCGACGCTCCGCCGGGCCATCCTTCGCGGTCAGCGCGGCGAACACCGCGGCCACGTCCGGCGGGCCAACGGTCGCGAACAACGTCGTGAAGGCCACCAGCGCGGTCTCCAGCATGCGGGCTCGCCCCTCCCGGCGCCCCGCCCCCGGGGCCGCCCGGCCATGCTACCGCAACGCGGCGGCCGCGGGGCGCCCGGCAGCGCCCGCTTGACCCGTCCCCCGCGCGCCGGTACAAGGAGCCGCCCACGCCCCGGTAGCTCAGGTGGATAGAGCACTCCCCTCCTAAGGGAGTGGTCGGGGGTTCGAGTCCTCCCCGGGGCGCCAACTGACCCGCATATCTCACCGATGCGCGCAGCGAGGGCGCGAAGATGCCCGTCAAGACAAGGCGCGCGAAGGTTCGGGCGCGCAGGCGTACTTCAACAGTACGCTGAGCACCCGAATCGAGCGCAACGCAGATTGGCCGGCAGATTCCCGTCCGCAGCCGTGGATCGGTGAGATATGCGGGCCCATGCGGTCGATCCGCGCGCATGCACGACGACGAGAGCCCCCGCACCCCCACGCCCTGGCACGCCCGCCCGGCCGAGGCCGTGCTCGAGGCCCTCGGCGTCGACGCCGCCGGCGTCGCCGACTCCTTGCTCGTCCAGGGCGAGAAGGTCCTGCACGCGCGCCTGCGCCGGCGCGGCGGCGCGCGCCTGGCCGCGCCGTAGGCGCGCTGCGGCGCCAGGCCCGTTCGCGGCCGCAGGCCGCTCCTGCAGGACCGATCGAACCGCGGCGGCTGGTCGGACGCGAACGCCTCCGTCGCACCCCGTCATCGCGAGGGCGGCGCAGCCGACCGTGGCGATCCAGCGCGGCAGCGGGAATCGGCACGCCCCGCACTGGATTGCCACGGCGCCCCACGGGCGCCTCGCGAATGACATCGATCACGCGTTCACGGCCGGAGGCCGCTGCCACGGCTGCATCCGACCGCGGCGCTCGGGTGCGCCCCCGTAGGAGCGAGCTTGCCGCGAATGTTGCGGGGAATGCACCGCCGTAGGGTCGCAGCGCCCGGTTCGCGAGCCGTAGGCCGGTTTCGGGCCGGCGCCCGCGCGGCCGACGCCGGCCTACGACTGGCATCCAGCCGCGGCGGTCGGGTCGGCCCGTAGGAGCGGCCTCCGGCCGCGAACGGGATCGGCTCAGCCGCCGGGCCCGCCGGGCAACCGCCCGGCCGCGTCGACCAGGCCGCGGCGTTGCAGGAACGCCAGCGCGTCCCCGGCGTCGTGCTCGAACCAGGCGGCGGCCGAGCCCAGGCGGAAGGTGTAGCCCCAGGCGTCCATGTCGCGCTGGATGCGCGCGCGCCCGACCCCCGGCAAGCGCTCGGCGAGCAGGATCTCGAGGTAGCACACGGCGCATTCCTCGAGCAGGGTGCCGCCCGCGTCGGTGTGCAGCGCCGCGCGCCGGGCGGCGTCCATGCAGGCGAAGTGGCCGGCCTCGTGCAGCGCCGAGTGCACCGGGGTGTCGGCGCGGACGTGCAGCGTGTCGCCGATCAGGCCGGCCTCGGGCTCGCCCCAGTACGTCCCCGGGATGGGCGCGCCATGCGCGCACCAGGCGAGCGCCAGGCCGTACGGCGCCAGCACCTCCTCCAGCGCACCGCCCGGCAGCGCGGCGCAGGTGAGCACGTCGCCGCTCATGCGCGCTCCAGCGGGAACGCCAGGACCTCGTCGATGTGGCGCGCGCCGGCGGCCACCATGACCAGGCGGTCGAATCCGAGCGCCACGCCGGCGCAGTCGGGCAGGCCGTGCTCGAGCGCGGCCAGCAGGCGCTCGTCGAGCGGCGCGCGCGCGTCCTCGCTGCCCCCGCGCGCCGCGCGCTCGGCCTCGAAGCGCGCCCGCTGCGCCGCGGCGTCGGTGAGCTCGTGGAAGCCGTTGGCGAGCTCGAGCGCGCCCCAGTAGAGCTCGAAGCGCCGCGCGATGCGCGCATCGCCGGGGTCCAGGCGCGCCAGCGCCGCCTGCGCCGCCGGCCAGTCGTAGACGAAGGTCGGCCGATCGGCGGGGAACGCCGGCGCGATCGCGCCGGCGAGCAGGCGGTCGAGCAGGTCCTGGCGGTCGTCGCTGGCGAGCCCGGCCAGCGGCTCGAGGTGCGCGTGCGCCGCCAGCTCCTGGAGCTCGCCGAGCCCGGCGCTGAACGGGTCGATACCGGCATGGCGGCGGAAGGCCTCGGCGTAGGACAGGCGCTCGGCGCCCGGCAGCGACAGCTCGGGGCCGATCGCCGCGGCGACCAGCGCCTCGACGTCGTCCATCAGCTCGTGGTGGTCGGCGCCGACGCGGTACCACTCGAGCAGGTCGAACTCGGGGTTGTGGTGACGGCCGCGCTCGCGGTCGCGGAAGACGCGGCAGAGCTGCCAGCAGTCACCGGTGCCCGCGGCCAGCAGGCGCTTCATGGGGAACTCGGGCGAGGTCTGCAGGTAGAGCGGGTCGCGCCGGGCCGACACGCGCGTGGCCAGCGGGTGCAGGTGGGGCTCGGTGGGCGCGGCCGCCGACAGCGCCGGCGTGTCGACCTCGAGCGCGCCGGTCGCGTCGAAGAACGCCCGGATGCGCGCGCGCATGCGCCCGCGCAGCGCCAGCACCCCGACGCTGGCGGCGGGCCCCCAGTCGTGCGTGCTCAAGAGTCCTTGACGCGGCCGACGTACTCGCCCTTGCGCGTGTCCACGCGGATCACCTCGCCTTCCTCGATGAACAGCGGCACCTTCACCTCGGCGCCGGTCTCGAGCACCGCCGGCTTGGTGCCGCCCTGGGCCGTGTCACCGCGCACCCCGGGGTCGGTCTGGGTGATGCGCAGGTCGACCAGCTTCGGCGGCGTGACCGTGAGCGGGTCGCCGTTGTAGAGGGTGACCTCGACGGTGTCCTGCTCGCGCAGCCACTTGGCGGCCTCGCCCACGGCGGTGGCGTCGGCGGCGATCTGCTCGAAGTTGTTCGGATCCATGAAGTGCCAGTACTCGCCGTCGCTGTAGAGGTAGGTCATCTCGGTGTCGATCACGTCGGCGGCCTCGACCGTGTCGCCGGACTTGAAGGTCCGCTCGATCACGCGCCCGGTCTTGAGGTTGCGCACCTTCACCCGGTTGAACGCCTGGCCCTTGCCGGGTTTCACGAACTCGTTCTCGACGATCGCGAAGGGATCGCCGTCGAGCATGATCTTGAGACCCGCCTTGAACTCGTTCGTGCTGTACGTCGCCATTTGACCCTCGTCGATGTGCCGGGCAGATTCCCGGGCCGCCGTCGCGCCACGGGCGGCGCCGCGAGGGGCGCAATGATACCGGCATCGAACCCGCAAAAAAACGCGGCCCCCTGGCAGCGCGAGCTCGCCGACGCGGTGCGCGACCCCGGCGAGCTGCTCGCGCTGGTGGGGCTCGCGCCCGGCGACCCGGCGGGCGCCGAGGCCGCCGCGCGCGACTTCCCGCTGCGCGTGCCGCGCAGCTACGTCGCGCGCATGCGCGCCGGCGACCCCCACGACCCCCTGCTCGCCCAGGTGTTGCCGCGCGGCCGCGAGCGCGCCGGCGCGCCGGGCTACGGCCCCGACCCCGTGGGCGATCGCGACGCCATGATGCGCCCGGGCGTGCTGCACAAGTACCACGGCCGGGTGCTGCTGGTGACCACCGGGGCCTGCGCCATCCACTGCCGCTACTGCTTTCGCCGCGAGTTCCCCTACGCGCAGGCCAATCCCCGCCGCGACCAGTGGGACGCCGCGCTCGACTACATCGCGAGCGACCCGAGCATCGCCGAGGTCATCCTCAGCGGCGGCGACCCGCTGTCGCTGCCCGACCCGGCGCTCGCGGACCTGGCGGCACGCATCGCGGCGATCCCGCACGTCGACACGCTGCGCCTGCACACGCGCCTGCCCGTGGTCGTGCCCGCGCGCGTCGACGAGGCGCTGTGCGCCTGGCTCGGCGCGACCCGGCTGCACGCGGTCGTGGTGCTGCACGCGAACCACGCCAACGAGCTCGACGGCGACGTCGCCGCCGCCTGCCGGCGCCTGCGGGCCACGGGCGCGATGCTGCTCAACCAGGCCGTGCTGCTCGCCGGGGTCAACGACGGCGTCGCGGCGCAGGAGTCCCTCGGGCGACGTCTGGCCGCGTGCGGCGTGCTACCTTACTATCTGCACCTGCTCGACCCCGTGCGCGGCGCCGCCCACTTCGACGTGGCCGCGGAACCGGCACGGCGCTTGCTGGCAGGTCTCGCAGGACGCCTGCCCGGCTATCTCGTGCCCCGTCTGGTGCGCGAGGAGCCGGGCCGGCCCGGGAAGACACCGATCACCCACGGGTGGGAGGATGGCCGCGACGCGCGGCCCACCGGTGCCAGCAGTCCCGAGTCCGGGGGAGGACGCCAGACGCCGTGAACAGCAACTCGACCATCCGCCTGCTGGTCGTCAGCGAGGCCCCCGAGTCCGCCGAGCGGGTCGCCTCGCTCATGCGCACCGCCGGCTACGCGGTCAAGCCGACGACGGTCGCGGACCCGGATGCGCTGGGCAAGGCGCTGGCCAACGGCAGCGTCGACGTCGCGCTGCACGTGCTCGACACGAACGACGTCGAGCTGGGCGACACGCTCGGGGCGATCCGCGAGCGCGGCCTGTTCGTGCCCGTGCTCGCCTGCGGCGAGGGCGAGCCCGCGCCCGGCCCGGCCCTGGCCCAGGGCGCGGCCGACCGCATCCAGGACGACGACGACGAGCACCTGCGCCACGCGATCGTGCGCGAGTTCGAGCGCGTGCTCACGCGCCGCCGGGCGCACTACCTCGACGAGGCCTACCGCGAGAGCGAGCAGCGCGCCCGGGCGCTCATGGAGTCCTCGCGCGACGCCATCGCCTACATCCACGATGGCATGCACGTGCTCGCCAACGACGCCTACCTGTCGCGCTTCGGCTACGAGGGCTTCGAGGAGCTCGAGGGCACGCCGATGGTCGACATGGTGGCGTCAAACAACCGCGACAAGCTCAAGGAGTTCCTGCGCAACTTCTCGGCGAGCGAGGAGGCGGTGGGCAAGCTGGACCTGTCGCTGCAGCAGGCCGACGGCAGCACCTTCGACGCCGAGATCGAGTTCTCGCGCGCCTCGATCGAGGGCGAGGCGTGCAGCCAGATCATCATCCGCGACCAGGGCAATACCGAGGAGCTCGAGAAACAGCTCGAGCTGCTCAGCCAGCGCGACAGCGTCACCGGCCTCTACAACCGCCAGCACTTCATGAAGCTGCTGCAGCGCGCGCTCGCGGCCGCCGAGCGCGACGAAGGCAGCTCCGCGCTGCTGCAGCTCAACCTCGACGACTTCCACCAGGTGAAGGAGAGCGTCGGCGTCATCGGCGGCGACCAGGTGATCACCGACGTTGCCAGGGTCCTGCAGAAGGTCTGCGGCGAGCACGACGCCATCGCGCGCCTCGACGGCGCCACCTACGCCGTGCTCACCCCGGTCACCGACACCCAGGAGCTCGAGCAGCTCGCCACGCGGATCCGCGGCGCGATCAAGGACCACGTCTGCGACGTCGACGGGACCTCGATCAGCGTGACCGCGACGCTCGGCATCGCGCGCATCGACGGCAGCACCGCCGACCCGAACGACATCCTGTCGCGCGCGGAACGGGCGCTGTCCGACGCGATGAACAAGGGCCCCGACGCGCACCGGATCTACGAGCCCAGGGCCGGCGAGCTGTCGCAGAAGCAGATCGACCAGCAGTGGGTCGAGCGCATCAAGGAGGTGCTCAAGAACGACCAGCTCGCCCTGCTCTACCAGCCGATCGTCAGCCTCGCCGACGACACCACCGCACGCTACGAGGTGCAGCCACGGGTGCTCGACGACGGCGGCCACGCGGTCGAGGACGAGGAGCTGATGGCCGCGGCCGCGCGCACGGGCATGTCCAAGGGCCTCGACCGCTGGGTCGTGCTCAACGCGCTCAAGGCGCTCGTCGAGCAGCTCAAGCACGACCGCGAGACGATCTTCTTCGTGCCGCTCTCCGGGCACGCCTTCGACGACCCGGGCCTGTTCCGCTGGATCCACGAGCGCGTGCGCAACCTCAAGCTGCCCGAGGGCCGGCTGGTGTTCCAGGTGGACGCCGGCGCCGCCGCGACGCGCATCAAGCAGGCCGGCGCGTTCGCCACGGCGGCCCACAAGATCGGCTGCGCGATGGCGCTGTCGGGCTTCGGCAACGGCGCGGAGCCGTTCCAGGTGACGCGCCACGTGGCGGTGGATTACCTGCGCATCAACGAGGAGTTCATGCGCAACCTGGCGGAAAACGCGCAGAACCAGGATGCGATCAAGCAGATCACGGCCCAGGCGCGCGAGCTCGGCAAGCTCACGATCTGCCCGGGCGTCGCCGACGCCGGCACGCTGACCGTGCTCTGGGGGCTGGGCTCGGACATGATCGAGGGCGAGTTCCTCCAGGAGGCGAGCCGCGAGCGCAACTACGACTTCTCCTCCATGGCCATGTAGGCGCCGCGCGCGCCCGACCCACGGCGGCGCGCAGCGCCGCCTCACTCCAGGCCGCCGAAGAGCTCGGCGAGGCGGCCGCCCGCCCCGAGCATGACGCCGCAGCAGGCGAGGAACACGCCCCACTGGGCCGCGGCGTGCGGCCGCGCCTCGAGCGCCAGCAGCAGCAGGCCCTCGAGCGCGAGCGCGACCAGCGCCACGCACACGGCGCGCCGGCCCGACAACAGGGCGCCACGCCCGCCGCCGTGCCCGGCGACCTGGCGCCGGATCGCGATCGCGGTCGCCGTGAGGATCGCGAGCGGCAGGCTGACGAACAGCGCCAGCAGCGCGTCGGCGCCCGCGTGCGCCCCCGGCACGGTCAGCGCCTCGTCGACCACCCGCAGCAGCCCCCACGCGGCCGCGAACACCAGCACCCAGATACCTGCGACCTGCAGCACGCGCTGCGCCATCGCCTCCCCCTCGCCGCGGCCGCCACCGGCCGCCCGTGACGCGCCATTGTAGCGGGCCCGACAAGGATTGTTCCCGGCGCGGCGGAGGGGTCGACCCGTGCATCCAGGTCCCTGATTTCACTGCGATTTTCGGGCCACGGCGGCGGCCGCGTAACGGCTGGCGCGGCGCCTGTCAAGTCGACTTCCGTGCCCGAGTACCCGAAGTTGAGCGGCAAATCCGCCGATTCACCCCCTGCCTCGCGGATGCCGACGGGCAACGGCTGCCCGTGCTGCGCGCGGCACGGCGCCCCTCTCGCGCGAACCCAGGGCGCACGCCGCGACGCGCCGCCGCGGCCGCGCGCGCCGTCGTGGCGGGCGGCGATCGGCTCGCCGTGCAGCGACCACGGCGGGCGGCGGCACCGGGGCAATCCCCCGCGCGTGCCCGCCGCGCGCACCAGCACGGCCCGAACGCACCAGCACGGCCCGAACCGATGCGTCGATGAGCCAGAACCCGAGGGAGTCCCGGTGAGCGTACGCCTGCATATCGAGAACCCGCCCCCGTTCAAGCAGGCCCGGCGCCGCGCGCACAGCGACGCCGAGGCGCGGCTCGTCGAGGGCAGCATGGCGGAGGGCGAGGATGTCGTGCGCCACTACCTGGCGGCCGGGCTGCGCCTGACCGGGTTCCACCATTCGGACCTGGATCCATTCGAGACGTCCGAGATCCGCGGCAACGTCAGCGCCGATCGGTTCGACACGTTCGAGTACGCACGCTTCCTGAAGACGCGCCTGGGCCAGGAGTACCGCGGCACCCTGGTGCCGCACCACATCGGCGTCTACGCGCCCGCCTCCGACCAGGTCGCCGAGATGGAGGCGCTGGGGCGCCACGGCGTCGACAGCGTGGTCGTCGTGGGCAAGCCCCACAGTGATCCGCCCGGCAACGCGAGCTACAAGGCCACGGTCGAGGACGTGCTCGCGGAGATGGCGGCCTCGCCGGGCACGCGCGCCTGCGAGCCCGGCGCCATCGGCATCCACCTGCGCCCCGACGAGCCCGAGCGCATCGCGCGCAAGTTCGAGGCGGCCGGCGGGCAGCGGCTGCGCCTGATGGGCCAGTTCCTCGACGAGGCCGACTCGCTGGTCGAGTTCCTGGGGCGCCTGGCCGCGACCTTCGAGTCGCGCGGGCTGGACCTCGACGGGCTCGAATACAACGTCGGGCTCGCGATATTCGGGCTCAGGAACCGGCGTTTCTACGCGCGCCTGCTGCGCAAGGAGGCCCTGGCCTGCGAGGCGCGCTTCGCCGGGCTGCGCAGCCGCCAGCAGCGCCTCGACGAGTCGGTGCGCATGAACCTCGAGTTCGCCGAGCGCGCGATCGAGGCGGGCCGGCGTCACGGCATCGACGTCGGCTTCAGCATCCAGCCGCTGATCGAGTACCTGCCCACCGGGCGGATCCATCCCGCCGTCGACGCCACGGTCGAGCTCGCGCAGCAGCTCGAGCAGCGCTACGCCACGAAGGTCACCGAGGAGGCACCCCGGGCGACCGGGTCCTGAGCCGAGCACTGATATGCCATTGAGCGAACTCCACGAGCAGCTGTCCGAGCGCGTCGTCATCCTCGACGGCGGCATGGGCACCCAGATCCAGGCGGAGCAGCTCTCCGAGGCGCAATTCCGCGGCGAGCGCTTCGCCGACCACCCCGGCGAGCTCGCCGGCAACAACGACCTGCTCAATCTCACGCAGCCCGACGTCATCGAGCGCCTGCACCGGGCCTACCTCGAGGCCGGCGCGGACATCATCGAGACCAACACCTTCAACGCCAACCGCATCTCGCAGGCCGACTACGGCGCTGGAGGAGCTACGTGCGCGAGATCGAACGTCGAGGGCGCGCGCATCGCGCGCGCGCGCGGCGCGAGGCGGTGGCGCAGCAGACCGGCCAGCCCCGCTGGGTGGTCGGCGTGCTCGGCCCGACCAACCGCACGGCCTCGCTCTCGCCCGACGTCAACGACCCGGGCAAGCGCAACGTGCGCTTCCCCGAGCTGGTCGAGGTCTACCGCGAGGCCGCCGAGGGCCTGGTCGAGGGCGGCGTCGACCTGTTCCTGGTCGAGACCATCTTCGACACGCTCAACGCCAAGGCCGCGCTGTTCGCCCTCGACGAGCTCGCCGAGGCGCGCGGCGAGCGCGTGCCGGTGATGATCTCGGCGACGATCACCGACGCCAGCGGGCGCACGCTCTCCGGCCAGACGGTCGAGGGCTTCTGGAACTCCGTGCGCCACGCCGCAGCCCGTTCAGCGTCGGGCCTCAACTGCGCGCTCGGCGCCGAGCAGCTGCGCGCAGTACGTCGAGGCGCTCGGTCGCGTCGCCGACGTGCCCGTGAGCGCGCTACCCCAACGCCGGCCTGCCCAACGAGCTCGGCGAGTACGACGAGACGCCCGAGCGCACCGGCGAGCTGATCCGCGAGTGGGGCCAGGCGGGCCTGGTCAACATCATCGGCGGCTGCTGCGGCACCACCCCCGAGCACATCGCGCGCCATCGCCGAGGCGGTCGGCGAGCACCGCGCCGCGCGCGCGTCCCGGAGCCGAGCCGCCGCGCTGCGCCTGTCCGGGCTCGAGCCGCTCAACGTCGGCCCCGAGACCAACTTCGTCAACGTCGGCGAGCGCACCAACCTCACCGGCTCGGCACGCTTCCGCCGCCTGATCGAGAACGACGACTACGAGACCGCGCTCGAGGTCGCGCGCCAGCAGGTCGAAAACGGCGCCCAGATCATCGACGTCAACATGGACGAGGGCCTGCTCGACGGCGTCGCCGTGCATGAAGCGCTTCCTCGACCTGGTCGCGACCGAGCCCGACATCGCGCGCGTGCCGGTCATGATCGACTCCTCGCAAGTTCGAGATCATCGAGGCCGGGCCTGCAGTGCGTCCAGGGCCGCGCGATCGTCAACTCCATCAGCCTGAAGGAAGGCGAGGAGCCGTTCCTCGAGCAGGCCCGACGCGTCCGCCGCTACGGCGCGGCCGTCGTGGTCATGGCCTTCGACGAGCAGGGCCAGGCCGAGACCGTCGAGCGCCGCCTCGGGATCACGCAGCGCGCCGTGGAGCTGCTCACGGAGAAGGCCGGGTTCGCACGCGACGACATCATCTTCGACCCCAACATCTTCGCCGTCGCGACCGGCATCGAGGAGCACAACGACTACGCGCATCGACTTCATCGAGGCCGCGCGCCGGATCAAGCGAGAACCTGCCCGGCGTGCGCGATCTCCGGCGGCCTGTCCAACGTGTCGTTCTCGTTCCGCGGCAACGAGCCCGTGCGCGAGGCGATGCACTCGGTGTTCCTCTACCACGCCATCGCCGCCGGCCTCGACATGGCGATCGTCAACGCCGGCCAGCTCACGGTCTACGACGACATCCCCGCCGACCTGCGCGAGCGCGTCGAGGACGTCATCCTCAACCGCCGCGACGACGCGACCGAGCGCCTGCTCGAGATCGCCGAGCGAGTACCAGGCGCGAGCGGACGAAGCGCCAGCGAGGACGACCTGCGCGTGGCGCGAGGAGGACGGTCGAGAGCGCGCCTGGAGCACGCGCTGGTCCACGGCATCGTCGAGCACGTCGAGGACGACGTCGAGGAGGCGCGTCAGCGCGCCGAGCGCCCGCTCGACGTCATCGAGGGGCCGCTGATGGACGGCATGAACGTCGTCGGCGACCTGTTCGGCGACGGCAAGATGTTCCTGCCGCAGGTGGTCAAGAGCGCGCGCGTGATGAAGAAGGCGGTCGCCTACCTGATCCCGTACATCGAGGCCGACAAGCGCGAGGGCGACCGCCCGCAGGGGCGCGTGCTGCTCGCCACGGTCAAGGGCGACGTGCACGACATCGGCAAGAACATCGTCGGCGTCGTGCTGCAGTGCAACAACTACGAGGTCATCGACCTCGGCGTCATGGTGCCGGCGACAGGATCCTCGACACCGCGATCGAGCGCGGGGTCGACATCGTCGGCCTGTCCGGGCTGATCACGCCCTCGCTCGACGAGATGGTCAACGTGGCCGACGACATGCAGCGCCGGGGCATGGAGCTGCCGCTGCTGATCGGCGGCGCCACCACCTCGCCGCGCACACCGCGCGTGCATCGCGCCCGCCTACGACGGCCCGGTGACGCACGTCAAGGACGCCTCGCGCGCCGTCGGCACGGTCGCGCGCCTGCTCGACCCCGCCCGGCGCGCCGACTTCCAGGCCGAGATCGAGGCGCACCACGACCAGCTGCGCGAGCGCCAGGCCGGCAAGAGCGCGCGCCAGCGCCCGCTCGACCTGGAGGCCGCGCGCGCCAACGCCTTGCAGCTCGAGTAGAGCCCGCGCCCGCACCGGCGCCGGCGCAGCCGGGCGTCACCGTGGTCGACGACGTCGACGCTCGAGACGCTCGTCGACCGTACATCGACTGGACGCCGTTCCTGCACGCCTGGCAGATCAAGTCGAGCTACCCGAAGATCCTCGACGACCCGGACAAGGGCGAGGCGGCGCGCGAGCTGCTCGCCGACGCCGAGGCGATGCTCGACCGACCTCGTCGCCGAGCAACGCGCTGCACCCGCGCGGCGTCGCCGGGCTGTTCCCGGCCGCCGCCGCGGGCGACGACGTCGTGGTCTACGACGACCCCGAGCGCACGCGCGAGCGCACCCGGCTGCACTTCCTGCGCCAGCAGACCGAGAAGCCCGAGGGCCGCGCCAACCTCTGCCTCGCCGACTACGTCGCGCCCGCGGGCAGCGAGCCGGGCGACTGGATCGGCGCGCTTCGCGGTCACCGCCGGCAACGAGCACCGACGCGCATGGTCGCGGCGCTGCGACGACGCCAACGACGACTACAGCGCCATCCTGGTCAAGGCGCTCGCCGACCGCCTGGCCGAGGCCTTCGCCGAGTACCTGCACGCGCGCGTGCGCCGCGAGCTCTGGGGCTACGCGCCCGACGAGGCGCTCGACAACGCCGAGGTGATCGCGGAGCGCTACCGCGGCATCCGCCCGGCGCCCGGCTACCCCGCCTGCCCCGACCACACCGAGAAGGCGACGCTGTGGTCGCTGCTCGACGCCGAGCGCAACACCGGCATCCGCCTGACCGAGCACTACGCCATGGACCCGGCGGCGGCGGTCAGCGGCTTCTACCTGGCGCACCCCGAGGCGGCCTATTTCGGGCTGGGACCGATCGGGCGCGACCAGGTGGCCGATTACGCCCGTCGCAAGGGCTGGTCACGGGCCGAGGCCGAGCGCTGGCTGGGCCCCAACCTGGCCTACGAGCCCGAGCAGGAGGAGCAAGCCGAAGCGGAATCCGCGGAGGCGCCGCGCGCCACCGGCTCGTGACGCAGCCGCATCTCCGATCGCCTCGCGGACGCCGTAGCCCGGATGGAGGCGGAGCCGGAATCCGGGGCAGCGATCCCGCCCCATCCCGGTACGGCCCAGCTGCGGCACCCGGCCGCCGGACGGGGCCGCCCGGCGAGCCAGCGCGCGGTCACTCGCAGCCTCCTGGCACCCGGCAGGCCCCGAACCGGATCGACGTCGTTGCGTCGTCACGCGAGTGCGACGAGCCGACTGGACCGCGCCGCCGAACGCAGGGCCCCTCTCCGCTCGCGTGCGAGGGACGGGGTGAGGGGCGTCGAGGCAGGCACCACCCGCATGCGGGCCTCTGGCACGGGGCTCCGCAATGCCTGGGTGCATGGCGTGGCGAGGGTGCAATGCGCGCGTTCGCCTGCGCGAAACGCGCCTGTTCGCGCTGTGGCCGGACGGATGGTCGATGTCGTCAAGAGGCGCCCGCCAGGCGCGCGTGCGCAATCCAGGACGGGCGTGCTGCTACCCGCTGCGGCCCGCGATCACCACGGCCGGCGCGCCGCGCGCTCAGCCGCGGGCGTTGCGCCGGTAGTCGGCGAGGATGGCGTCGCGGATGTCCTCGAGCTGGCTGAGCTTGTCGCTCGCGGCGCCCGACAGCCACAGCGTCACCTCCTGTCGCTTGCGGCTGAAGTAGCGCAGGATGAACTGCTCGCTGGAGAGGTAGTAGCCGATGGCGTCGCGCGCGTTGGCGCGCAGCATCGGGCTCTCGGCCAGCTGCTGCGCCGCGGTCTCCTGCTGCAGGCAATAGACGTTGAGCAGGCGGTAGAGCAGCAGGCGCGTCTGCTGTGCCCTGCTCTGCCAGTCCTCCTGCGCCACGTACAGACTGGCCTCGACGAGCACGTCGAGCCAGTGCAGCAGGTCCTTCTCGCTGACGAACGACTCCGCCGCGTCGCGCTTGTCCATCAGGCCCTGGAGGCGCTGCAGCAGCTGCTCGCGCTGCTGCCTCGCCACGCGCGGCCTGAGCAGGCGGCGCGCCATCCCGCCCTGGCGCCGCAGCTTGTCGCGCACCAGCGCGATCTGCTCGTCGAGCTCGCGCACGCGCCGCGCCTCGTCCTCGCAGCGCGCCTGCTTGGCGCGCATGTCGCCGTGCGCGATGTCCATCTCGATGAGCTCGTAGCGGCCCAGCGCCGTCTCCACCGACGACAGCACCTGCCTGGCGCGCAGGCGGGCCGCGCCGACGCGCTCGCGGAACTCCTCGCTGGCGGCGTACGGCCGGTCGATCACGGCCAGCGCCCGGCTGAGCTCGCCGACGCGCTCGCCGAGCTGCTGCGCCGCGGCGCGCGCCTGCTCGAGGCGCTGCGTGGGCTCGTCGAGCAGGTCGCGGCCGTAGTCCTCGGGACGCCAGCGCCGCGCCATCTCGTCGGTGAGTCGGTTGAGCTCGTCGACGCCGCGCCCGTCCGCGGCCTCGGCGGTCTCGAGCGCCTCGCGGGTCCCGGGATCGACCTCCTCGGCCAGGCGCACGCTGCGCTCGGCCTCGAGCGCGCCCGCGCCCACGCCAGCTCGTCGAGGATCGCGCGCTTCTGCGGGTCGTCGTTCTCGCTCAAGGCGTCCACCGGCACGTTCTTCGGCAGTCGCTCGCGGGGGAAGCTGCGCAGCTGCTCTGCCGAGAGCGTGCGCACGAGGCGCCGGAAGGCATTCTCGGAGATCGGTTCGGCAGCACCCATGGCTCCCCGTCCGTTGCGGTTGGCGGTCGCGCACCGCGCGGCGGTGCGCTCGTCTGCACACGCATGGCGGCGTCGCATCCCGTCCAGACGTGGTGCAAGCTCCGTGCCGCGTGCGCCGTCCCGGGCGCGGGCGGCCCGCGTCGACGGACGCCGCGCAGCCCTTCCCTTCACGGCACACGGTCGGGCCCGGTGAAAGGTTGCACCCCGGCCGGGCGGATCGCAGGAACCGGAGTGCCGCCGCGTCCCGCGTGTCGTAGCCTTGTCCACGGACAGGGACGCAGGAGCCCGGGGGACCGTGCCATGGCCCACACCCGCACGCAGCGCGACCACGCGGCCGCGATCGCCGCGGCCTGCCGGCGGCTCGAGTCCGACGACCCGGCGCCGCCGCTGGCGGCGCTGGCGGCCGACGCCGGCCTCAGCGCGGGGCACTTCCAGCGCCTGTTCCGCCGCGCCGTCGGCGTCACCCCGAAGCAGTCACGCAGCCGGCCGGCGCGCCGAGCGGCTGCGCGCGCGCCTGGGCGCCGGCGCGCCGGTCACCGAGGCCATGCTGGACGCGGGCTACGGCTCGCTCGGCCGCGCCTACGAGGCCAGCGGCGCGCGCCTCGGCATGACGCCGACGCGCTACCGCGCGGGCGGCGCCGGCGAGCAGCTGCGCTGCACCGCGGCGCCCTGCCGCCTCGGCGCGGTGGGCATCGGCGTCACCGCGCGCGGGCTCGCGGCCATCGAGCTGGCCGACACGCCGGAGGCGGCCCTCGCCCGGGTGCGCGAGCGCCTGCCGCGGGCGGCGCTCGAGCCGGCCGACGCCGCGCTCGCCGACACGGTCGCGGCGGTGGTGGCAAAGATTGACGCTCCGGGTCAGGCCGTCGAGCTGCCGCTCGACATCCGCGGCACCGCGTTCCAGGAGCGCGTCTGGCGCGCGCTGCAGGCGATCCCGGCCGGCACGACCCGGACCTACGGCGAGATCGCCCGCGCGCTCGGCCAGCCGGGGGCAGCGCGCGCCGTCGGCCGCGCCATCGCCGCCAACCGCCTCGCCGTGGCGATCCCCTGCCACCGCGCCGTGCCCGCCGGCCGGCGGCACCGGCGGCTACCGCTGGGGCAGCGAGCGCAAGCGCGCCCTGCTCGAGCGCGAGGCCGGTAGTGGCGAGCCTGACGACGACGAGCGCGAACGCCGATAGTCCGCTCCGCGCCGTGCGCTGGACTCTCGCGGAGGGCGCGGAGAACGCGGAGCAGATCGCGATAAGAGCCGGGCGCGATGGCGTGCGGCGGACCCCGGGCGAGATCGAGGGACCGGAGCCGGATTCCGGCCACCGCCTTGCTCCAGGCTACGACAATCTCGAGCTCCCTCGCGCTTGCGCTCCGCGTTCTCCGCGCCCTCCGCGAGAACCGATGCGCACTGCCCACCGCACGCCGCAGGGCCGTAGCCCGGATGGAGGCGTAGCCGGAATCCGGGGGCGCTTCCACCCAGCCCCGGATTGCGCTGCGCTCCATCCGGGCTACGGCCTTGGCGTCTTGGCGAGAACCGGTGCACGGCTCGTCGACTGCACCGGCGTTTCACCTGTCCGGCAAGCGCCGGTACCAGTCCGCGATCGCCCGCCCGATGCCGTGCGGGTTGTCCTCCTGCAGGTAGTGGATGCCGGGGCCGACGTCCACGGTCTCGAGGTTCGCGAGGTGTCCCCGGCACCAGGCCACCTCGCGTTCGCGGATGATCCCGCCCGGGCGCGCGTACAGCAGCAGCTTCGGCACCGGCGAGGCCTGCAGCGCGCGGTTGTAGGCCGCCACGAGCGCGGCGACGTCGGCGGGACGGCCGTCGATCGGGATCTCGCGCGGCCACTGGCGCACCGCGCGGCGGCTCGCGACGGTCGGGAACGGTGCCCGGTAGTGGTCCATCTCCGCGCGCGTCAGCGGCCGCACCACCGCGCGCGGCAGCACCTGCTCGACGAAGCCGTTGAGCGCGCTCACGATCACCCAGCCCACCACCGGCATGCGCATGAGCCGGAAGCCGAGGCGGAACTCGACCGGGAAATCCGCCCAGCGCGCCGGCGCCAGGATCGCCTCGAGCAGCGCGAGCGCGCGCACGCGGCCGGGCTCCTCGGCGAGCAGGTGCAGCGCCAGCGCCGAGCCCCAGTCGTGGCCGACCAGCGTCACCCGCTCCAGGCCCAGGCGCCCGAGGAAGTCCGTGAGCCAGGCGTAGTGGTCGCGGAAGCGGTAGCGGCTGGCGGGCTTGTCCGAGCGCCCCATGCCGACCAGGTCGGGCGCGATGCAGCGCGCGTGCGGGGCCACGTGCGGGATGACGTTGCGCCACAGGTAGGCCGAGGTCGGGTTGCCGTGCAGGAACACCACCGGCTCGCCGCGGCCCGCCTCGACGTAGTGCATGCGCGCGCCGGCGACCTCGACGTAGTGCGAGGCGTAGTCGAACGCGGCGGCGATGTCGCCCTCGCCGGCTGCCATCGGCGGCCCTCCCGGCACGGCCCGGATGGCGCCAGCGTGGGCGCGCGCGGCCCGCGGCCGCAAGCGCGCGTTTTCGCACCGCCGGCGCCCGTCGGCTACAATCGCGCGCCCCGCCGCAACCCGGAGTCCCCGCATGAGCCGCTACGACGTCTACGGCCTCGGCAACGCCCTCGTCGACATGGAGTACCGCGTCGAGCCCGGCGACCTGGAGGCGATGGGCATCGAAAAGGGCGTGATGACGCTCGTCGACGTGGACCACCAGTCCGAGCTGATGGTCTACCTCGACCGGCACCACGTGCACCGCAGCGCCGGCGGCTCCGCCGCGAACACCGTGATCGCGGTCGCGCAGTTCGGTGGACGCGGCTTCTATACCTGCAAGGTGGCCGCCGACGAGCTCGGCGATCTCTACGCCGACGACCTGCGCGCCAACGGCGTCGAGACCAACGCGCGCGAGGCCAGCGAGGACGGCCACACCGGGCGCTGCCTGGTGTTCGTGACACCGGACGCCGACCGCACGATGGCGACCTACCTCGGCATCACCGGCGGCCTCGGCCAGGGCGAGCTCGTGCCCGAGGCGCTCGAGGCCTCGCGGTTCCTCTACATGGAGGGCTATCTCACGACCTCGGAGAGCGCCCTCGACGCCGCGATCCACGCGCGCGGGCTGGCGCGCCGGGCCGGCGTCGGCACGGCCCTGTCGCTGTCGGATCCCGGCATCGTCGACAACTTCCGCGGCCAGCTGCTCGACATCATCGGCGACGGCCTCGACCTCGTGTTCGCCAACGCCGACGAGGCCATGGGCTTGGCCGAGAGCGACCGCCTCGACGACGCCGTGTCCTGGATGAAGGGCGTGGCGCGCGAGTTCGTCATCACGCGCGGCGCCGAGGGGGCGCTCGTGTGGGACGGGCAGTCGCTGACCCGCGTCGACGCCGAGCCCGTCACCCCGCTCGACACCGTCGGTGCCGGCGACATGTTCGCCGGCGCGTTCCTCTACGGCCGCACCCGCGGCTGGAGCAAGCCACGACGTGCGCGCCTGGCCTCCGCCGCCGCCGCGCGCCTGATCACCTCCTACGGCGCGCGCCTGCCCGCCGAGGAGACCCGCGCGATCCGCGACCGGCTGGCAGCCGCCTAGGCGGCAGGCCCCCGCACGAGCGGCGCATTCGCGCCTGCAGGGCGCTCCTGCGGGCCACGACGTCGCCGCCGGCATCGCGAGGCCCGGTAGAGCGGCCTCCGGCCGCGACGGCAGCGGCACGAACGGCCGACGTGGCACTCCGTCATCGCGAGCCCCCAGGCCCCCGGCGGGGGCCTCGAACGGGGCATGACGTCGTTACGTCATCAAGGGTCGCGACGAGCGGTTTCGGACCACCGCGGCCGAAACGAAGGGCCCCTCTCCCGCTTCGCGGGAGAGGGACGGGGTGAGGGGCGTCGAGGCAGGCACCACCGCATCAGGGGATCCACTGGCACGGGGCTTTGCAATGCCCGGGTGCACGTGGCGCTGCGCGCGCGCGCTGCGCGCGTGCGCTGCCGGGGCCTTGGCGACGGCCGTGCGCGTCCGGCTGAAGCCGGACCCACGGAACGGCCTGTCAACCATGCCGCGGTCATTGCGAGGCGCCCGCGAGGGCGCCGTGACAATCCAGGACGGCCGCGCCATGATCCGGTGTCGCGCTGGATCGCCACGGCCGTTGCCACGCTTCGCTCGCAATGACGTTGCTGCGCCGGCCTCGCGATGACGGGATTGCGACGGCGCACCGTGGTGGTTGCCCCGGCCGCTCGCGCCCCCGGCGCAGGCGCGTCCGCTACGGACGCAGGCCTGACCGGGGTCGTTACGATTCCTTGCGTGGCGTGCCTGGCGAGAGGCCATGCGCGCGTGCGCCTTCGGCGCAAACGCGCCTACGGGCCCGGGAATGCCCTCGATCGGGATCATTCCCGGCGTCCAGGCGCGCGCTCAATCCGGCACGGCATCGGTGATGCGCCACATGTAGACGGCGAGGCGCGAGCGCTCCGGGGCGAAGCGCGCGGCCGCCTTCGCGGCGCTGCGCCGGTGGCCGATCAGCGCGCGGAAGGTGCGCTGCACGGCGACGTCGTTCTCCGGCCAGACGTCGCCGCAGCCGCACCAGAAGATCGCCGCCATGTCGCAGGTCCACTGGCCCACGCCCCAGATCGCGCCCAGGCGCGCGGAGACCGCCGCGTGGTCGAGCCCGGCGAAGTGCGCCGAGTCGAGCGCGCCCGCGCGCTCGGCGGCGGCGAGCGCGGCCAGCGCGCGCGCCTTGTTGCGCGACAGGCCGCAGGCGCGCAGTTCCTCTGTCGCCACCGCGTCGGCGAACCCCGGCAGGTCCTGACCGGCCGCCGCGGCCGCCGCGTCGAGGCGCTCGCGGATCGTGCGCGCGGCCGCGGTGGAGAGCTGCTGGCCCACCACCGCCCGCGCCAGGAACCGGCCCAGCGGCTGGTCGCCGCGCCCGGGCAGGGTCACCGGCCCCACCCCCGCGAGCGCCTCGGCGAGGTCCGGCGTGACCTGCCGCGCGGTCGCGACGAAGCGCTCGTGGGCCTCGGTGTCGGGATCGTCGTCGGACATGCTCGACCTCGTCGCGCGCGACCGTGTCGGTTCGTTCACCGCCAGCGCATCAGGCCCCGGATCCCGCTGCGCTGCATCCCGGCTACGCCCCTTCGCGACCAGAGGCCGCTTCTACAGGGGCGCGCGATGCCCCTCGCGGCCGGAGGCCTTGTAGCCCGGATGGAGGCGCCAGCCGGAATCCGGGACGGCGACCCCGCCGTCTCGAGCATGGACGATGCTCGCACCGCGGCTGACGCATGGCACCAGGGTCATTGCGAGGCGCCCGCAGGGCGCCGTGGCAATCCAGGACGGCACGTGCCAACACCCGATGCCGCCCTGGATCGCCACGGCCGGCTGCGCCGGCCTCGCGATGACCCAATCGCGAGGCCGCGCGGCGTCGGCTCACCCCACCTCGGCCGGCTCGAGCAGCTGCGGGCCGTCGTTGTCGGGGCGGTTCACGGCGCGGCCGATCGCGTGCGCCGCGGTCGCCTCCTCGGGCGCGGGCGCGAGCAGGTCGGTGAGCGTCGATTGCGCGGCCTCCGGGTCGATCCAAGCGGCGGCCGCGTCGTCGCCCGGCAGCACCACCGGCATGCGCGCGTGCACCGGCCTGGCCACCGCGTTCGCGTCGGTGGTGACGATCGCCATCGTGCGCCGGCCCTCGGCGTCGGTGGCGGCCAGGCCGGCGAAGAAAAACACGCCGTCGTCGGGCCGGTGGAAGAAATACGGCTGCTTCGGCCCGCGCTCGCGCGCCTGCCACTCGTACCAGCCGTCGGCGGGCACCAGGCAGCGCCCGCGCCGGAACGCGCCGCGGAACATCGGCGTGCTGGCCGCGGTCTCGGCACGCGCGTTGATCGGCGCGCGCCGG
The DNA here is from genome assembly GCA_034521365.1 of Halofilum sp. (in: g-proteobacteria). Taxonomy (GTDB): domain Bacteria; phylum Pseudomonadota; class Gammaproteobacteria; order XJ16; family Halofilaceae; genus Halofilum. Next base: position 10,729 of record JAXHMQ010000004.1, on the reverse strand, counting down.
TCCGAGCTCAGCCAGCGCGGGCGGAAGCCCCAGCGCGCGCTGCGCACCACGCGCTCGCCCTCGGCGTCGCGCCCGGCCACGAGCACGTCCTGCGAGGGCGCGATGTTGTAGCGCGGCGCGCCGAGCTCGGCCGGCACCTCCGCGAGCCAGCGGTGCCCGCGCGGATCGCGCAGCGTGTAGCGCCCGCACATCGCCGCCGCCGGCTACCGGGCCGCCCGGGCGCCCCGCGCCCGGCCCGGTGGGTGTGCGCGCACGCGGCTCATGGGCGCCCCGGGCACCGGCTACAGGCGCCCCAGGCGCCCGAGGCCGGTGATCGGCCCGGTCTCGCCCGCGGCGCGCAGCGCGCGCCAGATCATCGCCTGGTTGCTGGTCACCACCGGGCGGCCGGTGAGCGCCTCGAGGCGCTCGACCGTCTCGGCCGCGCGCGTGGCGGTGCACGACACGAACAGCGCCTCGGCCCCGGGGTCCTCGGCGAGCAGGCGCGTGCCGAGATCGACCACGGCGTCGGGCGGGATGCGCGCGATCTCGCGGTCGTCGTCGTAGTCGAGGTACTGCAGCGTGGAGATGGTCACGCCGAGCGTGTCGGCGAAGTACGCCGCCAGCGTCTCGCTGACGGCCTGCTCGTAGGGCGCGAGCAGCGCCACGCGCGACACCCCGAGCGCCTCGAAGGCGGCGCCGGCGGCCGCGGTCGGGGTGACCGCGGGCACGCCCGGCTTGCCCTCGTCGAGCGTCGCGCGCACCGCGTCGTCGCCGATCAGCGCCGAGCCCGAGGTGCACGAGAACGCCAGCGCGTCGAGCGGCTCGTCGGGCAGGATCGCCGCGGCGGCGTCGCGCAGGTACGGCCGCATGGCCCGCAGGTTGTCCGCGTTGAGCGGGTTGGCGTAGGCGACCCGGTTGACGTAGACCGCGACCTCCGGATCCCCGACCAGGCGGTGGAAATCGCGCTCGGTCGTGTGGTCGGTGACCAGCACCAGCAGCCCGAGGCGCACGCGCGCCGGGCGCGCGTCGCGGCTCGGGCGCGGCTCGCTCGGTCCGATCGTGCGCGGCATGGCGGCTCCTACTCGGCGGCGGCGCCGGCCGCCTGCAGGTCGAGGCTGCGCTCGATCAGGTCGCTGGTGAGCGTCCGGCCCTCGGCCAGCGCCGTGGCCAGCGGCCCGATGTCGCCGGTGACGCGCACGTCGAAGTCGAGGCGCTCGCCGTCGCGCACGGCCGGATTGCTGCCCTCGAGGCGGATGCCCATCGTGGTCGTGCCGCCGAGCGTGCGATCGATGTCGAGCGCCAGGCTGGTGTAGTCGAAATCGCGCAGCGCCTGCAGCGTCGGCCCGTCGACCAGCCCGCTGTCGACCAGCACCTCCACCGCCCGCGGCGAGCGCAGCGCCAGGCGACCGGCGCGCCCGCGGATGCGCCCGTCGCGGACCGCGACGCTGCCGTCGGCGACGGTCACCGGCAGGCGCCCCGAGAGCGGCCCGCGCCCCTCGAGGCCCTCGACCCCGAAGTGCTCGAGCACGCGCCCGAGCTCGACCTCGTCGAGCTCGACGGTGAAGCTGTGGACCTGCGCGCCGGGCTCGAAGGTCCAGTCGCGGATGCGCGCGCGCCCGCCGAGCACGGCGCCGGAGGCATCGGCGATCGCGACCGCGGTGCCACCCCCCGCCGGGCGCACCAGGCCGAAGCGCAGGCGCGCGTCGGTCACCGCCACGCCGGCCTGGATGCTGGCCGCGCGCAGCGACTGCTCGCCGGAGGCGCGCGGCGGGCGCAGGCCGTCGAGCGCGAGCGTGCCCGCCAGGCCCGTGACCCGCACCCGCTGCGTGCGGAACGAGAGGTCCTCGAGCGTCAGGCGGGCGGTGCCGTCGACGCCCTCGGGCCGCACCTGCACGCGCAGGCTGCCGCCGGCACGCCCGCTGGCCGCGCGGATCATGCCGAGCGCCGGTGCCAGCGCGGCGGGCTGCGGCCCGCCGGGCCGGAAACGCACGCTCGGCACGGCGACGCGCAGGCTGGCCGCGCCCGCGGTCGGCGCGGCGGCGCCGGTGAGCGTGAACGGCACCGCCGGCGCGCCCAGGCGGCCCTCGCCCGAGATGCTGTAGCCACTCGGGTTGCGCTCGACGCGCGCGCTCACGACCGCCGGCGCGAACCAGGCGGGGTCCGCCGCGTGGGCCACGCGCGTGTCGCGGGTCTCGAGGTGGAGCCCGCCGGCATCGTGCGCGACGCGCACGCGGCCCGGATCGATCTCGAGCCGCCGCGCGCGCCCGCCGGCCCGCACCTGCGCCGCGAACGGCTCGACCGCGAGGTCGAGCCCCCAGTCGGTGCCGCCGTCGAGGCGCATGCGCCCGCCCGCGACCGTGGCCACGACGCCGTCGCCGGCCGCGCGCGCGCGCTCGCCGACGCGCCAGCCGGCGGCGCGCACGGCGCCACCCTCGGCGAACACCACCTCCGTGCCGTCATCGCCCGTGGCCAGGTCCAGCGACATCTCCGCCTCGAGCCCGTCGAGCGCCAGGCCCGCGAGGTCGACGCGCGGCGCGTCGAGCACCAGGCGCAGGTGGCCGCGGGGGCCGCGTGCCAGCTCGTGCAGGTCGCCGGTGAGCTGCAGACGCTCCACGCGCGCGCCGCCGGTCTCCAGGTCGCGGGCCTCGATGGCCAGGTCGGCGAGCGAGAGCCCGCGCACCAGGGGGCCGGCGCCGCCCACGCGGGCCTCGACGCCCGCCTGCAGCGACAGGCGCCCCGGCTGCCCGGGCCAGGTCACGGCCAGCACGGGCGAGCCGCTGAGCGCGACCCCGCGGCGCTGGTCCTCGGAGGGGATCAGCCGCAGCACCTCGCCGCCGGGCCAGGACACCGCCAGCGGGCCGCTGAGGTAGCGCCCGGCAGCGGCCGGCACCGGCAGGCTCGCGCGCAGCGACTCCTCGACCGTGCCGATGGTCGCGCCCTGGTCCTCGTCCGCGATCAGCGCGACCGCGCCCTCGCGGCTCGCGATGCGCCCGCGCGCGTCGACGTCCACGTCGGCGAGGCGGTGGCTGAGCGCGAGGCCGCGGCCGCGCACACGCCAGTCGCCGCTCCAGTCGCCGGCGGCCACGCGCGCCACCAGGTCGGCCGCGCCCGTCGGCCAGGAGCCCGTGTCGAGGTAGCCGGTGGCGCTGCCGGCGAGCCGCAGGTCGCCCGCGGCGGGCGCCGGCCCCGGCAGCAGCGCCCAGGGCAGGTCGGCCTCCGAGGGCAGCTCGCTCTCCACGTCGAGCTCGATGCGCGGGTTGAACCAGGCGCCCTCGGTGCGCGCGCCGACGCGCACCATGGCGCCGTCGTCCTCGCGCGCCGTCAGCTCGGCATCCAGGCGGCTGCCGCGCAGGCGTGCATCGAGGCGCGCGTTCGACGCGCAGGCGCTGGTTGCTCGCGGTGGCGGTGAGGTCGCCGCGCAGGCCGTCGTCGCCCGGGCCGACGCGGCCGTCGGCCGCGACCCGCCAGGTGCCGTAGGGCGAGTGCACCTGCACCCGCGCGCCCTCCAGGCGCAGGTGCGGCACGCCGGCCAGGGCGTCCGCGATGTCGCCCGGGGTCGGCCGCGCGCCGGGGGCGCCACCCGCCTCGCCGCCGCCCGCCTCGCCCCAGGGGTCGAGCTCCATGTGCAGGCCCACCGCGGTCACGCGCACGTGGCGCAGGTCGCCGACGAGCAGCGACAGCGGCGAATAGTCGGCCTCGACGCGGTCGATGCCGGGGCCGCCGGCGGGCCCCGCGGCGAGGCCCTCGACCACGGCGCCATCCCAGCCGATGCGGGTGATCTCGAAGCGGGCCTCGGGGTAGCCGCGGCGCTCGAGCGCGCCCTCGAGCCACGCGCTCGCGAGCGGGATGCGCGCGAGCCACGCGGCGAACGCGGCCAGCGCCAGCAGGGCGACCAGCAGGCCGACGGCAGTGAGCGTACGTCGCATGCGCCTCCTCGTGGATGCGGGTCCCCACCCGCCGCACGGGCCCATCCTAGTGCATCCGGACCGCCGGCGGGCAGCACGTGCCGTGCCACCCCCGGCGGGCGGGCTACCCGGGCCGGCCGCCGCGGCGCGCCCGCACGCGCGCGCGCAAGGCGTGCAGCCGGCGGTCGTGGATGCCCGCCGCGTCGAGATGCGCCACCGTGTTCTCCAGGTAGTCGGCGCAGGAGCCGATCAACCCGTGGCCGGTCGCCATCAGCTCCACCGTGGTCGCCGTGTCCAGGCGCCCGCAATGGCAGCGATGCGCAGGATCGACGATGAACGCCACCGCGTCCAGCGGCCCGTGCTCCGTGGCCAGGCGCACCCAGCGCGGGCGGTACACCCCGGTGAGCAGCTCACGCCGCCACACCAGGTGCAGCTCGTGCTCGAGGTCCGCGCCGCCGATGCGCAGCGCGATGCCGCGGCAGGAGCCGCCGGGCACGAGCCCGAGCATGAGCCCCGGCGCCTGCGGCGAGCCGCGCCCGTAGGTCAGGCGCAGGCGGAAGTCGCGGTGGAAGCCGTAGAGGCGCGCGCCGCGCTGCTCGGCGACCGTGACGCAGGGGTTCCACAGCAGCGAGCCGTAGCCGAACAGCCACAGGCCGTCGCTCGTATCCACCGGCGCCGCGGCGCGGGTCGCGCGCACGGAGTCCAGCAGCTCCGCGTCGGTGTGCAGCGCCACCTCGGGGTGGCGCTCGCGCATGGCCGTGCGCACGGCGTCGTCCTCGAGCGCCGCGCGCGTGATGCCCCCGGCGAGGCGGTCGCTGGCGGCGCTCAAGCCGCGGCGTCCAGCAGGCCCAGGTCGGCGACGTCCTGGCGCAGCCCCGGGGTGAAGTCCTCCGGCGCCGTCTCCAGCCAGGCGTGCAGCTCCGCGGGCGCGAGCAGGCGCAGGTCGGCGACCTCGTCGGCGGCGGGCGCGGGCGGCTCGGCGCCTGCGTAGACCGCGCGCCAGGCCTGCTGCAGCTCGTGGTCGTGGATGCCTTGCTCGGGGCGGTCGAGGACCGCGCGGCGCACGTCGCCGAGCGCCTCCAGCGCCAGTCCCTCGAGGCCCAGCTCCTCGCGCAGCCCGCGGTGGGCGGCCTCGGCGTAGGTCTCGCCGGGCTGCAGGTGCTCGCCCACCGAGACGTCCCAGCACCCGGCGTTGATGTCCTTGTCCGGGCCGCGCTGCTGCACCCAGACGCGCCCGTCGGGCGCGAACAGCCACACGTGCACGGCGCGGTGCCAGAGCCCGCGCGCGTGCACCGCCGGGCGTGGCACCAGGCCGGTGGGTGTGCCGGCGGCGTCGAAGGTCTCGAAGAGCTCGTCCATGGCGATCTCCGCTTCAGGTCCGGCGGGCGCGCCAGCGCGCGAGCCCGGCGCGGCGCGCCGCGGGGTCAACCGGCACGGCCGGTGGCCGCGCCGCGCCGAGGTAGCGCAGGTGGCTGCCGCAGCCGGCGCGGCAGTCGCTGGCGCCGAAGCCCGGCACGGGCACGGCGCCGCCGGTCGCGCGGTTGACCGCGCACTCGGCCTCCGCGTGCAGGCGCACCCAGCACACGCGCGCCTCGGCGCGCGCGAGCAGCCAGTCGACGTGCCAGCGCCGGGTCTTGTCGCGCTTCAGGTGGCGGCGCAGGCGCGCGTCGAGCCCGGCCCGGGCGCTGCCGGTGTAAACGTACCATCCCGGCGGCAGGCGCCAGCGCCCCAGGGCGCCGGGCGCGACCCGGCAGGCGCGCCGCAGGTGGATGAACAGCTGGTAGGTCACGGCGGTGCCGGCGGGTTGCACGGCCGACCCGCAGGCACGAGACTCGGTGACCATGAGCCGCACCGTTCCACGGCCGGCACCCCGCTGGCAAGTCGCCACCGCCACGCCATGATCGACGCGCTCGCCGACGCCGTGCGCGCCGCGCGCACGGTGACCGTGCTCACCGGCGCCGGCCTCTCCGCCGACAGCGGCGTGCCCACCTTCCGCGACGCCCGGGAAGGCCTGTGGGCGCGCTACCGCCCGGAGGACCTGGCCACGCCCGAGGCCTTCGAGCGCGACCCGGCCACGGTCTGGCGCTGGTACGCCGAGCGCCGCGCCCGGGTGCGCGCGGTCGAGCCCAACGCCGGCCACTACGCGCTCGCGCGGCTGGCGACGCGGTTGCCCGACCTGCGCCTGGTCACCCAGAACGTCGACGGCCTGCACCAGCGCGCCGGCCACGCCGGCGTCATCGAGTTCCACGGCAGCCTGATGACCGACGTCTGCCACCGCGAGGGGCGCGCGGTCGACGTCGCCGGCGACGACGCCACGCCGCCGGCCTGTCCGCACTGCGGCGGCCCCGTGCGCCCCGGCGTCGTGTGGTTCGGCGAGGCCATCCCGCGCGCCGCGCTCGAGGCCGCGACCGCCGCCGCCGACGCCTGCGACCTGTTCCTCGCGGTGGGCACCTCGGCGCTGGTGCACCCGGCGGCGGGCCTCGCCGACATGGCGCGCGAGGCCGGCGCGCGCGTCGCCGAGATCAACCCGGAGGCCACCGGCCTGAGCGAGCGCGTCGACATCCGCATCGCCGCGGGCGCGGCCGAGGCCCTGCCGCGACTGCTCGAGCGCGTCGCATGAGCGCGGGCACCGACGGCGACGACGCGGCCCCGGTGCCGCCGGCGGAGCTGCACGCGCGCGTGCGCGCCGCCGGCCGCCGCGCCCGCGCCAGCGGCGCCCTGGTGCCGCTCGACACGCGCGTGCGCCTGGTGCCCGACGGCGGCATCACCTTCCTGGTGCGCGTGTCGCAGAACGTCGCGCGCAAGGAGGCGGCGGCGACATCGAGCGACGCGGCGCCGCCGGCCGACCCGTTCATGCCGCCCTACGACCCCGACCTCTACGTCGGCGACGTCTCCGCCACGCACGCGGCGCTGCTCAACAAGTACAACGTCCTCGACGACCACGTGCTGCTGGTCACGCGCGCCTGGGCCGAGCAGACCGCGATGCTCGACAGCGCCGACTTCGAGGCCATGCTGCTCGGCCTCGCCGGCATCGACGGCCTCGCCTTCTACAACGGCGGCACCGAGGCCGGCGCCAGCCAGCCCCACAAGCACCTGCAGGTCGTGCCGCTGCCGCTCGCGCCCGAGGGGCCGGCGCTGCCGATCGCCGACGCCTTCGCGCACGCGCGCCTCGGCGACCAGGTGGGCCACGTGCCGGCGCTGCCGTTTCGCCACGCGCTCACGCGCGTGCAGCCGGCGTGGCTCGCCGACCCGGCCACGCACGCGCGCGACGCCCGGGCCGCGGCCGCGGCGCTGTGGCGCGCGCTCGGCCACGACCCGGGCGCGGCGTACCAGCCCGTGCCCTACAACCTGCTCGCCACGCGGCGCTGGATGTGGCTGGTCCCGCGTCGGCTCGAGCGCTGGGAGGGCCTGCCGGTGAACGCGCTGGCCTTCGCCGGGGCGCTGCTCGCCGGCGACGAGGCCGCCTTCGGGCGCCTGTGCGCGGCGGGGCCGATGGCGGCGCTCGCGGCCACGGGCGAGCCCGCCGACGAGGCCGACCCGCCCCTGCGGTGATACCGTGGGGCGCCCGTCACCAAGAGGAACGCCATGAGCCTGCTGTCGATCGCCCTCGCCCTGCACGCCCTCGCCGCCGTCGTCTGGGTCGGCGGCATGGCCTTCGCCTACGTCTTCCTGCGCCCGGTGGCGACCAGCGCGCTCGAGGGCCCGGCGCGCCTCGACCTGTGGCGCGGCGTGTTCGCGCGCTTCTTCCCCGTCGTCTGGGTCTGCGTGGCGCTGCTGCTGGTCACCGGCTACCACATGACCTTCACCGCCTTCGGCGGCTTCGCCCAGGCGGGGATGTACATCCACGTCATGCACGGCCTCGGCTGGGTGATGTTCGCGCTGTTCGCGCACCTGTTCTTCGCGCCCTGGAAGCGCTTCCGCCGCGCCGTCGACGGCGTCGAGCGCGAGCAGGCGGCGAAGGAGCTCGCCCGCATCCGCCTGACCATCGCGATCAACCTGGTGCTCGGCGTGATCGTGGTGCTGGTCGCCACCGGCGGGCGCTACGCGTTCTGAGCCGCGGCCGCTCTCGATCCGCGGAACCCGCGTAGCCCGAATGAAGGCGAACGCCGGAATCCGGGGGAGGCACCAGCCGGACTGCGCCCACCCGCCCGGATTTCGGCTACCCTCTCCGCCGGATTCCCACGTCAACCCCGGAAGACACGCCATGCGCAAGACAAACCGGATTTGCTCCCTGTGCGCGGCCCTGGTGGCGCCGATGCTCTGGTCGCTGCCCGCCGCCTCGATGATGGGCGGAGACGGACCGCCGCCCTGCGAATCCAGGGCCTGCTTCGTCGAGGCGGTCTCGGCGTGCAAGGAGAAGGCCAGCTACATGACCACCACGGCCGCCGGCGCCCGCGCGCAATACGTGGTCGAGGGCCCGGCCGACGACGGGCGCTGCCAAGTGGGCATGATCTACATGACGCACCCGCAATCCGACTGGACCTACAAGCCGCTGCATTTCGTCCTGGAGCGCGACGGCGACATCGAGACCCGGCTCAAGGAGACCGTCGCCGACTGCCTTGCCGGGCGCGCCGATGGCAACCGGCAATGCAGCGGGCCCCTGCTGGAGATCTCGGGCGCCGCGTCCAATCAATGATCGCGGCCACGCCAGCAGGATTCGAGGGGACAGTTACGAATGCCACTGACTCAGGAAGTGGCAGCCCCAATGAAGCCGGAGGATGGAATCGGGGCTACGGCACTGCCGGCCGGGAACGCCGAGCTCCAGCTCGGCAGCGCGCCCACCAACCATTCGGGACAGTTACCGAATTCGGTTACTGTCCCCAATTTGCCCGACGATGGAATCGGGGCTACGGCACTGCCGGCCGGGAACGCCGAGCTCCAGCTCGGCAGCGCGCCCACCAACCATTCGGGACAGTTACCGAATTCGGTTACTGTCCCCAATGTCACTGACCCGGAGGATGGAATCGGGCTACGGCACTGCCGGCCGGGAACGCCGAGCTCCAGCTCGGCAGCGCGCCCACCAACCATCCGGGACAGTTACCGAATTCGCGTCACCGTCCCGCAATTTGCCCGAAGGGCAAGCTGCCCCGAAGCGGCTCAGTTCAACGGCAAGCCGAGGCGCGCGAGCTGTGCGAGCGTTTCCTCGAGCGGCTGGTTATGCTAGTTCTCCACGGAACATGAAGTACGCGGCACCCACCATACAGAGTCCCGCCCACAGGTAATCCAGCTTTAGCGATTCCTTCATGTAAAGAATCGCGAACGGCACGAAAACGCTCAGGGTGATGATCTCCTGAAGAATCTTGAGTTGCCCCAACCCAAGGACCGTGAAGCCAATGCGATTCGCCGGAACCTGAAACAGGTACTCCAGTAACGCGATACCCCAGCTCGCAAGCGCTGCAACGATCCATGGCTTGTCCCCCAACTCCTTCAGGTGCGCATACCAGGCGAAGGTCATAAAGACATTGCTGAGTGTGAGTAGCGCAATGGTGCTTAGTACTGGATTCAAGATGCCTCCGCTAAAACATCTGCATAGCGCCCGGCTTCAGTGGCGTGCCGCTTGCCGCGCGTCCCTGCAAGCCGATGGTTTACACGACCAAGTGCCGTACGCCATGATCGGAAGGTGCCGACACTTACCGTTTCTCCGCGACATAGCCGTAGTAATTGGACGCCCCGAAAAAGGTTCCTTGTTCGGATCGGCGCAACATTCCAGCCGCCCATTCCGAGGCTTGGGATTCCGTCATCGCGCCAGCCTTGGGGAGAAGCTTCACGAGGGACTGAATCGCACCTTCCCAGAAGTCCGCGTGGCCCATCTCCGCAACTACATACGGGAAGGCTGCAACAAGGTCTAAGTCGGCTTCGCGAAGCAGCTGCGGCATCTGGCGCATTACGCGTGGATTCGTCACCATGGCGCTGTGAATCACCTCGTCAGCCGCCTTTCCGCCTGCGGGATCATCGGTTGCAAACGTCAGCGACGCGTAGTCGCCGTCGAAAATACCCACCTTTCCGCCAGGTTTGACGACCCGTGCGATCTCCCTCAAGACACTCCCTGGATCATCGAGATGGCTGAACAAAGTGTGAGCCACAACGGCATCGAACTCGGCGTCGCGGAGTTCGAGGCTGTGAGAGTCCCCGACGCGGAAAGCGACCTTGCTCTCAATGCCGTCCTCTTCAGCAAGCCGATTCGCGGCGGCAATGAGATGGTCGCTTAAGTCGATTCCGGTGACCCGACCGGAGAACCCTGGTCGGCGGGCGATCGCGCGGGCCGCGACGCCGGTTCCACAGCCCAGATCGAGAACGGAAGCCGTTGAGTCGATTGCCATGGCATCGAGATACTCCTGCATCATCTCGGCGAATCGTGGATGTTCGCCACGTGCCTCCAAGCGCGTCACCATGACGTCTAGAGTCGCGTCATCGAGCTCGTTGGTAATCCGGTATACATCAATCGTTTTCATGGCGTGTGCCCGATTGTCTAACGGTCTGGGTGTGCGGTGCCGGTCACGGAAATGTCAGAAAACCGTGCGCGCTGTCCCCGGCGTCCGTACGACCCAGTCGTTATACGTCCAGTTGTCGGCGAAACACCGGTACCGTGTTATCAGCCCCGACATCCGTTTGGACTTTCCGAACAATGACTCTTCTTGGGAAAGTTGCCCTATATGGTGCTAATCCCGTCAGACGTTATGCCGTATATTTAACTTTCACTAACTACAAAAAATGATAAAGTTTCAAAAATTTATGGTAGTGGCTCAGTTTCAATTTCCCCGATTCTTGTGAGAGCGCCGATTCTTGGGTGGTTCGTCCTTGAAAGGAAAGGCGCCGCACATTTTTCAGTGTCTACGTTGTGGCCG
>JAXHMQ010000003.1:0-45802 GCA_034521365.1 Halofilum sp. (in: g-proteobacteria) | reverse complement strand
AGGCGGTGCGTGTGTCTCGAACGATGTCCCCGGTGCTGCTGCGATCGCTTCCTGGACGATGCCACCGAGGTGGATGTGGACGCGGTGTGCGACGGCGAGGACGTGCTCATCGGCGGGATCATGGAGCACATCGAGGACGGCCGGGGTCCACTCCGGCGATTCCGCCTGCTCCCTGCCGCCGTACACCTGGGCAAGGAGCTCCAGACAAGCGCCTGCCGAGCAGATGCGTAGCTGGCTTGAGCTCCGCGTCGTCGGGCTGATGAACACCCAGTTCGCCGTTCAGGGTGACGACAGTCTACCGTGCTCGAGGTCAACCCGCGGGCCGCGCGCACGGTGCCGTTCGCTCCAAGGCCAGTCGGCTGCCACTGGCGCGAGATCGCCGCGCGCTGCATGATCGGCGCAGCTCGCCGAGCAGGCGGTTGATCGGCACGCGTGCCGTACTACTCGCGTGAAGGAATCGGTGTTCCCGTTCATCAAGTTCCGCGGTGTCGATCCGCTGCTCGGGCCCGGAGATGAAGTCCACCGGCGAGGTCATGGGCGTGGGCGCTCCTTCGGCGAGGCCTTTGCCAAGAGCGCAGCTGGCGGCGGGCGATCCGCTGCCGCAGCTGCGGGCAAGGCGTTCGTCAGCGTGCGCGATGCGGACAAGGCCGCGGCGATGCGGGTGGCGCGCGACCTGGTCGGACTACGGCTTCGAGATTGATGGCCACGCGCGGCACCGGCGTCGGCTGTTGAAGCAGGCGGGCATTCCGTGTAAGCGTGATCAACAAGGTCACGGAGGGCCGGCCGCATATCGTCGACATGATCAAGAACGACGATATCGCGCTGATCATCAATACCACCGAGGGCCGGTCAGGCGATCGCGGACTCCTACACGATCCGCCGCGAGGCGCTGCATCACAAGGTCGCGCTACACCACGACCATCGCGGGTGCCGGCGCGCACGTGCCATGGCCCTGTCCTACCTCGAGGACGGCCGAGACGTCAACCGCCTGCAGGACCTGCACCAGGAGATCACCATGAGCGAGCAAGACGCCGCTGACGGTGCGCGGTGCCGAGCGACTGCGCGAGGAAGCTGACCGCCTCGAAGTCGTGTCGATCGCCCGCAGGTGATCGAGGCCATTGCCGAGGCGCGCGCGCACGGCGATCTCAAGGAGAACGCCGAGTACCACGCCGCGCGCGAGCAGCAGGGCTTCATCGAGGGCCGGATCCAGAAGCTCGAGGCCAAGCTCGCCAACGCCGAGGTCATCGACGTCACCACGCTGACCGCGGACGGGCAAGGTGGTCTTCGGCGCGACGGTCGAGCTGCTGCGACCTGGATACGGAGCGAGGAGGTGAGCCTACCAGATCGTCGGTGAGGATGAGGCCGATATCAAGCAGGGCCTGATCTCGGTGCAGTCGCCCATCGCCCGAGCCCTCATCGGCAAGGAGGAGGGTGAGGTCGTCGAGGTCCAAACCCCCGGCGGGCAACCGTGACTACGAGATCGTCGCGCATCCGCTATACGAGTAGCCGCCTCCGTGAGTGGCGTACGCCGGCGAGCGCCATGTGCCACGGCGGTCGTCGGCGTCTGCGCCGGAACGGCGACGCGGGTTGAGCCGATCCTGCCGCACGGCCAATCGGCCTGACCGGAGCGCCTCGCGCAGCTGCGCCAGCCAGAGCCGCGGCGTGGTCGGCGATCCCGTCCTCGGCGACCAGCGTGACCTTGACCAGCTCGTGGTCGCGCGAGCGCGCGCGTCCAGCTCCGCTACCGACCGCCGTCGGTCAGCCCGCGCTGACCGATGCGCACCGCCGGCTTAGTTCGTGCGCCTGATGCGCCGCAGATGGCGATCTCTGACGTGTCGTTCAGTGACATGCGGACCGTTCCGTGATGGCGGATGACAGCGGCGATGCGAGTGTAACGTGCCAGCACGCGGACCGCGTGGCGGCGGTCCGCATGCGCCAAGAGCTGTCGCCGCGGTGCTCGTGGTCAGCTGGCGGCCTGGTCCGCGGTGGTCCTCGATCTGGCTGACGGGGTGTCATGGTGGCTCGCGGTCCTGGCTGAGGCTCGGGCTGGGCGCGGCGCTGTGGCTCCGCGTGATCGCGTGGTGGGGCCTGCCGCTGGCGGTGCGCCGCGGGCTACGACCCGACGGCGCGGAGACGCGACCCGACGATGGCGCGCAGCCACAGAGCAGCCGACCGCTGGCTGCAGGCGAGCACTTCGGCGACACCTACGTCCAGCGGGCCCAGCGCCGAGGGCTGATCGGTTGCGCGGCGCCGTACAAGCTGCGACGAGACTCGACGAGCAAGATACGGCCTGCTCCGCCCGGGCATGCGCGTGGTCGACCTGGGCGCGGCGCCCGGGGCCTGGTCCCAGTACGCCGCCGAGCGGTCGGCGACGCGGGCGCGGTGATCGCCAGCGACGTGCTGGCGATGGACCCGCTGGCCCGGCGTCGACGTTCGTCCAGGGGGACTTCCACGATCCGGAGGTGCTCGAGCGCCTGCTGGCGGTCCTGGGCGAGCGCGCGCGCCGACCTTGTGATGTCCGACATGGCCCCCAACATGAGGCGGCATGGAGGCGGTCGACCAGCCCGCGCTCGATGGCGCTCGCGGAACTGGCGCTGCGATCTCGCGGTCCGGGTACTGAAACCGGGCGGCGCGCTGCTGGCGAAGATGTTCCAGGGCGAGGGCAGCGACGCCTTCGTGCAGTCCCTGCGGGCCGATTTCGACAGCGTGCGCGTGCGCAAGCCGCGGGCCTCGCGAGACCGCTCGCGCGAGGTATACGTGCTCGCGACCGGCCGGAAACTGTAGTACGGTCGAAGCAGTTCACGCCGCGCCGCGGCCCGCGCCGGCGGGCGGCATCGCAATGCCGAGGTATCCTTGAACGATCTCGTCAAGAACATCATCCTCTGGGTGGTCATCGCCGTCGTCCTGATGTCCGTGTTCAACAACTTCGGGCAGCAGACGACGCAGCGCGCAGGAGGTCCCTTACATCGGAGTTCATCTCGGACGTGAAGGCCGGCGAGGTGAGCCAGGTCGCTGCATCGACGGGCGTCGCATCGAGGGCCAGTTCCAGGGTGGCGATGACTTCGTCACCTTCAGTCCCGAGTCCGACAACACCGCGCTCGTGGGCGACCTGCTCGAGAACAACGTCACGATCAAGGCGCGCCGCCGAGAGCAGCCTCGATCCTGACCCAGATCTTCATCAGCTGGTTCCCGTTCCTGCTGCTCATCGGCGTGTGGATCTTCTTCATGCGCCAGATGCAGGGCGGCGGCGCCGGCGGCAGGGCGCCATGTCCTTCGGCAAGAGCAAGGCGAAGCTGCTCAGCGAGGACCAGGTCAAGGTCACCTTCGACGATGTGGCCGGCTGCGACGAGGCCAAGGACGAGGTGGTCGAGCTGGTCGATTTCCTCAAGGACCCGGGCAAGTTCCAGAAGCTCGGCGGCACGATCCCCAAGGGTGTGCTGATGGTCGGCCCGCCGGTACCGGCAAGACGCTGCTGGCGAAGGCCATCGCGGGCGAGGCCAAGGTGCCCTTCTTCACCATCTCGGGCTCCGACTTCGTCGAGATGTTCGTCGGCGTCGGCGCGTCGCGCGTGCGCGACATGTTCGAGCAGGCCAAGAAGCACGCGCCCTGCATCATCTTCATCGACGAGATCGACGCCGTCGGTCGCCATCGCGGCGCCGGCCTCGGCGGCGGCCACGACGAGCGCGAGCAGACGCTGAACCAGCTGCTGGTCGAGATGGACGGCTTCGAGGGCAACGAGGGCGTGATCGTGATCGCGGCCACCAACCGCCCCGACGTGCTCGACCCGGCGCTGCTGCGCCCGGGCCGCTTCGACCGCCAGGTGGTGGTGCCGCTGCCGGACCTGCGCGGGCCGCGAGCACATCCTGCAAGGTGCACATGCAGCAAGCTGCCGCTGGCCGACGACGTCGACGCGCGCACGATCGCGCGCGGCACGCCGGGCTTCTCCGGCGCCGACCTGGCCAACCTGGTCAACGAGGCGGCGCTGTTCGCCGCGCGCGCGGCAACCGCATGGTCGTGACCATGGAGGACTTCGAGCAGGCCAAGGACAAGATCATGATGGGCGCCGAGCGCAAGTCCATGGTCATGTCCGAGGACGAGAAGCGGCTGACCGCCTATCACGAGGCGGGCCACGCGATTATCGGCCGCAAGGTTCCGGACCACGATCCGGTCCACAAGGTGAGCATCATCCCGCGCGGCCGGGCGCTGGGCATGACCATGTTCCTGCCCGAGGAGGACCGCTACAGCTACGTCCAAGCAGCGGCATCGAGAGCCAGATCTCGAGCCTGTTCGGCGGGCGTATGGCCGAGGAGACGATCTACGGCAACGACAAGGTCACGACCGGGGCGCAGAATGACATCCAGCGGGCCACGGATATCGCCACCAACATGGTGACCAAGTGGGGCCTGTCCGACGAGCTCGGGCCGCTGTCCTACGGCGAGGACGAGAACGAGGTCTTCCTCGGCCACTCGGTCACGCAGCACAAGAACATCTCGGACGAGACCGCCGCACGCGATCGACGAGGAGATCCGCGCACATCATCGATCGCAACTACGAGCGGCGCGGCAGGGCCTGCTGAAGGAGAACATGGACAAGCTGCACACGATGGCCGACGCGCTGATGAAGTACGAGACGATCGATGCACGCCAGATCGACGACGATCATGGAGGGGCGCGAGCCACCGGCCGCCGGCCGACTGGGACGACGACGAGCACCCGCCGTCCGAGCGCAAGGCGGATGCCGGGGACACTGCCCCGGACGAGGCCGGCTCGGAGAGCGGCAAGGGCACGATCGGCGGGCCCGCCAGCCAGCACTGAGCGCCCCGCGCCCGGCCGCGGCGCACCGGTGCGCGTGGGCGCGCCGGCGCGTCCCGGCCCGTGCGAGCCCGACACCCCGGCCACCGATGAGCGAAGGAACCCGCATGCTGCGCGAGCGCCTCGCGGCCCCCGGCACGCTGGTCATGGGGGTGCTCAACGTCACGCCCGACTCCTTCTCCGACGGCGGTCGTTTCTTCGAGCCCGACGCGGCGGTCGCGCAGGCCGAGCGCATGGTGGCGGAGGGCGCCGACATCCTGGACGTCGGCGGCGAGTCCACCCGGCCCGGGGCCGAGGACGTGCCCTCGACGAGGAGCGCCGGCGCGTGCTGCCGCTGGTCGAGGCGCTGGCGCAGCGGCTCCCGGTGCCGGTCTCGATCGACACCAGCAAGCCCGAGCTGATGGGCGAGGCGGTGGCCGCGGGCGCGGCCCTGGTCAACGACGTGCGCGCGCCTCGCCGCCCCGGGCGCGCTCGAGTCCGTCGCCGCGCTCGAGGTGCCCGTGTGCGTGATGCACATGCAGGGCGAGCCGCGCAGCATGGCAGTCCGATCCGCGCTACGACGATGTGGTCACCGAGGTGGGCGATTTCCTGGAGGCGCGCGTGCGCGCCTGCATGCGAGGCGGGCATCGACCGGGACCGGATCATCGTCGACCCGGGGTTCGGCTTCGGCAAGACCATCGACGCACAACATGACCCTGCTGCACCGCCTGGATCGTCTCGTCGGGCGCCTGGGTCAGCCGCTGCTCGTCGGCTTCTCGCGCAAGCGCAGCATCGGCGAGCTCCTCGGTGGCCGGCCCGCCGACGGGCGCCTCCACGGCAGCGTGGCGGTCGCGGTGCTGGCCGCGGAACGCGGTGCCCGCATCGTGCGCACGCATGACGTCGGCCCGACACGCGACGCGCTCGCGGTGACGCGGGCGATGATGGAGGCGGGGTAGGCGCATGGGCGGCAGGTACTTCGGCACGGACGGCATCCGCGGGCGCGTCGGCGTCACGCCCATGACCGCGGAGTTCGTGCTGCGCCTGGGCTGGGCTGCCGGGCGCGTGCTGGCCGCGCGCGGCAGCCGCGAGGTCCTGATCGGCAAGGACACGCGTCTGTCGGGTTACATGTTCGAGTCGGCGCTGGAGGCGGGCCTCGCCGCCGGCGGCGTCAGCACGCGCCTGGTCGGCCCGATGCCGACGCCCGCGATCGCCTACCTGACGCGCACCTTCGCGCCAGGCCGCCGGGATCGTCATCAGCGCCTCGCACAACCCGTACGACGACAACGGCGTCAAGTTCTTCTCCGGGCTCGGGATGAAGCTGCCCGACGCGGTCGAGGCCGAGATCGAGGCCAGGCTCGAGGAGCCGATGACGGTGGTCGAGCCGGCCCGGCTCGGACGGGCGTCGCGGGTCGACGACGCCAGCGGGCGCTATATCGAGTTCTGCAAGGGCACGATCCCGTTCGGGACCGACTTCGCCGGCCTGCGCCTGGTCGTCGACAGCGCCCACGGCGCGACCTACGCGATCGCGCCGCGCGTGTTCCGCGAGCTGGGCGCGAGCGTGGTCGCCATGGGCTCGGAGCCGGACGGGCTGAACATCAACGACGGCTGTGGGGCGACGGCGCCGGAGGCGCTCGCGCGGCGCGTGCTCGCGGAGGAGGCGGACGCCGGCGTGGCATTCGACGGCGACGGCGACCGCGTGATCATGGTCGACCGCCACGGCCGGGTGGTCGACGGCGACGCGTTGCTGCTGATCATGGCGCGTGCGCGCCAGGAGCTGGGCAACCTCGACGGCGGCGTCGTCGGTACCCTGATGTCGAACCTGGGCTCGAGCGCGCGCTGGCGGAGCTCGGCGTGCCCGTTCGCGCGCGCCGCGGTGGGCGACCGCTTCGTGCTCGAGCAGCTGCAGGCCAACGGCTGGAAGCTCGGCGGCGAGGCCTCCGGGCACATCGGTGTGCCTCGACCGCACCACGACCGGCGACGGCATCGTGTCGGCGCTGCAGGTGCTCGCGCGCATGGTCGAGACCGGGCGCACGCTCGACGAGCTCGCCGCGGGCATGGAGTACTACCCCCAGGTGCTGGTCAACGTGCCGGTCGCCGAGCGCATCGATCTCGGCGCCGACGCCGGCGTGCGCGCCGCGGTCGAGTCGGTCGAGCGCGAGCTGGGCGAGCGGGCGCGCGCTGTTGCGGTCCTCGGGCACGGAGCCGCTGGTGCGGGTGATGGTGGAGGGCCCGGATGCCGACGCCGTGCGGCCGCTCGCCGAGCGCATCGCGGCGGCGGTACGCGCGGCCTGCGGGCCCGGCGCGGGCTGACGCCGCGGGGGTCGGCGAGGCGGTCGCCGAAATTGATTTGTCCGGGGGACGTATGTACCCTTGCGACGCCTGACGGCAGGGGAGCTGCGCGGCGATGCGCCGACCGCTGGTAGCGGGTAACTGGAAGCTGCACGGGTCGGTGACACGCGCTGCACAGCTTGCCGACGCGGTTGCCGCCGGGGTGGCCGGGCTCGAGCACGTCGATATCGGCCGTCTGCCCGACCTTCGTGCACGTTCCCGCCGTGATCGAGCGCGCCGCCGGATCGCCCGTCGGGGTCGGCGCGCAGGACGTCTCGGACCACGAGGAGGGGGCGTTCACCGGCGAGGTCGCCGGCTGGATGCTCGCCGAGCTCGGTTGCCGCTACGCGATCGTGGGACACTCCGAGCGCCGCGCGCGTCACGGCGAGACCGATGCCGCCGTGGCCGCGAAGTTCGAGGCGGCACGCGACGCCGGGCTGACGCCGATCCTGTGCCTCGGCGAGTCGCTCGAGCAGCGCGATGACGGGCGCACGCTCGACGTGGTCTCGCGCCAGCTCGACGCGGTGCTCGGCGAGGCGGGCAGCGCGCTGTTCGACGGCGCGGTGGTGGCCTACGAGCCGATCTGGGCGATCGGCACCGGGCGCACGGCCACGCCCGAGCAGGCCCAGGAGGTGCACCACGCGCTGCGCTCGGTGCTCGAGGATGCGGACACGGGCCTGGCCGCGCGCACGCGCATCCTCTACGGCGGCAGCGTGAAGGGCGCGAACGCGGCCGAGCTGTTCGCCGAGGCCGACATCGACGGCGCGCTGGTCGGCGGGGCGTCGCTCGATGCCGGGGAATTCCTGGCCATCTGCCGGGCGGCCGACGCGGCCGCGGCGATGGCGTGACCGGGTTACGGGTGGTATGCACACGCTGGTACTGATCGTTCACGTGCTGCTGGCGCTGGCCGTCATCGGCCTCGTGCTGATCCAGCAGGGCAAGGGCGCCGACGCCGGCGCGGCCTTCGGCAGCGGGGCCTCCGGTACCGTCTTCGGGGCGGCCGGCTCGGGCTCGTTCCTGACGCGCATGACGACCATGTGCGCGACGCTGTTCTTCGTCACCAGCCTCGGGCTCGCGGTCATGGCCGCGCACCGCGGCGGCGAGAGCCCGAGCGTGATGGACACGGCGCCGGCGCAGGAGTCGGCGGCACAGCAGTCCGGCGGCGACGCCGCGGGCGGCGAGGGCGCCGGCGGCGGCGACATGCCGGCACAGGGCGGCGACGGCGAGGGCGACCTGCCGCCCATCGACGAGCAATAGGGTAGCGAGGGGCAGCGTCGCACGGTGCCCCATGCCGACGTGGCGGAATTGGTAGACGCGCTATCTTGAGGGGTAGTGGCCACTGGCCGTCCCGGTTCGAGTCCGGGCGTCGGCACCATATTCGAGGGGCCCGGCAGCGCGGGCCGGCGCAGTGCGTGCCGGCCGCGCCCGGGCCCCGCTTCCTGTCAGCGTCACGAGCGGTTTGCGTGGTATCGTGACGCCGCGCGCCGCCCCAGCGCTGGCGCCCGAGCGCACAGCCGCCTGGTCCCGCGGCACGCGGCCGCGGGGACGCGCGATCGACTCCGGGGTCCAGCATGATCGCGAACTACGTCCCGATCCTCGTGTTCCTGGCCGTCGGCCTGCTCGTCGGCGTGATCACGCTGCTGCTCGGTCGCATCGTGGGTCCGCACCGCCCGGACAGCGAAAAGACCTCGCCGTACGAGTGCGGCTTCGAGGCCTTCGAGGACTCGCGCATGAAATTCGACGTGCGCTACTACCTCGTCGCGATCCTGTTCATCATCTTCGATCTCGAGATCGCGTTCCTGTTTCCCTGGGCCGTCGTCCTCGACGACATCGGCCTCGCCGCATTCGTCGCCATGGGCATCTTCCTCGGCATCCTGGTCATCGGCTTCATCTACGAATGGAAGAAGGGGGCCCTGGAATGGGAATAGAGGGTGTTCTCGAAAAGGGCTTCGTCACCACCTCGGCCGACAAGGTCATCAACTGGGCGCGCACCGGCTCGCTGTGGCCGATGACGTTCGGCCTTGCTTGCTGCGCGGTCGAGATGATGCACGCCGGCGCGGCCCGCTACGACATGGACCGCTTCGGCATGATCTTCCGGCCCAGCCCGCGCCAGTCCGACGTGATGATCGTGGCCGGAACGCTGTGCAACAAGATGGCGCCGGCCCTGCGCAAGGTCTATGACCAGATGGCCGAGCCGCGGTGGGTGATCTCGATGGGCTCGTGCGCGAACGGCGGCGGCTACTACCACTACTCCTACTCCGTGGTACGCGGCTGCGATCGCATCGTCCCCGTCGACATCTATGTCCCCGGCTGCCCGCCGACCGCCGAGGCGCTGCTCTACGGCGTGCTGCAGCTGCAGAAGAAGATCCAGCCGCACCGAGACCATTGCCCGGTGAGGCCGGCGCCCCCGGCAACCGGCAACGGAGGCACGTCATGAGCCAACGCGTGCGCGAGCTGGCCGAGGCCCTCGAGGACAGTTCGGCGGCGAGCTCGACAGCTGCCGGATCGCGCTCGGCGAGCTCACCATCGAGGTGCGCGCGGAGCGGCTCGTGGACGTTGCCACCGCGCTGCGTGACGAGGAGCCGTTTCGCTTCGAGCAGCTCAGCGACCTCTGCGGCGTCGACTATCTGTCCTACGGCACCGACGAGTGGGCCCGCGGCGATGACAGCGAGAGCGGCTACTCGCGCGGCGTCGAGGGCGCCGGGACCACCGGGCGCCTGCACTTCGGCGACGAGGCCCAGGGCGGCGAGCGGTCGACGCCGCGCTTCGCCGCGGTGATCCATCTGCTTTCCTACACGCACAACCGGCGCCTGCGGGTCCGCTGCTATGCGCCGGACGACGAGGCGCCGGTGCTGCCGACGCTCACGGGCATCTGGCCCGGCTCGAACTGGTACGAGCGCGAGGCCTTCGATCTCTACGGGATCCTGTTCGACGGGCATCCCGACCTGCGCCGCATCCTGACCGACTACGGCTTCGTCGGGCACCCGTTCCGCAAGGATTTCCCGCTGGTCGGCAATGTCGAGATGCGCTACGACCCCGAGCGCCAGGCGCGGTGGTCTACGAGCCCGTCAGCATCGAGCCGCGCGTGCTGGTACCGCAAGATGATCCGCGAGGACAACCGCTACGCCGAGCCGGAGCGAGAGGGCGAGGGCGATGCCTGAGATACGGAACTACACGCTCAACTTCGGGCCACAGCATCCCGGCGGCACACGGCGTGCTGCGCCTGGTGCTGGAGATGGATGGCGAGGTGCGTCCAGCGCGCCGATCCGCACGTCGGGCTTGCTGCACCGCGGCCACCGAGAAGCTCGCCGAGACCAAGCCCTACGTCCAGAGCGTCGGGCTACATGGACCGGCTCGATTACGTCTCGATGATGTGCAACGAGCACGGCTACGTGCATGGCCATCGAGAAGCTGCTCGGGATCGAGCCGCCCGATCCGCGCCCAGTACATCCGGGTGATGTTCGACGAGGTCACCCGCATCCTGAACCATCTCATGTGGCTCGGCTCTCACGGGCTGGACATCGGCGCCATGAGCATCTTCCTCTACTGCTTCCGCGAGCGAGAGGAACTCATGGACTGCTATGAGGCGGTTTCCGGGCGCGCGCATGCACGCGACGTACTATCGCCCGGGCGGGGTGCACCGCGATCTGCCCGACTATCATGCCGCAGTACGAGGCATCTCGCGCTGGCGCTCGAAGCGCGAGGTGGAGCGCCTCAACGAGGCCCGCGCAGGGCACGCTGCTGGATTTCATCGACGCCTTCTGCGAGCGCTTCCCGCGCCTGGTGGACGAGTACGAGACGCTGCTCACCGACAACCGGATCTGGAAGCAGCGCACTGGTGGACATCGGCGTCGGTGCTGCCGGAGCGCGCGATCGCAGCTCGGCTTCACCGGGCCGATGCTGCGCGGCTCGGGTGTCGAATGGGACCTGCGCAAGAAGCAGCCCTACGAGGTCTACGACCGCATGGATTTCGACGTGCCCGGTCGGCACCAACGGCGACTGCTACGATCGCTACCTGGTGCGCATCGAGGAGATGCGTCAGTCGACGCGGATCATCAAGCAGTGCATCGTAGTGGCTGCGCAATAATCCCGGCCCGACCATGATCGAGGATCACAAGATCGCGCCCGCCTGCCCGCGAGGAAATGAAGGACGACATGGAGTCCCTGATCCATCACTTCAAGCTCTTCACCGAGGGCTACTGCGTACCCGAGGGCGAGGCCTATGCCGCGGTCGAGGCACCCCAAGGGCGAGTTCGGCGCCTACATCGTCTCCGACGGCGCCAACAAGCCCTACCGACATGAAGATGCGTGCGCCCGGCTTCGCCCACCTGGCGGCCTTCGGCGACGATGGCGCAGCGGCCACATGCTGGCCGACGTGGTCGCCGTCGTCGGCACGCAGGACCTGGTGTTCGGGGAGGTGGACCGGTGAGCGCAGGAGCGAACCAGTCGCACCTGCCGTCGGCGCACGTGCGCGCAGCAGATCGACGCCTGGATGGCGAAGTATCCCGCACGAGGGTCGCAAGTCCGCCCTGCTGCAGGCGCTGATGGCCGTGCAGCAGCGACAACGGCGGCTGGGTGAGCGCCGAGCTCATGGACGCCGTCGCCGATTACATGGACCTGCCGCCGGTATCCGTGTACGAGGTCGCCACGTTCTACTCGATGATCGAGACCGCGCCGGCCGGCGCGCCACAGCGTGTCGATGTGCACCAATGTCTCCTGCATGCTCTGCGGTGCCGACGAGCTGGTCGCGCATGTCGAGCGCAGGCTCGGCTGCCGGCGCGGCGAGACCACCGCCGATGGCCGGATCTTCCTCAAGCAGGAGGAGGAGTGCCTTGCCGCCTGCCGCGGGGCGCCGATGATGCAGGTCGATCACGTGCATTACGACCGATCTCGACGCCCGAGAAGGTCGACGAGATCCTGGATCAGCTGGAGTAGTCCGCAGTGCTGACGATCCGTCCAGGCTCGAACCAGCATGGCCGCTACGCCACGCTCCAGTTCGACGAGCCCTGGTCGTACGAGAACTATCTGCGCGTTGGCGGTTACGAGGCGCTGGCAGCGGGTGCTCACGGGGCGAGCTCACGCAGGAGCAGATCATCGAGGAGCTCAAGGCCTCGAACCTGCGCGGTCGCGGCGGTGCCGGCTTCCCGCCGGGGATCAAGTGGAGCTTCATGCCGCGCAACGCGCCGGGGCAGAAATACATCGTCTGTAATTCGGACGAATCGGAGCCCGGCACGTGCAAGGACCGCGACATCCTGCGGTTCAACCCGCACGCGCTCATCGAGGGCATGGCCATCGGCGGCTACACGATGGGCGCGACGGTGGGCTACAACTACCTGCGCGGGGAGTTCATGGACGAGGTCTTCCGCCGCTGCGAGCAGGCGCTGGCCGAGGCCTACGAGCACGGCTGGCTGGGCAAGCGACATCCAGGGCTCGGGCATCAGCTTCGACCTCTACACACCTGCTCGGCGCGGGCGCTTACATCTGCGGTGAGGAGACCGCGCTGCTCGAGTCGCTCGAGGGCAAGAAGGGTCTGCCGCGGTTCAAGCCGCCGTTCCCGGCGCAGTACGGTGTCTACGGTCTGCCGACCACGGTCAACAACACGGAGACGCTGGCCTCGGTGCCGAGCGTCATCCGCCGCGGCGGCGAATGGTTCGCCAACCTCGGGGTCGAGAACGCGGGCGGGACCAAGATCTTCTCGGTCTCCGGGCACGTCGAGCAGGCCCGGCAACTTCGAGGTCCCGCTCGGGCACCCCGTTCTCGGAGCTGCTCGAGATGGCCGGCGGTGTACGCGGCGGGCGCGAGCTCAAGGCGGTGATCCCGGGCGGCTCGTCGGTGCCGGTGCTGCCGGGCCCGGCCATGCTCGACGTCAACATGGACTTCGACTCGATCGACCAGGGCCGGCTCGATGCTGGGCTCGGGCGCGGTCATCGTGATGGACGACTCGACCTGACATGGTCAAGGCGTTGCGCCGGATCTCGCGCTTCTACATGTCCGAGTCCTGCGGCCAGTGCACGCCGTGCCGCGAGGGCACGGGCTGGCTGTACCGCATGATCACGCGCATGGTCAACGGCCAGGCGTCGATGGATGATCTCGAGCGGCTGGAGCACGTTGCACGGCGCATCGAGGGCCGCACCATCTGCGCGCTCGGCGATGCCGCGGCGATGCCGGTGCGCAGCTTCATCAAGCACTTCCGGCCCGAGTTCGAATACTACATCGAGCACGGCCGCAGCATATTGGCCGACCGCGCGGCGGCGGCCTGAATCGCGCAGCGCGCAGGATGACGATGGCCGAGGAAACGAAAGAGCAGGTGGACACGGTCGAGATCCAGGTCGATGGCCGCCCCATCACCGTGCGCAAGGGCGCGATGCTGATCGAGGCGACCGACGCCGCCGGGATCGACGTGCCGCGCTTCTGCTACCACAAGAAGCTCTCGGTGGCCGCCAACTGCCGCATGTGCCTGGTCGAGGTCGGAGAAGGCACCCGAAGCCGCTGCCGGCCTGCGCCACGCCGGTGGCCGACGGCATGAAGGTCTGGACCTCGTCGTCCGACGCGCGCTGGACGCGCAGCAGGGCACGCATGGAGTTCCTGCTCATTAACCACCCGCTGGACTGCCCGATCTGCGACCAGGGCGGCGAGTGTGAGCTCCAGGATCTGCTCGCTCGGCTACGGTCGAGGGCATCTCGCGCTTCACGGAGGGCAAGCGGGTGGTCGAGGACGAGGACATCGGTCCGCTCATCGCCACGGACATGACGCGCTGCATCCACTGCACGCGCTGCGTGCGCTTCGGCGAGGAGATCGCCGGGGTCAAGGAGCTCGGCGCCACCGGTCGCGGCGAGGACATGCGCGATCGGCACCTACGTCGGGCCGGATGGTCGACCTCGGAGCTGTCCGGCAACGTGGTCGACCTCTGCCCGGTGGGCGCGCTGACCAACGAAGCCGGCGCGCTATACCTTTCGCGCCCTGGAGCTGATCCAGCAGCCGACGCCGTGTCGCCGCACGATGCCATCGGCACGAACCTGTTCATGCACCAGCGGCGCGGGCGACGTGATGCGCGTGGTGCCGCGCGAGAACGAAGGCATCAACGAGACCTGGATCGCCGACCGCGAACGCTTCAGCTGTCACGGCGCTCTACAGCGAGCGAGCGCGTGGACGCGGCCGCTGGTCAAGCGCAAGCGGCGTCTGGCAGGAGGTGGACTGGGACGTCGCGCTGCCGGCGGCGCGCGACGCGCTGCGCGAGGTGCTCGACACGCACGGCGGTGATGGCCTCGCCGCGCTGGTGTCGCCGTACGCCGACGCTCGAGGAGCTCTACCTCGCCCAGAAGCTCGCGCGCGCACTCGGCAGCCCGCACGTCGATCATCGCCTGCGCCAGCTCGACTTCTCGCGACCAGGAGCGGGCGCCGGTGATGCCGCTGGCTGGGGCAGTCGATCGCGCAGCTGGAGCGAGCTCGATGCCGCGCTGCTGGTGGGCTCGAACGTGCGCAAGGAGCAGCCGCTGGCCAACCATCGCCTGCGGCGAGGCGGCGCTCGAGCGCGGCGCGCGCATCTCGGTCGTCAACCCGCGCCGCTTCGACGTGGAACTATGACCTCGACCAGTGAGCTCGTCGCGCGACCCGGATGCGCTCGCCGCCGAGCTGGCCGCCGTGGCGCGCGGCCGTGGCCGAGCGCAGCCGGGCAGCCGCCCGCGGCGGCTGCGCGCGGCATCGCCGGCCGCCACGCCGGGCGACGACCACCGCGCCGTGGCCGCCGCCCTGGTGGACGGCGAGGCGACCACGGTGCCTGCTCGGCAGCCTCGCGCTGGGCGCACCCGCGGCCTGCGCGCGGCTGCGCCAGCTGGGCGCGGCCGTGGCGGCGCTGGCCGGCGCCCGCTTCGGTTACCTGCCGGAGGCGGGCAATGCCTGCGGCGCCTGGCTGGCCGGGGCGGTGCCGCACCGCGGCCCGGCGGGGGCCGGGGTCGACGCCACCGGCCTGACGGCGCGCGCGCTGCTCGGCGATCAGCCGCGCAGCGCCTACCTGCTGCTCGGCGTCGAGCCCGAGCACGACAGCGCCGATCCCGCGGCCGCGGTCGCGGCGATGGCCGCGGCGACCACCGTGGTCGCGCTGAGCGCGTTCACCACCGACACCCTGCTGCAGCACGCGGACGTGATCCTGCCGGCGTCGACGTTCGCCGAGACCGACGGCACGCTGGTCAACGCGGAGGGCCTGCTGGCAGGAGCTTCGCCGCGGCCGGCTCGCCGCCGGGCGACGCGCGCCCGAGCTGGAAGATCCTGCGCGTGCTGGCCAATGAGCTCGAGGCTCGACGGCTTCGAGTACTTCGCGGCGGCGGAGATCCGGCGCGAGGCTCAAGGAGCACTGCCGCGAGCTGGCGCTCGACAACGCCGTCGAGGGCGGCGAGGCGGTCGAGCTGCCGGCCGCGCGTGACGGGCTGGTGCGCTACGGGGACGTGCCGATGTACTCGGTGGACCCGCTGGTGCGCCGTTCCCGGCCATTGCAGGAGGCGGCCGATGCCGGGCGCGCGGTGGCGCGGCTGGCGCCGGGCGACGCCGAGGCGCTCGGCGTGACCGACGGCGGCCGCGTGCTCGTGCGCCAGGGGGCGGCCGAGGCCGTGCTGGCGGCGGCCGTGGACGCCGCCATCCCCGCCGGCTGCGCGTGGATTCCGCAGGGGCTCGCCGCGACCGCGTCGCTGGGGCCGGCCGTCGGGTCGGTCGAGATCGAGCGGGCGTGAGGCGATGATCGAGACCGCCCTCGCAACGTGGCAGCTCGCTGCCGCAGGCCCTGCGGGTCTTCGTGACCATCAACGTCAAGATCGTGCTGATCGTGGCGCCGTTGATGCTGGCCGTGGCCTACCTGACCTACGCCGAGCGCCGCATCATCGGCTACATGCAGATGCGGCGTGGTCCCAACCGGGTCGGCTGGCGCGGGCTGCTGCAGCCGATCGCCGACGGGCTCAAGCTGTTGACCAAGGAGGTGCGTGCTGCCCACCAACGCCAACCGCTTCCTGTTCCTGCTGGCGCCGATGCTCTCGATCGGGCCGTCGCTGGCGGCATGGGCGGTGATCCCCTTCGACGAGGGCTGGATACTGGCCGACATCGACGCCGGCGCTGCTCTACGTGCTCGCGCTCACCGCGGTCGGCGTGTACGGCGTCATCATCGCCGGCTGGGCATCGAACTCGAAGTACGCCTTCCTCGGCGCCATGCGCTCGGCCGCGCAGATGGTCGCCTACGAGATCGCCATGGGCTTCGCGCTGGTGGGCGTGCTGATGGCGGGCGGCAGCGCTGAACCTCGGCCTGATCGTCGCCAGGCGCAGGAGGGATGGCTTCTGGCACTGGTACTGGCTGCCGCTGCTGCCGCTGTTCGTCGTCTACTTCGTCTCCGGCGTGGCCGAGACCAACCGGCTGCCGTTCGATGTCGCCGAAGGCGAATCCGAGATCGTGGCCGGGTTCCACGTCGAGTATTCCGGCATGGCCTTCGCGATCTTCTTCCTCGCCGAGTACGCGAACATGATCCTGATCGCGGCGCTGACCGCGCGTCCTGTTCCTCGGCGGCTGGAACGTCACCGTTGCCGGACGGTGCGCTGGGCGACTGGGTGCTGCTCAACGAGCGGGTGCACTGGTTCCTGCTCAAGACGGCCGCTCTTCGCGTTCCTGTTCCTGTGGTTCCGGGCCACGTTCCCGCGCTACCGCTACGACCAGGTGCATGCGCCTGGGCTGGAAGGTGTTCATCCCGGTGACGATCGTGTGGATCTTCGTCGAGGGCGTGATGGCCTGGTACGAGTCGGCCCTGGTTCGCGTGAAGGCGATCCGCGACAACGGCGGGGTCGGGAGCTGAGATGCACATGAGTGCGCTGACGCGCTTCTTCAAGCATTCTGCTCCTGGAGCTGCTGCAAGGGCATGCGGCTGACGCGGGCGCAACTTCTTCGCGCGCAAGGTCACGGTGCGCCTACCCGGAGGAGAAGACGCCGAAATCGCCGCGGTTCCGGGGCTGCATGCCCTGCGCCGGTACCCCAACGGCGAGGAGCGCTGCATCGCCTGCAAGCTGTGCGAGGCGATCTGTCCGGCGCTGGCGATCACCATCGAGTCGGAGAAGCGTGAGGACGGCAGCCGGTCGCACGACGCGCTACGACATCGACCTGTTCAAGTGCATCTACTGCGGCTTCTGCGAGGAATCCTGCCCGGTGGACTCGATCGTCGAGACCCACATCTCACGAGTTCCACTTCGAGCAGCGCGGCGAGCAGATCATCGACCAAGCACGGAGCTGCTCGCGATCGGCGATCGCTACGAGACCGAGATCGCCGCGCGACCCGGCAGCTCGACGCCCCGTACCGCTGACGTCCGCGACAGAGGCCTGACAAGGGAACCCAATGTCGCTCGAGCAGATCATGTTCTGGTTGTTCTCGGCGGTGATGATCGCGGCGGCGCTGCGGGTCATCACCGCGCGCAACCCGGTGCACTCGGTGCTCTTCCTGGTGCTCACGTTCTTCGACGCGCGGCCGCGCTGTGGATCCTGCTGGAGGCGGAGTTCCTCGGCGATCATCCTGGTCGCTGGTCTACGTCGGCGCCGTCATGGTGCTGTTCCTGTTCGTGGTCATGATGCTCGACATCGAATCTGGCACCGCTGCGCGAGGGCTTCGTGCGCTATCCTGCCGCTCGGGGCCGTGGTGGTGCTGGTGGTGGTCGCCGATGCTGGCGCTGGTCGTCGGTGCGCGCGACTTCGGACTCGAGGCCGCGACGCCGCGCCCGGCGCGGGCCGAGGCCGGCTACAGCAACACCGCCGAGCTCGGGCGGGCCGCTGTACACCGGACTACCTGTACCCGTTCGAGATTGCCGCCGTGATCCTGCTGGTGGCGATCATCGCCGCGATCGCGCTGACGCATGCGCAAGCGGCCCGAGACCAGCCAAATACCAGGACGCCGGGCCGTCAGGTGCGCGCGTGCAAGGGCGAGCGACCTGCGCATCGTGCGGCATCGAAAGCGAAGAACGATAAGGCCGGTCCGACGCGGCACGGCCGACAGGAGGATTGCCGGGATGATCCCGCTGTCGCATTACCTGGTGCTCGGCGCGATCCTGTTCGGCATCAGCGTGGCCGGCATCTTCATCAACCGCAAGAACGTTCATGCATCCTGCTGATGTCGCATCGAGCTGATGCTGCTGGCGGTCAACATGAACTTCGTCGCCTTCTCGCACTTCCTGGGCGACATGGCCGGTCAGGTGTTCGTGTTCTTCATCCTCACCGTGGCGGCCGCCGAGGCGGCCATCGGCCTGGCCATCCTGGTGGTGCTGTTCCGCAACCGGCAGCACCATCAACGTCGCCGACCTCGACACGATGAAGGGCTAGAGCCATGCGAATCCATGCAAGCTCGTCTATCTCGCCATCGTCCTGCGCGCCGCTCGTCGGCGGCGATCATCGCCGGTCTGCTTCGGTCAGCTGGATCGGCCGTGCCGGGGCGCACTGGGTCACCATCGCTCGGGGTGGCCGCTGTCGTTCGTGCTGTCGCTCGGTGGTCCTCGAGCACCACGTGCTCGATGGTGCACCGGCCTTCAACGAGGCCGTCTACACCTGGCTGGTCAGCGACGGCGTGCGCTTCGAGATCGGCTTCCTGATCGATCACGCTGACCGCGCTGATGATGGCCGTCGTAACCTTCGTCTCCCTGATGGTGCACATCTACACCATCGGCTACATGCAGCGACGATCCCGGCTACAAGCGCTTCTTCAGCTACATCTGCGCTGTTCACCTTCGCCATGCTGATGCTGGTCATGGCGAATAACTTCCTGCAGCTGTTCTTCGGCTGGGAGGCCGTGGGCCTGGTCTCGTACCTGCTGATCGGTTTCTGGTTCAAGCGCGAATCGGCCATCTTCGCCAACCTCAAGGCCTTCCTGGTCGAACCGCGTCGGCGACTTCGGCTTCCTGCTGGGCATCGCCGCGATCCTGACGTATCTCGGCAGCGCTCGACTACGGCGAGGTGTTCGATGCGGCGCCGGCGCTGGCCGACGGCGCGCATCGAGCTGTTCCGGGGCGTGGAGTGGTCGGTGATGACGGTCATCTGCATCCTGCTCTTCATCGGCGCCATGGGTAAGTCGGCCGCAGGTGCCGCTGCACGTCTGGCTGCCGGACTCGATGGAAGGCCCGACGCCGATCTCGGCGCTGATCCACGCCGCGACCATGGTGACGGCCGGTATCTTCATGGTCGCGCGCATGTCGCCGCTGTTCGAGCTGTCGCGAGGCCGCGCTGTCGCTTCGGTGCTGGTCATCGGTGCCATTACGGCGCTGTTCATGGGCCTGCTCGGCCTGGTGCAGAACGACATCAAGCGGGTGATCGCCTACTCGACCCTGTCGCAGCTGGGCTACATGACGGTCGCGCTGGGCGCGTCGGCCTACTCGGTGGCGATCTTCCACCTGATGACCCACGCCTTCTTCAAGGCGCTGCTGTTCCTCGCCGCCGGCTCGGTGATCATCGCCATGCACCACGAGCAGGACATGCGCCGGATGGGCGGCTTGGCGCAATACATGCCGGTGACCTACTGGACCGTGCCTGATCGGCGTCGCTGGCCCTGATCGGCTTTCCCGGCTTCGCGGGCTTCTTCTCGAAGGACGCCATCATCGAGGCGGTCGCACCTGTTCGGATCTGCCGGGCGCGGGTTTTGCCTACGTCGTGCGTGCTGCTCGGCGTGTTCGTGACCGCGCTGTACACCTTCCGGATGTTGTTCCTGACCTTCCACGGCCAGGACGCGCATGGATGAGCACGCGCGTCAGCACCTGCACGAGACGCCGCTGGGTGGTGACCGTGCCGCTGGTGTTGCTGGCCATCCCGTCGGTGGTCATCGGCTGCGTCGACGATCGGGGCCGGTGCTGTTCGGCGACTTCTTCGACGGCGCCATCCCGTGTCGCCCGAGCACGACGTGCTCGGCGCAGCTGGCGCACGATTACCACGGCGTGCTGAGCTTCGTCGTCCATGCGTTCTGCCAGACGCCGGCCGTCTACCTGGCGCTCGCCGGCGTTCTGGTCGCGTGGTACCTGTACTGCAGCGCCCGGACGCTCGCCGAGCTGGCCGCACGGCGACTGCGCCGCCGTGTCACCGGCGTCTGGTCGAACAAGTACGGCTTCGATGAGTTCAATCAGATCGTGTTCTGCCGGCGGCGACGCCGTGGGCTGCGGCGGCTGTTCTGGCGATCGGCGATGCGCCGTGTCATCGACGGCCTGATCGTCAACGGCTGCCGCGCGGCATGGTCGGCTGGCTGGCCGGCGCGCTCCGCCACGTTCAGACCGGCTTCCTGTACCACTATGCCTTCGCGATGATCCTCGGCCTGCTGGCTGGCGCTGACCTCGTCCTGCTGCGCTGTAGGCGCTGACCGACAGAAAACGGGTAGACGATGCACATGCTTGCACGACTGGCCATTGCTGAGTCTCGCTCATCTGGCTGCCGATCATCGGCGGCGTGCTCGTACTCGCTGCCGGGCGACAAGCGGCTGCACGGCGCCGTGGTCTTGCGCTGTTCGTCGCTGGCGACCTTCGTGCGTCGGTCATCCCGCTGTGGTCCGGCTTCGACGCGGCACGACGGCCGACATGCAGTTCGTCGAGGTGCATGCCGTGGATCGGCGCCTTCAACATCAATTACCACTTGGGTGTGGACGGCATCTCCATGCCGCTTATCCTCCTGACCGCGTTTGCGACCCTCCTGGTCGTGATCGCGGGTTGGGATGTGATCCGCGAGCGGGTGGCTCAGTACATGGCGGCCTTCCTGATCCTCGAGGGGATCATGATCGGAGTGTTCTGCGCGCGCGACGCCATGCTGTTCTACGTGTTCTGGGAGGCGCAGCTGATCCCGATGTTCCTGATCATCGGGATCTGGGGCGGGCCGAACCGCGGTCTATGCGACGCTCAAGTTCTTCCTCTACACCTTCCTCGGCTCGGTGTTCATGCTGGTGGCGCTGATCTACCTGTACAGCCAGTCCGGCAGCTTCGCGCATCCTCGGAGCTGTACGCGCATGCCGCTGGGCGCTGGCACGAGCAGATGCTGGATCTTCATGGCCTTCCTGCTCGCCTTTGCGGTCAAGATCCCGATGTGGCCGGTGCATACCTGGCTGCCGGACGCGCACGTCGAGGCGCCGACCGGCGGCTCGGTGATCCTGGCGGCGATCATGCTCAAGCTCGGCGGCTACGGTTTCCTGCGCTTCAGCCTGCCGATCACGCCGGACGCCAGCGCGGCTCTGGACATCCTGATGATCGTCCTGTCGCTGATCGCAGTGGTCTATATCGGTTTCGTGGCGCTTGTTCAGGAGGACATGAAGAAGCTGATCGCCTATTCATCGATCTCGCACATGGGCTTTGTGACGCTCGGGCTTTTCGTGGTCTTCGCTGATCTGGCGCAATCACCGGCGAGGCGCGGGGCGCGCGGCTGGGTGTCGAGGGCGCCATGGTCCAGATGGTCTCGCACGGACTCGTGTCGGCGGCCCTGTTCCTCTGCGTCGGGGTTCTCTATGACCGCATGCACACGCGCATGATCGCCGACTACGGCGGCGTCGTCGAACACGATGCCGGTGTTCGCCGCCGTTCCTGGTGCTCTTCGCGATGGGCAACGCGGGCCTGCCGGGCACCTCGGGGTTCGTCGGCGAATTCATGGTCATCCTGGCGACGTTCCACGCCGGATTTCTGGCTGGCGGCGCTGGCCGCTCTGACGCTCATCCTGGGCGCGGCCTATACGCTCTGGATGGTGAAGCGGGTGGTCTATGGAGAGGTTGCGAACGAGGGCGTCGGCGCGCTCACCGATCTCAACGGACGCGAGTTCGTGGTGCTCGGGCTGCTTGCGATCAGCGTGATCGCGCTGGGGGTGTGGCCGGCGCCGCTGCTCGAGGTCATGCATCCGGCCGTGGACCGCCTGATCGGCCACGTCGCCGCGTCGAAGCTGTAAGGGACGAGTCCGATGACGACGAGCGAGTTGGTGCCGGTTCTGCCCGAGATCGTCCTGCTCTGCGGCGCTTGCGTCGTGCTGCTGGCGGACCTGTTCGCCAGCGGCGAGCGTCGTGGGGTCACCTATTTCCTGACGCAACTGTCGCTGGTGGCCACGATCGCGACGGCGCTGCTCGTGCAGCCTGAGGGAACCCGGATCGTCCTGGGCGGCGCGTTCATATCCGATCCCATGAGCCTGCTGCTCAAGCTCGCGATCCTCGTGCTGACCCTGTTCGTGTTCGTGTACTCGCGTCCCTACCTGGAGACGCGCGGGCTCCTGCGCGGCGAATATTTCGTGCTCGGCCTGTTCGGGGTCCTGGGCATGATGGTGATGGTCTCGGGCTACAGCCTGCTCTCGATCTACCTGGGCCTGGAGCTGCTGTCGCTGTGCCAGTACGCGCTGGTGGCGTTCCACCGCGACTCGCCGCGCGCCAGCGAGGCGGGCATGAAGTACTTCGTGCTGGGGTCGCTGGCCTCGGGCATGCTGCTCTACGGCATGTCGCTGCTCTACGGCCTGACCGGCTCGCTGGACGTGATCGAGATCCACAACTATCTCGTGCGCCACGGAGTCGACGAGATCGGCGTCCTGCTGGCGATGGTCTTCGTGGTCGTCGGGCTGGCGTTCAAGCTGGGCGCCGTGCCGTTTCACGCGTGGGTGCCGGACGTCTACGAGGGGGCGCCCACGGCCGTTACCCTGTACATCGGCTCGGCGCCCAAGATCGCCGGGCTCGCGCTGTTCATCCGTATGCTGGCCGAGGGCCTGGAGATCCTCCAGGGAGACTGGCAGGTGATGCTCGCGGTGATCGCCGTGCTGTCGCTGGTAGTGGGCAACGTGGTGGCGATCGCGCAGACGAACATCAAGCGCATGCTGGCGTACTCGACGATCTCGCACGTCGGTTTCATCCTGCTCGGCGTGCTCGCGGGGACGACCCAGGGCTACTCGTCGGCGATGTTCTACGTCATCACCTACGCGATCATGTCGGCCGGGGCGTTCGGCATGATCATCCTGCTGAGCCGGCGCGGGCTCGAGGCGGAGGGTCTCGAGGACTTCAAGGGTCTCAACCAGCGCAGCCCGTGGTTCGCCCTGATGATGCTGTTCTTCATGTTCTCCATGGCCGGGGTGCCGCCACTGGCCGGCTTCTACGCCAAGCTCTCGGTGCTGCGGGCGGTGGTCCAGGTGGATCAGGTCTGGCTCGCCGTCGTCGCCGTCGTGTTCTCCGTGGTCGGCGCGTTCTACTACCTGCGCGTGGTCAAGCTGATGTACTTCGACGAGCCCGACGACACCGGGGCGTTCCAGGACGGGCTGGGGCTGCGCCTGATGCTGTCGGCGAACGGCCTGGCCGTGCTCGGGCTGGGGCTGTACCCGGCCGCGCTGATGACCTGGTGCCTGGCGGCCAGCCCCTGGTAGCGGTGGCCCGCGGGCCCTTGCCGGGCCGTGCGCGGGGCGCTCGGCGGCGGGGGTTGCAAGAGCCCGGGGAAGGTCCTACAATCCGCGACTGCGGTTGCGGGGTGGAGCAGTCTGGCAGCTCGTCGGGCTCATAACCCGAAGGTCGCAGGTTCGAATCCTGCCCCCGCTACCAGAATTCGGGATTCCGCGAGGCCCCTTTTCAAGGGGCCTTTTTGTTCCCGGCGGAAAAATTTCTCGGCCGGGCGCTGGAACGGGTGATGCAGCGGGCCTCCGGCACAATCTATGGCTGCGTCAAGCCGGTCGTGACCGGCATGGGCTACGAGCTGGTCGGAGTCGAGTACGGCGGCGGACCGGGCAACGGGCGCCTGCGGGTCTACATCGACTGCCCGGACGGGATCACCGTCGACGACTGCGCGGCCGTCAGCGAGCAGCTCTCGGCGGCGCTGGACGTGGACGACCCGATCCCGGACGCGTATGCCCTGGAGGTCTCGTCGCCGGGGTTGAATCGTCCCCTGTTCGAACGCTCGGACTTCGAGCGTTTCCGGGGTGCGCGGGTGTTCGTGCGCCTCGGGCAGGCGCTCGAGGGCCGCAAGCGATTCAAGGGGCAGCTGGTGGACGTGGAGGCCGACGCTGTCCGGGTGGAGGTCGACGGACGGACCTGGAGCCTGCCGCTCGACAGCGTCGAGCAGGCCCACCTGGTTGCCGACGTGTGAACAAGTCGCAGAGTGACAAGGGTATGAACAAAGACATCCTGCTGGTGGTCGACACCGTTTCGAACGAAAAGGGCGTCGACAAGGACGTGATCTTCGAGGCGCTGGAGTCGGCGCTCGCCTCGGCCACGCGCAAGAAGCACGGCAGCGACATCGAGGTGCGCGTCGCCATCGATCGCGAGAGCGGTCACTACGACACGTTCCGCCGGTGGGAGGTCGTGCCCGACGACTACGAGCAGGACGCGCCCACGCGCCAGATGTCGCTGAGCGCGGCGCGCGAAGAGGAGCCGGATATCGAGCTCGAGGATTTCGTCGAGGAGCCGATGGAGTCCGTCGAGTTCGGTCGCATCGCGGCCCAGACCGCCAAGCAGGTGATCGTGCAGAAGGTGCGCGAGGCCGAGCGCGAGCGCGTCGTCGAGGCCTACCAGGATCGCGTCGGCGAGCTCCTGATGGGCATCGTCAAGCGCGTCGAGCGCTCGGGGATGTACCTGGATCTGGGCAACAACGCCGAGGCCTTCGTCCCGCGCGAGGAGATGATCCCGCGCGAGGCCGTGCGCCCGGGCGATCGCGTGCGCGGGTACCTGCGCGAGGTGCGCAGCGAGGTCCGCGGGCCGCAGCTGTTCGTCAGCCGCACGGCGCCGCAGCTGCTGATCGAGCTGTTCAAGCTCGAGGTCCCGGAGGTCGGGCAGGGCCTGATCGAGATCAAGGGTGCGGCGCGCGATCCCGGCCTGCGTGCGAAGATCGCGGTGGAGTCGAAGGACCCGCGCCTGGATCCGGTCGGGGCCTGTGTCGGCATGCGCGGCTCGCGCGTGCAGACGGTCTCGAACGAGCTCGCGGGCGAGCGCGTCGACATCATCATGTGGGATGAGAATCCCGCCCAGTTCGTCATCAATGCGATGTCGCCGGCGGACGTGAGCTCGATCGTCGTCGACGAGGACTCGCACACGATGGACCTGGTCGTCGAGGAAGAGAAGCTCTCGCTCGCGATCGGGCGCAACGGACAGAACGTCCGCCTTGCCAGCGAGCTGACCGGCTGGACGCTCGAACGTGCTCGATCCGCAGCAGGCCGAGGAGAAGAGCGAGCAGGAGTCGGTGGCCACGCGCAAGGTGTTCCAGCAGCAACTGGTGGTGGACGAGGAGGTCGCGAACATCCTGGTCCAGGAGGGCTTCACCAGCGTCGAGGAGGTCGCCTACGTACCGGAGTCCGAGCTGCTCGACATCGAGGAGTTCGACGAGGACATCGTCGCCGAGCTGCGCAACCGTGCACGCGATGCCCTGCTCACGAAGGCGATCGCGAGCGAGGAGGCCCTCGGGGACACGCAGCCATCCGAGGAGCTGCTCGGCGTGGAGGGCATGAACGCGGATCTCGCGTGGCGCCTGGCGGGTCGGGGGATCACGACCCTCGAGAACCTGGCGGAACAGTCCGTGGACGACCTGCTGGAGATCGAGGGCATCGACGACGAGACCTGGGCGGCCGACGTCATCATGAAGGCGCGCGAGCCCTGGTTCGCGGAACAGGCCCAGGAGGCAGCGGAGTAGCGCCGCGCTGGCGCGCGCCCGCGGGCGACGCGCCGTCGCATGCCGCTGGAGCACAAGGGGGAACCGCATGGCAGAGGTGACCGTCAAGCAGCTTGCCGAGGTGGTGGGCACACCCGTGGAGCGCCTGCTCGAGCAGCTCACCGAGGCGGGCGTCGGCAAGTCGAGCGCGGATGACGCGGTCAGCGACGACGAGAAGATGAAGCTGCTCGATTACCTGCGCCGTTCGCACGGGCGCCCGGTGTCCGCGGGCGGTGAGTCCGGGGCCGGGGGCGAGTCCGAGGGCGGGCGCATCACCCTGCGGCGCAAGCGCACCAGCGAGCTGAAGGTGGGCGGCGGCGCGGCCAAGAAGGCGGTCAACGTCGAGGTGCGGGGCCGGCGCACTTACGTCAAGCGCAGTGTCGCGGCGCAGGCAGAGCAGGAGCGGATGCAGGAGCTCGAGGCCGAGCGCGAGCGCAAGGACGCCCAGCTGCGCGAGCTCGAGGAGAAGCGCCGCGCAGGCCGAGGAGGCCAAGCGGGCCGAGGAGGAGCGCCAGCGCGAGGAGCGCGAGGAGGCCCAGCGCAAGGCCCAGGAAGAGGAGGAGCGCCAGCGGCGCGAGGCCGACGAGCAGGCCCGGCGCGAGGCCGAGGAGCGCGAGCGCGCGACGCAGCCCGAGCCGGAGCCCGCCGCCGCGGAGCCACCGCCGTCACCGGAGAAGGCCAAGGCGGCCGAGGAGCGCGCGCGCGGCGACGAGCGCAAGCGCGCCGGCAAGCGCCGCGGCAAGCGCCAGGACGACGAGTCGGAGCGCCCGGGCCGCGACGAGCTCCATGTCGCCAAGGGCAAATCCGGCCGCCGCAAGAAGCAGAAGACCTCGCGCGCCGCGCCCGGTGCAGACCTCGGCGAAGCACGGCTTCGAGAAGCCGACCGCAGCCGGTCGATGCGCGAGGTCGGTGTGCCGGACACGATCACGGTGGGCGAGCTCGCCCAGCAGATGGCCGATCAAGGCGCCCGACCTGATCAAGACGCTCATGCAGATGGGTGTCATGGCGACGATCAACCAGACGCTGGACCAGGAGACGGCGCTGCTGGTGGTCGAGGAGATGGGGCACACGCCCGTGTCGCAGTCCGAGGAGGACGTCGAGGAGCAGCTGGCCGCGGACGTCATCCCGGAGCAGACGGCCGACGCGGTGACGCGTCCGCCGGTGATCACGGTCATGGGGCACGTGGACCACGGCAAGACGTCGCTGCTCGACTTCATCCGCCGCACGAAGGTCACGGCGGGCGAGGCCGGCGGCATCACGCAGCACGTCGGTGCCTACCACGTCGAGATCCCCAAGGGCACCGTGACCTTCCTCGACACCCCGGGTCACGCGGCGTTCACCGCGATGCGCGCGCGCGGCGCCCAGGTCACCGACATCGTCGTGCTCGTGGTCGCCGCGGATGACGGCGTGATGCCGCAGACGATCGAGGCGATCCAGCACGCGCGCGCAGCCGGCGTGCCCGTCGTCGTCGCCGTCAACAAGATGGACAAGGACGAGGCCGATCCCGACCGGGTGAAGAATGAGCTCTCGCAGCACGAGCTGATCCCCGAGGAGTGGGGCGGCGAGACCATCTTCGCGCCGGTGTCGGCGCTCAAGGGCGACGGCGTCGACGACCTGCTCGAGTCGCTCCTGCTGCAGGCCGAGGTGCTCGAGCTCAAGGCACCGGGCGAGGGGCCCGCCCGCGGCGTCGTCGTCGAGGCGACGCTCGAGAAGGGTCGCGGCCCCGTCGCCACCGTGCTCGTCCAGAGCGGGCGGCTCGCCAGGGGCGACATCATCCTGTGCGGCACCGAGTACGGACGCGTGCGCGCCATGTTCGACGAGGCGGGCGAGACCATCGAGTCGGCCGGGCCTTCGATGCCGGCGGTGGTGCTGGGCCTGTCCGGTACCCCGGACGCCGGCGACGACATGGTCGTCGTGGCCGACGAGCGCAAGGCGCGCGAGCTGGCCGAGTATCGCCACCAGCGCTCGCGCGAGCAGCGCCTGGCGCAGCGTCAGGCGGCGAGCGCGGACGACATCTTCTCGCAGATCCGCGAGGACGAGACCAAGGTGGTCAACGCCGTGGTCAAGGCCGACGTGCAGGGCAGCTTCGAGGCCCTGCGCGAGTCGCTCGAGAAGCTCTCCGGCGACGAGGTGAAGGTCAAGGTGATCGGTGGCGGCGTGGGCGGCATCAACGAGTCCGACGTCAACCTGGCGATCGCGTCGAACGCGATGCTGGTCGGCTTCAACGTGCGCGCCGATTCGGCGGCCCGGCGCCTGGTCGACGAGCACGGCGTCGAGGTTCGCTATCTACGGCGTGATCTACGACGTGATCGACCAGGTCAAGGCGCAGATCAGCGGCATGCTCGAGCCCGAGATCAAGGAAGAGATCATCGGACTGGCCGAGGTGAAGGACGTGTTCAAGTCGCCGAAGTTCGGCCAGGTGGCGGGCTGCCTCGTGGTCGACGGTGTGGTGCGCAAGAGCGCCCCGATCCGTGTCCTGCGCGACAACGTCGTCATCTACGAGGGCGAGCTCGAGTCGCTGCGCCGCTTCAAGGACGACGTCAACGAGGTGCGCATGGGGACCGAGTGCGGTATCGGCGTGCGCAACTACAACGACGTCAAGCCGGGTGACCAGATCGAGGTATTCGAGCGTACCGAGGTGGCGCGGACCGTCTGAGGCCCGGGCGCCTCCGACCGTTCGCACGGCCATGCCCCGCGAGTACCCGCGCCGCTACCGGGTCGCCGATCAGCTGCAACGCGAGCTCGGCGAGCTCGTGCGCGCGATCAAGGACCCCGGGGTCACGGGCTGGTCACGATCTCCGGGGTGGACGTCAGTCCCGACCTGTCGCACGCGAAGGTCTTCGTGACGCTGATGGAGTGCGACGCGCCCGCGGAGACGATGGCGGGACTCAACCGCGCGGCCGGCTTCCTGCGCGGGCGCCTGGGCGAGCGGCTGCGGCTGCGCAAGGTGCCGCGCCTGGTATTCGAGTACGACGCCACGCTCGATCGTGCCGAGCGCGTCGAGCGCCTGCTGCGGGACTCGCGCGACGACGACGCCTGAGCCGGGGCGGGCCGGGAAGGCGGCACCTGCGGCGCAGGTTTCCCGGCCTGGGGCGAACCACGAAGCGGAGACACGACCCGGTGGGACGGCGCAATCGACGCGGGCGGGCGGTGCACGGCATCGCGCTGCTCGACAAGCCCGCGGGCATGACCTCGAACCACGCGCTGCAGGCGGTCAAGCGCCTGTTCGACGCACGCAAGGCGGGCCACACGGGCAGCCTCGATCCCATGGCGACCGGCCTGCTGCCGGTGTGCCTGGGCGAGGCGACGAAGGTGTCCGCGTTCCTGCTCGAGGCCGACAAGCACTATCGCTTCACCGTGCGCCTCGGCGAGCGCACCGACAGCGGCGACGCCGACGGCGAGCTGCTCGAGACGCGCGCGATCGGGGGCGTGGATGCGGCCGCGATCGAGGCGGCGCTGGCGGGCTTGCGCGGCGACATCGAGCAGGTCCCGCCGATGCACTCCGCCATCAAGCGCGGCGGCCGGCCGCTGTACGAGTACGCCCGGCGTGGCGAGACGGTGCCCCGCGAGCCGCGCCCGACCCACGTCCACCGCCTGGAGATGACGGGCCTCGACGGCAGCGACGTCACGCTCGAGGTGCAGTGCGCGAAGGGTACCTACGTGCGCACGCTGGCCGAGGACCTCGGCGCGGCGCTGGGCTGCGGCGGCCACGTCGTCGCGCTGCGCCGCACCGGCGTCGGTCCCTTCGTCGACCCGCAGATGGTGACCCTGGACGCCCTGCGCCGGCAGGCGGAGGCGGGCGGCGGCGGCCTCGCTCGACGCGCTGCTGCGGCCGGTCGACGAGGCGCTCGCCGCCTGGCCCCGGCTCGAGGTCGGGGCCGAGGTGGCGGACTTCCTGCGCCAGGGCCAGGCGGTCCAGGTGCCGCGCGCGCCGGCCGCGGGCCTGCTGCGGCTGTACGCGCGCGGCGACGGCTTCATCGGCATGGGGCGGGTCCAGGACGACGGCCGGATCGCGCCTGAAGCGCGCTGATGCAATCTCCTGACGCCAGCGGATGAGCTCCCGGCGCGGGTGCTTGTTCATGGTGGCCGCGCGCCGTGTTACAATAGCGGGCTTACAGCGAGCTCACTGGGTTGGGAGAGCGAGCGAGATGTCCTGTCTGAGTGCCGATGAAAAGGCCAAGATCGTCGAGCAGCACCGCCGCGACGAGAACGATACCGGTTCGCCCGAGGTGCAGGTGGCGCTGCTGTCCGCGCGCATCCAGCACCTGACGGAGCACTTCGGCACGCACAAGCACGACCATCACTCGCGCCGCGGCCTGCTCAAGATGGTGAGCCAGCGGCGCAACATGCTGGATTACCTCAAGCGCAAGGACCGCGAGCGCTACCAGGACCTGATCAACACGCTCGGCCTGCGTCGCTGAGTCCAACCCCTCCCGGGAGTCCAATTCCGTGTCACAGCATTCCAAGACATTCCAGTACGGCGATCACACCGTCCGGCTGGAAACGGGCCGCATCGCACGCCAGGCAACCGGCGCAGTATGGGTGGAGATGTCCGACACGGTCGTCCTGGTGACGGCCGTAGGCCGAAGGGAAGCCGATCCCTCCCGCCCGTTCTTCCCGCTCACCATCAATTACCAGGAACGCACCTACGCCGCCGGCAAGGTGCCCGGCGGCTTCTTCAAGCGCGAGGGGCGCCCGACCGAGAAGGAGACGCTGACCTCGCGCCTGATCGACCGCCCGATCCGCCCGCTGTTCCCCGAGGGCTTCCTCAACGAGGTCCAGGTCATCGCCACGGTCATGTCGGTCAACCCCGAGGTGGACCCGGACATCCCCGCGATGATCGGGGCCTCCGCGGCGCTGGCGCTGTCGGGCATGCCGTTCAAGGGCCCGATCGGCGGCGGCCCGGGTCGGCTACGTCGACGGCGAGTACCTGCTCAACCCGACGCGCTCACGCAGCTCGAGCGATCGAGCCTCGATCTCGTCGTCGCCGGCACCGAGAACGCCGTG
This sequence comes from Halofilum sp. (in: g-proteobacteria), assembly GCA_034521365.1. Taxonomy (GTDB): domain Bacteria; phylum Pseudomonadota; class Gammaproteobacteria; order XJ16; family Halofilaceae; genus Halofilum. Next base: position 15,056 of record JAXHMQ010000003.1, on the reverse strand, counting down.
CTGATGGTCGAGTCCGAGGCCGGGATACTACCCGAGCAGACGATGCTCGACGCGGTGATGTTCGGCCACGAGCAGATGCAGGTCGTGATCGGCGCGATCAACGAGCTCGTCGCCGAGGCCGGCGCGCCGAAGTGGAACTGGCAGCCGCGGGCGAAGGACGAGGCGCTCGCGAAGGCGGTCGCCGACGCCTGCAGCGAGGAGCTGTCGAGCGCCTACCGCATTGCCGACAAGCTCGAGCGCCAGGCGCGCGTGGGCGAGCTGCGCAGCGCCGCCATCGAGCAGGCGTCTGCCGAGCGACGAGCGGCGAGCTGGACGCGAGACGCGAGGTCGGCGAGGCCATTGCCGCGCTCGAGAAGAAGCTGGTGCGCGAGCGCATCATCGCGGGCGAGCCGCGCATCGACGGGCGCGACACGCGCACGGTGCGCCCGATCGACGATCGCAGGTCAATACGGGCGTGCTGCCGCGCACGCACGGCTCGGCGCATCTTCACGCGCGGCGAGACGCAGGCCGTCGTGGTCACCACGCTGGGCACCGGGCCGCGACGCGCAGATGATCGACGCGCTGGAGGGCGGCTACCGCGAGCAGTTCATGCTGCACTACAACTTCCCGCCGTACTGCGTCGGCGAGACGGGCTTCATGGGTACCCCGAAGCGCCGCGAGATCGGCCACGGCAAGCTCGCGAAGCGCGGCATCCAGGGCGTGATGCCCTCCCAGGACGACTTCCCCTACGTCATCCGCGTGGTCTCGGAGATCACCGAGTCGAACGGCTCGAGCTCGATGGCGAGCGTCTGCGGCACCAGCCTGTCGCTGATGGACGCCGGCGTGCCGATCAAGGCGCCGGTCGCCGGCATCGCCATGGGCCTGATCAAGGAAGGCGACGGCTTCGCCGTGCTGTCCGACATCCTCGGCGACGAGGACCACCTCGGCGACATGGACTTCAAGGTCGCCGGCACGGCGTGACGGCGTCACCGCGCTGCAGATGGACATCAAGATCGACGGCATCACGCGCGAGATCATGGAGCAGGCGCTCGAGCAGGCGCGCGAGGGCCGGCTGCACATCCTCGACGAGCATGAACGCAGATGATCTGCGAGCCCGCGCGAGGACATCTCCGAGCACGCGCCGCGCTTCATCACCGTCAAGATCGATCCCGAGAAGATCGCGTCGGTCATCGGCAAGGGCGGCTCGGTGATCCGCGCCATGACCGAGGAGACCGGCGCCACGATCGACATCGAGGACGATGGCACGATCAAGATCGCGTCGGCCGACAAGGCCGCGGCCGAGGAGGCCAGGCGCCGCATCGAGCAGCTCACGGCCGACGTCGAGGTGGGCAGCATCTACGAGGGCAAGGTCGCGAAGATCATGGACTTCGGCGCCTTCGTGAACATCCTGCCGGGCAAGGACGGTCTCGTGCACATCTCGCAGATCTCGGACGAGCGCGTGCAGAATGTCACCGACGAGCTCCAGGAAGGCCAGACCGTCAAGGTCAAGGTCCTCGAGGTCGACAAGCAGGGCCGCATCCGCCTGTCGATGAAGGCCGTCGACGCGGCCTGAGCCGCCGGGGACAGCTCGACGACGAGGAAAGGGCCTGCGGGCCCTTTTTTCGTTTGCGGCATGCGCAGCGTCATACAGGGAACCGCGAATGGACGCGAATGTTCGCGAATGGCGTCGTGGCATCGCGGCCGGGCGTGGAGCTGTGCTGTGGGCGGAAGAACCACAGATGCGATGGACACAGATGTAGCCGCGAGCGGTCGGACGGTAGTGGAGCTTCGCTGTTCCCGTCTGAACCTGCCGCCCGGGCAGCGGAGCTCCCGCGGCTCTCCGGACTATAGCGGAGGCCCTCTGTGTTCATCTGTGTCCATCTGTGGTTCTACCTGCGTCAGCGCAGCTCCATGACGCCCACCGGACCGCGGCACCATTCGCGAACATTCGCGTCCATTCGCGGTTCCGAGTCGGCGCCAAAATGGGACCCCGGCGGAATCCCGTGGCACGGGCGGGTAGAATGGGGCTTATGGACGAGGCGACGGACATCGGGTTCATGCGCCAGGCGCTGGCCGAGGCGCGGGCGGCGGGCGCGCGCGGCGAGGTGCCGGTGGGCGCGGTGCTGGTGCGCGATGGCGTCGTCCTGGCCGCGGCCGGCGACGGGCCCGTGGGGGCATGCGACCCGAGCGCGCACGCCGAGGTGCGGGCGCTGCGGGCGGCCGGTGCGCGCGTCGGCAACTACCGCCTGCCGGGGACGACGCTGTACGTCACGCTCGAGCCCTGTGCGATGTGCGTCGGTGCCCTGGTCCACGCGCGCGTCGAGCGGCTCGTGTTCGGCGCCGGTGATCCCAAGAGCGGCGCCGCCGGCGGCGCGTTCGATCTCGCCGGACGCCCCGAGCACAACCATCGCCTGGCCGTGAGCGGCGGGGTTCTCGGCGATACCTGTGGCGACGTGCTGCGGGCATTCTTCCGCGCGCGGCGCGGGGAGTCACGACGATGCGGCTGAAGCCGGGCGCGGTCTCGTTCGATCTCGACGACACGCTGTGGGCCTGCGACGACGTGATCGAGCGCGCGGAGCGCGCGGTCTACGACTGGCTGTGCCGGCACGCGCCGCGGGTCACGGCGCAGCACGATCGCGAGGCGATGCGCGCGCTGCGCGTCGAGACCGCGCGTGCCCGGCCGGAGCTCGCGGCCGACCTGACTGCGCTGCGCCGGGTCACGGTGGCCTGGCACGCCGAGGCGGCGGGCTATCCCGCGGGGCTGGCCGACGCCGCGGTCGACGTATTCCTGGCCGAGCGCAACCGTGTCACGCCGTTCGACGACGTGCGTCCCGTGCTCGAGCGCCTGCGACGCCGCTACCCGCTGGTCGCGCTCACCAACGGCAATGCCGATGTCGGGCGCACGGGCCTGGGTGACCTGTTTTCCGAGGCAGTCTCCTCGGCGGACGTCGGCGCCGCCAAGCCCGATCCGGCGATGTTCGCCGAGGCCTGCCGGCGGCTGGGGCTGCGCGCCGGCGACCTGGTGCACGTGGGCGACGATCCCGTGCGCGACGTGCACGCCGCGCGCGCCTTCGGTGCGCGCGCCGTATGGATCGACCGCTTTGGCAGCGCGTGGCCCGAGGGCATCCCGCGCGCCCACCACGAGCTCGAGACCCTGCACGACCTCGCGCCGCTGCTCGACCACACGAGCGCTGCCGGTTGAGCCGCTGCATCCGGCCGGGTGCGCGGGGCGAACCGGATGCCGTGCAGCGGGTACTCCCGCCAAGACGCCAAGCCCGCCAAGAACCGCAATTGATGGAGTTGGCTCGCTCTGCTCCGCGTTCTCCGCGACCTCCGCGAGAGTGCCGCACGGCCGTGAGCCAGTCGCAATCACCGCGCATGGCCGCGAACGCCATGGTCCCAACCAGCCGCCATGCGTTCGACTCTCGCAGAGGTCGCGGAGGCACGCGGAGAAAGATCAAGAGCTTCCTTGGCGCGCTTGGCGTCTTGGCGAGAGTACCCGCGCACGGCGTTTCCCGCGCCGCGGCGGTGGGTTCAGTAGCTGTAGCCCGGATGGAGCCGCAAGGCGGAATCCGGGGCGGCGTGTCGGCTGTCCCCGGATTCCGCTTCGCTGCATCCGGGCTACGGCGCTACGGGCGTTCGAGCAAAGGCTGGAGCTTCGGCCACACGGTCTCGAGGATGCGCGCGTGGCCCGCGGCGTTGGGGTGGATGCCGTCGGCCTGCATCAGCCCCGCGCGCTCGCCGACGCCGGCGAGCACGCGCGGCACGAGCGCCACGTCGTGGCGCCGGGCCACGGTGCGAAAGACCTCGGTGAAGCGCTCGGTATAGGCCGGGCCGTAGTTCGGCGGCAGGCGCACGCCGAGCAGCAGCACGCGCGCACCGGCGTCCCGGGCGTCCGTGACCATGGCGGCAAGGTTGACGCGCATGGCATCGAGCGGCAGGCCGCGCAGGCCGTCGTTGCCGCCGAGCTCGATGACCACCACGGCCGGCTCGTGGCGCTCGAGCGCAGCGGGCAGGCGTGCGCGCCCGCCGCTGGTGGTGTCGCCGCTGACGCTCGCATTCACGACGGCGTGCGGATAGCCTTGCGCGTCGAGGCGGGCGCGCAGGCGCGCGACCCAGCCTTCCTCCACGGCGATCCCGTAGCCCGCGCTGATGCTGTCGCCCACGACCAGGATCGTGGGGCCGGCGGCAGCCGCCGGCTGGGCCAGGGCGATGAGGACGACGAGCAGGAGTACACGCATGACGCAATCCACGGAACCGGTGCTGGTGGCGCGCGGCCTCGGGCAGCGGGTATCGGGCCCGACCGGCGCGCTCACCATTCTGGACGCGATCGACCTCGAAGTCGCGGCCGGCGAGGCCGTGGCCGTGCTCGGCCCCTCGGGTGCCGGCAAGTCGACGCTGCTGGGGCTGCTGGCGGGCCTGGACGCTCCGAGTGCCGGCGAGGTGACGATGTTCGGGCAGCCGCTGGGCCCGCTCGACGAGGACGGCCGTGCCGCGCTGCGCGCCGGCCGGGTCGGGTTCGTGTTCCAGTCCTTCCAGCTCGTTCCGGGGCTGAGTGCGCTGGAGAACGTCATGCTGCCGCTGGAGCTGGCCGGGCGTGACGACGTGCGTGCGCGTGCGCGCGCCGCGCTCGAGCGCGTCGGCCTCGGCGCCCGTCTCGAGCACCTGCCGAACCAGCTCTCCGGGGGCGAGCAGCAGCGGGTCGCGCTCGCGCGCGCCTTTGCCCCCGATCCCGCGCTCCTGTTCGCCGACGAGCCCACCGGCAATCTCGACGGGCGCACCGGCGCCAGCGTGATCGACCAGCTCTTCATGCTGCGCGCGGAGCGCGGCACCGCGCTCGTGCTGGTGACCCACGACGAGTCGGTGGCCGCGCGCTGCGACCGGCGCCTGCGCATGGCCGACGGTCGCCTGGAGACGGCCGCGTGAGGGCGTTGCGCTTCGCCCTGCGGGCGCTGCCGCGCGATGCGCGCTTGCGCGAGATGCGCGTGCTGGCGCTGGCGCTGGTGATCGCCGTCGGCGCGCTGAGCGCGGTCGGTTTCTTCACCGACCGCGTGCAGCGATCGATGGCGGCCCAGGCCACCGCGCTGCTCGGGGCCGACCTGGTGCTCGAGTCGCACGACCCGCTGCCGCCGGCGTGGACCCGCGAGGCCGAGGCGCGCGACCTGCGCACCGCCGGTTATGTGACCTTCCCCAGCGTGGTGGTCGCCGGTGAGCGCACCGAGCTGGTGGCGGTCAAGGCGGTCGGCAGCGCCTACCCGCTGCGTGGCCAGCTGCGCGTGGCGCCCGCGCCCGCACGGCGCCGGCGAGCCGGTGTCGCAGGTGCCGCCACGCGGCAGCGTGTGGCTCGACCCGCGGCTGTTCGCCCGGCTCGGCGTCGAGGTCGGTGACGAGCTGCCGCTGGGCAGCCGGCGCCTGCGCATCGCGGGTGCGCTGGCGCACGAGCCGGATCGGGCCGGCTCGCTGTTCCAGCTGGCGCCGCGCCTCATGCTCAATCGCGCGGATCTCGACGCGACCGGCCTGATCTCGCCGGCGAGCCGGGCGCACTATCACCTGCTGGCGGCGGGCGAGCGCGCCGCCGTCGCCGGTTTCCGTGCCTGGGTCGAGGCGCGCGCCGCCCAGGGCGTGGAGATCCAGGGGGTCGAGGACGCGCGCCCCGAGATGCGGCGCGCGCTCGATCGGGCCGGGGCGTTCCTGGGCCTGGCGGCGATCCTGGCGGTCGTGCTGGCCGGCGCCGCCGTGGCCGTGGCCGTGCATGCGCTCGGCGCGCGCGAGGCCGATGCCAGTGCCCTGCTGCGGTGCTTCGGTGCGCGCCAGCGGCTGGTGATCGGCACGTTGCTGCTGCGCCTCCTCGCTGGTCGGCCTGGGGGCGAGCGCCGCCGGTGTCGCCCTCGGCTGGCTGGCGCAGCAGGGCCTGGTGGCGCTGGTCGGCGGCTGGTTCGGCGACACCCTGCCGCCGGCCGTCGTGGGCACCGGTGGCCACGGGCCTGGCCGCCGGGCTGGTGACGCTGGTCGGCTTCGGCCTGGTGCCGGTGCTGCGCATCCGGCGGGTGCCGGTCATGCGCGTGCTGCAGCGCGGCCAGGCGGCGCCCGGAGCCGTCGGCGATCGCGTCCGTGGCGCTGGCGCTGGGCGGCGGTCACGGCGCTGATCTTCCGCCAGGCGGGCGACGTCCGAGCTCGCCGCCTGGGTTCGTCGCGCGGCGGTACGCGGGCCGTCCTCGCTGGCTGCCGGCAGCCGCCGCCGGGTTGCTGGTGCGCGCGGTCGGGCGCCTGCGTGGCGCGCGGCCATTCGCCCTGGCGCTTCGGACTGCGCCAGCACGTGGTCGCGGCGGGCGCGCGCCGAGCGCGGTCCAGCTCGTCGGTTTCGGCCTCGGGCTGCTGGCGTTGCTGCTGCTCGCCGTCGTGCGCGTGGACGTCCTCGACGCCTGGCGCCAGGCACAGATGCCGCCGGCCGGTAGGCCCCGGACCAGTTCATGGTCAATATCCAGCCGGACGACGTCGCCATGCCCGTGCGCGCAGCGCCTGCGAGTCCGCCGGGATGCGGCCACGGGCCGGCTTCCACCCGCTGGTCCGCGGCCGGCTGGTCGGCGATCGTACGAGCGCGCCGGTGCGCCCGGACCAGTACGGGTCCGAGCGTGGCCGGCGCCTGGCCGAGCGCGACTTCAACCTGTCCTGGGCGCGCGCGCACCGCCCGGAGAACGAGAGTCGATCGCCGGATCGCCTGGTGGATGCGACGGCGACGATGCGAGCCCGCCGGCAGTGCTCCGTGGAAACGGGCGTCGCCGATCGACACTGGGGATCGAGCTCGGCGATACGCTCACGTTCCGCGTCGCCGGCGAGCAGCGCCACGGGCGCGTGACCAGCCTGCGCCGTGTCGACTGGGACAGCTTCAAGGCGAACTTCTTCGTGCTGGCGAGCCCCGGTACCCTGGACGGTGCCCCGTCGACGTGGATCACCAGCTACTACGCGCCGCCCGCGCGCCGGACGAAGGTCGCCGCGCAGTGGCAGACATAGCGCGGGCCTTCCCCGGCGTGACCGTGCTCGATGTCGAGCAGATCCTCGAGCAGGTGCGCGGTGTCATCGCGCAGGGCACGCGCGCGGTGGAGTACGTGTTCGTGTTCACCCTGCTCGCTGGTGTGGTGGTGCTGGTGGCGGCGGTGCTCGCCAGCCGCGACGAGCGCCGCGTCGAGATCGCGCTGCTGCGCACGCTCGGCGCGAGCCGCGCGCGCGTGCGTGCCATCCTGGCGGCCGAGTTCTGCGCGCTGGGCACGCTCGCCGGCGCCATCGCGGCCGCCGGCGCCGCCACGACCGGCTGGGCCGTGACCGCGCGCGGTGCTCGACCTGCCGTACCATTTCAACCCGTGGCTCCTGGTCCTCGGTGTCGGCGCGGGCGCGCTGGGGATCACGGCGGCCGGGCTGGTGGCCACGCGCGGGCTGCTGGCCGAGCGGCCGCTGGCGGTGTTGCGCGGCGCCGGCTGAGGCGCCGTCGCCGGCGTTGCATCCGTCCGCGGGCGGGCGTACGCTGCCGCGCCCTGCAACGACCTGAGCCCGGCGCTCAACGGGGCGATACCGCCGATGGCGGACGCCGCCTCGGCAGTCACCCGCTACCGGCGACGCCAGCGAGCGCGTCGAGCGGCTGGCCGCACGCCACCCGGATGCCGCCGGGACCATCCGGCACGCGGCGTCGACCGCCGCGGCGTGCCCGCCGCCGGCGCGCATGCCCGGCGGGCTCGACGTCGGCGAGCTGCTCACCGAGCTCGGGGTCGACCGGGACACGCTCGTCGCCGGCCTGCTGAGCCCGCCCGAGCTGGAGGCGGACGCGCCGGCCGACGGGCTCGGCGCGGCCTACGGCGAGACGGTCGCGCGGCTGGCGCGCAACGCGCGCTGGCTCAACGCCTTCCGCGAGCACGCCCCCGACGCCGGCGAGCGCGAGCCGGCCGAGCGCCTGCGCCGCATGATCCTGGCGCTCGCCGAGGACGTCCGCGCCGTGCTCATCCGCCTGGCCTATCGCACCGCGCGGCTGCGGCTGAGCCATGCCGAGCCGCGCGAGGAGCGCCGCCGCCTGGCGCGCGAGACCCTGGATCTCTATGCGCCACTGGCGCATCGCCTGGGGATCTCGCGCCTGAAGTGGGAGCTCGAGGACCTGGCATTCCGCTACCTCGAGCCGGAGGTGTACAAGCGCATCGCCGACGGGCTGGCAGCGCGCCGCGCGGATCGCGAGCGCTTCATCGAGACCTTCACCGACGATCTGCGCGAGGCCCTGGTGGCGGACGGCATCACCGACTTCGAGGTGTTCGGACGGCCGAAGCATATCTACAGCATCTGGCGCAAGATGCAGCGCAAGGACCTGGAGCAGGACGAGCTGTTCGACGTCGAGGCCGTGCGGGTGCTCGTCGAGCGGGTGCAGGAGTGCTACACCGCGCTCGGTGCCGTGCATGCGCGCTGGCCGCACATCCCGAAGGAATTCGACGACTACATCGCCAATCCGAAGGACAACGGCTACCAGTCGCTGCACACGGCCATCGTCGGCCCGAGCGGCAGGCCGGTGGAGGTCCAGATCCGCACGCGCGAGATGAACGAGCACGCGGAGCGCGGGGTCGCGGCGCACTGGCTCTACAAGGAGGGCAGCGCGCAGGGCCGGCGACTGCAGCAGAGCGTCAACGCATTGCGCTCGCTGCTCGAGAGCGGCGCGGACGATGGCCTCAGCGAGACCTTCGGGCGCGAGCTGTTCGCCGACCGGGTGTTCGTGTTCACCCCGCGCGGCGACGTGGTCGACCTGCCGCAGGGGGCCACCGCGCTCGATTTCGCCTTCGCCATCCATACCGACGTCGGCTACCGCTGCCGCGGCGCCAAGGTCAACGGCCAGATCGTGCCGCTGACGCACACGCTCAGGAACGGCGAGCACGTGGAGGTGCTGACCACGCGCGAGCCTCGACCGAGCCGTGACTGGCTCAACCGCGATCTCGGCTACCTGCGCACCAGCCGGGCACGCGCCAAGGTCCGGGCCTGGTTCAACCAGCAGGACCACCGCCAGCACGTCGACGAGGGCCGGGCGTTGCTCGAGCGCGAGCTGCGGCGCCTCAATGCACGCGACCTGCCGCTCGAGCGGCTCGCCCGCGAGGCGGGATTCGAGCGCCAGCGGGACCTGTTCGCCGCGCTGGGTCGCAACGACCTCTCGTCGGCGCGCATCGCGGCGGCGGTACAGGCGCTCACGCGCCCGCGCGACGAGCGCGCGCCGGCGACCGCGCCGGCGCGGCGCGATGCGGACGGGGACACGGGCGATGCCCTGCGCGTGCGCGGCATGGGCAACCTGCTCACGCGCGTGGCCGAGTGCTGCCGGCCGGTCCCCGGCGACGAGGTGATCGGCTTCATCACGCGTGGCCGCGGCGTGACCGTGCATCGCCGCGACTGCCACAACATCCTGCGCCTCGGCGAGGACGAGCGCGAGCGCCTGATCGAGGTCGAATGGGGCGACGGCGACTCGCGCCAGCGCTGGGGCGTCGACCTCGACGTGGACGCGTTCGACCGGCCGGGCCTGTTGCGTGACGTCATGAACGTCCTCGCCGAGGAGGATGTCGACGTGGTGAGCGCGGAGCTGCGCGAGACCGACGAGCCGCCGCACGTGCGCGTGCACGTGAGCGTGCGCATCCGCGACATGGCCCAGCTCGACCGGGCGCTGCAGCGGGTCGGGCAGTTGCCCAACGTGCTCGATGCGACCCGGGCCCGATGAGCGATCATCGCGCCATACTGGCCGACCATCGGCCCGAGGCGATCCGCCGGCGGCTCGCCCGCAGCGGCGAACACGACTACCTCGCCGATGCCGTGCTCGGGGGCATCGACGGCTGCGTGACCACGTTCGCGGTGGTGGCCGGCGCGACCGGCGGTGCGCTCTCGCCGCTGGTCGTGATCATCCTGGGCTTCGCCAACCTCGTCGCCGACGGCTTCTCGATGGCGGTGAGCAACTACCACGGTACGCGCAGCGCGCGCGAGTTCGTGAGCAAGCAGCGACGTGCGGAGGAGCAGCACATCGACCGCGTGCCGGAGGGGGAGCGCGAGGAGATCCGCCAGATCTTTGCGCGCAAGGGCTTCGAGGGCGACACGCTCGAGCGCGTCGTCGATACGATCACCGCGAACCGCCGCCTTTGGGTCGACACCATGCTCACCGAGGAGCACGGCCTCCAGCTCTCGGGTTCCGACCCGGTTCGCGCCGGCGCCACCACCTTCGCCGCCTTCATCGTCGTCGGCCTGGTGCCGCTGCTGCCGTACCTGCTGCCGACGGCGCCGGAGGCGATGTTCGGCGCGAGCTGCGTGCTGACGGCCGCGGCGTTCTTCGGCATCGGCTGGGCCAAGGGCCAGCGCCTGCAGCAGCCGCGCCTGCGCTCCGCCTGGCAGACCCTGTGGACCGGCGGCGCCGCCGCCGTGCTGGCCTACCTCGTCGGCTGGGGCCTGCGCGCCGGCTTCGGCACCGCCTGACCCGTTGCGGCACCCCGGACCCGCAGGAGGGTCACCGCGGGCCGTGGGCGGGTACTCTCGCCAGGGCGCCAAGCACGCCAGGAATGGCGAGAATATCCGATCTCCAGGCTTGCTCGCCTTGCTCCGCGTTCTCCGCGCCCTCTGCGAGAACGGCACGCACGGCGATGGATGTGCCACAGCCCTTGGGGGGGACTCGGGGCGGCGTGCGACGCCGATGCCCCGAGCGACGATCTCTCGCAGAGGGCGCGGAGAACACGCAGAGAGAAATCGCGAGAAAATCTTGGCGTGCTTGGCGCCCTGGCGAGAGTGCCCGCGCAGGGTGCTGGTCCTGCCACGGCCGGGTCCGTCGCGCGCCGGCGCCGGATCCGGTACAATCGCCGCGCCATGTCCGGTAATTCCTTCGGCCAGCTGTTTCGCGTCACGAGCTTCGGCGAGAGCCACGGGGCCGCGCTCGGGGCCATCGTCGATGGCTGCCCGCCCGGGCTCGAGCTCGCCGAGGCCGACCTGCAGCACCAGCTCGACCGCCGCCGTCCCGGCCAGAGCAGGTACACGACCCAGCGCCGCGAGCCCGACAGCGTGCGCATCCTCTCGGGCGTGTTCGAGGGCCGCACGACCGGGACGCCGATCGGGCTGCTGATCGAGAACGTCGACCAGAAGTCGAAGGACTACAGCGAGATCGCGCGTACCTTCCGGCCGGGACACGCCGATTACACCTACCAGCAGAAATACGGCGTGCGCGACTACCGCGGGGGCGGGCGCTCGTCGGCGCGCGAGACGGCGCTGCGCGTGGCGGCCGGGGCGATCGCGCGCAAGTGGCTGGGCGAGCATTTCGGCGTGCGCATCCGGGGCCACCTGGTCCAGCTCGGCGAGATCGAGCTCGACCGCTCGCGCTTCGACTGGGAGGCCGTCGAGGCGAACCCGTTCTTCTGGCCCAACCCGGACCAGGTGGCGGACCTCGAGGCCTTCATGCAGCGGCTGCGCAAGTCCGGCGATTCCGCCGGCGCGCGCGTGCTCGTGCGCGCCGACGGCCTGCCGCCGGGCTGGGGCGAGCCGGTGTTCGACCGCCTCGACGCCGATCTCGCGAAGGCGCTGATGAGCATCAACGCGGTCAAGGGCGTCGAGCTCGGCGCCGGTTTCGCGGCGGTGAGCCAGAAGGGCACGGAGCACCGCGACGAGATCACCCCGGACGGTTTCCTCTCGAACCACGCCGGTGGTGTCCTCGGCGGCATCTCGACGGGCCAGGAGCTGGTGGCCTCGCTCGCGCTCAAGCCGACCTCGAGCATCCACCTGGCGGGGCGCAGCATCGATGTCGACGGCGAGGCCGTGGAGGTGCGCCACCAAGGGTCGCCACGATCCCTGCGTCGGCATCCGCGCGACGCCGATCGCCGAGGCCATGGTGGCGCTCGTGCTCATGGATCACGCCCTGCGCCACCGGGCACAGAACGCCGACGTGACCTCGCCGACCCCCGTGGTGCCCGCCCGGGCAGACGACGACGCCTGAGCCGATGCCGGCCGCCGTCCCCGACGGCCGGGCGCCGGTGCCGTACGCGCGCCTGTCCGCGTTCTATCTGTTCTTCTTCGCCGCCCTGGGCGCGCTGCTCCCCTACTGGAGCGTGTACCTGCGCGCGCTCGGCCACAGCGCCGCCGAGATCGGCTCGCTGATGGCCGTGATCCGCGGCCACCAAGATCGTGGCGCCCAACGTCTGGGCCTGGATCGCCGACCGGCGCGGCCAGCGCCTGCCCTTCGTGCGTCTCGGGACGGGGCTCGCGTTCGTGCTCTTCCTGGGCGTGTTCGCGGCGCGCGGCTTCTGGTCGCTGGCCGCGGTGATGGTGGCGTTCTCGTTCTTCTGGAACGCGGCGCTGCCGCAGTTCGAGGCCAACACGTTCAACTGGCTCGGCGCGGAGCGCGAGCGCTACAGCCACATCCGGCTGTGGGGCTCGGTCGGTTTCATCGCGACCTCGGCCCTGCTCGGACCGTTGCTCGACCTCACCGGGCCGCTGGCGCTGCCGTGGTTCCTGGCCGCGCTCTACCTGGCGCTCTGGGGTGCCAGCCTGGCGGCGCCGGCCGCCCCGGCGCGTGGCGACGCGGGCGGCGACGACGGGCCCATCGGCGCGGTGCTGCGCCAGCCGCACGTGTGGTCACTGCTGCTCGTGTGCTTCCTGATGCAGGCCAGCCACGGGCCGTACTACGCATTCTTCAGCCTCCACCTGCAGGATCACGGCTATACGGGCGCCTGGATCGGCGGCCTCTGGGCGCTCGGGGTGGTCGCGGAGATCGGCGTCTTCCTGGTCATGCGGCGGCTGCTGCCGCGCTTCGGGGCGCTGTGGCTGCTGCTCGCGAGCCTGGCGCTGACCGCCGTGCGCTGGCTGCTGGTCGCCGCGTTCGTGAGCGAGCCGGTCGTGCTGATCGGCGCGCAGACGCTGCACGCGGCCAGCTTCGGGCTCTATCACGCGGTCGCGATCGCGCTGGTGGACCGCTTCTTCACCGGCAGCCACCAGGGACGCGGGCAGGCGTTCTACTCGAGCATGAGCTTCGGGGCCGGCCAGGCGGCCGGCAGCTTCGCCGCCGGGCTGATCTACGGCGCCCTCGGCGGCACCGCCGCCTTCGCCGCCGGCGCCGGCGTGGCAGCGCTCGCGTTCGTCGTCGCCGCCACGGGCCTGCGCCGGGTGCGCGTCTGATCGCCGGTACCACCGCCCGGGCGCGGTCATGCTTCGGCCGCGCCCGGGTACTCTCGCCAAGGCGCCAAGCACGCCAAGTGTATTTGGGCGTTGGCCTCCGCGAGACTCTGCGTCCTCTGCGAGAGATCAATGCAGGGCGGGTGTTGGACCCGAAGCGCAGGGCAGGTTGTTCGCGCGTTCGGGAGCCGCCGCCGTGCGGTTGTGCTCTCGCAGAGGACGCGGAGAACGCGGAGCAAATCGAGGGGATGAAAGATCGCATCCCATTGACGCCCTGGGCGTGCTTGGCGGCTTGGCGAGAGTACCTGTGCACGGCCCCGGAGCGAGCCAGGGTCCGTGGCGCTGGCACCGCCTCGCGCTACCTACACGTCCTCCGGCGCGACTGGGCGGGTGCCGTCGGCGTCGGCGACGAGGACGGCGGGGTCGTGGTACCAGTCGGCGAGCACCCAGCGCTCGGCGCGGCGGCCGTCGACGTCGTGCTCGTGGCGTGCGGGGCGGTGGGTGTGGCCGTGGACGAGGAGCTCGGCGTCGTGGCGGCGCAGGGCGTCCGCGACCGCGTCCGCGTTGACGTCCATGGCGCCGGCGTCCTTGTCGGCCATGGCGTCGCGGCTGTCGTCGCGCAGCCCCGCCGCCAGCCGGCGGCGCTCGGCCAGCGGGCGCGCCAGGAACGCCTCGCGCCAGGCCGCGGTGCGTGCCTCGGCGCGGAAGCGCTGGTAGGCGACGTCGTCGGTGCACAATGTGTCGCCGTGGCACAGCAGCGCGCGGCGCCCGAACAGCTCGACCAGCGCAGGGTCGTCGAGCCAGCCGAGGCCCGTGCGCCGCAGGAAGCGCTCACCCACGAGGAAATCGCGGTTGCCGGGCATGAACCAGGCGGGCGCGCCCGCGGTGAGCGCGGCGAGCGCGGCCACCACGTCCTCGGCCAGCGCATCGTCGTCGTCGTCGCCGATCCACGCCTCGAACAGGTCGCCCAGGATGTAGACGGGATGGCCGGCCCCCGCGGCCCGCTCGCACAGCCCCCGGAAGCGTCCCAGCATGGCCGGGCGGGTCGCGTCGAGGTGCACGTCGGCGAGCAGCACGACCCGGCCTGCGCTGTGGCGATGCACGGCGGGGATCTCGGACACGGGCCCGGCTCCGGCGGCGGTGGCGGCCCGATCATAGAGCGAGGGGCGGGCGCGGGAAACCCGGCCCGCGCCGGCGTGCGCGCTCTGCTACCATCGCGCGCCATGTCCACCGCGGCCCCGCGTACCCGCTTCGCGCCCAGCCCCACCGGTGCGCTGCACCTGGGCAACGCGCGCACCGCCCTGTTCAACTGGCTGTTCGCGCGCGGACGTGGCGGCACGGTGATCGTGCGCAGCGAGGACACGGACGCCGCGCGCAGCGCGAGCGGCCACCTCGAGGCGCTGCTCGCCGACTTGCGCTGGCTCGGGCTCGACTGGGACGAGGGCCCCGACGGTGGCGGTGTGCACGGGCCGTATCGCCAGTCCGAGCGCGGCGCGCAGTACCGCGAGCGGCTCGATGCCCTGGTCGCCGCCGACCATGCCTACCCGTGCTTCTGCACGCGCGCGGAGCTCGCCGAGGCGCGCCGGCGCCAGCGCGCGGCGGGCCGGCCTCCGCGCTACCCCGGCACCTGCGCACGGCTGGGGCAGGCGGAGCGCGCCGAGCGGCGGCGCGCCGGGCGCGAGGCCACGCTGCGCCTGCGCGTGCCGGCGCGCGGCGAGGTGGCGTTCGAGGACCTGGTGCACGGCCGGCAGGCGTTCGCGCTCGCCGACATCGGCGACTTCGTGATCGCGCGCGCCGACGGCACGCCGGCCTTCCTGTTCGCGAACGCGCTCGACGATGCGCTCATGGGCATCACGCACGTGCTGCGCGGCGACGATCACCTGGCCAATACGCCACGCCAGCTGCTGCTGCTGCGCGCGCTGGGGCTGGAG
>JAXHMQ010000002.1:0-44353 GCA_034521365.1 Halofilum sp. (in: g-proteobacteria) | reverse complement strand
ACCGCCACCACGCTCGCCCGCGCGCCGCCGCGAGCCGGCAGGCCGGCCTCGCGCACCGCGCCGGCGGTCGTCACGACGTCGTCGACCGGGCCGGCGATCGCGGCCCCGGCGGGCGGCCTCGAGCGCGAAGGCGTGGCCGCACGTCGCCGCGGCGCCGCTCGGCGGGCGGCTCCGTCGCCGGTGCTCGTCGGGCTGCACCGGACGGAGGCGGCCGGCGACGACGGGCGCGTCCAGCGCGCGGGCCAGGGCGCGCGCGAGGCTCCGCCGCCTGGTTGAAGCCGCGCTCGCGCAGGCGGGCGCGCGTGGGGCAGCGGCACCGGCACCACCGCGTCCAACGGCGCGAGCGCCGGGGCCAGCGCCTGCGCCAGGCCGCCGAGCAGGTGGCCGGCGGCGAGGTCGCCGTGGACTTGAAAGCGCCGGACAGCAGCCAGTCGACCGGGGCGGCGTAGGCGAAGGGCACGTGGATGGCCGCGAACGGCGGCGGCCGCCACAGGCAGGCGCCGCAGTAGCGCTGCAGCTCGCAGGCCCGGGCGCGGTCCCCGGCAGGCGCGCAGGCGCAGCGCGCGCGGCTGAGCCCGTTGCGGGCAGGTCAGCGCGGCAGCCGGCGCACAGCGCCAGGCCCGCGCCGCCGGGGGCGTCGCCGCGGCAGGCAGCGCGGCGGGGACAGCGCGCTCGAGCAGTGACATCCTGTCGCCCCGTCGCGGGCGCCGGTCCCGGGCACCCGCTCGCGCTCCGGGCGCCAGCCGCTCGTCCGCCCGGGCCGGGGCGCAACGCCGCGCGGCGCCGATGGCGGACGGTGCCCGCGCGGCCCGTGGCGCTCGCCGTCGAGGCGCCCGAAGCCGGCCTCGAACAGTCGGCTGTCCATCGCAGGCCGCCCGGCCATGGGCGCAGCACCGGGGCTCCGAGCCGACGAGCCGGGATCCGCGATGGCCCAGGCGCCCGCCAGCAGGCCCCGCACGCGGTCGACGAGATCGACCTGCGCGGATGCCCTCGCTCTACATCGACCCGCGAGCTGTCGCTGCTCGAGTTCAACCCATCGCGCGCTCGCAGCAGGCGAAGGACCCAGTCGAACCCGCTGCTCGAGCGCCTGAGCGTTCCTGCGGCATCTCGAAGCACCAGCCTCGACGAGTTCTTCGAGATCCGGGTCGCCGGCCCGACGCAGAAGGCCGAGGTCGGCGCCGTGCCGCCGGGTGTCGACCAGATGCAGCCGGCCGAGGCGCGCCTGCGCGCGATCAGCGGGCGTGCCCAGCGAGCTGGTCGAGGGGGCGGTTGCCGCGTTCCTCGACGACGTGCTGATCCCCGGAGCTCGCCGAGCAGGGCATCCGCTTCGTGCGCCGCCAGCGAGCCGGGAGCGCCGAGCAGCAGTCCCGGCTCGGCGTATCTTCGAGAACGAGCTCCTGCCGGTGCATCTCGCCGATCGGGCCCGACCCGGCTGCACCCGTTTCCGCGCATTCTTCGACAAGTCGCGTTCAACTTCATCGTCTCGCCGCGCCGGCAAGGAGGACGCCTTCGGCGCAGCGCGGCGATGCCGGCCATCGTGGTGCAGGCGCCGCCGGCGCTGCCCGCGCGTGATCCAGCTGCCGCCGGACCGCGACGGCAACGGCCGGCGCGACTGGTGCTCCTGACCTCGGTCATCCACACCGTTGGCGAGCAGCTGTCCCCGGGCACGCGCGTGCGCGGCTGCTACCAGTTCCGGGTCACGCGCAACTCCCACCTGTTCGGTCGACGAGGAGGAGATGGCGACGACCTGCTGCTCGCGCTCGAGGCCGAGCCTGGCCTCGCGGCGCTACGCGCGACGGGCGTGCGCCTCGAGGTCGCCCACGGTGCCGACGATATGGCCGATTTCCTGCTCGCGCGAGTTCGGCCTCGAGCGCCGAACTGCGCGACCAGGTCAACGGCCCGGTCAATCTCGATCGCCTTGCTGCGGCTCGACTCGCTGATCGATCGAGCCGACCTCGAGGACGCGCCCTTCCAGGCCGTCGGTGCCCGAGGGCATGGGGCGGGCGCCGGCGTGTTCGACACGATCGCGCGCCGCGACGTGCTGCTGCACCACCCCTACGACTCGTTCGCGCCGGTGCGTCGATCTGCCTGCCAGGCCGCGGTCGATTCACCAGGTGCTCGGCGATCGAGCCAGACGCTCTATCGCCGCGGCGCCGACTACGCCGGCGGCGGGACCAGCTCGTCGCGGCGGCCGCGCGCGCCGGCAAGGAGGTCACCGTCGTCGTCGAGCTGCGTGCCGCGCTTCGACGAGCAGGTAGAACATCGACGCTCGCCAACCGCCTGCAGGAGGCGGGCGCGCGTCGTCATGCCGCGTCGTCGGCTGCAAGACGCACGCCAAGATGGATCGCCGTCGTGCGGCGCGAGAAGCGTGGCCTGCGCCACTACGTCCACCTCGGCACGGGCAACTCCGCACACGAAGACGGCGAAGCTGTATCCCGACTACGGCTTGCTCACGGTCAACCGGGGCCTGCGGCAGGACGTGCACAACATGTTCCTGCAGCTCGACCAGCCTCGGGCGGGTGCCCGACCTCAACAAGCTGGCTGCACTCGCCGTTCACGCGCTGCACCTCGGGGCTGATCGAGCGCCGTCCAGGGCGAGCGCGACCGGGCGGCCGCGGGCGAGGGCGGACGCGTCATCGTCGACGGTCAACTCGCTGGCGGAGCCCGGCGGATCACCGAGGCGCTCTACGACGCCGCGCGCCACGGGGTCGAGATCGACCTGATCGGTGCGCGGCATGCCGCCGCCTGCGCCCGGGTATCGAGGGGGTGTGCGGAGCGCATCCGCGTGCGCTCGGTGGTCGGGCGCTTCCTCGAGCACGGGCGCGCTCACCGCTTCGGCGCGGGCGACCAGCCGCAGGTGTGGCAGCTCGAGCGCCCGACTGGGATGGAGCGCAACTTCTTCCGCCGCGTCGAGACCTGCTTCCCGGTCGAGAACCGGCGCCTGCGCGACCGCCTCGTCGACCAGCGGCGCGCCGACCTCGCCGACAACACCCAGGCCTGGCTGCTCGGCGGTGACGGGCGCTACACGCGCGCGCGCCCGGCCACCGGCGAGGCGCCCTGCGGCGTGCAGCAGGCCCTGCTCGCGCGCGCGGCCGAGGGCCAGGGATAGCGCGGGATCACGATGCGCGCATTCGACCGGCGCCGGTCGCGCCGGGCGAACACGCGCCTGCGCGTCGCGCAGGCACTTCGGTGCTGGCGTACTGCGAACGCCAGCGACAATGCGACCGCACGGCCCGTGGAGTACTGTGCGTCCGGCTTCAGAGACTGTGTAACAAGTTGCCGTAGGCGCGTTTTCGCCGAAGGCGAACGCGCGCAATGGCTGAGCGTCGCGCTATACCCTTCGCCCTCCGTCCCCCGTAGCGCAGCGAGGATGCCCTGCGCCCGCCAGGTAATCGGCCTCCTCCGCCAGGTCCTGCGCCGCGTCCGGCGGGTGTCGCGGAGCCGGCGGGCGGTGGAAGGCGAAGGCGCAGCTCGCGGCCGCGGGCGCTCACGCGGTAGTCGGGCAGCGGCAGATCGCTGCGGCTGCGGTGCAGCGGCGCCGCCAGGCGCGGCGGCGTGGCCAGGCGCACCAGCATCTCGGTGTCGGGGCCGCCGGCCTGGCCGAGCTTCGTTCGAGCGGGAACTTGCGCCGGTGCGCGCGCACCGGCGCCGCGAGCTGCGCCTGCTGGGCGCGCCCCGGAGCCGGCGAGGTCGGCGTCGCCGGCGACAATACGCGCCGTGCTCGCGGTCCGGCCGAGATGCGCGATGTCGAGGCCGATCTCGTGCAGCTCCACCGCCCCAGCGACAGCAGCCACTCGCGGCCTCGTCGTCGAGATCCCCGCCGCTGCTCGGCCATCGCGCTCGAGCAGGCGGGTGGCCGTGCGCAGGATGCGGTATGCGTTCTGGGCGCGCCGTCGAGCCGTGGAACCGCGTCGCCAGGCGCTACCAGACGCTCGCCGCGCGGCTGTCGACGCGCTCGAGGCGCTCGGGAAGATCGACCAGCAGGCCCTCGCGCATGGCGCCGTCGGGAGAGCGCCATCTCGTCGACGCCGAGCGCGGTGAAGGCCGCGCGCAGGATCGCCGCGCCGCCCGGGAACACCGCGGTCAGCGTTCGCGCTTCACCCCCGCACGTCGATGCGCTCGACGTGCCCGTCCGCCGATCAGGCTCTTCCGCGAGCCGCTCAAGGCCGGCTGCGGTGATCGAGCCCGCGCTCCAGCCGGCCTCCTGCAGCGCGTTGGCCACGGCCTTGATCGTGCCCGACGCCCATCGCGCTGCGCCAGTCCAGCGCGCGGAGAGGCGGGTCTCGATCGGCCGAATCTCGACCCGCGCGGCGAGCTCGGCCTGGCGCTCGAACGCCTTCTTCGGCGATGCGCC
Source organism: Halofilum sp. (in: g-proteobacteria) (assembly GCA_034521365.1). GTDB lineage: Bacteria > Pseudomonadota > Gammaproteobacteria > XJ16 > Halofilaceae > Halofilum. The sequence goes on along the minus strand of JAXHMQ010000002.1, from coordinate 39,999 downwards.
CGTCGCCGAAGAAGCGCTGGCTGTGGCTCGACGCAGCCCACCGCCGGCGTCGCCTTCTCCAACGGCTGACCCCTCACTCGCCGACGATGAAGCTCGGTCGAGACCGCCGCCGACGTCCATCACCAGGCGCCGCCCGGCTCGGCGCCAGGCTGCGCACCACCCCCGAGGTCGATCAGGCGCGCCTCCTCCATGCCCGAGACGATCTACGACGCGGTGACTGGCAGCGCTGCCCTGCGCCGCCGCCACGAACGCCTCGGCGTCGTGCGCCTCCGCGCAGCGCGTTCGTGCCCACGATGCGCACGTTGCTCGCCGGGCATCTCGCCGAGGCGCTGGCCGAAGCGCTGCGGCAGTCGAGCGCGCGCTGCTGCGCCTCGGCCAGCCAGGTGCTGGTCTCTCGTCGAGGCCGGCGGGCGAGGCGCACCCATCTGGCGCAGGCGGTCGATGATCGCCCGGCGAGCCGCCCTGGGCTCGCGCCGCGCGATGCGCGAGGTGGAAGCTGTTCGAGCCCAGGTCCAGCCGCGGCCAAGGCTGCCGGCATTCGGTGGCAGGCACCGTGGGCGACCGCTCCGGCTCGCGACGGCCCCGGTCGTAACCTCCCGGCGCACCTACACCCTGGAATCGCCTCGCCCGTCGCCGGCACGCACCCACTGGCATTCGGCCAGCCAGCTGATCCTCGGAATCGGCGCGCCGCTGCTCGCATGAGCGCTCCTGGCGAGCCGGATCTCCGACCGGATCGGGGGCGCCGCCGCTGCTGTTGTTCCTGCTGCTGGGGATGCCGCTGGGCGAGGACGGGCCGGGCGGCATCGCGCTCAACGACGTCGACACGGCCTTCCTCGTGGCGAGCCTGGCGCTCGCCGCGATCCCGTTCGACGGCGGCCTGCATCGCCCCGCAGCAGCTTCCGGCAGCGGCCGGCCGGCGCCGGCGCTGGCCACGGTGGGGGTGGCGATCACCCTGCGGGGATCACCGGCGCGGCCGCCGTCGCGCTGTTCGACATCGGCGTGGCCGACGGCCTGCTCATCGGGCGCGATCTGGTGGGCTCGACGGCAACGCCGAGGCGGTGTTCTACCTGCTACACGCGCGCGGGTCTCGCGCATCAACGACCGTCTGCAGGCAACGCTCGAGATCGAGTCGGGCGGCGACGACCCCATGGCGGTATTCCTGACCGTCGCGCTCGATCGGGCGCTGGTGCGTGCCGGCGGCGTCGGCGAGGCCGATGCCCTCGGGCTCGTCACGGCGTTCGTCTGCGCACATCGCCGCCGCCGGCGCGATCTGGGTGCGCTCGCCGCGGGGTCATGCTTGCCGGCACGGTCAACCCGGTTGGCCTCGCGGAAACAGCTCGATCCGGTCCTCGTGCCGGCCGCCGGCCTGGCCGGATCTTCGGCCTCGCGGGCACGCTCGGCAGCAGCGCCTCCCTCGGCCGCCTGCGCGGCCAGCGTCGTCGCGGGCAACGCCATGCGCCGCGCCCGTCCACGAAGGTCCGCCGCTTTCACCACCGCATGGCGCGGCTGTGCCAGGCTGGGCTGTTCGCTCGCTGGGCCTGCTCGTGACCCCGAGTGAGCTGGTACCGCTGGCGCCCCTGGCCGCCCCTGGCGCTGCGCTCAGCCCGCCTGATCCTGGTCGCGCGCCCGGTCGTCGTCCTCTCGCTCGCGCCGTTCCGCTTCGCGATCGCCGAGCAGCTGTTCATCTCGTGGGGGTGGGGCTGCGCGGCGCGGCCCCGATCGCGCTCGGGCTCGACCCGCTCCGCGCGGCACGGCGGAAGGCCGCACCGCGTTCAACGTGGCCTTCTTCGTGGTCCTCGTATCGCCTGGCTCCTGCAGGGGTCGGCAGCCGCTCGCGCCGGCCGCGCGTCGCCTGGGCCTGCAACTGCCCGCTCGGGCCGCCAGCCGACGCCTGGTCGAGCTCGACGCGCCCGGCTTGGAGGGGCAGGAGCTCGTGGTCTATCGGGTGCTGCCCGGTAGCCGGCACGGCCACCGGCATGCCGGTGGGCGATCTGCCCTCGCCCGAGGGCGCGCGGCTGCCATCGCCGGCGGCGCGGCCAGGCAGCAGCCACCTGACCGCGCCGGACGACGTCGCGCTGGCCGCCGATGACTATGTGTACGTGGTGGGCGGGATCCCGCGTGGATCCCCCGATCTCGAGGGGTTGTTCCGGCTCAGCCCCGGACGCGTGGCCCGCTGCCGAGCGCTTCTTCGGCGCGTTACGCCGGCCGCGGCTGATGCCCCGCGTGCGCGAGGAACGGGTCGCCGCCCTCTGACGGCATTCCGGCCGCCCGCGGTATGAGCGACGCACCGTCGATGAATTCGACGCGGGAGGCGCCCGGTTCGCACCCGGCGCTGGCGGTGGGCGATCGCCTGTCCCTCGGTGATCACGAGCTGGTGGTGCGCCGCGTGGCTGACGGCCGCGTGCGCGAGGTCGGCCTGACGCTGCGCCCGGTGCCGTCGCCGAGGCTGACGGCGGGCTCGCCAGCAGCCGCGCTCGGCGAACGAGACCGCCTCGCCGTCGCCGACGATGACGTGGTCGAGCACGCGGATGTCGATCAGGCCCAGGGCATCGCGCAGGCGCTCGTCAGGCGCGTGTCGGCGCGGCTCGGCTCGGCGACGCCCGAGGGATGGTTGTGGGCGAGGATCACCGCGGCGGCGTTGTGGCGCAGCGCCGCCTTGACCACCTCGCGCGGGTGACGCTGGCGCCGTCGATGGTGCCGCGGAAGATCTCGTCGAAGGCGATCACGCGGTTGTCGAGGAACAGGCAGGCGAAGACCTCGTGGTCGCGCTCGCGCAGGCGCGCGCGCAGGTAGCGCCGGGTCGCCTCCGACGAGGTCAGCGCCTCGCCGCGCACGAGCTCCTCGTGCAGGTGGCGCCGCTCGTGTCTCGAGCACCGCCTGCAGCCGCGCGACCTTGGCCGCGCCCAGGCCGTGGCGGGCGCAGAAGGCGTCGTGGTCGGCGGCAGCAGCGCGCGCAGCCCGCGGAACGCATCGAGCAGCGCGCGCGCCAGGCTCGGCCCCGCGCTCGTCCCGGCGCTGCCGGTGCGCAGGAAGATCGCGAAGCAGCTCCCGGCGTCCGAGGAGCGCGCCCGGGCCGCGCGCCAGCAGCTTCTCCCGCGGCCGCTCGGCCGCGGGCCCGTCGGTGATGGCCATGGTGACGTCCTCGCCTCATGCGGGTCGATTGGCAGAGAGTGTGTCGTCGAAGGAGGGCGAAGGGCCGAAGGGGCGGGAGGCCGCAGAAGGGCCCGGGGAAGGGGCCGAGGGAAGGGCCCGGGAAAGGGCGTCGAGGAGAAGGGCCGCTGGGAAAGGGCCCAGGGAGAAGGGCTCAGGGGAAAGGGCCCAGGGGAAAGGGCCCAGGGGAAGGGGCCCTAGAGGCAGGCTGAGGCAGGAGGCCGAGCAGGGGCTGAGGGCCAGGAGGCCCAGCAGGGCCCAGGGGAAGGGGCCCAGGGAAGGGGTCCAGGGGAAAGGGCCCAGGCCAAATGATCGTAGGCGCGTTTCGGCCGAGGGCCGACGCGCGCATAGGTCGCACGGCCCCGCGCGCGTTCGCTTCGCGAAGACGCGCCCACCCCGAAGGGCGAACAGGAAAGGGCGGAGGCGAGAGCCGATGGCACGGCGGCAACTCCCCCTCGGCCCTTCCTCGGCCTCTCGGCCCTTCGGCCCTTCGCCCTACCGCGCGCGCGCACGCACCGGCTGGGCTCGCCGAACGAACCGGAGGCGGCGCGTGATCCTGACGACCCGCGGGCCGCGCTCCTGCCCGGACGACGCGCATCCGGCGCATGCGCGCCGACGCGTGGTCGCGGCGCCTGGCGCGAGTCGGCGCTGACACCGGCGGACCTCATCTGGCCCGTGTTCGTGTGCGAGGGCGAGGGCCGAGCGCGAGCCCGTGCCGTCGATGCCCGGCGTGGAGCGCCTGAGCGTCGACCTGCTGCCCGCGGCGGGGCGCGAATGCGTCGCGCTCGGGATCCCCGCGGTGGTGATCTTCCCGGTCACGCCGGCGGCGGCGAAGTCGCCGGGCGCGGAGGAGGCCTGGAACCCGGACGGCCTCGCGCAGCGCGCGGTGCGCGCGTTCAAGGACGCCTGCCCCGAGCTCGGCGTGATCACCGACGTCGCGCTCGACCCGTTCACCTCGCACGGCCAGGACGGGCTGATCGACGAGTCCGGCTACGTGGTCAACGACGCCACCGTCGAGGCGCTGGTGCGCCAGGCGCTGTCGCACGTCGAGGCCGGTGCCGACGTGGTCGGGCCCTCGGACATGATGGACGGGCGCGTGGGCGCGATCCGCGAGGCCTTCGAGGCCGACGGCCACGTCAACGCGCGCGTCCTGTCCTACGCGGCCAAGTACGCCTCGAGCTTCTACGGGCCGTTCCGCGACGCCGTCGGCTCCGCGGGCAGCCTGGGCGGCGGCGGCAAGCACACCTACCAGATGGACCCGGCCAACACCGACGAGGCCCTGCACGAGGTCGCGCTCGACCTCTACGAGGGCGCGGACATGGTCATGATCAAGCCTGGGATGCCCTACCTCGACGTCATCCGCCGCGTGCGCGAGCACTTCGGGGTGCCGACCTTCGCCTACCAGGTCAGCGGCGAGTACGCCATGCAGAAGGCCGCCTTCGACAACGGCTGGCTCGACGAGCGCGCCTGCGTGCCTCGAGGCCCTGGGCGGCTTCAAGCGCGCCGGCGCGGGGCGGGACCCCGACCGATTTCGCCCGCGACGCCGCGCGCCGCGTCGCGACGAGCAGGGCCGAGGGCGGAGGCCGAAGGGCGGGGCGGCCAGGCGAGAGGGCCCAGGGCCCGGGCCCAGGTCGTGGGCCGGAGGGCGGAGGGCGAAGGGCCGAGGGCCGAGGGCCAGGGCCGAGGCCCGGCGTAGGCCGGGCTCCGGGCGGCGCGCCGCGCCGCGGCCGAGCGCCGGCATCGTTCGTGACGCGCGCGACCCGCCGGAAAGCCCCGACCCCATGCCGGCGTCGGCCTGCGGCCGAAGCTCGGCCACTGCGCTTCCCCGTCGGCCCTGCCGCCCGCGGCCTCAGCCCTCAGCCCTTCGCCCTCCCGCCGTGAACCCCCACCACCCCGTACGGTGCGCCATCCCCACAGTCACGGCCCACCGTCGACGGAGGCAGGCCACGGATCGTGGGAGCTGCCGAGGACTGCTGCTCGGGATCATGGGCGTCGGAGCGCGACGCGTCGCAGGACCGAGATCGAGCGCGCCTATCGCAAGCTCGCGCGCAAGTACCACCCCGACGTGAGCAGCGAGCCCGACGCGGAGGATCGCTTCCAGGAGGTCCAGGAGGCCTGACCAGGTGCTCAAGGACCCGGAGAAGCGCGCCGCCTACTACGACCCGCCTCGGCGAGAAGCTGGCAGCAGGGCCAGGGCCTCCAGGCGCCGCCCGGCTGGGACGAGGGCTTCGAGTTCACCGGCGGGCGGGGCTGCACCGGCGGCGACGCCGGCGCGTCTCGCGACCTCTCAGTCGCTGTTCGGCGCGGCTCGCGCAGCGGCCATGCTCATGGCGGGCGCCAGCAGGGTTCGGCGGGTTCCACCGGGCGCGGCCAGCGACGCCACCTTCGCGCGCGTCGAGGTCTCGCTCGAGGAGGCCTACCATGCGGCGGCCAGCACCAGGTCGCGCTGCTGGCCGCCGACCCGCAGGGACGGCGCGCGGACGCGCCAGCGCACGCTCGACGTCGCGCGCCCGGCCGGCGCTCACCGAGGCCAGCAGCATCCGCCTGCACCGGCCAGGGCGGCGGAGCGCATGGGCCAGGCCTGCGGCCGCGCACCGTCTACCTCGAGGTCGCGCTGTCGCCCGCACCCGCTGTTCCGCGCCGAGGGCCGCGACGTCCGCCTGGACGTCCCGGTGGCGCCCTGGGGAGGCGGCGCTGGGCGCGCCAGGTGCCCGCGCCCTTCGGCCGCGAGGTCCCGCACCGCGGTGCGCAATCCCGCCGGCAGCGGCGCAGCGGCCATGCGGCTCGAGGGTCGCGGCCTGCCCGGATCGCCTGCCGGGGACCAGTACCTGCACCTCCAGGTCGGGCGCGCCGCAGCCGCGCAACGACGACGAGCGCGGCTCTACGAGCAGATGCGCGAGGACGGGCTCGGGTTTCGACCCGCGCGCGCAGCTGCGCCGGCAGGGCCGCATGACGCGCACGCGCCGAGCCCGGCGCGCGCCGAGCCAGCTCGACCCGGAGAGCCCGGTCTCGCTGGGCGAGCTTCCCGCGTGTTCGACGTACCCCACGCCGACTGCACGGTCATCGAGCTGGTCGAGGTTCGGCGTCGTCGAGCCTGATGGCCGGGCGCCGCCCGTCCGAGTGGCGCTTCCCGGCCCGCGCGATCGCGCGCATGCGCCGGGCGCTGCGCCTGCGCCACGACCTGGCGGTCGACCCGCCGCGTAGCCCGCGCTCGCGCTCGACCTGATCGAGGAGGTGCGCTGCCGGCCGCCCGCGTGCGGCGCTCGAGTCGCGCGGGACCACGAGCGAGGCGCCGCTGCGCGCAGGCCGTTGCCGTACGGCGAGGCGCGTCTTCGAAGGAGATGCGCGCGATGGGATGGTCGGCGACGTGCCGTCGGCGTTCGCATCGCGCGTCGGCAATGCGCGCGTCGGCCCTCGGCCGAACGCCGCCTACGCCCAGGTCGTTCGAACGGCACCTGAGCAGCCACTGCCCGCCCATTCTGCACTCGCCAGGCCCGGTGACGGCAGAAGCCGCGCAGGCGGCCCTCGGCGTCGTGGAACAGCTGCGCGTCCGCCGCCCTCGGGCGTGCCCCTCGGCCCACTCGCCGGCGGTGCCGCGGGGCGGCGCGTAGAGCTGCACCGCGGCAGCACGGCGTCTCGGCGATCACCGGCATGACCGGGTAGTCGACCTCGGTGCGCGTGCCGGCGAGCGTGGGCGCCGAGCGCCGCCGCGCGCAGTGGTTGATCGGCATGATGGACGGCAGCAGCACGCCGTCGACCTCGGCGCAGTCGCGCGACGCCGCGGCACGGCCGGCGGCCGAGGCCTCCAGCGCGCGGTCGGTGACGATGCCGCGGTTGGTCTCCAGGCCCGCCTCGCGCGCGAGCTCGAGCCTCGGGCGCAGGCCGATCGCGCAGCACGACCGACGTCGGCCGGGGCTGGCCGCGCCACGCGTCGTCGTGCACCACCCAGGCCGCCGCCGCTGCGCTCGACCGAGGCGCCCGGCGCGGCCCGGTGACCAGCTCGATCCCCTGGCCGACGAGCGCGTCGCGCAGAGCTTCGCGCTGGCCAGCCGCGGCAGCGTCGCGCCCATCGGGGTAGTCGGCAGGCCTCGATCACCGTGACCTCGTAGCCGGCCTTGCGCCAGTCGTTGGCGAACTCGCCAGCCGATCAGCCCGCCGCCGATCAGCACCACGCGCCGCGCCCGTCGAGCGCGGCGCGCACGCGCGCGTAGCTCTCGAGATCGTCGAACCGCCGCGACACCTGGTCGCGCGGCGTAGCGGCGAGGTTCCAGGTACGCCGGGCTGCGCGCCGATGCCGAGGACGATGCGCGCGGCCTCGATCCACCCGCACGCGTCGAGCGTGACGCCCGGCCCGGTGCGCTCGAGCGCCGCCACGGTGCGGCCTGCGTGCGTACCTTCGGCATCGAACTGGGATGCCGTCTCCGCGGCCGTCGCCATGCCCAGCGACTCGGTGACGTCCTCCCGCGCGCGAACGCGTTGGACGGCGTCGGCTTCGGGTGCGCTGGTGCCGTCGTCACGCTGGTGATCGGCGCGAGCGGCGTCTCCGGCGTGCTCGCGCCGGCGAAACTCCGCGCGCGGTGGTGTAGCCGGCGAGACCGGTGCCGACGATGACCACGGGCTTCATTTCACCTCCGGATCGGTTCCGGCGGCTACGGTGATCACCAGGGAACTCGCGTGATGAACGCGAATGCTTCGCGATGGTACGGCGGGTCCCCTGCGCTCGATGGAGCGCCGCCGGACGGCCTGGGCGACCGGATGGCTGATAGCTGGAGCCCGCCGGAATACCCGCGCGAAATGAACGCGGAATGGGTCAATGCCATCGAGCGCGCACTCTGCTCGGCCATAGCGCCATTTTGTGTTCGTTTGGCTGGTTCCATTCTCTGGCGATGCGGCTTGCCGCGGTGACGTCAGCGAGCTCCGGCACTGACCCGTCACCGGCCCCGCGGCGCCATTCGCGAACATTCGCGTTCATTCGCGGTTCGCAGCAGTGGCCGCCCGCTGTCTCCACACCCAGCCAGTCCCGGGCCGGGAGGAACTCGTCGTAGAGCGCGCGCTCGGGGGTGCCGGGCTCCGGGTGCCAGTCGTATTGCCAGCGTACCAGCGGCGGCAACCATGACCTCGGGATGGACTGAGCAGATCAACCTACCAAGAACGATCGATCATGGTACGTTGATCTGCTCAGTCCATCCCGAGGTCATGCTTGCCGCCGCCGGAACGCCTGGCAATACGACTGGCACCCGGAGCCCGGCACCCCCGGGCGCGCGCTCTACGACGAGTTCCTCCCGCCCGGGACTGGCTGGGTGTGGAGACAGCGGGCGGCCACAGCTGCGAACCGCGAATGAACGCGAATGTTCGCGAATGGCGCCGCGGGGCCGGTGACGGGTCAGTCCCGCAGCTCGCTGACGTCACCGCGGCAAGCCGCATCGCCAGAGAATGGAACCAGCCAAACGAACACAAAATGGCGCTATGGCCGAGCAGAGTGCGCGCTCGATGGCATTGACCCATTCCGCGTTCATTTCGCGCGGGTATTCCGGCGGGCTCCAGCTATCACCCATCCGGTCGCCCAGGCCGTCCGGCGGCGCTCCATCGAGCGCAGGGGACCCGCCGTACCATCGCGAAGCATTCGCGTTCATTCGCCGAGTTCCCTGGTGATCACCGTAGCCGCCGGAACCGATCCGGAGGTGAAATGAAGCCCGTGGTCATCGTCGGCACCGGTCTCGCCGGCTACACCACCGCGCGCGGAGTTTCGCCGGCGCGAGCACGCCGGAGACGCCGCTCGCGCCGATCACCAGCGTGACGACGGCACCAGCGCACCCGAAGCCGACGCCGTCCAACGCGTTCGCGCGCGGGAGGACGTCACCGAGTCGCTGGGCATGGCGACGGCCGCGGAGACGGCATCCCAGTTCGATGCCGAAGGTACGCACGCAGGCCGCACCGTGGCGGCGCTCGAGCGCACCCGGCCGGGCGTCACGCTCGACCGTATGCGGCTCGATCCAGGCCGCGCGCATCGTCCTCGGCATCGGCGCGCAGCCCGGCGTACCTCGAACCTCGCCGCTACGCCGCGCGACCAGGTGTCGCGGCGGTTCGACGATCTCGAGAGCTACGCGCGCGTGCGCGCCGCGCTCGACGGGCGCGGCGCGTGGTGCTGATCGGCGGCGGGCTGATCGGCTGCGAGTTCGCCAACGACTGGCGCAAGGCCGGCTACGAGGTCACGGTGATCGAGCCCTGCGACTACCCGATGGGCACGATGCTGCCGCCGCTGGCCGGCGCGAACCTGCGCGACGCGCTCGTCGGCCAGGGGATCGAGCTGGTCACCGGGCCGCGCCGGGCGCCTCGGTCGAGCGCAGCGGCGGCGGCCTGGGTGGTGCACGACGACGCGTGGCGCGGCCAGCCCCGGCCGACGTCGGTCCTGCTGCGCGATCGGCCTGCGCCCGAGGCTCGAGCTCGCGCGCGAGGCGGGCCTGGAGACCAACCGCGGCATCGTCACCGACCGCGCGCTGGAGGCCTCGGCCGCCGGCCGTGCCGCGGCGTCGCGCGACTGCGCCGAGGTCGACGGCGTGCTGCTGCCGTCCATCATGCCGATCAACCACTGCGCGCGGCGGCGCTCGGCGCCCACGCTCGCCGGCACGCGCACCGAGGTCGACTACCCGGTCATGCCGGTGATCGCCGAGACGCCGTGCTGCCGCCGTGCAGCTCTACGCGCCGCCCCGCGGCACCGCCGGCGAGTGGGCCGAGGGGCACGCCCGAGGGCGGCGGACGCGCAGCTGTTCCACGACGCCGAGGGCCGCCTGCGCGGCTTCTGCCGTCACCGGGCCTGGCGAGTGCAGAATGGGCGGGCAGTGGCTGCTCGAGGTGCCGATCGAACGACCTGGGCGTAGGCGGCGTTCGGCCGAGGGCCGACGCGCGCATTGCCGACGCGCGATGCGAACGCCGACGGCACGTCGCCGACCATCCCATCGCGCGCATCTCCTTCGAAGACGCGCCACGCCGTACGGCAACGGCCTGCGCGCAGCCGCGCCTCGCTCGTGGTCCCGCGCGACTCGAGCGCCGCACGCGGGCGGCCGGTAGCGCACCTCCTCGATCAGGTCGAGCGCGAGTGCGGCACCGGCGGGTCGACCGCCAGGTCGTGGCGCAGGCGCAGCGCCCGGCGCATGCGCGCGATCGCGCGGGCCGGGAAGCGCCACTCGGACGGGCGGCGCCCGGCCATCGGCTCGACCACGCCGACACTCGACCAGCTCGATGACGTCGTCGGCATCGGACGTCGAACACGCCGGCAAGCTCGCCCAGCGAGACCGGGCTCTCCGGGTCGAGCGGCTCGGCGCGCACCGGCTCGTCGCGTCGCGTCATGCGGCCCTCCGGCGCAGCTTCGCGCGCGGGTCGAAATCCATCTGCTCGCGCATCTGCTCGTAGAGCCTGCGCTCGTCGTCGTTGCGCGGCTGCGGCGCGACCGACTGGCAGGTGCAGGTACTGGTCCCCGGCGGCGATCCCGGCAGGCCGCGGCCCTCAGCCGCAGGCCGCTGCGCCGCTGCCGGCGGGATTGCGCACCGCGTGCGACCTCGCCGCCGAGCGTGGCACCGTCACTGGTCGCGCCCAGCGCCGCCTCCCAGGGCGCCACCGGGACGTCCAGGTGGACGTCACGGCCCTCGGCGCGGAACAGCGGGTGCGGGCGCAGCGCGACCTCGAGGTAGACGGTGCGCGGCCGCCGCCTGGCCCAGCGCCCGCCGCCCTGGCCGGTGAGGCGGATCTGCTGGCCCTCGGTGACGCCGGCCGGGATGCGCACGTTGAGCGTGCGCTGGCGCGTCTGCACGCGTCCCTGCGGGTCGGTGGCCGGGGCCTGCAGCGTGACCTGGTGCTGGCCGCCGTGGTAGGCCTCCTCGAGCGAGACCTCGACGCGCGCGAAGTGGTCCTGGCCGCGCCCGTGGAACCCGCCGAACCCGTGGCGCCCGCCATGAGCATGGCCGTACGCCGAGCCGCGCCCGAACAGCGACTCGAAGAAGTCCGAGAACGCGCCGGCGTCGCCGCCGGTGAAGCCGCCGCCGGTGAACTCGAAGCCCTCGTCCCAGCCGGGCGGCGCCTCGAAGCCCTGGCCCTGCTGCCAGTTCTCGCCGAGGCGGTCGTAGGCGGCGCGCTTCTCCGGGTCCTTGAGCACCTCGTAGGCCTCCTGGACCTCCTGGAAGCGATCCTCCGCGTCGGGCTCGCTGCTCACGTCGGGGTGGTACTTGCGCGCGAGCTTGCGATAGGCGCGCTTGATCTCGTCCTGCGACGCGTCTGCGTCCGACGCCCATGATCCCGTAGTAGTCCGTCCTCGGCACCTCCCACGATCCGTGGCCTGCCTCCGTCAGACGGTGGGCCGTGACTGTCGAAGGCGCACGCGGGGTGGTGGGGGTTCAACGGCGGGAGGGCGAAGGGCTGAGGGCTGAGGCGCGAGCGGCGGCAGGGCCGAGGGCGAAGCGCATGGCCGAGCTCGGCCGCAGGCCGACGCCGCATCGGGTCGGGGCTTGCCGGCGGGTCGGCGCGCTCACGAACGATGCCGGCGCTCCGGCCGCGGCGCCGGCGCGCCGCCCGCGACGCACCGGCCTACGCCGGACCTCGGCCCTTGCCCTCGGCCCTCGGCCCTTTCCGCTCCGCCTCTCTGGCCCACTACCTGGGCCCATGGCCCTGGGCCCTCTCCCCAGCCGCCCCGCCTTCGGCCCTTCCGCCCTCGGCCCAGCTCGTCGCAACCAGCGCGCGGCGTCGCGGGCGAAATAGGTCAGGATCCCGTCCGCGCCGGCGCGCTTGAAGCCGCCCAGGGCCTCGAGCACGCAGGCGCGCTCGTCGAGCCAGCCGTTGTCGCCGGCCGCCTTCAGCATGGCGTACTCGCCGCTGACCTGGTAGGCGTAGGTGGGCACGCCAGAAGCGCTCGCTGCACCCGGCGGACGACGTCGAGGTAGGGCATGCCAGGCTTGATCATGACCATGTCGGCGCCTCTTGCCAGGTCGAGCGCCACCTCGTGCAGCGCCTCGTCCGAGTTGGCCGGGTCCATCTGGTAGCGTGTGCTTGCCGCCCGCCGCCCAGGCTGCCGCGCCGAGCCGACGGCGTCGCGGAACGGCCCGTAGAAGCTCGAGGCGTACTTCGCCGCGTAGGCGCAGGATGCGCGCGTTGACGTGGCCGTCGGCCTCGAAGCGCGTCGCGGATGGCGCCGACGCGGCCGTCCATCATGTCCGACGGGGCCACCACGTCCGCGCCCGCCGCGGCGTGCGACAGCGCCTGCTTCACCAGCGCCACGACCGTGGCGTCGTTGACCACGTAGCCGCTACGTCGTCGATCAGCCCGTCCTGGCCGTGCGAGGTGAACGGGTCGAGCGCGACGTCGGTGATCACGCCGAGCTCGGGACAGGCGTCCTTGCACGCGCGCACCGCGCGCTGCGCGAGGCCGTCCGGGTCCCAGGCCTCCTCCGCCCCCGCGACTTCGCCGCCGCCGGCGTGACCGGGAAGATCACAGCCACGAGATGGCCGACGCGCACGCATTCGCGCCCGCCGCGGGCAGCAGGTCGACGCTCAGGCGCTCCACGCCGGGCATCGACGGCACGGGCTCGCGCTGGCCCTCGCCCTCGCACACGAACACCGGCCAGATGAGGTCCGCCGGGGTCAGCGCCGTCTCGCGCACCAGCCGCCGCGACCACGCGTCGGCGCGCATGCGCCGCATGCGCGTCGTCCGGGCAGGAGCGCGGCCCGCGGGTCGTCAGGATCACGCGCCGCCTCCGGTTCGTTCGGCGAGCCCAGCCGGGAGCTGCGCGCGCGCGGTAGGGCGAAGGGCCGAAGGGCCGAGAGGCCGAGGAAGGGCCCAGGGGGAGTTGCCGCCGTGCCATCGGCTCTCGCCTCCGCCCTTTCCTGTTCGCCCTTCGGGGACGGCGCGTCTTCGCGAAGCGAACGCGCGCGGGGCCGTCCGACCAATGCGCGCGTCGGCCCTCGGCCGAAACGCGCCTACGATCATTTGGCCTGGGCCCTTTCCCCTGGACCCCTTCCCTGGGCCCCTTCCCCTGGGCCCTGCTGGGCCTCCTGGCCCTCAGCCCCTGCTCGGCCTCCTCCCTCAGCCTGCCTCTAGGGCCCCTTCCCCTGGGCCCTTTCCCCTGGGCCCTTTCCCCTGAGCCCTTCTCCCTGGGCCCTTTCCCAGCGGCCCTTCTCCTCGACGCCCTTTCCCCGGCCCTTCCCTCGGCCCCTTCCCCGGGCCCTTCTGCCGCCTCCCGCCCCTTTGGCACCTTCGCCCTCCTTCGACGACACACTCTCTGCCACATTGACCCGCATGAGGCGAGGACGTCACCATGGCCATCACCGACTGGCCCGCGGGCCGAGCGCCGCGGGAGAAGCTGCTGGCGACGCGGCCCGGCTGCGCTCGTCGGACGCCGGAGCTGCTGCGCTATCTTCCTGCGCACCGGCAGCGGCCGGGACGCAGCGCGGGTCGATCTGGCGCGCGCGCTGCTCGATGCGCTTCGGCGGCCTGCGCGCGTCTGCTGCCGGCCGACGCACGGCGCCTTCTGCGCCCGTCCACGGCCTGGGCGCGGCCAAGTCACGCCGAGCTGCAGCGCCGTGCTCGAGATGGGCCGGCGCCACCTCGCACGAGGAGCTCGACGCGCGGCGAGCCGCTGACCTCGGTCGCCGCCACCCGCCGTGTATCCGCGCGCGCGCCTGCGCGAGCGCGACCACGAGGTCTTCGCCTGCCTGTTCCTCGACAACCGCCACCGCGTGGTGGCCTTCGACGAGCTCTTCCGCGGCACCATCGACGGCGCCAGCGTCTACCCGCGCGAGGTGGTCAAGGCGGCGCTCGCGCCACAACGCCGCCGCCGGTCATCCTCGCCGCACAACCATCCCTCGGGCGTGGCCGAGCCGAGCCGCGCCGACACGCGCCTGACGGAGCGCCTGCGCGACGCCCTGGGCCTGGTCGACATCCGCGTGCTCGACCACGTCATCGTCGGCGACGGCGAGCCGGTATCGTTCGCCGAGCGCGGCCTGCTGTGAGCCCGCCGTCAGCTCGGCGACGGCAGCCGGGCGTCTGCGTCAGGCCGCAGCCTCGACGCACGCGGCCGTCGCCTCGCTGACGGCGCGCACCAGCTCGTGATCGACCGAGGGACAGGCGGATCGCCCACCGCGACGCCGGTGGCCGAACCGGCGCTCGCGCACGTACTCATCGATGGTGCTGTCGCTCATCCGATGGGCAGCCGGATCGATGCCGTAGAGCGGCGCCGACCTCGCCGCACGCGGGCATCTGCCGCGCAGCGTGAACGCGCCGAAGAAGCGCTCGGCTGCGGGCCAGCGCCTCCGGCGCGCGAGCCCGAACAACCCCTCGAGATCGGGGATCCACGCGGGATCCGCCACCACGTACACATAGTCATCGGCGGCCAGCGCGACGTCGTCCGGCGCGGTCAGTGGCTGCTCCTGGCGCACCACGGCGATCAGCCGCGCGCCCTCGGGCAAGGGCAGATCGCGCACCGCGCATGCCGGTGGCGGCGGGCACCGGGCAGCGACCCGATAGACCACGAGCTCGCGCCCCTCCAGGCCGGGCGCGTCGAGCTCGACCAGGCGTCTGGCCCGGCGGCCCGCGCGGGCAGTTGCAGGCCCAGGCGACGCGCGGCCGGCGCGACGGTCCATCCCTGCAGGAGCAGCGATACGAGGACCACGAAGAAGGCCACGTTGAACGCGGTGCGGCCTTCCGCCGTGCCCGCGAGGAGCGGGTAGAGCCCGAGCACGATCGGGACCGCGCCGCGCAGCCCCACCCACGAGATGAACAGCTGCTCGGCGATCGCGAAGCGGAACGGCACCAGCGAGAGGATGACCGCGACCGGGCGCGCGACCAGGATCAGCACGCCCGCGAGCGCCAGCGCCAGGGGCGCCAGCGGTACCAGCTCACTCGGGGTCACGAGCAGGCCCAGCATGAGGAACAGCCCCACCTGGCACAGCCACGCCATGCCATCGTGAAAGCGGCGCACCTCGTGACGGGCGCGGCGCATGGCGTTGCCCGCGACGACGCCGGCCGACGTAGGCCGCCAGGAAGCCGCTGCTGCCGAGCGTGCCCGCGAGGCCGAAGATGGCCAGGCCGGCGGCCAGCACGAGGACCGGATAGAGCGATTCCGTGAGGCCAACCCGGTTGACCATGCCGGCAAGCATGACTCCCGCGAGCGCACCGATGGCGCCGCCGGCGCCGATCTGCCACACGAACGCCGTGACGAGCCCGAGGGCATCGGCCTCGCCGACGCCGCCGGCACGCACCAGCGCGATCGAGCGCTGACGGTCAGGAAGACCGCCATCGGGTCGTTGCTGCCCGACTCGATCTCGAGCGTTGCCTGCAGACGGTCGTTGATGCGCAACCCGTGCGCGTGTAGCAGGTAGAACACCGCTGCGGCGTCCGTCGAGCCCACGATCGCGCCGATGAGCAGGCCCTCGGCCACGCCGATGTCGAACAGCACGACGGCGGCCGCGCCGGTGATCCCCGCGGTGATCACCACCCCCACCGTGGCCAGCACCAGCGCCGGCCGCAGGCCGAGCCGGAAGCTGCTGCGGGGCGTATGCAGGCCGCCGTCGAACAGGATCACGGCGAGCGCCAGGCTCGCCACGAGGAAGGCCGTGTCGACGTCGTTGAACACGATGCCGCCCGGCCCGTCCTCGCCCAGCAGCATCCCCAGCAGCAGGAACAACAGCAGCAGCGGCGCCCCGATCCGGTCGGAGATCCGGCTCGCCAGGACGCTCACGAGCAGCAGCACACCGATTCCGAGGATCAGCTGGCTGGCGAATACCATGGGTGCGTGCCGGCAACGGGCGGGCGATCCAGTATAACGTGCGCCGGGAGGTTACAATCGGGGCCGTTGCGAGCCGGAGCGCTGCCCACGGTGCCTGCCACCGAATCCGACACCTTCGCCGCGGTGGACCTGGGCTCGAACAGCTTCCACCTCGTGATCGCGCGGCGCGAGCCCAGCGGCTCGCTGGTGATCATCGACCGCCTGCGCGAGATGGTGCGCCTCGCCGCCGGCCTCGACGAGAACCAGCACCTGGCTGCCGAGGCGCAGCAACGCGCGCTCGACTGCCTGCAGCGCTTCGGCCAGCGCCTCGGCGAGATCCCCGCGAGCAACGTGCGCATCGTGGGCACGAACACGCTGCGCAAGGCACACAACGCCGAGGCGTTCGTGGCGGCCGCGGAGGACGCGCTCAATCACCGCGTCGAGATCGTCTCGGGCATGGAGGAGGCGCGCCTGATCTACCTCGGGGTGGTGCGCAGCCTGGCGCCCAGCGGGCGGCGCCTGGTGATGGACATCGGCGGCGGCTCGACCGAGCTCATCGTCGGCGAGGGACCGGAGCCGTTCGAGAAGGCGAGCCTGCACATGGGCTGCGTGAGCCACAGCCAGCGCTTCTTCGGCGACGGGCGCATCACGAAGAAGGCGTTCGAGCGCGCCGAGCTCGCCGCGCGGGTCGAGATCGAGCCGATCGAGACCCGCTTCCGCGCGCTGGACTGGCGCAGCGCGATCGGGGCGTCGGGCACGATCAAGGCCGTGGCCAACGCGCTGCAGGAGGCCGGCTGGAGCGCGGGCTCGATCACCGCGGCCGGCCTCGAGCGGCTGCGCAAGAGCCTGATCGCGGACGGGCACGTCGAGCGC
Organism: Halofilum sp. (in: g-proteobacteria); assembly: GCA_034521365.1. GTDB lineage: Bacteria > Pseudomonadota > Gammaproteobacteria > XJ16 > Halofilaceae > Halofilum. Next base: position 23,228 of record JAXHMQ010000002.1, on the reverse strand, counting down.
ATCGACGTGCCGGGGGTGAAGCGCGAACGCTACCCGGTGTTCCCGGGCGGCGTGGCGATCCTGCGCGCGGCCTTCACCGCGCTCGGCATCGACGAGATGCGCTTTTCCGACGGCGCCATGCGCGAGGGCATCCTGGTCGATCTCCCCGAGCGCCTCGAGCACATCGACAGCCGCGCGGCGAGCGTCGAGCGCCTGGCGACGCGGTTCCACGCCGACGGCGCCCAGAACGCACGCATCCTGCGCACGGCCACCCACCTGCTCGAGCACGTGGCGAAGCAGTGGGATCTCGACGACGAGGCGGAGTGGCTGCTGCGCTGGGCGGTGGAGCTGCACGAGATCGGCCTCGACATCGCGCACTCGGCCTACCACAAGCACGGCGCGTATATCGTCGCCAACACCGACCTCGCCGGCTTCGGGCGCGCCCAGCAGGTGCAGCTCGCGGCGCTGGTGCGCGCGCACCGGCGCAAGTTCCCGCTCGACGAGCTCGGCCAGGCCGGCGGCCCCGACACCGAGATGCTGGTGCGCCTGGCGATGCTGCTGCGCCTGGCGGTGCTGCTGCACCGCAGCCGCAGCGATCTGCCGCTGCCCGACTACCGCGTCAGCGCCCGCGGCCGCGAGCTGCGCCTCGCCTTCCCCGACCACTGGCTGCAGCGACACCCGCTGACACGCGCGGACCTGGCGGAGGAGGCCGATTACCTGGCGGGCGCAGGCATCACGCTGCGCTACGGGGACGAGGGCGAGGGCGAGGGATAGCGCGACGCTCGCATTGCGCGCGTTCGCCTTCGGCGAAAACGCGCCTACGGCAACTTGTTACACAGTCTCTGAAGCCGGACCCACAGTACTCCACGGGCCGTGCGGTCGCATTGCTCGCGTTCGCATACGCCAGCACCGAAGTGCCTGCGGACGTAGGCGCGTCTTCGCCCGGCGCCACCGGCGCCGGTCGAATGCGCGCATCGTGATCCCGCGCTATCCCTGGCCCTCGGCCGCGCGCGCGAGCAGGGCCTGCTGCACGCCGCAGGGCTCCTCGCCGGTGGCCGGGCGCGCGCGCGTGTAGCGCCCGTCACTGCCGAGCAGCCAGGCCTGGGTGTTGTCGGCGAGGTCGGCGCGCCAGCTCGTCGACCAGGCGGTCGCGCGGGCGCCGGTTCTCGACCGGGAAACAGGTCTCGACGCGGCGGAAGAAGTTGCGCTCCATCCAGTCGGCGCTCGACAGCCAGATCTGCGGCTTGTCGCCCGCGCCGAAGCAGTCGACGCGCCCGTGCTCGAGGAAGCGCCCGACCACCGAGCGCACGCGGATGCGCTCCGACACCCCCTCGATGCCGGGGCGCAGGCAGCACATGCCGCGCACGATCAGGTCGATCTCGACCCCGTGGCGCGCGGCGTCGTAGAGCGCCTCGATGATCCGCGGCTCCACCAGTGAGTTGACCATCGCGATGATCGCGTCCGCCCTCGCCCGCGGCCGCCCGGTCGCGCTCGCCCTGGATGCGCTCGATCAGCCCCGAGTGCAGCGTGAACGGCGAGTGCAGCAGCTTGTTGAGGTCGGGCACCCGCCCGAGGCTGGTGAGCTGCAGGAACATGTTGTGCACGTCCTGCCCCAGCGCCCAGGTTGACCGTGAGCAAGCCGTAGTCGGTGATACAGCTTCGCCGTCTTCGTGTGGTAGTTGCCCGTGCCGAGGTGGACGTAGTGGCGCAGGCCACGCTTCTCGCGCCGCACGACGAGGATCATCTTGGCGTGCGTCTTGTAGCCGACGATGCCGTAGACGACGTGCGCGCCCGCCTCCTGCAGGCGGTTGGCGAGCGTGATGTTCTCCTGCTCGTCGAAGCGCGCACGCAGCTCGACGACGACGGTGACCTCCTTGCCGGCGCGCGCGGCCGCGACGAGCTGGTCCACCACCGGCGAGTCGGGCCCCGTGCGATAGAGCGTCTGCTTGATCGCGAGCACCTGTGAATCGACCGCCGCCTGGCGCAGGAAGTCGAGCACCGGCGCGAACGAGTCGTAGGGGTGGTGCAGCAGCACGTCGCGGCGCGCGATCGTGTCGAACACGCTGGCGCCCGCCCCCATGCCCTCGGGCACCGACGGCTGGAAGGGCGCGTACTTGAGGTCGGCTCGATCGATCAGGTCGTAGACCGCCAGCAGGCGATTGAGATTGACCGGGCCGTTGACCTGGTAGAGCGAGTCGCGCTCGAGGCCGAACTTGCGCAGCAGGAAATCGGCCATGTCGTCGGGGCAGTTGTCGGCCACCTCGAGGCGCACGCCATCGCCGTAGCGCCGCGAGGCCAGCTCGCCCTCGAGCGCGAGCAGCAGGTCGTCGATCTCCTCCTCGTCGACGAACAGGTCGGAGTTGCGCGTGACCCGGAACTGGTAGCAGCCGCGCACGCGCATGCCGGGGAACAGCTGCTCGACGAAGGTGTGGATGACCGAGGTCAGGAACACGAAGTCGTGCTGGCCGTTGCCGTCGCGGTCCGGCGGCAGCTGGATCACGCGCGGCAGCGCCCGCGGCGCCTGCACGATGGCGGTGCCGCCGCTGCGCCCGAAGGCGTCCTTGCCGCGCAGCGAGACGATGAAGTTGAGCGACTTGTTGAGGATGCGCGGGAACGGGTGCGCCGGGTCGAGCCCCATCGGCGAGATCACCGGCAGGAGCTCGTTCTCGAAGTACTCCCTGAGCCAGGCCTCCTGCTCGGCGCTCCACTCGCTGCGGCGCACGAAGCGGATGCCCTGCTCGGCGAGCTCGGGGATCAGCACGTCGTTGAGGACGCGGTACTGCTCCTCGACCAGCTCGTGGGCACGCCCGCTGATCGCGCGCAGCACCTCGGCCGGCTGCATCTGGTCGACACCCGAGTGCACCGCGCCGACCTCGGCCTTCTGCATCAGGCCGGCGACCCGGATCTCGAAGAACTCGTCGAGGTTGGTGCTCGAGATGCACAGGAACCTCAGGCGCTCGAGCAGCGGGTTGACCGGGTCCTTCGCCTGCTCGAGCACGCGATGGTTGAACTCGAGCAGCGACAGCTCGCGGTTGATGTAGAGCGAGGGATCGCGCAGGTCGATCTCGTCGACCGCGTGCAGGGGCTGCCTGGCGGGCGCCTGGGTCATCACGGATACCGGCTGGTCCTTCGGAGCCCCAGTATACGCCCATGGCCGGGCGGATTTGATGACAGCCGACTGTTCGAGGCCCGCTCGGGCGCCTCGATGGCGAGCGCCACGGGCCACGCGGGCACCGTCCGCCATCGGGGCCCGCCCGCAGGCGTTGCGCCCCGGCCCCCGGGCGGCGACGATCGCTGCCAGGACGCGAGCGGGTGCCCGGGACGGCGCCCGCGACGGGGCGACAGGATGTCACTGCTCGAGCGGCTGTTCCCGCCGCGCTGCCTGCTGTGCGACGCCCCCGGCGGTGCCGGCCTGGCGCTGTGCGCCGGCTGCCGCGCCGACCTGCCCGGCAACGGGCCCGCCTGCGCGCGCTGCGCCGCGCGCCTGCCGGGGACCGCGCCGGGGCTGCCCGAGCTGAGCGTCTGCGGCGCCTGCCTGTGGCGGCCGCCGCCGTTCGCGGCCATCCACGTGCCCTTCGCCTACGCCGCCCCGGTCGACTGGCTGCTGCGGCGCTTTCAAGTTCCACGGCGACCTCGCCGCCGGCCACCTGCTCGGCGGCCTGCTGGCGCAGGCGCTGCCCCCGGCGCTCGCGCCGGTGGACGCGGTCGTGCCGGTGCCGCTGCACGCGCGCCGCCTGCGCGAGCGCGGCTTCAACCAGGCGGCGGAGCTCGCGCGCGCCCTGGCCCGCGCGCTGGACGCCGCCCGGTCGTCACCGGCCGCCTCGTGCGGGTGCAGCCCGACGACACCGGCAGATGGAGCTGCCCGCCGAGCGGCGCCGCGGCAACGTGCGCCACGCCTTCGCGCTCGAGGCCGCCCCGCCGGGGCCGCACGTGCTGCTGGTCGACGACGTCGTGACGACCGCCAGCACGGTGCGCGAGGCCGCCCGCCGGCTCGCGGCGGCGCACGCGGGTGAGCGTGGTGGCGGTGGCGCGGGCGTGATCCCCGAACGCGCGGTGCCCGGGACCGCCTCGCCTCATCCCCCCGCCAGGGCGTAGTGCGCCACCAGCCCGAGGAACAGGACCAGGCCGACCCAGGCGTTGTTGAGGAAGGCGCGGAAGCACAGCTGCGGCTGGCGGTCGAAGATCAGGAACTGCTGGTAGCCGAAGAGCGCCGCGGCGGCGGCGACGGCGGCGAACCAGGTCCAGCCCAGCTCCGCGCGCGAGCCGATCAGCAGCAGCCCGACCAGGGTCAGGAGCTGGAACAGCCCGACCATGTGGCGATCGTGCTCGCCGAACAGGATCGCGGTGGACTTGACCCCGATCTCGAGATCGTCGGGCTTGTCGGCCATCGCGTACATGGTGTCGTAGCCCACCGTCCAGATGACGTTGACGGTGAACACGAGCCAGGCGAGCGGTGGCACCGTGCCCGTCTGCGCGGCGAACGCCATGGGGATGCCCCACGAGAACGCCGCGCCGAGGACCACCTGCGGCAGGTGCGTGTAGCGCTTCATGAACGGGTAGACCGCGGCCAGCGCGAGGCCGCCGAACGCGAGCTGGATGGTGAGGCGGTTGAGCGTGAGCACGAGCGCGAACGCCGCCAGCGCGAGCACGGCCGCCACCACCACCGCCTCGCGCGGGCGGATCGCCCCGGTCGCCAGCGGCCGACCCGTCGTGCGCCAGACGTGCGCATCGATCCCGCGATCGGCGAAGTCGTTGATCGCGCAGCCGGCCGCGCGCATGCAGAAGGTACCGAGGACGAACACCAGCAGCACGTAGAGGTCCGGCACGCCCTGCGCCGCGAACCACAGCGCCCACAGCGTCGGCCACAGCAGCAGGTAGGTGCCGATCGGCCGGTCGAGGCGCGTGAGCAGCACGTACTGGCGCAGGCGCGCGCGCACGCGGCGCACCAGCGGGCGCTGGAGGAAGGCGGCCAGGGACTCGCTCGCGGGCATGGCTGGGGTCCGGCGGCGCGGTGGCCCCGCAGTCTAATGCCGCCCCGGTCCCCGTCAAGGCGCGCGCCGCGCCCGCCGCTGGCTTCGCCCCCGTGCGCAGCAGTAGGATTGCCTCTTTTCGGAGACCGTGATGACACAACACTTCGACCTGCTGGTCATCGGCGGCGGCAGCGGTGGCCTGGCCGCGGCCCGGCGCGCCGCGGTGCACGGCGCCCGTGCCGGCGTGATCGAGGCCGATCGCCTCGGCGGGACCTGCGTCAACCGCGGCTGCGTGCCGAAGAAGGTCATGTGGTACGCGGCCTCGCTCGCCCACGCCCTCGACGACGCGCCGGAGTACGGCTTCGAGCTCGACGTGCGGGGCCACGACTGGGCCACGCTGGTCGCCAGCCGCGCCGCCTACATCGAGCGCCTCAACGGGATCTACGCGCAGAACCTCGAGCGCGACGGCGTGACCCGGATCGAGGGCCGCGCGCGGTTCGTGGACGCCCGAACGCTCGACGTCGGCGGCAACCGCTATACGGCCGAGCGCATCCTGGTCGCCGTGGGCGGCGAGCCGGTCGTGGCCGACGTGCCCGGCGCCGAGCTCGGCATCACCTCGGACGGCTTCTTCGAGCTCGGACAATGCCCCCGGCGCGTCGCCGTGGTCGGCGCCGGCTACATCGCCGTCGAGCTCGCGGGGATGCTGCGCGCGCTCGGCGCCCAGGTGCATCTCGTGATCCGCCGCGAGTCGGCCCTGCGCGCGTTCGATGCCGACCTGCAGGACGCGCTCATGGAGACGATGCGCGCCGACGGCATCGATGTGCTCACGCACGCGACGGTCGAGCGCCTCGAGCAGGCGGACAAGGGCATCACGCTGGTCGCGCGCGACGACGCGCGCCTCGAGGGCCTCGACGCGGTGCTCTGGGCGATCGGTCGCCGCCCGCGCACGGCCGGTCTCGGGCTCGAGCACACGGCGGTCACGCTCGACGAGGGCGGCTACGTGCGCGCCGACGACTGGCAGGACACGAGCGACCCGGGCATCCACGCGCTCGGCGACGTCTGCGGCCGGGCCGAGCTCACGCCGGTGGCCATCGCGGCCGGGCGCAAGCTCGCCGACCGGCTCTACGGCGGCCAGCCCGACGCCCGCCTCGACTACACGAACATCCCGACGGTGATCTTCACGCACCCGCCGATCGCCACGGTGGGCCTGTCGGAGGCCGCGGCCCGCGCACGCCATGGCGACGACGCCGTGCGTGTCTACCGCACGCGCTTCACGCCCATGTATCACGCCCTCACGGCGCACAAGACCCCGGCGGTGCTGAAGCTCGTGTGCACCGGCGAGGAGGAGCGCGTGGTCGGGTGCCATATCTTCGGCCACGGCGCCGACGAGATGCTGCAGGGTTTCGCGGTGGCGGTGAAGATGGGCGCCCGCAAGGCCGACTTCGACGCCACCGTCGCCATCCACCCGACCAGCGCCGAGGAGCTGGTCACGCTCAAGTGATCCGGAGTCAGCCGCTATGACGCTGCGCACCTTCGAGCAGATCGATCCCCACGTACCCGACGATGCGTTCGTCGACCCCGCGGCCCTGCTCATCGGCGACGTCGCGCTCGGCGCGCAGAGCTCGGTTTGGCCGTTCTGCGTCCTGCGCGGCGACGTCCAGGTCATCCGCGTGGGCGCGCGCACCAACATCCAGGACGGCACGATCGTGCACGTCGCCCACGACGGCGGCGCGAACCCGGCCGGCGGCCTGGCCACGGAGATCGGCGACGACGTCACCATCGGCCACCGCGCCGTGGTCCACGCCTGCACCATCGAGGACCGCGTCCTGGTCGGCATGGGCGCGATCGTGATGGACGGCGCCACCGTGCGCTCGGACGTCATCATCGGCGCGGGCGCGCTGGTGCCGCCGGGCAAGGAGCTCGAGTCGGGCTGGCTCTACCTCGGGAGCCCGGTCAAGGCCGCGAGAGAGCTCACCGACGAGGAGCGCGGGATGTTCGAGTACCAGGCGAAGCACTACGCCGAGCTGGCAAAGCGACACGCCGGGGAAGCGAACGGGAACCGCGAATGAATGCAAAGACGAACCGCGAAAGCGAACCGCGAATGGACGCGAATGTTCGCGAATGGCGCTGCGGGTTGCTCTGCGTGTCAGAGCTTCGCTGAAACGCTTTGTACTATATGATCGCGCTGCTGTCGCACTTCGTAGTTGAATCCAACGATTCTTTCAGCGACCGTCCGCTAGGAGGCTGTCCGAGTAACCATGAGCCTGCTGCGCGCGCACCACAGCGGCCGCTTTCGGCGATCGTTCGACTCGCATGCGAACCACCATGCTCGTCTCACGATCGCCGAAATCGCCTCGCTGTGCCACGCGCTCGCTACGGCACGGATCTCGGACAGCCTCTAGTGGGCCATGCGGGTATTTCGGCAACGCTCTGAGCGGACAGGGCGGGTCAGCACAAGGCGCGCCGAACGAGCGTAGCGCGTCCTGCGCGAGCGAGGCGCAACGCCGTGATGGGCCGCCCTGTCCGCTCCCGCGGGGCGGCGCTGTGCGCACCCGCCGCGGCGTGGCTCGTCGTGTGTAGTGGCGCTACACGCGCTCCTCGCGCCTTGCGGCGAGCACGCACAGCGCCGCAGAGCATTACCGAAATGCCCGCATGGCCCACCAGGCATTGCCTCGCAGCGAAGCTCCGCGGCACCCGCCACGCCGCTGAACCATTCGCGAACATTCGCGTCCATTCGCGGTTCGCTTTCGCGGTCCACTTTCATGGTTCGTCTTTGCGTTCATTCGCGGTTCGCTGTCAGGCGCTCGCGCGTCTCCGCGACCTGCCGGTACCACCACGTGAGGTCGTCCAGGCTGAAGGCGGCGTTGGCCGGGCTGGGGTTGGGGGTGACGAAGGCGATGCTGCCGTCGAGCGTTTCGGGCTGCTCGCCGAGCTCGATCGGTGGCGGCCGCACGCCGCGGCCGTAGCGCAGGAAGGACTGGTAGACGCCCTTGCCGTTGAACCACGCGATGCGCGGGCGGTAGGTGCGCAGGTGCCCGGCGAGCACCGGGGCCCACGCGCGGAAGTCGGCCGCGCGCAGGTCGCCGGCGCCCGGCGTGGGCGTCTTGACCACGTCGGTGAAACCGATGCGCGCGTGCTCGAGCAGCCAGCGCAAGCCGGCCTCGCCGGGCTCGAGGTCGCGCGGCGCCAGGCCCGCGCCGCGCAGCGCCGGCCAGAAGCGGTTGCGCGGGTTGCCGTAGTAGCAACGGCGCGCGATCGATGCCGGCGAGGGATTCTGGCCGATGACCACGAGGTCGAGGCCGTGGTCGAGGTAGTCCGGCAGGGTCTCCATGGCTTGCCCCGGATCGCGAAGCGCCGCAGTGTAGTACGGCAATGTCCCGCTCCGATGCAGCGCGCGGCCGGCTCGGTGCCGACGCCTGGGCCGACCTGCAGGCCCGGCTGGGGCGCTCGCGCTTCGCAGCCGCTTCCGCCTGAACGCGCGCGACGCGGCCTACGCCGCCGAGCGCGGCCGGGCCACCCTGCGCGCGCACGCGCACGACTTCGTCCGCCACCGCCTCGCGCCGGCGGCGCCGCGCAACGACGGCCGCCAGACGCCGATGCGCGGCCATCCCGTCTTCATCGCGCAGCATGCCACGGCGACCTGCTGCCGCCGCTGCCTGGCGCGCTGGCACGGGATCGCGGCGGGGCGCGCGCTGGACGAGACCGAGGTCGACTACGTCGTCGACGTGATCGCCGCCTGGCTCGGCGACCCGCCGCGTGAGCGGCGCACGGGCGCTTCGACGCCACCGCCGCCGCGGGCCCTACTGCATCTGCCCGCTCATGGGGTCGGCCTCGGTGTAGCCCGAGGGCACCTCGAACTGGCCGGCGTCGATCGAGCGCGACTCCACACCCGCGATCTCCCACGCCGCGCCCCCGGCGAGCGGCCGCGAGCGCGCCGGCATGCCGCCGAGCTCGGACATCATCTCCTCCATGGCACGGACCTGGATGTCGGCGCCCTCGCCGCCGGCGGCGCCGCTGATCTCCTCGAAAAAGCCGAACATCGCCATCATGGTGTCGAAGGCGTCCGACGGGATGCCCAGGGCACCGGGCTCGGCGACGCAGAGCTCGTGGGTCGCCTGGTCGTCGCGGAAGAGCCGCGCCTTGCGGCACGAGGCGCCGGCGACGATGCCGGAGCCGCCGGTCGGCTCGACGCGGATCTTCGGCGGCGGGCCGCCGCCCGGCATCATCTGCTCCATCTGCTTGCGCATCTGGGCGCGCTGATCCTCGGGCATGTTCTGCAGCTGCTGCTCGACCTGCTTGCGCACCTGCTGCATCTGCTTCGCCATCCGCTGGACGTCCTGCTTCGTCATGACGTGATACGTCTGCTCCTGCAGGTTGAGCACGGTCACCTCGTTGGCGGCGGCGTCGAACAGGGTGACGTTGTCGCTGCTCTCCATGCGCATGCGGTCGCCGCTGATGAGCATGCGGGTGGTGCCCTCGCCGGTGACGTTCACCTCGATGACAGTGCCGGCGAGGGCCGGCGTCGCCACGAGCAGGCCTGCCAGCAGGCAGATCGTGATCGTGGCCTTGCGCATCGGCTTGTCCTCCGTTGGCGGTCGGTGCGTGCCGGGAAGCCCGGATCATCGAGCCCCGCCATGAGCCTAGCAGGCCGGGGGCCGCGCGTCAGAGCGTGCGCGGGTGCTGGCGGTAGAAGGCGCAGAGCTGGGTATAGACGCGCGGGTAGGCGTCGCGCACGCGGTCGGGCTCGAGCAGGAAGACCTCGCTCGCGACCGCGAAGAACTCGGCCGGGTCGGTGGCGGCGTACTCGTCGAACGGCAGCGGGTCGCCCCGGTCGAGGCGGGCGGCGAAGTCGTCGTAGGCGCGCGTGAACGCGCGCGTCCAGTCGTCGACCGCCATGTCGCCGTGCAGCGGCGGCATGCCGTTGGCGGCGCCGTTGAGCATGTCGAGCTTGTGCGCGAACTCGTGGATCACGATCTCGGTGCTCTCCGGGTCGTCCCCCGACCAGGAGAGCACGACCGGGCCCCCGGGCCAGGCCTCGCCCGAGCGCACCTCCTCGAGCTCGTGGACGACGCCGTCGTCGTCGGTCCAGGTGTCGTGCACGCGGAAGTCGTCGGGGTAGACGACCACGGAGCGCCAGCCCGCGTACCACTCGAGCCCGAGCCCCAGGATCGGCAGGCAGGCCTGGAGCGCGATCGCGCGGCGGATGTCGTCGCCGAGCTCCAGGCCGCCGGCGGCCTCGATCGACTTCTCGTGCAGGAACAGCGTGACCAGCTCGCGCAGGCGGGCGCAGGTACGGGCGTCGTAGCGGGCCACGGCCGGGACCCGCTGCATGAGCACCTCCCAGTCCCGGTCCGAGAGCGCGTGGCGCCGCAGGATACGGTCGCGGCGCCAGTTCCGGTACCATCGAGCCAGCATCAGTGCTCCCGTGAATCGCCCGGCCGGCACCGAACCCGCGGGCCCGCCGCCGGCGAAGGCTGCACTATACCGATCCCCCGGGCGGGCGCGCAGGCGCCGCCGGACGGAGACCGAGATGGCGCCAGGAGGCTGTCCGAGCACCCGCGACCCGGCTCCGCGCGCCCCCCGCGCCGGATGCCCGGGCAGCCGCCGGGGCGCTGGCTCGCGGCCGTGCTGGCGGCCGCCGTCCTGGGCGGCTGCGCCAGCGGGCCGTTGCGCGACGAGGGCGTCGCCACGGAGCTGACGCCGCAGGGCGTCGCCGACGACCCGGTGCCGGCGACCGGGCGCACGGTCCTCTGGGGCGGGGTAATCGTCGCCGCCAGGAACCTCGCCGAGCGCACCCGCATCGAGATCGTCGCCTACCCGCTCGATCCGCGCTCGCAGCGGCCGCTGCTCCAGGAGGCCCCCGTCGGACGCTTCCTCGCCTACGAGGAGGGCTACCTCGAGACGGCGGAATACCGCCAGGGGCGTCGCATCACCGTGCGCGGCACGGTCTCCGGCACGGAGCCGGGGCGCGTGGGCGAGGCCGACTACACCTACCCCACGGTCACGGTCGAGGCCCTCGAGCTGTGGCCGGAGCAGGATGCGAGGCCGCGCAGCGAGCCCCGGTTCCACTTCGGCATCGGCATCATCCTGAGCAATTGAGACGCCCGCGGATCGCCGGCATCGGCCTGCGGCCGAGGCCGGCCTACGCGTGATTGCACGTCCGTGAAACGAGGCGCAGGCCGGTTTCGGGCCGGCGCGCAGCGCCGGACCGACGCCGGCATCGGCCTGCGCGCGATTGCACGCCCGTGAAACGAAGCGCAGGCCGGTTTCGGCCAGCGCGCAGCGCCGGACCGACGCCGGCGTCGGCCTGCGCGCGATTGCACGCCCGTGAACCGAAGCGCAGGCCGGTTTCGGGCCGGCGCGCAGCGCCGGACCGACGCCGGCGTCGGCCTGCGCGTGATTGCACGCCCGTGAAACGAGGCGCAGGCCGGTTTCGGGCCGGCGCGCAGCGCCGGACCGACGCCGGCGTCGGCCTGCGCGCGATTGCACGCCCGTGAAATGATGCGTAGGCCGGTTCGGGCCGGCGCGCAGCGCCGGACCGACGCCGGCATCGCGCCCCGCGCCACCGGCGTGTCGGCGACCGCGCCTTGCGTTCGCGTCCGGCCACCCTTACTGATAATGGCACCCACGCGAATCGCCCACGGAGATCCCCATGGCGCAAACCCCTTCGACGATGCTGGAGCTCGGCACCCCGGCCCCGGATTTCACCCTGCTCGAGCCGGCGACCTTCCGTATGGTCTCGAAGGCCGACTACGAGGGCCGGCCGCTGCTGGTGGCCTTCATCTGCAACCACTGTCCCTACGTGCTGCACATCAAGGACGTGTTCGCGGCCTTCGCGCACGAGTACCAGGAGCGCGGGCTCGGGGTCGTGGCGATCAACTCGAACGACGTCACCAGGTACGCCGACGACCACCCCGAGAAGATGACCGAGATGGTGCGCCGGACCGGGTTCATGTTCCCGTACCTGTACGACGAGACGCAGGAGGTGGCGCGCGCCTACCACGCCGCGTGCACACCGGACTTCTTCCTGTTCGACGCCGATCACCGCCTCGCCTACCGGGGCCGCTTCGACGGCGCGACGCCGGGCAACGACGTGCCGGTCACCGGCGAGGAGCTGCGCGCGGCCGCCGATGCGCTGCTCGAGGGCACCGAGGTGCCCGCGGAGCAGAAGCCCAGCATGGGCTGCAACATCAAGTGGAAGCCCGGCAACGAGCCGGAGTACGCGGCCTGAAGCCCGCGCGGGATCAGGTCTGGCGGTGGGTCTTCTCGAGCTGCTCGCGACGCGTCTTGGCCTCGGCCGAGAGCGTCGCCGTCGGCCGCGCGAGCAGGCGCGGGATGCCGATCGGGTCGCCGGTATCCTCGCAGTAGCCGTACTCGCCGTCGTCGATCCGCTGTAGCGCCTCGTCGATCTTGCGCAGCAGCTTGCCCTCGCGCTCGCTGATGCGCAGGCTCAGCCAGCGTTCCTCCTCGGCGGACGCCCGGTCGAGCTCGTCGGGCTCGTTCTCGCCGGTGGAGAGCTCGCTGCGCGCGCGGGCGATGTCGTTCTCGATCTCGTCGCGCTGGGCCATCAGGCGCTGGCGGAAGAACTCGAGCTGCTCCTCGTTCATGTAATCGTCTTCGGGCGCCTTGAGGATCTCCTCCTCGGTCGGCACCCGGCTGCTCGCCTTCTTCGAGTCAGCGGTCTTCGTCATCTCGATGCTGTCCGTATCGCTGGGTGTGCGCCGGCCACGATCCACCCGCGACGCGCATGCGCCGCCGCGCGGGCCGGCGAATCGCGGGAGTATAGGGACCGCCCCCGGCCTTTGCAACGCGCGTGGGGGCCCGTTCTCAGCCGCCGCCCGCGGCCCGCAGCCGCGCCAAAACGGGGCCGGTCTCGGGCCGCACGCGGCGCCAGACGAGGAACGACTCGGCCGCCTGCTCGACCAGCATGCCGAGGCCGTCGAGCGCGCTCGTGGCGCCCGCGGCGCGGCCCCATTCGAGAAACGGCCGCGCCCGGTCACCGTACATCATGTCGTAGACCGTGGCGCCCGGGCGCAGGATCCCCGCCGGCAGCGGGGGCACGCTGCCGCCCAGGCTCGCCGCGCTCGCGTTGATCACGAGGTCGAAGGGCCCCGCGCCCGCGAGCGCCTCGAACGACGACCCGGTGACGTCGCCGGCGTCGGCGAACGCGGCGGCCAGCTCGTGCGCCCGCGTGGCGGTGCGGTTGGCGATCGTCACCCGCGCGGGCCGCGCCCCGAGCAGCGGCCCGAGCACGCCGCGCGCCGCGCCGCCGGCCCCGACCAGCAGCACGTGCGCGCCCGCGAGCGTGAGCCCGACGTTGTCGACGAGATCACGCACCAGGCCGATGCCATCGGTGTTGTCGCCGGCCACCAGGCCGCCCGCCTCGGCGCTCAGCGTGTTGACGACGCCCGCGCGCAGCGCGCGCGCGCTCGCGTGCGTGCACCAGGTGAACGCCTCGGCCTTGAACGGGACCGTCACGTTGAGCCCGCGCCCGCGGTCGGCGAAGAACGCCTCCGCCGCCGCCGCGAACCCGTCGGGCGGCGCGTCGATGCGGTCATAGACCAGGTCCTCGCCGGTGGCCGACGCGAACGCCGCGTGGATCGTCGGCGACAGGCTGTGATCGACCGGGTGGCCGATGACGGCATAGCGATCGGTGGGCATCGGCGCCGGGCCTCGCTTCGTGGCGAAGCGGGGATCGTTGCAATGGGGCGGGTCGTTGTCCAGCGGACGGCTGTTATGCAGCGGTCGGGAATGGCGGACGCGTCCGCGCGGATCCGACGCGGCAGGTTCCGCCTGCGGCGCGGCCGGGGTGCAGCCCGCCGGGAACGCCGAGCTCCAGCTCGGCAGAAGCCCCCTGGCCGGGCTGGAGCCCCCGCCGGGAACGCCGAGCTCCAGCTCGGCAGAAGCGCCCACCAGGCCGGGCTGGAGCCCGGCGCTCCCAGCCCGTGCGCGCGCCCCTTCGGGCCGGGAACCGGCGCCCGCCCCGGTGCTCGGCGAGCCAGAGGGGGAACGTCGCTCCAGCACGCTCGTCGGCCGTGCTCAACGCCGTCCTGGATCGCCACGGCCGTTGCCACGCTTCGCTCGCAATGACGTTGCTGCGCCGGCCTCGCGATGACGCGGTGCGTGTCCTCTGGCACGACGTCATTGCGAGGCGCCCGCCAGGGCGCCGTGGCAATCCAGGCCGGGGCATCGGGCGAGCACGCGCGCACGGGCTGCCGCTCCCCGCGCCTGCCGCAATCCTTGGCCCCCTCGACGCCGCCGAGCACAGGGGCGGGCGGCGGTCTCCGTCCGGGGTGCAGCCCGCCGGGAACGCCGAGCTCCAGCTCGGCAGAAGCCCCCTGGCCGGGCTGGAGCCCCCGCCGGGAACGCCGAGCTCCAGCTCGGCAGAAGCGCCCGCCAGGCCGGGCTGGAGCCCGGCGCTCCCAGCCGCGGGCCGGCGTCGCCGGGGTGCGTTTTCCCTGGTTCCCTTTCCTGGCGCATGCCGAGAAAGGGGAACCCGATCCGTCGACTGCACCGCGACGACGTGCAACGCGCCCCACTCGGTTGCCGCCTCCTCCCCTTCCTGCCATGCTCGCGCACTTCTCCGTCGCAGCGCGCGCATACGCCCAGGCATGGCCGACAAGCCGGAGGTTCTCGCAACCCGCACGGTGGCGCGAAGCCGCCTGTTCGAGATCCAGGAGGTGGACCTCCGGTTCGCGAACGGTGCCGAGGCCACCTTCGAGAAGCTGCTCAACCGGGGCTATGGCGCGGTGCTGGTCGTGCCGCTGATCGCGCCCGGGCGCGTGCTCCTGGTGCGCGAGTACGGCGCCGGTGTCGACCGCTACGAGCTGCAGTTGCCCAAGGGCCGGGTCGAGCCGGGCGAGGAGCTGCTGGCCGCCGCCAACCGCGAGCTGCGCGAGGAGGTCGGCTACGCCGCCGAGCGCCTCGAGCTGGTGCGCGGGCTCACCGTGGCGCCGGGCTACCTCGGGCACGTCACCAACATCGTCCTCGCCCGCGACCTCTACGCCGCGCCACTGCCCGGGGACGAGCCCGAGCCGCCGCAGGTGGTCGAGTGGCCCCTGGACGACCTCGCGGGGCTGGTCGCGCGCGACGACTGCACCGAGGCACGCACGCTCGCCGCGCTCTACATCGTGCGCGATCGCCTGGCCAACGAGGGGAACGCATGACCACCGCAGGCGAGCTCGAGGCACTGCTGCCCGACGTCATCGAGCTGGCGCACCGTGCCGGCAGCGCGATCCTGGAGGTCTACAACCGCGCCGCGGGCTACGACATCGAGGACAAGGCCGACAACAGCCCGCTGACGACCGCCGACATCGCCTCGCACGAGATCATCGACGCCGGCCTGCGCTCGCTGCGCCCCGACCTGCCGATCCTGTCCGAGGAGTCGGCCGAGATCGCGTTCAGCGAGCGCGCGTCCTGGCACACCTACTGGCTGGTCGATCCGCTCGACGGCACGCGCGAATTCATCAAGCGCAACGGCGAGTTCACGGTCAACATCGCGCTGGTCGACGATGGCGTGCCGGTGCTCGGCGTGGTGCACGCGCCCGTGATCGACACCGACTACTACGCCGCGCGCGGCAGCGGCGCTTGGAAGCGCGTCGGCGATGCGCCCGCCGAGGCGATCGGCGTGGCGCCCGTGGCGGGCGAGCGCGTGCGCGTCGCCGGCAGCCGCTCGCACGCCGGCGAGCGGCTCGCGGCCTTCCTCGACCGCCTCGGCCCGCACGAGCTGCGCCCGATGGGCTCGTCGCTGAAATCGTGCCTGGTCGCCGAGGGCGCCGCCGACCTGTACCCGCGCCTGGGGCCGACCTCGGAATGGGATACGGCGGCGGCGCAGGCGGTGGTCGAGGCGGCCGGCGGGCAGGTCACCGACACCGCGATGCGGCCGCTGCGCTACAACCAGGACGAATCCCTGCTCAACCCCGACTTCCTGGTGTTCGGCGACGCCAGCCCGCGGAGGTTGGAGTAACCGTGAGCCTACTGCGCGCGTACCACGGCGGCCGCTCTACTGCCTTGGCCCGTCAAGGCAGTTGGCGATCCTTCGGTCGCATGGACCACCATGCCCCCTCACGATCGCTGCAATCGCCTCGCCGTGCTACGCGCTGCTACGGCAGATCTCGGACACCTCCTGGTCGGGGCAGCGGCCATGACGGTGCGGGCGCGGTGGCCGTGGCCACCCGGTGACGCGCGACGCCGCGGTGGCGATGCTCGAGGCGGGCGGCAACGCCTTCGACGCGGTGGCCGCCGGCCTCTGGGCGGCGTGCGTCGCCGAGCCGGTGCTGGCCTCGCCCGGCGGCGGCGGCTTCCTGCTCGCGCGCCCGGCGCGCGGCGCGGCCCGCGTCTACGACTTCTTCGCGCACACGCCGCGCGCGCGCCTGGAGCCCGACGACGCCGACTTCCGCCCGATCGTCGCCGACTTCGGCACCACCCAGCAGGAGTTCCACATCGGCCTCGGGGCCGCCGCCACGCCCGGCACGGTCGCCGGCACGTCCGCGTTCCAGCGCGAGCTCGGGCGCATGCCGGCCGGCGACGTCATGGCGCCGGCGATCACCGCGGCGCGCGAGGGCATCCCGACCGCGGCCCTGCAGGCGTACATCCAGCAGGTGGTCGCGCCGATCCTCGAGGCGACGCCGCAGGCGCGCGCGATCTTCACGCCGCAAGGGCGCCCCGCGGCCGAGGGCGAGCACCACGCCATGCCCGCGCTCGGCGACTTCCTCGAGGCCCTGGTCCACGAGGGGCCCGAGCTGTTCTACCGCGGCGAGGTCGCGGCCACGATCGATGCGGCCGCGCGCGCCGGTGGCGGCCACCTGCGCCGCGCCGACCTCGAGGCCTACCGCGTCGAGCGCCGCGAGCCGATCGCGGTCGACTACCGCGGGCGGCGCGTGCTGACGAACGCGCCGCCGGCGTCGGGCGGCCTCCTGGTCGCCTTCGGTCTCGAGGTGCTCGCCGGGGCTGCGGCCGCCGAGGACCCGCTGGGCGCGGCCGCGGCCCTGCGCACGGCCGACGCCCTGGAGGCGACGCGCGAGGCCCGCATCGAGTCGGGCCTGGACCTCGGCGCCGACGCCGCGACCGCGGCGCGGCTGCTCGACGCCGCGACCGTGGCGCGCTACCGCGAGCGCGTCGCGGGCCACCCGCCGGCCCATCGCGGCACGACCCACCTCAGCGTCATCGACGGCGCCGGCAACACCGCCGCGCTGACGCTGTCGAACGGCGAGGGCTGCGGCTGGATCGTCCCGGGTACCGGCTTCATGCTCAACAACATGCTCGGCGAGGCCGACCTGCAGCCGCGCGGCTTCGGCCGCTGGCCCGAGGACCGGCGCCTGACCTCGATGATGGCGCCGACGCTCGTGCTCGACGACGCGGCCGAGCGCATCGTGGCGCTGGGCTCGGGCGGCTCCAACCGGATCCGCTCCGCGATCCTGCAGGTGCTGTCGGGCTGCCTGGATCACGGCCTCGCGCTCGACGCGGCGGTCGAGCGCCCGCGCCTGCACGTCGAGGGGAACCGCCTCGAGATCGAGGGCGGCTTCTCCGAGGCCACGGTCGCCGCGCTGGCGGCACGCTGGCACGACCACTGCGCCTGGCCCGACCGCAATCTGTTCTTCGGCGGCGCCCATGCGGTGGCCGCGGGCCCGGGCGGCTTCAGCGGCGCCGGTGACCCGCGCCGGGGCGGCGTGGCCGCGGTGCTGCCGCGCTGACCCGCGTGCGCCATTTCGCGGCCTCGACGGCACGCGGTACAATAAAGGGTTCAATCAAACGCATAGCGCGAGCGGAGCAGTTCGATGCAGATTTCCGAGAACACCGTCGCGTCGATCGACTACAAGCTGACCGACGCCGACGGCGAGGTGCTCGACACCTCGGAGGGGCGCGAGCCCCTGACCTACCTCCACGGTGCGGGCAACCTGATCCCGGGCCTGGAGAGCGCGCTCGAGGGCAATGCCCCCGGCGACACCGTCAAGGTGACGATCGACCCGTCCGAGGGCTACGGCGAGCGTGACGACAACCTCATCCAGCAGGTGCCGAAGGCCGCATTCGAGGGCGTCGACCAGGTCGAGGCCGGGATGCGCTTCCAGGCCACCGATGAGCACGGCCAGGGCCGCGTCGTCACCGTGACCGACGTCGCCGACGACCAGGTCACCGTCGACGCCAATCATCCGCTCGCGGGCCAGTCGCTCAACTTCGAGGTCAACGTGGTCGAGGTGCGCCAGGCCTCCGACGAGGAGATCGAGCACGGCCACGTGCACACGGGCGACGAGGACCACTAGCCCACTGACACCACCCGGCGGCGCGGCGCCGCCGGGCAATGCCCACCGGACGACCCCGGCGCCGCCGGAGCCGCGGCGGCGCCGGCGCGCCCGTGCCCCGCACGCTCCCGGCGGCCACGCCCGCGAATCGCGCAGCCGCGCGTAGTATGCTGCGCGCGGCCGCACGGGGCCGCGGCAGGCGGGCCCCGCAGATGAAGACGATCGGCATCCTCGGTGGCATGAGCTGGGAGAGCACCGCGCTCTATTACCGGCGCATCAACGAGGGCGTGCGCGCACGCCTCGGCGGCCTGCACTCGGCCCGCATCGCGCTCGTGAGCGTCGACTTCGCGACCATCGAGCCGCTGCAGGCCGGGGGCGACTGGACGCTCGCGGGCGAGCGCCTCGCCGTCGAGGCGCGCCGTGTCGAGGCGGCCGGCGCCGAGATGCTGCTGCTCGCCACGAACACGATGCATCGCTGCGCCGATGCCATATCGGCGGCGGTCGGCATCCCGCTGCTGCATCTCGCCGATGCCACCGCCGACGCGATCCGCGCGGCCGGCGTCACGCG
Source organism: Halofilum sp. (in: g-proteobacteria) (assembly GCA_034521365.1). GTDB lineage: Bacteria > Pseudomonadota > Gammaproteobacteria > XJ16 > Halofilaceae > Halofilum. The sequence goes on along the minus strand of JAXHMQ010000002.1, from coordinate 4,473 downwards.
CGTCGGGCTGCTCGGCACGCGCTACACGATGGAGCAGCCGTTCTACCGCGAGCGCCTCGAGGCGGCCGGGATCACGGTCGACGTGCCGGGCGCGGACGACCGCGCCGAGCTCGATCGCATCATCTTCGAGGAGCTCTGCCGCGGGACGGTGCACGCGCAGTCACGCAGGCGCGTGCTGCGCATGATCGACGCCCTGTGCACGGCCGGCAGCGCGGGCATCGTCGCCGGCTGCACCGAGATCACCCTGCTGGTGGATGCCGCCGACGTGCCGGTGGCGCTGTTCGACACGACGGCGATCCACTGTGACGCCGCCGTGGCGGCCGCGCTCACGGGGGCGACGACATGAACGCCGAGGCCCGCCGCTCCTGGCGCGACGCCCTCGAGGTCTACACGCGCGCCCCCGTGGTCACCATGCTGTTCCTCGGCTTCTCGGCCGGGCTGCCGTTCCTGCTCGTGTTCTCGACGCTCACCGCGTGGCTGCGCGACGTCGGCGTCGAGGTGGCGGCGATCGGCTTCTTCTCCTGGATCGGGATCACCTACTCGATCAAGTTCGCCTGGGCCCCGGTGGTCGACCGCCTGCCGCTGCCGGGGCTGACGCGCCGGCTGGGCCAGCGCCGCGGCTGGATGCTGGCCGGCCAGGTGGCGATAGGCGGCGGTCTCGCGGGCCTGGCGTTCGTCGATCCCACGGCCGCGCTCGGGCCGGTGGCCGCGCTCGCGCTGGTGGTCGCGTTCGGCTCGGCCACCCAGGACATCGCCATCGACGCGTTCCGCATCGAGTCGGCCGACGACGACGTCCAGGCCGCGATGGCGGCGACCTACATCATCGGCTACCGCGCCGGCATCCTGGTCGCGGGCGCCGGCGCCCTGCACCTGGCGGCGGTCGGCTCGTGGATGCTCGCCTACCTCGTCATGGCGGCGCTGATGGGCATCGGCATCGTGACGGTGGCGGTGCGCCCGGAGCCGCCGCGCCGCGTGCAGCACGACACCAGGGCGCGCGAGGAACGCGTCGAGCGCTACCTGCTCGCCAGCGGGCACCTGCCCGAGTGGTGGCGTCGCCTCGGGGCCTGGTTCGTGGGCGCGGTGGTATGCCCGTTCGTGGACTTCTTCGCACGCAACGGGCGCACCGCGCTGACGTTGCTGCTGCTGGTCGCGGTGTACAAGATCAGCGACCTGGCGATGGCCGCGATGGCGAACCCGCTCTACATCGACCTCGGCTTCGAGCTCTCCGAGATCGCCAACATCACCAAGGTCTACGGCGTCGCCATGACCATCGTCGGCGGCCTCCTCGGTGGCGCCCTGGTGGCGCGCTACGGCATCGCGCGGGTGCTGATCGTCGGCGCCGCGGCGGTCGCGGCGACCAACCTCCTGTTCGCGGTGCTCGCCGAGACCGGGCGCAGCCTGCCGATGCTCGTGGTCACGATCAGCGGCGACAATCTCTCCAACGGCCTCGCCAGCGCGGTGTTCATCGCGTTCCTGTCGAGCATGACCTCGCGCGCCTACACGGCCACGCAGTACGCGCTGTTCTCGTCGCTGATGACCCTGCCGGGCAAGTTCCTGGGCGGCTTCTCGGGCGTCGTGGTCGAGTGGCAGGGCTATCCCGCGTTCTTCGTGCTCGCCGCGCTCATGGGCATCCCCGCGATCATCCTCGCCTTCTGGGTCGCGAAGACCGGCGCGGGCATCCAGCAGCATCCCGATGCGGTGGCCGAGGGACGGGCCTGACCCGGAACCGCGAATGGACGCGAGCGATCTGCCGGGAGCAGATCGGGACTGCGCGAAGCGCAGGCGCCGAAGGCGCGAGGCGCACGGATGCGCCGAGCAATGTGCGCGAATGGCGCAGCGGTCACCCATGCGTCAGTGGAGCTTCGCTGACGACTTCGAAGAACCACGGATGAACACAGATAAACACAGATGAGCGCTCCGGACCGTCTGCGTCAGCAAGAGCCGAGCTGACCGCGCAACGATGGCTACATGGGCTGCGATCAGCGCAGCTCCACCGGAGCCCGCTGAATCGTCGCGACCAATCTGCGTTCATCTGTGTTCATCTGTGGTTCTTCCACTGACAGCGAAGCTCCCGGCCCGCGCTGCTCCGCGGCACCATTCGCGTCCATTCGCGGTTCCTGTTTGACGCTGTCCGAGCCCTAGAGCTCGTAGTCGTAGTCCATCACCAGCGGGGCGTGGTCGGAGAAGCGCTCGTCCGTATAGACCCAGGCATCGCGGATGGTGTCCTTCATGCCGGGTGTGACGATCTGGTAGTCGATGCGCCAGCCGACGTTCTTCGCCCAGGCCTGGCCGCGGTTGGACCACCAGGTGTAGAGGTTGGGCACCTCGGGGTGCACGACGCGGAACGCGTCGACCATGCCCACCTCGTCGAAGACGCGGTCGAGCCAGGCGCGCTCCTCGGGGAGGAAGCCCGAGTTCTTCGCATTGCTCTTCGGGTTGGCGAGATCGGTCGGCGTGTGCGCGGTGTTCCAGTCGCCACAGATGACCACGTCGCGGCCGCTGGCGCGCAGCTCCTGCAGGTGCGGGAGGAAGCGCTCGTGGAAACGCATCTTGGCGGCGAGGCGCTGCTCGCTCGAGGTGCCCGACGGCAGGTACAGCGAGGCGATGACCAGGTTGCCGAAACGGGCCTCGCACCAGCGGCCCTCGCGGTCGAACTCGTCGAGCCCCAGCGCCTGCACGATCTCGTCGGGCTCGCGGCGCGCGTAGACCGCCGTGCCGCTGTAGCCCTTCTTCTCCGCGTCGCAGTAATAGCACCAGTAGCCCTCGGGGCGGAACGGTGCATCGTCGAGCTGGTGCGCCTGCGCCTTGGTCTCCTGGATGCACACCACGTCGGCGTCCTGCTGCGCGAGCCAGTCGAAGAAGCCCTTGCGCGCGGCGGCGCGGATGCCGTTGGCGTTGAGGCTGATCACCCGCATGGTTCCTCCGGGGCGAAAAGGGCCGGTATGATAGCCGACCCCCGTGCCCGCGCGCAGCGCGGCCGGCGGCGATGCGAACGCGAACGGCGGTGCACCGATGCACGACTACCAGCGCGATTTCCTCCACCTGGCGGTCGAGCGCGGCGCCCTGCGCTTCGGCCGGTTCGAGCTCAAGTCCGGCCGCGTCAGCCCGTATTTCTTCAACATCGGGGTGCTCGACACCGGCGCCGCGCTCTCGGGCCTGGGGCGCGCCTACGCGCGCGCGATCGACGACACCGGCATCGCCTTCGACATGCTCTTCGGGCCGGCGTACAAGGGCATCCCCCTGGTGGCCGCGACGGCGATCGCGCTCGCCGAGGCCCACGGGCGCGACCTGCCCTGGTGCTTCGACCGCAAGGAGGCCAAGGACCATGGCGAGGGCGGCGGCGTCGTGGGCGCGCCGCTGGCCGGGCGCGTCGTGATCGTCGACGACGTGCTGACCGCGGGTACGGCGATCCGCCACGCCGCGGGGCTGATCCGCGCGGCCGGGGCGGAGGTCGCGGCCGTGGTGACCGCCCTCGACCGCCAGGAGCGGGGCCAGGGCGAGCGCTCCGCGGCGGCCGAGGCCGGCGACTCGCTCGGCGCGCCCGTGCGCAGTATCGTCGAGCTCGATGACGTCCTCGACTACCTCGACGAGCGCGGCGACCGCCCCGGCGACCGCGCGCAGATCGCCCAGTACCGGCGCCAGTACGGCGCCACGGGGACGGGGAAGCGCGCTTAGGCACGCCTCTTGCGTCCGCCTGATCGGGAACCGAGGGCCCAGGAGTGGCTCCGGGAGATCGGCATGATGGCACGAGGCATCGGAACACGCCCGGCATACTCGCTGCGCGCCGCGCTGTGGGCGGCGGTGCTCGCCCTCGTGGTGACCCCCGCCGCCGCCGGCAAGTCCTACCGCTGGGTCGACGAGGACGGCAACGTCCACTACGGCGACCGCATGCCGGCCGACGCGAGCCGCAGCGAGCACGCCGTGATCGACGACTCGGGAACGGTCCGCGAGCAGCACCGTTCCGCCGACGAGGAAGAGGCGGAGCGTGCGCAGCAGCAACGCCAGAATGCCGGCAAGGACGAGGCCCAGGCGCGCCGCGACCGCATGCTGCGCGAGACCTTCACCAGCGAGGGCGACCTGCTGCGGATGCGCGACCGGCGCGTCGAGGCGGTCGACGCGAAGATCGCCGTCGTCGAGCACCAGGTCGAGCAGCTCGAGACCCAGCGCCAGTCCTACGTCGACCACCTGGCGTCGGTCCGCGAGGCCGCCTCGGAGGACTCCCCCGCGGTCCAGTCGGCGCTCGAGCGCCTCGCGCGCGTCGACAAGCGCCTCGAGGGGCGCCGGGCGGTGCTGGCCGAGCTGCGCGCCCAGCGCGAGCGCATCATCGAGCAGTTCGCCACCGACCTCGAGCGTTTCCGCGAGCTCAAGGCCGCGCGCGGCAACTGATCCGCACGGGCTTCTCCTGGGAACCGCGAATGAACGCGAATCTTCGCGAATGGCGCCGTGGGTCGATTGGCTTGAACGGAGCTGCGC
>JAXHMQ010000001.1:32500-33807 GCA_034521365.1 Halofilum sp. (in: g-proteobacteria) | reverse complement strand
GATTACAGGCTAGTACCGGAGGATACACCGGAGTTCCCAGCATATAGCCAGGTTTATTTACGTAACTACAGCGGTCCAGCTTCCTATAGTTACGGCCGCCGTTTACCGGGGCTTCGATCAGGAGCTTCGCCCGAGGGCTAACCCCATCACTTAACCTTCCGGCACCGGGCAGGCGTCACACCCTATACGTCCTCTTTCGAGTTAGCAGAGTGCTGTGTTTTTAGTAAACAGTCGCAGCCGCCTGGTCACTTCGGCCCAGCCCAGCTCCGGACGCGAGGTCCTTCACCGGACCGGGCGCACCTTCTCCCGAAGTTACGGTGCTATTTTGCCTAGTTCCTTCACCCGAGTTCTCTCAAGCGCCTTGGGATTCTCACCCTGCCCACCTGTGTCGGTTTGGGGTACGGTCACTTGTTACCTGAAGCTTAGAGGATTTTCCTGGAAGCATGGCATCGATCACTTCGCTCCCCATGGGAGCTCGTCATCGCGTCTCAGGATTGTGTCTCCGGATTTGCCAAAGGACACTCCCTACACGCTTGAACCGGGACGACCAATCGCCCGGACGGACCTAGCCTTCTCCGTCCCCCCATCGCAGTAACAAGAGGTACAGGAATGTTGACCTGTTTCCCATCGACTACGCCTTTCGGCCTCGCCTTAGGGACCGACTAACCCTGCGCCGATTAACGTTGCGCAGGAACCCTTGGGCTTTCGGCGAGGGGGCCTCTCACCCCCTTTATCGTTACTCATGTCAGCATTCGCACTTCCGATACCTCCAGCATGCCTCACGGCACACCTTCAGCGGCGTACGGAACGCTCCCCTACCACGCATGCAAGCATGCGTCCGCAGCTTCGGTACATGGCTTGAGCCCCGTTATATCTTCCGCGCGGGCCGACTCGACCAGTGAGCTATTACGCTTTCTTTAAAGGGTGGCTGCTTCTAAGCCAACCTCCTGGCTGTCTCTGCCTTCCCACATCGTTTCCCACTGAGCCATGATTTTGGGACCTTAGCTGGCGGTCTGGGTTGTTTCCCTCTTGACGACGAACGTTAGCGCCCGCCGTCTGTCTCCCGTGATTGCACTTGCCGGTATTCGGAGTTTGCTATGGTTTGGTAACCCGGGATGGGCCCCTAGCCATGACAGTGCTCTACCCCCGGCAGTGATACACGAGGCGCTACCTAAATAGCTTTCGGGGAGAACCAGCTATCTCCGGGCTTGATTAGCCTTTCACTCCTATCCACAGCTCATCCCCTGACTTTTCAACGTCAGTGGGTTCGGGCCTCCAGTGGGAACTACCCCACCTTCACCCTGGCC
>JAXHMQ010000001.1:0-27500 GCA_034521365.1 Halofilum sp. (in: g-proteobacteria) | reverse complement strand
AACGCCGTCGCGCCTGCACCCGGGCGAGGAGATCCGCGTCGGCCTCGACCCCGAGGGGCGCCTGCAGCGCCTCGAGCACGTCACCGCCCCCGATCGCCGGCTGGTGTTCGACCGCGAGGGCGAGGACACGTTCGCGGCCGCGGTGGTCGAGGAGCCGCTGCAGCGCCGCCTCGAGCACGCCCGCGGGGTCATCGACACCTCGCTGTTCGAGGCCGGCGCCGAGGCCGGGCTCGACAACCGCCTGATCATGGACCTGGCCGGCATCTTCGGCTGGGACATCGACTTCGTGCTCGACATCCGGCGCGGCGACCGCTTCACCGTGGTCTACGAGACCTGTTCAAGAACGGCGAGCACGTGCGCAACGGCGACATCATCGCGGCCGAGTTCGTCAACCAGGGACGCGTCTACCGCGCCGTGCGCTACACCACCGCCGACGGCGACACCGATTACTACGCACCGGACGGCAGCTCGATGCGCAAGGCCTTCCTGCGCACGCCCGTGAAGTTCAGCCGTATCAGCTCGCGCTTCGGCAGCCGCTACCATCCGGTGCTCGGCAGGATGCGCGACCACCACGGTGTCGACTACGCCGCGCGCACGGGCACGCCGATCCGCGCCACCGGCGACGGCCGCATCACCTACCGCGGCTACAACGGCGGTTACGGCAAATTCATCGAGATTCGCCACGGCGGTCGCTACAGCACGGCTCTACGCCCACCTGAACGGCTACGCCCGCGGCACCAGCGTCGGCAGCTACGTCGAGCAGGGCGAGATCATCGGCTACGTCGGCAGCACCGGCGTTCCACCGGCCCGCACCTGCACTACGAGTTCCGCGTCAACGGCGTGCACCGCAACCCGCTGCGGGTCGAGTTCCCGAGCGTCGAGCCGATCCCCGGACGACGAACGCCATGCGGCTTCCGGCAGCACGCCGCCCCGCTGCTGGCCCATCTCGAACTGGTCCAGCGCACCCGTCTGGCCAGCGCCAACGCACCGCATATCGCCACCGTTCCATGACTTCGGGGCGCCATCTCATGTCGGGCTGATGTCCGGCGACCAGCGCTCGACGGCATCGATGCCGCCTGCCATCGCTGAAGCTCGCCGGGGCACGCCTGTCGTCGCCGCACTGACCCATCCCTACCCCGACGCACTGCAGCAGGCACTGGCAACAGCGACCTCGGCCGAGGCCCCGCCGGCGGCACCGATCTCACGGCACGGTGGACCGCCACGTCGCCAGCGGCCTTCGCCGACGCCGACGCGGGCGAAGTCTTGCTGGCAGACGCCGAGCGCCGCAGCGAGCGCGATATCACGCGCCATCGGCTGCCACGGCCAGCACCCTGCTGCCACCTGACCACGCGGCGACGGCGCCAGCACCAGCGTCCAGCTCGGCGATCCCGCATCGCCTCGCCGCGATCGCACGGGCATCGACGTGGTCGCCGATTTCCGCCGTCGCGACACTGGCGGCCGGCGGCCAGGGGGCACCGCTGGCCCCGGCCTTCCACGCCGCCGCCTTCGCCGGCCGGCGCGAGGCCCGCGCGGTGGTCAACATCGGCGGCATCGCCAACGTCACCCTGATCGCCCCGGGCGGGCGGCGCGTGACCGGCTTCGACACCGGCCCGGGCAACTGCCTGCTCGACGCCTGGATCGCGCGTCACCGCGATGCGTCGTTCGACCGTGACGGCGCCTGGGCGGCCGGCGGCCGGGTGCACGCCGGGCTGCTCGAGGCGCTGCTCGCCGACCCGTACTTCGGGCGAGCGCCGCCGAAGAGCACCGGGCGCGAGCATTTCCACCTGGCCTGGCTCGAGCGGGCGCTGGCGCAGGCGGACGCGGCCGTCGAGCCGCGCGACGTGCAGGCGACGCTCGCCGAGCTCACCGCGATCACGGTGACACGCGCGCTCGAGCGCCACGCGGGCGACACGCCGCGGGTGCTCGTGTGCGGCGGCGGCGCCCGCAACCCCCACCTCATGGCCCGCCTCGCTGCGCGGCTGCCGCGGCGCCGCGTCGAGTCGACCGAGGCGCTCGGCATCGATCCCGGCCACGTCGAGCCGCTCGCCTTCGCCTGGCTGGCCCAGCGCCGCCTGCGCGGCCTCCCCGGCAACCGCCCCGAGGTCACCGGCGCCGCCCGCCCGCTGGTGCTCGGCAGCCTGGTCCGGGCACCGCGGAATCCGTACCCGGAATCTGAGAACCGCGAATGGACGCGAATGGTCGCGAATGGCCTCGCTGGCTCGCCCGTTCCGGCGGAGCTTCGCTGCAGCGCGGCGCGTTCCGTGGGTCCCTGAAGCGCTGTGCCTGTGCCCGCTTCGGCCCATTCGTGTTCATTCGCGTCCATCCGTGGTTCATGCACACTCGGCGCACCGCCGTCCAATCCAGCGAAGCTCCACCTGGCGCAACCGTCGCAGGACACCATTCGCGCAATATTCGCGTTCATTCGCGGTTCCTGCTCGGCATGAGGGGTGCACGGACACGAAAAGGTTGGGTGCCAGGGCGCGTATTGCGCGCGTTTGCTTCGCAAAAACGCGCCTACGTCCGAACCACGGACCGCGCGGCGTCACAGCGAAGCCCCCGAGCCGGCAGGAAGCCACGAACGCCATTCGTGTTCATTCGTGGTTCAGGCAGCCTCGAAATGCTGCATCCCGGTCCAGCGAAGCTCCACCACGCCCGGCGGCTGCACGGCGCCATTCGCGGATATTCGCGTTCATTCGCGGTTCCTGCTCGGCATGAGGGGTGCACGGACACGAAAAGGTTGGGTGCCAGGGCGCGTGTTGCGCGCGTTTGCTTCGCAAAAACGCGCCTACGTCCGAACCACGGACCGCGCGGCGTCACGGCGAAGCCCCCGAGCCGGCAGGAAGCCACGAACGCCATTCGTGTTCATTCGTGGTTCAGGCAGCCTCGAAATGCTGCATCCCGGTCCAGCGAAGCTCCACCACGCCCGGCGGCTGCACGGCGCCATTCGGCGGATATCCGCGTTCATTCGCGGTTCCTGCTCGGCGTGCGGGTGCACGCACACCGAAAAGCCGGCACGCGGCCGGCTTTCTCGGGGATCCGGTTGTCGGCGCGGGCTCAGGCGGAGAACGACTGGCCGCAGCCGCAGGTGGTGACCGCGTTGGGGTTGCGGATCACGAACTGGGCGCCCTCGAGGCTCTCGGTGTAGTCGATCTCGGCGCCCTGCAGGTACTGGAAGCTCATCGGGTCGATCAGCAGCTTGACGCCGCTCTTGTCGACCTCGGTGTCGCCGTCCTGCACGTTCTCGTCGAACGTGAAGCCGTACTGGAACCCGCTGCAGCCGCCGCCGGCGACGAACACGCGCAGCATGAGCGACGGATTGCCCTCTTCCTCGATCAGGCTCCTGACCTTGTGGGCGGCGCTCTCGGTGAAGATGAGCGGGGATTCCTCGATGGCCTCTGTCGTCATGGCGACTGCCCTGGGGCTACTGCTGGTACGGGGTCGACGCTAGCATTCCCGAGTGAATCGGTCAAGATTGCTCGCGGTCGGTGCCCGCGGGCCGCTCGGCCGGCTCCGCCTCGGCCCGCGCCGGTGCCGGCTCGGCGGCCTGGGCCTGGTGCTCGAGGAAGCGCTGGGGCGCCTCGTCGCTGCGCACCAGCTTGCCGTTGACCTCCGCGCCGCCGGCCATCTCGATCGTGTGGTAGTAGACATCGCCGCGCACGCGGGCGTTGCGCGCCAGGTCGAGGCGCTCGCTGGCATACACGTCGCCGGCGACGTAGCCGTTGATCAGCAGGTGCGGCACGCGCAGCTCGCCCTCGACCCGGCCGCGCTCGCTGACGATGGCCACGGAGGTCGTGTCGCCCTCGCCCTGCGCGTACACGTTGCCCTTGACGACGCCGTCCACGTGGAGACCGCCCGAGAAGTGGACGTCGCCATGGATCTCGGTCTCGTGCCCGATCAGGGTGTCGACCTTCGCGCCGCTGGTCTTGGCCTTCTTCGCGCTGTTGCCGCCGAGCATCGCCTCACTGTCCTCCGGAAAGCAGGGAATCCCAGGAATAGTCTTCCTCGAGCGACTCGAGGCGGCCACCGGACGGGGCTACCCGCAGCCGGAGGCGGTCGGGCTCGACGCCCTGCGGCACGCTGATCCGCCCCGTCAGGGTCTGGAAGTACTTGAACCGGAATTCCGTCTCGGGCTCCTCGTCGGTGGCGAGATCGGCCAGCTCGACGGTCGCGGCGTCGCCGCCACGACGCCCGCGCACGCTCAAGTCTATGCGACCGGAGACGTACCTGTCACTGCTGTTGATCTGGGTCAGCACCAGCTCGTACTCGTAGAGCCGCGCCGCGCCATCGACGGCACGCAGTGACAGCCGGCGGATGTGCAGCCCCGGCTCCATCTCCGACGGCGAGACCAGGTTGCGGTAGAAGGCGAGCTCCTCCTGGAGCTGGGCGATGCGGCCCTCGCGCGCCTCGATGACGCCGCGCAGGCGCTCGCGTGCCTCGCGCTCGATGCGCTCGGCGCGCTCGAGCAGCGTGTTGCGCTGCGCGAGCTTCGAGACCCGGTCGCGCAGCTCCTCGACGTCGATGCGCAGGTGCGCCTCGGTGGCCCGCGCCATGCGCGCCTCGTAGCCGCCGTGGCGCAGCCCCAGCTCGTAGAGCGCCCAGCCCCCGGCGCCCAGGGCGGCGAGCGCGATGGCCCCGAGGATCACGTTGCGCCAGGGCCGGTGCGGCCGGACGCGGAAGCTGCCCGATGCGGTGTAGCGCGGGTCCGCCATCAGGGCGTCCCCCGCACCGCTGCGGCGGCCCGGGCGCGCTCGGCCCGGCGGCGGGCCGCTCCCGGATTCGGCGACAATGGATGCATGGCGGGTCGGACAGCCTCCTAGGGCAGCAGGGCCGCGGCCTCGAGGCCGCGGGTCTCCGGCAGCCCGCACATCAGGTTCATGTTCTGCACGGCCTGCCCGGCGGCGCCCTTGACCAGGTTGTCGATCACGGCCAGCACCACCACCCGGTTGCGCGCGCCCGCCGGGCGGTGCACCGCCAGCCGGCAGGCATTGCCGCCGCGCACGCTGCGCGTCTGCGGGTGGCTGCCGGGCGGCATGACATCGACGAAGGGCTCGGCCGCGTAACGCGCCTCGAACAGCGCCTGGACGTCGGCCTCCGCGACCAGCTCCGCGTACAGCGTAGCGTGGATGCCGCGTACCTGCGGCACCAGGTGGGGCACGAAGGTCAGCTCGACCGGGCCCCCGGCCGCCGCCTCCAGCCCCTGGCGGATCTCGGGCAGATGGCGGTGGCCGTCGGCGGCGTAGGCACGCGTATTGTCGCCCTGCTCCGCGAGCAGCAGGTCCCGGCGCTCCTTGCGCCCGGCGCCGGTGGCGCCCGAGGTGGCGTTGGCGATCAACCGCCCCGGGTCGACCAGCCCCGCCTCGAGCAGCGGCAGCAGGCCCAGCTGCACCGCGGTCGGGTAGCACCCGGGGTTGCCGACCAGGCGCGTCGTGCGGATGGCGTCGCGGTGGACCTCCGGCAGCCCGTAGACCGCCTCGGCCAGGCGCTGCGGGCACGCATGCGGGCGCCCGTACCAGTGCGCCCAGATCTCGGCGTCGCGCAGGCGAAAGTCGGCCGAGACGTCGACGACGCGCACGCCGGCGTCGAGCAGCGTCGGCACCTGCTCCATGGCGGTGCCGTTGGGCGTGGCGAAGAACACGGCGTCGAGCGCCTCCAGGCCGGCGGCCTCGGGCGCCACGAACGCGAGGTCGCAGTGCCCGCGCAGGCTCGGGAACTCCGCGTCGACGCGGCGCGCCGGCGGCGCCGCGCGACGTGACCGCGGCGACCTCGACTGCCGTCGTGGCGTCGCGAGCAGCCGCAGCAGCTCGACGCCCGTATAGCCGGTGCCGCCGACGATGCCTACCCGGATCATTGCCTCTCCGCCGCGTTCGACCAGGAGCCGCGATGATACTGCCCCGGCGCGCCATCTCACCACCCCGGCGCTGCGACCGCCGACACGCGAGCGGCGACGTGACCGACGCCCGGCACCGTCCGCACCCGGCGCGTGCCCCGCGGCGCGCGGCCCGCGGCGCGTGCTATGGTCGCGGCAGCGCCGTCCGGGCGCGCGGGGGTGACGATGCTCTGGCTCAAGGCATTCCACATCATCTCCATGGTCACCTGGTTCGCGGCGCTGTTCTATCTGCCGCGCCTGTTCGTCTACCACGCGCAGCTCGACGCGGACGACACCCGGGGCCACGAGCGCTTCTGCACCATGGAGCGCAAGCTCTACCGCGGCATCATGACGCCGGGCGCGGTGCTCACCGTGCTCACGGGGCTGGCGCTGATCGCGTCCTACGGCGCCATCGTCGCCGCGCTGGGGCTGGCTCCACGCCAAGCTCGTGCTGGTCGTGCTGCTGATCGCCTACCACGCCTGGTGCGGCCGCCTCGTGCGCACCTTCGCCCGCGGCGCCAACCGCCGCGACCACGTCTGGTACCGCTGGTTCAACGAGGCCCCGACCCTCCTGCTGATCGCGATCGTCGTTCTTGCCGTGGTGCGCCCGTTCTAGAGGCCGTCCAGCGAACCGCGAATGGACGCGAATGTTCGCGAATGGCGCCCCGCGAGCATTTCGCTGAGTGGAGCTTCGCTGGACGCGCAGCGGTTCCCAAGGCTGCATGAACCACGAATGGACACGAATGGCGTTCGTGGTGCAGTACGGACCCGGGAGCTTCGCTGAAATGTCGTGCGTTCCGTGGGTCCGGCTGGAGGCGCGCTTTCGCGGAGCGAACGCGCGCATTCGCCTGCCGGCGAAGACGCGCCTACGACGCCATTCAGCGACGCTCCGCGCGCTCTGGATCGCCGCAGCGCCATTCGTGTTCATTCGTGGTTCAACAAGCGATCCCTCGGAACACAGGCACGCAGCGAAGCTCCACCTCGCCGTGTGAACCGCTGCGCCATTCGCGACAATTCGCGTCCATTCGCGGTTCGCTGGACGGCGTCGGGCAAATGACGCCTACTTGCCGGCACGGATGAGGCCGCCGATGCCGGCCTTGTCGAGCTCCTCGATCATCATCTGGCGCACCGAGCGCCCGTCCTCCATCTCGAGGGCGCGCTCGAGCACCTCGCGCGCGTGCTGGTGGGAGAACGAGCGGATGACCCACTTGATGCGCAGCAGGCTGCCCGCGCTCATCGACAGGCTGTCGATGCCCATGCCGAGCAGCAGGATCGCGCCCATGGGGTCGCCGGCGAACTCGCCGCAGATGCTCACCGGCTTGCCGTGGCGTGCCGCGCCGCGCTTGATCTCCACCAGCGCGCGCAGGACCGCCGGGTGCAGGCTGTCGTACATCTTCGCGACGCGCTCGTTGTTGCGGTCGACCGCGAGCAGGTACTGGGTCAGGTCGTTGGTGCCCACCGAGATGAAGTCGACGCGCTTGGCGATCGCCTCGATCTGGTAGACCGCCGCCGGCACCTCGATCATCACGCCGACCTCGGGCAGCGGCGTATCCAGGCCCTCGTCGAGCAGCTCGCGGTGGGCGCGCTGGATCAGCGCCATCGACTGCTGCAGCTCCTCGAGGCGCGAGATCATCGGCAGCATGATGCGCAGATTGCCGTAACCCTCGTTGGCGCGGAGCATCGCGCGCACCTGGGTCAGGAAGATCTCCGGGTGATCCAGGGTCACGCGGATGCCGCGCCAGCCGAGGAAGGGGTTGTCCTCCTCGACCGGGAAGTACGGCAGCACCTTGTCGCCGCCGATATCGAGCGTGCGCAGCACGCAGGGCGCGGGCGCGAAGGCGGCCAGCGGCCGGCGGTAGATCTCGACCTGCTCCTCCTCGCCGGGGAAGCGGTCGCGCACCTGGAACGGCATCTCGGTGCGGTAGAGCCCGAGCCCGTCGGCGACCTCGATCAGCGCCGGGCTGATCTCGGCCTGCAGCCCCGTGTTGGCGAACAGGTGCACGCGCGTGCCGTCGGTCGTGACCGTCTCCTCGTCCTTGAGCGCCTGCAGCTGCTCGTTGAGCTCGGCCTCCTCGCGCGCGAGCCGGACGAACTCCTCCTTGATGTCGTCGTTGGGCTGGACGAAGACCCAGCCGAGGTAGCCGTCGACGATCAGCTCCTTGCCCTCGAGGCGCGCGATCGGCAGGTCGCTGGCGCCCATCACGGTCGGGATGCCGAGCGCACGCGCGAGGATGGCGACGTGCGAGGAGCCCGAGCCGCGCATCGAGACGATGCCCGCCAGGCGCTCCTGGGGCACCTCGGCGATCTGCGCGGCGCTGACCTCGTGGCCGGCGAGGATCGTGTGCGCCGGGAACTCGCGCGGGCCGTCCTCGTCCGTGGTCGACAGCTTGAGCAGGATGCGCCGCCCCAGGTCGCGGATGTCGCTGGCGCGCTCGGCCAGGTAGGGGTCGGCCATCTCCTGGAAGTGGTGCACGTGGCCGACGGATCGCTCTCGCGCAGCCGGCCGGGGCCCAGAGGCCGCCGCGGATCACGCGCTCCGCCTCCTCCCACAGCGACTCGCCCTCGAGCATCATCACGTAGACGTCGAACAGCGCCCGCTCCTCTTCCGGGAGCACGTTGCGCATCTCCTCGGAGAGATCGCGGATGTCCGCCTTGGCGGCCTGGATGGCCGCGTCCAGGCGCTCGAGCTCGTGCTCGGGCATCGGCCGCGCGGCGGTCGGGGATGTCGTCGAGCGCCGCCGGCGAGTAGGCGACGCACGCACTCGCCGATGCCGACGCCCGAGCGCGCCCGACAGCCCCTTGACGATACCGGCGCTGCCCGCCTGGCCGCTCTGGACCTGGAAGGCCTCCTCGCCGACGACCGCATGCATGATGCTCGCCGCGAGCTGCGCGGCGAGCGTGACCAGGAAGGTGACCGCGTCCTCGCCGAAGCGCCGGCCCTCGCGCTGGGCGACGACCAGCACGCCGAGCACGCGGCTCTGGTGGATGATCGGGACGCCGAGGAAGGTCTCGTACTCGTAGTCGCCGTAGGCGTCGGTGCGCAGATAGCGCGGATGGCTCGTGGCGCGCTCGAGGTTGAGCGGCTCGGCGCGCTGGGCCACGAGGCCGACGAGGCCCTGCTCGGGCGCCAGCGTCAGGCGCCCGACGGCGTCGGGGTTGACCCCGTGGCCGGCGCGCATGACGAGGCGCTGCGGGCCCTCCTCGAGCTGCGCCAGGTACACCGCGCAGGCGTCGACGTCGAGGGCGCCGCGCACCCGCCGCACGATGATGTCGAGCGCGCCGTCGAGCCCGGGCGCGGCCGCGACTTCCTGGACGATTCGGCGCAGCGTCGAAAGCATCGGGAGTCACCCGGGGCCGTCCGCCCCGGCCGCGGGACGGCCCGGGCGCGGGGGCGGCCGCGCAAGGGGGCGGATCAGCCGCGGCTGGCGGCCGGCTCCGCGCGGTCGGCGTAGTGCTCGGGCAGGACCAGGGGCGCCAGCTCGCGCAGGGCCTGCCGGTAGACCTGGCGCTTGAAGTAGATCACGCCCTCGGGCGGATGCCAGTAGTCGACCCAGCACCAGTCGTCGAACTCGGGCTGCGTGCAGCGGTTGAGGTCGACGCTGCGCTCGTCGGCGAGCAGGCGCAGCGCGAACCAGCGCTGCTTCTGGCCGACGCACACGGGGCGCGAGCGCCGGCGGATGTAGCGCGCCGGCAGGCGGTAGCGCAGCCAGCCCCGCGTCTGCCCCACGACCTCGACGTGCGCCGGCTGCAGGCCGGTCTCCTCATCGAGCTCGCGGTACATCGCCTGCAGCGGCGTCTCGTCCGGGCGCATCCCGCCCTGCGGGAACTGCCACGCGTCCTGGCCCGCGCGCCGGGCCCAGAACACGCGCCCCTCGCCATTGACGAGGACGATGCCGACGTTGGCTCTATATCCTTTTGAATCAATCACTTACGGGATCGCCGGGACGAACGGGACCGGTGGTCATTGTTCCACAAAGGCACCGGCGGCGCCACCGAGGGGGTCTGCTACAATGCCCGCCCGCTCCACCGGGACCACCCCCTTGCCGCTCGCGATATTCGACCTCGACCACACCCTGCTGGCCGACGACAGCGACCACCTCTGGGGCCAGTACCTGGCCGAGCACGGCGTCGTCGACGGCGAGCACTACCTGCGCGAGAACGACCGCTACATGGCCGACTACAAGGCCGGGCGCCTCGACATCGACGCGTTCCTGCGCTTCTCGCTGCGCGTGCTCGGCGAGCACGAGCCGGCCGAGCTGGCGCGCCTGCGCGCGGGCTTCGTCGAGGAGAAGATCGTGCCCGTGGTGGCCCCGGGCGCCCCGGGGCTGCTGGCGCGCCACCGCGAGGCCGGTGATCACCTGATGATCATCACCGCCACCAACCGCTTCGTGACCGAGCCGATCGCGCAGATGCTCGGCGTCGAGACGCTGCTGGCGACCGAGGCCGAGATGCGCGACGGGCGCTACACCGGCCTGCCCACGGGCACGCCGTGCTTCCGCGAGGGCAAGGTCACGCGGCTCGAGGCCTGGCTCGCCGACAACGGCGCCGACCTCGCCGGCGCCAGCTTCTACAGCGACTCGCACAACGACCTGCCGCTGCTCGAGCGCGTCGAGCGCCCGGTGGCGGTCGACCCGGACCCGCAGCTCGCGCAGGCCGCGGCCGAGCGCGAATGGCCGCGTGATCAGCCTGCGCGACGGCGATTAGATCGCCCGCCGTGCCGGTGCCCTGGCGCCGTGCATGCGTACCCTCGGCCAAGGCGCCGAGCACGCCGAGGAAGACGTCGTGAAGGGTCGCCGGTGGCGCGTGCCGCGGTCTGCCCCGGGGCAAGGGCACCGACCCCTGTGCCGCGCGCGGGCGCTCGCGGTCGGTGCGCGCAGATCGCAGCCGACCGGCGAGCAACACGCGCGCTAGCGCCGGATGGAGCGCGTCAGCCGCGAATCCGGGCGACGGGTCAGCGCCAGCCGCGCGATTCCGGATCGCGCCTCCGCGGGCTACGTCCGGGCGAGCGCCGTGCAGGCTGCCCCACGCCTGACATGCTCCCGCGTTTGCTCCGCGTTCCCTGGCGGTCTCTGCGAGATCCCCGCGCACGGCGCCGTCGCAGCCCGATCCCCGGCGCGGGCGCCGGCACGGCGATGCCGCGAGAGCCTTCTTGGCGTGCTTGGCGTCTTGGCGAGAGTACCGGCGCACGGCCTGGACGCACCGCGGGCGTCGATCCGTGCCCGAGGACGCAGGGCCCCGTCCGTGCTCAGCGGCAATTCAGTCGTCGGTGAACCGGATGCTGGGGAAGCCCTTGGGCAGCACGTCCTTGCGCGCGTGGCCGGCGGCGGCGCGGCGGGCGATCTCGCGGTAGGTGACCGCGCTGCGGCTGTCGGGGTCGGCGACCACCGTCGGCTGGCCGCTGTCGGCCTGGGTGCGGATCGCGAGCTCGAGCGGCAGCTGGCCGAGCAGGCGCACGCCGTAGTCCTGCGCCATCCGCTCGCCGCCGCCCTCGCCGAAGATGGGCTCGGCGTGGCCGCAGTTGCTGCACACGTGGATGCTCATGTTCTCGACGATGCCGAGCACCGGCACGTCGACCTTCTCGAACATCTTCAGGCCCTTGCGCGCGTCGAGCAGGGCGATGTCCTGCGGCGTGGTGACGATCACCGCGCCCGACAGCGGCACCTTCTGCGCCAGCGTGAGCTGGATGTCGCCGGTGCCGGGCGGCAGGTCGACGACGAGGTAGTCGAGCTCGCCCCACTTGGTCGAGTAGAGCAGCTGCTCGAGCGCCTGCGTGACCATCGGCCCGCGCCAGATCATCGGGCTCTCGGGGTCGACCAGGAAGCCGATCGACATCGCCTTGACGCCATGGTTCTCCATCGGCATCAGCGTCTTGCCGTCGGGGCTCTCCGGCTTGCCGTCGATGCCGAGCATGCGCGGCTGGCTGGGCCCGTAGATGTCGGCGTCGAGCACGCCCACGCTGGCGCCCTCCGCGCGCAGCCCGAGCGCGAGGTTGGCCGCCGTGGTCGACTTGCCGACGCCGCCCTTGGCCGAGGCCACGGCGATGATGTTCTTGATGCCCTCGATGCGCTGCGCATCGGTCTGCACCTCGCCGGCGTCGACGCCCCAGTCGAGGCGCACGTCCGCCCGGGCGACCCCCTCGACCGCCTCGATCTGCTCGCGCAGCGCCGCGACGCGCGCCTCGCGCACCGTGGCCATGGGGAACGGCAGGCGGATCTCCACGCGCACGCTGTCGCCGTCGATGTCGATCGACTGGACGCAGCCGGCCTCGACGTAGTCGCGCTCGAGGTCGGGGTCGGTGAAGCCGGCGATCGCGGCCTCGATGCGCTTGCGGTCCGGTTCGCTCATGCATGCCTCTCGCAGGTTGATTCCACCGGCAGCCGGCCGGTCACGGTGTGGGGCGGGCGCCGAAAACGGCGCTGCCGACGCGCACCAGGGTCGCACCCTCCTCGACGGCGACCTCGAGGTCGCCCGACATCCCCATCGACAGCTCCGGCAGTGCCTGGCCGAGCTCGTCGCGCAGCCGCTCGCGCAGCGCGCGCAGGGTGCGGAAGCAGTCGCGCGCGTCCTCCGGGTCGTCGACCAGGCGCCCGATCGTCATCAGCCCGTCGAGCGCGAGCTCGGGCCGCGCGGCGATATGGCGCGCGAGCCCCGGGGCCGCCTCCGGCGCGACCCCGAACTGGCTTCGGCCCCGAGGGTATCCACCTGCAGCAGCACGCTGCGGCGCTCGCCGGCGCCCGCGAGCTGGTCGGCGATGCGATCGACCAGCCGCTGGCGGTCGACGCTCTGGATGCAGTCGGCGAACGCCAGCGCCTGCTTGACCTTGTTGCGCTGCAGGTGGCCGATCATGTGCCACGACACGCCCTGGCCGGCGAACGCCTCGCGCTTCGCCAGCGCCTCCTGGACGCGGTTCTCGCCGAAGCAGCGATAGCCCGCGGCGACCGCGGCCGCGATGCGCGCCGGCTCGACGGTCTTGGTCACCGGCAGCAGCCGCACGTCGGCGCGCTCGCGCCCGGCGCGCGCGCAGGCCGCGTCGATGCGGCGCTCGACCCCGGCCAGCGCGGCGCGGATCGCCGCCTGCGCCTGCGCCGCCGGCACGGCGGCTTCCTCGGTGGTCGCAGGCGGGGCTCCAGCGGCGGTTGCGCAGGCTCTCAGTCTAGCGCGCCTGTCGAGGCCCGGGCACGCGGCACAGCGCGCGGCCGGGGTGGCTGCGACGACGCCGTGCGCGCGGATCTCGCGGAGCACCGCAGGGAACGCGGAAAAAGGCGGAGCGCCCGGGGCGACGCGGAGCAGCGCGGAGACCGCCAGGGAACGCGGAGAACGCGGAGTATGTATGCGTATTACGGGGCCACGATCGATGCCGGGCCACCCCTGCCTCGCGTTGCTCCGCGTCTCTGGCCTGCGCGCGAGCGGGCGTGCCGCCCGGCCTGACCATGGCGCCAGCTGACCGGCGCGGCGGCTGGCGTCGCGCAGCGCGCAATGCTGTTACGTTTCCGCGCTTGCCATCGCGGAACCGCAAGCCGATGAGCGCCAAGCGCCGCATCCTGGTCACCAGCGCCCTGCCCTACGCCAACGGGCCCATCCACCTGGGCCACATGGTGGAGTACATCCAGACCGACATCTGGGCGCGCTTCCAGCGGCTGCGCGGCCACGAGTGCCTGTATCTCTGCGCCGACGACGCCCACGGCACCCCGATCATGCTCAAGGCGCAGCAGGAGGGCACGACGCCCGAGGAGCTGATCGAGCGCCTCGCGGCGGAGCATCGCCGCGACTTCGACGACTTCCTGGTCGGCTTCGACAACTACCACACCACGCACTCCGAGGAGAACCGCGTCCTCTCGGAGACGATCTACACGCGCCTGCGCGACGGCGGCCACATCGCCACGCGCACGATCGAGCAGTCCTTCGACGAGGACGCCGGCATGTTCCTGCCGGATCGCTTCATCAAGGGCGAGTGCCCGCGCTGCGGCGCGCCGGAGCAGTACGGCGATTCCTGCGAGGTCTGCGGCGCGACCTACACGCCGGCGGATCTCGAACAACCCGGTCTCGGCGCTCTCCGGCAAGACGCCGGTCACGCGCAGCTCCGAGCATCACTTCTTCCGCCTGGCGGACTTCGAGGGCGTGCTGCGCGAGTGGACCCGCGGCGGCCACATCCAGCCCGAGATCGCCAACAAGCTCGAGGAGTGGTTCGAGGCCGGGCTGCAGGACTGGGACATCTCGCGCGACGCGCCCTACTTCGGCTTCGAGATCCCCGACGCGCCCGGCAAGTACTTCTACGTCTGGCTGGATGCGCCGATCGGCTACATGGCCAGCTTCCGCAACTGGTGCGAGCGCACACGGACGTGGACTTCGACGCACTACTGGTACGCCGGACAGCGACGCCGAGGTCTATCACTTCATCGGCAAGGACATCGCCTACTTCCACACGCTGTTCTGGCCCGCGATGCTCCACGGCGCGGGCTACCGCATGCCCGACGGCGTCTGGTGCCACGGCTTCCTGACCGTCGACGGGCAGAAGATGTCGAAGTCGCGCGGCACCTTCATCAAGGCGCGCACCTATCTCGACCACCTGGGGCCGGAGTACCTGCGCTACTACTTCGCGGCGAAGCTGACCGGGCGCGTCGAGGACATCGACCTCAACCTCGACGATTTCGTGCAGCGCGTGAACAGCGACCTGGTCGGCAAGCTCGTGAACATCGCGAGCCGCTGCGCGGGCTTCATCACCAAGCGCTTCGACGGGCGCCTCGCGTCCGAGCTGGCCGAGCCGGGCATGTACCGCGAGTTCGTCGACGCCGGCGAGGAGATCGCCGCGGCCTACGAGCGCCGCGACTTCGCGCGCGCGATGCGCGAGATCATGGATCTCGCCGACCGCGCCAACGCCTGGATCGCCGAGCGCCGCCCCTGGGAGGCCGCGCGCGAGCAAGGGCGCGAGGCCGAGGTGCAGGCGGTGTGCTCGCAGGGGCTCAACCTGTTCCGCGTGCTGGTGGGCTATCTCAAGCCGGTGCTGCCGGACACGGCGGCGCGCGCCGAGGCGTTCCTGCGCTGCGAGCCGCTCGACTGGGCCGGCCTCGCCGAGCCGCTGACCGACCACGAGATCGCGCGGTTCGAGCCGCTGGTCACGCGCATCGAGCGCGAGACCATCGACGCGATCGTCGAGGCCGCGAAGGCGGACCTGGCACCCGCGGGCGACGCGCAGCCGGCGGGGCCGCCCGGCGGCGAGCCGATCGCCGAGACCATCGGCATCGAGGCGTTCCAGCGCGTCGACCTGCGCGTCGCGCGCATCGAGGCGGCCGAGCGGGTCGAGGGCGCGGACCGGCTGCTGCGCCTGTCGCTCGACCTCGGCGGCGAGCGGCGCACCGTGTTCGCGGGCATCCGCAAGGCCTACGCGCCGGCGGATCTCGAGGGCCGGCTGACGGTCGTGGTCGCGAACCTGGAGCCGCGCCGGATGCGCTTCGGCACCTCCGAGGGCATGGTGCTCGCCGCCGGCGACGGCGAGGGCATCCACCTGCTGGCGCCGGACGCGGGCGCCGAGCCCGGCATGCGCATCAAGTAGGCGCGGACGCTTGACCGCGGACACGATAGCGGGCCTGTTCGCGGGCGCGGCCGGCCTGGGCGTGCTACACGGCATCGAGCCCGGCCACGGCTGGCCGGTGGCGGCGGCCTGGGCGCTGGCGCGCCGGGCCCGCTGGAGCGCCGGGGTGCTCGCCGCGACGGTGATCGGGGTCGGGCACCTGGTGAGCTCGATCGCGGTCGTGCTGGTGTTCTTCGCGGCCAAGGAGTGGCTCGAGCTCGGCGCCACGGCCTGGATCGACTGGCTCGCCGGCGGGCTCCTGCTGGCGCTGGCCGCATGGCAGCTGCGCGCCGCGCTGCGCGGTGGCGGCCACCACCACCATCAACACCACGGGCACGGGCACGACCACCGCGCGGAGCCGGGCGCGCCCTCGGGCCTGTGGGCGCTCGCCGTGTTCGCGTTCACGCTCGGCTTCGCGCACGAGGAGGAGTTCCAGATCATCGCCCTGTGCGCGGGCTCCGAGCACTGCCTCTCCCTGATGCTGACCTACGCGCTCGCGGTGATCGGCGGCCTGATCGTGCTCACGCTGGCGCTGATCGCGGGCATGGAACGCTTCGGTCATCGCCTCGAGCACGCCCAGCGGGGCCTGACGTTCGCCTCGGCGGCGATCCTCGCGGCGATGGGGGTGGGGTTCCTCATCGGGGTGTTCTGATGCCGCGGCGCGGGAACGGCCGTGCGCGTTCCTTCGCCAAGGCGCCGGCGCGCCAGGAAATCCGCTTGCAGCGTTGCCGTGGCGGTTAGCGACCGCCTGGGCTGGCCCAGCGCCGTGCATGAGGACTCTCGCAGAGGGCGCGGAGATCGCAGAGGACCAGCGAGGAACAAAATGTGGCGAGGGGTGCAGGATACACGGCGCCTCACACCGATCGCCCGCTTTCCTCCGCGTTCTCTGCGGCCTCCGCGAGAGTCCAGGCGCAAGGCATGGGACCGCACCACGGACGCCGGGTGGCGGTGCGACGCTGCCGCAAGAGCATCCTTGGCGTGCTTGGCGCCTTGGCGAGAGTACCCGTGCACGGCATCTGCCGCACGCCCCGCGACGCGCCCGCCGGCACGGCGGTACCATGGGCCACCCTCCGGCCGCCACCCGGTAACGCATTGAGCGCGACCACCGCAGAGCACGACCTCGCCGGGCGCATCGACGCCGAGCTGCCGCAGACGCAGTGCACGCAGTGCGGCTATGACGGCTGCCGGCCCTACGCCGAGGCGGTGGCGCGCGGCGAGGCGGAGATCAACCGCTGCCCGCCCGGCGGCGACGCGCGGCGTGCGCGCGCTCGCGGCGCTGCTCGACCGCCGGTGATACCGATCGCGCCCGAGTCGGCGAGCCCGTGGACCGGCCCGAGGTCGCGTTGATCGACGAGGCCACCTGCATCGGCTGCACGCGCTGCATCCAGGCCTGCCCGGTCGACGCCATCGTCGGCGCGTCGAAGCGCATGCACACGGTGATCGCCGGTGAATGCACCGGCTGTGGCCTGTGCCTGCCGCCCTGCCCGGTGGACTGCATCGAGCTGGTGCCATCCCCGACCCGACGCCGCTGCGCGCGCGCACCGGGCAGTCCGGCCCCGCTCGAGGCGCGCAACGCCCGCCTCGAGAGCCGAGGCGCGCGAGCGCGAGCGCCGCCGTGCCGAGAACGCGCGCGGTGGCCGGCGGGGACGAGCGCGCGCGCAGGCGCGGCGAGATCGAGGCGGCGGTGGCGCGTGCCCGCGCGCGCCGCGCCCGTGCACGCGAGACCGATACGGAGGGTCGCCGGTGAACCGGGACAAGCGCGCCGAGATCATGCGCCGCCTCGCCGAGACGGATCCCGAGCCCACCACCGAGCTGGCCTACGAGACGCCGTTCCAGCTGCTGATCGCGGTCGTGCTCTCGGCGCAATCGACCGACCGCGGCGTCAACGCCGCCACCGCCGGCCTGTTCCCGGCCGCGCCCACGCCCGAGGCGATGCTCGCGCTGGGCGCGGACGGGGTGCGCGAGCACATCCGCACGCTGGGGCTGTTCAACAACAAGGCGAAGAACGTCATCGAGACCTGCCGCATCCTGGTCGAGCGCCACGGCGGCGAGGTCCCGCGCACGCGCGCCGAGCTCGAGGCCCTGCCGGGCGTCGGCCGCAAGACCGCCAACGTGATCCTCAACACCGCCTTCGGCGAGGCCACGGTCGCGGTCGACACGCACATCTTCCGGGTCGCCAACCGCACCGGGCTGGCGCCCGGCAAGACCGTGCGCGCGGTCGAGGACCGCCTCGTGAAAGTGATCCCGAAGGAATACCTGCGCCACGCGCACCACTGGCTGATCCTGCACGGGCGCTACACGTGCACCGCGCGCAACCCGAAGTGCGGCCAGTGCCGCATCCACGATCTCTGCGAGTACGCGCACAAGACGGCGCCGGCAGCCGCCGTGGAGCCGCCCGATGTTCGGCAATGACCGCGACCGCATGCGCCGGTTCTACGTCGAGACCTGGCGCAAGGCGCAGGCCGGCGAGCCGCTCGAGCCCATGGAGCGCGTCGTCGCCGACGTGATCGCGGACCATCCCGAGTACCAGGCGCTGCTCGCGCCCGGCAACGAGGCGGTGCTCGGGCGTGACTACCAGCCCGAGGACGGCCAGACCAACCCGTTCCTGCACATGGGCATGCACATCGCGCTGCGCGAGCAGGAGGCCACCGACCGGCCGCCGGGGATCGCCGACCTGATCCAGCGCCTGAAGGCGAAGACCGGCGACCACCTCGAGGCCGAGCACCGGCTCATGGAGGCGCTCGGCGAGACCCTGTGGGAGGCGCAGCGTGACGGCGCCCAGCCCGACGAGGGCGCCTACCTGGAGCGCGTGCGGCGGATGGTGGGCTGAGGCACGAGCGCCCAGCGCCCAGGGCCGCGCGCCGAGCCGAGGCCGAAACCGGCGCCGCGCACGGCGCGCCAACGCCCGGCCGGCGAGGCCCCGGCCCCACGCCGGCGTCG
Organism: Halofilum sp. (in: g-proteobacteria); assembly: GCA_034521365.1. Taxonomy (GTDB): domain Bacteria; phylum Pseudomonadota; class Gammaproteobacteria; order XJ16; family Halofilaceae; genus Halofilum. The sequence goes on along the minus strand of JAXHMQ010000001.1, from coordinate 9,126 downwards.
GCCTGCGGCCGAAGCCGGCCCTGCGGGGTGGGCGCTGCCGCCCCCGCCCTGCGTCAGCGCGCCCGGGTCGGCAGGGCGCGCCCGGCGCCGGGCCGACGCCGGCGTCGCGCATGACGCACCGACCCCGGCGGGAGGCCCCGGCCCCATGCCGGCGTCGCCTGCGGCCGAAGCCGCCAGGTGGCGCTCCGCACGTCACCCCTCCCGCTCTTCGGGTCGGCGTCGGCGGTTCGCCTGCGCGCGCGCCGGGCCGAGCCGGCGTCGCGCATGACGACCACTCGGCGGGAGGCCCCGGCCCCGCGCCGGCGTCGGCCTGCGCAAGCCGCTGGGCGGGTCGCCCGCACCCCTCCCGCTCTTCGGGTCGGCGTCCACCGTTCTCGCCCGCGCGCCGCGCCGGGCCGACGCCGGCGTCGCGCATGACGCACCGACCCCGGCGGGAGGCCCCGGCCCCGCCGGCGTCGGCCTGCGGCCGAAGCGGTGGGGCGGGCGCTCCGCCCTCACCCTCCCGCTCTTCGGGTCGGCGTAGGCCGGCTTCGGCCGGCGCGCCGCGCCGGGCCGACGCCGGCGTCGCGCATGACGCACCGACCCCGGCGGAGGCCCGGCCCATGCCGGCGTCGGCCTGCGGCCGAAGCCGGCCTGCGGGGTGGGCGCTCCGCCCTCACCCCCTCCCGCTCTTCGGTAGTCGTAGTCGACCACCTCGGCCTTTCCCGGGCCGACGTCGGCCCAGCGTGCCACGTCGAAGCGCAGGTGCACGACGGCCGCCGGTGGGCAGCTTGTCTAGGCGCAGGTCGGAGAGCGTGTGCACGAGCTCGTGCAGCGCCGGGTTGTGGCCGACGATCGCGACACGCCCGAGGCCGTCGTCCAGGCGCCGCACGACCGCGAGCACGGCCGCGGCGTCGGCGGTATACAGCCGCGGCTCGGGCAGGAGCCGCGCCGACGTCGAGGCCGGCGGCCTCGGCCACGGCGGCCGCCGTGTCGCGCGCGCGCACCGCGTCCGAGCTGACCAGGCGCTCGGGCACGGTGCCGCGCGCGCGCAGGCGCTGGCCCATGGCCGGCGCGCCTCGCGGCCGCGCTGCGCCAGCGGGCGCTCGTGGTCGTCCAGGCCGGATCGTCCCGGCTCGACTTGGCGTGGCGGATCACGATCAGCTCTCTCATCAGCACCCCCGGCCGGCGTCCGCGCCACCGGCGTGGCAGCGACGCAATCGTCCCGTGACCGGCTCGAAACGCGCACGGGGACCGCCACGTCGTCGCTCGTCCAGCGTGCCCCGACCTTGCCGGCCGGCGCCGGCATGCGCCGCCGCGGGCGGCACGAGAACCCCATCCAGCCCGAGAGGACGAGCGCGAGATGGCCGATCGAAGCAGCCCTGGCGACCGCGGCGGCGCCCGCCCTGGCCGCGCCCGCGGCGCAGGCCCTACGACATCGACGTCGGAGAGAACGCCTCGTTCGCGATCGAGGGCACGGTCGAGCCGGCCTACGTGGACTCGACCGACAACAGTGGCCAGAGCACCGCACAGCTGGAGGACAACGACTCGACGCTGCAGATCGAGGGCGAGCACCGTTTCGACGGCAACACGCGCGCCTTCTTTCACCTCGAGTACCAGTACGACTCGAACGAGACTAGCGGCGGGATCAACTCGACCGACTCGGCCTGGGTCGGCCTCGCGGGCGACTTCGGCATGGTGCGCACCGGCACGTACGACACGCTGCTCGAGAACAACATGCACGAGCTGATCGACCCGTTCGAGTACGCCTCCGTCTCCGAGGAGGCCGACGGCGGCGAGGGTGACCAGATCACCTACATGAGCCCGGGCTTCGGCAGCGGCTTCTCGTTCGGCGTCGAGCTGCGCGTCAAGGGTGACGGCGAGGGCGAGATCGGCGAGAGCATTGCCGGCGGGTCAGGGCGATTCCGGCAACGGCCTGTCGCTCGTGGCGCGCTATGACAGCGACACGTGGGGCGTCACCGTCGGCAGCGACAACCGCGGCGCCTCGATCGTGGACACCGACAACAATGGCGTCACCGACTCGTACGACGACGAGCGTACCACGGGCTTCGGCGGCTACTACGCGCTCGGCGACCTGCAGCATCGCAGGGCGTTACGCGGCCGAGAGCAACCGCGGCAGCAACAACGACGTCGAGTACATGGGCGTCGGCCTCAACTACGGCTACGGCGCCGGCGATGTCTACGCGGTGATGCAGGACGTCTCGCCGGAGCAGGGCAGCTCGCGCACCGAGACCTCGTTCGGCGTCATGCACGACCTCTACGACAGCCTCAGCGTGTTCGCCGAGGTCGGCAGCCTTCGACCGCCGGAACGACGCCGGCGACGTCACCGCGATCGGCGCGATCTACGAGTTCTGATCGCGGCGGACCTCGCCCCGGGCCGCGCGCCCGGGGCGGCGGGAAGGATCCCGCATCTCCTCCCTCGTGACAGGAGCCAGCCTGGGCCGGGCGCCCCTGCGGGACCCGGCCCCCTTTTCCCCGCCGCTGGGCGCGAGCGGGGTCAGTGCCCCGACGTCGCCGCCCGGCGTTGCAGGATCCGGCCGATTCCCCAGGCAATCGTCGCCCCGACCACGAGCGTGAGCGCGAGCCAGAGCACCGCGATCGCGCCGAAAAGGTCGGGCGCGCGCATCATCATCGACATCAGCGATTCCTGATAGTGGAAGAACCACTGGTGATCGGGCGGGAAGACCTGCTCGTGCAGCCAGTAGAAGAGATCGACCGGTCCGACGGCGAACATTCCAGCGCGCCGGCGCCGACGATGGCGCCGCCGCCCAGCGCAAGGGCGCGGGCGCTCGGCGGTCGTTGCCGGCGTGCGGCGGCGGCCGCGACCATGAGCACGAGGACCACCAGGGCGAGCCAGCCCACGCCCTCGAATGCCGCGACCAGCGCGGCCACGTCTTTCAGGTGCGTGACCTCGGCCGGCGTCAGCAAGCGCCCGATGGGCCGGCCGTCCGGTGCCACGTAGCGGATCTCCTCGAGACCGCGGCCCTGGTCGCTATCGCGTCGACGATTGCGCCGAACACGCGCTCCCGCTCGCCCCGGGCGGTCCGCTGGAAACCGGGGCGCACCTCGTTCTCGGGGCCGTAGCGCTCGATGGTGGCGCCGATGTCCAGCAGGTCGTAGAGCACCGGGTAGGCGAAGTCGACCGCGAGCATCCGCCAGGCCAGCGCCACGGAGGCGAGTCCGAGGACGAGCCCGAACAGGCACCAGCGAAGCCCCCGCGCGATCGCGACGGTGCCCGCACGGGCGCTCACCCGGGCCGCCCTGTGTCGGCCACCGCCCCGTCTGCGCCAGCGCGATCCGGTCCATGCACGACGCGCCCGCTTGGTGAACCATCACGCCTTCGTCGTGCCGCCTGGTGAACCATCACGCCACCATGGATCCTGCGCGCTCGCGCGCCTCGGGCAGCGCGCGGAAGCAGCCGCGCCCGAGCGGGCCGGAGCGGGGCAGGTCCACGGCTGTCAGCGACCGGGCTCGGTGCCCTTGGCCCGCTGCCAGTGCGCCTCGAGCTCCTCGAGGTCGGCCTCGCTGGCCGCGCTGCCCTCGGCGGCCAGGCTCGCCTCGAGCGCGCGGAAGCGGCGCTCGAAGCGGTTGCCCGCGCGGCGCAGCGCGGTCTCCGCGTCGACGCCGTGGTGGCGCGCCAGGTTGACCGCGGCGAACAGCAGGTCGCCGACCTCCGCCTCGAGCGCATCGGGATCATCGCCGGCGGCCTCGATCTCCGCGAGCTCCTCGCTCACCTTGGCGGCGGCGCCGGCGGCGTGCGGCCAGTCGAAGCCGACGCGCGCCGCCCGCTTCTGCAGCTTCTGGGCGCGCGCGAGCGCGGGCAGGCCCAGGGTCACGCCGGCGAGCGCGCTGGCGTCGTCCTCGCCCTTGGCCGCGCGCTCGGCCGCCTTCTCGCGCTCCCAGATGCGCTCGCGCTCGCCGGCGGTGTCGGCGGCGGTGTCGCCGAACACGTGCGGGTGGCGGCGCACGAGCTTGTCGGCCAGGCCGGCGGCGACGTCGGCGAAGTCGAAGCGCCCGGCCTCCTCCGCCATGCGGGCGTGGTAGACGACCTGCAACAGCAGGTCGCCGAGCTCGTCGCGCAGGCCGTCGAGGTCACCGCGCTCGATCGCGTCGGCGACCTCGTAGGCCTCCTCGACCGTGTGCGGGGCGATGGAGCGGAAGTCCTGGGCGAGGTCCCAGGGGCAGCCGCGCTCGGGGTCGCGCAGCCGTGCCATGATGGCGAGGACGTCGTCGATGGCGGCCATGCCCGGGCGGGCCCGTCGACGGCTGCCGCCGCGCGGGCTCAGAACAGCACGCGGATGCCGACGTGGACCTGGTCGTCGAGCTCCACGTCGCCCGCGCGTTCCAGCTCGGGCTCGAGGAAGCGGTAGCCGATGTAGCCGCGGGTCGAGGGCATCACCTCGATCTCGAAGCGGGCCATGACCTCGCGCAGCTCCTCGGTATCGCCGAAGCTGGTGATCCTGGGCGCGGCGTAGCCCTCGAGCGCGATCCCCATCGGCGTCTGCGACGGGATGATGTAGCGCACGAGCCCGCCGATGCCGATCGCGGCGACGTCCTCGTTGATGCCGTCGACCTCCCCGGCGAAGCCCTTCGCGCCGACGCCGAACTGGAAGTTGTTGCCGCTGGCCGGGTTGCTCGTGACCAGCAGGTTGGCGGTGCCGATGTAGTCATCGGCCTCCGTGTAGAACAGCCCGAAGCCGATGTCCGCGCCGCCGTAGCCCAGGCTGCCGGAGTCGGTCAGGTACTGGAGGTGGGCGGTCTCGTCGGACAGGCTGATGTCGAACCCGGCCGCCTGTGCGCCCGGGCTGCACAGGACGAGGCCGGCAAGGGCCAGGCTGCGCTTGATCATGACGGCCTTTCTCCGGGGGCGATCCAGACCGGTTCATGGTAGGCGCAGCGCCCGGGTGGATCAAGCGACACACCCAACATTTTGGGTACGCCCGCGCTCGATTACACTATTTGTAGCGAAACCGCGCGCAACGGACCAGGCCACCCCGTGACCGCCCGCGACCAGGACACCCCGCCGGACGCCCGGCTGCAGGCGCTGCAGCGCTGGCTGGCGGAGGTGTGCCCGGATGTGGCCGGGCCGCTCGAGCCGGCCTCGGGCGACGCCAGCTTCCGCCGCTATTTCCGCGTGCCGCTGCGCGCGGGCAGCCTGGTGGCGATGGACGCGCCGCCGGCGCACGAGGACACGCGCCCCTTCGTGGAGGTCGCGCGGCGCCTGGCGGGCGCGGGGCTCAACGTGCCCGGGATCGTCGCCCACGACGCGGACGACGGCTTCCTGCTGCTGGGCGACCTCGGGCGCACGGGCTACATGGACCGCCTGGAGACGCCGGGGGCCGAGCGCCTGATGGCGGCCGCCGTCGATGCGCTCGTGCGCATGCAGGCCGCGGCGGCGAGCGACGGCCTGCCGGCCCTGCGACGCCGGGCGCCTCGGTGCCGAGCTCGACCTGTTCCCCGAGTGGTACGTGCGCCGACACCTCGGCCACGAGCCCGACGCCGCCTGGTGGCGCGACTGGTCCGACGCGCGCGCGCGCCTGGTCGAGCGCGCGCTGGCGCAGCCGCGCGTATTCGTCCACCGCGACTACATGCCGCGCAACCTCATGGTCGCCGACCCGCTGCCCGGCATCCTCGACTTCCAGGACGCGGTCGCCGGCCCGATCACCTACGACCTCGCGTCGCTGCTGCGCGACGCCTTCCTCTCCTGGCCGGTCGCGGACGAGCAACGCTGGATCGATCGCTACCTGGCAGGCGCGCGCGCCCGCGCGCCTGCCGGTGCCGCACGACCCGGCGGCGTGGCGCGCCGACCTCGACGCCATGGCGGCGCAGCGCCACCTCAAGGTCCTGGGCATCTTCGCGCGCCTCAGCCACCGCGACGGCAAGCCAGGCTACATCGCCGACGCGCCGCGCTTCCACGCCTACCTGGGCGCGAGCTCGACGGCGACGCCGACCTGGCGCCGCTGCGCGCGGCGCTGGCGGCCCTGCCGCGGGCGGCACCGCCATGAGGGCGATGCTGCTGGCCGCCGGGCGCGGCGAGCGCATGCGCCCGCACACCGACCGCACGCCCAAGCCGCTGCTCGCCTGCGCCGGGCGCCCGCTGATCGACCGCCACCTCGCGGCGCTGGCGGCGGCGGGCTTCACCGAGGTCGTGATCAACAGCGCCTGGCTCGGCGAGCAGATCCGCGCGCACGTCGGTGACGGCACGCGCTGGGGGCTGCGCGTGCGCCACAGCGACGAGGGCGAGCGCGGCCTCGAGACCGCCGGCGGCATCGTGCGCGCGCTGCCGCTGCTCGGTGAGGCGCCGTTCGCCGTGATCAACGCCGACATCGTCACCGATTACCCGCTCGGGCGCCTGCGCCTGGCGAGCGGCGACCTCGCCCAGCTGGTCCTGGTCGACAACCCGCCGCAGCATGCGCGCGGCGACTTCGCGCTCGCCGGCGACCGCGTGCGCCCCGACGGCGAGCCGCGCCTGACCTTCGCCGGCATCGGTGTCTACCACCCCGCGCTGTTCGCGGGCTGCGCGGACGGCCACGCGCGCCTGGCACCGCTGCTGCGCGCGGCGATGGCGGACGAGCGGGTCGAGCGGCGGCGCTGCCGTGGCCTGTGGCACGACATCGGCACGCCCGGGCGCCTCGCCGCGGCCGAGGCCGCGCTCGCCGGTGACGCGCGCTGAAGAGACTGTGCAATGCCCCGCGCCGGGCATTCGGGCATCATGCCGCCCCAGGAGCCACCGCCCACGGGCGGGGAGGGGCGATCCATGGGCCGTGACATCGACTCGAGCGAGTTCACGGACGACGACTTCCGCGAGTTCGCCGCGCGCCTCGACGCCGAGACCCGCACGCTCGAGCGCTGGTTCACCGACGGCACGCTCTCGGAATCGCGCCCGGTCGGGGGCTTCGAGCTCGAGGCCTGGCTCACCGACCCCGACTGGTCACCGGCGCCGGGCAACGACGCCCTGCTGCGCCGCCTCGACGATCCGCTGCTGACCACCGAGCTGGCGCGTTTCAACATCGAGCTCAACACCGCGCCGCGATGCCTCGAGGGCGATGCGCTGGAGCGCATGCAGCGCGGCCTGGACGACACCTGGCGGCGCACGCGCAACGGCGCGGCGGCGCTGGGCATGCGCCTGGTGATGATCGGCATCCTGCCGACGGTCACCCAGGCCGAGCTCGGCCAGGCGGCGATGACGCCGATCGCCCGCTTCGCCGCCCTCAACGAGCAGATCCTGCGCCAGCGCGGCGGGCGCGCGCTGCGCATCGACATCTGCGGGCGCGAGCGGCTGTTCACCGAGCACCCCGACGTGATGCTGGAGTCGGCCGCGACCTCGTTCCAGGTGCACATGCAGGTGCCGGCGAGCCGCGCGGCGGATTACTACAACGCGGCCGTGCTCGTCTCCGGTCCGATCGTCGCGGCCGCGGCGAACTCGCCCTACCTGTTCGGCCACGACCTCTGGGACGAGACGCGCGTGCCGCTGTTCGAGCAGGCCGTCGAGAGCGGCGGCGTCGGCGGCGCGGCCCACGGGCCGCCGCGCCGGGTCGGCTTCGGCACGGGCTACGCGCGCGAGTCGCTGGCCGAGGTGTTCCGCGAGAACCGCGACCACTTCCCCGTGCTGCTGCCGATGCGCTTCGACGCGGACGCGGCGGCGCGGCTCGCGCACCTGCAGCTGCAGAACGGCACCATCTGGCGCTGGAACCGGCCGCTCGTGGGGTTCGACGACGACGGCCGTGCGCACGTGCGCATCGAGCACCGCGTGATCCCGGGCGGACCCAGCGCGGTGGACGCGATCGCCAACGCGGCGCTGTTCTACGGCCTGGCGCACTACTACGCGAGCCAGGAGGGGCGCACGCCGGGCCGGATCCTCGCGTTCCCGGCCGCGCGCGACAACTTCTATACCTGCGCCCGGCGCGGGCTGGGGGCGCGGGTGAGCTGGACCGACGGCGAGGTGCACCCGGTCGCGCGCCTGCTGCGCGAGCAGCTGCTGCCGTGCGCACGCCTCGGGCTGCGCGACCTCGGCCTGGAGGCCGGTGACATTGACCGCTATCTCGGCATTGTCGATGATCGGGTGCGGAGCGGGCGCAACGGCGCCGCCTGGCAGCGCGCCTGGGTCGCGCGCCACGGGCGCGACATGCGCGGGCTGACGGCGGCGTACGCGCAACGCCAGGCCGACGGCAGCCCGGTCCACGAGTGGAGCCCGTAGTCACCCGGAGGTCCCCGTCCCACCACCATGAGCGCCCACCCGACCCCGCCCGCGGCCGACATCCGCCGCAGCGGCCGCCCCGACACGCGCCGCGAACACCCTTGCTGACCCGGCTCGACACGCTGCCGCCCGGCTTCGTCGACACGCCGGCGAGCGAGCTGCACCGGCTGCTGCCCGGGCCGGCGCTCGTGCGCCTGCCCGGGGCGGCGCCGCAGGCGCTGTTCGTGTCGGTGCTCCAGCACGGCAACGAGCACACCGGCCTGGAGGCGGTCCAGCGTCTGCTCGCGGGCTACGGCTCGCGTCCCCTGCCGCGCCCGCTGTGGCTGTTCATCGGCAACCCCGACGCCGCGCGCCAGGGCCACCGCCGCCTCGACCACCAGCCCGACCTCAACCGCTGCTGGCCGGGCACGGAGCTGCCCGCGTCGCCCGAGACGCGCATGCTCGAGGAGGTCGTGGCGGCGTTGCGCGGCGAGCCGCTGCTGGCGAGCCTGGACATCCACAACACGACCGGCGACAGCCCGCACTACGCCGGCGTCAACATCCTCGACGACCGCTGCCTGCAGCTGGCCTCGCTGTTCACCCGCACCGTGGTCTACTTCACGCGCCCGCGCGGCGCCCAGTCGCAGGCGCTGCTCGGCCTGTGCCCGGCGATCACGCTCGAGTGCGGGCGCGTCGGCAACGACCTCGGCAGCGCGCATGCGCACGACTTCCTGGAGCGCTGCCTGCGCCTCGAGTCCGTGCCGGAGCGTCCGCCGGCGCCCGGCGAGATCGACCTGTTCGAGAGCGTCGCGCTGGTGCAGGTACCGCACGGCGTGCGCTTGCGCTTCGGCCCGGGCGCCGGGGCCGACCTCGTGCTCGACCCGGAGCTCGACCGCCTCAACTTCCGCGAGCTCGAGCCGGGCACGGTGCTCGGCGAGGTGCGCGGCGGC